>NZ_JAATVW010000012.1 GCF_011947225.1 Planosporangium flavigriseum | reverse complement strand
CCCGCCACAACCACCATCCAGTGGCCGCAACCGGGGCAACTCCCCTACTCTACACAGTCCGGTTCGTGGTGTCAAGCACCGGCTTGCCGGGTTTGACGTTCACCGTCCGATCCACGTAGCAACGCAGGCCGAACGCCTTCGGCTGTGCTTCGGGAATTTGGCAGGCCGTCCGCGGCGACGCTTTCGCTCCGCTCTTTCGTCCGGTTCCCTGCCGTTCGTTCACATTACCCGATTCTCGCCCCCACCCCAAGTCGGATCGCTCATCCGTTGAAGACAGTTGCCAGATCAGGCACCAGTCAAGGCCAGCGCTCGGCGCTACCTGCCTGGTTTGCGTCACGTGGTCCCGGATCTTGATCTCCGGCGTCCCCGCGAGCAGAGAGAAAACTACGCCCGCCAGATCACGATCGTCAACTGAGCGACCGTTGTCCTGCGTCACATCCCGGACGGGGCGTTCGAAAACGACCCGGTTCTGGAATTGGGACGCCGGCGGACGTACTCCGTGTTCAACACCGACCGGGGAACCTTCATTCCCGCGACCAGCGCCCCGTCCCGCACCGAGCGACTCGGCGACGTTCCGGACACCCCTATGTCAACGCCGGCCCCTCAGGAGACATTCCCGAGACCAGCAACCCGCATCCGCACAGAACCAGACCGCACAAGCAGACCAGACCGCACAAGCAGACGCAGCAGACAGCCCAACCCACCACCACACGCCGCATTCCCCGCTCCGTGCAGGGACATGGCAACGCCACAGCAGCGAACCAGACAACCTAAGCCAACGCCGACGCCCCAGAAGACACTCCCGAGACCAGCAGCCACACCACGCGGCCAAGCCACACGCGGGCGACACAAGAAAGCTCAACGCCAACCGCAGGAACGTCATTCCCACGACCAGCGCTCCCAGCCACCCGAGGACAGCCTCGAAGGCGACCGGACGACCTCCATGTCAACGCCGTGTCCCTGGAAGGCATTCCCAGCGACCTGGCCACCGATCCGCGGACTGGTGCCGAGGGGAAGGCCAACGCCGCACCGGCGCCGGCCATTCCCGCACGGTCACCGCTGCAGCTCGACCCCGGCGATGTTCTTCTTGCCGCGGCGCAGGACCAGCCACTTACCGTGCAGGAGCGCGTCCTCGGGCACACCCGCCTCGGCGTCGGTCACCCGCACGTTGTTGATGTACGCGCCACCTTCCGCGATGGTGCGACGGGCGTCGCCCCGGCTCGACGCGAGGCCGGCATCCTTGAAGAGGTCAGTGACCGGAGGCAGGGCGCCCGGGAACATCGTCATGCCGGCTTCGGCCAGCGCAGCCCGGAGCGTCGTCGGCGGGAGCGCCTCGAGGTCACCCCGCCCGAAGAGGGCCTTGCTGGCCTCGATGACCGCGCGGGTCTCCTCCTCGCCATGCACAAGACGGGTGACCTCCTCGGCCAGCCGTCGCTGGGCGAGGCGGGCTGCCGGCCGCTCGGCGGTCTCCTTCTCCAGTTCGAGGATCTCCTCGCGGTCGAGGAACGTGAAGATCCGCAAGAGCTGCCCGACCGTCGCGTCGTCGACGTTGATGAAGTACTGGTACAGCGCGTACGGGCTGGTCATCTCCGGATCGAGCCAGAGGTTGCCGCCGCCGGTGGACTTGCCGATCTTCTCGCCAGCCGCGTTGGTGACCAGCGGCGTGGCCAGCAGGTGAACGGACTCGCCGGTGGCCCGGCGGATCAGGTCGGAGCCCGAGGTGAGGTTGCCCCACTGGTCGCTGCCGCCGGTCTGCAGGCGGCACCCGTACCGGCGGAACAGCTCCAGGAAGTCCATGCCCTGCAGGATCTGGTAGCTGAACTCGGTGTAGCTGATACCGGCTTCCGAGTTGAGCCGGGCGCTGACCGCCTCCTTGGCGAGCATGGCGTTGACCCGGAAGTGCTTGCCGATGTCGCGCAGGAAGTCGAGCGCGGACAGCCCCTCGGTCCAGTCGAGGTTGTTGACCATCTGAGCGGCGTACTCGCCGTCGAAGTCCAGGAACGGCTCGATCTGCCCGCGGATCCGCTCGACCCAGCCGGAGACCGTCTCCCGCGAGTTGAGGGTGCGCTCGGACTGCGGCCGCGGATCACCGATCAGACCGGTGGCACCGCCCACCAGAGCGAGCGGCTTGTTGCCCGCCATCTGGAGGCGACGCACGGTCAGAATCTGGACCAGGTTGCCGACGTGCAGGCTGGGCGCCGTCGGGTCGAAGCCGCAGTAGTAGGTGATCGGCCCACGCGCCATCTCGGCGCGAAGGGCGTCGAGGTCGGTGGAGAGCGCGATCAAACCGCGCCACTGCAAGTCATCGAGTACGTCCGTCACGTCAGCGATTGTCCCCCATCGGCGACCGCAGGTCCCAACCGGTTTATCGGCCCGGCGGAGCAGTGCCGCCCGAGCGTCGTTTCGGCACGTGCCGCCGGTACTCGCTGACCGTCGGGTCACCGGCGATCCAGAAGCGCCAGGGCGTGTCGTGGCCCCCGGTCACGCCGACCCGCGGCCCGCTGTGAATCAATTCGTCGGGCAGCGGGGTCACCGGCGGCAGCAGTGTGACCGGACCACCGCCGAGCAGGTAGGTGCCGTACGCCGAACCGTCGATGCCCAGCGCCGAGCACAACCGGGCCGGCCCCCGGGCCAGCTGACGATCATCGGGTACCCGCAACCGACGACGAGCCCGGGCCGTCTCGACGCCGTCGACAACCGCCCCAGCCCGCAGGAGAACGGCGGCCGCCTCGCCTTCGGGCCCGCAGACCGCGTTCAAACACCAATGCATTCCGTACGTAAAGTAGACATAGGCAAATCCCGATGGGCCGAACATCACCTCGTTGCGAGGTGTGCGCCCGCGGTGGGCATGCGAGGCGGGGTCGCCGCCGGTGCCGGCGTACGCCTCGACCTCGGTCAGTCGTACCGTCACGCCGCCCGCGGTCAACCGGCAGCCGAGCAGCCCACGGGCAGCCACGTCGGCGGGGCCGGCGAGCAGGTCGGCCAGCTCCTGTCCAAAGCTCACTCACGCCCCCCACATTCCACTGTGAACCCCCACCAAACCCGACATGCACCGATCGCCATTGTCCCAGAGTGCGAGACGGTGCAGGTACAGGCGTCGGGCTCGACGCGGTTCGGGGCCGGGCGGGTTGCGGACCGCCGCGGGCTCGCCTATCGCCCGCTCACGCTGTTCCGCATGGCCATATACCCTTCCGCCGATGCGGCGCGTACCGCATCGGCGGAAGGCAACTGTCAGAGCGCGCCCGCTCGCGCTTACCGCGGTACGACCGACTCCGCGGCCCACTCGCGCCACCCGTCGAGCCGGTCCTGCACGGCCGAGTACTGCTCGCTCACCGGCCCCGGTCCCGTCGAGCCCGGCGTCGTACGCGCGGCGAGCGCCCCGCGTACCGACAGCACCTCGCGTACCGCTGGGGTCAGGTGCGGACTGGTCGCCGTCAGGTCGTCGTCGGAGAGTTCATCGAGCGCGCAGTCGCGGTCGGAGCAGATCCTCACCAGCTTGCCGGTGATCTCATGCGCCTCGCGGAACGGCACCCCCCGGCGCACCAGCCAGTCGGCGATCTCGGTGGCGAGCGTGTACCCGCGGGGCGCCGCCTCGGCGAGCCGGTCCACCCGTACCGTCATGGTTGAGATCATTCCGGCGAGCGCGGGCAGGACCACTTCGAGGGTGTCCACCGCGTCGAAGACCGGCTCCTTGTCCTCCTGCAGGTCGCGGTCGTACGCGAGCGCGAGCCCCTTGAGCATGGCGAGCACGCCGGCCACGTGCCCGATCAGCCGACCGGACTTGCCACGGGCCAATTCGGCGATGTCGGGGTTCTTCTTCTGCGGCATGATCGACGACCCGGTGGCGAAGGCGTCGTCGAGTTCGACCCAACCGAACGACGGCGTCGTCCACAGCACGACCTCTTCGCCGAGGCGGGACAGGTGCACGCCGGTGAGCGCCGCGACGAACAGGAACTCGGCGACGAAGTCACGGTCGGAGACGCCGTCGATGGAGTTGGCCACGGGTGCGTTGAAGCCCAGTTCGCGGGCGACCAGGGCCGGGTCGAGCGGCAGCGACGAGCCGGCGAGCGCGCCGGAGCCGAGCGGCGAGACGGCGGCGCGGCGGTCCCAGTCGCGCAGCCGGTCGAGGTCGCGCAGCAGCGCCTGGACGTGGGCGAGCAGCTGGTGTCCGAACGTGATCGGCTGCGCCGGCTGCATGTGGGTGAAGCCCGGCGCGGGCGTGTCGATGTGCCGGCCGGCCTGCTCGACCAGCGCGTCGGCGAGTTCGACGATGCGCGCGGCGACCCCACGGGCGTGGTCGCGCAGGTACAGGCGCAGGTCGGTGGCGACCTGGTCGTTGCGGGAACGGCCGGCGCGCAGCTTGCCGCCGAGCGTGCCGAGGCGTTCGAGCAGGCCGCGCTCGAGGGCGGTGTGCACGTCCTCGTCCTCGATCGTCGGTCGGAACTCACCGGCGGCGCAGGCCGACTCGAGGTCGTCCAGCGCGGCGAGAATGTGACCCAGCTCCTCGGCGTCGAGCAGACCGGCGCGGGCCAGGACGCGGGCGTGCGCCCGGGAGGCGGCCAGGTCGTAGGGGGCGAGCCGCCAGTCGAACTGGACGCTCACGCTGAGGCGGGCCAGGGCTTCGGCCGGGCCTCCGGCGAAGCGGCCACCCCAGAGTCGGGTCGGTCCGTCGGTCTGCGTCACGCTGGAGCTCCTTGGTCTTTACGAAATCTTGGGGAGTTTGACATCGAATACGATGCCAAACTCCCCAAGATCGGGAACATCTGGGTCAGCCGTCGAAGCGGGCGTCTCGCGCGGCGGCCAGCCGGCTGGGCAGGCCCCACAGGTCGACGAAGCCCTTGGCGAGGGACTGGTCGAACATGTCGCCCTCGTCGTAGGTGGCGAGGCTGAAGTCGTACAGGCTGGCCTCCGAGCGCCGGCCGGTGACGACGGCCCGGCCGCCGTGCAGCACGAGGCGAACCTCGCCACTCACGTGCTTCTGCGTCTCGGCGATGAACGCGTCGAGGGCCTGCTTCAGCGGCGAGAACCACAGTCCGTCGTAGACGAGCTCGCCCCAGCGCTGGTCGACGGTGCGCTTGAAGCGCGCCACGTCCCGCTCGACCGTGACGTTCTCCAGCTCCTGGTGGGCGGTGATGAGGGCGATGGCGCCGGGCGCCTCGTACACCTCACGGCTCTTGATGCCCACGAGCCGGTCCTCGACCATGTCGAGGCGGCCCACGCCGTGCTCACCCGCGCGGCGGTTCAGCTCCGCGATGGCCTGGTACGGCGTGACGGTCTCACCGTCGATGGCGACGGGCACGCCGGCCTCGAAGGTGATGACGACCGTGTCGGCGTCCTTGGGCACCGTCGGGTCCTGCGTGTAGCTGTAGACGTCCTCGATGGGCGCGTTCCAGATGTCCTCGAGGAAGCCGGTCTCGACGGCGCGGCCCCACAGGTTCTGGTCGATCGAGTACGGCGACTTGCGCGTCACGTCGATCGGCAGGCCCTTCTCCTCGGCGTACGCGATGGCCTTGTCCCGGGTCCAGGCGTAGTCACGGGCCGGGGCGATGACCTTGAGGTTGGGCGCGAGGGCGCCGATGCCGACCTCGAAGCGGACCTGGTCGTTGCCCTTGCCGGTGCAGCCGTGGGAGACGATCGTGCCGCCGTGCTTGCTGGCCGCGGCGACGAGGTGCCGCACGATCAGCGGCCGGCTCAGCGCCGACACCAGCGGGTACCGATCCATGTAGAGGGCGTTCGCGCGCAGCGCCGGCAGGCAGAAGTCGGCGGCGAACTCCTCGCGGGCGTCGATCACCTCGGCCTCGACGGCGCCGCAGTCCAGCGCCCGCTGGCGGATGACGGCCATGTCCTCGCCGCCCTGGCCGAGGTCGACGGCGACGGCGATGACCTCGGCGCCGGTCTTCTCGGCGAGGTACGGGATGGCGACGGAGGTGTCCAGCCCTCCGGAGTATGCAAGCACGACCCGGTCGGTCACAATGTGCTCCCTTCAGAATTCTCGGATGTGTGCGGGCCGCCGGGAGCGGCTGCGATGTCTGGGTTGGTTCCGGTGTCGGTGTGGCCCCACGCGGCGAGCTTCTCCGCCAGCGCCGGGCCGCCCAGCACGTCCCGCGCGACCACGAGGATCGTGTCGTCGCCTGCGATCGTGCCGACCACGTCCGGCAGGCCGGAGCGGTCCAGGGCGCTGGCGAGGAACTGGGCCGCGCCGGGCGGGGTACGCAGGATGACGAGGTTGCCGCTGGCGTCGGCGCCGGTGAGCAGCTCACGCAGCAGGCGTACGAGCCGGGCCGGCGCCTGCTCCGCCTGGCGCAGCGGGCGGTTGCCGTCCTCCGGGATCAGGTACGCCCCACCCACCTTGACCGCGCCCAGTTCCTCCAGGTCGCGCGACAGCGTGGCCTGGGTGACCTGGATGCCCTCGGCCGCCAGCAGTTCGGCGAGCTCGGTCTGGGAGCGTACCGAACGCTCCCGGATGAGTCCGACGATGCGGGCGTGCCGGGCGGCCTTGGTGGGCGGTGCGGTCATGAGACCAGCCACGTCAACAGCGCCTTCTGGGCGTGCAGGCGATTCTCGGCCTCGTCCCAGGCTGCGCTGGCGTCGAGCACCTCGCTGGTGATCTCCTCGCCGCGGTGGGCCGGCAGGCAGTGCAGGACGACCACGTGCGGCTTGGCGCCGGCGAGGAGTTCACTGTTGATCTGGTACGGGAGGAACGGCGTGATCCGGTCCAGCCCGTCGTGCTCCTGCCCCATCGACGTCCAGCAGTCGGTGGCGACCACGTCAGCGCCGGCCACCGCATTGATCGCGTCGTGACCGATCTCGACCGAGCCGCCGGTCGTCGCCGCGATCTGTGCGGCCTTGGCCACGACCGCCGGGTCGGGGTCGAAGCCGGCCGGGCCGGCGAGCCGTACGTGCATGCCGGCGGTCGCGCCGGCGAGCAGGTACGAGTGGGCCATGTTGTTGGCCGTGTCGCCGAGGTAGGCCAGGGTGCGCCCCTCGGTCCCGCCCAGCCGCTCGCGGATCGTGAGCAGGTCGGCCAGGAGCTGGCAGGGGTGGAACCCGTCGGTGAGCGCGTTGACCACCGGTACGGACGAGGCCGCCGCGAGCGCGGCCAGCCGAGAGTCGGCGTGGGAGCGGATGACGATTGCGCTCACGTACCGTGACAGCACGCGCGCGGCGTCCTCGATGGTCTCGCCGCGGCCGAGGTGCGTGGTCTGGGCGTCGATGATGATCGCGTGGCCGCCGAGTTCGGCGATGCCGGCCTCGAACGAGGTACGGGTACGCAGGCTCTGCTTTTCGAAGATCACCGCGACCGACTGCGGGCCTGCGAACGGCCGGTGGCCGTGCCGGTCGGCCTTGAGCGTGGCAGCGAGGTCGAGGACGGCGGCCTGCTCGGCGGGGCTCAGGTCGTCGTCGCGCAGGAAGTGTCGGGTCGTCATACGGCGGTGTCCAATGCTGCGGGCAGGGCCGCGACGAACGCGTCGGCCTGCTCGGTGGTCAGGATGAGTGGCGGGGCCAGGCGGATGACGCCGGGCTGGATGGGGTTGGCGAGGAAGCCGGCGCTCGCCAGGGCTGCCGTCACCGTGGCGGAGACCGGCGCGGTGAGCACGATGCCGAGCAGCAGTCCGGCGCCGCGTACCCCCTCGACCAGCGGGTGGCCGAGCGCCTCGATGCCGGCCCGCAGGCGCTCGCCGACCCGCTTGACGTGGTCGAGCAGGTCCTGCGACTCGATCGTGTCGAGGACGGCGAGCGCCGCGGCGCAGCAGACCGGGTTGCCGCCGAACGTGGTGCCGTGGGCGCCCGGGCCGAGCAGCGTCGCCGTCTCGCCGAAGGCGATGCAGGCGCCGATCGGCAGGCCGCCGCCGAGCCCCTTGGCGAGCGTCACGACGTCGGGCGCCACGCCCTCGGCCTGGAAGGCGAACCAGTACCCGGTACGCCCGATACCGGTCTGCACCTCGTCGAGGGCGAGCAGCGCGCCGTGCCGCGCGGTGATCTCCCGAGCCGCGGTGAGGTATCCGGCCGGCGGTACGACCACGCCGGCCTCGCCCTGGATCGGCTCGAGGATGACCATGGCTGTCTCGTCGGTGACGGCGGCGGCGAGCGCGTCGACGTCGCCGTACGGCACGTGCTGCACGTCGCCCGGCAACGGCCGGAATGGATCGCTCTTCGTCGGCTGTCCGGTGAGCGCCAGCGCGCCCATCGTCCGGCCGTGGAACGCGTTGACCGTGGCGATGACGTGGCTGCGACCGGTACGCCGGGACAGCTTGAACGCGGCCTCGTTCGCCTCCGCGCCGGAGTTGGCGAAGAAGACGCCACCGGGCCTGCCCGCGAGCGCCAGCAACCGGGCGGCCAGCGCCGGCGCCGGCGGCGAGACGTACAGGTTGGACACGTGGCCGAGGGTCTGGATCTGCTCGGTGACCGCGCGCACGACGGCCGGGTGGGCGTGGCCGAGCGCGTTGACCGCGATCCCGCCGACGAAGTCCACATAGGACTTGCCTGCCTCGTCGACGACAACGGCGCCCTCACCGCGCACCAGGGCCAGCGACGGAGTCCCGTACGTGTTCATGATCGCGGAGTTCCACTGGCCGACGATCGACGTCATGACGGCACCACCATCGTTCCGAACCCTTCCGAGGTGAACACTTCAAGCAGGATCGAGTGCGGCACCCGGCCGTCGACGACGTGCGCCGCGGGTACCCCGCCCTTGACCGCGCGCAGGCATGCCTCCATTTTGGGCACCATCCCCGAGTCGAGCGTGGGCAGCAGCTCGTCCAGCTCAGCGGCGGTCAGCCGGGTGATGAGGCTGTCGGTGTTGGGCCAGTCGGCGTACAGGCCTTCGACGTCGGTGAGCACGACGAGCTTGCGCGCCCCGAGCGCGACCGCGAGCGCCGCGGCGGCGGTGTCGGCGTTGAGGTTGTGCAGGACACCGTCGGCGTCGAGCGCGACCGTCGACACCACCGGGATCCGGCCGGCGGCGACGAGGTCGATGATCGCGGACGTGTTGACCTCGGCGACGTCACCGACGTGCCCGACGTCGACCGGCTCCCCTTCGACGAAGGCGGCCCGCCGCACCGCGGTGAACAGCTGTGCGTCCTCGCCCGACATGCCGACCGCGAACGGCCCGTACCCGTTGATGAGGTTGACCAGCTCCCGGCCGACCTGCCCGAACAGGACCATCCGGACGACGTCCATCGTCTCGGGCGTGGTCACCCGTAAGCCCCCACGGAACTCGCTGTCGATGTCGAGGCGCTTGAGCATTGAGGAGATCTGAGGCCCACCGCCGTGCACGACGATCGGCTTGAGCCCCACGTACCGGAGGAACACCATGTCGGCGGCGAAGGCCCGCTTGAGCTCCGCGTCGACCATCGCGTTGCCGCCGTACTTGACGACGACCGTCGCGCCGTGGAACTCGCTCAGCCACGGCAGGGCCTCGATAAGGGTGGTCGCCTTGCCCAGGGCGATGCCGAGATCCCGTCCGTTCATGTCGAGTACGCCGAGTTCTCGTGCACGTACCCGAGGGACAGGTCGTTCGTCCACACGGTCGCCGTCTCCTCTCCGGCATGCAGATCCACCCGTACGTGGATCTTGCGCCCGGTCAGGTCCACCTTGCCCCGGTCGTCACCGGCGGCTCCCCCACGGCAGATCCACACGCCGTTGATCGCCACGTCGAGCGCGTCCGGGTCGAACACGGCCTTGGTGGTGCCGATGGCGGCGAGGATGCGGCCCCAGTTGGGGTCGTTGCCGAAGAACGCGCACTTGACCAGGTTGTTGCGGGCGATCGTCCGCCCCACCTCCACCGCGTCGGGCACGCTCGCGGCGCCGGTCACCTCGATGGTGACGTCCTTGGTCGCGCCCTCGGCGTCGGCGAGTAGTTGCTGGGCCAGGTCCTGGCAGGCCGCGGTGACGATCGCGGTCAACTCGTCGGCCGACGGCTCGATCCCGGAGGCGCCGCTGGCCAGCAGCAGGACGGTGTCGTTGGTCGACATGCAGCCGTCGGAGTCGAGCCGGTCGAACGTGACCTGGCATGCCTTCTGCAACGCCAACTGGAGAACCGCCGAGTCGGCCACCGCGTCGGTGGTCAGGACACAGAGCATCGTGGCGAGGGCGGGAGCGAGCATCCCGGCACCCTTGGCCATGCCACCGACGGTGAACCCCTCGCCGGTCTGCACCGTGGTCTTGGGCCGGGTGTCGGTCGTCATGATCGCTTCCGCGGCGGCCGGTCCGCCGTCGCGCGCCAGCCCCCGGACGGCCGCGTCCACCCCGGACAGCAGCTTGTCCATCGGCAGCCGCTCACCGATCAGACCGGTCGAGCAGATCGCCACGTCCACCGCGCCGAACGGCTGCCGGGAGCCGGCTGTCAGCCGCTCCGCGACGTGTTCGGCGGTGCGGTGGGCGTCCTGGAAGCCCTGGGGGCCGGTGCAGGCGTTGGCGCCGCCGGAGTTGAGCACGACCGCGCGTACGACGCCGGAGCGCAGCACCTGCTGGCTCCACAGCACCGGCGCCGCCTTCACGCGGTTGGCCGTGAAGACACCGGCGGCGGTGGCGTCCGGCCCGTCGTTGACGACGAGCGCCACGTCGGGCTTGCCCGACTGCTTCAGCCCGGCGGTCGCGCCGGTCGCCCGGAACCCCTTGGGGGCAGTAACGCTCATGACGCCACCTCGCTGCGCTCGCTCATGGAGCTACTCCGTTCGCTGAGAGACCCGCCGACTCCGGCAGGCCGAGCATCAGGTTGGCGCACTGGACCGCCTGGCCGGCCGCGCCCTTGCCGAGATTGTCGATGGCGGAGACCACGATCAGGCGGCCGGAGTCGACGTCGACGGCGGCCTGCAGGTGGCAGGCGTTCGACCCGAACGTGGCGGCCGTGTGCGGCCAACGCCCCTCGGGAAGGACCCGGACGAAGTGCTCGCCCGCGTACGCGTCGAGCAGGGCCTGGCGGACGTCGACGGCCGCGCTTTGCGGCTTCGCGGTCACCGTGGAGAGGATGCCCCGCGGCATCGGCGCGAGGACCGGGGTGAACGACAGCGTCCGCGCCCCGGACGCCTGCTTGATCTCTGGTACGTGCTGGTGCGCGCCCACCTTGTACGGGCTGAGGTCGCCCATCACCTCGCTGCCGAGCAGGTGCGCCTTAGGCGACTTGCCGGCGCCCGAGGTGCCCGACGAGGCGACGACGACGACGTCGTCCGGGCTGGCGATGCCCGCCGCGATCAGCGGCGCGAGGGCGAGGATCGTGGCCACGGCGTAGCAGCCTGTAGCGGCGACCCGGGTGGACTCGGCGATCTTCGCCCGCTGGCCGGGCAGCTCCGGGAGGCCGTAGGTCCAGGTGCCGGCGTGCGGCCCCGGGTAGTAGCGGGTCCAGGCGCCCGGGTCGATCAGCCGGTGGTCGGCGCCGAGGTCGACCACCTTGGTGTGGGCCGGAAGTTGAGCGGCCACAGCTGCCGACTCCCCGTGGGGCAGGGCCAGAAACACGAGATCCGCTTCTGCCAGGGCGGCGGGATCGGTCGGCGCCAGGACGTGGTCAGCGTACGTGACGAGGTGCGGGTGGACGGCCCCAAGCGGGGAGCCCGCCTGGCTCTGGCCCGTCGCGACGGCAAGCTCGAAGTGCGGGTGGCCGGCGATCAGGCGCAACAGTTCGCCACCGGCGTACCCGCTCGCCCCGGCGACTGCGACCCGCATTCCCATACCGCCTCCTGTATGACTATGCAGGCCACTGTATAGAGATCGCGGAGCGAGCGCAACCGGTAACCGAGAAGGGTGACAGCAGGCACAGCGTCGGGCAGCGGTGTCAGTCGGTCGAGTCGAGGGCCCGGGCCAATTGCGCCCGGTTACGCACGCCGAGACGCCGGTACAGGCGGGTCAGGTTGGCCTCGACCGCCTTGATCGACAGGAACATCGACCGGGCGATCTCCCGGTTGGTGGCTCCTCCGCGTACCAGCTCGACGATGCGCCGCTCCGTCTCGGACAGGCCGACGCCCCGGCCGCCGTCCAGGCGGGCCAGCTCGGCGGCGGCGACCTGGCGCCACGGCGCCGCCTCGGCCGCGGTGTACCGGCGGACCGCCTCGGTCAGCGCCGCCCGGGCGGCGCCGCGCCGGTGCGCCCGCCGCTCCAGGCCACCGAGGGTGTGCCAGGCCCGCGCCTGTTCCAGCGGGTACGGGTGGTCGGCCCACTTCTCGATCGCCGCCGCGAGCGACTCGGCAGCCTCCCGTGAATCGGCCCCGGCGGCGAGCACTGCCCGGGCCCGGGCCAGGCCGAGCATCGCCACGTCCCGCCCCAACTGCTCGGCGCAGCGGTGTACCTCCGCGAGAACGGCGGCGGCCTCGCCGCGCGCACCCGAAGCGATCAGCGCTTCGATGAAGTCGGCATGCCACGGCAGCGCACCCGGGTCGACCCGGCCCTGGCTTTGCTCAAGCGCCCAGGCCTGCCGCATCACGTCCGCCGCCAGGACCGGGTCACCACGCAGCAGGTGCACCATGCCCTGCGTGGCGTACGCCAGCTTCAACCAGTCCTCGTCACCGGCGTCCTGGATGGCACGCACGGCCTTCTCGGCGAAGACCGCGGCCTCCTCAGCGGTGCCGCCGAGCAGCTCACTCATCGCGCCGACCAGCAGGCCAGGCCCGGGAGTGGTCTCCACATCGGCGTACAGGCGCGCGCAGTACCGGCCGGCGGCGAGGGCGTCGGCGCAGCGGCCGGCCCGCCAGTAGATCCCGGCGACGGAGATGAGCACGACGGCGAGGTCGTGCACCGTACCCGAACTCTCGACCGCGGTACGCAGCGACTCGATGCGCCGGATGGCCTCGGGAACGTCCCCGCCGAACAGCCGGCTCATCGCGGCCAACTGCCTGGCCGCGATGACCGGGCGGGTCAACGGCAGACCGAGGGCGATCTCACCGGCGCGCTCCAGGATCCGGTCGCCCTCGGGGCCGTCGTGGAAGCTACCCCGCCAACCCAGCACCTCGACCAGGCAGTCCAGGTCACCGGCCTGCTCAGCAGTCTCCTCGGCGCGCTTGAGCTCAGCGAGGGCCGCCTCGGTGTCGCGGTCGTAGTGGGCCTTCACGGCGCGGTAGAGCCGCACCCGCGCGAGCAGCCCGAGATCGTCGGTCGCGTCCTTGAACGCGGCGTCCAGCAGCGGCGCGACGCCGGACTTGTCCTGACCAGCGAGGTCGACCAGCAGTAGCCGGGCACCGACGCGGGTACGGGGATCGGTGGCCTGGCGCAGCGCCGCGGTCGCGTACCGGGTGGCGTCGGCGGGCGAGCCGGCGTCATAGGCGTACTCGGCGGCCGACAGCCAGCGGGTCGCGGCCACTCCGGGCAACGACGCCGGCGTGCGCTCGGACGCGAGCGCGGCCAGGTCGGCCGCGGTGGCCGGCGCGCCCCGCAGCCGCGCGACCGCTGCAGCGTCCGCGAGGGTCTCCCCCAGGGACTCGTCCGGCTCCGGCCGGGCCTGCGCCAGGTGGCGCGCCCGCTCGACCGGATCGACGACCGCCTCGGCGAGAAGCTCGTGCGCCTTGCGCCGCTCGGCCGGATTGGCGTCGGCGTACACCATCTCGCGCAGCAGCGGGTGGGTGAACCGGACCGCGTCGCCCTCCACCGAGATGACTCCGGCGCAGGCCGCCTCACTCAGCTCCTCGTCAATGGCGACGCCGCAGTGCTCCAGCAGTGACCGGGTCGGCCGGGCGGTGGCCGCCGCGACCAGGAGGGCGGGGCGGGCATGCCCGGGCAGCGTGGCGATCCTGGCGGCGAGCAGCGCCCGCAGCCGGTCGGGTACGGGCAGCGGAGCGGTCGGCGAGTCCGCGTCCCGCTCGTACAGCGCCCGGCCGAGCTCCACCGCGAACAGCGGGTTGCCACCGCTGGCGGTGTAGACGCGGTGCAGGCGACTGCGCGGCACCGGACCGCCCAACCGGGACCGCAGCAGGTCCGCCACATCGGACTCGGGCAGCGGCGGCACGGCGAGTTCGAGGCACGCGGGTGGGCAGAGATCGAGGGCCGCCGGTTCGCCACCGTCGGAGACCCGCTCGGCGGCAAGCATCCGCGCGTCGACCGAGCCGAGGCGCCGGGCGACGAAGCGGAGCACCCCGGCGCTGGGCTGGTCGATCCACTGCACGTCGTCGAGGACCAGCAGCACCGGCCGGTCGGCGGTGAGCGCGCGGATCAGTTCGAGCACGGCGAGCCGGACGGCCAGCTGGTCATGGGCGGTGTCCGGAAGGGAGCTGCGCAGCAGGGCGCCATCGAGCGCCGCGCGCAAGTGCGCGGGAAGCACGACGGCGTACTCGTCGAGTACGCCGTCGAACAGGTCGACCAGTGCGAGGTAGGGCAGTTCTGCTTCGGCTTCGGCGGCGTTGGCCCGCAGGACCAGGGCGGGGTCGGCGTCCGCGGCAAGGGCCTGCAGGATGGTGGACTTGCCGATCCCCGCCGGCCCGTACAGCAGGACGCTGCCGCCCGCGGCGAGCCGGGCACGGGCCAGGTCGAGGATCTCGCCGCGGCCGATAGGGGTGGACGGCCGGGAATTCACCACGGATGCGAGTCTGCCTCTGAACGGGGTGGTCACGCGACCCTCCCCGACAGTTTGTTAGCGCAGCGCGACTCCGGGTGCACGTCGATTCACTCAGCCCGGTTTCCCCGGCCGAAAACGATTAGCTCGGCGTCGATACGGGGCACGCGTTTACCTTACCGTACGGTCACATTCATCGATCTACGGGAAGTGGCCGAAGTAACGCCACTTCCCGTAGATCGATTTATGTCGTTCGATATAGAAAAGCGTCAGGCGCCGCGGAGCGTGGCGCCCAGCCGATCCGCCGCGACGGCCACCGCGGCATCCCGCGCGGCCACCGCCTCCTCGACGGTGAGGGTGCGGTCCGGCGCCCGGAACGTCAGCTTGTACGCCAGGCTCTTGCGCGCAGACCCGACCTGCTCGCCGGTGTACACATCGAACAGTCGCACGCCTTCCAGCAGGTCCCCCGCGCCCTCGACGAGCGCCGCTTCGACGGCGGCGGCCGGGGTGGCACGGTCCACGACGAGCGCGACGTCGATGAGGGCCGGCGGGAAACCGGAGATCGGCGGCGCGACCGTCACCTCGCGCAGGGGAAGCGCGTCGAGGTTGATCTCCATGGCGGCCGTGCGCCGAGGGAGATCGAGCGCGGCACAGGCCTGCGGGTGTAGTTCACCCGCGTGCCCGACGACCGTGCCGTCGACGAGGATCTCCGCGCAGCGGCCGGGGTGCCACGGGGCGTACGCGGCGGCCCGCACCTCGGCGGTGTGACCCGCCGCGGCGACGACCACCCGCGCTGCCTCGATGGCGTCCGACCAGTCACCCGCGCGGCCGGCGCCCCACCAGCCCGCCGGCTCGACCTCACCGGCCAGCACCGCCGCGACGTGCCACGGCTGGTGCGGCATGAACTCGTTCGCCCGCTCCAGGTCGGCGTCCGAGGGGCGCCGGTCGACGCCGAGGCGCGGCGGCGTGCCCTGCGTTCCGGCGGGGTGGAAGACCATCCCGATCTCGTACAGCGCGAGGTCGCGGTGACCGCGGCCGAGGTTGCGCCGCAACGCGGCGAGCAACGGCGGCAGCAGCGTCGTGCGCAGTTCCGGCTCGTCGGACGAGATCGGGTTGCGCAGCCGCAGCGCCTGCCGGCGCGGGTCGTCGGCCGGGATGCCGAGCGCGTCGAGAGTGGTCTGCCCGACGAACGGGTAGTTGAGCGTCTCGACGTAACCGGCCTCGGCGAGCGCCCGGCCGACCGTACGGCGGCGGCGCTGCGGCGCAGTGAGCCCCCGGCCGGGCGGGGCGAGCGGCAGCCGCGCCGGCACCTTGTCGTACCCGTCGAGCCGGATCACCTCCTCGGCCAGGTCGGCCGGGTCGGTGAGGTCGGGTCGCCAGGTCGGCGGGGTGACCAGCAGCCGGTCGCCGTCGCGCTCGACGGAAGCGCCGATCTCGGTGAGCAGTTCGACGACCCGTTCATCGGCGTAGTCCACCCCGGCGGTACGCGCCGGCAGGTCGGCCGGCATCGCGATCGGGGCCGGCGGGGTCACCGCGTACACGTCGGTCACCCGCTCGTCGACGGTGCCGCCCGCGTACTCGGCGAGCAGCGCCGCCGCCCGCGCGAGAGCGACCGGGGTGAGCTGCGGGTCGACGCCGCGCTCGAAGCGCTTACTCGCCTCGCTGGGCAGCTTGTGCCGGCGCGCGGTCCGGGCGATGGTGATCGGGTCCCAGTGGGCAGCTTCGAAGAGCAGGTCGGTGGTCAGCGCCGAGACCTCGGTACTCGCTCCTCCCATGACTGCGGCGAGCGAGACCACGCCGGTCTCGTCGGCGATGACGAGGTCCTCGGGGTCGAGAGCCCGGTCGGCACCGTCCAGTGTGGTCAGTCGCTCACCGGGCTTCGCGCGGCGCACCACCAGTTCGCCGGCCAGCCGCCCGAGGTCGAACGCGTGCATCGGCTGGCCGAGTTCGAGCATGAGGTAGTTGGTGATGTCTACTGGCAGCGAGATCGACCGGATGCCGGCGAGATTCAGCCGCCGCTGCATCCACGCCGGGCTCGGAGCGGTGGGGTTGATGCCGCGAACCGCGACCGCGCTGAACCGGTCGCAGCCGACCGGGTCCTCCACCCGTACCGGGTAACCCGGCTCGCTGCTGGTCAGCGGGAGGACCGCGGCGGCCGGGTCGCGGTAGCCGACGCCGAGCGAGTGCGCCAGCTCGCGGGCCACGCCGCGCATGGACAGGCAGTACCCGCGGTCGGGGGTGACGTTCAGCTCGACGACGACCTCGTCGAGGCCGACGACGGGCCGGGCGTCCTGCCCCGGCGCGGCGTCGGTGTCCGGCGGCAGCACGATGATGCCGGAGTGGTCCTCGCCGAGGCCGAGCTCCCGGGCCGAGCAGATCATGCCGTTGGAGACGTGGCCGTACGTGCTGCGCGCGGCGATCTCGAAACCGCCCGGCAGCACCGCGCCCGGCAGCGAGGCCACGACGAGGTCGCCCTCGGCGAAGTTGCGGGCGCCGCACACGATTCCCTGCGGCTCGGAGTTTCCGACGTCCACCAGGCAGTACCGGATGGGCTTCTTGAAGCCGGTCAGCTCCTCGATCGAGCGCACCCGGCCGACCACCAGCGGGCCGGTGACGGTGGTCCGCAGGTCCTGGATCTCCTCGACCTCCAGACCGACGCGCACGAACGCCTGCTCCAGCGCGTCGGCGTCGAGGTCAGCGGGTAGATCGACGTACTCGCGAAGCCACGAGAGAGGGACCCGCACCTCAGACCTCCATTCCGAACGCACGGGCGAACCGCACGTCGCCTTCGACCATGTCGCGCATGTCGGCCGCCCCGTGGCGGAACTGCAGCGCCCGCTCGATACCGATACCGAACGCGAACCCCGAGTACTCGTCGGGGTCGATGCCGCAGGCGATCAGCACCCGGGGGTTGACCATGCCGCAGCCGCCCCACTCGACCCACCGGGGCCCGTCGCGGTGCTGCGGGAACCACACGTCGAACTCGGCCGACGGCTCGGTGAACGGGAAGTACGAGGGCCGCCAGCGGGTACGCACGTCCTCGCCGAGCATCGCCTTCGCGAAGTGATCGATCGTGCCCTTGAGATGGGCCATCGTGATGCCCTTGTCGACAACCAGACCTTCGACCTGGTGAAAGACCGGCGTGTGGGTGGCGTCGAGCTCGTCGGTCCGGTAGACCCGGCCCGGGCAGGCGATGTAGATCGGTGGCTTGCGGGTCAGCATCGTGCGCGCCTGCACCGGCGAGGTGTGGGTGCGCAGCACAAGGCCAGATTCTTCGTTACCGACACCGGCGGCCGCGAGATAGAACGTGTCCATCATCGAGCGGGCCGGGTGGTCGGGCGCGATGTTGAGCGCGTCGAAGTTGTACCAGTCGAGCTCGACCTCGGGCCCCTCGGCGATCTCGTAGCCCATGCCGACGAAGAGGTCGCTGATCCGCTCCATCACGGTGGTCAGCGGGTGCCGGGCGCCGCGTGGACGCCGCGCCGTCGGCAGGGTGACGTCGACGGTCTCCTCGATGAGGACGCGACGCTCCCGGTCGGCCCGCAGCTCGGCCTGCCGAGCCTCGAACGCCGCCGAGATCGCGGTCCGGGCCTCGTTGACCCGCTTGCCGGCGTCGGACTTCGCGTGTGGCGGCAGCGCGCCGATCTCCCGGCGCGCGAGCGACACCGGCGCCCGGTCGCCGAGGTGCAGGTGCTTGATCGACGCGAGCGCGTCGAGGTCGCCCGCCTCCGCGAAGGCCTTCTCGGCAGCGGCGACAGCGTCATCGAGGCTCGACTGGTCGAGCAGCGCGACCTGCTTGGGGTCGTATGGATCGTTGCGATACGTCACAACGCAGCTCTCTTCTCTGGAAAACAACCGGACAGAGTCTAGGGCGCGCGGCTTCGCCGCAGCCCGCCGGTATTCGCGCAGAGAGAGCGTGGGGGTTGACTCAGCCCCGCAGCCCGCGACCGGCGGGCTGGCTAAACAAGTGCCTCATCGGGATGTCCCCTCCATACGCTGCGCTCTGGCGCAAGAGTACAGGCAGACGGCTGCGGCAGCAGCCAGGTTCAGGCTCTCGGCGCCGCCGTAGATCGGCACCCGCACCCGGGCGTCGGCGGCGTCGGCGAGCTCGGGCGGCAATCCGTGCGCCTCGGAGCCGAACAGCCACGCGGTCGGGCCGGCGCACGATACGTGATCGAGGTCCTGAGCCCCGTAGGCGTCGGCGGCGTACACGGTCAGGCCGGCGTCACGGAGCTGCTCGACGACCACAAACGGATCATCGGCCCGGACGACGTCGACGTGGAACAGGCTGCCGGCGGTCGCCCGTACACACTTGCCGTTGTACGGGTCGACGGCGTTGCCGGCGAACACGACGACGTCGGCGCCCGCGGCGTCGGCGGTGCGCAGGATGGTCCCGGCGTTGCCCGGGTCGCGGATGTCGGCCAGGACGGCGACCAGCCGGGGGCGCTTGGCCAGCGCCTCGGCCAGCGGGACGTCGACGAACTCGCAGACGGCGACCAGGCCCTGCGGCTGCACCGTCTCGGCCAGCGCCGCGAGGGCGTCCTCGGCAACCGGGGAGATGCGGGCGCCGGCGTCGTCCGCTGCCGCGATCAGGTCGGCGTACCGCTGCGCGGCGTCGGCCGTCGTGAACAGTTCCGCGACGGCGCCTTCGGCCAGCGCCTCCCGTACGGCCTGCGGCCCTTCCGCGAGGAACCGGCGCGCCTCCGTGCGATCCCGGCGGCGTTGCAGCCGCCGAGCAGCAACGACCCGGGGCGTGCGCGTCGTGAACGGCTCGACCCCGGGTCGCATGTGCTGCATGATCAGGCGGCGGTGACGGCCTTGCGCGCCACCTCGACCAGGCCGGTGAAGGCCTTGTCGTCGTTGACCGCGAGGTCGGCCAGGATCTTGCGGTCGACCTCGATGCCGGCCAGCCGCAGCCCCTGGATCAGACGGTTGTAGGTCATGCCGTTCGCGCGAGCGGCGGCGTTGATCCGGGTGATCCACAGCTGGCGGAAGTCACCCTTGCGGTCGCGCCGGTCACGGTAGGCGTACTGCATCGAGTGCAGCATCTGCTCCTTGGCCTTGCGGTACAGCCGGGAGCGCTGCCCCCGGTAGCCGCTGGCGGACTCAAGGACGGTACGGCGCTTCTTCTGGGCGTTCACAGCCCGCTTGACGCGTGCCACGGTTCGTACTCCTCATCAAGGACCGGCCCGGTGGGCGGGCCGGTCGAAGTGGTTCTCGTCAGTTGGTGGCGCGCCTCTTAGAGGCCCAGCAGCTTCTTGATCCGCTTCTTCTCGACCGGGTCGAGTTCCACGTAGCCGTCCATGCGGCGGGTGACCTTGGAGGACTTGCCCTCCAGAAGGTGGCGCTTGCCGGCCGGCTCACGGAGGAACTTGCCCTTAGCCGTGATCTTGACCCGCTTCACCATGCCGCTGTGGCTCTTCATCTTCGGCATTGAAACTGCTTCTCCCCTACTGTTCGCCCGCACCGCGGTCTGCGGTGGCCGCGGCGTTGACCGTCTCTGCGGACGGAGCCGATGCCCCGCCACCCGTCGCCTCACGCTGCGTCGCCTTGGCGACCGCGGCGGCGGTCTTCGCCTCCGCCGATGCGCTCGCCTTCGCCTCGGAGGCGGCAACCTTGGCGTCGGACGCGGCGACCTTCGTCGCGCGGTGCGGCGCCAGGACCATAATCATGTTACGGCCGTCCTGCTTCGGAGCAGCCTCCACAAATCCCAGCTCAGCGATCTCTTCGGAGAGCCGGCGCAGGAGCCGGAAACCCAGCTCGGGGCGGCTCTGCTCCCGACCGCGGAACATGATCGTCACCTTGACCTTGTCACCGGCCTTGAGGAACCGGACGACGTGACCCTTCTTGGTCTCGTAGTCGTGCGGGTCGATCTTGGGCCGGAGCTTCATTTCCTTGATGACGGTCTGCTGCTGGTTACGCCGGGCCTCGCGCGCCTTGAGTGCACTCTCGTATTTGAACTTGCCGAAGTCCATGAGCTTGCACACTGGCGGGCGGGCCAGGGGCGCAACTTCAACCAGGTCCAGATCGACGTCCGCAGCCAGCTGAAGGGCACGCTCCACAGGGACAATTCCCACCTGCTCGCCCTCCGGGCCGACCAGCCGGACCTCACGTGCCCGGATCTGCTCGTTGATGCGTGGCTCGGTGCTGATGTGGCCTCCTAAAGTCAAAATCTTTCGTTTGCCAGGCCTTCCCTGGCAAGCCGGCCTGAAAAGCAGAAGGCCCCGGCGCATGCCAGGGCCCGCTCGACCGGTCATAGCGCACAACGCGCTACCGCCCACCGAAATTCCGGCGGCGGCTGACCGGACCCGGCCGCCTTGTGGCTACTCGGGTGGGAGCGGGACGCTCCGCTTTAAACACCGTGCGTAACTGATCGCTTGCACGACAGCAGCACAGTGTGGTCGACGCTGCAAGACTACCAGGGGTGGCCACCCGGTGCTAACAGTGGCCCGGGTGAAAAAGGTCAGCCGCCGTTGGCGGGCGTTGAGCGCTGGCTCAGCCGGTGGGACTCAAGCATCGCGCGCAGCGTCCGCACGGCCTCCACCGCGTACTCCTTGTCGGCAGCCTGCACCGCCAGCACGCTGACGACGTCGTCGTCGGTGAGCTCGATGCTCGCCCACGGAGCCCCGCGCGAGAAGCGCACCGCCCGGATGATCTCCCACGGCAGGTCGTAGCCGCCCAGCACATTGCGCACGTGCAGGCCACGGTCATCGGCGGAGATCCGGGGCCGGGTGAACATGAGAACCGCCAAGGCCGCCAGCACCCCGAGCCCGATCATCGCGGCCTGGTCGCCGCGCTGGAACGTGCCCGGCACGCCCTCCCCCAGCGAGCCGTGCAGGCCGAACGAGATCAGGGTGAAGACGATCACGATCACGACCGCTGACACCCAGCACACCACGCGGAGTCGACGCGGACGGAACACCACCGACTGGTTCACAGACACGCTCACGAGTGTGCCACGCCCGCCGGCGATCACAGCCGGCAGGCGTGGATGCCGGTCACGAGTATCGCCCGCGCGCCCAGGTCGTACAGCTCGTCCATGATCCGGTGCACCTCGGCCCGCAGGACCATGGCCTCCACCGCGACCCAGCCCTCCCGGTGCAGCGGGGAGATCGTCGGCGACTCGATACCGGGCGTCAGCGCGGAGGCCTGCTCCATCAGGTCGGCGCGCACGTCGTAGGCGAGCATCACGTACCGCCGGGCGACGAGCACGCCCTGCAGGCGCCGCAGCAGCTGGTTGACGCCGGCCGTGACGTCCTCGGCGCCCCGGCGGCGGATCAGGATCGCCGACGACTCCAGCAGCGGCTTGCCCACCGGCTCAAGGCCGGCCTGGCGCAGGGTCGCGCCGGTCGACACCACGTCCGCGATCACGTCGGCCACCCCGAGCCGGATCGCGTTCTCCACGGCGCCGTCGAGCCGGACGACCTCCGCGGTAAGCGCGCGCTCCGCCAGGTACCGGTTGACCACGCCCGGGTACGCGGTCGCGATGCGCCGGCCGGCGAGGTCCGAGGGCGCCGTCAGCGAGCCGGGCCGGGCGGCGAAGCGGAACGTCGCGCCACCGAACCCGAGGTCCAGCAGTTCGTCGGCGTCGACGTCGGCGTCGATGAGCAGGTCCCGGCCGGTGATGCCGAGATCGAGATCGCCGGAGGCGACGTAGGTGGCGATGTCACGCGGGCGCAGGTAGAAGAACTCGACGTCGTTGTCGGCGTCGGTGCAGACCAGGTCACGGCTGTCGGCCCGCTGGCGGTACCCCGCCTCGCGCAGCATGTCGGCGGCCGGACCGGACAGGGTTCCCTTGTTGGGGACGGCGATACGCAGCACTCTCAAGCTCCTTGAGTGGGAAGGACGTGGGGACATCGGACGGCGGAGGTCACAGATGTCGGTACACGTCCTCCAACTCCAGCCCGCTGGCGAGCATCAGCACCTGTACCTGGTAGAGCAGCTGAGAGATCTCCTCGGCGGTGCGCTCGCGCCCCTCATGCTCGGCGGCCATCCACGCTTCGGCCGCCTCCTCGACGACCTTCTTGCCGATCGCGTGGACCCCACGCTCCAGCGCCGCAACAGTGCCGGAGCCGGGAGTACGCGCTGCGGCCTTGGCCTGCAGCTCCTCGAATAGGTCGTCGAACGTTTTCACGAGGCAAAAGTGTGCCAGGGCCGCCGACCCGACTTCACACCGGTTCCACCTGGTGCGACGAGCACGACTGATCAGGCCCGATCCTCCGGCCAGCCGGTCGGCTCCAGGATCACGACCGGAATCTCCCGTTCCGTACCCTTTTGATACTCCTCGTACGGCGGGAAGATGCGGGCCATCTCCGGCCAGAGGCGCTTCCGCTCCTCGGCGTCCGCCATCCGCGCCCGGGCGTCAAACTTGTCCCCCAGGACCTGTACCCGCACGTTCGGGTCGGCGGCGAGGTTGCGGTACCAGTCCGGGTGCTCGGGGTGGCCACCCTTGGACGCCACGACGACGTACCGGTCACCGTCCCGGCCGTAGATCAGCGCATTGCGCCGGGCCTGGCCGGAGCGGCGGCCCCGGGTGGTCAACAGCAGCGTGAATACCCCCGACCGCCACTCGTGGCCGTCGAGCCCGTCGGTCTCGACATACCGCCTGATGTGGTCGGCCTGCCAGCCCTCGGTCGGGTCGGTCGGCCGGTCGAAGTCGGTCATCTCAGCTCCGCTCACTCCGCAATGATCCAGAACTTCCAGCATGAGCCAGAACGGGGCCCGGCCGCCACCCGGGAAGCAGGGGCGGTACAACCGTGGGGTGAGCGCGGCACACGAGACCGTCAAACGCGAGTTGCTGGTACGCCTACTGGACTCGGTGGTGTCCGGGCTGCACGGCGGGTTCACCTACGCCGAGGGATACGCCACCGGGCGCTCAGCGGGTGCCACCGCTTGTCCAGAGGCCTCCGCGATCGCCGCGCTCCGGGTGCTCGGCGAGTTCGCCGACCGGCTGCGCGGGCCGGTCTCTGTAGTGCTCGTCGGCGAAGATGGCGACCGGCTCGACGCGCTGCGCGAACAGCTCGCCCGGGTGCTCGCGGAGCTACCGGCCGTAAGCGTCGCCACGGTGGCAGGCGACTGCGACTCCGCACTCGTACCCGCGCTGGAACGTGCTGACGCGCTCGGCGCGCCGCTCTTCGCGTACCTCGACGCGACCGGCGCCCGTCCGCCCGGGTACGAGACCGTGGCGCGGGTCGGCGCCGGCCACCATGCCGACGTGCTCGTCGCGGTCGATCCGGCCGACCCGCTCTACTCCGGAGAGCTCCGCCGCGCCGGGCTCACCCGGGTCGCCCACGTCGAACTCGTCGACGACGACGGGTACGCGCAGATCCTGCTCTTCGCCACCGGCACGGACACCGGCCTCGACCGGTTCAAGGACGAGCTGTGGTCGGTCGACGAGTTCGCCGGCGTGCGGTACCGGGACCCGCGCGACCCCGACCACGAACTGCTGGACATCTCGCTCGAACCGCACCTCGGCCCGCTGCGCCGGGCCCTCGTAGACCGGGTCGCGGCGACCGGCGGGTGCCCGGCCGGCGAGCTGCGCGACTACACCCGGACAACGACCATCTACCGCGCGGCGGACGCCCTGCGCGCCCTCACGGGACTGGTAGCGGCCGGCCGGCTGAGCCGGGAGCCGGAGCGGGGCCGGCTGACCGCGAAGACGGTCATCCATCCCAGCGATCGTGGACATGTCGACCGGTGGTAGCCGGTCGACATGTCCACGATCGCGAGAAGAGTCAGGAGCGTTGCACCCGGCGGATCGTCAGCGCCGCGTCGAGCGCCGCGATCGTCGCGTACCAGCCCTTGTCCTCGTTGGAGTCGGGGAACCCGGCCCGGTCGCGCGCCTGCTCGTACGTGTCCACCGTGAGCACGCCGTGCGCGACCGGCGTCGACTCATCCAGGGCGACCCGGGTCAGCCCGTCGGTCACCGCCTGGCAGACGACGTCGAAGTGCGCGGTGTCGCCGCGGATCACCACGCCGAGCGCGACGACGGCGTCGTACCGGCGGGCGAGAGCCTGCGCGATCACGGGCAGCTCGACCGAGCCGGCCACCCGGGCGACGGTGACGTGCTCCACCCCGCACGCCTTGCTCGCCGCCGTGGCGCGGTCGAGCATCTGTTCGGTGAGCTCCTCGTGCCACCGGCTGGCGACGATGCCGACGGTCAGCCCCGCCGCGTCCACGACCTCCAGCTCCGGATGCCCCTGTCCCGCCATAGTGCTATGCCAGCCCTTCCGCCGTCATCTGGTCTAAGTCCTCCAGCAGGTGTCCCATGCGGTCCCGCTTGGTGCGCAGGTAACGCACGTTCTCGGGGTGCGGGCGCACGGGCAGGGACACCCGACCGGTGATCTTTAGACCATACCCTTCCAAACCCGCTCTTTTAGCGGGATTGTTTGTCAAAAGCCGCATGCTCTGGATGCCAAGCTCGGCGAGGATCTGGGCCCCGGTGCCGTAGTCGCGCGCGTCCGCCGGCAACCCCAGCTCCAGGTTGGCGTCGACCGTGTCGCGCCCCTGGTCCTGGAGCTGGTAGGCCTGCAGCTTGTGCATCAGCCCGATGCCCCGGCCCTCATGTCCGCGCATGTAGAGCACCACCCCGCGCCCCTCAGCGGCGACCCGGGCGAGCGCGGCCGAAAGCTGAGGGCCGCAGTCGCAGCGCAGCGAGCCGAACACGTCCCCGGTCAGGCACTCCGAATGCACCCGTACGAGCACGTCCTCGCCATCGCCGAGGTCGCCGTACACCAGCGCCACGTGCTCGGTGTCGTCGAAGTCGGCCCGGTAACCGACGGCCCGGAAGACCCCGTGCTCGGTGGGCATGCGCGCCTCGGCGATCCGCTCGACCTGGATGCCGGTGCGCCGCCGATACGCGATGAGGTCTTCGATCGAGATCAGCGTGAGGTCGTGCTCCTTGGCGAAGCGCTCCAGGTCGGGCCGGCGCATCATGGTGCCGTCGTCGTTGACCAGCTCGCACAGCACGCCGGCCGGCCGCAGCCCGGCCAGCTCGGCCAGGTCCACCGCGGCCTCGGTGTGCCCTGGCCGGCGCAGCACGCCGCCCTTGCGGGCGCGCAGCGGTACGACGTGGCCGGGGCGGGCCAACTCGGCCGGGGAGGTCGCCTGGTCGGCGAGCAGGCGGATCGTGTGCGCCCGGTCGGCGGCGGAGATGCCGGTGGTCACGCCCTCCCGGGCGTCGACGGTCACCGTGTACGCGGTGCCGCGCCGGTCCTGGTTGGTGTGGTACATCGGCGGCAGTTCCAGGCGGTCCGCGTCCTGCTCGGTCAGCGGCACGCAGATGAAGCCCGACGTGTACCGGACCGTGAACGCCAGCAACTCGGGCGTCGCCAGCTCCGCGGCGAAGATGAGGTCGCCCTCGTTCTCCCGGCCCTCGTCGTCGACCACGATCACCGGCCGGCCGGCGACGATATCCGCGATCGCCCGCTCGATGTCTTCGAACCCGCTCATACCCGACCCTCCACGTAACTGGGCGCCTGAACCTGTGGCTGGCGCAGCGCACGCGAGGTGCGCAGCCAGGAGACGAAGCCCCAGACGCAGAAGAGCCCGTACACGCCGTACATCGCCGCCGACGGGTAGAACCCGCCCTGCAGCAGCAGCGGCACCCCGACGGCGTCGACGGCTATCCAGACGAGCCAGAACTCCACCCAGCCCCGGGCCATTCCGTACGTCGCCAGCAGACTGCCGACGAGGATCCACGAGTCCGGCAGCGGCCCCCACGACCCCAGCGCCTTGAGGATCGGGTACGCCACCGCCATCCCGACGATCACCGTGCCGAGCAGCACCAGGCGCTCGGAGTTGGTCGCCCAGCGCGGCACCACCGCCCCCTCGTCGGGCGACGCGTGCTGCCGGCGGTTACGCGACCAGCGCCACCAGCCGTACACGCTCACGGCGAAGAAGAACACCTGGCGCCCGGCCTGCCCGTACAGGTCGACGGCCTGCGGGGTGGCGAACGCCCCACCCAGGAAGACGGTGAACAGCAGGGCGTTGCCGATCATGCCGATCGGCCAGGCCCACACCAGCCGGCGCATCCCGAGCAGCGCGGAGGCCAGGCCGAAGACGTTACCGATGATCTCGCGCCAGAGGACCACCGAGCCGGCGATCTCCAGGCGGGCGTCGAGCAGCCAGCGCAGCGCGCCCATCACGCGACCCCCTCGCGCGCGCCCAGCAGCTTCTCGACGTGCTTGGCGATCACGTCGACCTCCAGGTTGACCGGGTCGCCGACGTCCTTGTGTCCGAGCGTGGTGAGCTTGAGCGTGGTCGGGATCAGGCCGACCTCGAAGAAGTCGGGGCCGACGCCCGCGACGGTCAGCGACACCCCGTCGACAGCGATCGAGCCCTTCTCCACCACGTACCGCGCCAGCTCGGCCGGGAGGGTGAAGCGCACGGACTCCCAGTGCTCCCCCGGCTGGCGGCTGACGATCGTGCCGACCCCGTCGACATGCCCCTGCACGAGGTGACCGCCCAGGCGGGTCGCGAGCGTCGCGGCGCGTTCGAGGTTGACCGGGTCGTCGGGCACGAGAGCCGCCAGTGACGTGCGGTTGAAGGTCTCCTGCATGACGTCGGCGGTGAAGACGCCGCCGTCGACCTCGACGACGGTGAGACAGACGCCGTTGACCGCGATCGAGTCACCGTGGCGGGCGTCGGCGGCGACGACGTCGCCGCGAACGATCAGCCGTGAATGGTCGCCGGCCCAGCCGACGACGGTGCCCAGTTCCTCGACGATGCCGGTGAACACGCCAGCAGCCTCCTTACGCTCGCAGCGCCGGCGATGCCACGGCGACGACGAGCAGGAGGGGACGGGCTGCCGCGAAAACGCGCGCGGCACCCGACGGCCGTGAGAACGGCCGACTCCCGCGCGCTGCCTCCCATCCGGACTTTCACCGTCGGCTCCGGAATCACACCGGATCCACCGGTCACTGGATGTGACCGGGTAGCGGGCTGCCGGCCTCGAAGGAGGACGGTCACCGCCGGTTCGGACTTTCACCGAGCCCCGCCAGCGCGTGGTGGGTACCCTGCGAGTCTTGCACACCGAGCCGCAACGTGACCCGATCTGAGCGACACACGTCACACGGTTTCAGGCGCGGCGGCGGTCCATCGCGACGTACGAACCGTCGTAGCCCTTCGCGACGGTCTTCATCTCCGTGGCGATCTCGATGATCTCCCGCGGGCCGGCGTTACGGCGATCGGACGACACCGCGACCCCGATCGACAGGGTGACCAGGGCCGCCCGCTGGACCTCCCCGTTTCGCTTGACGACCTGGGCGTAGCCCCGGTCCCGGTCCGCGGGGTCGTAGAGCGCGTCAGCCGCGGCCTCGAAGTCCACCACCGCCCGCTCGGTCACCGGATACACCTGCTCCGGGGTGCACACCACGATGAAGTCGTCCCCGCCGATGTGGCCGAGGAACGCGGGCGGCAGGCCCACCCCGACGACGGCGCGGTGCAGCGAGCGGGCGAGCGCGGTGATGAACTCGTCGCCGCGGGCAAACCCGTACACGTCGTTGACGCTCTTGAACCGGTCGATGTCGATGTGGCACACCGCGTAGTCGGTGCCGCTGTGCACCCGATCGGCGATCTCCCGCAGGATGCGCGTGTTGCCCGGCAGCCCGGTCAGCGGGGAGATCTCCCGGGCCTCCTGGTGGCGCCGCAGGGTCGACCGGACCCGGGCGACCAGCTCCATGGTGTCGAACGGCTTCACCAGGTAGTCGTCGGCACCCGCGGTCAGGCCGAGGACCTTGTCGGCGGTCAGCCCCCGAGCGGTCAGCATGATGACCGGCATCGCCGAGGTCAGTGGGTTGGCGCGCAGCTGGCGGGTCAGCTCGAGCCCGTCCATTTTTGGCATCGTCAGGTCGATGATCGCCAGCGCCGGCTGGTGGCGTTCGATCGACACCAGGGCTTCCTCGCCGTCGTGGGCGAGCAGCACCTCGTACCCTTCGAGCTTGAGATTGACCTCGACGAAGCGCGCGATGTCGACGTCGTCATCGACGACGATCAACAGATCCGGACGCGGCTCGGTCAGTCCGACGCCCGCCGCGACCCCCTCGACGCTCACGGCAATCTCCTCGTCTAGGTCGACTACCTCATCGGTCGCCGGAGACCGCTTCCGCCGCCCGGCGACGCAGCCGCCGGACCGCCTCCGCCGGATCGGACGCTCCGTACACCGCCGTGCCCGCGACGAACGCGTCGGCGCCGGCCTCGGCCGCCGCCGCAATGGTGTCGTCGGCGATCCCGCCGTCCACCTCGAGCCGCAGCTCCAGGTGGCCGCTGGCCAGGTGCCGCCGGGCGGTGCGCACCTTGTCCAGCAGCTCCGGCATGAACTTCTGACCGCCGAAGCCCGCCTTGATCGTCATGATCAGCAAGGTGTCGAAGTACGGCAGAAGCTCCAGATAGGGCTCGACCGGGGTGTCCCGGTCGATCGCCAGGCCGGCCCGGCTACCGGCCGCGCGCAGGTTCTTGGCCAGGCCGACCGGGTCCGCGGCGGCCTCCACGTGGAAGGTCACGTTGTACGAGCCGGCCTCGGCGTACCCGACCGCCCACCGGTCCGGCTCCTCGATCATCAGATGGCAGTCGAACGGCAGCGTGGTCGCCTTGCATAGGCTCTCCACGACCGGTAGGCCGATCGTCAGGTTGGGCACGAAGTGGTTGTCCATGACGTCGACGTGCAACCAGTCGGCGGCGCCTTCCACCGCGTGCGCCTCGTCAGCGAGGTGCGCGAAGTCCGCGGCGAGAATGCTAGGAGCGACGATAAGCGACGAAGCAACCACGCGGCCAGTGTACGGATGCGCCCTCGTCCCGGCCTGCCCCGCACCCCATGATCACCGAGAGTTTTGAGCGCTAGGACGCCGCTGACTCACGGTGATCATCATTCGCCGCGGCGGAGCACCGCCAGGAACATCGCGTCCGTGCCGTGCCGGTGCGGCCACAGCTGCACGCTCGGCCCCCCGCCCAGGTCGGGCACGTCCCCCGGCAGCAGCGCGCGGGCGTCGAGCAGGTCGACCGGGTGCTCTGACCGCCGGCACGCTTCGGTGACCCCGACATCGGTCTCCACCAGATGGGGCGAGCAGGTCACGTACGCGACGACGCCGCCCGGGCGGACCGCGCGGATGGCGGCGCCGAGCAGCTCACGCTGCAACCCGGTCAGCGGCGGCAGGTCCGTGGGCTGGCGGCGCCAGCGCGACTCCGGCCGCCGGCGCAGCGCACCGAGGCCGGTGCAGGGCGCGTCTACCAGTACCCGGTCGAAGCCCTGCTCCGGCAGCTCCTCGATGGCGCCGACGTCGCGGCCGTCCGCGGTGACCACCGTCACCGGCAGGTTCCGGGTGGCGTTCTCGACGAGCTCCGCCCGGTGCGGGGTCACCTCGACGGCGGTCAGCCGCGCACCGCGCTGGGCGGCGATCGCCCCGAGCAGCCCCGCCTTGCCGCCGGGGCCGGCGCACAGGTCCAGCCAGCGCTCGTCCCGGCCGTCGACCGGCGCGTTCGCCAAAGCGGTGGCGACGAGCTGGCTGCCCTCGTCCTGTACGTGGGCCCGGCCCTGCCGGATCGCCGGGATGTCGCCGGGCGCACCGCCCGGCAGGTAGACCGCGTACGGCGAGTACCGGCCGACCTCGCCACCGACCTGTTCGGCCAGCTCGGCCGCTGTCACCAGGCCCGGGCGGGCGGTCAGCTGCACCGGCGGCGCCTCATTGTCGGCCGCGAGGGCCCGGGCGGTCTCGTCGACGTCGGCGCGCAGCGCGTCGCCGATCGCCCGGACGATCCAGGCGGGATGGGCGTGTTCGAGAGCGAGCCGCCGGACCGGGTCGGTGCCGTCAGCCGGGGCGAGCCGATCGATCCAGCTGTCCCAGTCCTGCTCGCCGACGCGGCGCAGCACGGCGTTGGCGAAGCCGACGGCACCCGGCGCGACGGCCCGGACGAGGTCCACCGTGGTGCTGGCCGCGCCGTGCGGCGCGACTCGCGTACGCAGCAGCTGGTAGGCGCCCAGCCGCAGCGCGTCGCGTACGGGTGGGTCGATGCGCGCCATGTCCCGGTCGGCCGCGGCGGCGATGATCGCGTCGAGCGTGCCGGTCAGGCGCAGGGTGCCATAGGTCAGCTCAGTGGCGAAGGCGGCGTCCCGACCGCGCAGACCCCGCTCGCGCAGCATCTTCGGCAGGACCAGGTTGGCGTACGCGTCGTCGCGGTGGACGGCGGCCACGGCGTCGTAGGCGGCCCGGCGAGCCGGGTCGGCCGGTGGGCGTCCCCGGCCGCGTCCGCGCTCATCCCTGGGCCGGCGGTCGTCCCTGGGCCGGCGATCGTCTCGGGGTCGACGGGCCGGCTGTCGCGCCTCGCTCATGTCACGCTGCCGTTCACTCGAGTCGCTCCCCGGCGGCGGGGCGCACTCCCCGCGCCCACGCGTCCGCGGCCATCGGTTTCTTGCCCGCTGCGCGCACCTCGCCCAGCGCCACCGGGTCCGTGGCGGTGCCCACGAGCACGCGTCCCCGCTCGACCAGGAGCTCCCCGGCGGGCAGCGCCGGGCCGCCCTGCGCGATCGTCACCGGTCCGAGCTTGACCCGCTCGCCCCGGAACTCCGTCCACGCGCCCGGGTTGGGAGTGCAGGCGCGGATGCGACGGTCGACCGCGAAGGCCGGATCCGCCCAGCGCACCATGGCGTCCTCGACACTGATCTTGGGCGCGAGCGTGACGCCCTCGTGCGGCTGGGGCACCGCCTCGAGCGCACCCGCCTCGATCCCGTCGAGGACGTTGACCAGCAGCCCCGCACCCGCGACCGCGAGCCGGTCGAGCAGTTCACCAGCGGTGTCGGACGGTTTGATCGGCTCGGTCAGCGTGCCGTAGACCGGCCCGGTGTCCAACCCTTCCTCGAGCTGGAACACGCTCGCGCCGGTCAGCTCGTCGCCGTGCAGCATCGCGTGCTGCACCGGAGCCGCACCGCGCCAGGACGGCAGCAGCGAGAAGTGCAGGTTGACCCAGCCGTGGCCCGGGATCTCCAGCGCGACCGGCGGGACCAGGGCGCCGTAGGCGACCACGGGCACGCAGTCGGGGGCGATTTCGCGCAGGCGGTCGAGGAACTCGGGTTCGCGTGGCCGCTGCGGGGTCAGCACCTCGATCCCCCGCTCGTCGGCCCAGGCGCCGACCGCTGAGCGCAGCAGGCGGCGGCCCCGGCCGGCCGGGGCGTCAGGCCTGGTCACCACGGCGACGAGCTCGTGACGGGAGGCGGCGATGGCGTCGAGCGCGGGCAGCGCGACGGCGGGTGTACCGGCGAAGACGATGCGCATGACTAGCCGAAGATACCCCGGGACCCGTGCGGGCTCACCCTGATCTGGGGCGGGCTTGTCGGGTCGTACCAGTCGGCGGAGCGGATGGCCCGCAGCGCCTCCTTGCGGGCCGAGCGGTCGAGCCGGTCGACGAACAGGACACCGTCGAGGTGGTCGGTCTCGTGCTGGACGCAGCGGGACATCAGGCCGGTGCCCACGATCTGCATCGGGTCGCCGTACACGTTGAAGCCCTTGGCGATGACGTTCTGCCGGCGCTTCGTGTCGAAGTACAGCCCCGGAATGGACAGGCAGCCCTCGGGGCCGTCCTGCTCCTCCTCGTCGGGAAAATCGAGCACCGGGTTGATCAGGTGCCCGAGCACGTCGTCGACGTCGAAGGTGAACACGCGCAGGCCCACGCCGATCTGCGGGGCAGCCAGACCGGCGCCGCTCTGATCGCGCATCGTCTCGGTCAGGTCCTCGACGAGTTTGCGCAGCTCCTTGTCGAAGTCAACCACCGGCTCGGCCGGAGTACGCAACACCGGGTCGCCGAACAGGCGGATCGGCTGCACGGTCACCCGGGCACGCTCCTTCCCCTCGTATCAAGACTTTCCGAGTGTACGCGACCCCTCGCTTCATGATCACCGAGAGTTAGGGGCGCTATGACGCTGCAAACTCTCGGTGATCATGGGAGGCGGTGCGGTGATCACAGCAGCTCGAGTGGGTCGATCTGGACGCGTACCGGATCGCGGGCCTTCTTGGCGCTGCGCACGCCGACCGCGGCGTGCAGGGCGGCGGCGAGCGCCCGGCCGGCCGAGCGCGGTACGCGGACGAGCATGCGCTCCTGGTCGTCGTCGGCGGGTACCGGGCCGAGCAGCTCGGCCTCGTCCGGCAACTGGGCGGCGGCGAGGAGGTCCGCGACGGCGTCCGGGGTACCGGTCAGCGAGGCCATCCGCACTGCGGGCGGGAAGGAAAGCTCCCGCCGCTCGGCCAGCTCCCGGGCGGCCAGCCCGGCCGGGTCCCAGCGGACCAGGGCCTGCACGGTCGGGATGCCCGCGTCCGCGACGACGACGACCTTGCCGCCCCGGTGCGCCGGGCGGGCCAGCGCGGCAGCGGCGAACCAGCGCCGCAGCGCCTCCTCGGACGCCCGCAGGTCGGCCCGGGTGAGCAGGGCCCAGGAGTCCAGGAGCAGGACCGCTCCGTAGCCGCCCGCGGCGACCGGTTCCGCGCCCGGTGTGGAGATGACGAGCGCCGGCTGGGCCGGCACGCTCGCGAGCACACCGTCCCGGCCGCTCGTACGGACCGGTGTACCGGGGAAGGCCCGGCCCAGCTCCTCGGCGGTACGCCGGGCGCCGATCACGGACGCGCGCAGCCGCCGCCCGCCGCAATGCGGGCAGGCGTACGCCGCAGCGACCTTCCCACACCAGCGGCACCCGGGCGCGCCGGTCGCTTCGCGCAGCGCCAGCGGCCCCGAGCAGGACGGGCAGCGCGCCGGGGCGTGGCAGTTGGCGCAGGCGACCGACGGCAGGTAGCCGCGGCGCGGTACCTGCACGAGCACCGGCGCGCCGGCCGCGAGCGCCTCCCGGGCGGCCTGCCAGGCGATGCTGGGCAGCCGCGCCGAGACCGCCGCCGGGTCCCGATCGCGCTGGATGTCGTCACCGACCGGCAGTACGTGCGGCGCGGCGCGGCGTACGGCCTCGCGCGGCGCCGCGATCTCCTTGGCCCACCCCGTCTCGACCAGTTGCTGCGCCTCGGCGCTGCGGGTGAAGCCACCCACCAGCGCCGCGCAGCCGGCCAACTGGGCGCGGGTGAGCAGCACCTCGCGCGCGTGCGGGTAGGGCGACCGCGGCTCGGCGTGCAGATCGTCGCCGTCGTCCCAGATCACCACCAGGCCCAGCGGCTCCGCCGGGGCGAACACCGCCGCCCGCGTACCGGCGACGACTCGTACCCGCCCCCGGCTGGCCGCGAGGAACCGCCGGTAGCGCTCCTCCGGTCCGACCGCAGCCGACAGCGCGACGTGCCGGCCGGGTCCGAGCACTTGGGCGAGCGCGGCGTCGAGCCGGTCGAGGTCGCGGGCGTCGGCGACGACGAGGACGGCACCTCGGCCCGAGGCGTCCGCGGCCGCCGCCGCCTCGGCCAGCCGGGTCGGCCAGTCCTCGCCCGGCAGCGCGCTCCACACCGCACGGGCCGGGCGGCCGTCGCCGACCGCGCGCAGGAAGGCGGCTCCCGCCGGGTACGCCGACCAGCCGGCGGCGTCCACCGGTCGGGCCGGCCCGACCGGCGCGCCGGCGTCAGCCGGTGCGGGGTCAGCCGATCCGGGGTCAGCCGGTGCGGGGTCAACCGATCCGGGGTCAACCGATCCGGGGTCAACCGGTCCGGGGTCAGCCTTCCCCTCGGCACGGGCGTGCCGCGGCGGCACCGCGAGGCGCAGCACGTCGGCGAAGGCGCCGCCGTACCGGTCGGCTACCGCCCGGGCCAGCCGGACGATCTCGGGGCGCAGGACGGGCTCGGGCGAGACGACCCGCTCCAGGAAGGCCAGCCGACCCGTGTGCGCCGAGTCGTCGACGCGCTCGAGCAGGTACCCGTCGACAAGCTGGCCGGCGAAGCGGACCCGTACCCGGACGCCGGGCCCGGCCTTCTCGTCCTCCGCGGCCGGCACGAGGTAGTCGAACGGCCGGTCGAGGTGCGGGAGCGGTACGTCGACGGAGATCCGGGCCACCGGCAGCGAAGCCGCGGGCTCCGGGCGCGCGCGGGCGACCCGCCGGGCCGGTGCCTTGACCGGGGCACGGGACGTCGGCGCCTCACTCACGACACCAGTCCTAGCAGACCAGCCGGAAAATGCCGCGATCTTGGACACTTGAACCGCTCATAGCCGGTCCAAGTGTCCAAGATCGCGGAAAAGTGAGGGTCAGGCGCCCGCAGCCGACTTCAGGTCGGCGACGCGGTCGGTGCGTTCCCAGGTCAACTCCGGCAGTTCCCGGCCGAAGTGGCCGTAAGTGGAGGTCAGCCGGTAGATCGGGCGCAGCAGGTCGAGGTCGCGGATGATCGCGGCCGGGCGCAGGTCGAAGACCTCGCTGATCGCCTTCTCGATCCGCTCGACCGGCACGTTCTCGGTGCCGAACGTCTCCACGAACAGGCTGACCGGGTGCGCCTTGCCGATCGCGTACGCCACCTGCACCTCGCAGCGGTCGGCGAGCCCGGCGGCCACGACATTCTTGGCCACCCAGCGCATCGCGTACGCGGCGGAGCGGTCGACCTTCGACGGGTCCTTGCCGGAGAAGGCGCCGCCACCGTGGCGGGCGTACCCGCCGTAGGTGTCAACGATGATCTTGCGGCCGGTGAGGCCCGCGTCGCCCATCGGGCCACCGATCTCGAACCGGCCGGTGGGGTTGACCAGCAGCCGGTAACCCTCGATGTCGAGGCCGAGGTTTTCCAGCTCAGGCGCGATCACGTGCTCACGCACGTCGGGGGCGAGCAGCGACTCCAGCGAGATGTCCGGGGCGTGCTGCGAGGACACCACGACGGTGTTGAGCCGCACCGGGCGGAGGCCCTCGTACTCCACGGTCACCTGGGTCTTGCCGTCCGGCCGCAGGTACGGAATCGTGCCGTCCTTGCGGGTGACGGACAGCCGGTGGGCCAGCCGGTGCGCCAGCGCGATCGGCAGCGGCATCAGCTCGGGGGTCTCGGTGCAGGCGAAGCCGAACATCATGCCCTGGTCGCCGGCGCCCTGCGCGTCGAGGTCATCACCGGCCTCGCCGATGCGCTGCTCGAGCGCGGTGTCCACGCCCTGCGCGATGTCGGGCGACTGGGCGCCGATCGACACGCTCACGCCACAGGACGCACCGTCGAAGCCCTTCTTGGACGAGTCGTACCCGATACCCAGGATCGTCTCCCGCACGATCGCCGGGATATCAGCATATGCCGAGGTGGTGACCTCGCCGGCCACGTGCACCTGCCCGGTGGTGATCATCGTCTCCACCGCGACGCGGCTACGCGGGTCGGCACCGATCAGGGCGTCAAGGATGCCGTCGCTGATCTGGTCAGCGATCTTGTCCGGGTGGCCCTCCGTCACCGACTCGGAGGTGAACATTCGCCGTGCCACGGTGCTCCTTTACGTCCGGAAGAGTTGCGGCAGAGTCTATAGAGCCGTCACATTGCCTTTCGGCCCGGACTTCACCCGTTCTCACAAATGTGAGAGAGCCGACTGGAAACCAGGTCAAGAACGGCTTGGGCCAGGTCGTCCTTGGTACGGTTTCCGATCTGGACCGGTTCAATCCCGGCGCCGAGCACGATTGCCGCGTTGTCGTCGGCGCCGAACGTGCGGTCGATCCCGACCTCGTTGACCACTATCAGATCTGCGCGTTTGCGCAGCAACTTTTGCCGCGCGTTCGCCAGGGCGACCGGCTCTGCCGCTGTCTCCGCGGCGAACGCGACCAGCACCTGATCGGCCCGCTTCCGCGCACCCAGTTCGGCGGCGATGTCCGGGTTGGCGACCAGGCGCAGGGTCGGCGCGTCCTCGCCGTCCTTCTTCTTGATCTTCTCGGCCTCATAGTGCGCCGGCCGGAAGTCACAGGGCGCGGCCGCCATCACCACCACGTCGGCCTCCTCGGCGGCCTTCAGGGTGGCCTGCCGCAGCTCTTCGGTGGTGCCGACGCGCACGACATCCGTGCCGGCGGGATCGGGCAGCGCGACGTTGGCCGACACGAGCGTGACCCGCGCCCCCCTCGCGACGGCGGCGCGGGCGAATGCGTACCCCTGTTTGCCGCTAGACCGGTTGCCGATGAACCGGACCGGGTCGATCGGCTCGCGGGTGCCGCCGGCGGTGACGACCACATGCCGACCGGCGAGGTCGGGCTGCTGGCCGGGCCGGGCGAGGACGCCCCGCGCGACCGCGAAGATCGCTTGCGGGTCCGGCAGGCGCCCCTTGCCGGTGTCGACGCCGGTGAGCCGCCCGACAGCGGGCTCGATGACGATGGCGCCCCGCCGACGCAGCGTGGCGACGTTCTCCACGGTCGCGGGGTGCTCCCACATCTCCGTGTGCATCGCCGGGGCGTAGACGACCGGACAGCGCGCCGTCAGCAGGGTGTTGGTGAGCAGGTCGTCAGCCTGGCCGGTGGCCGCCTTGGCGAGGACGTCCGCGGTCGCAGGCGCTACGACGACGAGGTCAGCACTCTTACCGATCCGCACGTGCGGCACCTCGTGCACGTCGTCCCAGACCTCGGTGCTCACCGGCTGACCCGACAGCGCCGCCCACGTGGGCGCGCCGACGAACTTCAGCGCCGCTGCGGTGGGCACCACCCGGACGCGGTGTCCGGACTCGGTGAACAGCCGGAGCAGTTCGCACGCCTTGTATGCGGCGATTCCTCCGGAAACGCCCAGAACGACCTCAATCACGATCGCTCCGCTTCGCAGGCGGGGCCATCACCACGGCCGTACGCGTCATGACCCCGCCCCGCTCGGTGAAGTGCTCAGCCCTCGATCGGCTCAGCGGTCAGCAGAGCCGAGTTGATCTCGCGCATGGCGATCGACAGCGGCTTCTCCTGCGGTGTGGTCTCCACCAGCGGGCCGACGTACTCCAGCAGGCCTTCGCCGAGCTGGCTGTAGTAGGCGTTGATCTGGCGGGCGCGCTTGGCCGCGAAGATCACGAGGGCGTACTTGGAGGTGGTCTTCTCCAGCAGCTCGTCGATCGGCGGGTTGGTGATGCCCTCGGGGTTGGCCACGATTCCGGACACGATGAAAATCCTCGAGACGGGGGCTAGACGGTAGTCCTCAGCAGATCGCAGGAGAACCGAGCAAGCTTACCAGTTCAGTCGCCGCGCGTTCGATCGAATCGTTGACGACGATTTCGTCGAACTCCTTGGCTGCTTCAAGCTCGTCGTGAGCGTGTTCCAGCCTGCGCGCGATCATCTCGGGATCCTCGGTGCCCCGGCCGACGAGCCGGCGCTCCAGCTCCTCGACGCTGGGCGGGGCGAGGAACACGAGCTGCGCCTCGGGCATCGCCGCCCGGACCTGCCGGGCACCCTGGATGTCGATCTTCAGCAGCACCGGGTTGCCGAGAGCCAGTTGCCCCTCGACCTGAGCGCGCGGCGTGCCGTAGAGGTTACCCGCGAACTCCGCCCACTCCAGCAACTCCCCCGCCGCGACCATCCGCTCGAACTCGGCCCGGGTGACGAAGTGGTAGTGAGTGCCATCGATCTCGTAGTCACGCTTGCGCCGGGTGGTCACCGAAACCGACAGGTGCACCCAGCGAGAGCGCGCCCGGATCAGCTCGATCACGCTGTCCTTGCCGACCCCGCTGGGGCCGGACAGAACAGTCAATCGAGCAGAAGCCGGGCGCGCGTCGTCGTCGTTGCTCACTGCTTGTTTCTACACAACGGTCAGTTGCCGTTGGCAGAGAACTCCCCAAGCAGTGCTTTGCGCTGCTGCTCGCCGAGGCCACGCAGGCGCCGGCTGTCGGCGATCTTGAGCTTCTCCATGATCTGAGTCGCACGGATCTTGCCGATACCGGGCATCGCCTGCAGGACGGCCGACACCTTCAGCTTGCCGACGACGTCGTCGGACTCGGCCTGCTCGAGCACCTGGGCAAGCGTGGTCTTGCCCTGCTTGAGCTGCTCTTTGAGCTCTGCACGAGCTTTGCGAATCTCCGCAGCCTTTTCCAGAGCGGCAGCGCGCTGTTCGGGGCTCAATGACGGGAGCGGCACCAGGTCTCCTAGGGGTCCCTTGACGAAACGGTGGTCCATGAATTGCGTGGTGCTAGCTGAAATGCGTTATTGCTAGCGCCGGGAAAACTAGCGGTCGGCGGCGGTTTCGGCAACGCCGGGGTGCATTGATCACATCCGGCCGCGTCACCCGATCGGCTGCACAGTCCTCCGACAAGCGTCCATAAGCCGGTCGAGCGAGTCCCGCAACCGCGCCACCGACGGGCCCTGGGACAGGATCTCCCGAGAGTACGAGGGCAGCACGAAACTCAGATCATCACCGAAGACGGCGCGCAGATCCTCCGTCCGGCCGCCCTGCGCGCCGAGACCCGGAACGAGCACCGGACCGCCCAGCGAACTCATGTCGTGCCCAGTCTCGCCGATCGTCGCACCGACGACGACACCGACGTCCCCAAGAGGGCTCACACCCGCGTTGACCTGCGAAACCTCGTCGATAATCGTCTGCGCGACGGTCCGCCCGTCGGCGGTTTTCGCGTGCTGGACGGCCGGGCCCTCGGGGTTCGAGGTCAGTGCCAGGACGAAGACGCCCGCCCCCGTTTCGACCGCCTTCTCGATCATCGGAGTGAGCGAGCCGAACCCGAGAAACGGGCTCGCGGTGATCGCGTCGACGCGCAGCGGACTCGCCGGATCGAGGTACGCGTCGGCGTACGCCGCCGCCGTCGACCCGATGTCGCCGCGCTTGACGTCGAGAAGAACGAGCGCCCCCGACTCACTCAACTGTCGGATAGCCGACTCAAGGACGGCGATTCCCTGTGATCCAAATCTCTCGAAAAACGCCGACTGCGGCTTCACCACGGCCGCCCGATCGCCGAGCGCATCCACCACCGTTCGAGTGAATCTTTCCAGGCCGGACGGGCTGTCGGGCAGGCCCCACGCGGACAGCAACCCCGGGTGCGGATCGATGCCGACACACAGCGGACCACGCGCGTCCATCGCGGCGCGCAACCGCGCGCCGAACCGACCGTCACCACTCATCGACTGCTCCTCATCGGCTCAGGGCTCGCACGCAGCCGCGTACGAGGGTCGGCCCGCCGTAGATCAGACCGGTGTACAGCTGGACCAGGCTGGCGCCCGCGTCCAGCAGGCGCAGCGCGTCATCGGGGCACATGACGCCCCCCACCCCGATCACGGGCAGCCGGCCGCCCGTCTCACGGGTGACGAACCGCGCCACGTCTCGTGCGCGTACGGTCAGCGGCGCGCCGCTCAGCCCCCCGGCCTGAGACGCCGTCGCGGCATCGGACGGTGCCACCCCGTCCCGCGACAGCGTGGTGTTCGTCGCGATCAGCCCATCCACCCGATGGGATTCGCAGACCTCGAGGACCTCACCCAATGCCGCATCGGTGAGGTCGGGAGCGACCTTCACCAGCAGCGGCTTCGGTCCGACCGCCCGCAACGCGGCCAGCAGCGCGTCGAGGTGGTCCCGGTCCTGCAGGCTGCGCAGCCCGGGGGTGTTGGGCGACGAGACGTTGACGGCGAAGTAGTCCCCGTACGGGTACAGCTGCTTGAGCGACGCCACGTAGTCGGCCACCGCGTCCTCCAGCGGCGTGACCTTCGACTTGCCCAGGCTGACACCCAACGGCACCGACAGCGGCCCTAAGCCCGCCAGCCGGGCCGCCAGGGCCCTCGCGCCGGCGTTGTTGAAGCCCATCCGGTTGACGATCGCCCTGGTCTCGGGCAGCCGGTACAGCCGCGGCCGGTCATTGCCCGGCTGCGGGTGCCACGTGACGGTGCCGACCTCGACGAAGCCGAAGCCGAGCGCCGGCCACGCGCGCAGTGCCCGGCCGTCCTTGTCCATCCCCGCGGCGAGCCCGATGCGGTTGGGGAACCGCACCCCGAAGACCGTGGTCGCCGCGCCCGGCGGCGCGTACGGCTGCTTGGGAGCCACCGGCGCGACCCGCGACAACCATCGCAGCGTCGCCTCGTGGGCGGCCTCGGCGTCACCGCCGCCGAGCCGGAACAGCACCGGCCGGGCCAGCTTCTCGTAGACGTTCACGCCCTACCCCTCTCGCCCCAGGAGGGTGCCCCTCTTAGCCCGCTGACGCCAGGAGGGTGCCCCTCTTGGCGTCCACGCAACAAGAAGGGCACCTTCCTGAGCTGTGGGGGAAGACCCCAGCAGCGCACGTCAGCCCTCGTTGCCGCGCAGCGCGGCGTGCAGCTCCTGCAGCGGGCGTACGGTCATCTCGCCGCGGATCAGCGCCTCGATGCCCATGACGGCCGCCGCTGCGCCCGGCAGGGTCGTGATGCACGGGATGTCCGCGGCAACGGCGGCGCTGCGGATCTCGTACCCGTCCTGCCGCGCCCCGGAGCCCTGCGGCGTGTTGATGACCAGGCTGACCTCGCCGTGGGCGATCAGCTCCACCGCGTCGCGGGTGCCGTCGTCGCCCTCGAAGTGCTTGCGCAGCACCTCGCACTCGACGCCGTAGCGGCGCAGCACCGAGGCGGTGCCATCGGTGGCGAGGATCTGGAAGCCCAGGTCGGCCAGGCGCTTGGCGGGGAACACGATCCCCCGCTTGTCCCGGTTGGCGACCGTGACGAAGATCTTCCCGGACGTGGGCAGCGAGCCGTAGGCCGCGGCCTGGGACTTCGCGAACGCGTGCCCGAACGTCCGGTCGATGCCCATGACCTCGCCGGTGGACTTCATCTCCGGCCCGAGCAGGCTGTCGACGCCCTTACCGGCCCGGGTACGGAACCGCTTGAACGGCAGCACCGCCTCCTTGACCGCCACCGGGGCGTTCGCCGGCAGCTTCCCGCCGTCGCCCGTGGGCGGCAGCATCCCCTCGGCCCGCAGCTCCTCGATCGTCGCGCCGAGCATGATCCGGGCCGCCGCCTTGGCGAGGGGCACCGCGGTCGCCTTCGAGACGAACGGCACCGTACGCGAGGCGCGCGGGTTGGCCTCCAGCACGTACAGGACGTCGTCCTTGAGCGCGTACTGGACGTTGAGCAGCCCGCGTACGCCGATGCCGCGCGCGATCGCGCTGGTGTAGCGGCGTACCTCCTCGATGTGCACGGCCCCGAGCGTGATCGGCGGCAGCGCGCAGGAGGAGTCGCCGGAGTGGATGCCGGCCTCCTCGATGTGCTCCATGACGCCGCCCAGGTACACCTCGCCGTTGGCGTCGCACAGCGCGTCGACGTCGATCTCGATGGCGTCGTCGAGGAACCGGTCGACCAGCACCGGGTGGTTCGGCGAGATCGCAGTGGCGCGGCCGATGTAGTCGCGCAGCGTCGCCTCGTCGTACACGATCTCCATGCCCCGGCCGCCCAGGACATACGAAGGGCGGACCAGGACCGGGTACCCGATCTCGTCGGCGATCCGCTTGGCCTCGGGGAAGCTGGTCGCGGTGCCGTGCGCGGGCGACCGCAGCCCGGCCTCGTCGAGCAGCTTGCCGAACGCGCCGCGCTCCTCCGCGAGGTGGATCGACTCCGGCGAGGTACCGACGATCGGCACCCCGGCCTCGGCCAGCCGGCGCGCGAGCCCGAGCGGGGTCTGCCCGCCGAGCTGCACGATCACGCCGACGACGCCCGGTCCGCCGGCCGCCTTGCCGGACGAGTCCTCGGCGCGGAACACCTCGAGCACGTCCTCGAACGTCAGCGGCTCGAAGTACAGCCGGTCGGCGGTGTCGTAGTCGGTCGACACCGTCTCCGGGTTGCAGTTGACCATCACGGTCTCGTAGCCGGCCTCGCGCAGCGCCAGGACCGCGTGTACGCACGAGTAGTCGAACTCGATGCCCTGGCCGATCCGGTTGGGGCCGGAGCCGAGGATCATCACCTTCGGCCGGTCGGAGCCGGTGACCTCGGTCTCGAAGTCGTACGACGAGTAGTGGTACGGGGTCTTCGCGGCGAACTCGGCGGCGCAGGTGTCGACCGTCTTGTACACCGGCCGCAGGCCGAGGCGGTGGCGCAGCGCGCGCACCCCGTCCTCGCCGGCGAGCTCCGGCCGGAGCGCGGCGATCTGCTTGTCCGACAGCCCGGCACGCTTGGCCCGGCGCAGCAGCGGCTCGTCGAGGACGGCCGCGGCCTCGATCTCGGTCCGCAGGTCCACCAGCGACGCGATCTGGTCGACGAACCACGGGTCGAACCCGGAGGCCTCGGACACCTCCGCGGCCGGTACGCCCAGCCGCAGCGCCCACTCCACTGTGTACAGCCGCCCGTCGTGGGGCGTCCGCAGCCGCCGCAGGACCTCGGCTCGGGCCGCCGCCATCGGGTCGGCAGGCGCGTCGGCGCTGGCGTCGGCCGGCATGGTCAACACCGGGTCCGGCTGGGTCCAGAAGCCGCTCGCCTTGGTCTCGACCGACCGCATGGCCTTGCCCAGCGCCTCGGTGAAGTTGCGGCCCAGCGCCATGGCCTCGCCGACCGACTTCATCGTCGTGGTCAGCTCGGGGTCGGCGCCCGGGAACTTCTCGAACGCGAACCGCGGGATCTTCACCACGACGTAGTCGAGCGTCGGCTCGAACGCCGCCGGGGTCTCCCGGGTAATGTCGTTGGGGATCTCGTCGAGGGTGTACCCGATGGCCAGCTTCGCGGCGATCTTCGCGATCGGGAAGCCGGTCGCCTTCGAGGCGAGCGCCGACGAGCGCGACACCCGGGGGTTCATCTCGATGACGACGAGACGCCCGTTGTCGGGATTGACCGCGAACTGGATGTTGCAGCCGCCGGTGTCGACGCCGACCTCGCGCAGCACCGCGATGCCCAGGTCGCGCAGCTGCTGGTACTCCCGGTCGGTGAGCGTCATGGCCGGCGCGACGGTGACCGAGTCACCGGTGTGCACACCCATCGCGTCGACGTTCTCGATGGAGCAGACCACGACCACGTTGTCGTTGCGGTCGCGCATCAGCTCCAGCTCGTACTCCTTCCAGCCGAGCACGCTCTCCTCGATGAGGACCTCGTGCACCGGCGAGGCGGCCAGGCCGGTCCCGGCGATCCGCTCCAGGTCGTCGTCGGTGTGCGCCATGCCCGAGCCGAGGCCACCCATCGTGAACGACGGCCGGATGACGACCGGCAGGCCGAGCTCGGCCACGGTCGCGCGCACCTCGTCCATGGAGTGGCAGACCCGGCTACGAGGAACAAGGTCCCCGCCGGCTGCATCACTGAAGCCGATGCGAGCACCGGCTTTTGCGACGATGTCCTTGAACAGCTGGCGGTCCTCGCCGCGGCGGATGGCGTCGATGTTCGCGCCGATCAGCTCGACGCCGTACTTCTCCAGTACGCCCGACTCGTGCAGCGCGACGGCGGTGTTGAGCGCGGTCTGGCCGCCCAGGGTCGGAAGGAGCGCATCCGGCCGTTCGCGCGCGATCACCAGCTCGACGAACTCGGGCGTGATCGGTTCCACGTACGTGGCGTCCGCGTACTCGGGGTCGGTCATGATCGTCGCCGGGTTGGAGTTGACGAGCGTGACCCGCAGCCCCTCGGCGCGCAGCACCCGGCAGGCCTGAGTGCCCGAGTAGTCGAACTCGCAGGCCTGGCCGATGACGATCGGGCCGGACCCGATGACCAGGACGTGCTTGATATCGGTCCGCTTAGGCACGCTTCACCAATTCCAGGAGGCGGTCGAACAGGTAGTCGGCGTCGTGTGGGCCCGCCGCAGCCTCAGGGTGGTACTGCACCGAGAAGGCCGGCGCGTCCAGGAGTCGGAGCCCCTCCACCACGTTGTCGTTGAGGCAGACGTGGCTGACCTCAGCCGCGCCGAAGGCCGTGTCGACCTTCGCGTCCAGGGGCGCGTCCACGGCGAACCCGTGGTTGTGCGCGGTCACCTCGACCTTGCCGGTGGTCCGGTCGAGCACCGGCTGGTTGATGCCGCGGTGGCCGTACTTGAGCTTGAACGTTCCCAGGCCGAGCGCCCGGCCGAGGATCTGGTTGCCGAAGCAGATGCCGAACAGCGGCACCTGCCGCTCCAGCAGCGACCGGGTCAGCGCGACCTGCGGGTCGGCGGTGGCCGGGTCGCCGGGGCCGTTGGAGAGGAACACCGCGTCGGCGCCGGTGGCGAGGACGTCCTCGACGGTCGAGGTGGCCGGCAGGACGTGCGTGGTGATGCCGCGGGCGGCCATCCGGCGCGGGGTGTTGCGCTTGATGCCCAGGTCGATCGCGGCGACGGTGAGCCGGTGCTCCCCTGAAGCGGTCACCGTGTACGGCTTGGCCGTGGTCACGTCGGCGACCAGGTCGGCGCCGGCCATCTCCGGCGACTGGCGCACCCGCGAAAGGACCCCCGCGACGTCGTCGTCCACGCTGGAGATCCCCACCCGCATCGCGCCGCGCTCGCGCAGGTGCCGGGTGAGCGCCCGGGTGTCGAGGTCGCAGATGCCGACGACGCCCTCGGCCGCGAGCCGCTCCTCCAGGCCGCCACCGGCGCGCCAGTTGGAGTAGCTGCGCGACGGGTCGCGGACGACGTACCCGGCGACCCAGATCTTGTCCGACTCGTCGTCCTCGGTGTTGACGCCGGTGTTGCCCACGTGCGGGGCGGTCATGACGACGACCTGCCGGTGGTAGGACGGGTCGGTCAGCGTCTCCTGGTAGCCGGTCATGCCGGTGGAGAAGACGGCCTCACCGAACGTCTCGCCGATGGCGCCGTACGCCTCGCCCCTGAATGTCGTGCCGTCCTCCAGGACCAGCACCGCGCTGCGCCGTCTCGTCATTTAGTTGCCTTTCCATCGAGAACCGTCGGCTCGCCGCGCAGGAACGTCGCGACCACCCGGGCCGGGAGAGTCGTCTCCGCGTACGGGGTGTTGCGGCTGCGGCTGGCCAGGTCGGCCGGCTCGACGGTCCAGCGGGCCGCCGGGTCGACCAGGGTGAAGTTGGCGGGCACACCGACCGCCGGGTCCAGGCCGTGCTCGGTCAGGCCGGCGATGCGGGCGGGCGTACGCGACATCCGCTGCGCGATCCCGTCCCAGCCGAGCTGGTCCAGTGCTGTGTCGATCACAATCGACAGCGCCGTCTCCAGGCCGAGCATTCCCGGACGTGCGTAAGCCCACTCGCACTCCTTGTCCTCCACCGCGTGCGGCGCGTGGTCGGTCGCCACGATGTCGACGACCCCCTCGACGAGGGCGGCCCGCAGCGCGGCGACGTCCGCCGCCGTCCGAAGTGGCGGGTTGACCTTGTAGACGGGGTCGTACGAGGTCGCCCGCTCATCGGTGAGCAGCAGGTGGTGCGGCGTGACCTCGGCGGTGACGCGGATGCCCCGCTCCTTGGCCCAGCGCAGGATCCCGACGCTGCCGGCGGTCGACACGTGGCACACGTGCAGCCGCGCGCCGACGTGCTCGGCGAGCAGCACGTCCCGGGCGATGATCGATTCCTCGGCCACCGCCGGCCAGCCGGTCATGCCCAGCCGGGCGGCGACCTCGCCCTCGTGCATCTGCGCGCCTACGGTCAGCCGCGGCTCCTCGGCGTGCTGCGCGATCACCCCGTCGAACGCCTTCACGTACTCCAGTGCCCGGCGCATCAGCCGGGGGTCGGCGACGCAGAAGCCGTCGTCGGAGAAGATCCGTACGCGGGCGGCCGAGTCCGCCATCGCCCCGAGCTCGGCGAGCTGCTCGCCGTTCAGGCCGACGGTCACGGCGCCGATCGGCTGCACGTCAACCAGCCCGGCCTCCCGGCCCAGCCGCCAGACCTGCTCGACCACGCCCGCCGTGTCGGCGACCGGCGAGGTGTTCGCCATCGCGCAGACGGCGGTGTACCCGCCCAGCGCCGCCGCGCGGGAGCCGGTCTCGACCGTCTCGGCGTCCTCGCGGCCCGGCTCGCGCAGGTGGGTGTGCAGGTCCACCAGGCCCGGCAGGGCGACGAGGCCGTCGGCGTCGACGACCCGCGCCCCGGCGGCGGACAGGCCGCTGCCCATTTCGGCAACGACCCCGTCGCGGATGAGGAGGTCCGTGGGCTCGCCGCCGAGGATCCGGGCACCCTTGATCAGGTAGGTGGTCATACCTTGCCCCCCAGCAACAGGTAGAGCACGGCCATCCGGACGCTCACGCCGTTGGCGACCTGCTCGACGATGGTGGAGCGCGGGGAGTCCGCGACCTCCGGAGTGATCTCCATGCCCCGGTTCATCGGGCCCGGGTGCATGACGATGGCGTGCTCGGGCAGCCGGCGCATCCGGGCGCCGTCCAGCCCGTAGCGGCGGGAGTACTCGCGGGCCGACGGGAAGTACGCCTGGTCCATCCGCTCCCGCTGCACGCGCAGCATCATCACCACGTCCGCGTCGGGCAGCACGGAGTCGAGGTGGTAGCTGGTCTCCGCCGGCCACGCATCCACCCCGACCGGCAGCAGCGTCGGCGGCGCGACCAGGGTCACCTTGGCGCCGAGGGTGTGCAGCAACAGGACGTTGGAGCGGGCGACCCGGCTGTGCAACACGTCGCCGACGATCGCGACGTTGAGGCCGGACAGGCGGCCGAGGCGCGAGCGCATCGTGTACGCGTCGAGCAGCGCCTGCGTCGGGTGCTCGTGCGTGCCGTCGCCGGCGTTGACCACGGTGCCGTCGATCCAGTTGGCGAGCCGGTGCGGCGCGCCGGAGGCCGAGTGGCGGATCACGACCGCGTCGGCGCCCATCGCCTGCAGTGTGAGGGCGGTGTCCTTGAGGCTCTCCCCCTTGGACACGCTGGAGCCCTTGGCCGAGAAGTTGATCACGTCGGCGCTCAGTCGCTTGGCCGCCGCCTCGAACGAGATCCGGGTACGGGTGGAGTCCTCGTAGAAGAGGTTGACCACGGTACGGCCGCGCAGCGTCGGCAGCTTCTTGACCTCCCGGTCGGCGAGCGAGGCCATCTCCTGGGCGGTGTCGAGGACCAGCGTGGCGGTCGCCGCGTCGAGGTCCCCGGCAGACAGCAGGTGCCGGATCATGCGGCACCTCCCAGCAGTCGTACCTCGTCGGCGCCGTCGGTCTCCGTCAGCGAGACCCGTACCTTCTCGGCCAGCGCCGTGGGGATGTTCTTGCCCACGTAGTCGGCACGGATCGGCAACTCTCGGTGACCACGGTCGACCAGTACGGCCAACTGCACGGAGCGTGGACGGCCGAGGTCACCGAGCGCATCGAGAGCGGCCCGGACGGTACGGCCGGAGAACAGGACGTCGTCGATGAGGATCACCCGCCGCCCGTCGACGCCGCCGGGCGGCAACTCGGTGCGCCCGAGCGCTCGGGCGCCGCGTAGCCGCAGGTCGTCGCGGTAAAGGGTGACGTCGAGCGCACCGACGGGCACGGCGACACCCTCGAAGGCGTGGATGCGCGCAGCGAGCCGGTGGGCGAGCGGGACGCCACGGGTCGGTACGCCGAGCAGGATCGTGTCGGCGGCGCCGGACGTCTTCTCCAGAATCTGGTGCGCGATCCGGTCAACCACTCGGACGATGTCGGCAGCGGAAAGGATCGTCTTCGCTGGCCCGTCGGAGGATGCCTTGTCGTCGGAGGGTGACGGCTTCGACGGTGCGGATGCCGATGAGAACTGCGGAGGCGTCGGCGCGCCATCCCCGGGGGCGGCTGTCGGGCCACCCGGCGCTACACCACCTGTACCAGGGGAAATAGCGCTCTTCGATGCGTCGGCGCCGGTCTGCGGACCGGACGATGGATACGTCAAAATGGACCCCCTTCCCCGCCTCACTGGACGGGTCGTTAAAGGACGTCAGGCCGTCACACAGCCTAGCAACCCGCCTGACCAGGGATACGGAAGGGTCACGAGTACTTGACCACATCTCACAACCCGATTACGGTCACGCTCCGTAGCGATTGCTCGGGAGAACCCTCGGGCCAGTGACTGGGAGTGTCCGTATGCCGTCTGAGTACGCCAAATCCCTTGGTGCCCGCCTGCGCTCCATCCGCCAGCAGCAGGGCCTCTCCCTGCAGGGCGTCGAGGAGAAGTCGGCCGGGCGCTGGAAGGCCGTCGTGGTCGGCTCGTACGAGCGCGGCGACCGTGCCGTGACCGTCTCGCGCCTCGCCGAGCTCGCCGAATTCTACCGGGTACCGGTGGCCGAACTGCTGCCCGAAGGCAGCGGCGTGCGCCACGAGCCCACCAACAAGATCGTCCTGGACCTGGAGAAGCTGTACGACCAGACCAGCGACGACCTGGCCTACGTCGCCCGGTACGCGCGTGCGATCCAGCAGCAGCGCGGCGACTACAACGGCCGGGTGCTGTCGATCCGGGCCGACGACCTCCGGGCGCTCGCCATCGTCTACGACTCGTCCCCGTCCGGCCTGGTAGAGCGGCTGACCGAGGCTGGCGTGACCGTTGCCGACCCGCGCAGCCTGTTCAACTCCTGACTCACCCGTCATAACGATCGAGGGAAGTGGCCGGTGCCACTTCCCTCGATCGTTATGACGGGCTTCAGCGGTTGGTGTACTCGGCGATCCGCCCGAGCACACCGTTGAGGAAGCGGGGCGAATCTTCGGTAGACAGCGCCTTCGCCAGCTCGACCGCCTCGGTGATCGCGACGGCGTCGTCGATCTCGTCGCGGAACATCAGCTCGTAGACGGCGATGCGGGCGAGGTTGCGGTCGACGACCGGCATGCGGTCGAGGGTCCACCCCTCGGCGTAGCTGGCGATGAGTTCGTCGACGCGGTCTCGCTGCCCGGCCACCCCGTTCGCCAGGGCCACCGTGTAGTCGAGCTGCTCCGGCTTGGGCTCGGGCAGCCGCTCGACGTAGGCCTCCAGCACGTCGGTGATCGGCGCCTGGCGGACGTCGGCCTCGTACAGCACGTCCAGCGCGCGCTTACGGGCCTTGCGGCGCGACGACATCGTCGACGTGACGTCGCCGGTGAAGCTCTTGCCGCGTGGTTTACTCACTGCGAACTCACGCCCGTCCGAGGTAACGTCCGTCGCGGGTGTCGACCTTGATCTTCTCGCCGGTCGAGATGAACAGCGGCACCGCCACCGTCGCGCCGGTCTCCACGGTCGCCGGCTTGTTGCCTCCGGTCGAACGGTCACCCTGCAGGCCGGGCTCGGTGTAGGTGACTTCCAGGACCACGCTCGTCGGCAGTTCGACGTACAGCGGCACGCCCTCGTGGGTGGCCACGGTCGCCTCGGCCTCGGGCAGCAGGTACTTCGCCGCGTCGCCGACGGTCGCGCCGGACACCGGGATCTGGTCGTAGGTGTCGAGGTCCATGAAGACGAAGTCGTCGCCGTCGGCGTACAGGTACTGCATCGTCCGCTTGTCGACGGTCGCGGTGTCGACCTTGGTACCCGCGTTGAAGGTGCGGTCGACGACCTTGCCGGAGAGGACGTTCTTCAGCGTGGTCCGCACGAACGCGCCGCCCTTGCCGGGCTTGACGTGCTGGAACTCCACGACGGACCAGAGTTCGCCGTCGAGGTTGAGGACCAGGCCGTTCTTGAGGTCATTCGTGGTGGCCATACGTACGCGCGTCTCCGTCTCCGGCTGTCTACTGAACCGAAGAAGTGTACCGGCTCGAGGCCGATCACTCGTCGATGGGTCCCAGATCGCCTGTCCTGCTACCCATCCTCACGCTAGTCCCGCCGCGTGACCTGCATATCCAAGATGTCGGCCCGAAGACGACACCGCCGCATTGCCGCCAGGCCACCAGATGCTGCCAGCGTGTCGCGGTGCGGATGACGACGTACCGACCGCTAGGCGTCGCCGGGTCGGTCCTGCTGGCGCTCGGAGGCACCGGTTGTGGCGCGCTGCCCGCTGCGGCGGCCGTGGTGGTCGCGGCTCGGTGCATCCTGATGCCGGACGGCAATCTCAGTCCGGCCGAGATGGCGGCGGGCGCGGTCAGCGTTGCCGTCGCGCTCGTACTGCTACGCCTCGGAGGCCGTCCGAGCGGCCACGTGATCCAGCGCCAGCCGGTACCCGTCGATGCCGAGTCCGCAGATCACCCCGGTGGCGACGGCGGACACCACCGAGTGGTGCCGGAACTCCTCGCGGGCGTGGATGTTGGAGATGTGCACCTCGACGAGCGGGCCGCGCAGCAGGGCGCAGGCGTCGCGCAGCGCGTACGAGTAGTGCGACCAGGCGCCGGGGTTGAGCACCACCGCAGCGCCCTCGTCGGCGGCCGCGTGCAGCCAACCCAGCATCTCGTGCTCGGCGTCGGTCTGGCGCACCTCGACGTCGAGTCCCCGCTCCTTGCCGACCCGTGCGCACAGTTCGGCCAGGTCGGCGTGCGTGGTCGACCCGTAAACCTCCGGTTGACGGGTGCCCAGGCGCCCGAGGTTGGGCCCGTTCAACACGTAAACCTTCACGCGGACACCTCCGAGTAAGCGGCGCGCAGCAATTCATCCGACGGCGAATCCAGAATGGAGGGCTGAGCGAGGGCGTCCAGCACGACGAAGCGCAGCCGGGCCCCCCGCGCCTTCTTGTCCACGCGCATCGCCGCGTGCAGGTCGGGCCACGCCTCGGCGTGGTAGGACACCGGCAACCCGACCGAGCTCAGCACCCGCTCGTGCCGGGCCTCGGTGGCCTCGTCGAGCCGGCCGGCCAGGCGCGCCAGCGCCGCCGCGTAGACCAGGCCGACGGAGACGGCGTGGCCGTGCTTCCAGCGGTACCCCTCGAGCTTCTCGATCGCGTGGCCCAGCGTGTGACCGTAGTTGAGGATCTCCCGCAGCCCCGATTCGCGCAGGTCCTCCCCGACTACCCGGGCCTTCACCCGGACGGCCCGCTCGACCAGGTCACGCAGGGCCGCGCTGCCCGGGTCGGTCGCCGCGGCCGGGTCGGCCTCGACGATATCCAAAATCGCCGGGTCCGCGATGAACCCGCACTTGATCACCTCGGCGAGTCCGGCCCGCAGATCGTCGGCCGGCAGCGTGTCGAGGGACGACAGGTCGCACAGCACCCCCGCCGGCGGGTGGAACGCCCCGACCAGATTCTTACCGGCTGCGGTGTTGACCCCGGTCTTCCCGCCGACCGCGGCGTCGACCATGCCGAGCAGGCTGGTCGGCACCTGCACCACGCGTACCCCGCGCAGCCAGCAGGCGGCGACGAAGCCGGCCAGGTCGGTCACGGCTCCCCCGCCGACGCCGACAACCGCATCGGTACGCGTGAAGCCCGCCCCGCCGAGCGCGTCCCAGCACCGGGCTGCGACCTCGATCGCCTTCCCCTCCTCGGCGTCGGGAACCTCGATCGGCAGCGGGGCCATCCCGGCCGCCCGCAGCGCGTCGGCGATCCGGTCGGCGTACGCCCGCAGCGGCGCCGCGAACAGCACCGCAACCTGGGCGGCGCCCTCCAGCAGCGGGGGCAGGTGGCCGAGCAGGTCGCGGCCGACCAGCACCCGGTAGGGCTGGTCGCCGGCAACCTCGATGACGGTGGGCTGGCTCATCGGATGGGCTTCCTCAGCGCGGTCGTGACCTCGGCCGCGACCTCCTCGGGAGTGCGGCCGTCGGTGGCCACCACGATCGTGGCGACCTCCTCGTACAGCGGGCGGCGCTGGTCGAGCAGGTGCTTGAGCGTCGCGCGCGGGTTCAGGGCCAGGAGGGGACGGCCGGCGCCGAGCCCGACGCGCTTCGCCGCGTCCGCCAGCTCGACCGACAGGTACACCACGGTGTGCCCGGCCAGCCGCTCGCGGGTCTCCTCGGCCAGGATCGCCCCGCCGCCGAGGGCCAGGACACCGGTGAAGGTGCCGAGCGCCGTCGCCACGGCCGACCGCTCCAGGGTCCGGAAGTGCTCCTCGCCGTCGTCGATGAAGATCTCGGGGATCGGCTTGCCCGCGACGGCCTCGATCTCCGCGTCGGCATCGGTGAACGGCACGCCGAGCGCGGCCGCGACCAGCTGGCCGACCGTGGTCTTGCCGGCGCCGGGCGGCCCGACGAGCACGCAGACCGGAGCGGTCACCGGATCACCAGGTTGTCGAGGTAGCCGCGCAGGTTGCGCTGGATCTCGGCCACCGAGTCGCCGCCGAACTTCTCCAGCGCCGCCTCGGCGAGAACCAGCGCGACCATCGCCTCGGCGACCACGGCCGCGGCGGGCACCGCGCACACGTCCGAACGCTGGTTGATCGCGGTCGCCGGCTCGCCGGTCGTCACGTCCACCGTCTGCAGCGCCCGGTTGAGCGAGGAGATGGGCTTCATCGCCGCGCGTACCCGTACCGGCTCGCCGTTGGTGATGCCACCCTCCAGGCCGCCGGCCCGGTCGGTGACCCGCCGGACCCCGTCGGCCGTCGGGATGATCTCGTCGTGCGCCTCCGACCCGCGCGAACGGGCCTGGGTAAAGGCGTCACCGATCTCGACACCCTTGATCGCCTGGATCGACATGAGCGCGGTCGCGAGGCGGGCGTCCAGCTTGCGGTCCCACTGGACGTGGCTGCCCAGGCCCGGCGGCACCCCGTACGCGAGCACCTCCACGATCCCGCCGAGGGTGTCGGCGTCCTTCTTGGCCGCGTCGACCTCCTCGACCATGCGCGCGCTGGCGTCCGGGTCCAGGCAGCGCAGCGGGTCGGCGTCGATGCGCTCGGCGTCCTCGGGGCGCGGCTGCAGCCCCGGCTTGACGGCGACGCTGCCCAGTTCGACCACGTGCGAGACGATCTCGATGCCGAGCGCCTGGCGCAGGAAGGACTTGGCCACGGTACCCACGGCCACCCGCGCGGCGGTCTCCCGCGCGCTGGCGCGCTCCAGGATCGGCCGGGCGTCGGTGTGGCCGTACTTCTGCATGCCGGCCAGGTCGGCGTGGCCGGGCCGGGGACGGGTCAGCGGAGCGTTACGGGCCATGCTCGCAAGCTCCTCGGGGTCGACCGGGTCGGCCGACATGACCTTCTCCCACTTGGGCCACTCGGTGTTGCCGACCTGTACGGCGACCGGGCTGCCCTGGGTGAGCCCGTGCCGGACGCCGCCGATGAACTCGACCTCGTCCTGCTCGAAGCTCATCCGGGCGCCCCGGCCGTAGCCCAGGCGTCGGCGGCCCAGCTCGTGGGCGATCTCAGCGCTCGTCACCGCGATCCCGGCGGGAACACCCTCCAGGATCGCCACGAGCGCCGGGCCATGTGATTCTCCAGCGGTCAACCAGCGCAGCACGGGTCACAGTTTGACACGTCGCACAACCGGACCTGCGTCCGATCCCAGCTAATGCGCCCGCTGCCTGAGGAGGGCGTCCCTCTTCCGGTCGATTCCGTGACGGGGGCGCCCTCCTCAGGAAGAGGGGAAGATCACCGGCGCCGGAGCACCACCAGCGCGATGTCGTCCTCGCTGGTCTCAGCGTCCGCGGCTGCGAGCAGCCGGTCGGCGAACGCCTCCAGATCGTCCGCGACCGCGGTCGCGGCGTCGAGGACGAGGCCCAAGCCCGCGTCGAACGACCGGTCGTAGCGCTCCACGAGACCGTCGGTGAGCAGCACCAGGATCGCGCCGGAGGGCAGATCGAACACGACATCGTCGGGCCGGTCGACCTCGACGCCCAGCAGCGGCCCGGCCACCTCGACCGGCTGCGCCTTACCGTCGAAGATCACCAACGGCGGCAGGTGGCCCCCGTTGGCCGCCCTGACCCGGCCCGTGCCCTGATCGACCGTCAGCAGGCAGACCGTCGCGATCTCGTCGGGGAGCAGCCGCACCATGAGCCGGTTCAGCTGCCACAGCACCGCCGCCGGGCCGTGCCCCTCGATGACGTACGCCCGGAGCGCGTGCCGCAGTTCGCCCATCACGGTCGCCGCGTGCAGCGAGTGGCCGACGACATCGCCGATCGCCACGACGAGCTGACCGTCGATCATCGCCAGTTCGTAGAAGTCCCCGCCGATCTCGGCCTGCGAGCTGGCCGGCACGTACCGCACGCTGACGTCGAAGCCGGGCGTCTCCGGAAGCTCACGGGGCAGCAGGCTCCGCTGAACGGTGAGCGCGACCTGCCGCTCCTCGTCGTGTACCCGCATCGCCTCGATCGCGAGCGCCATCGCCTGGGCGAGTTGGCGCAGCACGTGGGCGTCGTCGCCGTCCAGGTCACTGACCCCGACCGCGATGAAGCCCGGCGGCCGGGTTTCGCGTACCCGGACCGCCGCCACGGACACCGCCTCGCCCGGCAGGTCAGGCAGCAGGGTCGCCCAGCGGGCGGCCAGTTCGCTGCGGATGACCGCTCCCACCTTGGTGTTTGCGATTCCCGGCGGCGGTGGCCCGGTCCACGGGCCGGCCGAGGGCGGCGCACCGTCGGCTCGAGCGACCGCGACGAGCCGCGCCCCATCGGGGCGGCACGCGCTGGCCAGGGCCGGGGCACCGAACATCCGGGCCGCACCGGCCACAGCGGCCTCGAGTAGGTCGCCGTACGTCGCGGCCTGGTTCACCTCGAGGGTCGTCTCTGCGAGCGCGGCGAGCCGGCGCGACTGCTCGTCCAGCTCGGCATAGAGCGCCACCACGCCGCGGTTGGTCTCCGCCAGCTCATGGGACAGCTGGGCGTACCGCGCCGCCATGGCCTGGTGGGCCTGATCCAGCTCGGTGATGCGCGACATCCCGTCAGCAATGCGCTCCGTCAGCTCGTCGCGCTGGTGCTCGACCCCGTCCATGCCTCCCATGATCCTAGATTGGCGGTCGATGGTCACCCCTCGGCTCACCTCGACGTGGACGGCACCCTTACGACCACCACCGTCGCGTCGTCGCGGCGTACTCCAGCGTCGCGCAGCAGGGTGGCCGCGATGGCGAGTGGGGTGTGCATGGCCAGGCCCGGGTATTCGCCCAGCCGCCATTTGTCGGTGACCCCGTCGGAGTGCAGCACGACCAGGTCTCCCGGCTCGACCGGGTACGTGAATTCGCGCACCGTCCGCCGCTGGTGACCCGCGATGCCGGGCAGCGAAACCAGGCCGGTCCGCTCAAGCGCGGCACCGCCCGGGCGTACCAGGTGGCCGGCGATGTTGCCCAGCCCGGCGAAGCGCAGCGTCCCCGCGTCCGGATCGAACTCAGCCACCGCCAGCGCGCCGCCCCGCGTCCGGCCCAGGTTGCTGTGCAGGTGCTCCACCACCGCGACCGGCCCGCCCGCCGGCCCCTCGCGGAACGCCGTCACGGCGGTCTGGGACGCATGGGCAGCCAGCGGGCCGTGCCCCAGCCCGTCACAGACCATGACCTGCAGCCGCTCGACGAGCCGGGTCGACCAGGCGTCACCGCTGACCGACTCGCCGCTCATCGGCCGGCTCAGCCCGTCGACAGCGGCGGTCTCCCCGCGTACCTTCGCCGCCCAGACCTCGGCGGTCACCACGGTGCCCCGGCCGGGCAGCGAGTACAGGTCCGACGACGTGGCCAGCCGCCCGATGGCGCCCAGCCCGATGCCCAGGGTGCCGGTGGTGGAATGGCCATCGACCCGGGACAGCTCGGCGTTGGCCATGCCGGGGCCGGCGTCCAGCGCGACGATCCCCACGCCTGCGTCGTCGCCGCGCCGCAGCGACCGCAGCAGCACCTGGCCGGCCTCGGCGTGCTTGTACAGGTTGCTGGCCAGTTCGGCAGCAAGGATCGCCAGCTCACCGACGCGCTCGTCCGAAAGGCCCAGCCGGGCGCCCAGCGCCGACGCGGCCCGCCGTACCGTCCCCGCGGCGCCCGCGTCGTCGACGCGAAACCACGCAACGTCCGCCACGACGGGTAGGGCGAGGCTCACCGGGCCCACTTCGTCACCGTGACGCGGGTACCCAGCGAGACCTTCGTGTCGAGTTCGAACTCGTCCACCAGTCGGCGCGCTCCGCCCAGCCCCAGCCCGAGGCCACCACCGGTGGTGTAGCCGTCCGACATCGCGCGGCCGATGTCGGGGATGCCGGGCCCTTCGTCGACGAACTCGGCGCGTACGCCCACCCGCCGCCCGTCGTCGACGACCTCCACGGTCACCTGGCCACCACCACCGTACGCGAGGGTGTTGCGGGCCAGTTCACTCGCCGCCGTGACCAGCTTCGTCTGGTCGACCAGGGACAGCTTCGCCGCGACGGCCGCCTTGCGAACAAGCTGGCGCACGTGCACGACGTCCTCGTCGGCCGCGATAAGCAGGATCTCCCTCAGCTCGGTCCGCTCCACCGGCGCGCCACCGCGCTCGCTGACGGTCGTCACCGCGGTGCCGCAGCCTCGGCGGTGGACCCGCGCTCGTCCCGGTGCAGGCGCGGGCCCTGGCGGGCCTCCGCCAGGATGCGCATGCCGCGCTCGACGTTCAGCGCGGTCTGTATCCCCTCCAGCGACAGCCCCAGCTCGACGAGGGTGATCGCGACCGCGGGGCGCATGCCCACCACCACGGTGTCGGCGCCGAGGACCCGCGAGATGGCCGCGATGCTCGACAGCATGCGCCCCACGAACGAATCGACGATGTCGAGCCCGGTGATGTCGATGATCACACCGTGCGCTCCACTCGCCACGATCCGATCGGCGACGTCCTCCTGCAGCTGGATCGCCGTCTTGTCCTCCAGGTCGACCTGGATGGAGACCAGCAGGACATCGCCGATCTTGAGAATCGGCACCCGGTCCATCAGGACTCCTCGCGAGGGGTGCGCCTGACGATGTCGACGCCGTTGGCGCGCATCGCGTGCACCAGCGCGTCGGCCAGGCTCGCCTTGGTCGTGATGTCGCCGAACTCGATCCCCAGCGCCACGATGGTCTGTGCGATCTGCGGCCGGATACCCGAGATCACGCACTCGGCACCCATGAGGCGGGCGGCGACGACCGTCTTGAGGATGTGCTGGGCAACCTGCGTGTCGACGGCCGGGACCCCGGTGATGTCGATGATCGCGTACGTCGATTCGGTGTCGACCAGGCTCTGCAGCAGCTTCTCCATGACGACCTGTGCCCGGGCCGAGTCGAGCGTGCCGACCAGCGGCACCGCCACGACGCCCGCCCACAGCTTGACCACCGGGGTGGACAGCTCCAGCAACTGCTCGCCCTGCCCGGAGATCAACTCCTCCCGGGCCCGGGCGTATGTCTCGAAGGTGTAGAGGCCCAACTGGTCGATCACCTGGGTGAATGCGATCAGCTCACGCAGCGCCTCGGCATCGCCGTCGCCGAAGTCGAACACCTCGATGAGCGCGTCTTTCAGGGCGAAGACGCTGATCGCCGTCTCGCTGGGACTGAACCCGCGCCGCGCCCGCTCGCGCGAAAGCTCGCCGAGCAGGGCGCGCAGCTCCGCGGAGCCCTCGCTGGGCAGGTCGAACGTGCCCTCGCCGACAGCTGCCCGCAAGGCGGAGTGCAACTCGAGAATCTGCCGGCGCAGCTCGGTCTCGGTCAGCCTGCCGCGCAGCGTTTGGGCCACCCGCTCGGTCCAGCGGTCGACCAGGCGGTCACCGTTCGCGGACAGCAACGCGTCGAACGTCTTACCGGTCTGCGCGTTCAGCGCCATGCAACCTCCAGGGTCACGTCATACGGCCCTGTCCACACGTGACGCAGCGAACCTCAACACTCGGCCGTTCGGACGACAAACACTATCACCCGTTTGGCCAGCAAAAATGACGGCCAGCGATTCCGCTACGTCAGGACCGGGCGGCGATCAGAGCCGCGCGCATCGATTCGACGGGCGCGGGCCGGCCCGTGAAGCGCTCGAACTGGAGGACGGCCTGGGCCAGCAGCAGGTCGAGCCCGGACACCACCGGACAGCCCGCGGCCGCTGCCGCCGCGGCGAGCGGAGTCGGCCACGGGTCGTACAGGGCATCGAACAACACCGACCCGGGCCGCCACCTGACCTCCTCGGCCAGGCCGTCAGCGGCACCCTTGGGCACCGTGGAGATGACGACCTCCGCATCGGCGCACTTCGCGGCCTCGACCCAGTCGGCCCCGGTCAGCTCCACGCCGAGCGCCTCGGCCACCGGCTCCAACCGGGCGATCGCCGCGCGGCGCCGCGCGTACACGGTGACCCGCGCACCCAGGTCCCGGGCGGCGGCGAGGGCGGCGCGCGCCGTCCCACCGGCGCCGAGCACGGCCACCTCGGCCGCGGCCGTGACGCCGGCCGGGGCGAGGGCGGCGACCATTCCCGGCGCGTCCGTGTTGTCGGCGTGCCAGCCGCGCTCCCCGCGTACCAGGGTGTTAGCCGCACCGATCGCGGCCGCGACCGGCGAGACGGCCTCGGCCACCGTGAGGGCCGCCTCCTTGAGTGGCATGGTCAGCGACAGGCCGGCCCACTCCGGGCCGAGCCCGGCGACGAGGTCGGCCAGTTCGGACTCGACACATTCGATCGCCGTGTAGCTCCAGGCCGACAGGCCGGCCGCCGCGTACCCGGCGTTGTGAATCACCGGCGACAGCGAGTGGGCGATCGGCTTGCCGAGCACGGCGGCGCGGCGCATGGACATGTCAGTACGCGCCGTTCTTCTGTGCCGTCGCGATGTTGCGCTCGTGTTCGGGCAGGTTGTCGGCGAACGCCGAGTTTCCGGCCTTGTCGATGCGCACGAAGTACAGCCACGGACCGGCGCTCGGGTTGAGCGCGGCAAGGAGCGCCTCCTTGCCGGGGTTGCTGATCGGCCCCGGCGGCAACCCGGTCACCCCGTAGGTGCGATACGGGTTGTTCGGGTCGTTGAGCTCCGCGCTGTTCAGGTTGTGCTTGCGCTCCTGGCCGTGCAGTTCGCGCCAGTAGTTGGTGGCCGAGTCGAACTCCAGGGGCATCGCGTTCGGCTTGTGGTTGAGCCGGTTGTAGACCACCCGCGCCACCTTCGGCATGTCGGCGGCGTTGCCCGCCTCGGCCTGCACCAGCGAGGCGGTCACGAGCGCCTCGTGCGGCGAGATCTGCTTGGCCTGGGCGGTGTCCACGATGCTGTTCGTCTGAGCGACCCGCAGGAAGTTGGCGACCATCTTCGTGAGGATCTGCTTGGCGGTCACCCCGGGGTCGAACTGGTAGGTGTCGGGGAACAGGAATCCTTCGACGCTCTTGGTGGCCGGCTTACCGTCGGAGCGGTTGAACCAGAAGTCCGGCACGCCGAGCGCGACCGGGTCCTGGGCTGCGGCCTGGAACTGGTCCACCGGGATCTTGGTGGCCTTCGACAGCTCCTGGTACGTGGCGAGGGTCGTCAGGCCCTCGCGGATCGTGACCTTGGTGACCAGCTTGCTGTCGCTGCCCAGCAGCAGCGCCAGGGCGTCCTTGGCCCGCATCTGCTTGCGAAGCTGGTAGGTGCCCGGCTGGATCTGGTCCCCGCGCGGATCGGCCTTCGCCGCCTCGACGAACGCCCCGGCGCTCTTCACGACGCCGGCGTCGAAGAGGGTCTGGGCGATGTCGGTGGCGGACTCGCCGTTGCGCACCTGGATCTCGACCTGGCCGGCGCCGGCGCCCGTGTAGTCGGGGGCGACGAAGAAGCTCTTGACCATGCCGTACCCGTACCAGCCGCCGGCCCCGAGGACGCCCAGGAGGACGAAGGTCAGCGCTAGCGCGAGGAGGCTCCGGCTGCGCCGCTTGGGTAGGCTCCCGTCGCTTTCTTTCCTGCGACGCATTGCCGAGCGCCGATGCCGCCCGCGCTCGCGATCATGCTCCTCGAAGGCGAGTTCGAGCTCGTCCAACATCAGGTTCGCCTCCGCTGTGAGTCGAGCCAGGTCTGCAGGATCTCCGTGGCGGCAGCCTGGTCGACGACCGCCCGCTGACGCTTGCCCCGTACGCCTCGCTCGGACAGCCTACGCGTCGCCGTCACGGTGGACATCCTCTCGTCGGTGAACACCACCGGCACGGGATCGACCACCGCCTTCAGACCTTCCGCGTATTGCCTGATGGCAGCGGCTGCCGGACCTTCCTTGCCGGCCAAGTTGACCGGCAGCCCGACGATAACCTCGACGGCCTCGTATTCAGCCACAATGCGGGCGATCTCCACCAAATCAGACGGAAGTTCATCACGCTTCGTGACATCGCGAGGCACTGTTGCGACTGGCGTCGCCAGGATTCCGTCAGGGTCGGAGACCGCCACGCCGATCCGTACGGAGCCCACGTCAACGCCGATACGCCGGCCACGGATCACGACCGACTCCCTCCGAGATCTTGGACGCTCAGCCCGTCTATGGCCGGTCTAAGCGTCCAAGCTCCGGCGCTACGAACTAGCAATCGCCTTCTCCACCGCAGCCAGCAGCGACGGCGCGTCGCCGGCCGGCACGCCACCACCCTGGGCGAGCTCGGGGCTACCGCCGCCGCGCCCGGACAGCGCGCCCTTCACGAGGGCCGCCGCCGACAGACCCCGGTCACGGGCGGCCGGGTTCGTCGCCACCACCAGGGACGCCTTGCCGCCGGCGCGCGCGGTCACCGCCACGACGCCCGGCCGGTCGGCCGGCATCCGGCCGCGGATCTCCTGGGCGAGCGTCCGCACGTCGTTCGCGCTCGCGCCCTCCGGCGCCTCGATGCCCACGTACCCGACGCCGCCGATGTCGCGCGCGTCGGCGACGAGCGCGCCGACGTTCGCCAGGACGAGCTGGGCCCGCAGCTTCTCGAGCTCCTTCTCCGCGTCGCGCAACTGCGCCACGGTCTGCTCGACCCGGTCGGCCACCTGATCGTTCGGCACCCGGTAGAGCTCCGCGAGCCGGCTCACCAGCAGGTGCTCGCGCGCCAGGTAGCCGAACGCGTCCATGCCGACCAGCGCCTCGACCCGGCGCACGCCGGACCCGATCGACGACTCGCTCAGAATCTTGACCAGGCCCAGCTGGCCGGAGCGGGACGCGTGCGTACCGCCGCACAGCTCACGGGCGTAGTCGCCGACCTCGACGACCCGAACCTCGTTGCCGTACTTCTCCCCGAAGAGCGCCATCGCGCCGAGCTTGCGCGCCTCCGCCAGGGACGTGATGAACGCGCGCACGTCGAGGTCGTTCATCAGCACCTCGTTGACCTGCTGCTCGACGTCGTGCAGCACCCCGGCCGGCACCGCGCCGGGAGTGTTGAAGTCGAACCGCAGCCGACCCGGGGCGTTGAGCGAACCCGCCTGCGTGGCCGTCTCGCCCAGGAACTGGCGCATCGCGGTGTGTACGAGGTGGGTCGCGGTGTGCGCGCGCGAGATCGCCTTGCGCCGGAGCACGTCGATCTGCGCGTACCCGGTCTCACCCGCGCGGACCTCGCCCTCGACGACGCGTCCACGGTGCACGATCAGGCCCGGGATCGGCTGCTGGACGTCGAACACCTCGATGCTGCCGCCACCCACGGTGATGATGCCGTTGTCGGGCTGCTGCCCGCCGCCCTCGGCGTAGAACGGGGTGGCGTCGAGCACCAGCTCGATCGTGTCCCCCACCCCGGCGCCGGTCAGCCCCTCGCCGGTGCCGGACAGCAGCGCCCGCAGCCGCGACTCGCGCGCGGTCTCCTCGTACCCGGTGAACTCCACCGGGCCGCCCGCCTCAAGCACCTGCCGGTACGCCGACAGGTCGACGTGGCCGGTCTTGCGCGCCTGCGCGTCGGCCTTCGCCCGCCGGCGCTGCTCGCTCATCAGCCGCCGGAAGCCCTCCTCGTCGACCGCGAGGCCCTGCTCGGCCGCGATCTCGAGGGTGAGGTCGATCGGGAAGCCGTACGTGTCGTGCAGCTGGAACGCCTGCTCCCCGGTCAGCCGGGTGCCGCCGGCGAGCTTGGTCTCCGCCATCGCCGTGTCGAGGATCGTCGTGCCGGCGCGCAGCGTCGACAGGAACGCCTCCTCCTCGGCGTACGCGTAGCTGGCGATCCGCTCGAAGTCGCTGGCCACCTCGGGGTACGACGGCGCCATGCAGTCGCGCGCCACCGGCAGCAGCTCCGGCAGCGCCGGCCCCTGCCAGCCGAGCAGCCGGATGGCCCGGATCGCCCGGCGCATGATGCGGCGCAGCACGTAGCCGCGGCCCTCGTTGGACGGCGTGACGCCGTCGGCGATGAGCATCAGCGAGGTGCGGACGTGGTCGGCGATGACCCGCAGGCGGACGTCGTCGGGGTGCGACTCGCTCGCCACGTGGCCCGACCGCGTCCCGTACTCCCGCCCGGTCATCTGGACGGCCTTGTCGAGGATCGGCCGGATCTCGTCGATCTCGTAGATGTTGTCGACGCCCTGCAGGATCGACGCCATCCGCTCCAGGCCCATGCCGGTGTCGATGTTCTTGGCCGGCAGCTCACCCAGGATCGGGTAGTTCTCCTTGTCGGCGCCCGGACCCCGCTCATTCTGCATGAAGACGAGGTTCCAGAACTCCATGTACCGGTCCTCGTCGACCTCGGGTCCACCCTCGCGCCCGTACTCAGGGCCGCGGTCGAGGTAGATCTCCGAGCACGGGCCGCACGGGCCGGGGATGCCCATCGACCAGTAGTTGTCGGCCTTGCCCCGGCGCACGATGCGCTCCTCGGGCAGCCCGATCTTGGAGTGCCAGATGTCGAACGCCTCGTCGTCGTCGAGGTAGACGGTCGCCCAGATGCGCTCCGGGTCCAGCCCGAAGCCACCCTCCTCGACGGACTTCGTGATCAGGTCCCAGGCGAGGGTGATCGCACCTTCCTTGAAGTAGTCGCCGAACGAGAAGTTGCCGTTCATCTGGAAGAACGTGCCGTGCCGGCTGGTCTTGCCGACCTCGTCGATATCCGGGGTACGGATGCACTTCTGCACGCTCGTCGCCCGCTTCCACGGCGGCGTGCGCTGGCCCAGGAAGTAGGGCACGAACTGCACCATGCCGGCGTTGATGAACAACAGGTTCGGATCGTCGATCGCGGGCAGCGGAGCGCTCGGCACGACGGCATGGCCGTTCGCCTCGAAGTGGCTCAGGAACCGCCGCTTGATCTCCGCTGTCCTCATCAGATCTACTTTCCTTCTTCTTCGTGCTCATCGATCAGGGCGCCCGCCGTGAACGCCTCGTGAATCTCCGCCTCGCGCTCGGCCATGCCCTCGCGGACGTCCTCTACAAAGCTACGCACCGAGTCGAGCAGACCCACAGCGGATTGCTGAACCGAGCCGGCGATGCCGGCGGGGGTGAAGGCCTGCGCCTTCTTGTTCACCGCCCGGACCACCAGCGCTCCGACCGCGAGACCTACGCCAAGCCACATCAAGCGTCGCATATCAGTCCCTTCTCAGGCCGAGTGACGCGGCCGGCGACGCCGCTTGAGCTCGCTGCGCACCTCGGCCTCCTCGTCGGCGTGGCGGCGCTTGGCGGCAGCGCTGCGTACGCCGTAGCCGAAGGCGGCGACCTTCACGAGCGGGTTCGCCGCGGCCGCGGCCACCACGGTCGACAGGTTGGCCACGTTGGCGGTGACGTGCTGCACGTGCCCGGTGATGTTGTCGAGCCGGGCGAGCTGCACGTTGACGCCGTCGAGTGAGGTCTGCACCTGGCCCAGGGCGGTGTTGACGTTCTCGACGGTGTCGTTGACGTTGCGGAGCATCGGCCCGGTGGCGTCGGCGACGTCGCGGAGGGTCCTGGTCGCGGCGTCCACGGTGTGCCGCAGCCGCAGAATCGGCACGATCAGAGCGATGACCAGCACCGCGAACGCACCAGACACGATCAGCAGCGCTATCTCCCAGCCATGCAACTGCACGACTTCCTCCCTCGCGCACTCCACAATCCGCCAACTTCGAAAAGACCCTACCGTTGGCATCGACACAGCGCGCCGCGGCTATCCCGTGTCGCGGCCGTCGCTTGCGGATCCGGCCCCGCCGCCCCGCACGATGCGGCGCAATCTGGGCAGGCGTTCGGCCAGCGCGCGCTCGGCGCCGTGGCTCGTGGGCCGGTAGTAGTCGCGCCCGACCACGTCGTCCGGCGGGTACTGCTGGGTCACCACGCCACGCGCGTCGTCGTGCGGGTACGCGTACCCGACGCCGTGACCAAGGCCACGGGAGCCGGAGTAGTGGGCGTCCCGCAGGTGACGTGGCACCGGACCGGCCATCCCGGCCCGCACGTCCGCCATGGCCGTGAAGATCGCCGTGGTGACCGCGTTTGACTTGGGCGCCGTGGCCAGGTGGATCACCGCCTGGGCGAGGTTCAGCTGCACTTCCGGCATCCCGACGTACTCGACCGCGGCTGCCGCGGCGTTGGCCGCGACCAGCGCCGTCGGGTCGGCCATCCCGACATCCTCGCTCGCGAAGATCACCATGCGGCGGGCGATGAACCGTGGGTCCTCCCCCGCCACCAGCATGCGGGCCAGCCAGTGCAGCGCCGCGTCGGCGTCAGAGCCGCGCATGCTCTTGATGAACGCGCTCACCACGTCGTAGTGGGCGTCGCCGGCCCGGTCGTAGCGCAGCGCCGCCACGTCGACCGCCTTCTCCGCGGTCGGCAGATCGATCTCCGTAGCGCCGACAGCCAGCGCACCGCCCGCGGCCGCCTCGAGAGCGGTCAGCGCCTTACGCGTGTCGCCGCCGGCCAGGCGTACCAGGTGATCTTCTGCGTCGGCGGCGAGGGTGACGGCGCCGGCGAGGCCGCGCTCGTCGGTGATCGCGCGCCGAAGCAGCGAACGGACCGCGTCGTCGTCGAGAGGCTGCAGCGTGAGCAGCACGCAGCGCGACAGCAACGGCGAGATCACCGAGAAGTACGGGTTCTCGGTGGTCGCGGCGAGCAGCGTGACGGTCCGGTCCTCCACCGCCGCGAGCAGCGAGTCCTGCTGGGTCTTGGAGAAGCGGTGCACCTCGTCGATGAACAGCACGGTCTGCGCGCCACCGGAGCGCCGGGTCCGGCGGGCCTCCGCGATCACCGCGCGCACGTCCTTGACGCCGGCCGACAGCGCCGACATCGCGACGAACCGGCGGTTGGTGGCACCGGCGACCAGGTGGGCGATCGTGGTCTTGCCGCAGCCTGGCGGCCCCCACAGGATCACCGACATCGGGGTGTCGCCCTCGACCAGCCGGCGCAGCGGCGCGCCCGGCGTGAGCAGGTGGTCCTGGCCGACAAGTTCGTCGAGGGTACGCGGACGCATGCGCACGGCCAGCGGGGCGTCCCCGGGCGGCGGCGCGAACATCTCGCTCGCGACCGCGTCACCGGAGTCGGCGCGCGGCCGTGAGCCATCGAGTTCGAAAAGTCCCGTGTCGTCCACTGCGCAGACCCTATCTGGGCAACCGAGCCACCCCGGCCCGGTCGGATACGGTGCGGCTAAGTTCCCCTGTTCTTGCGGAGGGCGCCCCCAAGAGGGGCGCCCTCCGCAGAAAACAGCTAGCTGGCGTTGTCCACCGGCACCGCGACCCCGGACGTGCCCGGGATGGCGGCCGTCTTCGGCTTGGCGTCCACGCCGGCCTCGGCCCGCTGCTGCGGAGTGATCGGCGTGGGCGCGCCGGTCAGCGGGTCGTACCCACCGCGGGTCTTCGGGAACGCGATGACCTCGCGGATCGAGTCGGCCCCGGCCAGCAGCATGGTGACCCGGTCCCAGCCGAACGCGATGCCGGCGTGCGGCGGCGGGCCGTACTTGAACGCCTCCAGCAGGAAGCCGAACTTCTCGTCGGCCTCCTCCGGCGAGATGCCCAGCAGGTCGAACACCCGCCGCTGGACGTCGGCGCGGTGGATACGCACCGAGCCGCCACCGATCTCGTTGCCGTTGCAGACGATGTCGTACGCGTACGCGAGCGCCTGGTCGGGCGCCTCCTCGAACCGGTCGATCCACTCCGCGTTGGGCGAGGTGAACGGGTGGTGCACCGCGGTCCAGCCACCGTCGTCGGTGCGCTCGAACATCGGCGCGTCGACCACCCAGCAGAACGCCCACGCGTCCTCGTCGATGATGCCCGTGCGACGGGCGATCTCCTGGCGGGCCGCACCGAGCAGCTCCTGGGCCTCCCGCCGCTCGGCGGCCGCGGCGAAGAAGATCGCGTCACCGGGCTTGGCCTCGACCACGCCGGCCAGGCCGGCGAGGTGCTCGGCCGACAGGTTCTTCGCGACCGGCCCGCGCGGCTCGCCGGTCTCCGTGTCGAGGACCACGTACGCCAGGCCCCGGGCGCCGCGCGCCTTGGCCCAGTCCTGCCAACCGTCCAGCTCCTTGCGGGTCTGTGCGGCCCCGCCCGGCATGACGACGGCGCCCACGTACCCGCCCGCGTCGATCGCGGTGGCGAACACCCGGAACTCGGTGCCCCGCAGGTAGTCGGTCAGCTCGGTCAGCTCCAGGCCGTAGCGCAGGTCGGGCTTGTCGGAACCGTACCGGTTCATGGCCTCGTGCCAGGTGATCCGCGGAATCGGCGTGGTGATCTCGTGCCCGGCCAGCTCGCGCCACAGGTTGGACACGATCTCCTCGCCGAGCTCGATGATGTCTTCCTGGGTCACGAACGACATCTCGATATCGAGCTGGGTGAACTCCGGCTGCCGGTCGGCGCGGAAGTCCTCGTCGCGGTAGCAGCGGGCGATCTGGTAGTACCGCTCCATGCCGCCGACCATCAGCAGCTGCTTGAACAGCTGCGGCGACTGCGGCAGCGCGTACCACGTGCCGGGCTGCAGGCGCACCGGCACCAGGAAGTCGCGGGCCCCCTCGGGCGTGGAGCGGGTCAGCGTGGGCGTCTCGATCTCGAAGAAGTCGCGGTCGTGCAGCACGTTACGCGCGATCTGGTTGGCCTTCGAGCGCAGGCGCAGGGCCCGGGCGGGGCCGCCGCGGCGGAGGTCGAGGTACCGGTACTTGAGTCGGAGGTCGTCGCTGGCCTCGATGTTGTCGTCGACGGGCAGCGGCAGCGGAGCCGCCTCGGACAGGATCGTCAGCTCGGCCGCGTTGACCTCGATCTCACCCGTGGGCAGCTCCGGGTTCTCGTTGCCGGCCGGGCGGCGCTGCACCTCGCCGGTCACCAGCACGCAGAACTCGTTGCGCAGGGCGTGAGCTTCGCTCACGCCGGCCATCTCTTCGCGACTGAGCCCCTGGTCCTCGGTCGCTTCCGCTCCTCGGAACACGACCTGGGTGACACCGGAGGCGTCCCGGAGATCCACGAAGATCACACCGCCGTGATCACGGCGACGAGCGACCCAACCGGCAAGCGTCACGGTCGTGCCGGCGTCGGCGGCGCGCAGGGTGCCGGCGTCATGGGTACGGATCACAGGTGCATCTCCTTCATGGCCTGTTCGTCATGGCCTGGTCTTCGTGGCCGGCGCCCGCTTACGGGCGCGGTCGGTCCCACGGCATTCTCTCAGTTGGCGGGGTGGTCCGGTGTCGCCACCCCGGGCCCGTGCCGGGGCGGATCGAGGCGGAGCATCGCCCAGACGACCTTGCCGTCCCGCGTCGGCAGGTAACCCCACTTCGTCGCGAGCGCCTCGACGAGGATCAGCCCGCGGCCACCCACGGTCTCGACCGAGTCGGCCGACATCAGCCGGGGAGGCGCGCCGCTGCCGTCGGCGACCGAGATGTGCAGGAACGGTTCGCGCAGCGCGACAGTCAATTCTATCTCGGTCTTCGCGTGCAGGATCGCGTTGCTGATCAGCTCGGTGACCACCAGTTCGGCCCGGTTGGCCACGTGCTGCAGCCCGGCGTCCTCGCCCACTCCCCACGTCTCGCACGCCGCCACGACCGTGGCCCGCGCGGCCGGCCCGGTGATCGAGGGCGTGGCGGTCAACCGCTGCCATAACCGCAGCGGCGCCGGTACCTCTTCCAGGGCGGCCAGGGCCTGCCCCAGGTCCGGGTGTACGACGACGGACCGGCTGACCGACAGCCGATCGAGTCCGGCCGCGACGTCGCCGCTCGGGCAGCTGAGCACGACCGGGCAGCCCGGCCACGCCGCGGCGGACCGGGCACACTCGCTGAAGACGGTACGGACGACATCGTCGGCCGCGGTCAGTGCGGCCAGGTCGACCACCACGGCGGCCGGCTGGATCGCCAGCGCGGTCGCGACGGCGAGCCGCACCTCGGGCGCGGTCTCGACGCTGAGCTCACCGGCGAGCCGGATGACCGCCACGGGTAGGTCGGTCTCGATCTCCCACGCCAGCCTCACGAGGGATCCAGGGCGCCGACGACGACGGAACCGCGGCGAAACATTGCTCTCCTACCCGGCTCGGAACGGGCGGTAGCCCGCGAGCCGAACGCGGGGGCGACGGTCGACTCATCGGGCTTCGCGACTGCAGGTACCCAGCAAACACCGCGCCCAACCCCACAATCAAGGTTGAGCGCGGTAAGTGAATCCGGCCTACGATGCGCCCTTCACCACCGGGCGCAGGTCCTCGGCGGGCGGCTGCCACGTCGATGCCTCGGCCTCCATCTGCTCTCCGGAGCGGATGTCCTTGACCGTGTCCGGCTCGCCGGGGAACCAGACGTACGGGATCCCCCGGCGCTCGGCGTACCGGATCTGCTTGCCGTACTTGACGGCGGCCGGCGCCACCTCGGTCGCGATTCCCCGCTGGCGAAGCGCGCGGGCGATGCGGTCGCAGGCCAGGCGGTCGGCTTCGGTGGGCACGGCGACCAGCACGCAGGTCGGGACCGGCCGGCTGATCGTCAGCGCGTTGGCCCCGAACAGCAGGCCGAGCATGCGGGTGACGCCGATCGAGATGCCGACGCCGGGGTACCGCTCGGCGCCGGTCGAGGCGAGGTTGTCGTACCGCCCGCCGGAGCAGATCGAGCCGAACCGCTCGTATCCGCGCATCTGCGTCTCGTAGACGGTGCCGGTGTAGTAGTCGAGGCCGCGGGCGATCTTCAGGTCCGCCACCAGGAGACCCGGCGCGTGCTCGTTCGCCGTCTCGACGACCCGGACCAGCTCGTCCAGGCCCTCGTCGAGCAGCGGGTTCTCCACGCCGAGGGCGCGGACGGCGTCGGCGAAGGAGGCGTCGCCGGCCGAGATCTCGGCGAGGGCCAGAACGGCCTTGGCCTGCGCCTCGGTGGCCCCAGCGGTCTCCATCAGCAGTTGCGCGACACGGTCGGGGCCGATCTTGTCGAGCTTGTCGACCGCGCGCAGCGCCGCCTCCGGGTCGGAGATGCCGACGCCGCGGTAGAAGCCCTCGCAGACCTTGCGGTTGTTGACCTGGATCCGGATCGGTGGGATCGGCAGGCCACCGAGCGCGTCCGCGACCACCAGGGGCATCTCGGCCTCGTAGTGGAACGGCAGGGTGTCCCGGTCGACCACGTCGATATCGGCCTGGGTGAACTCCCGGTAGCGCCCCTCCTGGGGCCGCTCGCCGCGCCACACCTTCTGGATCTGGTACCGCCGGAACGGGAACTGCAGCTTGCCGGCGTTCTCAAGGACGAACCGGGCAAACGGGACAGTGAGGTCGAAGTGCAGCCCGAGCGCGTCGGAATCTGCGGAATCCGCCGCTGCGCCACCAGGGCCGCCTTCGCCGGCTTCCTGCAGCCGGCGCAGCACGTACACCTCTTTGGAGGTCTCGCCCTTGCGCAGGAGCTGATCGAGGGGCTCGACGGCCCGGGTCTCCAGCGGGGCGAACCCGTAGAGCTCGAACGTGTTGCGGATGCGGTCAAGGACGTACTGCTCGATCATCCGCTGCGGCGGCATCCACTCCGGGAAGCCGCTGATCGGGGTGGGACGGGTCATGAAAGTCTCTACCAGCCTCTTTTAGGTGCGGCCGTGCCGGCTTCCCGGAGATACGGGTTGCTGGCTCGCTCACGGCCGATGGTGGTCGCGGGCCCGTGGCCGGGCAGGACGACCGTCTCGTCGGCGAGCGGAAGCACCTTCTCGCGAAGGCTCACCATCATCGCCGCGGAGTCGCCGCCCGGCAGGTCGGTGCGCCCGATGGAGCCCGCGAACAGGACGTCCCCGCTGAAGCACAGCGGCGCGTCGTCGCCGGGCAGCCGGAACAGCACCGACCCGCCGGTATGGCCGGGCGCGTGGTCGACAGTGATCTCAAGGCCGGCGACGGTGATCGGACCGCCGTCCGGAAGCTCGGCGACGTCCTCGGGTTCGCTCCACTGCAGCCGGCCCCCGAAGAGCGCGCTCATGTCGGTCGACAGCCCCTTGGTCGGATCGGCGAGCAACGCCCGGTCGTCCGGGTGGATGTACGCCGTGACGCCCCGGGCGCCACACACGGGCGTCACCGAGAACGTGTGGTCGAGGTGGCCGTGGGTCAGCAGCACCGCGGCGGGGTGCAGACGATGCTCGGACAGCACCGCGTCGAGTTGGTCGACGACGCCGATACCCGGGTCGATCACCACGCACTGCTCGCCCGGCCCGGGAGCGACGACGTAGCAGTTCGTCCCGAACGCCTGGGCGGGAAATCCGGCGACCAGCAAACCCTCGTCCCTCCTGTATGCCTTCCACGAGCGGCGCCTTCCACGAGCCGCGCCTTCCACGAGCCTAACGACACGGCTATCCGAGCGTAGTCGCGTACGGAAACCGGTTTGTCGGGCGGTTGGGCCAGGCTGGTTTCACCGGTTACCGCCGGGTCGCCGTAGACTCTGGGCCGGCTGTGGCGTGCGCCTCAGCCATTGTCGACCGCTCGGAAGGAGCGCCCGGTGGCCCCAAGCAAGTCCCGGCAGCGCGCGCTGGCGCGCGCCAAGCACGAGCGCCAGATCGCCCGCCGCGCGGCGGCCGCCCGCCGGCGCCGGCAGATCCAGGCCTCGGTCGCCGCCGGGCTCGCGGTCATCGCGGTCGTGGTCGGCATCGTGTGGGCCGTCGGCGGCTTCGACAGCAGCAAGAAATCGACGACGAACGCGTCCGACGACTGCGCCTGGACCCCGATCCCGGCCACCGGCACCGTCAAGGACGTGGGCAGGCCGCCGACGACCGGGATCGCCAAGACCGGCACCTCCACGATGACGATCACTACCAACCAGGGCGTGGTCGAGGCGCAACTGGACCGGGCCGGGGCGCCCTGCACGGTCGCGAGCTTCGCGCACCTGGCCGGCAAGCAGTTCTTCAACGAGACCAAGTGCCACCGGCTGACCACCCAGGGCATCTACGTGCTGCAGTGCGGCGACCCGTCCGGCACCGGCACCGGCGGCCCGGCGTACAAGTTCCCGGACGAGAAGGTGCCGACCGCTCCGTCGGCGGCTCCGTCGGCGAGCGCCGCGCCCAGCGCCAACCTCTACCCGGCGGGCACCCTCGCGATGGCCAACAGCGGCCCGAACACCAACGGCAGCCAGTTCTTCATGGTGTACAAGGACGGCTCCGCGCTGAGCCCGAACTACACCGTCTTCGGCAAGATCACCAAGGGCCTGGACATCGTCGAGAAGGTCGCCGCCGGCGGGGTCAACCCGGGCAACAGCCCCACCGACGGCGAGCCCAAGACCGCGGTGACGATCCAGTCCCTCACAGTGGCACCAACGCCGGCCTGACACCGCCAACCGACCACGACACCCGTAGTACGTCCACCCAGGGAGAGAGACCGTGACATCCAACCGGGAGCGGCAGCAACGCGCGGCGGCACGCGCGCGGCTCGAGCACGAGATGACGCTGCGCGCCGAGGCGGCCCAGCGGCGGCGTCGGCTGCAGGCCAGCATCGGCGCCGGTGCGGCAGTCCTCGTACTGATCGTCGGCGTCGTCCTGATCGTGACGCTCACCGGTAACGACAAGAAGCGGGACAACACGGCCGCCCCCGCCTCGTCGGCGTCGGCCACCCCCACGAACTGCCAGTGGAACCCGTCCGCCAAGACCGGCCAGCCGGCCAACCCGGCCGCCAAGGACGTCGGCACCCCGCCGGCCACCGGCGAGCCGCGTACCGGCACCCAGACGATGACGATCACCACCAACGTCGGGGTAGTGACCGCGCAGATCGACACGGCGAAGGCGCCGTGCACGGCGGCGAGCTTCACCCACCTGGCCGGCAAGAAGTTCTTCGACAACACCCCGTGCCACCGGCTGACCACCCAGGGCATCTACGTGCTGCAGTGCGGCGACCCGTCCGGCACCGGCACCGGCGGCCCCGCGTACCAGTTCGCCAACGAGAACCTGCCCACCGACAAGCGCCCCGCGTACCCCGCGGGCACCATCGCGATGGCGAACTCGGGCCCCGACACCAACGGCAGCCAGTTCTTCATCGTGTACAAGGACACCGAGCTGCAGCCGGACTACACCGTCTTCGGCAAGGTCACGCAGGGCCTCGACGTGGTGCAGAAGGTCGCCGAGGGCGGGGTGGACGACACGAACGGCCCGGGAGACGGTGGGCCGAAGACCAAGGTGACCATCCAGTCGCTGACGATGGGCGCACCGGCGCAGTCGTAACCGACCGGTCGACGAGTGAGGGGCGGGCCCGTACGGGCCCGCCCCTCACTACGTGAACAGCTCAGGCGCCAGAGGTCACCCGGTAGGCGTCGTAGACGCCGTCGACGCGCCGTACGGCGGCCAGCAGGTGCCCCAGGTGCTTCGGGTCGGCCATCTCGAAGCTGAACCGGCTCACCGCCACCCGGTCACGGGTCGTGGTCACCGTCGCCGAGAGGATGTTGACCTTCTCCTCGGACAGCGACTTGGTGATGTCGGCGAGCAGCTTGTGCCGGTCGAGCGCCTCCACCTGGATCGCGACCAGGAACGTCGAGGCCGACGTCGGCTTCCAGGTCACTTCGAGGATCCGCTCGGCTTGGGCCTCCAGGTCGCCCGCGTTCGCACAGTCCTCCCGGTGCACGCTCACCCCGCCGGAGCGGGTGACGAACCCGAAGACCTTGTCGCCGGGTACGGGCGTACAGCAGCGTGCCAGCTTGATCCAGACGTCCTCGGCGCCCTTCACGACCACGCCCGGGTCGCTGGCGGCGCTGGCGTGCCGGGGGCGGCGCGTCGGCATCGCCGTCTCGGCGATGTCCTCGACCGCCCCCTCCTCGCCGCCGAATCCGGCGACGAGCTTCTGCACGACCGACTGCGCCGAGACCTGACTCTCGCCCACCGCGGCGTACAGCGACGCGACGTCGGCCAGGTGCAGGTCCCGCGCGATGGTGAGCAGGCCGTCGGAGGTCAGCAGGCGCTGCAGCGGCAGGCCCTGCTTGCGCATGGCCTTGACGATCGCCTCCTTGCCGGCCTCGATCGCCTCCTCACGCCGCTCCTTGTTGAAGTACTGCCGGATCTTGGTACGCGCCCGCGGGCTCTTGACGAAGCCCAGCCAGTCCTGCGACGGGGCGGCGGTGGCCGACTTCGAGGTGAAGATCTCGATCACGTCGCCGTTGGACAGCGTGCTTTCGAGGGACACCAGCTTGCCGTTGACCCGCGCGCCGATGCACTTGTGGCCGACCTCGGTGTGCACCGCGTACGCGAAGTCCACCGGCGTGGAGCCGGTCGGCAGCGCGATCACGTCACCCTTCGGGGTGAAGACGTACACCTCCTGGCTGGACAGGTCGAAGCGCAGCGCGTCGAGGAATTCGCTCGGGTCGCTCGCCTCGCGCTGCCAGTCCAGCAACTGGCGCAGCCAGGTCATCTCGTCGATGTGCGCCGGCGGCCCGGCGATCGTCGCGCCCTTGGTCTCCTTGTACCGCCAGTGCGCGGCGATGCCGTACTCGGCCGTGCGGTGCATCGCGTACGTGCGGATCTGCATCTCCACCGGCTTGCCCGTCGGCCCGATCACGGTGGTGTGCAGCGACTGGTACATGTTGAACTTCGGCATCGCGATGTAGTCCTTGAACCGGCCCGGCACGGGCTGCCAGTTCGCGTGGATCACACCGAGAGCCGCGTAGCAGTCGCGGACGGTGTCGACGAGGATGCGCACCCCGACCAGGTCGTAGATGTCGGCGAACTCGCGGCCCCGCACGATCATCTTCTGGTAGACCGAGTACAGGTGCTTGGGTCGCCCGTTCACCTCGGCCTTGATCTTGGCCGACTTGAGGTCGACCGCGACCCGCTGGGTGACCTGCCGCAGCAGCGCCTCGCGCTGCGGTGTGTGCTCGGCGATGAGCCGGTTGATCTCCTCGAAGCGCTTGGGGAACAGCGTCTTGAACGCCAGATCCTCCAGCTCCCACTTGATCGTGTTCATACCGAGGCGGTGGGCCAGCGGCGCCAGGATCTCGAGCGTCTCCTTGGCCTTCTGCTCCTGCTTGGCGCTGGGCAGGAAGGTCAGGGTACGCATGTTGTGCAGCCGGTCGGCGAGCTTGATCACCAGGACCCGCGGGTCCTTGGCCATCGCGACGACCATCTTGCGGATGGTCTCGGCCTTGGCCGCGTCGCCGAGCTTGACCTTGTCGAGCTTGGTGACCCCGTCGACGAGCAGCGTGACCTCACCGCCGAAGTCGGTGCGCATCTGATCGAGCGTGTACGGGGTGTCCTCGATCGTGTCGTGCAGCAGCGCCGCGACCAGCGTGGTCGTGTCCATCCCCAGCTCGGCGAGGATCCCGGCCACGGCGAGCGGGTGCGTGATGTACGGATCGCCGGACTTGCGGTACTGCCCGGTGTGCCAGCGCGCGGCGGTGTCGTAGGCCCGCTGCAGGACCCGGATGTCCGCCTTCGGGTGGCTGGCCCGGTGGTTGGCGATCAGCGGTTCGAGGGCCTCGCTGACCGTCGGCGTCTGCCAGGGTGCGTTGAACCGCGCGAGCCGGGCGCGGACGCGACGGCCGGTCGGCGCGCCGGCGAACGGGTGGCCGGTGCCGCCGCCGAGCCCGTTGCCCGGCGGTACGCGGCTGGGGACCGCGCCGCTGCCCGCTGGGGTCGCGGCGGCCGGTGGCCGGCGGTCGGGAGCCCGGTCGGCGGGAGCGCTCGTCTCCCGGCCGCCGTCCTCACCCTGACGAAATGGCAGGACGACGGCGCTGGTCGGATCTGACCCGCCGTCGCCGGCGGACGACCGGGGATTGTTGCCGGCGCTCGCCCGTGGAAGGGTGGTCGGCTCGGCCGCCGAGCCGTCGCCGGCTCCCCCACGAGCCGGTTCATCCCGGGCAGGGTTCATCGGCTTGGTCGTGCCCTCCGCAGGAGGGGCGATATCCCCTGACACACGCCGCTCCTCATCGCCGTCGGCGGAAAGGCAATCCTACCTGTCGAGGGAAGCATTACGACCAGATCGTCCGGTGTCCAGCCGTTCGGTCAGTGAGATACAACCGTCAAACCGTCAAGAGCGCGTGCACCGAACGTGGCTTGAGGCGTTTGCGACCCTCCAGGAAAGCCAACTCCAGGATCACGGTGAATCCGGCCACGACCCCACCGGCCTCCTCGATCAGGTTCAGCGTCGCCTCCGCCGTACCACCGGTCGCCAGCACATCGTCGACCACGAGCACCCGCTGTCCGGGGTGGAACGCGTCGGTGTGCAGTTCGAGCGTTGCTTGCCCGTACTCGAGCCCGTACGTCGCCCGCAGCGTCTGCCGAGGTAGCTTGCCGACCTTGCGGACCGGCACGACACCGACGCCGGTCGCGTACGCGATCGCTGACGCAATCATGAAGCCGCGGGCCTCGATGCCGGCCACCACGTCGAACGAGTCCGGACCGTGGTGCGCAACGATCGCGTCGATCGTCGCCGCGAAGTCCGGTCCGCTCGCGAAGAGCGGGGTCAGATCCTTGAAGAGGATCCCCTGCTGCGGGAAATCCGGGACGTCCAGGGCCAATTCCGCCACCCGACGCGCTGCTTCGGCCCCGCTGTCGCCGTCTACCACTGTGCCTCCATCATGATCGTGGAGATTCCTCCACGCCAATTCGCGGAAGAATCTCCACGGTCACCGCCATCGCGGCGCGCGTCAGCGGCGCTTACCGCCGCCCGATCGCTTCCGCTGCTGCGCCTGCTTTCCGCCGGTCGGCTTCGCGCCCACCCGGGGCGCCGAGGAGGCCGCCAGGGCGTGCGCGTCCTCGTCGTCGGCTCCGTCCGCGCCAGCGCGCGCCCGGACCGCCTTGTCCTCCGCGCCGGCCTCGGCCGACTTGGCCACCGCGGCCCGCTTCGCGAGCACCCGCTGGGTGTGCAGCTTGTAGCGCTGGTCCATCAGCTTGAGGTCGACCAGCCACGGCGTCGCGAGGAACAGTGACGAGTACGCGCCGGTCAGCATGCCGACGAACAGCACGAGCGCGAGGTCCTTCAGCGTACCGACGCCGAGCATCCCGGCGCCGACGAACAGCAGACCGGCCACCGGCAGCAGACCGATCAGCGAGGTGTTGATCGACCGCATCAGCGTCTGGTTGACCGCGAGGTTCGCGGCCTCGGCGTACGTGTAGCGGGAGCTGCCGAGCAGGCCGCGCGTGTTCTCGTCGACCTTGTCGAACGCGACGACGGTGTCGTACAGCGAGAAGCCGAGGATCGTCAGCAGACCCACGATCGTGCCCGGGGTGACCTCGAACCCGACCAGCGAGTAGATCCCGGCCGTCAGCAGCAGGTCGTGCCCGAGCGCGGCGATGGCCGCGATCGCCATCTTCTGCTCGAACCGGATCCAGATGTACGCGCCGACCACGACGAGGAAGACCACCAGCGCGAGCAGCGCCTTGTTGGTGACCGCCTTGCCCCACGAGGAGCTGACCTCGTTGATGGTGACGTTCTCGACGTGCGCCGCCTTCTCGACCGCGTTGATCGCCGCCGTGCGCTGGACCTCGTCCTTGATCTGCGGGGTACGGACGACGTACCGCCCGCTGTCCCCGCTGCCGGTGGCCTGCGCCGAGACGACGGTGATGCCCTGGCCCTCCACGGCGCCGCGCACGTCCTCGAGCGAAACGCCGGGCTGCTTCGGCACCTGGAACTGGCTGCCGCCCGCGAACTCGATCCCGAAGTTGAAGCCGCGGAAGACGAGGCTGCCGAGACAGATCAGGATGATGATCGCCGAGGCGATGTACCACCGCTTGCGGTGGCCGATGAAATCGGTCTTCGTCTCACCGCGGTAGAGCCTGTGAAAAATGCTCATTCTCAGGACTCCTTCGTACGCACTGCGCCGAGCCGGCCGGTCTGGCTGGCGGTGATCGCCTTGTCGGAGCGGAGGTTACCCAGCCCCGAGATCCGCGGGGACGTGAACGTGCTCGACCGCGACAGCAGGGCGACCAGCGGGTGGGTGAACAGGAACACGACGAGGACGTCGATCAGCGTGGACAGGCCGAGCGTGAACGCGAAGCCCTTGACCGCGCCGATGGCGAGGACGTACAGCACCGCAGCGGCCAGGAACGACACCGTGTCGGCCGACAGGATCGTCCGCCGGGCGCGTACCCAGGCCCGCGGCACCGCGCTACGGACCGTCCGGCCGTCCTTGACCTCGTCCTTCAGTCGTTCGAAGTACACCACGAACGAGTCCGCGGTGATACCGATCGCGACGATGAACCCGGCGATGCCGGCGAGGCTGAGCGTGTAGCCCTGGAAGCGGCCGAGCAGTACCAGCGAGGCGAAGACCAGCACGCCGGAGGCGAGCAGGCTCAGGATCACCACGAGGCCCAGCGCCCGGTAGTAGAACAGGCAGTACAGGATGACCAGCGCCACGCCGATCGCGCCGGCGAGCAGGCCCATCTTCATCTGCTGGGTGCCGAGCGTCGGGGTGACGGTGGTGAAGTCCTCGATCGCGAAGGACAGCGGCAGCGAGCCGTACTTGAGCTGCTGCGCCAGCGTGACCACGTCCTCACGGCTGAACTGGCCGTAGATCTGCGCGTCGCCGGTCATCACGCCCTCGATGGAGGGCGCGGACACGACCTGGTTGTCCAGGACGATCGCGACCTGCCGCTGCGACTTGTCGGCGGCACCGGCACCGAAGACCTCCTTGGACAGGTTGGTCCACTTGTCCTGGTTCTTGAAGGACAGGTTGACCACCCAGCCCTGGGTCGGCTGGTTGGTGAAGCCGGCGTCCTTGACGTCCTCGCCGACGACCTTGGCGACGTCCAGCTTGTACTTCTCCGTGGCGCCGACGTCCTTACCGCAGGCGACGACGGTCTGCTTCGGATCGCTGATCGATCCGGGCATGCGCCCGTTGAGCTGCTTGCAGGTGATCGTCGGGACGTTGAACTGGATGTCGGCCGGCAACGCCGCTACCTCGTCCGCGCTCAGCTCGCCGAACGGCTTGAGCGCCGCCAACTGCTGCGGGGTGACCTGCTCGGGGCTCTGGATCGCCTGGGCCGCCTGGTACGCGGGGCCGAGCTTGGCGATCACCGCCGCACGCCGCTTCTCCAGCGACACGTCCGGGGTTGCGCTCGCGCTCGGAGCGGCGCTGGCACCGGCTGCGGCGCTCGCGTTACCCGAGGCGCTCGGGGCCGGGGTGGCCGAACCGGAGGCCGACGGAGCCGGGGCGGCGGAACCGGAGGCTGAGGCGGAAGGCGTCGGGGTCGGCTCGACACCGGCGGTGTCGGGCACGGCGGCGACGACCTTGCGGAACCGCAGTTCGGCCGGCGCGACCAGCCTGCGCAGGTCCGCCTTGTCGTTCTTGCCCGCGACATTCACGACGATGTTGCTGTTGCCCTCGGTGACCACCTCGGGCTCCGAAACGCCGGTCGAGTCGACCCGGCTGGCGATGATCTGGCGCGCGCGCTCCAGCCGGTCCTTGTCAGGAGCCTGACCGCCGAGCGTGGCGGCCTTGAGCGTCATGCTCGTGCCGCCCTGCAGGTCCAGGCCCAGCTTGGGGTGCGGCTTCTTGTCGCCGGTGAAGAACACCAGTGAGAACAGCGCCACGAGGATCAGCGCGAGGGCGATGAAGTATCGCGACGCCTTCAGCTGTCCGGAAGGTGCGGCCACGTCGGTCGTTCTCCTAGGTCTGTCGAATATGTCAGGTCGGGGGGAGGGCGGCGCTACTCGGTGTCCTTGGCGGCCGACTCGGACTCGGGCTCTGACTCCGCCGCCGGTGCGTCCGCCTTGTTGACGACCTGGCCGATCGCCTGCCGCGCGTACCGGTTCGTCACACCCGGCGCCACCTCCAGCGTCACGGTCTTGTCGTCGATGTCGACCACCTTGCCGTACAGCCCCGCGACCGTCATGACCTCGTCGCCGGGGGCGATCGAGGACTGCAGCTCCTCGGTCTGCTTGCGACGGCGCTGCTGCGGTCGAATGATCAAAAAGTATGCGGCCAAGATGAACAGCGCGAGCAGGATCCACATCCCGAGCGGGCTGCCTTGGTTCGTTGCGGCGAGAGGCACGGTGCCAGCCTTCCGTTATCGGCTCATTTCGGGCGTCCCATCGCCCAAGACGAGGTAACGCGTCCAGTACGGACCGCGGCGAGTCTAGTCGGTGTGCGCGAAACCACTGGACCCAGCATCGATCACGGTCCGATTACGGCGCTCTCAGGGCTCAACACTGAACAGGTCGGGCGTTGTTCCGACTGCCCCCGGCGGGGGTGTTTTTCCGAGATGGCGCCAGGCTCCAGCCGTCGCGACCCGGCCACGAGGAGTACGGGCGAGGAGACCCTCCCGTAGCAGGAAGGGCTCGCACACCTCCTCAACGGTATCCGGTTGCTCGCCAACCGCCACGGCGAGCGTCGATAGCCCGACCGGACCGCCGCCGAAGGACTCGACGAGCGCCTTGAGCACCGCCCGGTCCAGCCGGTCCAGGCCCCGCTCGTCGACGTCGTACACCCGCAGCGCGGCCCGCGCCGCGTCCCCCGTCACCACACCGTCGGCCCGTACCTCGGCGTAGTCGCGGACCCGGCGCAGCAGCCGGTTGGCGATCCGGGGGGTGCCGCGCGAGCGGCCAGCAACCTCGGCGGCGCCGTCGTCGGTAATCGGCACGCCCAGGATCCGCGCCGAGCGGCGCACGATGCGCTCGAGCTCGGCCGGCTCGTAGAACTCCAGGTGCCCGACGAACCCGAACCGGTCACGCATCGGGCCGGTCAGCAGGCCGGCCCGGGTGGTCGCGCCGACCAGCGTGAACGGCTCCAGGTCGATCGGGATGGCGGTCGCGCCGGGGCCCTTGCCGACCACGACGTCGACCCGGAAGTCCTCCATCGCGCTGTAGAGCAGCTCTTCGGCCGGGCGGGCCATCCGGTGGATCTCGTCGATGAACAGCACGTCGCCCGGGCCGATGCTGGTCAGCACGGCGGCGAGGTCGCCGGCCCGCTCGATCGCCGGCCCGCTCGTGATCCGCAGCCCCACGCCCAGCTCGCCGGCGACGATCATGGCCATCGTCGTCTTGCCCAGGCCAGGTGACCCGGACAGCAGGATGTGGTCGGGCGGGGCGCCCCGCCGCAGCGCGCTGTGCAGCAGGAGTTCGAGCTGTTCGCGTACCCGGTCCTGGCCCACCAGCTCATCCAGGCTGCGTGGGCGCACACTGGCCTCGGCCTCGCGCTCCTCCGGTGACGCGTACGCGGAGGTGAGGGACTCGCTCACCGGGTCCGCCCGAGCATCCGGATCGCCAGCTTCAACAGCTGCGGTACGGGCGGAGCCGGCTGACCGTCGAGGCTCTCCGCCACGGCCGCGACCGCCTGGTCAGCCTGGCCGGCCGTCCAGCCGAGCCCGACCAGCGCCTGCTTCACCTGGTCGGCCCAGGCGGCGCCGGCCGCCGGCAGCGCACCCTCGCTGCCGGGGACGAGCCCGACCTTGTCCCGCAGTTCCAGGACGAGCCTCTCGGCACCCTTCTTGCCGATGCCGGGGACCCGGGTCAGGGTGGCCGTGTCGCCACCGGCGATCGCCCGGCGCACCGTGTCCGGCGTGTGCACGGCGAGGACGGCCTGGGCCAGGCGCGGCCCGACCCCGCTGGCCGTCTGCAGCAGTTCGAACAGTTCCCGCGCGTCGTCGTCGGCGAAGCCGTACAGGGTGAGCGAGTCCTCACGGACCACCAGGGTGGTGGCGAGTCGCGCCTCGGCGCCGACCCGGAGCCCGGCCAGGGTGTGGGGGGTGCACGACACGGCCAGGCCGACGCCGCCGACCTCGATCACGGCGCCGTCCGGCCCGACCGCGGCCACCAGGCCCCGGACACTTGCGATCACCGTTGACCTCCTCGACGACTGCCGGCTGCGGCAGCCGCAGCCGCAGCCGCAGCCAGCTTGGACGCGAAGGCCAGCTTGGACGCGGCGGCCAGCTTGGTCTCGGCAGCAGCAGCGGCGGCGAGCTTGGACTTGATGCCGCCCCGCCAGACGTGGCAGATCGCGAGCGCCAGGGCGTCCGCCGCGTCCGCCGGCTTGGGCGGGGCGTCCAGGTTCAGCAGCCGGGTGACCATGGCGGTGACCTGCGCCTTGTCGGCAGTGCCGGAGCCGGTCACCGCCGCCTTCACCTCGCTCGGGGTGTACGTCTGCACCGGCAGCCCGGCCCGCGCTCCGGCGAGGATGGCCACGGCGCTGGCCTGGGCCGTGCCCATCACCGTACGGACGTTGTGCTGGCTGAACACGCGCTCGACGGCCACCGAGTCGGGGCGGTGCCGGGCGACCAGTTCCGTGAGCGCCACGTCGAGGTTGAGCAGGCGGTCGGGCAGATCCATGTCGGGGTCGCTACGCACCACGGTGTACTCGATCAGCGTGCAGGCGCGTCCGGGAACGCCCTCGACCACGCCGACCCCGCACCGGGTCAGCCCCGGATCGACGCCGAGCACCCGCACCGACTTCCTCCCGCAATGTCGCCGTACGTCTGTTCGACACCCTACCGGTCACCCGGCGACGATTCGGGCGCGACACGGGCAGACGTGCCGGCGTCACGCGCACTGCCGCCCCGCCATCCCTCCCCGAGCAGCGCTTCGAGGGCCAGGTCGACGTCGGCGTCGGTCGAGTACACATGGAAGGACGCGCGGACCCGGCCAGCCCTGACCGCGGCCCGTACGCCCGTGCGGGCCAGCCGCTCCTCGGCGCCCGGGACGTCCACGGTGACGATCGCGCTGTTACCCGGCGGCTGCCCGAGGCCGGTGAGGAACCGGTTCGCCAGTGCGACGTTGTGCGCGTGGATCGCCTCGACGCCGATCTCCTCCACGAGTTCCAACGCTGGCGCCGTGCCCACCCAGGAGAACCACGCCGGCGAGATGTCGAAGCGACGAGCCGAGGAGGCCAGCCGCAGCGGCGGCCCGTAGTACGAGTCGTGGACGTCCTCACCGGCGCACCAGCCGGCGGCGTACGGGGTCAGCCGTTCCCGCAGCTCAGGCGCCAGGTACGCGAACGCTGAGCCGCGCGGGGACATCAGCCACTTGTACGCGCCGACGACGACCGCGTCCGCCCGGCCCGCGTCGAACGGCAGCCAGCCGCAGGCCTGGGTGGCGTCGACGACGACGAGCGCACCGTGCGCCCGGGCGGCCGCGACGACCGCGTCGTAGTCGGCGACCGCCCCGTCAGCCGACTGAACAAGGCTGAACGCCACCAGGTCGGTGCGCGCGTCAATGCTGTCGGCGAGCCGGTCGGCGGGCACCGTCCGAACCTCGACGCCGGGCGCGACCAGCCAGGGGAACAGATTCGAGGTGAACTCGATCTCCGGCGCCACCACGCGGGTGCCGGCGGGGAGCGCGGCGGCGACCGGGGCGAGCAGTTGCGACACGGTACTGCCGATCGCAACGTTGTCCGGATGGACGTTGACGAGCCGCGCGAACGCGGCCCGGGCCCGTACGGTCGACTCCCCCCACGGCTCCCAGGACGTGCGACCGACCCGCCAGCCTTCGAGGGCGGCCTGGGTCACGTCGAAGGCCGGCCGTGGTGGCAGGCCGTAACTGGCTGTGTTGAGCCAGCCGGGAAGCGGATCCCACAGCTTCTGCGCCGACGAAATCTCCATGACCCGACGCTAGAAGGGCGCGCAACGGCTTTACGAGCGCCAATCGCGGCCCAGTGGCCCGCCAAAAAAAGATCACCGAGGGTTTGCGTGGCTATACGACCCCACAAACCCTCGGTGATCCTGGAAGAACGGGCGTTCAGCCCACCGCCGCCATAACGTCATCGCTGACGTCGAAGTTCGCGTACACGTTCTGCACGTCGTCGCAGTCCTCGATCGCGTCGATGAGCTTGAAGACCTTGCGCGCGCCCTCCTCGTCGAGCGGCACGGTCACGCTCGGCACGAAGGACGACTCCGCCGACTCGTACTCGATGCCGGCCGACTGCAGGGCGTTGCGCACGTCGAGCAGAGCGCTCGGCTCGGAGACGATCTCGAACGACTCCCCCAGGTCGTTGACCTCTTCGGCGCCCGCGTCCAGCACGGCCAGCAGCAGGTCGTCCTCGGTCAGCCCATCGGCCTTGGGCACGATGACCTGACCCTTGCGCGAGAACATGTACGACACGCTGCCGGCGTCGGCGAGGTTGCCGCCGTTGCGGGTGAGCGCGGTGCGCACCTCGGTCGACGCCCGGTTCTTGTTGTCGGTCAGGCACTCGATGAGGATGGCGACGCCGTTCGGGCCGTACCCCTCGTACATCGCGGTCTGCCAGTCGGCGCCGCCGGCGACCAGGCCCGCGCCCCGCTTGACCGCGTTGTTGATGTTGTCGTTGGGTACCGAGTTCTTCTTGGCCTTCTGGATGGCGTCGAACAGGGTGGGGTTACCGGCCGGGTCGCCACCGCCGGTACGAGCCGCCACCTCAACGTTCTTGATGAGCCGGGCGAACAGCTTGCCGCGCTTGGCGTCGATGACCGCCTTTTTGTGCTTGGTCGTCGCCCACTTTGAGTGGCCGGACATTACCCCTCCGTCGTCTCTGCGGCCCGCGCCATCTCCACGAAGAACCGGTGGACCCGAAGGTCCCCCGTCAACTCCGGATGGAAGGCGGTCGCGAGCAGGTTCCGCTGCCGAACCGCGACAATCCTACCGGCGGCCGGCCCTTCCGTGACCCGTCCCAATACTTCAACGTCAGCGGCGACCGATTCGACCCACGGCGCGCGGATGAAAACCGCATGAAACGGACCGCCGTCGATGCCGGCAATCTCGACCGGCCCCTCGAACGAGTCGACCTGCCGACCGAAGGCGTTGCGCCGGACGACCATGTCGATACCGGCCAGGGTCTGCTGGTCAGGTCTGCCGTCCACAACGTCCGTGGCGAGCATGATCATTCCCGCACAGGAGCCGTAGACCGGCATGCCGCCGGCCACCCGCTTGCGCAGCGGTTCGAGGACGCCGAACTCGATCGCCAGCTTGCTCATGGTGGTCGACTCGCCACCCGGGATCACCAGGGCGTCGACCGAGTCCAACTCCTCGGGGCGGCGCACCGGCCGGGCCACGACGTCACACTCGGCCAGCGCGTTCAGGTGCTCGCGGACGTCGCCCTGCAGGGCGAGTACACCGATGATCACTGTTCTCCCCCAAACCACACGATCTTGGACACTTGGACCACCTATACCCGGTCCAAGTGTCCAAGATCGCCGAAAAGTTGACTACCAGCCGCGCTCGGCGAGGCGGTGCGGGACCGGGATGTCGTCGACGTTGATGCCGACCATCGCCTCGCCCAGGCCGCGGGACACCTTGGCGATCACGTCCGGGTCGTCGTAGAACGTGGTCGCTTTGACGATCGCGGCGGCGCGCTGCGCCGGGTTGCCGGATTTGAAGATGCCGGAGCCCACGAAGACGCCCTCGGCGCCGAGCTGCATCATCATCGCGGCGTCGGCCGGGGTGGCGATGCCGCCCGCGGTGAAGAGCACGACCGGCAGTTTGCCGGTGGCCGCGACCTCCTTGACCAGCTCGTACGGCGCCTGCAGCTCCTTGGCGGCCACGTACAGCTCGTCCTCCGGCAGGGAGGTGAGCCGGCGGATCTCCTGGCGGATCTTGCGCATGTGGGTCGTCGCGTTGGACACGTCACCCGTGCCCGCCTCGCCCTTCGAGCGGATCATCGCGGCGCCCTCGTTGATGCGGCGAAGGGCCTCACCGAGGTTGGTGGCGCCGCACACGAACGGGACGGTGAACGCCCACTTGTCGATGTGGTTCTCGAAGTCGGCGGGGGTGAGCACCTCGGACTCGTCGACGTAGTCGACACCGAGGGACTGCAGCACCTGCGCCTCGACGAAGTGGCCGATCCGGGCCTTCGCCATCACCGGGATCGACACGGTGTTGATGATGCCGTCGATCATGTCGGGGTCGCTCATGCGAGACACGCCACCCTGCGCCCGAATGTCGGCCGGTACGCGCTCGAGAGCCATGACGGCCACAGCGCCGGCGTCCTCGGCGATCTTCGCCTGCTCCGGGGTGACCACGTCCATGATCACGCCGCCCTTGAGCATCTCGGCCATGCCGCGCTTGACCCGGGCGGATCCGGTCACGGGCGCGTTGCTGCTGGTGGACGAGGGGGTCTGTTCGGACACTGCGGTACCGGCTCCTAGCGGGAAAGGGTTCAAGATCTTGGCCTAAATGGTACGCCCTGGCCGGACCGCGTCCGACGGCCAATTCGCAGGTCGCGGCCTGCCTGGCGGTCAGGCCTGGACCGCGGGCGGGGTCACCATCGCCGCCGGGGCCGGCTCCAGCGTCGGGTCGTCGACGTCGAAGTACGCCGGCCGGGGATGTTTGCGGGCCAACCCTAGCGCCCGGACCAGCACGCGGCGACGTACCGCAAGTGCGTCGCGCACGACGTCGTTGTGGACCTGCCGGGCCAGCGCCACGCGCCGACTGACCGCGACGAGCTCGGCGAAGGCCGGGGGGTCCGGTTCAGCGACGACGGACCGCAGCTGGCGGGTGAGATCGTTCTCGGCGATGTCGCGCTCCGCCGGATCGGCTTCGATCGCGGTCCGGGCGGCGTACATCAGCTCGGGCATCTGCACCGCCTCGGCCACCGTGGACGCGGCGACGGCCCGGCGCACCAGGTGCGCGTCGAGCGCCGCGTACGCCGCGGCGGCGCGCCCGTGCAGCCGGTCGACGCGGGACGCCGTCCAGGTCAGATAGGTGGCTACCAGCATCACGACAGCCACGACGGCGACGACCCACCACATGCCGCGCATCGTAATGCCCACCCCTAGAGAACGGGGTCCGTCGTTTCGTCGATCACCACGCCCGCGGTCGCTTCGATGGCCGTCGTGTAGACCTCCAGGACCCGGCCGGCAACCACCGGCCAGTCGTAGCCGGAGACGACCTCACGGGCCCGGGTGACCAGGGCGTCCCGGGCGGCCGGGTCGTCGAGCAGCCGGTCGAGCAGCGCGGCGAGGGCGTTGGCGTCGCCGTTGGGAAACAGCGCGCCGGCCCGGCCGTTGTCCAGAACCCGGCGGAAGGCGTCCAGGTCGCTGGCGGCCACCGCCGTACCGGCGGCCATCGCCTCGGTGAGGATCATCCCGAACGACTCTCCTCCGGTATTCGGCGCCACGTACACGTCGACGCTGCGCAGCATCCGCGCCTTCTCGTCGTCGGAGACCATGCCCAGAAAGACGATCCGCTCACGTATTTTGTCGGGAAGATCCCGGGTGACGTCGTCGGGCTCACCGCGCCCGGCGACCAACAGCCGCAGCTCCGGACGCGCCGGGGCGAGCAGCGCGAACGCGTCCCGCAGCAGGGCAAAACCCTTCCGCGGCTCGGTGTAGCGGCCCAGGAACCCGATCGCGCCACCCGGGCCGGGCCAGCCCGGCAGCGGCCCGGCGGCGATGAACCGGGCGACGTCGACGCCGTTGGGGATCTCCCACGCGCTGTTGCCGAGGTGCTCCACCTGCACCTTGCGCGCGAGCTCACTGACCGCGATCCGCCCAGTGATCTTCTCGGACACCAGCTGGAGTACGCCCTGAGCGGCCGCCATCGCCCGCGAGCGCGTCATGGCCGTGTGGAAGGTGGCCACCACCGGGCCGCGCGCCGCGAGCACGGCGAGCATGGACAGGCTCGGGCTGAACGGCTCGTGCACGTGCAGCACGTCGAAGCGGCCGGCGGCGAGCCAGCGGCGCACCCGGGCGGCCGACAGCGGCCCGAACGCCAACCGGGCCACCGAGCCGTTGTAGGGCACCGGCACCGCCCGGCCGGCCGGGACCACGTACGGCGGCAGCTCCGCGTCCTCGTCGGCCGGGCCGAGCACGCTCACGTCGTGACCGAGCCGGATCAGGGTCTCGGCGAGGTCACGGACATGGTTCTGCACGCCCCCGGGTACGTCAAAGGAGTACGGGCAGACGATGCCGATACGCACTCCAGATCCCTTCTTTAACCTCGCCCGTGACGGGCGGCAGTAGCTGGACCACTATCGGCCGAGCCGTCCGGCGAGGGCGCAAGACCGCTCGAGCCGTCAGGCGAGCGCGAAGACCACATTCTTTGCAGCATGTGCCAGTCTTCAGGATGCGCCGCGATGCCCTGGGCGAGGCCGTCGGCCACCTGCTGGGTGAGTTGACGCACCCGCGCGTCCAGCGGCCCGTCCTCCGGTGGCGGCAGCGGCCCGACCAGGCGGGCGCGGGCGCCGTCGGGTTCGAACCACATCGTTGCGGTGTACAGCGGCGCGCCCGTGCGCAGCGCCAGCAGCGCCGGGCCGGGTGGCATCCGGGTACGGGCGCCGAAGAAGTCCACCTCGACCCCGCGCGCGGACAGGTCCCGGTCGGCGAGCAGCGGGACGACGACGCCGGCGCGCACCCGCTCATCGAGCACGTCCATCGGAGGGCGCTCACCGCCGGTCAGCGGGAGGATCTCCATCCCGAGCCCCCGCCGGAAGGCCAGGAAGCGCTCATACAGCCGCTCCGGCTTGAGCCGCTCCGCGACGGTGGTGATCGGCCAGCCCTTGGCGGCGACCCACGCCCCGGCGAGGTCCCAGTTCCCGGCGTGCGGCAGCGCCACGACGACGCCGCGGCCGGCCGCGATCTCGGCTGCGAGCACGTCCTCGTTCTCCAGCCGGAAGGTCCGCAGGATCTCGTCACGGCTCATCGCCGACAGCCGGAACGCCTCCAGCCAGTACCGGGCGTACGACCGCAGGCCCGCCCGGACGAGGTCGTCGAGTTCGGCGTCGGGCACGTCGGGCCCGACCACCTGGCGCAGGTTCGTGGCGAGCCGCTGCACGCCCCGCCCCCGCCGGCGCACCGCGTAGTCGGCGCCCGCGGCAAACGCCGGCCAGGTCACCCGGCGCGGCAGCGCGCGGACCACGCGCCACCCCGCGGCGTACCCGAACTCCGCCAGACTCACGAGGCGCGCACCTGCCGGTAGACGTGGGTCATCCGCTGCCCGATCGTGATCACCGACAGGACTGCGAGCAACCAGAGGGCGACGTCCAGCGCGTACGGGATGTGCAGGCCCCAGGCGAGCCCGCCCAGCCCGATGATGAGCAGACGCTCGGTCCGCTCGGCGATGCCGACGTTGGCCTCGAGGCCGAGACCCTCCGCGCGGGCCTTGACGTACGACACGACCTGCCCGGCGATCAGACAGATCAGCGCCGCGGCGAGGGTGCCGCGCAGGTTCTGGGTGGCGAGCCAGTACGCCAGCGAGCCGAAGATCGCGCCATCGGCGATCCGGTCCATCGTCGAGTCCAGCAGCGCGCCGAACCGGCTGGTGGTCCCGCGGGCCCGGGCCATCGCCCCGTCGAGCATGTCGGTCAACGCGCACGCCGTGATCACAAAGGCGGCGATCACCAGGTGACCGCGGGTGGCCAACCCCACCGCGGCGACAACGACACCGACGGTGCCGGCTACCGTCACCACGTCCGGCGATACGCCCGCGCGCAGCAGCGCCCGGGCCACCGGGTCGACGACACGGAGCAAACCCGTTTTGGTCACAACACTGAAGATCTTCGCCATGGCGCTCTCACCCTATCGGCGCACTGCAGGCGCGGCATATCGCCCACCCTGCGCCACGCCGGCTGGGCTTGTGCCTGCGTTGTTTCGGGTGTGGGATCAATAGAGAGGCCCCCGGCGTGAAATTGATCACAGACAAATTAACAGTTGTCACCTGACGGGAGGCGTGCGATGGCACAGAAGAGTCAGGAGAAAGGGGTCACCGGCCCCGCGCCGGTGGTGGAAGAACCCGGGAGGGTTCGTAACGTGGTGCTTGTCGGCCACTCCAGCGCCGGCAAGACCACGTTGGTCGAGGCCCTCCTGGCCGCGACCGGAACGATCAGCCGCGCGGGATCGGTCTCCGAGGGCACCACAGTGAGCGACCACGACCCGGCCGCGGTGAAACAGCAGCGGTCGGTCGCGCTCGCGTGCGCTCCCCTGATGTACAACGACATCAAGGTCAACTTGCTCGACACACCCGGCTACGCCGACTTCGTCGGCGAGCTGCGCGCCGGGCTGCGGGCCGCCGACGCGGCCCTGTTCGTGGTGTCGGCGGCCGACGGCATGGACGCGGCCACGGGCGCCCTGTGGGAGGAGTGCGCGGCGGTCGGGATGCCACGCGCGGTCGCCGTGACGCGCCTGGACCACCAGCGCGCCGACTTCGACGAGACCGTCGCCATCTGCCAGCGGGTCTTCGGCGACAACCTGCTGCCGCTGTACCTGCCCATGTTCGGCGACGACGGGCACACCGTGGCCGGGCTGATCGGCCTGATCACCCAGCGCGTCTTCGACTACTCCGAGGGCTACCCGCCGGCGGTGCGCGAACCCGATCCCGAGCACCTGCCGGCGATCGAGGAGTACCGCAACGCCCTGCTCGAAGGCATCATCGCCGAGAGCGAGGACGAGACGCTCATGGACCGGTACCTGGCCGGCGAGCAGATCGAGGAGTCGGTGATCATCGACGACCTCGAGAAGGCGGTGGCCCGCGGCCACTTCTACCCGGTCGTCGGAGTGTGCGCGGAGACCTCTGTCGGGTTGGACGCCCTGCTCGAGGTGCTCACCAGGGGCTTCCCATCGCCGCTGGAGCATCCGCTGCCCGCCGTCGCCGGCCTCGACGGCTCGCCGCGCGCTCCCCTGACCTGTGACCCGGCCGGCCCGCTCGCCGCCGAGGTGGTCAAGACCACGATCGACCCGTACGTGGGGCGCGTCTCACTCGTGCGGGTGTTCTCCGGCACGCTGCGCCCCGACCAGCCGGTGCACATCGCCGGGCACGGCATGGCCGACCGCGGCCACCCCGACCACGACTCCGACGAGCGCTTCACCCACCTGTACTCGCCGCTCGGGTCCAGCCTGCGGGAGGTGCCCTGCGCCATCGCCGGGGACATCGTCGCCGTGACCAAGTCGACGTCCGCGGAGACCGGCGACACCATCTCCGCCAAGGACGCTCCGCTGCTCGTCGAACCGTGGGAGATGCCCGAGCCGCTGCTGCCCGTGGCGATCGTCGCCAAGAGCCGCTCCGACGAGGACGCCCTGGCCAAGAACCTGGGCCGGCTCGTCGCCGGCGACCCCACGATGCGCCTGGAGCGCAACCCCGAGACGCACCAACTGGTCCTGTGGTGCATGGGCGAGGCGCACGCCGACGTGGTGCTCGACCGGCTGCGCGCCGGTGGGGTCGAGTTGGAAACCGAGCCGGTACGGGTGGCGCTGCGCGAGACGTTCGCTGCGGCCAGCAAGGGCCACGGTCGCCACGTCAAGCAGTCCGGCGGGCACGGGCAGTACGCCGTGTGCGACATCGACGTGGAGCCGCTGCCGCGCGGATCGGGGTTCGAGTTCGTCGACAAGGTCGTCGGCGGGGCCGTGCCGAACAGCTACATCCCGAGCGTCGAGAAGGGCGTCCGCGCCCAGATGGAGCGCGGCATCACGGCCGGGTACCCGGTGGTGGACCTGCGGGTGACGCTCGTGGACGGCAAGGCGCACTCGGTCGACTCCTCGGACGCGGCGTTTCAGACCGCGGGCGCCCTGGCGCTGCGCGAGGCGGCCGAGAAGGGGCAGGTCGTCCTGCTCGAACCGGTCGACACGGTCACCGTCTGGGTGCCCGACCAGTTCGTCGGCCCGGTGATGAGCGACCTGTCGGGGCGGCGCGGCCGGGTGCTCGGCACCGAGACCGGCAACGGCGACCGGGCGGTGGTACGCGCCGAGGTGCCCACCACCGAACTCGTCCGCTACGCGGTGGAGCTACGGGCGATGACCTCTGGCTCCGGCACGTTCGCCCGCTCCTTCGTCCGGTACGAGACGATGCCGGCCCACCTGGCCGAGCAGGTGAAAAAGGAAGCCGCCGTCCGGCACGGATGATCCGGCACCCGCCCACGGCGTCAGCTCCGACCGGCGCCGTGGGCCTCAGGTGCGCGTACGCGAAGTGACGACCGGCTCCCCCAGCGACCTCAGCTCGCTCACGGTCACGAACCGGAATCCACGGGCCCGTAAGCCGGTGATCATCTCGCCCAGTCGGCGGAGCGCGACGAGGCGGGTGTTGTTGCCGACATCGTGCGCGAGCACGATCGAGCCGGGCGTGGCGTGGTCGACGATGTCGGCCACCTGTGCGGCCGGGTTCGACTGGTATGTCGCCTCGTGCATGGCCTGCGACCAGAGCACCACGTCGTAGCCGAGGGAGTCCGCGGCGAGCAGCGTCGAGCCGCCGAGGTGACCGTACGGCGGGCGCATCAGCGTGGCTTCCCGCCCGGTCACCTTGTGGATCGTGTCGTGGGTACGCACGAGCTGGTGGCGCACCGCGTTGAAGTCGAGTTCGGCGAGGTCGGGGTGCGACCACGAGTGGTTGCCGACCTCGTGGCGGTCCAGCCGGCCGCGCACCACGTCGCCGTGGGCGGCGAGTCGCTCACCGACCATGAAGAACGTCGCCGACACCCGGTACTCGTCCAGCGTGTCGAGCACCATCTTGGTCCACAGCGGAGCGGGCCCGTCGTCGAACGTGAACGCGATGACGGGTTCGTTGGTCTGCACGTAGTAGGTGACGGAGGTGCTCGGGTGCCGAACCACGGACAGTTGGTCGGCGGCTGCCGCGTACCCGCCGCCCAGCGGCTGCCGGTCGGGGCCGAGCCACCGCGGCGCCTTTGTGGCGGCGACGCCCGCGACAGCGCCCCCGCCGACCAGCAGGGCTCCCCGTACGAACGCCCGCCTGGTCAATTTCATCGAAAGTTCTCCCTGCCTTCCCCGTCGCATCATCATTGAAGATCACGAGGTCGAAGGCCAGCGGATTGAATCCGCTATGTAGTCATAAAAAGGTCATCCACTCGACATGCCGCTTTGAGCAGACCGACTGGTCGGGCAGCCTGTTCAGCCGGCCACCCCGCTCGATCGGGCAGCCTGCTCAACCGGCCATCCCGCTCGATCGGGCAGCCTGCTCAACCGGCAACCTGCCATTCGGCAGGTCCGGTTCGGACTTGACCTTTGTTGGGCTATCCCTTTCGCGGAATCGCCCGGCACGGACGTCGGCGGGTTCAGCCCGACGACGCGGTCTCGGCCTCCGCGCTCGGCCAGGACTCGGCGAGCAGTCGCCGGGTGTCGCCGAGCAGTTGCGGCAGCACCTTGGTACGCCCCACCACCGGCATGAAGTTGGTGTCGCCGCCCCACCGGGGCACGACGTGCTGATGCAGGTGCGCGGCGATGCCGGCGCCGGCCACCGCGCCCTGGTTCATCCCGAGGTTGAACCCGTGCGCGCCGCTCACCCGGCGGATCACCCGCATCGCCGTCTGCGTGAAGCGGGCCAGTTCGACCGTCTCGGCCTCGTCGAGGTCGGTGTAGTCGGCGACATGCCGGTACGGGCAGACCATCAGGTGGCCGGGGTTGTACGGGTACAGGTTGAGCACCGCGAACACGGTCTTGCCCCGGGCGATGACCAGCCCTTCTTCGTCGGTGCGCCCCGGAGCGCGGCAGAACGGGCACCCGGCCGGCTGGTCGTAGTTCTCGCCTTGCCGGTCGCCGTCCTTGATGTAGGCCATCCGGTGCGGCGTCCACAGCCGGTCCAGCTCGTCGGGCACCCCTACGCCGTCCGGTTCCATCGCTCTCCTTTTCGTAGATCTTGGACACCCGGACCGGCCATAGGCGGTCCGGGTGTCCAAGATCGCGAAGAAATCAGGCCGCCGACGGGCCCACGTTCGTCCGCGAGCGCACCACGTCCACCACGTGCGCGACCGCCTCGTCCAGCGGTACGCCGTTGCGCTGCGATCCGTCACGATAGCGGAAGGACACCGTCCCGCCCGCCACGTCGTCGTCACCGGCGATGGCCATGAACGGGATCTTCTGCTGCTGGGCGTTGCGGATCTTCTTCTGCATCCGCTCGTCGGAGTCGTCGACCTCGACCCGGATCCCCTCGGCCCGCAGCCGCTCGGCGAACGCCCGCAGGTACTCGACGTGGTCGGTCCGGATCGGAATGCCGATCACCTGCACCGGCGACAGCCACGCCGGGAACGCGCCCGCGTAGTGCTCGGTCAGCACGCCGAAGAACCGCTCGATCGACCCGAACAGCGCGCGGTGGATCATGACCGGCCGCTGCCGGGTGCCGTCGGCCGCCTGGTACTCGAGCTCGAACCGCTCGGGCAGGTTGAAGTCGAGCTGGATCGTCGACATCTGCCAGGTACGGCCGATGGCGTCCCGCGCCTGCACCGAGATCTTCGGGCCGTAGAAGGCCGCACCGCCCGGGTCGGGCACCAGCTCGAGTCCGGACTGGGTGGCGACCCGGCGCAGGGTCTCGGTCGCGACCTCCCACACCTCGTCGGAACCGACGTACTTGTCCGGGTTCTTGGTCGACAGCTCCAGGTAGAAGTCGGTCAGCCCGTAGTCCTTCAGCAGGTCGAGCACGAACTGGAGCAGCGAGGTGAGCTCGCCCTCGATCTGCTCCGGGGTGCAGAAGATGTGCGCGTCGTCCTGGGTCATGCCCCGCACGCGGGTCAGACCATGGATCACGCCGGACTTCTCGTACCGGTACACGGTGCCGAACTCGAACATGCGCAGCGGCAGCTCGCGGTACGACCGCCCGCGCGACCGGAAGATCAGGTCGTGCATCGGGCAGTTCATCGGCTTGAGGTAGTAGTTCGCGCCCTCGACCTCCATGGGCGGGAACATGCCGTCGGCGTACCAGTCGAGGTGGCCGGAGACCTCGTACAGGTGGCCCTTGGTGATGTGCGGGGTGTTGACGAACGAGTACCCGGCCTCCTCGTGCCGCTGCCGGGAGTAGTTCTCCATCTCCCGCCGGATGATGCCGCCCTTCGGGTGGAACACCGGCAGCCCCGAGCCCAGCTCGTCGGGGAAGCTGAACAGGTCGAGGTCCACGCCCAGCTTGCGGTGGTCGCGGCGGGCGGCCTCCTCCAGCATCCGCTGGTAGTCCTTGAGCGCGTCGCGGGTCGGCCACGCGGTGCCGTAGACCCGCTGCAGCTGCGGGTTCTTCTCCGAACCGCGCCAGTACGCCGCGGCGCTGCGCATCAGCTTGAACGCGGTGATCAACCGGGTCGACGGCAGGTGCGGGCCCCGGCAGAGGTCACCCCAGCAGCGCTCGCCGGTCTTGGGGTCGATGTTGTCGTAGATCGTCAGCTCGCCGCCGCCGACCTCCATCACCTCGGAGGCGTCCACGTCGCCCTTGATGTCGACCAGTTCCAGCTTGTACGGCTCGCCCGCCAGCTCGGCCTTGGCCTGCTCCAGGGAGTCGAAGCGCCGCCGGCGGAACACCTGGCCGGACTTGACGATCTCCTGCATGCGCTTCTCGAGCTTGTCGAGATCTTCGGGATTGAACGGCCGGGCCACGTCGAAGTCGTAGTAGAAGCCGTTCTCGATGGGCGGCCCGATACCGAGCTTGGCCTCCGGGAACACGTCCTGGACGGCCTGCGCGAGCACGTGGGCGGTGGAGTGGCGCAGCACGTTGAGCCCGTCGGGCTCCGACAGTGCCACCGCCTCGACGGTGGTGTCCACCTCGGGCGCCCAGTCGAGGTCACGCAGCCGCCCGTCCGCCTCGCGGACGACCACGATCGCGTTGGGACCGGCGCCGGGCAGCCCAGCCGCAGCTACCGCGTCGGCGGCGGTCGTTCCAGCCGGCACCAGGACGGGCTCGGACAGGGCTGCGGTACGGGGCACGGACACTGTTTACTCCCTGAAGGTCATGCGGCTACTCGACGAATGCTATCCGCAACGGCACAGTAGGCTGCGCGGTCTTCCTCAGGACCGCCGCGGGCATGCCGATGTGGGCAGCTGGAGGACGGCGATGGACTCGGTACGGGAAACGTCGGGCATCACGGTAGGCGCCATCCTCGGGTACGTCCGCACGGCGGGCGGTCCCGAGGCGGTGAGTCGTACCTTGGCGCTGGCCGGCGCGACCGAGAGTCCTGAGGCGTACGAGGACACGCGCCGCTGGTACACGTGGGATTTCAAGCTCCGGCTCTTCGAGGCCGCGTCCATCGCGGTCGACGACCCCGGCATCGCCCGCAAGATCGGCATCACGTTCCTCCAGAACAGCGTCAACACCGCGATGATCCTCGCGATGTCCCTGATCGGCGGCCCCGTCCCGTTCTACCGGGTCGCTCCAAAGGTCTGCACCAGGTTCTCCTCCTGCGCCGCGATGACCGCCGTGCGGGTCCGCCGCGGCGCGGCGACGATCACCTACCAGGTGTTCCCGCAGTACACGCCGAACCGGCACGACTGCGAGTACACCCTGGGTCTGCTGATGCAGGTCCCCTGCGGGTTCGGACTCCCGCTGGCCACCATCACCCATACCGAGTGCCAGGTCGACGGCGCGCCGGCCTGCGTGTACGAGGTGCGCTGGCACCAACCGCGCCGGTTCTGGTTGAAGCGCCGGGGCGGTGACGACGCGGCCAGCACCTTCCAGGGCGCGATGGCCGACCAGTTCACCCAGTTGCAGCACACGGTGGCCGAACTGGTCTCGTCCCGGTCCACCGACCGGGTGCTCGCCCTGGTCGCCGAGCGGGCCGGGTTCGCCGTCAGCGCCCACTCGTTCCTGCTCGTTGCCCAGCCATCACCGGACCAGCCGCCCCAGGTGTACGGCTTCGGCCTCACCCCGGCCGAGTTCGACCAGCTCACCGGCGACGGCAGAGAGGTCCAGCCCGGCCCGGACCGGCTCATCGCCGAGATCGTCTCCCCGACTCGGCGCTACGGCTACCTCGTCGCGTTCACGTTCGAGGACACGTTCCTCGAGACCGAGCAGCCACTGCTGGACGCGTACGCGAACCTCACCGCGGTCACCCTCGACGCGCTGACTGCCTTCGAGGCCGCCGAGGAGCGGCAACGCACCGCCGAGAACCTGCTCGGGCTGGCGCGTTCGCTCACCCACGCCAGGACCCCGGCCGACGTGGCCAGGGTGACCGCGGAGGCGGCGCACTCCGTCCTGCACGCCGACAAGGCGGCGATGCTGCTGCTCGACGAGGCCGGTGGGCTACACATGGTTGCCCACGTGGGCTGGCCGGCGGAGGTCCACCAAAGGCTGGACAAGCTCGTCCTGGAGGCCGAGCAGAGCCCGCTGATCTTCGAGGCCCGCCGGGCCAACCCCGACACCACCCGGGTCTACGACAGCACCAGCGACGATCCCATGATCCAGCAGGTGATGCGGCAGGCCGGGATGGACGTGATGGCCGCCGTCGGCATCGCCCTGCCCGACCGGCTGTACGGCGTGCTCGTCGCCGGTTTCACCGGCGAGCAGGGCGCCGCTCGCGCCCGGCAGTTCGTCGACCGCATGCCCGGTATCGCCGACCAGGCCGCCAACGTCCTGCGTACGTGTGAGCTGCTCGACGAGACCTGGCAGCTCGCCCACGTCGATCCGCTCACCTGCTTACCCAACCGTCGGGCGTTCATGGCCCAGCTCAGCGAGGCGGTGCTCAAACGCCCCGGTGCGCTGCTCTTCATCGACCTCGACGGGTTCAAGGGCATCAACGACAGCCTGGGCCACAGCGCCGGTGACGAACTGCTCGCCGTGGTCGCGGCCAGACTGCGGGGCCGTAACCGCCCCGGCGACCTGGTCGCCCGGCTGGGCGGCGACGAGTTCGTCGTCCTGGCCCGCGGGATGGAAGACCAGGTTCAGCTGCACAAGCTCGCCGAGCGGATCCGCGAGGCGTTCGACGAGCCAGTCACCATCGCCGGCACCAGCCTGCAGGTGCGGCTCAGCGTGGACGGCACCCTGTACACCGCCGGTGAGCGCAGCGAGGACGTCCTGAACCGGGCGGACAGCGCGATGTACCGGGTGAAGCGGAGCCGGCAACTCCTGACGGCCGAGGTGTACCCGAAAGCGGGTTGACCGGGTGGTGCGCCGGGCCACTCATCGCGTTAGATTGATTCGGTGGCCGCCACGGACGTCGTCCGGGCGTTGGACCGGCGCTACCGGACGTACTTCGAATCCCGCTCGCCGGTGTCCTTCGCCGTCAAGCCGCTCGGCGCGCCGGAGCACACCTTCGGCCCGGCCGAGCCCGAGTTCGTCATCACCGTCGCCGACCGCCTCGGCGCCAAGGCGCTCGCCTCGCTCGACCAGTTCCAGATCGCGGTCGCGTACCTGAAGGGCTGGCTCGACATCGACGGCGACGTGATGGCGGCGCTGAAGATGCGCAAGTTCTTCCCCGACTTCCACCCGGTCGCCTGGCTCGGCCGGTTCGCCCCGGTGCTGCTGCGCGGCCACCACGAGCACGACCGCCGCGCGATCTCGGCGCACTACGACGAGGACTCCGAGTTCTTCCTGACCTTCCTCGACCGCCGGCACCGCTGCTACACCCAGGGTGTGTTCGCCACCGACGACGAGCCGCTCGAAGACGCCATGACCCGCAAGATGGACATCGCGCTGAAGGCCATCGGGGTCGGGCCGGGTGACCGGGTGCTCGAGGTCGGCGGCGGCTGGGGCGCCTTCGTCGAGTACGCCGGCGCGCGCGGAGTGGAGGTCACCACGCTGACGCTCTCGGGTGAATCCGAGCGGTACCTGCGCGATCTCATCGGACGCGAAGACCTGCCGGCCACCGTCGTACGGCAGCATTTCCTCCGGTACGCCAGCGACCGCCGCTACGACGCGATCGTCAACATGGGGGTCACCGAGCACCTGCCCGACTACAAGTCGACGCTGTGCAAGTACCGGGAACTGCTGAAACCGGGCGGGTCGATCTACCTCGACGCGCTCGCGATGCGCACCAAGCACAGCGTGTCCACGTTCATGAGCCGGTACATCTACCCCGGCCGGCAGTCGCCGCTGCTGCTGCACGAGTACCTGCGGCACGTGGCCCGGTCGCCGTTCGAACTCGTCGGCGTCGACGACGACCGCCACAACTACCACCTGACCTGCAAAGCCTGGGCCCAGCGGCTGGACGACGCCCGCGAGGAGGTCGTCCGCCGCTGGGGCGAGTCGATGTACCGGCGGTTCCGGCTCTTCCTGTGGGGCTCGGCGGCCGGGTTCGACAGCGGGCTGGTCCAGGCGTACCGCTGGGTCCTGCGCCTACCGGCCTAGCTCTTTTTCCAGAAGTCACGGCGGCGGTCGGACGGTCTGTCGGCTGCGAACTCCTCCAGTACCCGTACCGCCTCGGCCCACAACGGCTCCAGCTCCCCGCCGGCCGAAAGCTGAGCGAGGAGTCGCCGCAGCGATGCGTACGCGTCCTCGCCCTCGCAGCTCCCGCCGAGGAGCGCCTGGAGCCGGCTGACCAGGTCGGCGAGCAGTTCGCGCCGCTCGTACTCCGGCAGGCCGGCCGCCTCCCGCAGGCGCCGCGCCTCGACGGCGGTGACCTCCCGGACGTCGCGCAACTGCGACTGCCTGGGCGCTCCGGTCACCATGCCGACCGCCCCCTGGATGGCGCCCAGCACGCCGCCCGCCGCGCTGGCGACCGCCGGACCGAACGACGGCGCGCCGGCCGCCATCCGCGCCCCTCGGGCCGGGCCGGGCAGGCCCATCGCCATCAGGCGCATCCCACCGGCCGGCGGCGGGGCGGGCGCGGCGCCGGGTCCGGCGCCGGGTGCGGTGAGCATGTCCCAGCCGGACGCCGGCTCCACGGGCTGTACCACCCGGTGCGGCTGCCCGCCCTCGGTCACCACCCGGCTGTCGACGGCCACGTACGCGGTGAACCGGCACAGCACGCCGAAGCGCAGCGAGGTGTCGACCGCCTCGCGCTCCACGTCGGCGCCGCCGGAGCCGGCCGCGTACCGGTCCTCCAGGTCCCGCAGCCGCGCGCGGGCCCACAGCGCGGTGACCGCCTCGGCTTCCTTCTCGCGGGCCGTCACGGTGGTCTGCCACGCCTTCCCGTCGCGGGTACGTCCGCTGACGGTGAGCGACCCGACCGCCGGCCCCCGGTACCGCCCGGAGACGACCAGCGGCACCCCCGGGTACAGCGCCGGCAGCCGTTGCGGGGTGCGGGACCCGTCGACCGGGGTGAGCCCGTCGGCGGTGATCGCCAGGTCGGTGACGAGCGGCGTACCGACCCGGCGCTGGATGTGCTCCATCGCCTCGTCGAGCCGGCCCTCGCTCTCGACCAGTTCGCACCGCCCGCCGCCGACGGCTGCCAGCCGGCCGAGGAACCCGGCGTTCACGGCGCGGTCGATGCCGACGGTGTGGATGCGTACCCGGCCTGGCGGGATCTCGTGGAGGATCTGGTCCTCGTTGCCCACCTGCCCGTCGGTCACGAGTACGAGCACCGGCTCTCGCGGCGAGTCACCGGAGAGCAGCGCCAACCCTTCCCGCAGGGGCGCCAGCAGTTCGGTGCCGCCGCGCGCGTCCGCGCGGGCCAGGTGCTCGACCGCGCGGAAGCGATGCCGGTCGCTCGCCTCAACGAGGCCGGCCGGGAGGCCTTCAACGGGCTGGACTTCATGGTCGAAGGTGAAGACGGCGAACCGGTCGTCGGCGGTGAGCGTGTCGACGATGCGCGCCGCGGCCCGCCGCGCGGCGACCATCTTCCAGCCGCCCATGCTGCCGGAGCGGTCCAGCAGGAGGACGACGTCCCGGCCCCGGGTCGGGCGGGAGTCGGCGGGCGGCAGGACGGTCAGTTGGTACGTCCCCTCATCGCCCTCGTCATCGGCGACGCAGACGGCCGTCGACGTCTCGACCGGCGCCCCGTACGCCAGCCGCAGCACGAAGTCGCGGTCGGCCCGCTCCCCGGGCTTGATGCTGAGCCGGTTCCCCTCGGTCACCACGGCGTGCAGACTGGAGCGCGCCTCGCCCAGCGGTAGGCCGGCGGGGTCGACGTCGACGTCGAGCGACAATCGCAGCGGGTTGGGGAAGCCCGGCAGCAGCACCGGCGGCGTGATCCGGGAGGCGTCGGGCACCGCGTCGGTGTCGAGGGCGTACCCCTCGCCGACGCTCGGGCCCGGCATCGGCGTACCGGGAATGTATCGGGGCGCCACGAGCAGCGGGAACCGGAAGGTGGCCGTGCCGTCCTCATAGGACAGCGGTCCGACCAGGCGGAGCGCGACGGCGACCCGCTCTCCCGGCAGAATGTTGCCGACTCGCATGGTGAACACGTCGGGCCGCTCCTCCTCCGCGATCGACGCGCGCCGGCCGGCGGCGATCGCCCGGTCGTACTCCTCCCGCGCCGCCCCGCGCTCACGCAGTTCGGCCTCGACGACCCTGCCGTCGGCGGTCATCGTCATGCCGGTGACGGCGGCCCGGTCCGGCAGCGGGAACACGTACGTCGCCTCGAGGGCGGTGTCGTGGACGTTGACGAACTCCTGCGTCAGCTGGACGCGACTGACGAGGCCGGTGATCTGCGCCCGCACGTCGAGGCGGTCGAGCGGAAGGTTGCCACGCTCGGTCCGCAGGGCGCCGACGCCGGCCTCGTCGACCGGGGCAGCGACCCGCGCCGCTTCGTCAGGGGTCATGGTGGTCACGGAGAGGGTCATGTCGCGCTCCGTTCGTCAGGGGTTCGTCAGTAGGCCTCGGGCGGTTTCGTCAGTAGGCCTCGGGCAGCGAGCAGGTCGAGCAGCGGCTGTGCGGCGGCGTGGATCGCGACGACGTCGTCGGGTCCAGGGTGGGCCGGCAGGAGGAGAACCGCACCGCCGGCCAACGGCACCCCGGCGAGCGTGGTCGGTGCGAGTGTCGTTGGTGCGGCTGCCCAAAAGCGGTCACGTGGCGGCGCGAGCTCCGCACCGTTGTCACCGCCATCGAGCAGTTCATCGGGTACACGAGCGATATCGGCGAGGGCGGCGTCGGTTGCCCCGGCCAGCTCCGCCTGGATCTGAGCCAGCGATCGACCCTCGGCCTGCCTGCGCTTCACGGCGACGAGTTGAAGCAGGTGCCGCGGCCCGTACAGCGCGTTCCGCCCCCGCATGGCGACGGGCCGGTCGACCAGGCCGGTCGTCGCGTACCACCGGACGGCGCGGCGGTCGGGCACGTCGCGTACCCGTCCGTTGGGCGCGCCGGGGTACTCCGCCACCGCGAGCGCGACGCGGACCCGGTCCAGCAACTCGTCGAGGGTCCACACCTCTTCACCGTGTCACTGTCAGCGTGACAGTGTCAACGTGTCTTGGGCCTGCGCCAGGAAGGTGCCCCTGTACGCGTCTACGCAGCGAGCGGGGCACCTTCCTGACCAAGAGGGTCTCAGCGCAGACCGACGCGCAAGGAATACTCAACAGATGGTCAACGATGAATGCCTACTGTGCCGCGTGAGCGATGCGGACGCGTTCTTCAATCGCCGCCGGGTTTGGCAGAACGAGTACTGGCGCCTCTCGGTCGTGCTTCACGGTGCCGTGGTCGGGCTCGCCCACCTCGAACCCCACCGGCACATACCATTCATCACCGATCTCGACGGGCCGGAGGCTGCGACGTTGGGGACGGTCCTGCCACGAGTCACCGCCGCCATGCGAAGGGCGACTGCTGCGGACAAGATCTACGTGTACGTGTTCGGCGATCGGGTCCCACACCTGCACTTCAACCTCGCGCCCCACCGACCGGGAGACGCACTGGTCGGCGGCCCGGGCCTGGTCCGACCCGATGCGGTGGAGGCGGAGGCTCGAGCGCACGAGACTGCGGCGGCGGCCATCCAGCATGCCTTGGCCGTACCGTCGGTCAACTGAAGCCTGGACCCGAGTTGCCAGCGGTGAAACCGGGCCCGTCGTACCGACCGTGGCGATCATTCCGCCGGGGAAGTGGGGCGGCACCCCCGTCAGCATGACGATTCGGCGGCTGTGGATGACGATCGGGAAGTACGGTCGCGGCGGCTTCACGGTTACCCGCTTGGCGTACGCGCTCCAACAGGCTCACGAGCACGCGAAGCGTCGACAGGTCGAGGCGCTGCACCAGCCATACGCAGATCAGTTCGTCATAGCCGCCGAGCGCAACTCCTCTGAGCGCGTCTGCCAGGACATCGGCGCAGTCGCCTGGCGTGGCGTACGGGCCGACAGGTTGGACGTGCAGCGGCGCCACCGGCGCGAAGTGACACGCCTTCATGCTCGGCATCGGGTCGCCTCCCTAGGAAAAACGGGTTCTCATCCTGAACACTCGCCCTCGGTGGCGGTCGACGGCCGAGGATCGCAGCCCGTCGACCGCCACCCTTGCAACCGTACCTGTACATGTTCAGGACGTATAGAGCCTGAACGTATAGTCGCTGTATAAGGGCGCACGTACAGGACATGTACGTGCGCTCTAACCTGCGGCCCATGACCAATCCGCTCTCTGCGGTACCGCTCTACCAGCAGCTAGCCGACCTGCTGGCAGGGCAGATCGAGCGTGGAGAGCTCCGGCCGGGACAACTGCTGCCGTCTGAGCTTCACCTTCAGCAGACGTATGACGTATCGCGCGGCACAGTGCGGATGGCGATGCGGGTACTCCGCGAGCGCGGACTGATCACGACGATCCAGGCACGCGGATCATTCGTAGCCGAGCGCTAAGAAACGGTGAACCGCCCCTCCTCAGTAACGGCAGCATCGGTAGCCGTACCCGTGCCCGTACCCCCGGTTTTGCGTCGGTGAGGGTGACCGTGCCGCCGTGCCGGTGCACCAGCTCCTGGACGATCGCGAGCCCCAGCCCCGCTCCCCCGGCGTCGCGGGCTCGTGCGTCGTCGAGGCGGGTGAAGCGCTCGAAGACCCGCTCCCGGTCGGCGGCCGGGATGCCGGGGCCGTCGTCGATGACGGTGAAGCCGCCCGGGACGACGGCGAGCGTCACCCGCGACGTGGCGTGGCGGACGGCGTTGTCGACCAGGTTGCTCAGTACGTGCCGCAGCGCCTGCGGGTCGCCGGACGTCCACTGCGCCGCGCCGACGGCGATGGTCACCGGTACCCGCGCGGCGCTGTAGCGCTCGGCCGTCTCCCGCAGCAGCGCGCCCAGCTCGATGGGCTCGGTACGGGCCAGCCCCGGTGCGTCGTCGGCGCGGGCCAGCAGCAGCAGGTCGTCGACGAGCCGGCTGAGCCGCTCGACGTCGACGAGCAGGTCATCGACTTCTGCCGGATCTCCGATGCGCTTGGCCACTTCCAGCTCGGTACGCATGTTGGCCAGCGGACTGCGCAGCTCGTGCGCGGCGTCGGCGACGAACGCTCGCTGGCGGGCCCGCGCGTACGCGAGCCGGTCGAGCATGTCGTTGAGGGTCACCGCGAGCCGCTGGATCTCATCCTGCGAGCCGGATACCGGCAACCTGTCGCTGCTCCCACCTCCCGTGATCGTCTCGGCCCCGGCGCGTAGCTCCTCCACGGGCCGTAGCGCCGCGCCGACCACCCGCCACGCGAACAGCGCCAGGACGGCGATGAGCAGGGGGTACGTGGTGAGCAGCGCGGTGCGTACGACGTTCACGCTCGCGCGCAGGCTCGACACGGGCCGGGCCACGATCACCGTCTGCGGATCGTCCGGCGGGCCCGCCTTCACCGCCACGACCCGCAGTGGGCCGGAAACGCCAGCGCGGGAGCCGTCCACGTACCGGCTCTTGCCTGCCCTGGCCTCAGCGAGCTCGTCGGGGCGGAGCAGCGGGACGAGGCGGTCGGCGCCGATAGACGCCGAACGGACCCGGTGCTGCGCGTCGACGACCTGCACAATCTGACCGCCGGAGACCGGTACGGGCTGCGGCAGCGCCCGGACGTTGACCAGTTCCGCCACCCCGCGGGCGGTGCCGACCGCGTCGGTGTCCACCCCGCGCTGGAGGGCATGCCCGAGCGCGGCCATCAGCACGAGCCCGCCGAGCGCGAACCCGATGGCGAGCCCACCGGCGCCGATGAGCAGGAGCCGGGACCGCAGGCTGAGCCGGCGCCAGAGACGCAGCCGTACCGGGGAGTTCAAGCTTCGGCCACCCGGTACCCGGCGCCCCGGACCGTCTCGACCACCTCGCGGCCGACCTTGCGGCGCAGGTACCCGATGTACACCTCGACGACGTTGGGCGCGCTGTCGGCGCCGGCGTCCCAGACATGGTCGAGCAGTTCGACCTTTGACACGACCCGGCCCGCGCGGCGCATCAGGTACTCCAGCAGCGCGTACTCCCGGGTCGTCAGGATGATCTCAGCGTCGCCCCGCTGGACCTGGCGGGTGGCCGGGTCGAGCACGAGATCACCGACGCTGAGCACGGTCGGGCGTTCCGGAGCGCCCCGGCGCAGCAGCGCGCGCAGCCGGGCGAGCAGGACGACGTACGAGAACGGCTTGGTCAGGTAGTCGTCGGCGCCGCAGTCCAGCCCGTCGGCCTGGTCGTACTCGCCGTCCTTGGCCGACAGCATCAGCACCGGCAGCCAGTTGCGCTCGGCGCGCAGGACCCGGATCAGCTGGTAGCCCGACAGGCCCGGCAGCATCACATCCAGGATCATCGCGTCGTACTGGCCGTGGCGGGCGAGTTCGAGGCCCTGTGGGCCGTCGTACGCGATGTCGACCGCGAAGCCCTCGACTGCCAGGCCACGCTGCAGTGCCCGGGCGAGGCGCGCCTCGTCTTCCACGACGAGCAACCGCATCGTCTCAGCGTGTCACGTCGGCTGTTCCGAATACGGAACGGCTCTCAGCCAACTCTCAGCCAACTCGGAGCGGTGTTCTCAGCGGGTTCTCAGCGGACGGAGATGCTCTCAGCCGTCTCTCAGCGGGCCGGCAGCAGCATGGGGCTAGGAGGTGTACCCGATGTCGATCTTCACGACTCGGCCGGCCCTGCGCTGGGTGGTACCGGCCGCTGTTTTCGTGGCGATGCTCGGTGGCGGTGCGACCGCCCGTCCCCTCACCGCTTCAGCCCAGACTCCCAGCCCGTCCAGGCCGTCGCCGGCCCAGTTGCTGACCGACATACAAAACGCCCGCAACCAACCCGTCTCCGGCACGGTCGTCGAACGAGCCGATCTCGGCCTACCCGCGCAGCTCGCCTCGAACGGCGGCAGTTCGAACCTACGTTCACTACTGAGCGGCTCACACACGCTACGCGTCTGGTACGCGGGCCCCACCCAGTCGCGAATAGCACTGATCGGCACGCTGGGAGAGACCGACGTCATCCGCAACGGCCGGGACCTGTGGGTGTGGGACAGCCAGAAGAACACCGCGACCCATAAGACCTTGCGGTACGGCGGTGCGGGGCAGTCTCCCGGCACCAGCCAGACGCCGAGCCCGACGTCGCCGCCGAGCGCGACGTCCACGCCAAGCGCGACGTCCACGCCAAGCGCGACGTCCACGCCAAGCGCGACGTCCACGCCATCCGCAACCGAAACGTCCACGCCGAGCCCGACCGAAACCTCCGCGCCGACCGCGACCGCCACCATGGGCGCGGTCGTACCGTTCGCGACGCCAAGCCCGAGCGGAAGCATGAGCCCGAGCGGAAGCATGAGCCCGAGCGGCAGCATGAGCCCGAGCGAAATGCCGCTCGGGATGCCGGGTCAGAGCCCGACCGAGACGCCTTCCGCGAGCGCCACGACGATGACGCCACAGGAGACCTCGAACTGGATAATCAACAAGCTCCAGCCGTACACCAACATCACAACGACCGGACCGACCATGGTCGCCAACCGCACCGCGAACGAACTGGTCCTCGTCCCGCGTGACACCAGGTCCCTGGTCGCACGGGTGACACTGGCGGTCGACGCCCAGCGGCACGTGCCACTGCGAGCGCGGATCTTCGCGCGCAACTACGCCAACCCGGCGTTCGAGACGGCGTTCACCCAGATCAACTTCTCGCCGCCGAATCCGGCCCAGTTCAACTTCACCCCACCGCCCGGCGCCACGGTGAAGGAAGCCCAGCCCCATCGCCCGCCGCCGGGCGCGCAGCCGCCGGTCGTCGTCGGCAAGGGCTGGACGAGCGTGATCATCGCGAAGATGCCACCACGAGCCACTCCAAGTCCGCGGACCGCGAGCCCGTCACCGAGCGGCCCGCCGGCCACAAGCCCGCCGGCCACAAGCCCGCCGGCCGGTACCACGCAACCCGGCACAGCGCCGGCGAGCCCGGGCGGGGGTCTGCAGATTGAAAACCTGCCACGGGTCAGCGGCCCGTGGGGCTCCGGTCACCTGCTCACCAGCCGGCTGATCACCATCCTGTTCACCGACGACGGCCGGGTGCTGGCCGGCGCGGTGCCGCCACCGCTGCTGTACGCGGCGGCCGCACAGCGGTGACCGTGATGGGTTGACCGCTTGACCGTTGCGACGGGTCTGGGCCGCAAAGCCCGCGGCCCAGACCCGTCTCCAGAAGGGTGGCAGACCAACCCGGCACCTCGGTGCCGGGTTGGTCGTCTTCCGGGGCCACGGGCGCTCGGTGCGCGCCTACGGTTGCCTGCTGAGCCGGGGGTGCAGCATGGCAGCGGTCTGCGGCCGGTCGGTGGAGGGCGGGGCCGCGATCGCGTCGGGCACTTCCACGCCCCGCCGGTTTTCCCGCTGCACCGAGAGCCCGACCGTCGCGTACGCCAGCGCGGTGATGACGACACAGGCCATGATGCTGATCGGCATGAGCAGCACCAGCGGGCTCACGCCCTCGATCGTGCCGCCCTCCGGAGCGAGCCGCACCCGGATCGCGGACATGCCGGTGTAGTGCATGCTGCACACCGCCACGGCCATGAGCAGCGCGGCGCCGACGGTGGCGGAGGCACCACGAATGACCAGGGCGAACCACAGCGCGACGGTCGCGGCCACGATCGCGATGACGATAGACAGCACCACCCTGGTCCGGTCGAACGACATGACACCACCCATGCGGATGGCGGCCATGCCGCCGTAATGCATCGCCGCGACCCCGACTCCAGCGATCGGCCCGCCGACGAGCAGCTTCCACAGCCGCGGCTGCCCCGTGCCGACGATGAGCAGCCCCAAACCGACGATCACGACGGCGATGACCACGCTGACCAACGTCATCAGGGTGTCGTATCGCACCGCTGTGGACGGTACGTCGAAACCGACCATCGCCATGAAGTGCATGAGCCAGATTCCGGTGCCGCCGATGGCCACGGCCGCGAGGGCGAGCCATCGGACCCGGTGTTTGCCGCTCACGTCCCGTGCGCGCGCCGCGAGTACGAGGCCGAGCAGGGAGCCCAGAAACGACAGCACGTACGCCAGGACTGGGTTTATCCACCCGAACGCGAAGTGATGAACCTCCGCCACGACAGCCCCTTTCCTCGCCAGCAGCCCAAGTCGAAGTGGACCGGCGGCAGTCGACAGTGCCCGATGGGATTGAGCCGTGAACCGTTGGAAGAGTGGTGCGTGCTCCGATTACGACAGCGGCTAACACCCGCGCGCACCGCCCGTGGAGAAGCCTGTCGCCGCCCTGCCAGCCGGTGTGGAGCGGGGAAAGCGAACTTCTGCAATGGGCCTGAGCCCACACCCAGCGCACCCTAGGCGTGCTCCTCGCCACGGACAAGGGAGCCCGTCTATGGCGTTTGCACGAACGCGAAGCCGGGTAGCCAAATGAGCAGACAAAGCGCGTGAGAGGAGTAGGCATGAGTACTGTCGTCGAGACCGTCGACGTCGCTGTACCCGTCCGGACCGCCTACAACCAGTGGACGCAGTTCGAACAGTTTCCACGGTTCATGGAGGGCGTGACGGAGGTCCGTCAACTTGACAACACCCACCTGCACTGGGTGGTCGACATCGCGGGTGTACACCGCGAGTTCGACGCCGAGATCACCGAGCAGCACCCGGACGAGCGGATCGCGTGGAACTCGCTCGACGGGCCGCGCCACGCAGGCGTGGTGACCTTCCACCGCCTCGACGAGAGCCACACCCGCGTCACCGCCCAGATGGAGATTGACCCGGACGGTTTCGTGGAGAAGGTCGGCGACAAGGCCGGCATCGTTGACATGCGAGTCAAGGGCGACATGAAGCGGTTCCGGGAGTACATCGAGTCCCGGGGGGTCGAGACGGGCGCCTGGCGAGGCGACGTCGACCGGCCCATGCCGTAACGACGAACAGTACGACCGAAGGGTCGCGCCGGATCCGTCCGGTGCGACCCTTCGCCGTGCTAAGCCTTCTCGGTCAGGTGCAATGCCGACGCCGCGAAAACCTCCACGTCGACCGGCAGCAGTCTGGTGGCCGTGGCGAGCGGTTCACCCGTACCGGTGTTTCTGGCAAATCTCGGGTGCGCTCCCCCGCTGACCTGGACCCGGACACGGTGGCCGGCCCGGAACCGGTACGCCGTCGGCCACATCTCGACCCGCACCGGGCGGACTCCGCCGTCACCGGCCGGGAAACGGCCGGGCGCAACCCGGACGAGACCGTCGCACACATTCCACGATCGACCGTCCGGCGTGACGTCACACAGCCGGACGAACAGATCGAAGTGCTCACCGCTGGCGCGTACCCGGATCGTCGCCGCCACCGGCCCGAGGGCGGTCACCGGTTGCCGCAGCCGCATGCTCGTGAACGTCAGCACATCCGGGCGCGCCTCCAACTCGCGGTTGTCCAGCCTGCCCGCATGGGTGGCGACCAGCCTGGGCCCGCCGACGGACGGCGTCGGGTCGGCCGGGTCGTAGCGGAAGCGGGCGGGCGTCGCGTCCGGTTGCCCCGGCTGCGGCCCGAGACCGCCGTCGGGCGACAGGAACCAGTCCCGGGTACGGGTACCGGCCGGCGGCCAGTCGTCAAGCTCCCACCACTCGCCGGCACCACCCACGTGTACGCGTATCGGCGCCTCGCGCGGCGACGTCTTCCCGTCCCCGGTGTGGGCCTGGAACCAGGCGATCGACTCACCGACCGAGTGGCAGACCAGCCCGAGGCTGCCGTGCGTCCACGGCCCGATCGTCAACCGGGGCCGAGCGCCGGCCGCCCGCAGCGCCGCGTAGTCCTGGAGTTGCCAGGGCAGGAAGATGTCGTGCCAGCCGCCCACCATCAGGACCGGCGCGGTGACGTCCGCGCGGCGCGTCGCATGGCCGCGTTCGGCCCAGTACTCCGCACCGGGCCGCGCCAGCCAGGCCCGCAGGAACGCGACCTCTTCCCCGGTGGCGACCAGATCCGCCTCGCCCAGCGGCAGGTGCGCCAGGCCCCGGTGCAACTTCGGCTGCCCCCGGCGCAGCTCCACGAATTTCGCCAGGCGCGGTCCGCGCTGCGCGCTCAGCAGCGCCGCCCAGGTGAGCACGGCGTCGAGAGAGAACGAACCGCCGGCGTACGTGGAGTCGTGGAAGTCCGCGGTCGTCACGATGGTGGCCATGGCCTTGAGGTCCGGGCCGGCGTCCGCGGCGAGGGCCCACTGCACGAAACCGACATAGCTCGGCCCGTACGTGCACAGTTCGCCGGAGTACCAGGGCTGCCGGCTCAACCAGTCGACCGTGTCCAGCCCGTCGTCGCGCTCGTGGCGCATCGGCTCGAACACGCCGCCCGAGTCGTGGGTACCCCGGCAGGATTGGACAATGACGTGGAACCCTTGCGCCGCAATGGTTCTGGCGAGGACGCTGATCAGGAAGCCGCGCCCGTACGGGGTGCGGATCAGGACCGCCGGCGCGGTCGGCAGACGCGGCGCGAAATGGTCGGCTCTCAGCGCCACCCCGTCGCGCATGGGAACGGCGAGGCCCCGATTTACGCGTACGCGTCGGGTGCGGGGTCGCGGCAGACCGAACACCCGGCGGGCGATCCGACTGACAGCGCCCATTAACCGTTACGCCAGTCCCCGCTGTGCAGGTGCGAACCGGCCTGGGGCCCCATGAGCAGCATTCCTCCGTCGACGACGTAGGAGGAGCCGGTGACGTACGACGCGCCGGGGCTGGCGAGCATCGCCACGACCGCGGCGACCTCGTTGGCGTCACCGGGACGCCCGACCGGTACACCTGGCCTTTCGATGGTGCACGGGTCGACGTCCTCGTTGCCGGTCATCGGCGTGGCGATCTCACCGGGCGCCACCGCGTTCACCGTGATGCCGTCGGCCGCGAGTTCCTGGGCCATCACCTTGGTCAGCAGGCCCAGCCCACCCTTTGCCGCACAGTACGCGCCGGATCCCACCCGCGGCGCGTGCTCGTGCACACTCGTGATGTTGATGATGCGGCCACCGCGACCGGCGGCGAGCATCCGGCGGGCGGCCCGCTGCGCGCAGAGGAACGGCCCGTCCAGGTCGACGGCGAGCACCTGCCGCCACTGGTCGTAGGTGGTGTCCAGCGCTTTCGTGCTGATGCCCGTGCCGGCGCAGTTGACCAGTACGCCCAGGCCGCCGAGCGCGCCGGCAAGCTCGTCGACGGCGGTGGCGGCGTCGGGCAGCCGGGTCAGGTCGAGGTGGCGGAGTTCGCACTTACGGCCGGCGGCAATGACCGTTTCGGCGACCCCTTGGGCGCCGGCCTCATCGGTGTGCCACGTGACGCCGACGTCGAAACCCTCATTCGCCAGCGTGACGGCGATCGCCTCGCCGATGCCGGAGTCGGCGCCGGTGACCACCGCCACCCGGTCATAGTCGTCGAATCGTTTGGGCATACTCACGGTGTACCCGTCGATCGCGTCACCACACGTCAGCGTGGGTTTTGACACGAACGCCGGCGCCCGTTACGGGCACCGGCGTTCGGAGTGGTCTTCCGCGTCCGGCACGATCGTGGCGCCGGACGGTACGGTCAGCGTTCGGCCAGCAGGCGGGTGACGGCCGTGTCCACGTCGAGGTGCTCGCTCTCGCGACCCCGCGGGACGGCGATGTAGGTGCGGCGCAGGAACCGGACGAGGACGCTGCGGGGCACCTCGAACAGGGCGTTCCCGTCAGGTGACGACAGCGCGAGCGCGATCAGGTCCCCGCGTGCGCTGGCCCACGGCCAGACCCGCACGTCGCCGATCCCGGCAGGCTCGTCAAGGCCGGTCACCAGCAGTTCCCGGGCGAAGGACCAGCCCACCGGCTCACCGGTCGCGGACTCCGCGTGGAACAGCACGTGGACCGCGTACGGGTCTTCTGGGTCAAAGCGGAGGCTCGCACGCACGGGCAAGCCCATGGCGTCCGGCGTCACCAGCCGCAACGACGTCTCGACCTCGACAGTGGTCGGTCGAATCGCACTCATCTCGTACTCCCCCCGGCACCGCTTCGGAGCGATCTTGCTCCTCAGCCCCCATGGTTAGCCGTTAGCCGTTTCTAATACGTTCCGTCATCCGCTGATGTCACCCAGTAGTGGGATACAGCAGTACCGTTTAAACCCTGAAATGAATGGAAAGCAGTACGATGTCCTGTTCGATTCAGGTTGTCGGCTCTGCTCGGCGCCGGGATCTTTCAGACGTCGGACTCGCTTTTGGTAACGCTCGGTGGAGCCGTCAGTGACGGGTACGTTCGGACAGGGAGTGCAGAAATGGAGGGGTTCGATTCCGACGAACGGCCACCCTCCCGTACACCTCTGATCAAACGGTCCCTGACCGCACGGATCGGTCCTATTCGTACGTGGTTCCACTCAGTGCCGGGCGGCCCAGCACTGTTCCGGCTGTTGGTCGGACTCACCGGCCTCGTCGTCGTCGCAGTCGGCCTGGCCCTCGTGCCATTACCCGGCCCCGGCTGGGTAATCGTGCTCGGCGGCGTCGCCATCTGGGCGATCGAGTTCATGTGGGCCCGGCACCTGCTGCGATACACGACGGAGCAGCTGTACCGGTGGAATGTTTGGCAGCGCGGCCAGCACTGGCTGGTGCGGGTCTTCCTGCTCCTGGCCGTGTTGGCGATCACCGCCACGGTGGTGTGGCTGTCGATCAAGCAGACGTTCGGCTTCGACGTGATCGACTACGTGCTGGGGGTGGGTTGGGCCGGATGATCGACTTGATCGGCACCGGAGAGGCCCGGTGACACGCGAGCTACCCCCGGGAATGCGGACCGCCACCTGGATCAGGTACAGTCGTACCTCGCCCGGGCGATTAGCTCAGCGGGAGAGCGCTTCGTTCACACCGAAGAGGTCACTGGTTCGATCCCAGTATCGCCCACCAGCGTTTAGGCAGGTCAAACGCCCGTTACCGGCAGCCCGGTAACGGGCGTTTCCCGTTGTGCCCATTACGTTGGGAGCAAACTGGGAGCACATGATCGTCTTTGGGTTCGCTTGTGGAGACCCTGGGCGACATTGATCCCCGGCTCCGGCGCGGCGTTGCGGGCGGCGGCCGTCACGCCGCCGCCTGCTCCCCGACCGCGCGGCCGCAGTCGTCGGCGGCCGGTGCCGATGGCTGGAGGGATTCCCACCGGCGCTGGAGCGCGTCGACGAGGTGTCGACGCATGGAGGGGGTGACGTGGCTGTAGATGCCCCGGACGCCGCCGAGGCGGTGGCCCATGCGTCGGGCCTGGGCGATCTCGGGGATGCCGTCCTCGATCAGCCACGTCTTGTGGGTGTGCCTGAGGTCATGGAAGTGCATGCCTTCGAGGATGGGCGGGACGCCGGCTGAGGGGTCGCCGGTGACGGCCGGGGTCCAGGCGCGGCGGTTGAAGTTGGAGCGCCGTTGGAAGCCGCCCCGGGCACCGGGAAACACCATCGGGTGATCATGGGTCTCGAGGCTCTGGCGGAGTCGGCCGACCAAGAACGACGGCAGGTCGATCTCACGCACCGAATCGGGCGTCTTGGGCGGCCCGAGGAACAGCTTGCCGCCCACCTCGTGCAGCGCCCCCACCTCGGGGTGCACGAAGATGACGCCCTTGTCGAGATCGACGTTGGCGCGGTCCAGGCCGGCAAGTTCACCCCAGCGCATGCCGGTGTAGGCGGCGGTGATGACCATGAGTTCGTCGATCGGTCGGCGCATCCGGGCGGCGATGGCGGCCACCTGCTCGGTGCTCGCATGTGGGCGTTCCGGCCGGCCCGATGTGGTCACCCGCACCCCGCGGCAGGGGTTGAACGGGATCCGCCGGTCCTCGACCGCCTCCTGCAGCACCATGGACAACACGGTGATCACGTCGGCGGTCGACCGGGGCGCGAGCTTCTTGCGCAGTTCGAGCACAAGGGTCTTGACGTGGTGGCGGCGGATCGCCACCAGTTCGAGGCGACCAAGTCGGGGCAGGATGTGCAACCGCAGGTGGCTGCGGTAGGCCGACCAGGTCGCCGGCCCGGCATGGTGGCTGGCCGCCCAGAGATCGACCCATTCGGCCAGGCTGATGCGACCATCGCGCGGGTCAACAAAGGTCTCCCGAGCCAGCTCGATATCGATCTCCTGCGCGCGTAGCTGCGCGTCGGCGTTCTTTTCGTGTACGGAGTCGGTGATCACGGTGCCGTCGGGCAGCCGGAGCCGGACCCGAAACGCACTGCTGCGCCGTTCTACCCATGCCATGGCGTGCTCCCATCGTCGCGGTTGTGGTCATCGCGGTCGGGTGGATCCACGCTTCGCATCGGCCTGGTAGGCAAGTCGCGATCCCGGACGGTGGACCGGGATCCTCGTCGCCGTGGGCGGCGGCCGGTCGGGGCCTGACCGTGCTGGGCCACGATGGCGGCGAGGTCGGCGGCGGAGAAGCGCAGGTGTTTGCCGAGGAAGGTGCACGGGATCTGCCGGGCGGCGGCCTGACGCCGCAGCCACGACTCGCGAATGCGCAGCTGCGCGGCGGCCTCGACCGGGGTATACAACAACTGGTTGCCCTCCTTTGCCGGCGGCGGTTCGGTCAGTACGGTGACGTCGGCTGGCTGCCGGTGGACCGGAGATTGGAACAGACGGCCAGGATTGGAACGACCTGGGGACACAAAGGACTCCTTGATGAAGGTCCGGCCGCATGGCCGGAAAGGGGGTTTGAAAACGCCGAGCCCGGTACCCGCTAGAGGCGGGTACCGGGCGTCAGATCCGATTACCGGAATCGAAGGATTACGATTTCATCGACGACTTCATCTCGCGGGCGCCGGCTACTCCAGATCGCGAAAAACCGGCGCAGCGCTGACAAGATGAGCGCAAGCAGTCGGGTGTCCGGCAGGCGATCCAACCCGATCCGCGGGATCACCTATACGGATGGCCGGCAGCGCAGGCTGGTGGCCGCCGGGAACGCCACAGAACTACAACAACGCAGCGTGATTGATCGACCCCTGACCGTGGAAGCAACCTTCTCGCTTGCCTGATACGCCTCAAGAGGCCCCGAACTGAGGTTCGGGGCCCGCGATCGACTGGCTACTGTTCGTGGAGGCCGACTTCCCCTCGGTTAGACTCACGTCGTCGCGGCGCTGGCCCTCGGCCAGCGCCGCAGCCATGTCTTGCGCGGCTCGGACTAGACCTAGACTCGCCTCAACACGCCGCAGGGCCCTCCGGTGGTGAGCAGGAATCGATGACGAAAAAGAACCCCGTATCACCGGCGGCCAGCGGGGGTGCCGGCACGCTGTTCGAGTACCGCGTGGCTGCCATCGCGTACAGCTACCTGCTGTCCGGCGCGCACCCTCCGGGTCTGGCGGTGTCGATCGCTGGCGTGGGCCTCCAGCAGCGCGTGCGGGGACATTTGCTCGATGACATCGTGGTGACGGCCGAACCCAGTCCGAACCCCCTGTGTACCGAGTACCAGGTGAAGCTCACGCTCAGTGTGACCGCTGCAGACTGGCAGTTCGTCTCGGTGATCACCCAGGCGCTGCACGTGCTGGACGAACGAGCCGATGACGTCGCTCGCGGCGATCTCGACCTGGGCCTGATCGCACGTGGCGATCAGGACGCGTTGGACCAACTCGCCGCGCTGACCAACTTCGCCCGTGGCCACACGGCGGAGGAGACGTTCGCGGACGTATTCGAGCCGGGTGTAGTGAATCAACCGCTACGGGACCGTCGGGATCAGGTACGCAAGGCGGTCGAGGCCGCCATCGCCGAGGGCGCACCTGATCTTGGAGGCGTAGCGGTCTCCGCCCACGCGTTGCTCTCAGCCCTGCACGTCTGGCGCGTGTCGGATGGGGATGACGGGGCCGACTATCTGGCGGCACTCGACCGGCTCACTCCGGCCGCCGAGTCGTTCGGTGTGAATCCAGTAGATCTGTTCGGGCACCTCGCGTCGCTGGCACAGGGCTGGGGGGTAGTGGCTGGCGTGGTCGACGCGACCAGCATCCGCCGCCAACTCCGACGCCGTGGATTGGGCCTTCGAAAGACCGCTGGGGATGGCCCGGTGGTCGACCCACACAAGGTTGACGCCGACGCGGTCGTTCGTGGCCCCGTCGCGGCCTTGGAACTCGACGGCGCCCTCGACCAGGCCGAGCGGCTGCTCGCTGCTGGGGATCCATCGGCGGCCGATCTTTTTGCCGACATGGCTAACCGCCTGGAGGAGGCTCGATTCTGGCCGCACGCGGCGATCATGCGCCGACGTGAGGCGGACGCACGTCAGAGTGCTGGCTACTCAGACGATGCGGTCATCGGCAGGGTCGGCCTGGCGTGGGCCCATCTCGATGCGGTTCAACCGTGGGAGGCGGGTTTCGCGCTCAACGACGGACGGCGGCCTGGGGTGGCCGAGCGGGTCAGCGCGTTGGCGGCCCGTGTCAGCAAGGCGGTGGACGCCGCAGTCTGGGTCGCCAAGGGTTCCGATCTTGACGGGCTTGTTACGGCATTCGACGGGCTTGAGGAGGGCGATCCGTACCGCGAGCGCGCGGCGGCGTTCTTGTGTGAGGAGGCCATCGCCGACGCCCGGCCAGACGTGATGCTGGACCGCCGCGATTTGCTGGAGGCAGTCGCGCGTACAGCGGCGGGTCACGGCGACGGCCCGACGCGACGGTGCGGTGCGCGTATCCAGATGTGTATCGCGGATGCCACCGGCCAGTGGGCTCCGCTTCTCCCGGAAATCCATCGTCGGTACCCCCGGCCGATTGTGGCGTGGGCGCACGCCCGATATGGCCGCCACCTCGCGCTGTCCGGTGATGGCGCTGGCGCTCAGACGCAGTACCTGCTCGCGATCGAACGCGCCTGCGTGGCCGAGATGTTCGACGAAGCTGCCGACTGGCTCTACGCCCTGCGGACGGTGCGATTCTGGTACGCCGATTTCGAGACCGATGACCAGCACCCGTTGGCGCAGGCCCTACGACCCAACGCGAAACCCAGCCAACTTCCCGGGTCACCCCACACCGCGGAGCACGCTCTCCGCGCCATGCTGGATGAGGGCAAGCCGCGCGAGGCGCTTCAACGAGTCCAGCGGTGGCGGTGGCAAGCCGTCGTCCGCGCCCAGCTCACTGAAGAAATCGATGCGGTCGAGTCGCTGGGCACGCTGCTCCAGCGGCATGACGAGATCCAAGCCGCAATCAAATGCTTCGTCCGCGCCGGTGCGGAGAAAGAGGCCGCTGCAGCCGCACGCTACCTTCCCGATGCGCCCGCCCACCTCGACACGGATATGCTCGCCCCAGTCGAGTCATGCCGTACCGCCGCCTACGCGGCCGTCGCCGCTGCCGCCGACCTGATCAGCGACGACGATGCGCGGACGTGGGCAGACGCCGCACTCGCGGAAATCGCCGCCGATCATGACGAGCGGCTGATTGGCCGGTCGGCCCGGTTGCAGGCGTTCGACGCCCTCGCCGCGCTCTGCGACTCCTTGTCCGACGACCAGGTCGACAAGCTGCTGCTGCTCGTAGCGCCGCTGATCGACCGGCCAGCGGATCATTACAGGCACACCGACGAGGCCGTCGCGAAGATCCTGATGTCGGCAGCGGCGAAGCGCACTGACGTGGTGCCGCTGCTGGTCCGGGCGCTGCTCGCGGACCAGCGGATGGCGGAGATCATTCTTGCTGGAGCGACAGACGTCTTCAAGACGCACAAGGACGTGGTTGGCAAACTCCTTGAGCCCGCCGCTCCAGCCAAGCAGCACGCCTGCCTTGCGCTCATTCTCGCTGGCGTGGAGCCCGCGCCGGCGTTGGAGTACGCGAGGAGCCGAGTTGATCAAGAACTGACCGCCCGCGAGCACCAGCCTGGGCGGATCACCTACTACGCTGGCGCGGCTCAGGTCGCAATCTTGGCATCGGTACTCGACTCGGAAACTCGCATCCGGGTTGCCCGCACCATGCTCGACCGGGCGTTGGACCGCAGGGAAGCTACCGTCAGCCGCCGAGACAGCCTAAAAGGACTGATCAACATCGTCGCTGACGTCGACGACAGCACCCGGGCGACCCTCCTGCCGTCCGTCTTGGAGATGGCTCGCGGCGAACACGACGGTGGCCCGGCCGACGACATTCTCCATGGCTCCAGCGGGTTTAGCATGCTCAAGATCGCGGATGGGTCGCCGACTTTGTCGGATCTCGCTCTCGAGTGCGCCGCACGTCTTGCCGCTGACCAGTCCGACCTCGTGGCGGTCGAGCAAATTGGTATTGCGTTACTGCGCACCGCTGACGAGCCCGGCCAGTGGCGTATCGGTCGTGCGCTCGCTCTGCTTCCGGCCCGTGCCTCCGAACTTCGACTGGATCATTGCGCCGTCCATCCGAGCCCAGCTCTGAGAGCGCTCGCCGCATTACGGTGGGCACGGGATCCAGCAGCCTTACCAGCGGCAACCGCCGTCCAACTGGCCCGCGATGACGACCACCGAGTAAGACACGTGCTGGCTCGCGCTGTACGTGACAACCACGGTCTTGCGACGAACGACGAGACAACCAACGTGGTGGTCAACATCTTGGCTTCCGACGCCCGACGGAGCATCCGCAGCTACATAGCCGGGCTTGTGACGTCCTTGCCAGGCAGTGCTACTCCGACTTGATGCCGCCGCCGTCCACTTCATGGCCGCCCGCTGGGGATGTCCGGGCCGACCGGGTAGGGCACGTGGAACCAACAACCTGCAACCTACTAAGGAGCCGAACCCCCGCGGGCCAACCGATATGTTCTTGCAGCTCAAGTCGGCACAATCCACGAGTCGGTCATGCAGGCTTGTGTCTAGCCGGGAGCACGGTACAGAACTGCAAAAACGAGACGTGGCCGGTCGGTTACTGAACGTAGAAGTATGTTTTCCGCTCACATGACCACACGAGGATGCCCCGGCATCTACGCCGGGGCATCCTCGTGTTTGCCTGACGATCGGGAGCGACACCGAGCGCATCGCCGTGTAAGGGCTCATCCCAGATGGTTGGGCTGCGGCCTGCTCTGTGATCCTGATTGAGTGACGGACGTCGTTGTCAACATGGTCAGGACCTGGGCGCCGGACGACTTCTGGCAGGCCGCCCAGCCGGAGCTAGGGCACCGGCTCCCAATTCCACGGCCGCGAGCCGCGCTCGCCCCGGATGCACGCTAGGCGGTACTGCGCCTGCTTTCGCAGGTGGGGGTATTGAGCGGCCATCTGAGCCGCGAAGGTCACCTTCCGCAGCTCTCGTGCGTCCCGGAGGACCGTGTACCCGGCCCAGTCGGTCACGTCGTAGCCGTAGCGGTGGCAGAATTCAGCCCACTCCGCGTCGGAGAGTGACCCGAACGTGAAGTGATCGACGGCGATGCTGACCAGGTCCCACTCTGGGGGCCCGTACGCGAATCGTTCCAGGTCGAGGACCACTGGTCCGCCCGCGGTAGCGACGATGTTGCCGCCCCACGCGTCGCCGTGGACGGCGCCGCGCGGCAGCCCCGCGGGCAGCTCGGCATACCGTTGTTGTAGACGGTGTAGGTGTTCGTGCAGCCACTGTCGGTCGGCGTCGCTGAACACGGAAGCCTCGGCGATCCGCTCGTCCAGCCGCACGAAGGGCGCTAGCGGCGACAGATCGAGGTATGGCGGTGGTTGAAGGGCGTGGAGTTGGCGAAGGACGTCGGCGACTTGGTCCACCGAGCCTTCCCGGTGCAGAGGCAGCTCTCGCCAGAAGGTGACCGGCACGCCATCGACCACGATCGGTTGGGTGATCTCGAGCATCGCCTCGACGACCGCGATACCCGCCGTGGACAGCCAGCGTGACACCTGGACCTCTTTGTTCGCGGCCGCTTCTTGGCCGGGTCGCCCGACACGGGCGACAACGCCGTCGACGAGGCGAAAGAGGGTGTTCTCCCCCGCTCGGATGAGTTCGGCGTCCGTGCTGTCGAACCCGGCCTGTTTGGCGGTCAACTCGAGTGCCTGCCGGGCGGTCAAGTGCCGACCCCGACGGTCGCGGCGACCCGGGTGCGCAGGTCCCGGACGTCTTCGATCGTGGCGTGCCTACCGGAGGCCCGGTACAGGGCGCGTAGGTCGTCTCTGGCGCGCAGTGATTGGACAGGACCGGCATCATCGAGGGCCTCGTGGCCGATGCAGGCGGCCTTGCGAGGATCGTCTTTGATCATCGTCAGCGTGGCGAGCTTCGTGCGGGAAATGGCGCGCGACCGGGCGTACTCCGGTGCGTGGTGCAGCACTGAGTACGCGAAGCGGTCAGCGGCTTCCGTGGTGAGCCCGGTACGCATCGCGACATCAAACAGTGCGTGGGCCGTGTCGCCGTGGTGCTGGGCCACGTCATAGAAGCGCATCCACGGGGGATCTTCGCCCGGGTCGGACTTGGCGAACGCTTCGTCCGCCGCGCCGACCGCAGCGAGGACGTCCTGCGCCCGCGCGGGTCCGAGCTTGGCCAAGGCACGCGCCCGCACGGTGTGGAGCATCGCGCGTTCGGTGGCGGTGAGCCGGTCGGCGCGGACCAGTCCCATCTCGGTCCATGTCAGGCCGTCGTCGGGTTGCCCGCACCACACCGCCTGCCGCGCCATGCTGGACAGCAGCATGGCGCGCTGGTGCCAGTTGTTGGCGATGTCAGCGCACTGCAACGCGAAGGTGAAGCGATTTCGCGCATCGTCGTGAGCGTAGGCGTCGAAGAGCATGAAGCCGACGACGCCGGCGAGATGGGCCAGCGCGGTGTACAGGTCGGCGCGCAGGTCCGGAGAGCATGGGACGGTGAGCAGCCGGGCCGCTTCGCGGAGCTGCTGGTCGGCGATGGTACGTGCGGCCACGGCGCCGCCGCGAGTGTTGTCGCAGTGTTCTAGGAGATCCGCGACTGACAGGACGTGATCGATGTGGTCGCGGCCAACGCTCGCGGGCGCGTTCTGTGGATCGGTCGCCGCCAGCAGTTCGATCACCGGATACACGGCAAGGGCCGTGCCTGCGAGAGTGCCGATGCTGGTGGACAGCATCTCGCGTCGATTCATGTCGTCGACGGTAACGGCGCAGGCGGCCGGTGGTGCGAATCCAAGGTCGGCATCCGAGTCGGCCTTCAGAACCGCCCGCAACGCCGCTCGCAGCGCGGGCCGAGGGCAACCGATCTTCCCGCTTTCCAGCTTGCCTAGGTGGTTGGCGTCAAACGAGCTCTTCACCGCGGGGTCGGGGTCGACGATCTTGTTGACTAGTTCAACCACTTCTTCGCGCGACATTGGTTTGCCGGGCCGTATTCGCGACGGCTGCCGCAGGCGAGCGTGGATGAGCTTGTCGTTGCGGGCCACCGGTCCTCCGAAGGACTTCCCTTGCCGATGGAGCAGTACAGCGCCTCAGCCTGTTGCACCGCGCACAGTGCACAGCATGGCACCGTGCTCCATCGATGACAAGGGATCGGTAAGCGGCCGATCACTGCCGGAATTGGCACCGCGAGGTCTGCCCTGCTGGCCCGGCCTCGCCGGGAAACCGTTCGTTAGTCCAGGTCGAATTCGCCCTCACGGACGGCGGCAATGAACTGGTGCCACTGCTCGGCGCCGAACGCGAGGACTCCACCGTCTCGGTTCTTGCTGTCCCGGACGCCCACCAAATCGGGAGTGAAAGCGACCTCTACGCAGTTGCTACCACCGCCACTGAAGCTCGACGTGCGCCAGTTGTCGAAGCGTCCATCGCTCACGGTGCTTTCCTTCCTGGACTATCGCTTGGCCGCCTTGGCCAGAACTCGGGCGCTTTCTGCAGGGGCCAGTGCGCTGGTGCGCAGGCGCTCATAGAGCGCAAGGTAGTGGCCGACCTGGTCGGGCTCGGTCAAGACGAGATCGGATGTGACGGTGTCGACCGCGACAACGACTGGATCATCGGGGTCCGGATAGGTGTAGATCGAAAACGAGGATCGAGGGACGGTGTGGCCTTCGATCTCGACATCGACGGGCAGCAGGTACGCAGTGACTTGCGAGGCTTGCGCCATCTTCGCCAGGTGGGCGAGCTGACCGCGCATGACGGAGACCGCCGCGCTCAGGCGCCGCACCGCCAGCTCGTCGACGATTACTTCGTAGGTTGGGCCGCCGGGACGGTGCAGCATCCGTTGCCGGGCCGCCCGTGCCTCGATGGAGCGGGCGGCGTTGAAGGCGGCCGAGCGTTCTGCGGTGTCAACGGCGGCGCGCGCTGCGGTGTACTCCGGGGTCTGTAGCAGGCCGGGGATCAGCGTCAGGTGGTACTCGCGAATGCTGGCTGCTCCGGCCTCCAAGTTCGCCACCATCGCCTGCCGCTCGCCCATCTCCTCGGCGTGCGACTCCCACCAACCCCGCTCGCCGGCCTCACGGGCGATCTGGATCAGCTTCGTCCAGTCGTCGCCGGTCACCCCAAGGCAATCAAGGATCTTGATGACGTTGTTGACGTCCGGTCGGACCTGCCCATTCTCCAATCGCGAGATCGAGGTCCGGTGCAGTCTCGTGGCCCGTCCGACCTGCTCTGACGACATCCCTTGCTCTTGGCGCCGCGCCAGTAGTTCCCGGCCCAACCGTAGGCGGCGGACGTACGGACTGATCACGCCCTACCTCCTGCTGTAGCGCTCACCCGCACCGTGCACCGCCATGCACGTCGATGCGCCGAGCGTACAACGGCGACCTGTCCGCACGCGCCAGGGAACTTCTCCCAGGCGTGGTCGGGATTTCCACCGGCCGGTGGAAATCCCCAAATCCCTCCCTGCCTAAATCCCTGCCGCGCCCCTCCGACGTTTGGCCACCGTGGAACCAGTCACGCCGACGAGGCGGGAGGTGACACCGGGTGACAACGACACCAGGAACGGCGCTATCGCCGTCCCTGTCCGATATAGGTGGCTGGCGCCGCAGACGCTGGGCCTTGTTGGGCCAATGGGCATCTGTCCCCTGCCTGACCGCGCAGTGGGCCAAGCAGGTCCTCGCCACGCTGCCCGAGGTTCTTCGCCTAGGGCATGACGAGTCGGCTCTCCTCAGAGCGAGCGCCTGATGCCGGCCGCCACCTTCCGCCCGACGGCCGAGGTGATCGCCGAGGCGCACCGCCAGTTGGCCGAGCACGTGACGCTCTGGACCCAGCTATGCGCGGCGTGCGGCGTCGAGGGGCCCTGCGCCGTTGCCCAGGACGCGATGCGAACCCTTGCCCTACGCGGCGAGCTGCCTCGCCGAGCGCCACAGGCAACTAGGGCGTATCTGGCCGGACTCCGTCCGTTGTCCGGTCCGTCGGTTTGGGCCGCGGCTGCGGGTGAGGACGGTGCGGCATGACCACGCTGATCGCCGGTACCGCCATCGCGGCCAGCGCAATGATTATCGGACTTGCCCTTGGGTGGTACCTGCGGGCAGTTACTGCCTGGTGCCCCCATTGCGGCGATGTGTTGGTGTGCCCGACGTGTACCCGTCGGCCTGGGTGGCGGGCCGCATGGCCGAGACAGCCGGCTAGCCGCCGATGAGTACCCGCTACGGCGCTAGTCCGGCGCTCCTCTGCCCTATTCACCCAGGTGATCCTGCCCCGGCGACCCCACCCCTGCGTCGCGGACTGGTATCTCGCACTGCACCACTCCAGCCGCGTTGGTCCCCCGCCACCCGCATCAGCCGCTCCAAGGAGACACAAGATGCACGATGTCCCGATCGCAGCCTTCGGTGACGTAGACGGGCACTACCTGCCAGTCGTCGCCACCGCCACCTCCGACGGAGTCCTGGGATGATCACCGCGACCGCACCCGTGATCGACAGGCACCGAACCGGGACCCCGTCCGTGGCCACCGTGACGGTCGGTGCGGACCCTGCGGACCGGCCAGATCTCGTCGCGCAAGTCGTTGACGCCATCGCCGCCATCGTCGGCGTCACCGGGAAAGTCGGTTCCGGCAGCGACCTGCGGCTCACCCTCGACGGCGGGGCGGTGGTGCGGGTCAGCGTCACCGCCCCGGCGCGGCCCGAGGCGTACCCGTCTCCGAGCTCCGTCGTGTCGGTCGTCATCGACGACCCGGGCCGACTCACCGACGGGCGACTGTGCGAGGTCGCCGCCGCGGTGGGCCGCATCGGGTTCACCGACGGCGAGCTGCGCCAACTGCGCGCGCAACTGCCGCTGACCGCGACCATGCCCGCCTACCTGCCGGCGCGATGTCTTGCCGGCATCGCGCCGGTGCTCACCGTGCACCACATGACCGACTTCCTGGTGATGGTCGAGGCGATCCAGGCGATGGGGGTGCTGCCGGAGGCGCTCACCGTCATCGACAAGGGCTACCGGTACCGGCACACCCACCGCGTCGACGCGCACTTACGTCGGGCCGGTATCGCCGTGTGGCCGTGGACGGCGACCGCGGCCGCGCTCGACGACCACACCCGTCGCGCACGTGCGCTCGGCCGGGCCGGGCTGCTCGTCGACGACGGCGGCTACACCCTGCCGGTCCTGCTCACGCAACGCCCGGACCTCGCTGGCGCGTTCGTCGGGCTGGTGGAGCAGACCATCTCCGGCATCACCAGGTTGGCGCCGTTCGCCGGCGCGATCCCGGTGCCGGTGTTCTCGGTGGCCGAGTCGCGGCTGAAGGCCACCATCGAGTCCTACGGCGTCGCCGACGCCGCCGTGCGCAACATCCTGGCGCTGACGCCGCACGAGAAGTTCGAGGGCCAGGCGGCGCTGGTGCTCGGGTTCGGCCGCATCGGCGAGCAGATCGCCGAGGTCCTGCGAACCCGGCGGATGCGGGTGGCTGTCTACGACTCCGCGATCGTGCGGCTGGTGGCCGCGCACGAACGCGGCTTTACCACCGCCAGGTCGCTGGTCGAACTGCTGCGCCGGCACCGGCCGCTGCTGATCGTGGGCAGCACCGGCCGCACGTCGCTGCGCGGCGAGCACGCCGCCGCGCTCGACCAGGACTGCTACCTGGTGTCGACTACGTCCCGGACCGCCGAGTTCGCCCTGGACGAGTTGGTTGAGGAGGCCCGGTCGGTGACCGACGCCGGCGTGCTCGGCGTCCGGCTGCAGCTGCCGCACGGACCGGTAGCCACCGTGGTCGGCGACGGCTACCCGATCAACTTCCACTACGCCGAGTCGATGCCGAACAAATACGCCGACCTGGTGCTGGCCAGCCTGCTCGTCGGCGTCGCCACTCTGGCCCATCCGACCCGCAGTGGCCTGGTCGCCGGGCACAACGTCGCCCGCACCGACGAGATCCTGGAATCGTGCGGGCTACTGGAGCGCTACTACGCCCGGTTCGGTCCATCGTGGTGACCGTGACCCCGTTGCGGGAACGCTGCTTCGGCCCCGCCGACCTGCCCACGCTGCGTACCATCGCGGCCGGGCTGATCGTCGGCGGTGACCTCGGCTACCTGCCCGGCGCGACCCCGGTCGGCATCGACGGCCGAATGCCGTTGTGGTGGCTGCCCGCCGCCGAGCATCGCCGGGCCGACGCCGCGGTACGCCTGCTCACCCGCCCGGACGTCCAGACCGTCACCATCAACGACGGCCGGCCCAACCGGCTCGCCCTGGCGGTGGCGTTCTCGGCGCATCTGGCCGCCGTCCGCTCCCGGCGACAGCTCCACGGCGTATGGATCACTGCCACCGACCGACCCCGACTACCCGACGGCATGCTCCGGCTGCCGCACCTCGTCAGCATGGTCACCGCACCCGGCCAACTGCAGGACGTGGTCGTCTGGGAACTCATCCGCGCCGACGATGCCCGCCGCTGGCTCGGCGGCCCCCTGCCCCACCTGCCTGTTGAGGATCGGCTGCCGGCGCTGCTACGGCTGCGCGCCGCGCACCGCCAGGGCCGGCTACCCGACACCCCGGCCGCACGGCGACTGTCCATCTTGTTGGGTCGCCGGTACCTGTCGATCCGGCTCGTCTACCAGCACCCCGACCTGTTCACCCAACTACTCACCGAGGAGCTGCCATGACCACAGCCAACACCTGGACACCCACCGGCGACGACCTCGCCGCCGCGTACGCCCGCCACGCCGACAGTCTGCGCGGTGCGCTGCGCCACGCGCTGGTCACCCGGGCACTGCTCACCCATCTGCCCGCCGCGCCACAACACGTCGTCGACGTCGGCGGCGGCGCCGGCCATCAGGCGATCGCCCTGGCCCGCGCCGGGCACACCGTCACCGTCATCGACCCCGACGCCGCGATGCTGCAACGCGCCGCCGACGCGCTCAACGCCGAAGGCGACGAGGTGGCCGCCCGGGTCACCCTCCGGCAGGGCTTCGGTGAACATGCACGTGACATCCTCGGTGACGAGCCTGCTGACGCCGTCTGCTGCCACGGCGTGCTCATGTACGTTGATGACCCGGCTCCATTGCTGGGCGCGCTCGTCGACACGGTCCGCCCCGGGGGTCTGATCTCCGTCCTGGTCAAGAACCGCGCCGCGCTCGCCATGCGCCCCGGCCTGGAAGGCCGCTGGGCCGACGCTCTCGCGGTCATCGACCAGGCCACCGAGACCGGCGGCCTCGGCCTGCCCAGCCGTGCTGACGATCTCGACACCATCCAACGCACCCTGGCGGCCGCCGGTGCGGTTACCGAGGCCTGGTACGGGGTGCGCGTGTTCACCGACCACCTCGGCAACACACCCGTTGGCGCCGACTTCGACCAGATCCTTGCCGCCGAGTGGGCCGCCGGTGCCCGCGACCCTTACCGCAGTGTCGCCCGGCTGTTCCACCTCATCGCCCGACGGAGCGCGTGATGCCGGCTGGGACCCTCCCGCCGTTGGCTGTGCCGGACCGGCTGTTGCTGACCCTGCCGGGCTCCGTCGCCGTCGCCCGTGCCCACTGCGAGGCCAGCTGTTTCCCCTACCACGCCGCCTGGCGGCTGTGTCGCCGCGCCGGGCTGAAGGGTCACCCCGGCTGGCACACGGGCTTTTACGCCCAGACCCTCGACACGCACCCACTGCCGGCGCACCAGCCGGTCCGGGTACTGATCTGCGCGGCCTCCGACGAGATGATGCTCGCCGTCCTCGCCCGGCTCGTGGGCGCGCGCCGGCTGCTGGTGACCCTCGTCGACTCCTGCCGCACCCCGCTGCTGCTGGCCGCCGCCTACGCCCGCCGCCACCACGTCGCGCTCACCACCGCGCAAGCCCGCGCACCCGAGCTGCCCGACTGGGACACCCGGTTCGACCTCGTCATCACCGATGGGCTGCTGTCGCTGCTGCCCCACCCCCGCGACGCCGACGCACTGCTGGCCCGCCTAGCCGCGGCACTGGACCCCGACGGACTGCTGCTCTACACCACCCGCATCGCCCGTTCCGGCGCGCTCGAGTACGACCGGCTGGGCCGCGCCATCCAGGCCGCCGCCGCCCGCCTGGCCTGGCGCGGTCCACGCGACGAGCGCCGCGACCTCGCCCACAGCGTGCGTACACGCCGCTCGCGACCGAATCCGTTCGCCAGCCCCGACGATGTCCGCGCCGCCTTCGCCCGGCACTTCAGCAACATTCGGCTGATCAGCCGCAGCCGGCCGCACACGCTCGCGGTGCGGCTGCACCCCTCCACCCGACGCGGCACCGGCAGTATCAGCGTAGGGATCGCCGCCACCCATCCCCGGAGCGCATCATGAGCCGATCCGTCACCACCCCACCGGTTGCCGTCACCGGCTACCAGCCAGACCCGCAGCTCGATGCCGAACTCGCCGCTCTCGGCTACGCCGTTGTAGCCGGGTGGCCCGACCAACGGCCCATCACCGACGCGCTGGTGCGCTCGCGGCTGTGCCCGATCGGTCAGGTCGCGGCAACTCTGCTAGCGACCCATCGCACCCCAGGCGGCCGGCTCATCGCCGCGGCTGCGCTGCGCTGGCCCGGCTACCCCGGTACCCCCGGCCGGCTGTGGGGGCCGATCATCCACCCCGCACACCGGCGGCGCGGCCTCGGCAACGCCGTCCTCACCGCGCTCACGCGGCACCTTGCCAGCAACGACGCGGCCATCCTCACCGCCGAGGTCCCGGCCCGTCGAAGCGCCGCCAGTCGCTTCTACCAGGCAGCCGGCTGGCAACCCGCCGGTGAAGCTGCGCTACTCAAGCGCTGGCTGCCGCTGCCCTCCGCTGAAGAGGTGCCGCCCGGTATCCGGTTACGCACGCCGGATCCCCGCGAGGACCTGACCATGCCCCTCGCCGAGCTGTACGCCACGGCCAATCCCGGCAGCGACCCTGCGGCCGCTGCCGACGCCTTCTCTCGCTGGTGCGCCGACGAGCGGTTCACTCCAGAGAGCCTCACCGTCGCCGAAGACCGCCATGGCCTTATCGCCGCGGCGCTGGCCTACCCCCTCGCCCACCGTGATCCCCGCGAGCCCACCGAAGTTCTCCTCGCCGACCTACTCACCACCACTGCCATCGACCGGCTGCGCACCGCCCTGGTCACCACGGCACTCAACACCGTTGCCCAGACCGTCAACGCGACCGTCGCCCGCGCCGTAACTGCCGACACCGACGTGGTGAACCTGCTCCTCCGTCTGGGATTCCACCGCGTCGACCGGCTGCGCTACTACCGCTACGCACACAGGCCCTGCTCCATGGCGTGGGTGTTTGTATGATCTTGTTGTCCGTTATTACTCCTGTTGGCGCAGGATCAGCAAGTAGCAGACATGCCCCGAGGAGGACACCGAGTGGCGGGGTTCGACGCGACGTTCACCTTCGACCCCAAGCATGCGGCGCTACTCGGCGAGATCTTTCAGGCGGCTCGACGCCGTGCCCGTCCCATGTTCGTGCGCTGGCGTTCACGCGTTAGTTCCACTGATGGCCACGCGTACGTCGTTCTCGACGGGAACACGTTCCAGCTAGACATCTTCCTAGAACGCCTGCGCCGGGACCTACCGGCAATCGCAGAGGCTGTCCCAGCTGGTAGATCACCGGCATGGCGTCGGAAATTCGCGAACGGGCTCGTAGACATCCTCACCAAGTATCGGTGCTCGTATTACGACCGCTATGACGCGGACTACGTTCCCCGCCTGCGTGCCGTTACTCGATCATCAGTGTGGCCAGTCCACTCGTTGTGGATGGGGGAACAACACCAAGATCTATGGGCTCGACTCGTGGTGACAGAGGAGATCATCTCTGGCTGGTTACTGGATGAGATTCCGCCAGAGGTCGTCGTTGAGGAGTTGCACACTGCAATCGAACTAATGCTCACGCGATGGTGCGGGAAGATTCGGGCTCCGGCGTTCAGTGACCTTGTGGACAAGGCGGAGGATGCCGCCATCCTCCCAGGCGTGGACCTGTTGCAATGGCAGTACAGCGAGCCATCCAACGCGCTCTCCGGCAAGGACCTACTGATCGCGCTGAAGGACCTGCGCAAGGGCTTGAAGCACAAAGGCGTGGGGCAGGCTCGTCCCTGGCTGGACGTCCACTTCTGGCCGCTCGGCTCAGTTTTAGAAAGGCTTGCTTGGGAGCTGTCACGGCGGCCGTAAGGCATCGGTCGGCGTCCGACGAGCTGATGACACCACGCCCTCCGGAGAGGGGTGCGCAGGTTCAAATCCTGCTGGGACACTGCCGGGGCACGTCACAGAACTGCAAGAACGCAGCGTGGTTGATCGGCAACCGTTCGTGAATGCGTGCTTCGCCCACCTTCCGCCAGTCGTACGACACTACCCTTGACTGACATCCAGGGCCGTGTCGCTGTTGTAATCACGCGGAGCCGCCAGGCCGGCGCAAAGTCGGACATGGCTGACGGCATGATGGGGGCGATCCCAGCAGTGACTCCTAGTCGCCGCGGAGATCCGTCCGGCGATCCCGGGTGACGTCAGTCGGAGGGAACCTTCGCTGCGCCGGCTCTGCACACGGCGCGCATCCAGTGCCGCCAGGGTCAGTCAGGCCCCCTTGCTCGGGATTTCGCCCCGTCGTAGGAGTCCACGTCCCGCCGCCAACGTCGAATGGATCATCGGGGCAGTGATTGGGATGGAGGACTCGCCGCGACGCCGTACGATGCTGATGAACGCACCCTCGATTCGACCGTCGACGATTGCGCCGTGGACGAGGAACGGTTTGAGTTCCTCTGGCTGGGGTGGCACTTCGATGAGCATGATCATGTCCTCGCCCATCGGGATGGCTTCGATGGTCAGGTCATCCGGCGGTGGAAACAGTCGGCGCTCCAGAGTCTGCTGGTAGCGGCGAACCATGCGGTTGTCTCGGGGTACGGGACACAGCCCGCGGATCTCCTCCCCGCCCGGTACCTTCTTGCTGCTCATGCCGACCACGACCAGGCCCCCTGCTTCTGCATTGCAGAAGCGCGCGACGGCCTGAGCCAGCGAGATTTGCCCGTGATCCCCAGCAAGATCGTAGTGCTGGCTCTTCACGTCCAGCCAGTGCCCTTCGGGCTGACCGATCAGAAGGTGAGCGTGACCGCCACGAACGAGGTCTCCTGCGGTGGCGCGGGTGAGCTGCCCGTCGGTCATGGCCTCTGCCAGCTGCGCCATGTCCTGGCCGAGTTCGAACAGGTCGGCGAGGTCTCGGCCCCGCGCGTTGACGGCCACACGCACATGCCATGGCCACGGGGGCGCCGCGTAGTTCGGATCCTGCCACGCCGACTGGAACATCATCCGGTGGCGGCGCAGCAGTGGGGCAAGGCAGCTGCTCAGCCGCCCGCGCAACTCGTCTTCGTCGTCGAAATCATCGACGACGAGCGTGATGTCGAGGCTGAGCGCGTTGTCGTGGAGTTCGAAGGCCACTGCGCCGACAACACTGTCCTCCTCGTCGAAAAACCCTTCGTGGACCTCGCTTACGAGAATGGTCGAACCGTCGCCGTAGTAGGCGTGATGACGTCGCATCGCACGTAGCAGGTCCGACGCTGAGCATCCAGCCAGATCGTCAACATGGACGACTACGTTCCCGGCGCCGTCGTATCGTCGGCGCCGGCCGCCCAGATACCAGTCGCGGGTGCGGGCGTCAAAGCGCACCGTCGGTGTAGGCCGGGCACAAGCATTGCTGCCGGCCGAAGCTGAAGCTCGGCGGGTCGTCATCCCTACATCCTCGGACACCTTGGGCTATGGATCGACAGCATATTCACCGTCGGTGCATTGCCCACCGGCGACGGCCTTACCGGCATCCGCTGCCGTCTGGGTTGATGTTGCCTCGCCGCCTTGGCCCGCCGTCCCCCGTCTGCGGATGTGCGAGACAGACGGACGAAGCTCATCTCATCAAGACGCTGCTCGAGGCAGCATGCCGGCACCGGGCCTCAGCAGCCAGCAAGCACGGCACAGCTCAGACCGTGCTCAGCTCGCGAAGCAGGTGATCGAGGATAAGCTCGATGTCTGCCCAGTCCTGAGAAGCGACGACTTCTGGATTGGCGTGCGCCAGCTTCAGCTTGTCGCGGAAGGCACGCTGCACGATGGCTTTGTCCACCAGCTCCCCCTGATAGCTCTTCACCTTGCCCATGTAGCCCTTCCATTGCACGGGCCGCAGCCGGCCATTGTCGTCGGCAAGTACGTCGGTCCCCAGGTACAGCTCAACGGAGCCGGCAAGGCGGTTGACGTCCATCACGGTGTTGCCCTGGGGCCCGAATGTCGGGTAGGCGCGAGCCCACTCAAGATCAGGATAGTGGGCGACGCGGTAGTTCTTGGGAAGGCGAACCTGGTCGAGCGCAATGACCGCCTCATACGCGGCACTATCGTTGTCAAATAGGGCCACGATCCGGTTGGCGATGCCGGCCGCAGCGAAACTCTTGAGCATGCGGACCGCAGCAGAGGCACCGCCTTCGTTGCCCATGTCGTAGTCCAGGAACCGGATGTACGGCTTGAGATGAGGCCGAAGCAGCGCGAGCGCATTACTGAGCACGAAGGCGTCGAAGGTACCTTCCGTGATGACGATGGCCGGCACGATCCCGTGCTCGCCATTTATAGCTGCCGTACCGACATCCTCGTCGTGTTCGGCATCGTCGTCTAGCCACCGGGACTCGGCAAGCTCACTGGCTTCGACCCACACATCGGCGTCGTCCTCGACTGACAGCAGGATCACTGCCATGACCAGGCGCTCGTCCATCGACTCGAAGAGGTGCAGGGGACCAAGTGATGGCAGGTAGCCAACGTCGTTGAGCGCACCTTTCCCTGTTCGCTTCAGGCGGATGTGTTCCTTGACGTCCCCCACCCAGTCCTCGAACGCGTACTCCTGGTAGGACATCACTTGCTCCAGATCGTCCTCGTCCGCTCCTCCCGTTACCCCGGTCCATGTGTCCACATGGATTTGACGGAGGACGTCGAATACCCCATGCATCATGGGCTCGCCGTAACCGAGGACCTGAAGTCGCTCTCTGAGCACCCGGGCCTTCGCGCTGAAGAGTGGAAGTTCGAGGTCCGGTAGATCTGCTTGCAAGCGCTCCTCATCGCGTCCGTATACACCGAGCGCGAACGGCGCTGCCTCCTCACCACGAAGCCATACCAATTCGTCCAGTTGGAAGTAGTAGGTGGTCTCTGGGTGCAGCTCATCCCGATACGAGAAGACCTCGCGGCCGTTGATGAAGATGCTCTTATACCAGGTTCTGGGCATCCGCTCGTGCATCTCCGTAATGGCGAGTCCGCTGACGGTAATCTGGAGGCTACTCGGACCGATCGGCGCCAACTAGGGCCTGTCCTGCCGATCATCGAAGCCAGATGACGGTGGCGATGAGCACGAGGCTGGCCCGGTAGATCGAGGCGCGTTTGGCGAAGCGGGTGGCCAGATCACGCCACCATTTGAGCCGGTTGAAACAACGCTCCACCACGTTGCGTTGCTTGTAGATCTCACGGTCGAACGCCGGTGGTCGCCCACCCTGGCTGCCCCTGGCGGCGCGGCGGGCGACCTGGTCGGATCGCTCGGGAATGGCGTGGCGGATCCCTCGCCGGCGCAGCGCCCGGCGGGTGGGGTCGTGAGCGTAGCCCTTGTCGGCAATCAGCAGGTCCGGGCGTTTGCGCGGCCGACCAGGGCCGGGCGGGTTGACGCTGACGGCGTCCAGCAGCGGCAGCAGTTGCGGATTGTCGCCGGCCTGACCCGGGGTGAGCAGGATCGACAGCGGTCGGCCCCGCCCGTCGACGGCCAGATGAATCTTCGTGCTCAGCCCGCCTCGCGACCGGCCGAGCGATTCACCGTCTTGCGCACCCACCGTCGCGCCGGTCGACCCGAACCCTCGGGAGCCCTTTTTTTGCGGGCGCCCGCGGCATGCTGGTGCGCCCGCACGATCGAGGAGTCCACGCTGATCGTCCACTCCACCGGCCGGCCGTCGTCGTACACCTGGGCATGCGCCAGGATCCGATCCCAGGTGCCGTAGGCGGTCCACCGGCGCAGCCGCTCGTGGCAGGTCTTCCACGACCCGTACCGCTGCGGCAGGTCCCGTCACGGCGCGCCCGTGCGCAGCTTCCACAAGATGCGGTTGATGACCCGGCGGTGATCGCGCCATCGCCCGTTACGGGCTCCGGCCCTGGGCAGCAATGGTTCGATCGCCGCCCACGCCTTGTCCGTCAACTCGCCCCGACCGACAACCGACGAATTTGTCGACGAAGATCAATATGATCGACAGGACAGACCCTAGCCCGCAGTGGCGTTACACCGAGTTGAGCCCTTCCGGCGGCAAAGGCAAACCGGGCAGGCCATTTCCGCATTCCCGTCAGTACCGCATGGCAGGATGATTCATCCCAGATGAACGGGTGCTGGAGGTTCCCGACGCGACACTTGATGGAGCTACGGGACGGAAAGGGGTCGCGGTGTCCAACTTGGTGGAGCAGACCAAGGCGGAGATCCGCTTCGCCCTGAACCAATTGGCGGCCCGGAACGGGCAGCATGAGTTCGAGACGCTGGCACGGATGCTGGCTCGGGCCACCGTCACGCGCAACATCCTTCCGGCCACCGGGCCAGTAGCCGCGGGCGGCGATCAGGGTCGAGACTTCGAGACGTTCCACACTGAGATGGCTGGACAGACGCAGCGGCTCGGACACAAGCTCGGCATGCGGGACCGCGACGGCGTCGGCTTCACATGCACCCTTCAGCAGGAGGACATCGGATCCAAGATCCGCGGGGATGTCGACAAGATCCTGGCGGACGGGACAAAGGTGAGGTTCGTCCTCGCGTACTGCGAGGTCAACATCCCAGTCGCGCGCCGACATGAGCTGCAGCGTCAGGTCCGCACCAAGCACGCTGTCCGCCTGGAGATCTTCGACGGGACCGCGATCGCAGAACTTCTGGCACACCACGCGACATTCTGGATTGCCGAGACCTACCTGAACCTGCCAGCTCGCGCTCTGCCGCCGCCCCCGGACCGACCGGGTTGGTACGAGGCTGACCTCGCCAGGTGGCGCGCGACTACCGAACCCGTCGTCAGCTGGGGACACTACGTCGACCTCACTGGCTGTCTGCGGTACGCATACCACACCCGCGAAGGACGCGAGGACATCCCGTTCTGGCTCGAAAAGCTCGCGCCTCTTTTGGACGACGACGCTCCCGAACTGCTGCGGCACGCCGCACGACACCAAAGCATCATCGCCCACCACCTTGGCCTTGGGTCTATGCACCCGATCGACCATCTAACCGCCGCCGAACTCGACGCCGCCTTGAACTCGAACGACCCGAATGTCATCGCGGACGCAACGGTTGTGCTCCTACTTACCTGCGCTGCATCTGCGAGGGGCGAAACCAGCCACACTGCCGACCAAATCATGGCCTGGAACAGAACGCTCAGAGCTCGCATCGATGAACTTCTCGCTAGCGGCCTCAATCCCGGTGAAGTCTGCTCACTCCTCGAGTCGCTGGCTGCGCTCAGAATGCAGCCGGACCTGGACCAGTCCGCCGCCGAAGGCCACATCTACCAGGTCGCCGACGCCACCACCGACTTCACTCTCGGCGAGCGACTGCAAGCCATCGCAGAGAACGGACTGCAGCCGATTGCTGTCCCCAGCGTCGACCGGTCCGGTGTCATCGAGGCGTTCGCCCGCCTCGCCGAGACGCTGCCCTCCGCGCCGCTCTACCCCGTTGAACACGCCAGCAGGTTCCTCAGCCTCCACGCACCGTTGCTAATCGACGAACCGCAGTGGGATGCCCTCGTAGACGTTTTCGACAGTCGGCTGGCGGCGTCCATGGGGGATGCCGCTGCCGCCGACAAGGCGCTCGACCGCGCCAGCGCCCTCTTCAAGGTCGGCCGCAAGCTGGACGGACTGCGCCACCTGCACCGTGCCCGGCTCAGCCTATTCAACGGCGAAGCCGGGTCCCGACTCATCGAGGCAACTCTGGCGACCGCTGAGGCGTATCAGCAGCTTCGCCTCTACTCCGCAGCCAAGTACTACGGCCTTGTCGCCTCGGCCCTGACGCAGCAAGATAATCCGGAGCTTTACCCCCAAGGCCTGTTCAAGGCCGCGGCCGCCGACTACCACCAGGGCAACTGGGTCAGCTCAACGCAACTGAACCGCGTCGCCCTCGTCGCCCACGGTCTCCTGGCAGAGCAGGCCCTCGACTTCGACCGGCATCCGTGGCTGGGCGCCTCCCTGTTCGAGCTGACCAACACCAGGGCGCTGGCTGACAAGCTGGGCACGCCCTACAAGGATCTAGTGGACGACGCCATCACCGAGGCCGGTGTCTCCGTGCTCCTGGATTCCTTCATCGAAGGCGTGAACCACAACCGGCCGCTGTGGTGGGACAGGTTGGACGCCGATGAGCTCGTCACACACGTCGTCAAACAGTTGGGCCGCCCCCCGTTCGGCGACGCCGGCTCGCAGCGGCGTATCCGTTTCCGATGCGTGGGAGTGACCTGGACGGTTGAGTTCCGAAATCAGGACCAGGACGTTGCGGTGGGCGAGCGCTTCGCCGCGACGCTGCAGATCACGCTGGCCCACCTTGCGCACGCAGACCCTGCCCTACTCCCGACCAGTGCCACGGTGCTCGTCACCGCCGGCGCCCCCGGCACCGACCTCACCATCGAGCAAGTCCAGTCGGCCCCGACCGAAACACGCTTCCGCTGCGTGCTCGCGACCATCGACAGCCGCGACTCCGAGGCCTACAGGAATGCCGCCCAGCAAACCCTGGCAGCCGCGACGAGCGTCATCGTTACTGTCTCGACACTGCCCAACGACCACTGGAAGCTCTTGCTCGATCAAGCGTTCGAGCAGAACCTACCGTCGATCGCGACCTTCGCCATGCCCTACGACATCGCCTTCCACAACGTCGCCCGGCACAACCGTCTCCGACTGAACCCCGACGACGAACCACCGCTAGGTGACGACGACACGGCGTGCCCCGACGCCGGGCCCGGCCTGGAGTTCCCCAGCACCCCAGGCCCCAGATACACCCTCGCGAACAGCCACAGCGAGGTGCGATTCAAATACGAGGATCTCCCCCGGCGCATGCGCCCAACGCTGGCAGCCCTCAGGCAGACACCGGCCTTCGCCGACACGGTGGCGTCCCTGCGCGAACGTGGCTGGCTCGATTGGCAAATCCTCCTGGCGACCCATTGCGTCGCGAAGAACGCCCGACTGCAGTTCAGGTCCCCACACTCTCAGGAGGACCTCGAGGCCGCGCGCGAACTCTTCCTTGCGCCGGAGCCTGAGGGTGCCCCAGTGCCGCCAAGGTTCTTCTCACTGAGCGCCCTCGAGCAGGCACTCGATGTGACTCTTCCGGCCAGTGCCAGCGCGATGTGGAAGATATCGCTGCGGCAGCACAGCCTGGACATCGACGCGATAAGGCAGGTGCTGATCACCCGCTACGGCTGGGGCAGCGACGACGTCGAGCACGAAGATCCGTTCCAGCCAGCGTCAGCGACACGACAGACTAGGTAGTACAGCATGACTTGATCGACAATTCCGGCAGCCTGCGGACGTGGTCGGTGCATGCGGGCCATGGGCATCGACGCAGGCAGCAGCCATTGAATGTGCCGGTCGCCCTGCATCCGCTCGGTAGGCTAGTGCATTCATGAATCCGGAATCGTGGCGTGGGTTGGTATGAGAGGTACGAGTGGCGACGCCGACGGAGCTTGCGCGCAGGATCAGGTTCGAGCTGAGTGAGTTGAGTGGCCATAATGGCCACCACGAGTTCGAAAACCTGTGTCGGGAACTGGCTAGGGCACGGTTCGTGAGCAACGTGCTGCCGGCGACCGGCCCGGTGGCCGTTGGCGGTGATCAAGGTCGCGACTTCGAGACCTTCCATTCCTATCTCGCGGGCAGCCTGCGGTTCGCCACAGGCTTCCTCGCGCTGGCGGCGACGGACACTGTGGTCTTCGCCTGCACGCTTCAGCGTGACAAGCTAAAGTCCAAGATCAAAGCAGATGTGAAGTCGATCTGCACGCAAGGCACCCCGGTGCACCGCATCTACTTCTTCGCTGTGGAAACCGTACCGGTAGCAGAGCGCCACGAGCTTCAGTCCTTCGTCCACGACGCACACCAGGTAAAGCTGGAGATCGTTGATGGTCTTGCCATTGCGCAGTTACTGACCGACCCGGACGTTTTCTGGATCGCTGAGACGTACCTGCGACTGTCGGCCGACATGCGTCCCGTTGCTCCTCCGAACGAGCCATCGCTTCCCGCCTGGTACTCCGCGCTAAAGCAGCGGTGGGCGAACACAGAACGCACACCCGTCAACCAGGGCGACCTGGCGCAGCTGGTGCGCGGACTACGCCACGCGACTGACACCACCGCCGCCCGACCTGACCTGCCCGAATGGTTAGGCCTCATCGAACAGTTTCTAGCCACCGAACCCGACTTCGAAGCAGCGCAACGAGCACGCTACGAACTCTCCCGGGCAACCCTGCGTGGAGCTGGCGACCTGCGGCCGGCCGAGCACCACGTCCGAGCTTTCTTCGGCGACGTCGCGTCCATGACCCTTCCCGCTGATCTGCTGGATGCCAGCGTTCTTCTCCAGTACACGGAAACAGCTCGCCTTGCCGGCGAGTCCGCTCTTGACGAGGATGAGCTTCGCGACTGGGCCAAGGAGCTGCGCCAACACCTGACCACTCTGCTGGAGCCACCAACGACCGCAGGCCGCCGCGCCGGGCTCCTCAACGCCGCCGCGCACCTATCTCTACACTTCGACTACGCCGCGGTCGAGGCGCACGAGGAACGACAGGCCGCGGGAACCAAACAGCACGCCCCGCCTGACGACGACGAACTGCTGAGCATCACCGAGGTTCCAGATTGGCTCCCGCTCGTCGACATCGACCACGGTATGGCATGCCTACGGGAACTCGTTGAACTACTGCCGCAGACACCCACCTATCCGATCGACTCGCTCGCCAGGCACTTCGACATGCTTGCGCCAGCCCTCGTCGACCATCCACTCTACGAACCGGTACGCAGCGCACTGGACGAGGCAACCAGCCGCCAAGCCGGTGACGCCTCCACTGCGAACCGGTGCCGCAAGCGGGCCATGTCGCTGTATCGAAGCGGTCGACGACTAGCCGCGTTGCGCGAACTACACGAGGCCAAGGTCAACTGGTGGCACGGCGACACACTGCGCGGTTCGCTACTCGCGATGCTCTTCATCGCCCGCCTCTACGGCGAGCTCAGGATGCCACTGGCAGCTAAGAAGTATGCGCTGTCAGCAGCGTTCGCCGCCTGTACGCTGCCCGATCGGAACGTGCGTGACCTGGCTCCGGCTGGCGTCTTCGAAGCGGCCAGCTATGACCACCTAGCCGGAGCATGGATGTCGGCTTTGCGAATGACCCGCACTGCGGTCCTACTCCACACACAAGTTGCCGCAGACCCCTGGAACATGGACCGGCACGGGGACCTCGCGTCGGCGACCGTACACGCCGTGGTGATCCAGGCGGCTGTCCGGCATCGGCCAGAACTGGCCGGCGCGGTTACCCAGCTCATCGCCGACGCTGGGCTGAGTGAGTACGTTGACGGGGTTCTCGCGCAGAACCACACGCAATTACATTGGGATGAGGCGGCTTGGCTGGCTGAAAGCGTGGAGCAACTAACTGGTGCCCCGTTCTCCGATGCCGCTCCAATCCGCCTGATCGAGTTCGGGGCTCTCGGCCAGCACTGGAGAGTGCGCTTCCGCAACGAGCGGCCGGCCGCCGTAGCGGCGGAGGAGTTCTGCGCCGCCGCCCAGGTCATCCTTGTCGAACTCGCCATGGCTGATCCCGTGCTCCTGCAGACCACGATCGAGATCGAGGTGGAGCTGTTTGACGCCGCGAACGAGCCATCAGAACGAGCGCAACCGATTCCCGACAACACCTGTGCACGATGGAAGATCTACCTGCCATCGGACGAGCCGGCGTCTGCCCCCGACGCGGACGTCGAGACCCTGACGATCCTCATGCAGATCCTGCACAGCAGCTCACTGCTACCTGCCGACAAGTTCATGGCGGTTATGGAAGACGCCTTCCGAACTGGGCTCAGTCACAGACTCACCGTCGTCAACAGCTACCGTCAGATCATGGCCGCATTCGCCATGGAGCCGGATTCAGCCGATGGCGTGTACGCGGCACCACTGGGCACGCCGGATCAGTTTCCGGTCCACACCGTCGCCGAACTAGCAGCACCGACCACGGCCGGCCCCGGATACACGCGTAAGGAAGCTGAGAGGGCGATCCGCGCACGGTACGAACATTCGGCTGCGGCAACACGGCAAACTCTGCCTCGGGCACTGGCCGACGAAGCGCTCCGGGCCATGTTCACTCGGCTTCTCAGCGAAGGCCGCAAGGAATGGCACCTGCTCATGGCGCTGGCAAATCTTGCCCTCAACCACAGGATCAACCATCGTTACGGACCGCTCGTCGGGCCGTCCGACCAGTTGCGCCGCGCGGTGGAGCGCGAAGAGCTGACACGAGAGGAACGAGCCGAAGATTCCTCGCCGTCGGTCGCAGAGATTGCGGGTACCTTCGACCGATTCTTGGCACTCGCAGCCGTGTCCGTCGCTACCACGTGGGGACTGCAGGTCAACCAGGACACCCCACACCTTCAAGCAGTCGAGGCGCTACTCAAGGCGCGGTACCGCTATTGGGAAGACGATGTGGAGCACATGCCTTTCTTCCCTCCGGCCGACGGGGCTCGTTCGCACGGATAGATGAAGACTCCCCCAAGGGCTACGCGACGCGGCGCCCGCGCGATTGGCATCCCAGAGATCTGCCGAAGGTGAGGTTCTTGGCGTGCATCTGACAAAGATCTCCGCTCACAACTTTCTGTCGTTCGACGTTCTCGAGCTGGACCTTGGCCCCGGCTTGACCATCCTGACCGGCCCGAACGGCGTCGGCAAGACGAATGTGGGCCGCTGCCTCGACGTGGCGTTAGCGGTAATGGCGCGATACGGAGGCGGCCCGCCCACCGAAGCGCAGGCGCTGTACGAGAGCGCTGGGAACCGCGGCGCAAGTGCGTACCAGGTGGCACTGGGACTGACGCTAGACCAGCCCTGGGAACGCTCGCTCATCCTGAGCTACATACGGACTGCCTATGCCTGCTGCGGACTCGGCGACGACGCAGCGAAGCGGCGCAATGCTGCGTCCCTCGACGTAATCGGTCGTGCACGAATCACAGAGGAATCACTGACGCCTTTATGGACAGGTACATTGCACATTCGCTACGACGCAGGCCTACGCAGCCCTTGGTTCGCAGCCTGGGAGTTTCACCACGGCGACCGCACCTGCCACATCACGCTCGTCGGCGCTAACTCCGGTCAGCTTCGCGGTGGGCCAGCAGAGGCGCTGTTACCCCCGGTCGACACCAGCATCAACATCGCGATGGCCTTGACCTCAACCATTCCCGGACTAAACGTCGACGCGCCCACCGATGAGCACGATACCGATGATCCACGACGACTGATGGATCTCGCGAACACATTGCCCGGCCCCGGCCAGGCTTTCAGCATGCACATGAACACCCAAACCGACATGTCGGCTCCCGCGGCGCTAAGCCTGCGTGAGTTGGCGGCCAGGCTACAGGTTTCCGACTATGAGCGCTACAACTTCGAGTTCGCCCATGTGTTGTGGGAGATCCTGCGGCGCCAATTTGTAATTACCGACAATCGCCGCGTGCCGTTCCGGCGTCGATTCGCCCACGCCGCATTCGACCTGCCGATCGACGTCCGCGATGGTAGCAACATCCCGGCAGAGTTGTTCAGGCTCAGAAACGGTGACGTCACCGCCCAACGCCGGTACGCCGCGATCGAGCACACCTTTAGGGACCTCACCGGCCGCAGGCTAGGACTTCGAACCCGCGTTGAGCCGACCCACATCTCAGCCGACGGACTGATCATCGAGCCGACCGTTATCACCGACGACCGGGAATACCCGATCGAGTTCGCGGGCGCAGGTGCGCAGGAAGCCCTGGTGCTAAGTTTCCTCCTGCCCGGCGAGCCCGGTCGCGTCATTGTGCTCGACGAACCGGCCGTCAACGTCGAGCCCACCATGCAGCGACGACTCATTCGGACGCTGCGGACCACTGGGCAGTGCGTGGTTATCACTCACAGCCCAGACGTTGTCCCGGTCGACCAGCCTGGCGACCTAGAAAACATCATCCGGCTGGCACCGACCAAGGCTGGGCCCCGGCCTAGGCGAGCCGGGTTGATCCACCGGCGCGAGTGGTCGCGATGGCTGAAGCTCTTCGAGCCCACGCACGTCCGCGCTTTGCTGTTTGCTAGCAAGGATATCCTCTGCGAAGGAGCGACTGAAGTCGGTGCGCTCCGCCAATGGTGGAGCGATACCGCCCTGTGGCAGCTGCCCAACCCGGAGGCGGAAAATATGCCAATCATCGACGTCGGCGGCGACCATGGCTTTGGCGGCTACATCGAATACCTTGACGCCTTTGGGATCCCGTGGGCAGCCATCGTCGACGGACCGGCGCTGCGACCCAACAGCACACTCGCACAGCAACTTCACCGACTCGGTCACAGGCCGCAGCAGCCACCTATTGAAGCCGTTAACTTCACGGCGTTCCGTGCCTACTGGGCGCAGGCCGGTGTGTTTACCGTGGCTGACACGTTCGGTGACGATGGTACGAAAGCTGGCGAGTTTGAAGCCTTTCTCGCGCGGATCGACCCCCAACTTCTCGACGACGTCCGGACCGAAATCGGGACCAGAAGCAAACCGCAGATCGGTGCGCTATTCGCCGCCCGCCATCCGGCGCCCCCTGCGGCAGTCGCATCCCTGTATCAGACGATCATGACGCACCTTGGCGCTGGCGCAGCCTCCGTCTCAGCGCCCCTGACCGGTAGCGGCGGCGTCAACATTTCTCATGCCGCAGACGACGTGCGTCCAGCTCCTGCGGCTCATCACCATGCGTGAGCGGATGGCTCATACGACGGAAGGTGAGATCGACCCAAGCGGGTGGCGCCGAAACTCACGAACATCGAGACTGGCAAGATCTGGCTGGTGCCCAAACTCAGCGACATCTGGCGCCATAACGTGGCTGTGGCGCGAACTGTGTGATGGACACGGCGCCCGAGGGTTGCGGCCTCGCCGGACCCGTCCGCTGCCGGCTTACACCGCTGTGCCGTCGACGGCAGCCGACATCGCCCTGACTTCAGCCCCAGCCCAAGCAATCGGGGTCGACATCCCGTCCACCCCACGCACCGGCTCCGACCAGGGCGGCTGAGGTTTTCGGCAAGAGCAGCGCTGGAGGTACCACCATGCGAACCGTGACGCTACGGTCGCCGGTGATCCATTCCCATTAGTCTGCCGAAGTCGTCAGCGTCGGACGGCAGTCGAGAACATCGTTGAAGCACCTCGGCCCTCGATGATGTGCGCGAACGCCTCGAACTCTTTGACCTCCTTGTCGTAGTCTTCGATACCTGGCTCCACGAGTAGATGTGCCAGATCCGCTCGCATTGCGGCTGCATCCTCGGCCTCGCCGGCCGCATCCAGAACTCTGAGGAGGAGCTGCAGGCTTCCGCGCAGGTAGTAAAAGTTTCCCTGGTATTCGTGGGCATATTTGCCGTAGGCGGATGCCGAGATGATGGCGCAGGACTTCGCCTTCTCGAACTCACCCTCGCGCAACAGCAACTCCGCCGCCAATCCATTGAGGTAGCCGACCGAGTCAAGCCTGTTGGTCTCGACAGTCTGTCCCACCTCGAAACCCACGGAGCTGGCGGCCTCGGTGATCGCCTCCCGTGCCCAGTCGACGTCCCCGACCTCCATCAGGTGATGGGCCAGCTCAGAGAGAGCCCGCTCGAGCCGGGGCCTTGCGCGCTCGCCGCCCTGACGCAACTCGGATCGCAGAAGGGCTATGGCCTCGGTGCTATAGGCGATTGCTTCGGCCGGCTTCCCTGCGGAGCAAAGGGAGTCCGCCAGATTCGTCAAGGCTATGGCGAGGTCTTCCCTTTCCTTCGGATCCTCCACGGCGAGCTCGCGCCACAGCTCGGTAGCCCTCATAGCGGACCGCAGAGATTGGTCGTGCAGTCGCAGACTTCGGAAGAACTGTCCCGCGTGGCTGAGCGCAACCGCAAGGCTGCGCCGATCGTGGAAGTTGCCGAACTTGGCACTGAGTACCGAGAAGATCTCGACGGCCTCCAGCGTCGCGGCTTGTGCCCGTCCCCAACGGCTGAGGTGACCTAGGCTCGTCCCGAGTTCGTTGAGCAGGCGTCCGAGCTCCGCGAAGTCCGCAGCCCGCTCGTCCACGAGCAGCTCGTCCGGTACCTTGTCGATGCCGCCACCAGCACGCCTGCGGCCACGGGTGATCGCCAGGCCGAAAACCTCCGCCCGGACCTCGGCGAGCCTCTCCGAATCAGACGGAATGCTCGCTGCGACCTGCTGGGCGATTCTCGACAACGCGATATTTGACTTGTCAGAGGCCGACAAGGCTCCGACGAGCAAGCTATGGTCCTCAGTTTCCGCGTTGCTGATCTCCGCTTCTAGGAGCTGCGGCAGATGCCTCGCCAAGGCTGCCGTCAACGCGGCCCGGGAGTTCCTTCCGCTCTGCGCCGAAAGGCTCAGCAGGTGGAACATTCTCGCCCGAGGCGCATCGGTAAGGGCATCACGGACGTCGAGCAGGCGGAGGACGAGCGAGTCGAGGTCGTTCAGTGTTTCGAGCAGGTGCTCAACGACAAGATCCGGCCCGACGGGACGAATCACCCCGTCCTCGGAGCCGAACATGTCCGCAAGCCACTCCACAGCCTTGAGGACGTCCGGTTGCGAACAGATCTCCGGCATCCTCTCCAGCAGCACCTTAGCCTCGGCTCGCGTGGGGCTGAAGAGAGAGGCCATAGCCACGAGTCGGCCCGCTTGGGCGGAATGGAGATGACCCAGCTTGTGAGCCTCCAGGGCTGCCTCCCACCGCGTGACCTCGCGATCGAGCAAGCCCTGCAGCAGCGCTTCCCGCGTGGCCGGACTACGCCCTAGCGGTTCCGCACCCCCGGGTTCGAGTCCCGTTCCCCTAAGTGCGAGGAGTACCGAGATGTGAATCAGGAGCGGGCTGGTCGAGTCTCCGGTCCGGATCTCGCTCGCCGGGATCGGCTCCACCCCGAGCTTCCGGGACAGTGAGCTCATAGCCAGTTCCAGGTGCCGACTCACCGATTCCGGGCTGATCGAGCTTTCGCGGAGTACGACATGCTTGTCGAGAAGATGCTGAGCACGTCGACGCGTCACCCGGTTGACGGTCTCCCACCAGGCTCCCAATCTTCGTTCGACGAGAAGGAGCCGGACCGGCTTTCCCGACGAGTTCGCCGCGAGCCGTTCAATGAGCCCGGCTAGCCGCTCACCGAATCGGCTCGCATAGTCAATGATGATGAGCAAGGGGTGCTCGGACGAGACCTCATGCCAGCTCTGAACATTGTCGATGTTGAGGTAGCCCGCGTCCCAGCCGACCTGCCGCATGCGATCCGCCAACTCGGCTGCGAGCCTGCTCTTGCCCATCCCGCCACTGCCGCTGATGGCGCCGATGCTAAACCGCTCGGACGAGGTGGCCCACTTCGTCAGGTCATCCAGCCACCCCCCGTCATCGATGAAGTCGACAACCGCGTAGCGAGGGTCGAGCAGCCAAGAAGCTGGATGGCGGTCCGGCAGCGTCCCGTACGGCGGGTGGATCACGGAACCGGACTTGGTCACGGAGCGAATTGCAGGATCACCCACGAACTCGCGGAACCGAGAGTCCTTGAGGAGAGTGCTCGTCGGCACCACTTTCAGGCGGTTGTTCGGGTAGCCCGCAGGCACCGACTCGACAATCCCGAGCAGATGGGATTCGGGCGACGAGAACACCGCGCCTCCCGAGATACCCGCCCAAGGGGAAACCGACCCGATGCGGTCGCGCGGACCCCCTGCGGACTGGATGACAATCCGGCCGTTCTTGTAGCCCGCCCCGGGCACCGTCTGGCCGCAGAAGGTGTCGGTGTCACGAACTCCGCTGGAGCGCGCCTGGACGGCCGGGAAGCCGGTGACCCGGCAAGAGATCTGCTCGTAGGTTCCGACGCTTCCCCAGCGCAGCGAAGAATCCACCGTTTCGGACGGGAGGGGCCGCCGGGTGCGCAGCAGTGCCGCGTCCACATCCCCTGTGCCACGCCAGATCACGTCAGCATCGACCCACTCGGCACTCCCGAGAGTCCGTACCGACGCTGCATGACCGTCCGCCACCACATGAGATGCGGTCAAGACCAGATCCTGCCCGAGTACGTGCCCGGTGCCGGATGCTCCGCCGTAGACCTCAGCCACAGAATTGATTCGCATCTGCGGTTCCGCTCCCTCACTCGGGCCGAACGGGGACGGGGTCCGCTACGTAGACGTCAGCATGAGGATCCGACAAAGTCATCGGCTTCAGCATCAACTTGACCTTGTGGGTCGCTGCCTTGGCATGGTCGGCACCGGCCTTGAGCGTCAGGACGCCGAACAACGTCCCGCCACCTTCGCCCTTCACCGTGTTGGTCACCACGACCTGCATCTCGACCTCGATGGCTTCGACCGCGAACCGGAGATCTTCGCCGGTAGCGTTGTCGACGGCTGCCATCAACTCGTTGCGCAACTCGCCGATCGCATCCGCGAGCGGCAGATAGTCAGGCTCCACTTACGCTCCTTGGCCCGGCATCCCAACGCTCCCACCCTCTCACAGCGCCGGAACCTCGAGCAGAAGCCAGCCGCCGAGGTCTGCACACAGGCGGACGCGAAGCGTCCAAGACGGCGCCTCCAGCGCGGCGGTGTCGGAGATGTCCAACAGCCGTCTGTGGGCGTCAGACACTGAGTGCAGCACAGCACCTGGGGAGCAGATGGGGAGCACGCGGCCGACCCGAACCGCGCTGAACTGCTCCGAACGGCGTCAAGCTGCGGCGAACGAATACCGCTGACCTGCGCCGGCTCGTGTTCACCCTGGTCAAGGCGGTGCGGCGTCCACGTTCACACCGAAAAGGTCACTGGCTCGATCCCAGTATCGCCCACCAGCATTTATGCAGGCCAAGGCCCCGGTTCGGAAATTCCGACCGGGGCCTTTGCCGATCTCCCGTCGGGATCATGAGTCGCCCAGCCGAATCCCGACGACGAATGCCGGCGTTCGGGTCGTGAAGGCCACCTGGCTCGGCGGGCCGAGCGGCTCAAGGACGAAGACGAGGACGAGCGACGCTCTCATCGCCACCGGCCCGAGGAAGAGCAGCTTCAGCCGCTCGCCGCCAGTCCCGACGTCGGATCCGGCTGTCAACGGTTCCGGCGATGCCGCCTCCCGAGAACATGACGATCAGGATGAAGACGATTCCGAGGAGGAAGTGCGGTTGGGACAGCGGAACGCGCAGGAATGCGGGTAGCGAGTCGACAGCGTCCGACTGAGCCAGGGCAGTGAGTCGCTGATCCAGCAGCGTGTAGACGAAGCCGCCGACGATCGCCCCCCACCGGTATCCCACGCCGCCCAGTACCACCATCACCAGGATCGTGACGGTGAGGTCGTAGTTGACGGCCTTCGGTCCCACACCGGACTGAAGCAGGAGGTACACCATGCCCGCGGCCGCGGCCATCAGGCCGGCGATCGCGAACACGATCAGTTTCGTCGTAAAGGGGCGTAAGCCGAGCACGCGGAGCCGCAATTCGTTCTCGCGGGTGGCTGCGGCGACGTGACCGAGCCGACTCTTGTCGACCCACAGCGCCACAAGGTACACAAGCACGAGCACGACGAGGGCCAGCCAGTAGAGATTCTTCGTGTTGAGTATGCCGACGAATGCGGCGGGCACGTTCATCGTATTCACCGTGATGCCGTCCTCGCCGCCGGTCAGGGACGACGACCGGCTCACGAAGAGCGAGCCGGTCTGCGCGAACGCGAGGGTGACCATCGCGAACGCGATCCCGACGGTGCGCAGCGCGACGGCGCCAGACAGCAGAGCCAATGCCAGCCCGCCGACCAGGCCGACCCCGGTGGATACCCAGAACGGGAGGCCGGTGCGACTGAGCAGGATCCCGAGTCCGTAGGCGCCGGCGCCGAAGTAGAGGGCGTGCCCGAACGAGAGCAGACCGGACGTTCCGAGCAAGAGGTTGTACGAGAGCGCCATCGCGGCGTAGACCATGCACAACGAGAGGAGCGCGAGCGATCCCGGCTGATATGTGGGTCCGGGTAGCACGCCCGGGATCACGATGTTGAGCATCGGGAGCAGCGCCATGACGATGACGAGCACGGCGCCGATGATGAACGGCCCCGACTTGCGCAGGACATCGAACGAGAGCTTCATGGCGATCACGCACGCTTTCCGAAGAGGCCGGACGGCCGGAGGAGCAGCACGATCGGGAGCAGCACGATCGCGATGAAGTCTCCGGTGCCCCAGAGGTAGGTGTTCGCGAACTGCTGCAGCACGGCCACGATGACGGATGCCACCGCCGTCCCGACGAGGGATTCGGTGCCCCCGATGATGATGACGATGAATGCGAAGATCAGGAGGCTCGACCCGATCTCAGGCGTGACGCCGGTCATGTAGTGCATCGCCAGGACGCCACCGAGGCCGGCGGCCGCCCCACCGATCGAAAAGACCAGCGTAAAGGCCCGTCGCACATCGATTCCGAGCGCAGTTACCATCGCGCGGTTCTCGACGCCCGCTCGGATGATCTTGCCGTACCGCGTCTTGCGCAGGAACAGGCTGAGTCCTCCCAGAACGAGAACCGCGGCAACGATGAGCACCCAGAAGATGTTGGCAATGTGCGCGCCGGCGACGACGGTTACCTCGTCGAGCCAGGCCGGTCCTTTGACGCTGTGCAGATCCTGGCCCCAGATGCCGTCGAAGAGCGCGATGGCGGCGAACGACAGGCCGACCGTCACGAGCACCTGTTCGATGTGTCGCTGATAGAGCGGCCGGATCAGCACGAGTTCGGTGAATGCGGCGAACGCAGCGCCGACGACGGCGCCCACGACGAGCGACAGTAGGAATGACCACCAGCTCGCGGCATCTGTGTGTTCTGCAACCTCCCACCCGATGAGGGCCCCAAGGGCGATGAAGGCTCCATGCGCGAAGTTGAGCACGTTCATCAGCCCATAGATGAGACTCAACCCCGAGGCGACCAGGAAGTAGAGAGCGCCAACTCCCAGTCCCGTGATCAAAACCAGCACGACACTGCTCATGCGTGCTGTCCCCCTTCCGCGCCTTCGCCAGCGTTTCGAGCGGGCGCGATACCGCCATGCGCCGAATCGCCGACGTGCACACCCAGCAGACGTCGGACGAGATCGGCGTCGTCCAGCGTTGCAGCTGCATCGCCGACGTGGGCGACGCGCCCGCCCACGATGACGACCACGCGATCAGCGAGGCGACGCACCACCTCGAGGTTCTGCTCAACGAGCAGAATCGGAACCGTCTTCGAGGCCGCGGCAAGCGCATCGGCCACCTCGTTCACGATCTTCGGCGCCAACCCCTTCGTCGGCTCATCGACGAGAAGCAGTTGATTGTCATTGAGCAGCGCCCGCGCGACCGACACCATCTGCTGCTGCCCGCCGGACAGCGTGCCGGCTTGCTGGTCCCGGCGCTGGACGAGGTCCGGGAAGAGCCGGGCTACGAACTCTCGGTGGGGGTTCTTCTGCCGCTCCGCGAGTTCCAGATTCTCCGCCACCGAGAGCTTCGAGAACACCTCGCGCTCCTCAGGCACGTAGCCGATCCCCTTCTGGACGATGCGATACGTCTGCATGGTGTCGATGCGCTCGCCGGCGAACTTCACGATGCCGCGCCGCTGGATCAGTCCGAGGATGCCGCGAAGCGTCGACGTCTTACCGACGCCGTTGCGGCCTAGCAGGGCGGTCACGCCGCTTCGAGGGACGGTGAAGGAGACGTCCTCGACCACTTGCTGCCCGGCGATGGATGCGCTCAAGTGCTCCACCTCGAGGATGGGGGTGGCCGCGCTCATGCCGATGTCCCGAGATAGGCGCTCTGAACGAGGGGATTGTTCATGATGTTCTGCGGTGTATCGAAGGCGAGGACGGTGCCGGAGTACATCACGGCGACTTTGTCGACGAGGCCCATGAGGACGTCGATGTGGTGTTCGACCATGAGTAGCGTCGACTGCTGCTCGGCGTGCATCGAGCGGATGTTCTCGGTGAGCGCGGCGACCTCCCCTGAAGCGACGCCGGCCATCGGCTCGTCGAGGAGCACGACGCGAGCGTCGGTGACCATGAGGACGGCGATCTCCAGCTTGCGCTTGTCGCCGTGCGACACCTCACCTGCAAACGCATCCTGCTGGTGGATGAGCCCGACCTTCTCGATCGTCTCTGCTGCCAGTCGGGATGCGGCGTCGGAGCGGCGCGGGAATCGCAGGAGGGAATAGTTCCCGCCGAGCGACACCTGCGCAGCGAGCCGGACGTTCTCAAAGATCGTCAGCTTCGGGAAGATGCTTGAGGTCTGGAACGTCCGCCCGAGTCCCATGCGAGCTCGTTTCGAAACATCGAGTCTGGTGACGTCCCTCCCGTCCATCAGAATGCGTCCGGATGTGGGCCGGACGACGCCGGAGATCGCGTTGAACAACGTGGTCTTGCCGGCGCCGTTCGGCCCGATGACCCCGACTCGGGCACCTGGCATGATGTCGAGCTCGACGTCCTTGAGGATCGTCGCCCCGCCGATCTGGAGGCCGAGCCCCTCGATCTTCAATGCGGAATGGGGGGTATTCATCACGGATTCGTTCCTTCAGATGCGGGAGGGGTGGCGCCTTGAGGTCAGCGGCTGGCTGCGGGCGTGGGCTTGACCTCGGGCTGCGCGATCTGGTCCCCGTCGAGCCGCTTCACCAGTTCGGCCTTGTAGGAGCCGCCGTTCGCGACCAACTTGGACTGGTACATGCCCTCGATGAGGCCGTGATCGGTCGCCCGAATGGTCACGGGTCCGCGCATGCCCTCGAACGAGTAGCCCTCGAGCGCGTTGATCATCTTGTCGACGTCAGTGCCGCCCTTTTCGATGGCGTGCACCAGCATCGCTGCGGCGTTGTAGCCGTCTGCAGTGTAGGTGTCGGGCTTGTGGCCGCTCTTCGCGATGTTTTTGTTGACGGCCTTGACCAGATCGCTGTCGTTAGCCCCGTCGAAGTACGGGGAGATCAGCAGCGGAATGTCGGAGGCGACCGGTCCGATCGCATCCCACGACCACGAGGCGTCGAGGAGCGATGCGACGGTCTTCTTTGCAAGGACGCCCTGCTGCTTGAGCGACTGCCACATGGCACCGGTCGTGCTGCCGGACCAGCTCACCCAGACGAGGTCCGCGCCGCTGTTGAGCACTTGCTGCGAGAAGGGCGTGTAATCGGTCACGGTCGACGGGACCAGCACCGACTCGGTGGTGGCGCCCTGGGTTTTGGCGTACCTCGTGAGCCCGGCGACCACGCTCTGGCCGTAGGCCGAATCGATGCTGTACGCGAGGACCTTCTTGCCGCGGAGGTCGCCCGCTGCCGCTCCCATCGCGTTCACGATCTGCCCCGCCGAGGTGGCTGCCCGGAATGTGTACTTGTTGATCCCGGTGATCGCGTCGCTCGAAGCGCCGCCTGTGATGTAGAGGAAGTGGTTCTGCGCCGCGAGCTGTGCCGTGGGCAGCGCGACCGCGGAGACGCCGGTGCCGATGATCACGGTGGCGCCGCCGCCGACCAGCGTCTTCACTGTCGACACACCCTTGTCCGGGTCGCTTGCGTCGTCGTTGTAGGTGACGTTGATCTTGATGCCCTTGACCGTGTCGGTGCCGTTCGTCAGATAGTCGAGGCCGGCCTTGAAACCGTCCTTAACCATCGGGCCGTTCGCGCCCCACGATCCGGTCTCGCTTGTGACGAACCCGACCTTGAGAGTCGCGCCGTCTTTCGCCCCGGATTCGCCCGAGCTCTGCGGCGCGCACGCCGCGAGCGCTAGCGCGCCCATCGCCATGATGGCGCTGACGAGGAGTGGCTTCTTGCGTTTCATGTTCGTCGTTGCCTTTCTGGGTGTTCGCCGGTGAATCACGGCTCAAGAGCCTCGTACTTCTCGGCGTTCGGTGATTGCGGTTCGTTGGACAGGGAGGGAACGGGGCTGTCGGCGGACTGAGTCCGATGAGGTCACCGGTCTTCGGCGGAGTGCACGATTCGTCCGTCGCGCCAGACCTCACGCACCGCGACGCTGCGCAGCTGCTCGATGGGGACAGCCGTCACGTCCGCCTCGAGGACAACGATGTCGGCTCGCTTCCCGGGGGTGATCGAGCCGAAGTCCGAATCGCTGTTGAGGCTCCGGGCTGCCTCCAAAGTAACCATCTCGAGCGCCTGTCGGCCGGTGATGGCCTGGTCCGGATCGAGGACTCGTCCGGTGTGGCTCTCGCGGGAGAGCGCAGCCCATACTCCGAATAGCGGGTTGGTCTGCTCGGGTTCGGCGCCGAGATGCACGTCCGAGGAGGCGCCGAGGCGGACGCCGGCGTCGATGAGGCGTCTGTATGGGTGTCGATGCGTCAATACGTCGTCGCCGAGCAACTCCTCGACGTGCTCACCGAACGAGTAGAGGAACGCCGGCTGGGTCACTCCCTCAGCACTAGAGTCGAGGAACTGCTGAAGCGTGTCCGCCGAGGTCATCAGGTTGCCGAAGTGCTCAAGGCGCAGGAGCCCGGGAAGCCGTTCGCCCTGCCGGTCCTCGAATACGCGGAGCGCCGCCATGGCCATCTGCTGCGCGCGCTCGCCGTTGGTATGGATGATGAGCTGGACGTGATGCCGATGGCAGGTTTCCAGCAAGCCGAGCACGTCCTGCTCCTGAAGGTTCAGATCGCCATACGGTGCCTGGCCTGCCTCCGTGCGCAGGTAGGGGATGAGCACGGCCGCGTTCCGTGACGAGTAGCCGCCGTCGGCGAAGACCTTCACCCCCGCGACCTCGAAGTCGGTGATCGACTCGGCAGCGGCGAGCTCGGCATCGAGCTCATCAAGGCGGAACGCGCCAGGCGCCCAGAGATACTGGCGGACGCGAGTCCCGAGGCGACCGGACGCGGCGAGGGCGCGCAAGGCCGAGCCGCCTTCTCGCGTCTCTGAGATCTCGCCGATCGTCGTGACGCCACGGCGGGTGAACAGATCCCGCATCCCGACGGCGAGCGCGTTCGTCAGCGCGTCGCCGACCAGCTGCGGGATCGGGAGGAGCGCGTCGAGCTCGGCGATGAGACCGGTGAGGTCGCCATGCTCGTCACGCTCGATTACCGCCCGGCCCATCATCCCCTGCTGGTCCTCGTACTCCGCGATGCCAGCCATGCGGAGCGCGAGGGAGTTGAGGATCGAGACGTGCCCGCCGGCGCGGATTGCGATCGGATGCTCGGTCGACACCGCGTCGAGCTCAGCCCGGGTCGGATAGCGGCGGTCATCTAGTTTGCGGTTCCAGAATAGGTTCGCCTGGCCGAGCAGCCAGGTGCCGGCCGACTCGCGGGCCACGGCCTGCGCGAGCGCTTCCAGCACGTCAGCAATCGTTCGCATTCTGGGGAATCGCAGATCGAGGGTGGTCGCATTCGCAACGGCGGTTACCTCGAGGTGCACATGCGGGTCGACGAAGCCCGGGACGAGGTACCCGTGACCGTAGTCGTGGATTGCGGCCCCTTCGGCCGTTGCCCGGTCGATCGTGGCCTCGCCGCCGACCTCGACGATCCTGCCATCCCGGATCCAGACGGCGCGGGCCGAACGTCCGGGCGCGCCGATGTCGCTGACGGCACCGAGTAGAAGGTGGTTCACGAGTGGCTCTCCGGATCCTGGGCTGTCATTGACGGGGACGGGGCGAGGAGTCGGGCTCGGGTGTCGTCCGGCGCTCAGACGCCGGTTCTTACGGCCCGGTTCAAAACGAGGGCGGTGACATCGCCCAGAAGACCACCGCCCGGTCCCCCGCGGCCTCGGCGATGCGATGCGCTTCGTTGCTGTGGTAGGTGATCGAATCGAGGGGCCCGAGTCGATAGGTCTGCGAGCCGACCTGCAGATCCACCTCGCCTTGGATGACGAGGACGATCTCCTCGGAGTCCCCATGGCTGTAGGGCTCGACTCCCGTGGAGCCGTAGGCGTCGAATTCACCGAGGAACGCCTGCAGATGATCGAAGTGATGGCCGGTCAGCGCGCGCTTGTGGACATTGATGCCGAAGGTGAAGCCGACACTGTCGTGAAAGCGGATGACTGCCGGCTCACGTCGGTCGCCCTCCTGGAACAGCGCGCCGACCTGGAGGCCGAGGGCGGCCGAGATCTTCTGCAGCGTGCGTACGCTTCCGGAGTGGACTCCGCGTTCCAGCTGCGAGAGGAAGCTTTCGGCGACGTCCGCCTGAGCCGCGACCTCCTTGAGCGTGAGTCGCAGGGCGAGTCGCCGGCGGCGAAGGCGCGACCCGATCGACTTCTCTCCGCCGTCCGGTAACGCTGCTGTCGTCGCACTACTCGGCGAGTCTGTAAACATCGTAACCCTCCGTCAATTCGATCAGGCTACATGCAACTGCGGTATCTGCAACTACCAATTTGGTTTATGCCGCAGAAAACTTTGGTACTGAAATACATCCGAAATGTCCTTCGCACGACCTGGTTGTCCCCCATTTCTTTAGCCGATCCCTGGCGCGCGGTCGCGATCTTTGCCTGAAGCCTTAGTGAGCGCGGTGGCGATGTCGTAACCAATGATTTGCATGCGTAACCATCAACGCTGGCACGCCAGCCCGGTGCGTGCGGACGAGAGCCGTGTTGCTCAGCGCGCCGACGCAGGCCCATTCACCGTGTGAGCGCTGATCGCGACCCAAAGCCTCGCTCGCCCCTCGAATACGTCGATTTCAACGCCTAACCGTCCGGCGAGCGACTGCACCCGGTCACGGACCGTGTGCGGGTGGAGACCGGTCCTGCGTGCGGCACCGCCCTAGTGGGTCCGTTGCGTTGAGCGCCGGCATGATCGAGACACACTTGGGATGTGAAGTCGTCGATCCGTTCCCGCACTTGGCTGCCACCGCGATCGGCGTTCGCCGGGTTCCGGTTCCCGTCGGAGATGATCGTCGTCGCGGTCCGCTGGTACCTACGGTTCAATCTGTCCTACCGCGATGTGGAGGAACTGCTGGTCGAACGCGGCATCGAGGTCGACCACGTCACCGTCTACCGGTGGGTGCAACGATTCACGCCGCTGCTGGCCGACGTGGCCCGATACTGCCGCCACTCGCCCGGCGACAGGTGGTTCGTCGACGAGACCTACGTCAAGGTCAACGGTGTGTGGCGTTACGTATACCGGGCGATAGACCAGTACGGGCAGGTCATCGACGTGCTCGTCGCTGCCCGCCGGGACGCTGATGCGGCTCGGCGGTTCTTCCGGCGGGCGTTGTCGGCGTTGAAGGTCACGCCGACCGAGGTGGTCACCGACGCCGCTGCGGTCTATCCCGCGGTGCTCGACGAGCTCATCCCCGCCGCGTGGCATCACATCGAGCAGTACGCGAACAACCCGATCGAGGCTGATCACAGCAGGCTCAAACACCGGCTACGCCCGATGCGCGGCCTACGAACTGACCACACCGCGCAGACGGTCATCGCCGGACACGCCTTCCTGCAGAACCTTCGCCGCGGCCACTACGAACTCGGACTCGACGCTCCACCCGCCTTGCGGGTCGCCGCCGCATTCACCGAACTCGCACACGCAATCTGACCTTGGGCCAAACCGAGGTTCAACACGTCTGCGGATCAGACAATGCAACGGCGCCACCCTCCGGGTCTACCCGGCTCAACGATATCGACCAAGGTGAGCCGTGCGCGGCGGACGTACTGAGGGAACGTCTGACTTTGACGTGCAGGCGGTTCAGTACAGAGAGACGTCAACACGGAACGCGGCGAGTCCGGCCAGCACGGCACCGGGGTATCACCCACCGGGCTGGGTGATGCGCGAGCGGACCAGGATCATGGCCCGGCGCTTGGGTCGCAACTGACGCTCGGTCCACTAAGGCCGACAACTGTGCTCATGTGGATCTGAGTTGTCGCTGGCGTACCTGGAAGGTTGGGTTGGTGCCAGCCAGCCGCCGGCAAGTCGCGGTGGCAGGGCATCACCACCTTGTCGACGGTCCGGTCGAGTACGTCCAACGAGCCCGACAGGGCGAGTAGCCGATCGGCGGCGTCTCGGGTGTCGACCACCGCGACCTGGTCGGGGGCACGCAGGTGCGAGGCCGGACGGCACCCTTGTCATCGCCGCCGCCGACCATCCAGTCGCCCAGTTCGGGGTCTCGGCGCACCCGGCCGGCAGCGATCAGCGCGTGAGCACCTCACGCCAGTGCCGGCGCCGGTCCGTATCGCGGGTCAGTACGCAGTCGCCGCAGGTCCCGCCGCCAGGGATTCGGTAGTACAGGCAGCAGTTGCGGCGGACGAGGAACCGGCGTGGGTGAGCCGGGTCCGGGCGCACCAGCGCTCCGGTTCCGGCCAGTGGGGGGAGTTCGAGCATCCGGGCGACGACGGCGCCGGCGCGGTCGCCGGCCGCCGGGTACGCATCGGCGATCATGCCGGCCGCGCCGGCCAGCGCCGAGGCGACGTTGCCCCAAAGCACCTGCGGCGATAGGACGAAGCGGGTCCGGTACGCGGTCATGACGGGGGTCAGCAGGGCGCCGACCGCGACCTCCATGATCGTCGCGGCGAGAGCGCTGGTGTCGGTCGCGGCACGGCTCCGGTGTACGCCAGCGGCAGCGGGCCGCCGGACACCGGCCGCCACCACAGGTCGGCTGGTGCCACGATCGGGAACGTGCCCGTCATGGCCGCCGCGGCGAGCAGCGGCGACACGGCGCGGGCCGCATAGCCGAGGAACGTCACCGATGCCACCACCCGCTCGGGCAGCACGTCCTCGGACAGGCCGCCGCGTTGCGCCAGTGCGGTCCGCGCCGTACGCACCCGTTCGGCGACGACCTCCTCGTCGGCCAGCTCTCGCCACGGGCGCCAGCCCGCGCCGGACTCGGCAGGCTCCCACCGGAAGTAGGGCCCCAGCGTGGCGGCGCGGGCCAGTGCACCAGCCGCGTCGACGCCGCTCATCGCCGCCTCCCTCCGCTGCCTGCCGTCCGGTTGTTGTCGACGGTAACGTGCCGCCGCGCGGCTATTCGCGGTGACGGCGGTGACGCGACACGCCGGGCACACCATGTGGTGTTTCACCGGCGCGGTATCTCCCATATATGGTGTTGCCCGCAGCTGGTTCGGCCGTGCCGTACGGGATGGCCGAGGCAAGAGGGAACCCGGTGGGAGTCCGGGACTGCCCCGCAGCGGTGAGTGGGAGCGACCGCCGTCAACCAAGCACTGGGCCCGTACGGGCCTGGGAAGCGACGGCCAGTAGGCGACCGTGAGGTCACGCCCGCGAGTCCGAAGACCTGCCAGCGCGCCGCACGCCGCCCGGCGTGCGGCGGTCGAAGGCCGCGCGGGACGGCCGACGCCAGCCGACCTCGGCGCCTGTGTGCGCGGAGGACCGTGGTTTGGCGCCCGCGCGTGTCCGGAGGCTATGGACTCGCGAGGAGAGGGTCATGACGGTCACACCGGAGAAGACGAACGCGCCAGAGCAGCGCCGGCATGTGATGCAGGTCCGCAAACGCAACGGCGACCTCGAGCCCGTGGACGTCAACAAGATCGTCAAAGCGGTGGAGCGGTGGGTCGCCGACCTCGACGAGGTGGATCCGCTGCGCGTGGCGACCAAGACGATCAGCGGCCTGTACGACGGCGCGACCACCGCTGAGCTGGACCGGTTGTCGATCCAGACGGCGGCCGAACTGATCGGCGAGGAGCCGCAGTATTCGAAGCTCGCGGCGCGGCTGCTGGCCGCGTTCGTGGACAAGGAGGTGCGCGGGCAGGGCATCGCGAGCTTCAGCCAGTCCATCGCGTATGCCCATGATCAGGGACTGATCGGTGACGAGACCGCGGCGTTCGTCGCCGGCAACGCGCGCAAGCTCGACGACGCGGTCGACCCGGAAGGCGACCTGCGGTTCGAGTACTTCGGCCTGCGCACGGTGGCCGACCGCTACCTGCTGCGCCACCCGCAGAGCCGGCTGGTGGTGGAGACGCCGCAGTACTGGCTGTTGCGGGTTGCGTGTGGTCTGTCGGCCACTCCGGGCGAGGCGATCGGCTTCTATCGGCTGATGTCGTCGCTGGCCTATCTGCCCAGCTCGCCAACGCTGTTCAACTCCGGCACTCGGCACACCCAGCTGTCGTCGTGCTTTCTGGTCGACTCGCCGCGTGATGAGCTGGACTCGATCTATGAGCGCTACCAGCAGGTGGCGCGGCTGTCGAAGTTCGCGGGCGGCATCGGCATCTCGTGGTCGCGGGTGCGTGGCCGGGGCGCGCTGATCCGCGGCACGAACGGCCGGTCGAACGGCATCGTGCCGTTCCTGAAGACGCTGGACGCGAGCGTGGCCGCGGTCAACCAGGGCGGCCGGCGCAAGGGCGCCGCTTGCGTCTACCTCGAGCCGTGGCACCCGGACATCGAGGAGTTCCTGGAACTGCGCGACAACACCGGGGAGGACGCCCGTCGCACGCACAACCTCAACCTGGCCAACTGGATCCCGGACGAGTTCATGCGCCGCGTCGAGGCGGATGAGGACTGGTCGCTGGTCGACCCGTCCGACGCCCCCGGCCTGCCCGATCTGTGGGGTGAGGAGTTCGACGCCGCGTACCGGATCGCTGAGAAGAAGGCCGTCAAGACGGTCAAGGCCCGGGACCTGTACGGGCGGATGATGCGCACCCTGGCGCAGACCGGCAACGGCTGGATGACGTTCAAGGACACCTCGAACCGGCTGTCCAACCAGACCGGCGCGCCTGGCAACACGATCCACCTGTCGAACCTGTGCACCGAGATCCTGGAGGTCAACTCCGACGACGAGACCGCGGTGTGCAACCTCGGGTCGATCAACCTGGGCGCGCACGTCACCGCCGGCGGCATCGACTGGGTCAAGCTGCGCGAGACGGTACGCACGGCGGTCGTGTTCCTGGACCGGGTGATCGACATCAACTACTACCCGTCCGCACAGGCCGCGGCGTCGAACCCGCGCTGGCGGCCGGTCGGGCTCGGGTTGATGGGCCTGCAGGACGCGTTCTTCGCGCTGCGCCTGCCGTTCGACTCGGCCGAGGCCAGCGAACTGTCGGCCCGGGTCGCCGAGGAGATCTACCTGACCGCCCTGGAGACGTCGGCCGGCCTCGCCGAGAAGTTCGGCGCGCATCCGGCGTACCCGGAGACCCGCGCGGCCCGCGGGGATCTGCACCCGGACCTCTGGGGCTCGGAACCCACCCAGCACAAGCGGTGGACCGCGTTGCGGTCGCAGATCACCGCGCACGGGCTGCGCAACTCGCTGCTGGTCGCCATCGCACCGACCGCCACGATCGCCTCGATCGCCGGCTGCTACGAGTGCATCGAGCCGCAGGTGTCCAACCTGTTCAAACGCGAGACCCTGTCCGGTGAGTTCCTGCAAATCAACACCTATCTGGTACGCGAACTGAGGGCACGTGGGCTGTGGACCCCGCAGGTCCGCGAGCAGATCAAACGCGCCGAGGGTTCCGTGCAGGGGATCGCCGACCTGCCCGAAGACGTGCGGAAGCTGTTCCGCACCGCCTGGGAGCTGCCGCAGCGGGCGCTGATCGACCTGGCCGCGGCCCGCGCGCCCTACGTCGACCAGTCACAGTCGCTGAACCTGTTCATGAGCGCGCCGACCATCGGCAAGCTGTCATCGATGTACCTGCACGCCTGGAAGGCCGGGCTGAAGACCACCTACTACCTGCGCTCGCGTCCGGCGACGCGTATTCAGCAGGCCACCGTCGCGATCACCCCCGCAGCCCAGCCCGTCGTCGCGTCCGACGCCGAGGCGCTGGCCTGCTCCCTGGAAAACCCCGAGACCTGCGAGGCCTGCCAGTGACCACCATCCCCGCCCCCGGCACCACCAACGAACGGCACATGTTGCTCGACCCCGGCATGGACCTGACCCTGCGGCCGCTGCGCTACCCGCACTTCTTCGACCGCTTCAAGGACGCCATCAAGAACACCTGGACCGTCGAGGAGGTCGACCTGCACGCCGACCTCGCCGACCTGGCCAGGCTGTCCTCCGCCGAGCAGCACCTGGTCAGCCGCCTGGTCGCGTTCTTCGCCACCGGCGACACCATCGTCGCCAACAACCTGGTCCTCAACCTGTACCAGCACGTCAACTCCCCCGAAGGCCGGCTCTACCTGTCCCGGCAGCTGTTCGAGGAGGCCGTCCACGTCCAGTTCTATCTGAACCTGCTCGACACCTACGTCCCCGACGAGACGGAACGCTTCGAAGCCTTCGCCGCGGTCGAGAACATCCCCTCGATCGCCCGCAAGGCGGAGTTCTGCTTCAAGTGGATCGACTCGATCTTCGAGCTGCGGGAACTGAAGACCCGCGCGGACCGGCGGGCCTTCCTGCTCAACCTGATCTGCTTCGCCGCCTGCATCGAAGGGCTCTTCTTCTACGGCGCCTTCGCCTACGTCTACTTCCTGCGCTCACGCGGGCTGCTGCACGGCCTCGCCTCCGGCACCAACTGGGTGTTCCGCGACGAGTCGATGCACATGGCCTTCGCGTTCGACGTCGTCGACACCGTCCGCGCGGAGGAGCCCGAGCTGTTCGACGCCGAGATGGAACGCCAGGTCAAGGAGATGCTGGCCGAGGCGGTCGAATGCGAGGCCCAGTTCGCTGCCGACCTGCTCGAGCAGGGAGTCAGCGGCCTGTCCCTGGCCGACATGCGCGAGTACCTGCAGCACGTCGCCGACCGGCGGCTGGCCATGCTCGGCATCGAGCCGCTCTACGGCAGCCGCAACCCGTTCGCCTTCATGGAGTTGCAGGACGTCCAGGAGTTGTCCAACTTCTTCGAACGCCGGGTGTCCGCGTACCAAGTAGGGGTGACCGGCAACGTCTGCTTCGACGACGACTTCTGACCGGCTGGCCGGTGCCGCCGTCCGGGGCGAGACCGCATCGCCCCGGACGGGCGGCACGGCGTACACCGGCGCCTTCGCCGATCCGCCGTGGCGGTGATCGCCTCGGTCTGTGCAAGGCGGATCCGCGCGCCTGCCAATCGGCTAGGTCCGGGCCGGGGTGAGCTGGCTGCGTGGCCGGCTGATGCCGTGCAGCAGCAGCACGTCGGGGACGGGCGCGAGGCCGGGGCCGCCGGCGACGACCCACGCGATGAGTCGGTCGAGCGCGTAGTCGTCGACCAGCCCGAACCAGACCGGCCGGCCACCGCGGGCGCGGCCGGCCGGCGAGGGCCGGACCACGACCACGTCGGCGTGTTCACACGGGCCCAGGCACTCGCTGGTGCGTACCGACGCCGCGGCGGGATGCTCCGCGGCGAACCGCTCCAACCGGGCCAGTCGGGCGGCGTGGTCGACGTCGGGATGCTTGCCGGCGCTGCCGCAGCAGCAGCCCCGGCAGACCACGATCCCGGCCCGGAACTCGACGGCCGGGAGGGCATCAGCGGTCGGCGTCAAAGTGGTCGGATCGTCGACAGGTGGCATCACGGGCGCGGCTCCTTTCCCCATCGCTCGTGGGGTCGTTCGGGCACAAGGGCGTCGCGGCCGGTCTCCTGGCTCCCGGATCGCCGCACAACCCCACGCCTTCCCAGGCCGGTGACGGCCCAGTGACGCACGAACAGCAGGGTTGGCTCCCCGGTCACAGTGGCGAGGACCGCGCCGGACTCACACCGGCTTCCCGATCACCGCGACTCCTGCACTGTAGCGGTGGCCGGCGCGCCGCGCAGCCGGGGTGCCGCACCACCCGGCCGCGCGAACCGGTTACCGAGGCGGGGTCGCGGTCAGCCCGCACCGGCGTTGGATATGCCGGATGATCACCTGGAGGTCGGCGCAGTAGACCGAGGGGTTAGCGAAGCCGTTGCCGGCGGCGTACCGGTGGGGCAGGTACCCGCCGCCGCACACCCCCACCAGGTCGCAGCGCCGGCAGGTCGGACTCAGCGCGGCGACGCCCTGTTGCCGGTCGGCGATCTGCGGCGCGGTCAGCGCCCGGTCGAGGGTGTCGTCGATGACGGTCAGGCCGAGGTCGGGGGCGCCGGCGAAGGTGGTCTTGAGGGTGTCCACCCCCTGGAGGGCGCCGTTGGACTCGATGACGACCAGGGTCACCGGCGCCAGGCCCAGCGCCTCGGTGGACTTCGCCGCCCCCAGCGACAGGCCGATGACGTCGTCGAAGAACCGGATCGAGTGCCGGTACGCTGCGCCGGCGGCCCACGCCTCGAACACCGCGACCAGCCACTGCCCGTAGCCGGCGGTGTCGCCGGACGGGCGGGGTGGCGGGTTGTCCCAGTGCGCGTCGGGCAGGTTGAAATCGATCATCGGCGGGTCGAACGAGGCGAGGTGCTCGTAGACGGCGACCGGGTCGGCGGCGAGGTCGACCACGCACAACAGGCCGCCGTAACAGTCCGGGGCGTGCGCGCGCAGCAGCTCGATACCGGCGACGGTGGCCTGGTAGCTGGACCGGCCGGCGACATCGCGGCGGTGCCGGTCGTTGACCGCTGGTGGCCCGTCCAGGCTGATGCCGACCCGGATCCGGTGCCGACGCAGCACCGGCAGCCAGTGCGGGGTGAGCAGGCCGCCGTTGGACTGCATGGCGAAGTCGACCCGAATGGGGTCGGGGATCGTGCGGCGGATCAGCGTGCAGTACGCGTCGATGCGCTCACCGCCGGCCAGGGTCGGCTCGCCGCCGTGCAGGACCACCAGCACGTGCCCGACGCCGTGGGCGTCGGCGTGCTCGGCGATGCGCCGGGCGGCCGCCTGCGCCACCGGCAGCGGCATGAACCGGGGCTGGTGACGCCAGGACTGGTCGGCGTGGTGGTAGACGTAGCAGTAGTCACAGTCGAGATTGCAGCGGCTGGTCACCTTGAGGATGAAGGTGGTCAGCGCGACGGCCATCGTGACCGGCTACGGCGCGGTGCAGTGGTCCGGACGCGAGGTGTACGAACCGGTGGTGCTGCGCTCGGCCGCTAGGCGTCGCCGGGCACGGCGCACGGCCTCGGTGAGGACCACACTGTCGGAGGGGTTCGCGGGCTGGTCGAGCCGTCGGGTCATATCCATCGCAACGGCTACCTCACTTCCACATCGACACGGATACGGCGAGTGTAGGACCGGACACGTCCCGGTGTCGTCGTCGTTGCGTCTACCGACATTCGCCGCCAACATGGGCAGAAGTCTGCCGAGAACCGCCGCTGACCTCGGCGGCCACCTCGATGACGTGTGCGACGGTTGACGGTGCGCATCGACGACCGTACCGTCACCCTCAACCGTTGTGACGGCGCGGGAAGCCGGTGCGAATCCGGCGCGGTCGCGCCACTGTGGCCGGTCCGTCTTGAGAGGTGGACCGGGAGCCAGACCCTACGCCGTCACGTGCACCGCCAGTCGGGACGCGTGATCCCAAGGAGGTTCGTCATGGCCGAGGCCACCGCTCTACCCACCCCCGCCGCCACGCTGGTCCCAGCGCCGATTCCGCTGCGGCAGCTACTGCCCTGGGCGGTCTTCGGGCTGCTGCTGGCCGCTCTCGCGATCTACTTCGTCGGCGCCGAACAGGGCGCCACCTCCCTGATCGGCGGGCACTGGGTGCACGAGTTCACCCACGACGGCCGGCACCTGCTCGGCTTCCCCTGCCACTGACGGCTGGCGACACACCGCCATGAGCGCACGTAGCCTGCTGGTGCGCGGCATGCTCGTCGGCCTGGCCGCCGGGGTGCTCGCCTACCTGTTCGCCACCGTCTTCGGCGAGCCTCCGGTCGACGCCGCGATCGCGTTCGAGGACGCGCACACCACATCCGGCGACCACGACCCCGAACTGGTCAGCCGCACCATCCAGTCCACGATCGGCCTGGCCACCGCCGTCGTGGTCTACGGTGCCGCGCTCGGGGGCCTCTTCGCCCTCGCCTTGGCCGTCGCCTACGGCCGGCTCGGCCGGCTGCCGGCCCGCCCGACCGCGCTGCTGGTCGCCGCGGCCGGCTTCGTCGCCGTCGAACTGGCGCCGTTCCTGACCTACCCGCCCAACCCGCCCGCCGTCGGCAACCCGGAGACCATCGGCCGGCGTACCGCCCTGCACTTCACCCTGATCGCCATCACCGTCGCCGCCGCGGTCGGCGCGACCCTGCTCGGCCGCAACCTGGCCGCGCGGCTGGGCACCTGGAACGCCGTGCTCGTCGCCGCCGGCGCGTTCGTGGCGGTCGTCGCGGCCGCCGCCGCACTGCTGCCCGCGGTCAACGAGGTACCCGCCGACTTCCCCGCCACCGTGCTGTGGCGCTTCCGGCTCGCCTCGCTGGGCACCCAGCTGGTGCTGTGGACCACCCTCGGGCTGCTGTTCGGCGCGCTCACCGACCGCAGCCAACGCCGCGCCCGCACCACGCAACCCACCGTGGCCTGACACCGGTAGCGAGCACCGCCGAGTCCTACGTCACAACTGGCCGCTGGTCGCCGTGGTTGCTGCGGGACGTTGGGCCTGCATATTCTCTCGGTGCCGTGGTGCTCGGGAAGCCGGTGGAATGCCGGCGCGGCCCTCGCCACTGTGATCGGGAAAGTCTCTGGCCCTCGTCGTATTCGAGGTCACTGGGCGTCCGCCTGGGAAGGCCGGCCGGAGACGCGACAACCCCGTCAGCCAGGAGACCGGCCACGGCGTGCAGTACGCACGTCCTTGCCACGAGGTGCTGGAAGGCGGACCCGATGTCCCACTCTGTCCTGCGCGGGATGCCCAGCTGGGCGTGTCCCGGCGCGACCTCCTGCCTCCTCCCGGTACCGGACGGCGTGCCGCCGTTCCCCGGTCGGCCCGTCCGACCGTTCACCCCCGCATCCGGCCGCCGGCCGGGCGGGCCATCCCGGGAGTTCCCATCGTGCTGAAACTTCGCACCCGCGCGGCTGTCACCGCGAGCGTCCTCATCCTGGCCGTCAGCGCCTGCGGCGGCCCGACCACCGGTGAGGTGAGTGACGCGCCCGCCGCACAGCAGACGCTGCGATTCCTCACTATCAACATGCCCCGCTCGCTCGACCCGATCCACATCGACGCGCAGCGGATCCTGGAGAACGGCCTCGCCGAGTCCCTGGTGATCCAGCGCGACGACGGCACCCTCGCGCCCGGCCTGGCCACGGCGTGGAAAGCGGTCGAGCCGACGGTGTGGGAGTTCGAACTACGCCCCGGCGTGACGTTCTGGAGCGGCGCCCCATCCGACGGGACGGCCATCGCCGCGTCCCTCGACCGGCACAAGGCCAAGAACACCCGGGCCAAGTCGGTGCTGGCGGACATGACGTTCAGCGCCCCGACGCCGACGACGCTGCGGGTCACCACGACCAAGCCCGACCCGAGCGTGCCGTTCCGGCTCACCACGTACGGCATCCACAACGCGGCCGAGGCCGACCGGCGCGGCGCGGCATTCAACAGCGACCCGGACCTGACCGGCTTCCTCAAGCCGACGAAGTTCGTGCCCGGCGAGACCCTCGTCGCGGAGGCCAACCCGTCCTACTGGAACAAACCCGCCGCGGGCAAGCCCGGGATCACGAAGATCGAGGCGCGGCTCGGCACCGACCCGCAGGCCAGGATGCTGGCGCTGCGCAGCGGCGACGCCGAGGCCGAGTTCAACGTGGAGATCGACCAGCGGCTGCAGTACGAAAAGAACAAGGACAAATTCACCGTCCACTCACCCGCACCGACGACCCGCAACATCTGGCTGAACATGGCCAAGGTGCCCGCGCTGCGCGACATCAACGTGCGCAAGGCGCTCGACCTGGCCGCCGACCGCAAGGGACTCATCGACGGGCTGAACCACGGCTTCGCCAAGCCGGCCACCGGGCACTTCCCGGCCGGGCTGCCCTACGCCATCGACGCCGGGACCACCACCGACCAGGCGGCCGCGGCGAAGCTGCTCGACGACGCGGGCTGGGTGGTCGGCGCGGACGGTGTCCGGACCAAGGACGGGCAGCGGCTGCAGTTCAAGATCCTGACGTACACGGTGTTCCAGCCCCTGGCGATCGCGTTGCAGAGCCAGTGGAAGAAGATCGGCGTCTCCACCGAACTCACCCCGGTCGAGACCACCGCGTCGAACAAGATGATGCTCGACGGCGACTTCGAGATCGCCACCTACTGCTCGTGCGGCTCCGCCACCGGCGACATCCCCGGCCAGCTGCGCTCGTTCTACCGCTCCGGCGTCGTGTCCAACTACGGCGGCTACACCAACCCCCAGGTCGACACGCTCATCGACCAGCTGGGCACCGAGTTCGACCAGCAGAAGCAGCACGAGCTCGCCAAGCAGGTACAGCAACTCGTGCACGACGACGTGGCCCTGATCTACCTGTACGCGTCGACGCAGTGGGGCGCCGCGTACACGAACAAGGTCCGCGGGGTGGACTCGAACCTGTCCCGGCGGATCCTGCCCACCATGTGGGTCACCGGCTGATGCTTCGGTACGTGCTGGTCCGGCTCGCGACCACCGTACCGGTGCTGTGGGGCATCAGTGTCGTCGTGTTCTCCCTCGTCCGGTTCATCCCGGGCGACCCGAGCCACGCCATCCTGCTGTCCATGGTCGACCCCGGCGCCGACCTCAGCAGCCTGGAGCAGGACCTCGCGAGGCTCCGGGCCGATCTCGGGCTGGACCGGCCGTACCTCACGCAGTACGCCGACTGGCTCGGCAACGTGCTGGCGGGCAACCTGGGCACCTCGTTGCGCAGCGGCGATCCGGTGACCGACGAGCTGTGGCGGCGCCTGCCCGCGACCCTGGAACTGGCCGGGGCCGCGCTGGTCGTGATGGTGGTGGTGGCCGTGCCGACGGGGATCGTCGGCGCGGCCCGGCACGGCGCGGCCGCGGACCGGCTGGCGCGGATGCTGGCCCTGGTCGGGGTGTCGGTGCCGGGGTTCCTGCTGGGCCTGCTGCTCATGTACGGCTTCTCGGTACACCTCGGATGGCTGCCCACCTCTGGCCACGGCACCCCGGCACACCTGGTGCTGCCGGCGGTCACACTCGGGCTCGGGCTGGCGGCGGGCACGTCGCGACTGTTGCGGGCCGGTCTGCTCGACGCGCTGTCGCAGCCGTACATGGTGACCGCCGAGGCAAAGGGGCTGCCGTGGCGGCAGATGCTGCTGCGGCACGCCCTGCGCAACGCGCTGCTGCCGGTCCTCACCAACACGGGCCTCATCGTCGGTGGACTGTTCGGCGGGGCGGTGATCGTGGAGACCGTGTTCTCATGGCCGGGCATCGGCCGGTACATCGTGGACGCGATCACCGGCCGCGACTACCCGGTCATCCAGGCGTTCGTCCTGGCCATGTCCCTGATGTACGGCCTGGTCAACCTCGTCGTGGACATCGGCTACCGGTTCGCCGACCCGCGCGTACGGGTGGAAGGGGCCGAGGCGTGAGTCGCACCGCCGCACGGTTGCGGGCTCTGCCACGCACCGACAAGCTCGCCGGGGCCGCCCTGGTGTTCCTGCTGCTCGTCGTCGTGGTCAGCGTCGCCGCGCCGTGGCTCGCGCCCGGCGACCCCACGGCCGTCGACTACCTGCAGGCCGCACTGCCGCCGTCGGCCGAGCACTGGCTCGGCACCGACGCGTTCGGCCGCGACCTGCTCACCCGAGTCGTGCACGGCGGCCGGGCGTCCCTGGCCACCGCGGCCGTCGCGGTCGCGCTGGTCATCGTCGTGGGCGCGACCGTCGGAGCCATTTCCGGGTACGTCGGGGGCTTGCTCGACCTGGCCGTGACCCGGGTCCTCGACGTGCTGCTGGCATTTCCCCGGCTCGTCCTCGCGATCGCGATCGCGGCGCTGCTGGAGGGCGGCGTGGTCGGTGTGGTCCTGGCCGTCTCGGTGGTGTCGTGGCCGGGGTACGCCCGCCTCGTCCGCGGGTACGCCCTGCAGCTCCGCGACGAGGGGTACGTGCAGGCGGCCAGGGTCGCCGGGACACCGTGGTGGCGGATCCTGCGCACGCACATCGCCGGGTCCATCGCCGGGCCGGTGCTCGTCCTCGCCGTGGTCGACTTCGGAGAGGTGGTGCTCGCCGTCGCGGGGCTGTCGTTCCTCGGTCTCGGGGTCCGCCCGCCGCAGCCGGAGTGGGGTGCGATGCTCAACGAGGCCCGGCCCTACCTCGAGGACTCGCCGTGGATGTTCCTCGCCCCGGGTCTGGCCGTCGTCCTCGTCGTCCTCGCCGTCAACTACCTGGGCGACGCGGTCCGTGACGCCCTCGAACCGCGCCGCCCCCGCCTGCCGCAACGCACCCGGCGGCGCGGCGGCGCATCGACGACCGAGCTGGCCGCCGCGCTCGCCGCGCACCCCGGTCCCGACCTCGTCACGCTCGACCGGGTCAGCGTCGCGGCCGGCGAGCAGGCGGTCCTCACCGACGTGTCGCTGCGGATCGCCGCCGGGGAGGCTGTCGGGCTCGTCGGCGAGAGCGGCTCCGGCAAATCCACCCTGGCCGGCGCGCTGCTCGGGCTACTCCGGCCGCCGCTGCGGATCACCGGCGGCACGGTCACCCTCTACGGGCAGGACACCACCGGGTGGGACACCCACGACTGGCGCCTCGTCCGCGGCCAGCACGTCGGGCTCGTCTCCCAGGACCCGCTCACCGCCCTCAACCCGGTCCTCACCATCGGTACGCAGCTCGTCGAAACGGTCCGCGCCCACCATCGGGTGTCGCGAGCCGCGGCCAGGCAACGTGCCCGCGCCGCCCTCGACCTGGTCCGGCTCCCGCAGCACTGCCTTGACCGCTATCCGCACCAGCTGAGCGGCGGGATGCGGCAGCGGGTCGCCATCGCGATCGCCCTGATCAACGAGCCACGGCTGCTCATCTGCGACGAACCCACCACCGCCCTCGACGTCACCACCCAGGCCCGCATCCTCGAGGAGTTGACCCGACTGCGCGCCGAACTCGGCGTCGGGCTGCTCTTCGTCTCGCACGACCTGCGGCTGATGTCGCAGGTCGTCGAGCGGGTCGTCGTGCTGCACGAGGGCCACGTCGTCGAGGACGCCCCCGCATCGAGGTTGTTCACCGCCCCGGAGCACCCGTATACGCGGACGCTGCTCGCGGCGATTCCAGGTAACGAACTGGAGGTTCGCCGTGCTGCGGGTTGACGGGCTGGGCAAGAGGTACGGCCGCACCCCGGTGCTGTCGGACGTGGCGTTCACCGTGGGCGACGGGGAGGCGGTCGGACTGGTCGGCTCGTCCGGTGCGGGCAAGACCACAATCGCCCGTTGCGTGGTCGGTCAGGAACGACCCCGTGCCGGCTCGATCACGTACGACGGCGTTCCGGTCGGGCGGTCGCGGCGGCACGTGCAGATGGTGTTCCAGGATCCGCGGTCCAGCCTCAACCCGCGCTGGACCGTCCGTCGCTCGCTGCGCGAACCGGCCCGCAACTTCGGGCTGCCCGCGCCCGGCGCCGACCTCGTCACCCAGGTCGGCCTCGACCCGGCCCTGCTTGACCGGTACCCGCACGAGCTCTCCACCGGGCAGTGCCAGCGGATCTGCATCGCCCGGGCGCTGGTCACCGGGCCACGGCTGCTCGTGCTCGACGAACCGCTCTCCGCCCTCGACCTGCCGCTCCAGGCGCAGATCCTCGACCTGCTCGACGAACTGCGCCGCGAACGAGGCCTGAGCTACCTGTTCGTGTCGCACGACATCATGGTCGTGGCGGCGCTGTGCGACCGCGTCGTCGTCCTCCAGAACGGTCGTGTGGTCGAAGAGGCCGCCGCCACCGACCTGCTCACCCGCCCGCAGCACCCGCACACCCGCGAACTGGTCGCCGACACCCCCCGGTTGAGGTACGCATGAGCGAGCGCAGCGAGGCGGCGGCATGAGCGACCTCGGCGAACGGTTCAGGGTGGTGATCGGCGGCGACGGTATCCCCGCCGCCGACTTCCTCGCCGACGGGAAACATCACCGCACTGGCGTTCCGCACCGGACCGGGTACGGGGTCGGACCCTGCGCCTGCCGAATACCTCGTCCGTGCAGCTCAAGCGGCATGTTGATACTCGTGGAGGACGCTGCCGAGTCGGTCTGGCGCCGTTGCGTTGTGGAACCGGCAGACGTGTTGAACCCGCGCCCGGTCGGCGGTCAGATCGCTTGGGCGAGTTCGGTGAACGCTGCGGCGATCCGCAGGGCCGGTGGGGCGTCGACGGCGAGGTCGACCGTGGTTAGCCTCGATCGGATTGTTGGCGTACTGCTCGACGTGATGCCACGCCTGCGGGATCAGTTCGTCGAGCACGCCGGGGTAGACCGCGGCGGCGTCGGTAACCACCTCGCTGGGCTTGACTTTCAGCGTGGACAGCGCCCGGCGGAAGAACCTCCTGGCCGCGTCGGCATCGCGGCGAGCCGAGACGAGCACGTCGATGACCTGCCCGTACTGGTCGACCGCCCGGTGGACGTAGCGCCAGACTCCGTTGACCTTCACGTAGGTCTCGTCGACGTGCCACCGGTCACCCGGCGAGTGGCGGCAAAACCGGGCAGCGTCGGCCAGCAGTGGGGTGAACCGCTGCACCCACCGATACACGGTGACGTGATCGACCTCGACGCCACGCTCGACCAGCAGTTCCTCGACGTCGCGATAGGACAAATTGAACCGCAGATACCAGCGCACCGCGACGACGATCACTTCCGGTGGGAACCGGAAGCCAGCGAACGCCGAAGTCGGCGGCAACCAGGGGCGAGGACGACCCGACGACTTCACGGCCCAAGCCTGCCTCGATCACGCCAACGCTCAACGCAACAGTGCCGCCAGACAGAACCCCAGCTCACAAAGCGTGTGACGACTTATGGCACGGCACACCGCGTACGGCGCGTCTGCGCAGCTGGCTCAGGCTGATTGAGGTGAAGTCAGCTGAACGTTTCCTGGCAGGTCACCTGAGCTTCTTGCCGAACAGGAGCTTCCACGGTACGAGAGCGGACTCGACCTGCACGGCCAGGCTCATCTTCGATACACCCTCGGCCCGCTCCTGGAATCGAATGGGAACCTCGACGATCCGCATGCCGTGCTTGACGGTCCGGTAGTTCATCTCGACCTGGAAGGCGTATCCATTGCTCTGGATCGACGACACGTCGATCGTCCGTAGGGCTTCCGCACGCCACGCTTTGAAGCCGGCGGTGGCGTCCTTCACGCGCAGGCGGAGGATGGCGTTGACGTAGAAGTTCGCCCACGCGGACAGCGCCTTGCGGTGCCAGCCCCAGTCGCCCGCGACGGATCCACCCCGCACGTAGCGGGAACCGAGCACGACGGCATGACGATGTCGGCGCCCTCGTCGAGCGCCCGGGTGATGCCGGCGACGTAGGCGCGGCCGAGGCCGTCCTTCTCGCTGCGGTGCAGGACGCCGATGGTCTCCGGCGACTCGATCGCGAGTTTTTCCGCGACATCGCCGGTGCCGTCCGGGGAGTCATCGTCGACCACGAGCACGTGCAGGTTGGGCATCGGCAGGGCGCCGAGGTTCTCGACGATTTTCGGTAGGTTGTCCCGCTCGTTGTAGGTGGGAACGACAACGGCGATCTTGGGATCGTTGTTTTCCATTACCACCTCTCTTGGTTGCCTCGGGTGCGCCTCGTGCGCACCCGATTCGTCTGGGCACGACGGCCAACCAGGCGCGGTGCGGGTGCCCACTGGCCGGGTCATGGTGATGCGGCGAGGGCGGCGAAGATGATGATGTTGTCGGTGTAGTTGCCCGACGCCCGGTTGAAGATGCCGCCGCAGGTGATCAGGCGCAGCTCCGGGCGGGTGGTGGCGGCGTAGACCTGGTCGGTGGGGAAGTCACTCTTGTCCACCTGGGTGGTGCGGTAGACCGAGAACCGGGCGGTGGTGCCGTCCTGGCGGGTGATGCGGATCTGGTCGCCGCGCTTGAGTTTGTACAGCTGGTAGAAGATGCCCGGGTCGTGGTGGCCGTCGACGTGCCCGACGATCACGGCGGCGCCTGCCTCGCCCGGGGTCGGGCTGAGGGAGTACCAGCCGGCCTGCATCGGATCTTCCACCGGCGGCGTCTCCAGTGTCTGGTCGGCGGTGAGCCCGAGCGGTATCAGTGATGAGTCCGCGTCGATGGCGGGAATCGACACCCGCACCGGTACGGATCGGGGCAGCGGTGTCGGGGCGGGCTGACCCGGCAGGGTTGTCGGGGCGGGCTGCCCCGCCGACCGGTCGGTCGGCGAGACAGCCCGGGCTGGCCGGGATGGGCCCGATGCGATCAGCATCGACGCACCTTGAGCGACGGCCAGCAGTGCGGCCAGGACGGTGAGCAGTTCGAGCACCGCACTGCGAGCCGATCGCGGTTGCTGATTACTCATTGGTGGCCCGGCGGCGCCGGGCAAGGACGGCGACGCCGCCCAGGGCGAGGAGTCCGGCACCAGTCACCGTCATCGGGACGGCACTGCCGCCGCCGCTGCCGGATCCGGCCATACCGCCACCACCGGCACTGACCGCACCCTTCGGCGTGACGGAAACCGTCGCGGTTGCGGTCGCCGTTGCTGTCGGGGTAGCCCCGGCATGCGGACGGTTGGCCATCCCGCCAGCGCCGGCGCTGACCGCACCCTTCGGCGTGACGGTTGCCGTCGCTGTCGGGGTTGCGGTCACCGTCGCCGTAGCCGTCGCCGTCGCGGACGCACTCGCATCCGTCTCCTGTGTCAGCGGACTGCTGGCCGCAGCCCCGGCGGTACCTGCCCACATCACGCCCGCAAGCGCCACCGCCGCCGCGGGAAGCCCCGTCGCTACCGACACCCGCAGCCAACGCCGGCTGCGATGGTGCGCGGGACCTGTTGCCTGCTGAGACTCTCCATTGTCGAACATGTCCTGCACCGTTACCCCCTAGAGATCACAGAGTCGGCATACTGACGTACTGACCTTGGACTGCTGGGGTTTCACGTGGTGCAACCTTGCGTGGTGCCAACTACGCCGGCGGTATGAGACCTCCTACGCCATCGGTACTAGGCCGGCGGTAGGTGCGGTACCCGGACGGCAACGGGCTATCCACCCAGAGGCGAACTAAATCAAAATGCCGTCCAGGCGCACGCCGCCCGAAATGGACGCCGCACTGGTTGCGCACGGGGCCGACGTCGGACCTGCGCGACGAGAATCACGGCCAGCCCACGCGCGAGCCGACCCAGCCCGGTCGACCCGAATGACCGGGCGGCGCGAATGATCATGATCGACGCTCACGGCCGCTCGACAGGTGCCAGGAGCACGGACAGGTGCCGCGAGCACGGTAGCGGTCGTCGGCCAGGACTTCGTCGCTACGCTGACACGGTCGCCTGGACCGACCGGACCCGCTGACCATGCACGGTAACCGGGTACATGCACGATGCCCGGGTAGTAGCGCGTTGACGTGATGAGCCCTGCCAGACGCCGACTTCACGGCCAGCGCCAGGCCGATGACCACCCGACAGCGCCGTGGGTCAGCGTAAGGGGGTGATCGGCTGCAGCCGGCCGCCGACGCGGCAGGCGTACGTGTCGTGGCACACGATGCAATTGCACCGGGATCTTACCGATCGTGAAGGAGGAACCCGACGTGACGAAAGCCCGCGACGTCATGCACCACGGGGCCGAGTGCATCGGCGAGAACGACACCCTGGAGATGGCCGCAAGCAGGATGCGTGAACTGCACGTGGGAGCACTACCGGTCTGCGGCGCCGACGACCGTCTACATGGCATCATCACCGACCGCGACATTGTGGTGCGGTGCATCGCCGAAGGCGGCGACCCCACCACCGTCACCGCAGGACAACTGGCACAAGGCATACCTGTGTGGGTCGACGTGAACGCCGACATCCGTGAGGCGTTGCGCCTGATGGAGCAGCACAAAATTCGCCGGTTGCCGGTCATGGACAACCACCGGCTAATCGGGATGATCAGCGAAGCCGACCTGGCCACGCATCTCGGCAAAAACCAGGTAGCGCAGTTCGCCGGAGCGGTCTACGGCGCACCGCCCAATTCGTAACAGCCACGGCGCGGCTATCCTGGCGTCGTTGACAGACCTGGGATAGCCGCGCCAGGACGCAGCCGAAGCCGCCCCGACGACAGCCGGCACCCATCCGGCCCGTGCGATACCACCGAGCCATGACGCGGTACATCGCGAGCGGGAAACGAGGAAGGCGTGCTCAGGGTCGGCGTGCCGGGGCGGGTGCCCGTTGACTGACGGCACAGTGCGGCCAGGACTGTCACCCGGTGCGGCAAGAGGAGTGGGTGCGTACAGGCCCATCGTGCGCGTGCTGGCGGTTGGGCCGCGGTTCGTCATCTCGAGACGTGACGCTCTGATGCCGATGAGTCGGATGAGGCCACGACGGTCGTCTCGTCGCCGCGTGGAACAAAACCTGGCACGCCAACGGCCTGTCCTGGCCCGCCTGGTCGCCGCTCCTGAATAAGTCGGCCACGGCGACGCCGGCGATGCCCAGAGCCGCGACAGCCACCCCCACCGGCACCGTCCCGCGCAGCCGTGACCGGTTGTCAGCATGAAGCGGAAGTTGACGAAGACCTCACAACCCGGCGCCGTTGGCGAGCACCCGGAGTGGGCAGCCCCCGGTGTTCGGACAAGCAGGTCACTGTCCGGCGCAGCCCGCCGACGCGACCTCTTCGAGACCGGTGTCGTTGTGGGAGATCCAGTCGGCCACCTTGTCTTTGGCCACCGCGTCATAGAGCGTCTTGGCCTTCGCGTCGTCGGGCGCCATCACGCTCTGGTCGCCGGCCATGACCGGCCCGAGGTTCGGGCTGACCAGGAAGGTCAGATCGTCACTGCGGATGTTTCGCAACTGCAGGGCGGTGCTGGCCAGGGAGAAGCCGTTGTCGACGGTCAGCAGCTTGGTCACGGACTTCAGGAAGGCATCCAGCTTGCGCGGGTTGGTCAGCGTGCCGGTGCTGGTCGCCTTGTCCAGCAGCGCCTTGAGGAACTGCTGCTGGTGGCACATCCGGGTGAAGTCGCCGTCGGCGAACTGCTGGCGCTGACGCACGTAGTCCAACGCCGCGGCGCCGTCGAGATGGATGACGCCCCTGTCGAAATGCCGGTAGTTCGGCTCGGCGATCGAGGTGAACTCCCGGCCGTTGTTCAGGTCGACGCCGCCTAGGGTGTCGGCCGCTTTCTTGAACCCCTCGAAGTCGACCATGACCACGTGGTCGACGCGTACCCCCGTATAGCCCTCGATCGTCCGCACCGCCAACGGCAGGCCGCCCCACGCGAACGCCGCGTTGATCTTCGCGTTGGTGTCGCCGAGCTCCGGGTGGGTCGGGCTGCGCGGCACATAGACGTACAGGTCCCGTGGTATCGAGATCAGGAAAGCCTTCTCGTGCCCGGCATCAACGTGCATCAACACGATCGTGTCGGTGTGCGCGTCTCCCGGTTCGGGCGTGTGACCGGGGTCGTCCGCATCGCGGGAGTCGCTGCCCAACAGCAGAATGTTCTGCGCCCCGCCGGTCGCCTTAGCCGCCCGCGCATCGTGGCCCCGCCCGAACGCATCGGTACGCCGCAGGCCGGCGTCCACGCTCTTGTAGTACCACACCGCGCCACCGATGCCGAAGACTGCAACCAGCAGAAGCACCAGAGCAGCGGTGGCAGCGATCCAGCCCCAGGGAGGACGACGCCTGCGGCGGGACCTGCCACCGATGGTAGATCGGACGGACGCAGCGGACCCGGCGCCGGGATCAAACATGCCTGACCTCCTCATCCGCTTACCGGTCTCAGTAGGCGAACTGGACATGACACCGACGCTAAGCCCGCTCAGGCCTTCCGGTATTTCCGTCCATTTACATATGAACCGTGCGACCACAACAACGGAAACAAGACCTGGCAGCCGGTCGCCTGGCGCGCATGCTGGCGGTGGCCCCGTCGGGGTGCGGGTGTGGTGACAGCCACCCCGACGAGGCGGAGATCTTCGTGTGCTGGTGTGGGGGTAGGGGTCAGTTGGTGTCCGCCGGCAGGAGCTGGCCGACCAGGCCGTTCATCTCGCCGTTGGGGCCGGCGCTGAACCACAGCGTGCCGGTACCGCCGGTCTTAGCTGTGCCAGGCAGCAGCGACCACAACCCGTCGATCACGATTGTTTGGTCGTTCTGGTCGCGTAGTTGGCCGAGGAACTTGCCATCGCGGAAGGCGTTGATGTGTCCGTCGCCGAAGTTGCCGACAAGCAGGGCACCGGCGAGCTCTCCGAAGCTGTCGGGCGCGAAGGCCAGTCCCCATGGGGAGTTGAGGGTGCCGCGACTGGCGACGCGCGTCAGGCCCTTGTCCCCGGTGAACTCGTCGACGAACCCGTTGCCCGGACCGGCCTCGTCGTCGACGTTGTCCGGCGGCAGTTGCTTGGCGAAGGTGACGAAGACGGAGTCACCGAAGGCCTTCACGTTGAACGGCGCGAAGCCCTCGGGTATGTCCGGGTCCTGGAAGCGCTTGGACAGCTCGGGCCGCAGCGTGAAGTGCTCGTCGAAGACGTCGATGCGGTTCTGGTGGAAGTTGGCCGCGAGCAGGAATGGGTGGCCGTCCCAGTGGACTATGGTGATCCCCTTGTACACGGCGCCGTCCACCTGTGCGACCAGGGTGGCCTCACCCGGTGTCGAGGTGTGCCGGCTGACGGCGGTGATGTCACCGGCCTCGCTGGCGAAGATGAACCTGGCCGGGGCTTCCTTGCCGTCCGGGGTCTTCACCTTGAATTCGTCGGTGTCGTTGAAGACCACTCCCGTCGGCGCGCCGCCCGGGATCGTCACCGAGTCGTCCACCTTCGTCGGCGTCTCGCCGTTCATTCCGTCGGCATACATGGTGGCCACTCCGGTGCCGTTGTTCGCCACCCACAGCGGCGTGTCCGGTCCGAGTGCCAACCCCCACGCGTTTTGCACGTCCGCGTCGAACAGCGGTGTCGTGCCCATCTGATCGGAGATCAAGTCGACCCGGTTGAACTGGGTCTCTTCACTCTCATCGTCGGCTTCGGATGACGCCGGGGCGGACTGCCCAGCGTCGGATGAGGTCGAGACGGATCCTCCGCCGCCGGATGAGGTCACGGTGACTCCCGCAGCATGGGCCGGCGCAGCCGCCGAAAGCGCCAGCAGTGCGGTGGGGCCGAGTGCGAGCGCCCGCACAACGGTGCGGGAGAGTGCCTTTCGCTTCACGGTTCTCCCTTCGCCAAGGCCGGGACATGGGTCCCGGGGAACGAGCGGCACGCGCCTACCCGAACACTCCTGGTTAAACCGCACCATCTCGACTGACACATCGACGGTTGTCGGACCATCTTTGCCCGCGGGTGCGTCCGGCGTCGCGCGCGCCGGGTTCAGGCGCCAGCCGAGGTAAGCCCGCAGCACCGCTGGTGATACGACCCCTGCGGTGGCAGCGCATGAGCGTGGCAGCCGCAGTGGCGATCATCGGCGTGGCTCTGGTCAGCGCCGCCACCATGACCGGAGCTGTCACGGCCGCCGGTGCCCCGGTGGATCAAACCCCGGAACGGGTCGCGCTCGTCTGCGCCGGCATCGTGCTCGCGCTCATCGTCTGGTGGCTGGGCACCCGTCCCCTGGTCCGAGCCGACGCCACCGCCATCGAAATTCGCCACATCACCGGCGACTACACGCTGCCGTGGAGCGCGGTGACCCGTATCCGCGTTCCCCGCGGCGAGTTGTGGGCAAACCTCGAGCTCGATAACGGCGACGTGGTCGGACTCAGCGCCGTGCAAAGCATCGACGGCACCCCTGCGGTGACAGCAGTAACGGCGCTGCGCGCCCTGCATGCCGCGGCACGGCAGCCCTCGTCACACCGCTGACCCAGTAGCCCACGGGCGCGCCGCCAGGCAGCGCCCGCCACCCGCCACGGGTGCACCCCACGGTTGCCGCCGCCACTGACCGACACCAATCGCACACCAGCGGCTACCGTTGGTGACCGCAGTAGCCGGAAAACGATGAGGTAGACCGTGAAGCTGGGTTGGATCCGGGCCGCCCTGGCCGCAGCCGTGGCGACCGTGGCGCTTTCGCTGGTCGCGACGCCGGCGTGGGCTCATAACGCGCTGCGTTCGTCGAGCCCAGCTGATGGTGAGCAGCTGGCCGCGCCGCCGCGGCAGGTGGTGTTGGAGTTCCGGGAACGACTCGACCCGAAGTTCACCGTCGTGGCGATCACCGGCCCCGGAGGCCCGGTCACCGGCGAGCCGGTCGGCGTCGACGGCGTGCGAGCGGTACAGCCACTGCCGGCGACGCTGCCCGACGGGCGCTACACCGTTGCCTACCGGGTGGTCTCGGTGGACGGACATCCGGTACAGGGGCAGCTCAGCTTCACCGTGGCCGCACCTGCCGCCGCACCCTCGCCCACGCCCGTGTCCCCCATCGCCGCAACCGCGCAAGCCCCGGTCGCGGTGGGGGCGGCGGGTAAGGCCGCGGGCGGCACGTCCGGCGGATCAAGCACTGCCGCCTGGTCTGCGGCCGGACTGGCCGCCGTCGCGCTAGCCGCGGGCGCGGGCTGGTGGGCCGTCCGCCGGGCACGGACCGGCCGGTCATGACCGCCGCTTCCACGACGCGACGCCCACGGCCCGCGCTCGCGGTAGCCGCCGTCGCCGTCGCCACGGTGACCCTGGGTCTGCTCGCCTGGTACAGCGGCGCGACCCGGGTCTCGACCCTGCCAGGCCTGCCGTCGGCCGGGGCAGCCACGGTCTGGCTGTTGGTCGCGGCCCGGTTGACGGCAACAGCGGCCGCGACGGCCACCGTCGGGCTGCTGCTGGCGGCACTGGTCCTGGCGCCGCGCACCGACGGCCGGCTGTCGGCGGCCGGGTTCCGCTGGCTGCGCGCCGCCGGCTGGACGGCCGCGGTCTGGTCCCTCGCGGCGGTGACGGTGTTCTGCGCCACCCTGGCCGACCTGATCGCCAGGCCGCTGCCGCTGGCGCTGTCGATGCCAGCGGTGACGAACTTCGCCACCGTGATACCGCTGGGCCGGGCTTGGACACTCACCGCGCTGGCCGCCGCGGCGGTGTGCGTCGTCTGCCGCCTGACGTGGACACCGCGCGGCGGCCAAGTAGCGCTGGTCGCCGCGGCGGGCGCGGTGGTGCCGCCACTGTTCACCGGACACGCCGCCGCCGCGGGAAACCACCAGCTGGCGGTATCCGCGCTGCTGTTGCATGTGGTGCCGGTGACGCTGTGGGCCGGCGGGCTGCTGGCGCTAACCGTGTCGCGGCGGCAACCGGCGCCGGTATTGGCCGTGGCCGCGCGGCGGTTCTCCCGGCTGGCCGTGTGGTGTCTGGTCGCGGTGGCGCTGTCCGGGCTGGCCAGCGCCTGGCTGCGGCTGGGCGGCGTCGCGGCGCTTTTCGGCAGCCGCTACGGGCACCTGATTCTGATCAAGACCGTCGTGCTCGCCGCCATCGCCGCGGCGGGCTGGTGGCAGCGCCGCTCGGCGCTGCCCGCGCTGACCGCCGGCGACCCCCGGCCGTTCCGGCGGCTGGCCGCCGTCGAGGTGCTGCTGTTCGCCGTCGCGATGGGCGCGGCGGCGGCGCTGTCACGTACGCCGCCGCCACCCGGCGGTGCCGAGGAGGACGCGGCCACCGCACTGCTGGGCTACCCCATGCCACCGCCCCTGACGGCCGGCGCGCTGGTGGGCGCATGGCTGCCCGAACCACTGGTGCTTTCCGCCGCGCTGGCCGCGGCCGGGCTGTACCTGAGCGGGGCGCGGCGGCTGCGCCGCCGCGGTGAGCGCTGGCCGGCGCCGCGGACCGCGGCGTGGCTGGCCGGCTGGGCAGTGGTGGCCGCAGCCACCAGCAGCGGCCTGGCCCGGTACGCGCCGATGCTGGTGAGCGTGCACCTGATCCAGCACCTGCTGCTGGGCACGGTCGCCGCGATCCTGCTGGTGCTGGCCGCGCCGGTCACGCTCGCGCTGCGGGCCCTGCCAGCAGCCGGCGACCGGGACTGGCCGGGACCGCGCGAATGGATCCACGCCTGCCTGCACGCTCGGCTGGCCCGGGTGCTCACCCATCCGCTGGTCGTCCTCGGCATCTACGCGGGGAGCCTGTACGCGCTGTACCTCACCGGCCTGTACGAGCTGACCCTGCGCGCCCACGCCGCGCACCTGGTGACGATCGCGTGTTTCCTCGCCGCCGGCTGCCTGTTCTTCTGGGTCATCATCGGCGCCGACCCCGGCCCGCGACGGCTAGCCCACCCGCGGCGGATGCTGCTGGCGGCCGCCAGCATGGCCGTCCAGGCCTTGCTCGGCGTGGCGCTGACGCAGTCGGCCACCCCGATCGCCGCCCGTTGGTTCGCCCAGCTGGCCCGGCCGTGGGGACCCACCCCGCTGGCCGACCAGCACACAGCCGGCGGCATCGCCTGGTCGTTCGGCGAAATACCGGCCCTGCTGGTCGTCATCGCCCTGCTGCTCGGATGGGCCCGCGCACGCGCACAGCGCGGCCTCGACCAGCCCGCCCCATCCACCCCGGCCACCGCGCCGCAGGACGTGACGGATCCGCTGTCGGCCGGTTCCGCGGTCGGGCCGCCCGGCGCGGCCGTATCGACCGACCGGCACGAGCCATGGGCCGCGACATCGAGCACGCCGGAGGCGTGCGCCACAGACGGGAATCTCGTCCGACCACGCGACGACAACTGATCTCAACACGTCTGACCGACGCCACCCACCGGCCCCCGACTCGCTTGTTTGATGCCTAGGCTGGTCAGTAGGGCCGCGATCTGCGCGGCGACGACGAATGTCCAGGCGCGGTGGAACGCGTCGACCGGTTGGCTCGTGGTGACGCCGAGCAGGGCTACGAGGGTTGCCACGCCCAGAACGGTGCCGAGTTGTCGGCTCATCGCGAAGATGGCGCTGCCGGTCGCGCGGCGTTCGGGCGGTAGCGCGGCGGTCATGGCGCCGGGTAGGGCGGGCGCGACGAACCCGATGCCGACGCCGGCGAGGAGCAGGGATGGCAGGTAGGCGCCGGGGTAGTCCGGCGTCTGGCCGACGAACGCGACGAACAGTGCCGCGCCGAGCGCGAACACCGCGGCTCCGGTCATGGTCACGGCGCGGTGGCCGTAGCGGTTGATGAGTCGAGCGGTCAGGCCGAGCGCCACGATTGTCACCACGACCGGACCGGGCGCGAACTCGAGGCCGGCGCGAAGGACGCTGTGGTGCCAGACCCGTGTGAGGAACACGATGTTGCCGAACACGTGAGCGCCGAAGCCGGCGAAGAATACGACGCTCGCCGCCGTGGCTGCGGAGAACGAGCGCCCGGCGAAGAGGGCGAGTTCGAGCACCGGTTGCGGATGACGAGCGCAGCGGGCGAGGAACCCGGCGACGGCGAGTAGCCCAGCGCAGAGGACACCCATGGTTGTGCCGGAGGTCCATGACCACTCGTTGCCTTTCACGATGCCGAGCGTGAGCAGGCCCAGCCCGCCGATCAGCAACAGCGCGCCGAGCAGGTCGGGGCGTCCGGGCCGGTGTTCGGCGCGCGACTCATGCAGCAGCAACGTTGCGCCGAGGACGGTAAGCGCCGCCACCGGCAGGTTGACCAGGAAGATCCAGTGCCAGCTGAGCTGGACAAGTAGGGCGCCGACGGGTACTCCGGCGGCGGCCGCGAGCGCGCCGCTGGCGGCCCAGACTGTGACGGCGGCGGTGCGGCGGGCGGCGGGGAACTCGTCCAGCAACAGGCTCAACGAGGTGGGCAGCAGCGCGGCGGCGCCGACGGCCTGCAGCACCCGAGCAGCGACCAGCCACGACACCGAGGACGTAGCGGCGCACCAGGCAGAGGCGAGGGCGAAGACGAGCGTGCCGGCGATGAAGCCACGCTTGCGGCCGTAGGCGTCGGCCAGCCGGCCGAACGGGATCGGCAGGGCGGCGAAGACGATCGTGTAGGCGTTGAGGATCCAGGACAACGAGGCGTCAGTCGAATCGTGGAAGACACGCTGGAGGTCGGGGTAGGCGACGTTGACGATGAACAGGTCGAGGCTGGCCATGAAGGTTCCAGCGGACGCGGTCAGCAGGACCAGCCGCAGGCGCCACGTTTCGGACACCGGCTACCCCGTTCGGAGTGGGTAGTTTCATTGGACTAACTCGGTATCGTTACGCTACCAAGAGTTGGTACGGTCACGCTACAATCGTGAGGATGTTGCCGCGCGCGTACGCCAACGAGCACTGCTCCATCGCCGCGACCCTGGAGATCGTGGGCGATCGCTGGACGCTGCTCATCCTGCGCGAGGCTTGCCAGGGGGTCCGGCGCTTCACGGACTTCGAGGACCGGCTCGGCGTGGCGCGCACGGTGCTCAGCGACCGGCTCGCCCGGCTGGTCGACGAGGGGATTATGAAACGGCGGCGCTACCAGGAGCGTCCCGAGCGTTTCGAATATTGCCTGACCGCGAAGGGCCGCGATCTCTGGCCGGTGCTCAGCGCCCTGCGCACCTGGGGCGACCGGCACCTCATGGGCGGAAATCCGCCGCTGCTGGTCCGCCACCGCGACTGCGGCGGGCTCATCACCGACCGACGCGTCTGTGCCGACTGCGGCGCGCCCGTCGAGGTCGACGACGTCGAGCGCGATCTGGCCAGCTGAAGCACCCTGCGTGTCCACAGCGCCTCGCGGACGGCGTCGTGCGGCAGGCCCTCGATGCGGGCCCACCGTGACAACGCGACAATGAACCGCATCCCGGTCACCGTCCCGCCCGTGCTGCCCGCCACCGTCCTGCTCGTCGTGTCGGGCGGCCGCGCAGTCCGGACAGGTCATCGACGTGCTGGTGTCGGCGCGCCGCGACGCCGACGCGGCCCGGAGGATCTTCCGCCGGGCGCTATCGGCGTTGAAGGTCAAGCCCACCGAGGTGGTTACCGACGCCGCCGCGGTCTACCCCGGCGTGCTCGACGAGCTGATCCCGCAGGCGTGGCACCACGTCGATCAGTACGCCAACAACCCGAGCGAGGCTGATCACAGTCGACTGAAGCACCGGTTGAGACCGATGCGCGGATTACGAACGGACCAGACAGCACACGTGATCATCGCCGGACACGCCTTCATGCAGAACCTCCACCGTGGCCACTACGAACTCGCCGTCGACGCCCCGCCCATACTGCGGGTCGCCGCCGCGTTCACCGAAATCGCCCAAGCGATCTGACCGCGGACCCAGCACGAGTTCAGCGCGTCGATCGGCCGTCGCATCCGGTCAGCGACCGCGGCGACCTGCTCGGTGGTGGCGTGCGGACGTTCCGGCCGATTCGAGTTGGCCACCCACACGTTCCGCCGCTACCTGGATCGTCCGTAGTGCTCCGGCCTTCAGGCCGGGGGTGAAGCGGACC
>NZ_JAATVW010000011.1 GCF_011947225.1 Planosporangium flavigriseum | reverse complement strand
TCAGCACCATAAAAAATGGGGCGCCCCGACAGGGCGCCCCATTTTTTATTTCCGACAACCGATGCGGAACTCAGGTCGTGACCGGGGCGGTCGGCTGACTCACGGGCACCGCGGACGTCGTTTCCGGGCGTCGCGGCATGAGGACCAGCGCACCCATGGCCAGCACGCAACAGATGATGATGTACCAGCTGATACTGGTGCTCGACCCGGTGCGTTGCATCAGGGCGGCCGCGATCAGCGGGGCCGGGCCGCCGGCGATTACCGACGCGAGGGCGTAGCCCATGCCGGCGCCGCTGTAGCGGACGTTGGTGCCGAAGGACTCCGCGATCAGCGCGGCCTGCGGCCCGTACTGGATGTCGTGCACCAGCAGGGACACCACGATGGCCAGCAGCACCAGCCCGGACGACCGGGTGTTCAGCAGGCCAAAGTATGGGAAGGCGTACAGGGCGGTGCATACGATGCCGATGCCGTACACCAGCCGGCGGCCGAAACGATCGGACAGGTAACCGAAGAGCGGCACGCTGATGATCCCCAGCGCCGCGGCGATGAGCGTGTCGTTGAGTAGTTCGCTGCGGGGAAGCTTCAGTTCCTTCGTACCGTAGGTCAACACGTACGTGATGAAGAGGTAGAACGGCGCCTGCTCTGACAGCCGAACGCACGCCGAGGTGAGGATCTCCCTCGGGTGGTTGCGGAAGGCCACCCACACCGGCTGTCGTTCGATCGACTGCTGCTGCTTGACCTCGGCGAAATCCGGGCTCTCCAGCACCCGCAGGCGTACCCAGAGCCCGATCGCGATCAGGACGGTGCTGAACAGGAACGGGACCCGCCAGCCCCAACTGGTGAAACCGTCGCCGCTGATGCCGCTGAACAGCCGGACCATGCTGGTCGACAGCAGCAGTCCGAGCGGTACGCCGAGCTGCGGCATGCTGGCCATGAGCCCACGGCGGGTGGTCTTGCCCCACTCCATGGCCAGGAGCACAGAGCCGCCCCACTCGCCGCCCACGCCGATGCCCTGGAGAAGTCTGAGCAGTGTGAGCAGGATCGGCGCGGCCACGCCGAGGGTGGAGTACCCGGGCAGCACGCCCATCAGGGTGGTCGCGATACCCATCAACAGCAGCGTGGTGACGAGGGTGGCCTTGCGGCCGATCCGGTCACCGAAGTGGCCGAAGATCGCCGCGCCGATCGGGCGCGCGGCGAAGCCGACGAACAGCGTCGTGAACGACGCCAGCACGCCGGCGCTCGGCGAGCTGTTCGGAAAGAACAGCGACGGGAACACCAGCGCCGCGACGGTGCCGTAGAGGAAGAAGTCGTACCACTCGATGGTCGTGCCGACGGTGCTTGCGATGACGGCGCGCCGGCGGTGGACGTTGTGGGGGAGGGTTTCACTGGACACGGCCGCCTCCAAGTTGGGTCAGCCATTGAGCACGCTCGGTCAGTAGCTCTGGAGCTTCTGATCTCGAAAGACGGTTGTCAATGTCAGTCACCCACACCTGTGATGCCTGCGCCCAGTGGTGTCATGGCTGCGCCGAGTGGTTGGGGCGCTGGTGGGTGTGCTCTGCGAGCGCCGATGTGATCGCTGTTTACCGGAGCGACTCCTCGTTCGACGCCCTCGCCGGCTCGCTGAACAACATGTTCAACTTCAGGAGCCCCAACGACCAGCAAATCCTGCTCGACCCGAACACCGGTGCCGTGGTCCACGGCGACCGCAACAACAACTGATCGCAACAACCGCGACTGCCGCCGGTACATCCCGTACCGGCGGCAGTTGTCATTCGCCGGGCCGGGCGCGGTGTCAACTGTTGGTTGACACCGCCCGGTCGGGTGGCGTCGAGGCGTGCGCGACGGCGGTGGACAGCGACGCGAGGGCTGCCGTTGCCCGTGGATAGCCCGGTACCTCCAGCGCTCCGGCGGCTGGCGCGGGACCGTCGCCGCCCACGGCGGAGGCGAGCTCCTCGAGGCGCTGCTCGACGCGGAGCGCCAGGTCGGCGGCTGGCGCGGGCCGGGCCTTCGGGTACGACAGGGCGAGGAACGCGAGCTCCTCGATGCCGACGGTCACCGGCCAGCGCAGGTCGGTGTCGGGGGAGGCTGACCGGTCGTCGGCGAGCGCGTCGGTGTGTACCGCGCGCAGCGTCACCAGGTCCGACTGCAGGCGGCGGCGCTCGTCGGCCACCCGCCGCCGGGTTCCGTCGCCGGTCCAGGTGGCGTGCAGCACCCGGCTGACCGAGCGCAGGGTCCGCGCCTGCACCTGGGGTAGCCGGGCGGCGGTGGCCCGTGGCCACAGCACCGCCCGCAGGATCAGCGCCAGCAGCGTGCCGACGAGGGTGTCGGCGAGCCGGCTGGAGAGGGCGTCGCCGAGGTCCGCGCCGGGCGCGCCCAGGTGGAACAGCACCAGCGCAAGCACGGTGATCCCGACGACGGCGAGCCCGTAGCTGGCGGTGATGACCATCTCCGAGGCGAACTGGATGAAGGCCACGCCCGCCACGATCACCGCCAGCGGCGGGTGCCAGCCGAACAGCGCGTACGTGAGGGCCACGCCGGCGACGGTGCCGGCGACCCGGTGCACCGACCGCCGCACGGTGCCGGCGGAGTTGGTGGCCAGCAGCACCGCCGAGGCGGTCAGGCCCACCCAGTACGAGTGGTCGAGCCCGAGCGCCCGGCCGAGGCCGGCGCCGGCCGCCACGGCGACCCCGAGGCGGACGGCTGCCGGGACGACGACGGAGTGCCGGCGTACGGCCGCCCGTAGCTGGGGGAGGAATCCCGGCCAGTCCGGCAGGCCGACGGGCTCGTCGCCGGGGGCGGTGGGAGCGGATCGGGCGAGGGCCGCCCGTACCCGCAGCACGGCCTCCCGGAGCACGGGGTCGCCGGAGTCGGGCAGCGGATCGTCGGGTACGGGCGCCCGGCCGACCGCCGGGCAGAGCGCCCGGACGCCCATGGCCCAGCCGGGGTCCAGCCTCGTGGAGGCCTCCACCTGCAGCGCGGCCTCGAGCAACGCCTCGGTGGCCATCACGGTGCGGGTGAGCCGGTGATCGGCGGGCAGCGCGCCCTGCATGACGACCCGGCGGGCCCGCCGCACCGCGGTCACCGCCGCGTGGCGGGCCGCCCGCGGATCCGACCGTCCGGCACTGGCGAGCAGCGAGGCCACCGCGGCGAGCGCCGCGCGTACCGCCCGGCGTTCCGGGGCGCGCGCCCGGCCGAGGACCGGTGACATGGTCACCAGCCAGCCGATCACGGCGCCGGTGGCGGTGAGCCCGGCGTTCCACACCGCCTCGCGCGGGCCCACCGGTATCCCGGTCGCGGCGAGGGTGGCCAGCACGATCAGGTACTCGCGGGGGAGTGGGACCTCGGCGGCCTGGCAGGCCAGTGACGCCACTGCGGCGACCGCGCCGGCGACGAGCGGGGCGAGCCAGCCCTGCGACGATGAGAGCCCACCGAGCAGCACCCCGGCGGTGAGGCCGGCGCCGATCCCGGCAACGAGCCGGGCACGGTACCGGTACGGCGCGTCAGGGGCGTAGAAACCGGCGAAACCGCCCATGGAGGCGAGCGCGCCCCAGGCAGGATGACCGGTGGCGGCCCCGATCGCGAGCGGCAGCGTCATGCTGAACATCGCTCGTATGGCGACCCGGAACCGGTGCGGTGCGACCGCGCGGATGGCCTCGGCAGTGGCGCGGACGCCGTCGACTGCCCGCCGCGCGGCGGTGGAGGGAGAAACCATGCTGCGCGGTCAGCTCCGCGTGGTGGGACGCGTCGCGCCGTCCTGGACAATACCTCGGGCGGTCACGAACAGGCCCTCCTTGTGCGAGCACGGGTGGCATGGATCCTGACGAAGGTACACCCGTCGTTGTCGCACCCTTACGGACCGGAGCGGAAACGGTTGTGCTCGTCTCACCTGTGCGGTGAGACGAGCACAAACCTGCGGTGATGGCTCAGCCGACGTGGACGGCACCGCCGTGGGTCGGCAGATCGTCCTTGCGGACCTTGATGAACGCCACGATCACCACGGCCGACAGGATCAGGGTCGCGGCGCCCCAGGCGAACGCGATCGTGTACCCGTGCACGAAGCCCTCCAGCGTCAGCTTGGCCTGAAGCTGCTGCGCCGCCTGCGGGCTGGCCGGCGGTGTGGTCGGCGCGTGGCCGGTCAGGTAGTTGGTGACCGCCGTGGTGTAGATGGTGTTCAGCAGCGCGATACCCAGCGAGCCGCCGACCTGCTGGGTGGCGTTGAGGGTGGCGCTGGCCGCGCCCGCGTCGTGCTCCGGCACGCCGACCAGAGCCAGGCTCGACAGCGGCACGAACGTGAACCCGAGGCCGAGGCCGAGGATCAGCTCCGCCGGCAGGACGTGCGTGGCGAAGCTGGTCGACACGCCGATCTGGGTCAGGTACAGCATGCCGGCAGCCGCGGTGACGCCGCCGATGACCATCGGCAGCTTCGGTCCGACCCGCGGTACGAGCTGGCTGGCCACGGCGGCGGCGATCATGACCCCGGCGGTGACCGGCAGCGAGGCGACGCCGGCCTTCAGCGGGGTGTAGTGCAGCACCGCCTGGAAGTAGAACGTGAGGAACAGGAACGTGCCCATCAGGCCGGCGCCGGTCAGCGTCGACGCCAGGTAGGCGCCGCCGCGGTTGCGGTCGAGCAGGATCCGCATCGGCAGCAGCGGGTTGGCCGAGCGCACCTCGATGACCACGAACGCGGCTAGCAGCACCACACCCGCGGCGATGAAGCCGAGCGTCGTGCCGGAGTTCCAGCCATGGTCGACGGCCTTGGTGAAGCCGTACACCAGCGAGACCAGGCCGGCGGTCGCGGTGATGGTGCCGGGTACGTCGTAGCGGGTGTTGCCGGTGGCGCGGCTCTCCCGTACCAGGGGAACCGCCAGCGCGACGGCGATCAGTGCGATCGGAATGTTGACCAGCAGGCACCAGCGCCAGTTCGCGTACTCGGTCAGCACGCCACCCAGCAGCAGGCCGACGGCGGAGCCGCCACCGGCGATCGCGCCGTAGACGGCGAAGGCCTTGGCCCGCTCCTTGGCGTCGGTGAACAGGACGGTCAGCAGGGCCAACGAGGCCGGTGCGAGCAGCGCGCCGAACGCGCCCTGCAGGGCCCGCGCGGCGAACAGCAGTTCGCCGTTGGTGGCGAGGCCGCCCAGCGCCGACGCGAGAGCGAAGCCGATCGAGCCGACGACGAAGGTGCGCTTGCGGCCCCAGTAGTCGGCGATCCGGCCGCCGAGCAGGAGCAGGCCGCCGAAGGCGAGCGTGTAGGCGGTGATCACCCACTGCCGGTCGGCGTCGGTGATCTTCAGGCTCTGCTGCGCCTGGGGGAGGGCGATGTTCACGATGGTGGCGTCGAGAACCACCATGAGCTGCGCGATCGCGATGACGCTGAGCGCGATCCAGCGGCGTGGGTCGGGTGGCGGTGGGGTGCCCGGTGCGGACTTCGGCGTTGCGAGTTCTTCGGATAAGGAGCCGGGCACGAGTGTCCTCACTGTCGTAGGCGGGGTGTCCACTGGGATCGGGAGCCCGGCCGATGATTCGCTCGCGCCGGCGCGGGCCGCCCCGCACGGAAACGGGCGCGGGGCCGAGTCGACCTTACCGGCGGGTCAGCGTGACGGCGGTGTATTTATGGTGCGAGCGAGGTGTGGTGTACGCCATCGCCAGGCTGATCACGCCTGCGCCACCAAGGTTCGGTACTCGACCGGGAGCTGCGAGATCGTGTCGCTGAACTCCTTGTCGCCGACGACGTCGTGCAGCACGGACAGCACCGCCCGGGCGTGCTGCTCGGCCTCCGCGCGGGAGACGCCTTCGCGTTTGGTGATCTCTTCGACGAAAGCGTCGAGAGACAGGGGCAGCGCCCGCCCCCTGCTGCGGGTGAGGCCCCGGTCGAGCGCTGGGCGCAGCTCATAGGGCAGGAACGGCCGCATATCCTCGAGCTGGCCGTCGGTTACCCGCATCGCGAGCACCTCGAGGACCGACTCGGCCGCCCGCTTCGCGCGCTCGGTGTCGAGTCCGGCCCGCTCGGCGACCCGGCTGATGAACCCGTCGAGGGAGACCGGCCCGCGGAACGGGGGCTCGTCCTCCCTGGGCCGGGGCGGTGCCTGCGCAACGGCCGCCTCGATGAGTGACACGAACTCGCCGGGCAACTGGGCCTGCATGTCGGCGAACTCCTTGGGGCCGACGGCGGTCCAGAGCGTAGCCAGGACGGCGCGGGTCACCCGCTCCGCGGTCGACCGGTCGACTCCCAGCAGGTTTTCCAGACGGTTCAGGTACCCGTCCAGGTCGTAGGTCGCCTGCGGGCCCTGGTGCAGCGCGCACCGGCGCAGCTGCACCGGAAGCCGCGCGGCGATGTCCTCCGCCTGCCCCTGCGAGACGCGCTGGAGCAGCGTGTTCAGGGTGGTGCAGGTGAACTGTTCGGCCTGTTCGTGCGGGAGCTGAGCCAGTTGCTCGACCGACAGGATGAAGGTCTCGTAGTTCACGGCCGGTCCTCCTATGGGTGCGTCCGGCAGTGTCCTCACCTCCACCGTACGCGGGCCTACCCGACCGCGCGGTCAACCGCCTCGGCGAGCGCGTCGACGCGGTCGAAGCCGGCGAGGTGGCTGGTCACGTACGCGAAGGCGTAGCCACGGGCCGGATGGGCGTACCCGCCGCTGCCGCCCATGCCCCGACTGCCGTCGTCCTCGAGTTGCATGCCGAGTGTCCACCGCACCGGGCGCTCCAGCAGCACGTCGTGTCCGGCGCCCACGGCCGCCGGTGGCCGGCGTCCTGCCAGCCACCGTGGACCTCCACGACCGGCCGGCCCTCGTGGATGACCGCGAGGGCCGCGCCGGTATCGGCGCCGCTGTCGAACAACTGCGCGAACACGTCGCGTACGGCTGCGAAACGGGTGTCGGTGTGACCGCCGATCATCGGCTGAGCTTAAGGCCCGGTCAGCGCACGACCACCTCAATTCCGGGCGGGGCCTGGAGTACCGTCGTCCGTCCCTGCGCGTCCACCCGCGCCGCGAGGCAGCCGCCGCCGATCCGTACGCCGTGCACCTCGAACGCCCCGACCGGCGAGGGAGTGACCGGAGAGAGGGTGATGCGGCCGGCCGGGATGTCGGCGTCGATGCCGAGCAGGACCCGGGCGAGGGAGGGGCCGACGGCCGCCGCCCACGCCTGCGGCCGGCAGGAGGCGGGGTAGGGCACCGGTGGCAACGGTGGGGTGGCGCGCTCGCCGCCGTACAGTTCCGGCAGCCGGTAGTCGAACGACGGCGCCGCGACGATCAGTCCGGTGAGCAGGTCGGCGGCCTGCCGGCCCAGCCCCGCGCGGCCGAGCCCCATGGCGGCGATGGCGGTGTCGTGCGGCCACACCGAGCCGGCGTGGTAGGACAGCGGGTTGAACCCGGCCGCCGAGTCGGCCAGGGTGCGCACCCCGTACCCGGAGGACAGCGACGGGGAGCCGAGCCGCCGGGCGACGATGGCCTCCTCGTCGGCGCTCAGGATTCCGGTGCCGACCAGGTGGCCCATGTTGGACGCCGGTCCGTCGACCGCCCGCTTACGGCCGTCGAGCGCGATCGCGGGGTACATCCCGTCCCGGTCGGGCAGCCAGTACCTGTCCCGGAACCGGGCAGCCAGGTCGGCCGCCCACTGCCGCCACTTGTCGGCGTCGGGGTGGCCGTACGCGTCCAGCAGCGCGGCGCCGTCGACGGCGGCCCGGTACGCGTACCCCTGCACCTCCGCCAGGGCGAGGGGGCTGTCGGCCATCTCGCCGTTGGCCCACTGCACCCCGTCGGAGGAGTCCTTCCAGCCCTGGTTGATCAGGGCAGTGCCAGTCGGGACGTACTCGATGAGCCCGTCGCCGTCCGGGTCGCCGTGGCTGCTCAGCCACTCCAGGGCCCGTGCCGCGGCGGGTACGAGGGGGCCGACCTCGTCGGCGGGCATGCCCCAGCGCCACGCCTCGGCCAGCGCCACGACGAACAGCGGCGTGGCGTCGACGGTGCCGTAGTACACGGGCGGCAGCCAGTACGCCGCGTCGGCCGGGCGTACCTCGTGCAGGATCTTGCCCGGCGCCTCCTCCCGTTCGTGGTCGACCCGGGTGCCCTGCCGTCGGGCGAGAGTGCGCAGCGTGCCGGCGAGCATCTCGTAGCCGAGGGGCAGCGACATCAGCGCCGACCACAGGGCGTCGCGGCCGAACAGGGTCAGGTACCACGGGCTGCCGGCGGCGAAGTAGCTGTCGCCCGCGTCGGCCGGGTCGCATAAGCGCAGCGCGTCAAGGTCGGCCACGCTGCGCCGGACCAGTTGGTCGGCGCGATGGTCGGCGGCGCGGATGCGGAGCGGGTCGGCGTGCCACGGCGCCGGCCCGGCCGGCCGCATCGGCCAGAACCCGTCGCGGCGTGCGGTGTCCACGGCGGCCGCCGGGTCCGCCGGGTCCGCCGGGTCCGCCGGGGCCGCCGGGGCCGGGCGCCCGCGCAACCGGGCGGTCAGCTTGGCGGTCCAGGAGGCGCCGGCGGCGATCTCGACGCGCCATCGCAGCCGTCCGGCGCGGGCGTCCACCTGGGGCGGCGGGTACGCGACGAGGGTGGCGCAGGTCCCGTCCTCGGCGGTCCAGCCGAGGCCCGAGCCCACCTCGACGGCGGGCAGCAGCGCGCACTGCTCACCGGCCTTGACCCGGCCGATGGGGGCGAGGTCGGTGCCGGCGTGGACCGCGATCTCGGCGACGATCGGGCTGTGTGAGGAGTTGTCCACCCGGATGGTCTCGGTGCCGGCGTCGGCGCCCACGTGTCGCCGCCGCTCACAGGTCACCGTCGGGTCGGGGCGAGGGTCGCCCAGTCCGCGCACCACCGCGAGGAAGCGGGCGTCGGCCGGTGACGTGGATCCGGTCGAGATTGGACTGGGTGCCTCGCCGGCCACCGTCACCCGCAGCCGTGCCAGTACCCGGCGGTCAGCGACGTAGAGGCCATCGACGCCGCCGAGGAGGTCGCCCTGCCGGGGGGAGGCCCACAGCACGGGCGCGCACAAGCAGGTGACGTGCTCGTGCAGGTACGGCTGCCGTAACCCGGTCACCGCCGGGGTCGCCGTCGCGCCGTCAATGGGTATCGGCTGTGTTTCGGTCATGGTCACCCCTTGACACCGCCATCAGGCGGGGGCAATCTCCCGGGTATCAATTTGAACGATCAAATTGAGGCCCCACGGTAGCTGATCCCCCAGCCGTGTTGGAAGTCCCGGGAGTCGATGTGTTCGAGCAGGGCAGCGGCGATGAGAATCGCGGCGCGTCGATGGCGAGCATTGCCGATGTCGCCGTCGCCGCCGGTGTCTCCCGGCAGACGGTCTCGAATGTCTTCAACGCACCGCACCGGGTACGCAAGGAGACCCGGGTGCGGGTGGAAGCGGCGATCGAGGCGCTCGGCTACCAGCCGAACCGCGCGGCCCAGGCGTTGCGCGCTCAGGCGTCGCGGGTCATCGGCATCCGCATCGAATCCATCCAGGCCGACTCTCTGACGACCGTCCACGACCGGTTCCTGCACGCCCTCGCCGAGGCCGTGCAGGCCATCGACCACCACCTGCTGGTGTTCGCCGCGGACGATCCGGACGACGAGATCGGCACCTACAGCCGGCTGCATCGCACGGGGGCCGTCGACGCGTTCGTGCTCTACGGAATCGACGAAGGCGATGCCCGTCCGGCGCAGATGCTGCGCCTCGGCGCGCCGTTCGCGACCTTCGGCCGGACCGGCCACGACGTCGACCACCTGTGGGTCGACGTTGACGACGAGTCCGGTGGCGCCGCCGTGGCGCAGCATCTGGTGGCCCGGGGACACCGGCGCATCGGGTACATCGGCTTCCCGGAAGGCTCCAGCGTCGGTGAGCGCCGGGTCACCGGCCTGCGCGGCGTGCTCGACAAGCACGGCCTGTTGGGCGAGTCCGCCGGCCTGGACCTGCGCGGCCAGGACGAGGTCGCCAACGGCGCCCGTCTCGCGGCGGTTCTGCTGGACCGACCCGACCCGCCGACCGCGGTCGTCGCGGCGAGCGACACGCTCGCCGTTGGCGTCGCGCAGGCGGCCCGCACCCGTGGCCTGGTCATCGGCCGGGACCTGGCTCTTGTCGGCTTCGACGACACCCCCACGGCCGGAGTGTTCGACCTGTCAAGCGTCCGCCAGCCGATCGAGGCAGTCGCCCGTTGTATCGTGCGCGCGCTGCTGCCCGGACTGCCGGCCGGTCGTTCTCAGGTGCCCGCGTGCGCCGAACAGTCCACTCCGCAACCACCTCACGGTCGACTGCTGGCACCCACCCTCGTGGTGCGCGCCTCCAGCGCGGCCACCACCCAGGGCCGCGCCTCCAGCACGGCCACCACCCAGGGCCGCGCCTCCAGCACGGCCACCACCCAGGGCCGCGCCTCCAGCGCGGCCACCACCCAGGGCATCAAGGGGTGACGGTGACGCCCGTGCCGGCTCGGAGAGTTGCTCCCGGGCCGGCACGGGTACCGCGCGATTAGCGCGATTAGCGCGATTAGAAGGCCGCGATGACCGAACCCTTGTACTTGTCCTCGATGAACTTCTTCACCTCGGCGGAGTGCAGCAGCTTCTCCAGCTTCACCACCCGTGGGTCGTTCTCGCTGCCGGTACGCACGACGACGATGTTCGCGTACGGGTTGTTGTCGGCGCTCTCGATGGCCAGCGCGTCCTTCGACGGCGTCAGGTTGGCCTGGATGGCGTAGTTGCCGTTGATCACCGACAGGGCGACGTCGTCGAGGCTGCGCGGCAGCTGCGGCGCCTCCAGCGGCTTGATCTGGAGCTTCTTGGGGTTGTCGGTGATGTCCTGCTCGGTCGCCTTTACCCCGACGCCGTCCTTGAGCTTGATCAGGCCCTTGGCGGCGAGCAGGTTGAGCGCCCGGCCCCCGTTGGTCGCGTCGTTCGGGATCGCCACCACGGCGCCCTGCGGCACGGCGTCCAGGCTCTTGACCTTCTTGGAGTAGACGCCGAGCGGCTCGAGGTGCACCGGCTTGAGGGCGGTGAACTTGTACCCCTTGGACTGCATCTGGTCCTGCAGGTACGGCACGTGCTGGAAGTAGTTCGCGTCCAGGTTCTTGTCCGCGAGGGCGGCGTTGGGCTGCACGTAGTCGTTGAACTCGACGATGTCGAGCTTCAGCCCTTCCTTGGCGGCCAGGTTGTCCTTGACGTACTTGAGGATCTCGCCGTGCGGGACCGGGCTGACGCCGACCTTCAGTACGGCGTCGGGGCTGGCGCCGGAGTCGGACGAGCCGGCGTTGTCGGCCGCCTTCGAACCGCAGGCCGCGAGGCCGAGCGTCAGCGCGGCTGCGGCGAGGGTGACGGATAGGGTGCGTCGCACGGGTTACCTCTCCTACTTGCTTACTTGTCCTACTTGCTTACTTGCGGGACAGCCACCGGACGATCAGGTCGCCCAGTGACTGGATGAGCTGCACGAACACGACGAGCAGCACGACGGTGGCGACCATGACGGTGTTCTCGAACCGCTGGTAGCCGTAGCGGATGGCCAGGTCGCCGAGGCCGCCGCCGCCGACGGTGCCGGCCATGGCGGAGTAGCCGATCAGCGCGATGACGGTGATGGTGAGGCCGGCGACGAGACCCGGCCGGGCCTCGCGCAGCAGGACCTTGAAGACGATCTCGGTACGGGAGGCGCCCATCGCCCGGGCGGCGGCGATCACGTCGCGGTCCACCTCGCGGATCGCCGTCTCCACGATGCGGGCGAAGAACGGGATCGCCGCCACCGTCAGCGGCACGATCGCGGCCTCGGTGCCGATGGTCGTGCCGACCAGCGCCCGGGTGAACGGGATGATCGCCACCAGCAGGATGATGAACGGCAGCGAGCGTCCGATGTTGATGAGGATGCCGAGTACGAGGTTGACCGGGCGGGTGGCGAGCAGGCCGCCCCGTCCGGTGAGGACCAGGAGGACGCCGAGCAGCAGCCCGCCGACAGCGGTGAGCGCGCTGGAGACCGCCACCATGTAGCCGGTCTCGATGCTCGCCTGCCACAGCAGGGGCTGGATCTCCGCCCACGTCATCGGGGTCATCGCGCCACCTCCACGCTCAGGCCCGCGTCGCGCAGGTGTCGCAGCGGTGCGGCGTTGGCCTCGGCGCTGCCGGGCAGCGCGATCCGCAGCCGCCCGACCTGGCCGTCGGCGAGCGTCTCGATCGTCCCGGCGAGGATGCTGGCGTCGACGTCGTAGCGGCGTACGAGGTCGGCGACGAACGATTGGCCGACGGCGTCGTCGGTGAGGGTCACGTCGACGATGGTCGTGTCCGGCAGGTCCGGCGGTGTGCCGAGCCGGAAGATCTCCTGCCCCAGCGCAGAGCCCGGTCGGGCGAGCAGGTCGCGTACCCGGCCCGCCTCGATGACCCGGCCCTCGCGCATCACGGCGGCCGAGTCGCAGATCCGCTTGACCACCTCCATCTCGTGGGTGATCAGCAGGATCGTCAGGCCGAGGCGCTGGCTGAGATCGCGCAGCAGGTCCAGGATCGAGGTGGTCGTCTCCGGGTCGAGCGCCGACGTCGCCTCGTCGGACAGGAGGACGGTGGGGCGTCCGGCCAGGGCCCGGGCGATGCCGACCCGCTGCTTCTGGCCGCCGGACAGCTGCGCCGGGTATGCGTGCGCCCGGTCGCCCAGTCCCACGAGGTCGAGCAGTTCGGCGACGCGCTGGGCCCGCTCGCGCCGGGGTACGCCCATGACTTCGAGTGGGAAGGCCACGTTGCCGGCGGCCGTACGCGACGACAGCAGCGCGAAGTGCTGGTGGATCATGCCGATGCGCTGCCGCTGCCGGCGTAGCCGCCGCTCGGGAAGGGCCGTCAGGTCGACGCCGTCGACGGTGACGCTGCCGGCGTCGGGGCGCTCCAGCAGGTTGACGCAGCGCAGCAGGGTGCTCTTGCCGGCGCCGCTGCGGCCGAGCACGCCGTACACCTCGCCCTGGCGTACCTCCAGATCCACGCCGTCGACGGCAAGGACCGTGCGACCACGGGAGTGATAGGCCTTACGCAGGCCCTCGATCTGAATCACGGATCTTCCTGTTGGAATCGGGACAAAACGTGCGGAATGTCGCCGACGTTAACAGGTGCCGCTGCACACCAGGAGGTAGTCGACGCAACGGCGTCGAATGAGGTGGATACTCCGGCGCATGACGATTAACGTAGCGTGACGGAAAGGTCTCACGCAGCTGAACGTCGGCGAGATCACAAGCGTCCTCCCGTGATCGCGAAACCTGGGGTCGTCATAGCGACCTCAGTGCTCCGTGATCATGGAGAAGGTCTCAGCGGTCCTGGGTAGCGCGGGTGGCTGCCTGGACCTGCTGCGCCACCCGCCACATCGGCGTGCCGCGCGGCATGACGACGACCACCACGTCATCGGGATCGTCATCGTCGGCAGGCCGACCCGGACCACCAGACAGCCAGGGGCCGATCACCGCGGTGACGGAGCGGAGCGCCTCCTCGAGGCGCGGATGCGGATCGCCGACGCCGCCGGCCCGCAGCCACTCCCTCAGCACATGGTTGTGCGCGGCGACCACCGCCGCCGCCGCGACCTCGTCGCGCAGGCGCGCGGAGTCGGTGCCGTCCGACCGCCTGTGCAGGAACTGTGTGAAGACCCGCTGGTAGCGGCTGATGGCGGTGATCTCACGCTCCCGTAGCGGTTCGACGGACCTGGTCAGCCGGTAGCGCCGGACGGCGGTCGCGGGGTCGTCGGCGTACATGGCCAGCACCAGGTGCGCGGCGCGGCCGATCACGTCGATGGCGGGGTCCGTCGCGTTCGCTGTGCGCAGGAACTCCTCGGTCCGGGCGAGGTACGCGTCGTGGTCGGGGAAGACCGCGTCTTCCTTGCTGCGGAAGTGGCGGAAGAAAGTACGCCGGGCCACGCCCGCCCGCGCGGCGATCGCGTCGACGGTGGTGTCGTCGTACCCCCGGGCGGCGAACAGTTCGATGGCGGCGGCGGTCAGATCCTGGCGGACGTGGCGTTGACCGGCCATCCGTGACCTCCCATCGGCTGCGGGGTCGCGCTGCTCGCGCGGCGTGAACCGTAACACCGGGGTTTCCCTGTGGCACCCGGTGCCGTAGATTCTGACACCAAGGGTCGCATGCATGTCATTGCGTCGATACATTCGGGTGAAAGGTCTGTCTCAGTGCCACGGACCAATCTGCTCACCGCCCACCCGCACCACCGGGTCCGGCGGGTACATCCGGATGTCGCCGCACCAGGGCTGTCCGACTGGGACGGCATCAGCACCCTGGTGGCCGACGGCGACCTCCGCGGACGCGCGCTGCTCGGCGACGATCCGGCCCTCGGTCCGGCCGGCGGGGCGCATGCGTACCTGCTCATCGAGGTGGCCGAGCCGCTGATGGTCCGGCAACCGCTGACCGGCCGGATCGACGAGTTGCAGGTCGAGCTGCTCATCCTGCGCGGCTTCAGCCGGTACCTGCCGGGCGCTGACGTGCCCGCGCCGAGTTCGCGGTGGGTGCTCGACCACCGCGCCGCGGGCCTGGAACTTCGCGACGCCGCCGGCAACCTGTGGGCACGGGTACCCGCCGACCCCGACCCGGAGTGGCTCGCGGCCGCCGGTCGGGACGGCCACGTCGTGGTGCTCTACGGCGCCTGGCTCGGCGTCCGTACCCCATCGGGTGTCCGCGACAGCCAGTACGGCCCGGCGCAGCGCGCGGCCGAACTGCGGGCGGCGCGCCCGCGGGGGCACGTCGCGGTCGCGGCGGTGCCCTGGCGGGCGTAGGACTTCCTCCGCCGTCCGGTTTGGACCGCCGCCAGCGGGTGAGTAGGCGGCCGAGCGCCGTCCACTGACGGGGCCGGGGCGCGGGGGAGGGGTTTTCGGTGAGCGCGAGGAGTGAGCGAAGCGAGCCCCGCAGTCGCGAACATGTCGGCTCGGTGAGCGCGAGGAGTGAGCGAAGCGAGCCCCGCAGTCGCGAACATGTCGCCTCGGTGACGGACACGGTACGGCCGGTTTCGCATCGGCGCCCCCGACGGCGCCTGCCCGCACCGGTACTGGCGGTCGTCATCCTGCTGGCGGTGCTGGTGGTGCTGGTGGTGCTCGCCGGGGTCCAGTTGGCGCGGCCGCTGCCGCGCGGCGTGCTGCACCTGGCGGTGCCGGCGTCGCTCACCGTGCCCGGCCAGGCGCCCGACCTGCCCTGGCCGGTGCAGGGCCAGGGCCGCCTGGACGTCGAGGGCGTCGGTACGCTCGGCGCGTTCGGCGACGGCAAGCCGGTGCCGATCGGCAGCGTCGCCAAGGTGATGACGGCGTACGTGGTGCTGTCCGATCATCCGCTCGACGCCGGCCAGCCGGACCCGAAGATCACTGTGAGCCCGACCGACGTGGCCGACTACCAGTCGCGGGCCGGCAGTGACGAGTCGCTGGTGGAGGTGGCAGCCGGGCAGGACCTGACCGAGCGGGAGGCGCTGCAGGCGCTACTGCTGCCGTCGGCCAACAACGTCGCGCAGATGCTGGCCAGGTGGGACGCCGGCAGCCTCGACGCGTTCGTGGCCAAGATGAACGCGACGGCCGTGAGCCTCGGGTTGTCCGCCACGCGCTACACCGACCCGAGCGGGCTGGATCCCGGCACGGTCAGCACCGCTGCCGACCAGACCGTCCTCGCCGAGCGCGCGCTGCGGATACCGGCCTTCGCGGAGATCGTCGCGCTGCCAACCGCGACCCTGCCCGTCGTCGGCGCGGTGACCAACTGGAACAGCCTGCTCGGCACGGACGGCGTGGTCGGGGTCAAGACGGGAACCACCGCCGAGGCCGGAGGCAACCTGGTGTTCGCCGCCCACGTGGCGGTGGCGGGCCGGACGCTGACGCTGGTGGGCGCGGTGTTCGGGCAGCCCGGATCCGACACCCCGGAGCAACTGGCCGCCGTCAACGACGCCACCCGCAAGCTTCTCGCCGCCGCCCGGCAACTGGTCGGAATGCAGACCGTCCTGCCCGCCGGCGCGGTGGGCCAGATCCGTGCCGCCTGGGGCCGATCGGTACCGGTGCGTGCCGTGACGTCGTTGCAGATCGTCGGCTGGCCGGGGCTCACCGTCCGGGTCCAGACGCGCACCACGAAGGTCGATCGCGTACGGGGCGGGCAGCAGGTCGGTACGGTCACCGTGCGAAACGGCTCCGGCAGCGCCACCGCCCCGCTGCGGGCGGGTGGGGCGCTGCCGGAGCCGTCGCTGTGGTGGCGGCTTGCCCGTACGAACTAGGGGTCAGGGCGCCTTGGCGCCGACCGCCGCGATGGCCCTGATCGGGCCGGTTACCCAGCGCTCCGCGGCGGGGGCGGGCTTGAGCTTGTACGCGGCCACGACCCGCTGCAGGTTGTCGGAGTTGGCGCGAAGCTCGTCGGTCGAGCGCCGGGCGTCCTCGGCCGTCCGGACGTTCCGGTCGGAGATCGACGCCATCGCGGCCAGCGCGCGCCGTACCTCGCCGAGCTGGTACGCCAGGCTGGGCGGTCCGACGGTCGGGTCGATCCGGCGGACCGCCTGCTCGATGGCGTCGAGTGAGGCGCGGGTGACCTGGGCCGAGTGGATGAGCTGATCGCCGACAGTCTCCACGAACCGGGAGGTCTCGGAGATACGGTCGGCGCCCGCGACGACGCGGGCGAGTCCGGTGTTGAGGTCGTCGACCGCGGTGTTGATCGACTCCTTGATCGCGTTGAACTCCCCGTCGTACGTGCCGTCCATCGAGACCGTCAGGTTGCCGGCGGCCACCTCGCTGAGCACCGAGGTCGCGCGGACCACCGGCCTTACGATGCCGCGGGACGCGAAGTGCAGTCCGGTCAGCAGTCCGGCGATGAGCGCGGCGCCGACCACGACGATGATGACCTGCTCCTGGCGGACCTGCCGCTCCTGGTCGGCGACCAGGCGCAGCTGCTGCGCGTGGAGGTCAGCGACGATCTTGTCGATCAGGTCGGTCGGCGCGCGGTCCTGGCCCTTCACCGCCGCGTCGGCGGCCTTGTAGTCGCTTCCCTTGCTCGCGATGAAGGCGTCGTAGGCGCTCTGGTACTTGCCGCCCAGCGCGGAGTGCTGGTCCCGGAACTTCTGGATCTCGGCGCTGATGTTCGGATCGGTGACCTGGGTGTCCAGCCTGGCCGCCAGGTCCTGGACGGTCGCCTCCTGGGCTTTGAACTGCTGGGTGTACTTCTGCAGATCGGCCGGGTCGGAGCCGCGAAGCAGGATGTCCTTCCACTCCTGGACCTGCTTCTTGAACGCGACCTGCATCGCCCGCGCGTCCTGGCCCGCCTGGACGGTGCCCGTCAGGATCCCGTCGTACCGGTTGGACATGGAGTTCACCAGCATGAAGAGCGCGACGACAGCCACCAGGCAGGCCGCCACGGCCCCGGTCACCATCAGCCGCAGCCTTGTCGCCAAAGCCAACTGTCGAACCTTTCCTCGTCGACGCCGAGCCCTCATCGGCCTTCCGTCCCGTTTGGGAGGGAATCCGCCGAGTTCTCCTGCGTAGCCGAGGATCGAACCGGTGGATCTTTCAGACTTCTCATGGGGCACCGGCCGCGCGTCCTGCCGCGCCGGCACGGTGACGGTAGCGAGGTTTGTGGAGTATTACCTCCGCCTATCGACCGTTTTGGTCGGTCTGTTTGGTCGGTCCGATTAGCGCTTTTGGTGGCGGTGTACGAGGGCGAGCGAGACCTAGCCCGCGGTGAAGGCGTGCACGAGCTGCTGTTCGGCCCGGTCGAGGTAATCGGCCAGGGCCGCCGCTGCGCGCTCGCCCTCGCGGGCCTCCACCAGGCCGCAGATGCGGGCGTTGTCGCCGAGGTACGGCTCGTGGAACTGCTGGGGGCGGGCCATCACGTGGAACACCAGGCGCAGTTCGGCGAGTAGCTGATGCATGAGCTCGTTGACCCGCGGGCTGCCGGAGAGGGCCGCCAGCGCGAGGTGGAAGTGCATGTTGGCGGTGCCCACCTGCTGCCATCCGCCGTCCCGTGCGGCGGTTTCGCCCTCGTGTACGGCGGCCCGCACGCGGGCCACCGCGCCCGGCGTGTACTGGGCGGTCGCCCGTACGGCCGAGCACTCGAGGATGCGACGGACGCGGTAGAGGTCGATGACGTCGTCGACGGTCAGCTGCCGCACGAACACGCCCCGGTTGAGCTCGTGCACGAGAAGCCGTTCATGCGCCAGAAGCCGGAAGGCCTCGCGCAGCGTGTTGCGGGATACGGCCAGCGCGCCGGCGATGGTGTCTTCGGACAGGCGGGTTCCGGGGAGGATCCGGCCCTCGATCAGATGGGTGCGCAGGACGTCCGCGACCCGTTCGGCCGTGCTCAGGCGGGCCAGCGCCGATCGGGTCTCACTGAGCGAGTCGACCCAACCGGGCTGAGACTCCAGCAACTTGTCCACGCCTTCTCCCTGCGTTCGTGCCGCGGCGCTCGCGGTGCGCCGGGCGTCCAGCTTGGCACAACCGTCCCTTTAGCACTATCGGGGAGTCGTTCAAAAAGATGATTGATGAATTGTTGAGTGATCAGTACTGTCCACGGCTACAGGCGTAGCAGCCGCCGAGATCACGGGACATGTCTTGGCTGCCGCACCGCTCGATCTGGGGTTACGCGACAGTCGAAACGGCCTAATCGCGCCGTTAGTTCCCACTTATCCCGCGAAAGGCAGCATGAGCATGGATCTTCCGCAGGTCTCGCGCCGTACGTTGCTTCAAGGTGCCCTCGGCGCCGGGGCGCTGTCGGCCCTCGCCGCGTGCGGCGGCGGCTCCTCATCCGGTAAGAGCAGTGGCAACAAGACCCTGGTGTACGCCGACTCCGACACGCCGCCGAGCTTCGACACCGACACCGGAGGGGCCGTCGACACCGGCGAGAGCATCGTCGCCAACTGCTACGCCGGCGACGTCTTCGGCTTCAATAAGGTCTCCGGCCCCAACGGCGTGCAAATCGCCGACATGCTCGCCAAGGGCGTCAAGGGCGGCATCGCGATGGGCTTCGCCGAGAGCGTGGACGTCTCCGACGACCTGCGCACCTACACGGTCCACCTGCGCAGCGGGGTCAAGTCGGCGCTCGGCAACACGCTCACCGCCGACGACGTCGTCTGGTCCTACCAGCGCAGCCTGGCGCTCAAGCAGACCGGCGCCTTCATGACCAACGCCATGGGCATCACCGACCCGAGCCAGATCACCAAGCTCGACGCGAGCACCGTGCGCTTCAGCCTGCCCAGCCCCAGCCCCATCTTCCTGAAGGTCAACGCGGCGAAGCTCTACGCCGGACTGTTCGACTCGGTGGCCGCCAAGGCGCACGCGACCGCGGACGACCCGTGGGCCCGCAACTGGCTGTCGCAGAACACCGCCGGCTTCGGCCCGTACACCGTCAAGTCGATGCAGAAGGGCCGCTTCGTCAACCTCGAGGCGAACCCGAACTACTTCAAGGGCGCGCCGGCCTATTCGAAGGTCGTCTGGAACGCGGTGCCCACCAGCGCCAACCGCATGGCCCTGCTGCAGGGCAACGACGCCGACATCGCCGTCAAGCTCACGCCGCCGCAGCTCAAGCAGGCGCAGGCCGCCAAGCTGAAGGTCACCAGCTACCAGGCCAACCAGATCAAGTCGATGCAGCTGAACACCAAGTACGGCCCGCTCGGCGACTACCGGGTGCGGCAGGCGATCGCGTACGCGATGCCGTACGAGGACATCCTGTCCAGCGTGTACCTCGGCACCGCGACCGCCGTGCGCAGCCCGCTGCCGTCGTCGTACCCCGGCTACACCGACGAGTACTGGTCCTACTCCACCAACATGGACAAGGCCCGTGCGCTGCTGCGCGACGCCGGCGTCAGCGGGTTCAAGCTGACGCTCAGCTACGAGACGACCAACTACGACGACCCGCTGATCGCGCCCATCGTGAAGGCCGCCCTCGGCGACCTCGGCATCACCGTGGAGCTCGAGGGGCTGCCGCAGGCGACGTTCTCCGAGAAGCTCTACAGCCGCAAGGGCCAGGCCTACCTGGTGACCAACTGGCCGTTCGTCGCGGACCCCGGCTACGCGCTCGGCGTGTACTGGAAGTCCACCGCGTTCAACAACGTCGGCGCGTGGTCCAACGCGGAGTTCGACAAGCTGGTCGACCAGATGCTGGTGGAGGCGGCCGACGAGCGCCGTTACGCCCTGGCGAAGACCGCCCAGGAGATCTACATGCGTGAGCAGCCGTGGATCCTGCTCGCCAACCCGGGCTGGCACGTCGCGCACTCGGCAGGGGTCTCCGGCCTCACCTGGTACCCGAACAACGGGGTGCGCTTCGAGGACATCAAGCCGGCCTAGTACGGACGGGAAAGCTGACACATGAGCAGGCTGATCCTTCGCCGCCTCGCGGTTCTGCCCCTGCAGGTCCTCGGCGTCGTGACGATCGTCTTCTTCCTGTCGCGGCTGATGCCAGGGGACCCGGCCTTCCGGCTGGCCGGGTCCCAGGCGACAGCCGAGCAGGTGGCGGCGATCCGGCACGACCTCGGACTGGACCAGCCGATCTGGGCGCAGTACTGGCGGTTCCTGACCCACGCCGTGCAGGGTGACTTCGGCAGATCGCTGCAGACCGGCAACAACGTCACCACCGACCTGCTCCAGCGGGCGCCGGCGACGCTGGCGCTGATCCTGCTGTCGCTGGTCGTCATCATCGTGCTCACGCTCGGCCTGGTCGGGTGGTTCCTGGCGCGGCCCAGGGGAGTGGCGCGGCGCACCATCGGCGGGTACGGCTTCCTCGCCGGCGCCGTCCCGGACTTCTGGATCGGCCTGGCGCTGATCTCGCTGCTGTACGCCCAGTTCGGACTGGGAGCGGCGCCCAGCGGCCAACTCGACGCCCGGATGTTCGTCGACAACCTCACCGGCGTGGCCTTCGTCGACGCGATGCTGGCGGGTGACGGGGCAGCCATGGGAAACGCCGCGCTGCACCTGCTGTTGCCGGTCCTGACCCTGGCGATCGTCTACACCGCACCCGTGGTGCGCATCATGTCGGCGGTCTCCACCCAGACCATGCAGAGCGACTTCATGCGCTTCGCGAACTCCTGGGGAATCAAGTCCTGGCGGCGTGTCGCCTACGTGCTGCACCACGGCGCGCCGACGTTGATCACCGCGTTGGCGTCCACGGTGGTGTTCCTCCTGGGCGGCGCCGTCCTCGTCGAGACCGTCTTCTCCTGGGGCGGGCTGGGCCAGTACGGCGTCGCCGCGGTCACCCAGTCCGACTACGCGGCCGTGCAGGGCTTCGTGATCGTCGCCGGCACGTTCACCGCCGTGGTCTACGCCCTCGGCGACGTGCTGCACACCGTCTTCGACCCGAAGCTGCGCGACTGACCGCCCTTCGTCACCGAAAGGAACCGTGATCGACGTGAACAAGGTCGGTCGGCGCCTCGCCATGCTGGTGGGCGGCCTGTCGCTGCTCCTTGCCGTGGCGGGGCCGTGGATTACGCCCTACGACCCGGAACGGCCCACCGCCGACGTGCTGATGTCGCCGTCGGCGAGCCACCCCATGGGCACGGACGCCTCGGGTCTGGACGTGTTCTCGGTGACGGTGGCCGCGTACCGGACCGACCTGCTGATCGCGCTCGCCGCGGTCGTGCTGTCGCTGGTCGTGGGCATCGTGCTCGGCGTGCTGGCCGGGTACTCGTTCGGCGGCAGTCGGGCGTTCGGAATCCTCGGCAAGGCGGTGGACCGCCTGCTCGACCTCGTGCAGTCGATCCCTGTCGTGATTCTGGGGCTCGCCCTCGTCGCGACGTTCGGCCGCGGAATGCCGAGCGTGATCGCCGCGGTGGCGTTCGTGAACGTGCCCGTCTTCGCCCGGCTGCTTCGGTCCTCACTCAAGAGCGCCGAGCGGGGCGGCCTGGTGCAGGCCTGCCGGTCGGTCGGGTTGAGCGAGCGGGCCACGCTGCTGCGGCACGTGCTGCCCAACTCGCTGGACAGCACGCTGGCCAACGCGTCCGTCGCACTGGGCGGCGCCATCCTGCTGACCGCGGCGCTGAGCTTCCTCGGCGCCGGTGTCCGCCCGCCCACCCCGGAGTGGGGCGCGTTGATCTCCGGCGGCGCCAACTACGTGCCCACCGGCCAGTGGTGGATCAGCGTCTTCCCGGGCCTGGTCCTGTCCCTGACGGTGGTGTGCTTCGCGCTCGCCGGCGAGAGCGTCCGCGACCGGCTGAGCGGCGCCAGCGGCCGGAAGCGCTCCGCCGACGCCGGGCAGACCGATGCAGCACAGACCGACACCGACACCGTGATGAGGCTTGCATGAGTTCGATGCGACTGCAGGTACGCGACCTGGTCGTCGAGGCGGGGCGAGGGGGCGAGCGCACCCAGGCCGTCCGAGGCGCCTGTCTGAGCGTGGCCGAGGGCCAGGTCGTCGGACTGGTCGGTGAGTCCGGCAGTGGAAAGACGATGACCTCGCTGGCCTGCCTGGGGCTGCTGCCACCCGGCGTGGAGGTGGTCGGCGGCGAGATCACCGTGGACGGGCACGCCATGCTCACCCTGCCCGAACGCGACCGCCGGGCACTGCGCGGACCGTCGATCGCCATGGTCTTCCAGGACCCGCTCAGCAGCTTCCACCCGGGGCTGTCGGTCGGTACCCAGATCGTCCACTCGCTTCGTGACCACGGCGTCGGGCGCGCGGAGGCGAAGGCGCGCTGCATCGAGGTGCTCGGCGAGGTGGGCCTGCCGAAACCGGAGGCGCAGGCCCGCCGCTTCCCGCATCAGCTGTCCGGCGGCATGCGCCAGCGCGCCATGATCGCCCTGGCGCTGGCCAACCGGCCCCGGATCCTGATCGCGGACGAGCCCACCACGGCGCTGGACCCGACCGTGCAGGCGGGCATCCTGCGCCTGCTGCGGCGCCTGGCCGACGACGGGCTGGGCGTGCTGTTCATCAGCCACAACCTCGGGGTGGTCGCCGGGCTCTGCGACGAGGTCACGGTGATGCGCAACGGGGAGGTCGTCGAGTCCGGCCCGACCGCACGCATCATCGGCGACCCGCAGCATCCGTACACGCAGACGCTGCTGGCCGCGGCGCCGAGCCTGCCCGACCCGGTGGAGGTCGGGGACCCGATCGTGGTCCGGGAGGAGCCCGGCGCGGCCGCGCCGGACAGCCGGGTCGACCGGGACGCGGCCGTGTACACGCTCGCCGACGTCAGTCGGCACTTCGTGTCGGGCAGCCGTGGCCGCAAGACCACCGTGCACGCCCTCGACGGCGTCTCGCTGTCCATCACCAAGGGCAGCTCCACCGGCATCGTGGGGGAGTCCGGGTCGGGCAAGTCCACCCTCGCCCGGCTGCTCGGCGCGCTCGACGCCCCGTCGAGCGGTCAGGTCCTCTTCCACGGCCAGGACCTCACCGGGATGTCCAAACAGGACATGCGGGCGTTCCGGCGCAAGGTACAGTTCGTCTTCCAGGACCCGACCTCGAGCCTGGACCCGCGGTACACGGTGGAGGACACCCTGCGGGAGGCCCTCCACACCCACGGCGTCACCGACCCCGCGCAGGTGGCCCGGCGGTTCACCGAGCTGAGCGAGCAGGTCCGGCTGCCCAAGTCGCTGTTCGGCCGCTACCCCCGCGAGCTCTCGGGCGGGCAGCGCCAGCGGGTGGCGATCGCGCGGGCCCTCGCGCCGCGGCCCGAGGTACTCATCGCCGACGAGCCGGTCAGCTCCCTGGACGTGTCCATCCAGGCGCAGGTGATGGACGTGTTCCGGGACCTGTCGGAGAACGACGGGCTGACGCTGGTCATGGTGTCGCACGACCTGGCGCTGATCCGCGACGTCTGCGACAGCCTCGTGACGCTCTACAACGGCACGGTGATGGAGAGTTCGCAGGCGGCGGCCTACTACGAGCAGCCCATGCACCCGTACTCGTCCGCGCTGCTGCACTCCATGCCCAACCCGCGCCACATCGGGCGGCTGCCCGAGGTGCTGGCGCTGGGCGAGCCGGCCGACCCCACGTCGCCGCCGCCCGGGTGCCGGTTCCACCCGCGCTGCCCCCGCGCGCAGGACCTGTGCCGGGAGCAGCGCCCGGCCCTCACGGCGATGCCCGACCGGGTACTGGCCTGTCATTTCCCCCTGACGGTTCCCGCCGTCACCGCAGAGGTTGGTGAGCGCTGATGTGCACTCTCGTCGGTCGTCATACCGGTGCCCAGTGGGTACTGGCCAGCAACAGCGACAACCCGTACGACGTGACCAACCACGTCATCTCCTGCGTGGCCACGCCGTACTCGTACCTCGCGGTCGAGGTGCGCTGCCCCGGAGACGAGGTCGTGGCCTGGGACGGCATGGTGACCCGCGGGGTCAACTCCGCGGGGCTGGCGTTCACCTACGCCTACGTCCCCGAGCAGTCGGACGTTCCCATCGTGAAGGACGCCAGCCTGCCCCCGCAGACCTGGACGCGGGACATGCTGGCGACGGCGGCGACCGTCGACGAGGCGCTGCGCTTCATGGCGGAGCGCGCCGGGCAGCTCCTGACCGGCAACTACCTGATCGGCGACCGGGACGGTGAGCCGGTCATCGCCGAGGTCTCCGGCGGTCGGCTGACCCTCACCAAGTCCCGGGACGGGGCGATCGCCTGCACGAACGTCTGGCAGACCAGCCCGGACGCGGTACCGGAGAACTGGCCGGCCGAGTCGGCCTCGCTGGAGCGCTCGGAGCGCTCCTGGACGATGCTCGGCGCCGGCTCCGGGGCGGCGCTGGCCGAGGTGCTCGGCGATCACGACCGGGCCGAGGTCGACGACGCCGGTCGCGCGAAGTCCATCTGCAGCCACGGCACCCAGATGGGCACGATCTCCAGCGAACTGCTCGACACCCGCAGCCGTACGCTGTGGTGGTGCTACGGCTGGCCCTGCGGACAGGCTCGGGGCAACGAGAACGTCCAGCGGTCGTCGTGGGGCACCTACGTGCCGTTCCGCGTCGACCGGATCGAAGCCGATGCGGAACTGGTCACCGTCGACGGGCTCATCACCCCGGCCGGCACCCGTGTCGTCGCCACGGCGCCGCTGCCCGCCTGATCCGCTACCCGACGTTGAGCCCCAAACCCACCGGACGGCCGTGATGTCACAGCCCACGATCGACCTCAACAGCGACCTCGGCGAGTCCTACGGCCGGTGGCGCCTCGGCGACGACGCCGCCCTCCTGTCGGTGGTCACCAGCGCCAACATCGCCTGCGGCTTCCACGCCGGGGACCCCACGACGATTCGGTCCGCCTGCCGGGAGGCGGTCCGCAACGGCGTGGCGATCGGCGCCCAGGTCGGCTACCCCGACCTGCTGGGCTTCGGCCGCCGCTTCATCGACATGGAGCCCGGCGAGCTCACCGACGCCGTGCTCTACCAGATCGCCGCGCTGGACGGCCTGGCCCGCGTCGCCGGTTCCCGGGTCACGTACGTCAAGCCGCACGGCGCCCTCTACAACACCGTGGTGCACCACGAGGAGCAGGCGGCGGCCGTCGTCCAGGCGGTGCGCGAGTACGACGCCAGCCTGCCGCTGCTCGGCCTGCCCGGCTCGGTGCTGCTGAAGAGCGCCACCGAAGCGGGGCTGCCGACGGTCGGGGAGGCGTTCGCGGACCGGGCGTACACGCGGGAGGGCACGCTGGTGTCGCGGCGGGAGGCCGGCGCGGTGCTGCACGACCCGGACGAGGTGGCGCGGCGGGTGGTGCGGATGGTCACCGACGGCGAGGTGCTCGCGATCGACGGCACCCCCGTGCGCCTGGCCGCCGAATCGGTCTGCCTGCACGGCGACAGCGAGGGCGCCGTGGCGATGGCCCGGGCGGTACGCGACGCGCTGACCGCCGCCGGCGTCCGGCTGCGGGCCTTCGCCCCCGGAGCCGACCACTGATGAGCATGCGGTTCCTGCCGTGTGGCGACTCCGCCGTGCTGGTCGAACTCGACGACCTGGACGCGGTCCTCTCCCTGCACGCCGAGCTGGCCAGCGAGCCACCGCCCGGCGTGGTCGACCTGGTACCCGCCGCCCGTACCCTGCTGCTGCGCGTCGACTCCCGGCAGGTCGACGTCGACGCCGTGACCCGTGCGGTCGCCGCCCTGCGGCCACGGGGCGAACGGCAGCGCGACGTCCGCACCGTCGAGATCCCGGTGATCTACGACGGCGAGGACCTGTCCGAGGTCGGCCGGCTGACCGGGCTCGGCGAACGCGGCGTCGTGGCGGCCCACACCGGCCAGACGTGGACCGTCGCGTTCACGGGCTTCGCCCCGGGCTTCGGCTACCTCATCGGCGAGGACGACCGGCTGCACGTACCCCGCCGGGCCAACCCGCGCACCCGCGTACCCACCGGTGCGGTGGGCCTGGCCGGGGAGTTCAGCGGCGTCTACCCCCGGGAGTCGCCGGGCGGCTGGCAACTGCTCGGCCGCACCCACCGGCGGATGTGGGATCTCCAGCGAAACCCACCGGCGCTGCTGGCGCCCGGCGTACGGGTGCGATTCGTCGAGGTGCCGGCCCGGTGAGTCCGACGGCGGTTCTCGAGGTGCTGTCCGCCGGCCCGTTGACCACCATCCAGGACCTCGGCCGGCCGGGCCACGCCGCCTGGGGAGTCGGTGCGAGCGGTGCGGCCGACCGGCGTTCGTTACGCCTGGCCAACCGACTCGTCGGCAACGCCGAGCACGCGGCGGCGCTCGAAGTGGTCCTCGGTGGGCTCCACCTGTGTGCCCACCGCGCGGTCATCCTGGCGCTCACCGGCGCACGGTGCGACGCCACGGTGGACGGACGCCCGGTCGGGCACAACAGCGTGCTGTCCCTGCGGCGCGGTCAGGTACTGCGCCTGCGCACCCCCGCCACCGGCCTTCGGACCTACGTCGCCGTGCGCGGCGGCATCGACGTCGAACCCGTGCTCGGCTCCCGATCCACCGACGTGCTCTCGGGGCTCGGCCCCGCCGTCGTCGCCGCGGGCTCCCTGCTTCCGGTCGGCGCGCCGCCGCCGGCCTTCCCCAACGTCGACTTCGCGCCGGTACCGGATCCACCGCACGACGAGGTGACCCTCCAGGTCACCCTGGGACCGCGGGACGACTGGTTCACCCCCGAGGCCCGCGACGCGCTGCTGCGGACCTCCTGGACGGTGACCCCGGACAGCAACCGGGTCGGCATGCGGCTGAGCGGCACCGCGCTGGCCCGAGCCGTCTGCGGCGAGCTCCCCAGCGAGGGAATGGTGCGGGGCGCGCTCCAGGTACCGCCGACCGGGCTGCCCACCCTGTTCCTGTCCGATCACCCGGTCACCGGGGGCTACCCCGTGATCGCGGTCGTCGTCGACGCCGACGTCGACCGGGCGGCCCAACTGCGCCCCGGCCAGACACTGCGTTTCCGTACCATCCACCAACCGAGGACGAGGTGACTTTTCGTGCAGACCATCACCGGAACTCCCGCCGACCCGGCAGCTCTCACGCCCGCCGCAGCCCGCGCTGCGTTCCGGGCCGGGCTCAGCACGCCCACCAGCGGCTGGTGCGCCGGTGCGACCCAGGCCAACCTCATCGCGGTGCCCCGCGAGTACGCCTACGACGTGCTGCTCTTCACCCAGCGCAACGCACAGGCCTGCCCGGTGATCGACGTGACCGACCCCGGCGACCCGCGTACCAGCCTGGCCGAAGGCGCTGATCTGCGCACTGACATCCCGGCCTACCGCGTCTACGAGAACGGCGAACTCGTCACCGAGACGACCGACGCCAGCGAGTACTGGCGGGGCGACCTCGTGGCGTTCCTGCTGGGGTGCAGCTTCACCTTCGAGAAGGGACTGCTCGACGCGGGCGTCCCGGTGCGTCACCTCACCGCCGGCGCCAACGTGCCCATGTACCGCACCAACCGGCCCTGCCGCCCGGCCGGCCGGATCGAGGGCCCGCTCGTGGTGTCCATGCGGGCGATTCCCGCCGCCCAGGTCGCCGCCGCGGTGCAGGTCACCAGCCGCTTTCCGACCATGCACGGCGCGCCGGTGCACGTCGGTGACCCGGTCGGGCTCGGCATCGCCGACCTGATGCGGCCCGACTACGGCGACAAGCCGATCATCGAGGACGGCGACGTCCCGGTCTTCTGGGCCTGCGGGGTAACCCCGCAGGCCGCCGCGGTCGCCGCGAAGCTTCCCTTCGCGATCTCCCACGCGCCCGGCCAGATGTTCATCACCGACGTGGCGGACGCGAGCTGGTCGCTCTGACGACCCGCCCTATCGGGTAACGCGGTACTCCACGCTCGCGTCGATCAGCCAGTCGACCAGGTAGGCCGCGAAAGACGCCCGGACCAGTACCCGGAACGCCCCGTCCCGGCGTCCGACGAGGATGACCTGGGCGCGGGCCAGCAACGTCTGGGCGCTCGCGCCTTCGCCGAACACCCTGGGGTGCAGGTCGAGGGCGCAGCCGGACGCCAGCAGGTCGCGGGCCCGCGGGCCGGACAGTTCCAGGGTGGTCCGCTGGGCGGAGACGTCGACGACGGCGGCGTGCTCGTCGCCGATCGCCGACCGCAGCCGGGCCGCCAGGTCGCTCTCGGTGCCGGGCGGACCGATGACGAGCCACTCGTCGGGGCCGAGCCACACCACGGTCAGCTCGTCCGATCCGGCCGGGCCCGACGTGGCGGCGCCCGGCCCGGTCGGCAGCGGTACGCCAAGCTCCAGGGCGCCAGCCTCGGCCGCCGGACCCTTCGGGTCGAGCCGCAGGTTGAGCTGGGTCAGGAACGGGAGCTCTGCGATATAAACGGCGCCGCCGGTTGCGCGGGTGACCTCGGCGAGCCGATCCGCAGCGAACGCCAACGGGCTTTGTCGAAGAAGAGTCTGCTCAGCCATCTCGCCGGGTCCCCTCCGGGTCGTACAGCACGGGGCTTGTGATCGTCACCGGCACCAGGGCCTCGCCGAGCGGCGCGTAGACGCGCTCGCCCATCCGGTCCCGGCCGCCGCGGATGAGGGCGAGCGCGAACGGGCGCCCCAGCGCCGCGCTGTGGTAGCTGGACGTGACGTGGCCCAGCATCGGCACCGGCGGCTCGGGAAGAGTCTCCATCTCCACCAGGTGCGCGCCCTCCGGCAGCAGCGTCGCGCCGTCGTCGGGGAGCAGGCCGACCAGGTGCTTGCGGTCGGGGCGGGCGTTCTCCGCGCGGGCGAACGACCGCTTGCCGACGAAGTCGGGCTTCTTCTTCGACACCACCCAGTCCATGCCGAGGTCCTGCGGCGTGACCGTGCCGTCGGTGTCCTGCCCGATGATCGGGTACCCCTTCTCGGCGCGGAGCACGTGCATCGTCTCGGTGCCGTACGTGGTGATGCCGAAGGGCTCGCCCGCCGCGTACACGGCCTCCCACAGCGCGAGCGCGTCCCACCAGCTCACGTTGAGCTCGTAGGCCAGCTCACCGGAGAAGCTGATCCGGCACACCCGGGCCGGGAGGCCCGCCACCGACGTGTCCCGCCACGTCATGAACGGGAAGTCCGCGTTGTCCACGGGGAGGTGGGGAGCGAGGGCGCCCAGCACCTCCCGGGAACGCGGCCCGACCAGGGCCACGGTCGCCCACTGCTCGGTCACCGAGGTGCAGCGCACCCGCAGGTCCGGCCACTCCGTCTGGAGGAAGTCCTCCATCCAGTCGAGCACCGCGGCGGCGTTGCCGGTCGTGGTGGTGACCAGGAAGCGGTCGGACGCCAGCCGGATCACGGTGCCGTCGTCGAAGACCATGCCGTCCGCGCGGCACATCACGCCGTACCGGATTGCGCCGACCTTCAGCGTGCTGATCAGGTTCGTGTACAGGCGGTCGAGCAGGACGGCCGCGTCGGGCCCCTGTACGTCGATCTTGCCGAGGGTGGAGGCGTCCATCATGCCCACGCCCTCGCGGACCGCCCGGCACTCGCGCCGCACGGCGGCGTGCAGGTCCTCGCCGGCTTGCGGGTAGTACCAGGGCCGCTTCCACTGGCCGACGTTCTCGAACAGGGCGCCGTGCGCCTCGTGCCACGAGTGCAGGGCGGTCACGCGTACGGGGTCGTGCAGCGCGCCGCGGTCCCGGCCGGCGAGGGCGGCGAAGCTGACCGGCGCGTACGGCGGCCGGAACGTGGTCGTGCCGAGGTCGCCGACGTCCACGCCGAGCAGGTGCGCCACGACACCGCTGGTGAGTGTGCCGGACGTCTTGCCCTGGTCGTGCGCGGTCCCGGCGGTGGTGTACCGCTTGACGTGCTCCACCGATCGCATCCCGGCGCCGGTGGCGCGGCGGATGTCGGCGACGGTCACGTCGCGCTGCAGGTCCACGAACTGGGTCGCCTCGTCACCCGGCAGCGCCCACAGGTGTACGGGCGGCGTGGCGGGCCGCTCGTCGATGGTTGGCAGGGGGCGGACCTGTCCGGCGGTGAAGCCGGTGGCCTCGGCGGCTTTTTGGCCTGCCGCCGTGCCCTCGGCCAGACACCCGACGACGGGGTACGTGCCGTTGGCGGCGCCGGCCACCTCGACCGCCTGCCGGCAGCCGTCCGGCCGGAACGCGCCGAGGTCGGCGTCGAAGCGCAGGCGGCCGCCGACCTGGCTGTACAGGGCGCCGGCCGGGTTCCAACCGGCGGACACCAGCAGCAGGTCCGCCGCGAACTCGCGGCCATCGTCCAGGACCACGGCCGCGACCCGGTCCTCGCCCCGGGCGCGGGCGATCGTGTGCCCGGCGAGCACCTCGACCCCGCGCCACTGCGGATTGGCGTCCGGTCGGGCGTCGACGATCGCCGCGATCTCGACCCCGGCGTCGAGGAGGTCCGCTGCCGCCGCGTACGCGCTGTCGTTCGTGGTGAACACGACCGCGCGCCGGCCGGGCCGGACCCCGTACCGGTTGACGTAGGTCCGCGCTGCCCCGGCGAGCATCACGCCGGGCAGGTCGTTGCCGTCGAACGCCAGGGACCGCTCGTGCGCGCCGGTGGCCAGCACGACGTGGCGCGCCCGGATGCGCCAGATGCGTTCCCGCGACAGGTGCGCGGGCGCGGCGGCACCGAGGTGGTTGGTGCGCCGCTCCACCGCGATGACGTAGTTGTCGTCGTAGTACCCGAACGCGGTGGTCCGCGTCAGCAGGCGTACCTCGGGGTTGGCCCGCAGGTCGGCGGCGACCGACGCGGCCCAGTCCAGGGCCCCGGTCTCCCTGGTGCCGAGCAGGCTCCCGCCCGGCTCGGGCTGGTCGTCGACGAGCACGACCCGGGCGCCGGAGGCCGCGGCGACCGACGCGGCGGCGAGGCCGGCCGGGCCGGCGCCGACCACGAGGACGTCGCAGTGCGCGTGCATCGCGTCGTAACGGGCCGGGTCCGGCTCGTTCGCCAACCGGCCCTGGCCGGGCAGGCCGCGGGCGACCAGCCCGTCGTAGAGTTCGACGGTGGTCGCCGTCAGCATCGGCTCCGGGAACGGCTCCTCGACCTGGACGAGCGCGTTGGGCTCCTCGACGCCGGCCGCGAAGATGCCGCGCGGACGGCCCAGCTTGATGCTCGTCGACGTCTGGATCACGCCGTTGGCCAGCAGCGCGGAGGCGAGCGTGTCGCCCGCGTACCCCTCGTAGTCGCGCCCGCCGAAGCGGAACCGGACCGCCTGGTCGCGGTCGATCCGCCCACCGCTCGTGGTCCTGAATTCCTGACTCATGCGATCACCGGCTTCGGCTGACCGGCCGGGTACACGGCCAGGATCTCGTTGGTCACGGTGTCGCGGATGACGTTGAACCACCGCCGGCAGCTCGCGCTGTGGTTCCACCGCTCCGCGAACGGGCCCTTGGGGTTGTCCCGGAAGAACAGGTACCGCGCCCAGTCGGCGTCCGACAGCGCGGCGGGGTCGGCCGGGTAGGAGACGTGGGCCTGGCCGCCGTAGTGGAACTCGGCCTCCTCGCGGGGACCGCACCACGGGCAGGGGATGAGCATCATGGCGTGCTTGCTCCTAATCTGCTCGGTCTATCTGCTCAGTGCGCGACCGCGGCCGCGCCGTGCTCGTCGACGAGCGCGCCGGTGGTGAAGCGGTCCAGGCTGAACGGGGCGTTGAGCGGGTGCGGCTCGCCGTGGGCGATGGTGTGCGCGTAGCACCAGCCGACGCCGGGGGTCGCCTTGAAGCCGCCGGTACCCCAGCCGCAGTTGACGTACAGCTCGTCAACCGGGGTCAGCCCGACGATCGGGGAGGCGTCCGGGGTCACGTCGACGATGCCGCCCCAGGTACGCAGCACGTGGGCGCGGGCGAAGGCCGGGAACAGTTCGAGCGCCGCCGACATCTGCCGCTCGATGATGTGGAACGCGCCGCGCTGCCCGTACCCGTTGTAGCTGTCGATGCCGGCGCCCATCACCAGTTCGCCCTTGTGGGCCTGGCTGACGTAGACGTGCACGGCGTTCGACATGACAACCGTCGGGTGTACGGGTTCGAGGAGTTCGGAGACGAGCGCCTGCAGCGGGTGGCTCTGCACGGGCAGGTCGATGCCGGCCATCCGGGCCACGACGGACGAGTGGCCGGCGGCAGCCATCGCCACCTTGCCGGCGGCGATGCGCCCGCGCGTGGTCTGCACCCCGGTGATCCGGCCTCCTGCGATGTCGAGGCCGGTGACTTCACAGTGCTGGATGAGGTCGACGCCCAGCGCGTCCGCGGCGCGGGCGAAGCCCCAGGCGACGTAGTCGTGCTTGGCGATGCCGGCCCGGGGCTGGTACGTGCCGCCGAGCACCGGGTAGCGCACGTCGGGGGAGACGTTGACGATCGGGCAGACCTCTTTGACCTGCTGCGGGTCGAGCCACTCGGCGTCGACGCCGTTGAGCCGGTTGGCCTCGACGCGGCGCACGCTGTCGCGTACGTCCTGGAGGCTGTGCGCCAGGTTGACCACGCCGCGCTGGCTGAACAGGATCGGGTAGTCGAGGTCTTCCTCGAGTCCTTCCCACAGCTTGAGGGCGTGCTCGTAGATGCCGGCGCTCTCGTCCCACAGGTAGTTCGACCGGATGATCGTCGTGTTGCGCGCCATGTTGCCGCCGGCGAGCCAGCCGCGTTCGAGCACCGCGACGTTGGTGATGCCGTGGTTTTTCGCCAGGTAGTAGGCGGTGGCCAGGCCGTGCCCGCCGGCGCCGATGACGATGACGTCGTAGCTACGCTTCGGTTCGGGGTTGCGCCAGAGCCAGTCCGGGTGGTCGGGCAGATCGCTACCGGGTCCGGCCATCGGCGTCCTTCCGTCTCTGGGTTTGAGTGTCTCGGCATGCGCAACAGCACGCGCGATTCGCAACTAGCCTGCGCTGGCTGTTCGCGCCTGTCAAGGGGCGATCACCCGGCGGAACCCGTTGGTGTCTGGCGGGCTCGCCCGCCGACTCCTCTGCGATCTTGGAAGATTTGGCATCAATATTGGTGCCAAATCTTCCAAGATCCGGCGATTCGGGCCGTGGGGGCTGCCGACCGATCCGCGGCCCGGCCCTCGGGCGAGTGGTGTCCCGCTGACTAGGCGGTCCCAGCGCGGGTAGTCCGAGTCGCGTCCGGCGAGCAGTCCGCGGTGATCGGGAGGACCCGATGGCAGTCGTGCGCATGGAGGACCTGTTCGTCTACGAGCTGTCCGGTATGCACGACGAGGAGCGGGAGACCGCCGTGCTGACGGCGGACATGATCGACCAGCTTCGGGACGACAACCTGCAGCGGGTCATGCGCTTCGAACACGAGGAGTGCCAGCGGCGGATGAAGAACCTGGACCTGTGCTTCCACTCGATCGGCAGCCGGCCGAGATCGGTCGCGGCGCTGGTGGTCGACGGGATCCACGCGGACTACCAGCGCTTTCTCAGCCTGGAACCGTCGGACATGACGGCGACCATGTACACGTTCGGCACCGCGTTGAAGCTGGCCCACTTCGGCGTCGGCAGCTACCAGGCACTGGTCGACAAGGCGGTGCTGACGGGCAAGACCGCGTGCACCCAGGCGCTGCAGAACAACCTGGTGATGTACACGGAGAGCATCGGCCGGATGCACCACGTCTGCCACAACATCAGCCAGCGGATCATGGCCACCGCCTAGCCGCAGGCGCGTAGCTCGACCACGTTGCCGTCGGTACTGGCGTTCGCACGCAGGCCGCGCCCGGCGGAGCTCACCGAGATGCGGGTCCGGTCGGCCCGGAAGAGGTCGTGTGAGAACTCGAACCGCCGGCCGTTGGAGTCCCGGGTCACCCGGGTGACGGACAGCAGCGGGGCGTCGCGGGCGACGTCGAGCACCTGAGCTTCCCGCGGGGTGGCCGCCACCACCTCGATCAGCTCGTCGGACACGGCCGGGCGCACGTCGTAGACCTGGTCGAGCAGTTCGTACAGCGAACCGCCCAACGGCTGCTCGAGCAGGTCGGGGAAGAGATCGACCGGGAAGCGTGCGTGGTCCAGTGAGATCGGGCTGCCGTCGGCCAGCCGTACGCGGACGATGTCGTGGACGAGGGCGTCCTCGGGCAGCGCCAGGGCGGTGCGGGTCGCGTCGTCCGCCTGCACCAGGGCCGTCGCGAGTACTCGGGAGCCGGCCGAGAAGCCCTGGCGCTGTAGGTACGCCGGCAGCCCGTCCACGTGGGTGAGGTCGCGCTCCACCTTGGCGTGCGCCACGAAGGTGCCCCCGGACCGGCCCGCCACCCGGCGCAGGATGCCCGCCTGCACCAGGGACCCGAGCGCGTGGCGGAGGGTGGCGCGGCTCACCCCGAGTTGCCGCGCGAGTTCGCGTTCACTGGTGAGCCGCTGCCCGGGGGCAAGCGCACCGGAGCTGATCTCGGCCAGGATCTTGCGCCTGACCTCCTCGGCGACCGGGCTGCCCGCCAGCGACGACTCCGTCATGATCGCGACTTCTCCTCCTCGTACCCGGTCCGATTGTCTCCTGACCAAAGTCTGCCGTAGCGCGTCGTGGCCGATACAGCCACTCCTGGAACAGTGCGGCTTCCGTTACAGAGCCTCGAGCGTCTCCGGCAGCACCTGGCCCCCGTCGATGACGATCGTCTGGCCGGTGACGTAACCGGCTTCGTCGCTGGCGAAGTACAGCGCGGCGTACCCGATGTCCTCGACCTTGCCGAGCCGCTTGAGCGGGATCGACGCCGCCATCGAGCGCTGGTAGTCCTCGCCCATCCCGTCGAGGCCTTCGGTGGCGATGTTGCCGGGCAGCACCGCGTTCACCGTGATGCCCTTGCCGGCCAGCTCGATGGCGGCCGTACGGACGAAGCCCAGCTGGCCGGCCTTGCTCGCGGCGTAGTGGCTCCACCCCGGGTACCCGGTGATCGGGCCGGTGATGGAGGAGGTGACGACGATCCGCCCGCGCCCGGAGCGCTCCAGCGCCGGCAGGCACGCCTGGACGGTGTAGAAGGTGCCCTTGAGGTTGGTGCCGAGCACGTGTTCGAGGTCGTCGGGGGTCATGGTGTCGAGGGCGGCCGACGGGAACACCCCGGCGTTGGCGCAGAGCACGTCGATGCCGCCGTTGCGCTCGACGACGGCTTCGGCCATGGCGCGGCAGCCGGCCGGGTCGGCGATGTCGCCGCTGACCCAGGTGACCCCGGCGCCCAGCTCGTCGGCGGCCGTACGCAGCGCGTTCTCGTCGCGTCCGGTGATGACCACGCGGGCGCCGACGCGGGCGAAGACCCGGGCGATGCCCTTGCCGATGCCCTTGCTGCCGCCGGTCACGATGACCGAGCGCCCTTCGAGGGAGGTGAGCATGCGAACCTCAATCCTTACGGGTGGGGGGTGGTGGACAGGTACTGCTCCGCCAGGTCACAGGAGACGCGGGTGAACTCCGCGCCCATCTCCTGTGCGAGATCGGTCGTGCTGTGCGAGCCGATCCACGCCACCAGCAGGAGCCGGCGCAGCATGATGAACGTGCCGATCTCCTGCTCGTCGGCGCTGCTCAGGTCGCACACCCGGCGGTAGCCCCGCACCCAGGCGTCCGTCCACTCCGGAACGCGCGGGTCGTCCTCGATGAAGGACACGGCGGTGGCCAGGTCGTAGAGGTACCAGCTGAAACCGCAGTCGTCGAAGTCGATGACGTAGACCTGGTCACCGTCGAGCAGCAGGTTGGCCAGCCGCATGTCGGCGTGTACCAGGCCGAAGCGGTCCGGGCCCTTGCCGAACGCCGCCAGCCGCCGCAGGACCAGGTCGGCCGCTGCGGACAGGATCCGCTGCTCCGCCGCGCCGATGGCCATGCCGTCCTGCCAGCGGCCCCAGTGCGGGGTGGCCCCGAGCGTCGTCTCGTCGTCCCAGGAGAACCGGGTGAAGTCGGCCGGCCGCCGCCAGGAGCGGGTGTGCAGGTGCATGCGGGCCGTGATGCCGCCCAGCACCTCGAACTGGGTGACCAGGTCGTCGGTGGGCGGTTCGACGCCGGGCAGCCACTCGAACAGCACGCCGTGGCGGTACCGGTCGCCGACCCGCAGGTCGACGACGCGGCGGCCGTCGACCGCGCGCAGCGTCTCCGGCGTGCGTACCCCGGCCTCGCTGCGCAGCGCCTCGAGCCAGTTCAGCTCCGACTCGATGGCCTGCCGGGAGTGGTAGCCGTCGCGGTGCACGCGCAGGACCGCCCGCCGGTCGGCCTCCTGCACCAGGAAGGTGCCGTTCTCCGACAGGTTGAGCAGCCGTACCCGCGCGTCGGGGGAGAACCCGTACTCGGGCAGCGCCACCTGTGCGAACGCCTCGTACTGCGCCTGTGGGGACTCCACCGGTGTCACCTCCTCAATGCGTGCGGCCCTCAACGCCTTCCAGGACTCGGGTGATCTCGGCGCGCGCCCGGTTCACGGCGTCGAGGTCGCCCGCGAGGTAGATCCGCCCGGCGGCGCCGATCATCTGTACGTCGACCAGCGTCAGTTCCGGCGCGACCCGCTCGGCCTCGTTGGCGGCGACCGCCGCGAACAGGGCCGGCGTCATCTCGTACACCAGCAGCGTCTCGCCCGGCATGACCATCGAGGCCTGCCGGTTGCGGTTCACGATGACGGCGTGCTGGTCGGTGATGTTCTCGATGACATCGCTGTACAGGATGCGCGGGCGCAACTGGTCGATGGCGCTGCGACCGATGCCGGCGAGGATCGCCTCCCCGGCGGCCACGACGTCGTCGAGGTCGGGGCCGTGCACCTCCAGCACGCCGAACTGCCGCTCGACGAAGAGGATCCCCGGCTCCACGGTGGGTACCGACTTGAGGGCCAGGTCGATGACCCGCTCGATGGCGAGCGCGGGCGCCACCTCGACGATGAGAGCGTGGTTGCCGACGAACGGCGGGTAGCCCCGCGCCCGTGTCGGCGTGCCCAGGTACGCGGCGAACTGCGGCTGCAGATCCTTGATCAGCAGGTAGACCCGCAGTTCGGTACCGTCAGTCCCCTGAGACATTGAAGTGCCGGCCGAGCTCGCTGTGCGGGCGCGGGATCACGTGGACCGAGACCAGCTCGCCGACCTGCGACGCGGTCTCCGCGCCGGCCTCCGAGGCGGCCTTCACGGCGCCGACGTCACCGGTGATGACCACCGCGACGAGGCCATCGCCGACCTCCTGGCGGTCGACGATGGTGACGTTGGCGGCCTTGACCATCGCGTCGGCCGCCGCGAGCGCGGCCACGTAACCCTTGGTTTCGATCATGCCGATCGCCATCTGGGCCATTGGTCTTCCTCTTTCTGTCGTGGGACGGGAGTGGACAGGGGACTAGCCGGCGCTCGCCGGGTCGTCGATGGCGCCGATGATCAGCGCGTCGATGGGCGGCGGCTTGCCGGGGAACCAGGCGGCGGCGACCGATCCGGTGGCGATGAGCACCCGCTCACCGACCCCGCTGCCCAGGACGTCGAAGGCGATCAGCCGGGAGTCCGTACCCTCGATCTGCACTTCGAGGAAGGCGCCGTGGGGCAGTCCCTCGACGCGCTTGGTGGCCCAGACGTTGCCGGTCACGACGGCGTGCAGCATCTACCGCTCCTTCTCGACGTGGACCCCGAGGGCCCGGGCCTTTTCGCGGGCGAGCGGCGTGAGCACGGCGCCGCGCCCGAGCGCGAGGCGGGCGCCCGCGGCGGCGGCCGCCTTGATGTGCCGCTCGGTCACCGCGCCCTTCTCGATCCGCTGGACGGCCCCGGCCGGCGCCGCGGCCCCCGGGGCGACGGCCGTTCCGGCCAGCCGGAACCGCAACCGTCCACTGCGGACATCTTCGCGGGCCTTCGGGTTCTCGAAGAGCCCGAGCAGCCGGAGCGCGAAACCCTGAAGATCTTCATCGGTACGGAGGACGACGTCCTCCACGCGCGCACTCTGGACCGGTGCACCGGCGACCGGGGCGTAGCCGCCGCGCGCCGTGGGCATGATGGCGGACGGGGCCGCGTCGGCCGGCGGCGCTTCGTAGCCAGCCGGACTCGCCGCGGGCAGTGACTCCCGCACGATGTCGGTCAGCACCTCGCGGACCAGGGCCCGCAGCAGGTCGCCGGCGAGGGGGTCGGTGGTCATGACAGCTCCTGCAGTGCCGTCTCGGCCGCCTCCGCCGCCTGCCGTACGTCGGCCTCCTTGCCGGTGAGGTACACCCGCCCGGTGGCGCCGATCATCCGGTAGTCGACGACCTTGATGTTCGCCGCCTTCTCGGCCTCGTTGGTCGCGAGGATCGCGTACGAGGCGGGCTGCATCTCCATGACGAACAGCGTTTCTCCGGGCAGCGCCATCGAGCCCATCTTGTTGCGGTTGATCAGGAAGGCGTGCTGCTGGTCGATGCTGGAGATGATGGTGCTGGCCAGGATCTTCGGCCGCATCGCGTCGGTGGCGACGGCGCCCAGCGCGTCGAGGACGGCGGCGCTGGCCGCCTTGACCTCGTCGGTACGGCCGTGGATCTCCAGGTAGCCGAACTGGCGCTCCACCACGAGGATGCCGGCGCCGACCTCCGCGTGCTTGACCGCGACGTCGGTCAGCGGCTCGATGTCGAGGCCGGGCGCGATCTCGATGATCTGCGAGGCCATGCTCGAGCGTGGCAGCGTGCCGCGGATCCACGTGCCGAGATAGCACATGGTCTGCGGCTGCAGCCGGTCGATGAAGATGAACGAGCGGAGTTCGGCCACGGTGTCGGTCCTCTTAGTTCTTGACGAAGTGGGAGAGCTCTTCGACGATCAGCCGGCGCACGTGCTCGCGCAGTTCGTCGGCGGTGGCCGTCCCAGCGAGGTCGCTGGCGGCCGGCTGGAGCGTCGCAGGCGGGGCCTTAAGAACGCCGGCCGCGTTGCTGGCGACCGGGTACGGCGGGACCGGGCCGCGCGGCGCGGCCCACGGCACGATGCCGGTGAAGCTCGGCATCACCTCGCGCGGGTCGGCGTTGTAGGCGATCTGCGTCCAGTTCACGAGGTTCTTCGGCTCGAGGTTGGCGCCGAGCGAGCTGCGTCCGACGAACCCGGTACCGACCGTCATGGTCGGCGCGAGGTTGGTCTCCAGGCCGGAGCTTCCGGTGGAGTTGCCGACGTTGACCGACACCCGCAGGACGGGGACGCTCGCCGCGTACGCCATGATCGTGGCCGGGTCGCTGGAGTGGATCGCGGCCGAGTGGCCGGCGCCGGCGATGCGGACCACCGCCCGGGCGGCGTCGATGCCGCGGGCGGCGCTGGGTACCCGGACGACGCCGAGGACCGGCGAGAGCTTCTCGTGGGCGAGTGGCTCCTCGGGTACGACGAGATCGAACGGCGCCAGCAGCACGGTCGTCTTCGCGCCCGCCCGTACCCCGGCCCGGTCGGCGATCCAGGCCGCCGGCTTGCCGACGACCTCGGTGTTGAGGTGGCCGTTTCCGAACATGTACTCCCGCAGCCGCCGCGCGCCGTCGGAGTCGAGGAGCAGCGCCCCCTCACGCTTCATCGCGGCGAGCAGCCGGTCGGCGACCGACTCCTCGACGATGAGGACGCTCTCGTTGGTGCAGAGCACGGAGTTGTCGAACGCCTTCGACGCCACGATCCGCTTGGCCGCGGCGGCGAGGTCGGCGCTCGCGTCGACCAGGACCGGCACGTTGCCGGGGCCGACGCCGATGGCCGGGTTGCCGGAGGAGTACGCCGAGCGCACGACCGGGGTGCCGCCGGTCGCGACGATGACCGAGGTGCGCTCGTCGGTCATCAGCGCGTTGATGAGCGGGACGGACGGCTCGTCGACGACCTGGATGACGCCCTCCGGCGCGCCGGCGGCGACGGCGGCGGCGGCCATCATGCGGGCCGCGTCGGCGCAGCACTCCTTCGCCATCGGGTGCGGGCTGATGACGACGGCGTTGCGGGTCAGCAGCGCCAGCATCGTCTTGAAGTAGACCGTCGCCACCGGGTTGGTCGACGGCGTCAGCGCGAGGACCACCCCCGCCGGCCGCGGCACGGAGACCAACTTCCGCGAAGCGTCGACGCGCGGGGTGACCAGGTCGGTGTCGCGGTACGTCTGGAAGATGCCGCGCGAGCACGCCTCGTTCTTGACGACCTTGTGTTCGACGACGCCGAAGCCGGTCTCCCGGACGGCCCACTCGGCGTAGTGCCGGGCCTTGGCGGCTGCGGCGTCGGCGACCGCCTCGGCGATGCGCAGCACGCTCGCGCGGTCGTACCCGGCGAACGCGCGGGCGGCCCACTGCGCCTGCTGGAGCATCTGGCGGGCGCGGGGGACCCCGGCCGGCTCGGCGAGGTATTCCAACGGCTGCGGCATCTAGCGCACCCTCCGTCCGCGGCCGCGCACCTCGGCGCAGGCCTTGCCGATAGCGACCTCCGTGCGGTCCAGGATTTCCTCGGCCAGCGCCGGGGTGAGCAGGATGCCGGGCTTGAACTGCAGGACCGTCGGGTCGAGCGTGGAGAAGATGGCCCAGACCCCGGTCTCGTACAGGTGCTTCATGACGTACTTGGCGCCCTGCGGGTGGTTGAACTCCAGGCCCATGACGACGCCGTTGGCGCGCACGCCGGTGAACCAGTCGGGGTAGTCGCGCTGGATGTCGGCGAGCCCCGACTGCATCAGGTCCGAGATGTAGTGGACCATCGTGCGGACCTCGGGCCGGCCGCAGATCTCGAGCGTCTTGAGCGCGGCGATGCAGCCCAGTTCGGCGCCGCCGAACGTGGACATGTGGCCGAAGCCGTCCTCGCGCAGCCACCCCGCGGCGCGCTCGCTCATCAGGACGGCGCTGATCGGGTAGATGCCCCCGGAGATGCCCTTGCCGGTGACGAGGATGTCGGGGGAGATGCCGTGCTTGGTGATGCCCCACATCTCGCCGGTACGCATCAGACCGGTCTGCACCTCGTCGGCGATGTACAGGGCGTCGTACCGCTCGCAGAGCGCCTTGACGGCCTCCAGGTAGCCCGGCTCGGGAAGCGGGAAGCCGTACGTGGCCGGGATGGTCTCCATGATGACCGCGGCGACGTCCCGACCGCGGAGCGCCTGCTCCATCGCGTCGAGGTCGTTGAACGGCACCTGCGGGAACTCCTCCGGCCGGTCGGAGAGGAACAGTTCGGAGAAGCGCTGGTCGCCCGCGCCGACGGCGAGGCCGGTGTGGCCGTGGTACGCCTTGACGATCGAGACGATCTTCCGCTTCTGCGTGGTGTGCCGCGCGGTCTTGAGCGCGATGTCGATGGCCTCGCCGCCGCCTGACCCGTAGGCCACTTTGGTCAGTCCGGCGGGTGCGCTCTTGATGAGGGCTTCGGCGAGGGCGGTACGGGCGAGCGACGGGAAGTGGTGGTTGCCGATGTCGAAGTGGCCCATGGCCGCGGTCACGGCGGCAACAACTTCGGGGTTGCGGTGGCCGAGGTTGTACGTGCCGCCGTTGAGGTGGACGTCGATCAGCCGCCGGCCGTGCATGTCCCACAGGTAGTAGCCCTCGCGCCGGTCGATGACGAGGTCGACGCCGGAGTCCTGCCAGAACTGGGTCTTGTCCGGGTTCCAGAACTCCTTGGACTTGCCGATCATCTCGTCCTTGGACGCGTAGGAGAACGCACCGTAGTCGTGCACCCACCACCTCCGAGGGCTGGCGCCGTCCCGGGATCGGGCGTCGGCTGGACCAAGAATGAACCGGGCAGACCAAAACAGTCAATGGTCTGCCACGAACCATTTCTGGGCTGACCAGCCCCTTGTGTAACCAGACCATTGGTGTCACGATCCCTGCACCATGCTGTGGCCGCGGTCACAGCGCTGCGGATCCAACGCTCCGCTGGTCTGTCGTGACCGAGAGGGGAACAGGTGAGCACCAACGAGATGATTGGCAGCGTCGGGACCGGGGCCTCCGGTGCCGGCGAGGTCCAGCGATTAAAGAAGAACGCCGTCGGCATCATCGGCGTCATCTTCATGGCGGTGGCGACAGCCGCCCCGATCACCGCCATGGTCGGCAACGTGCCGATCGCGGTCGGCTTCGGCAACGGCTCGTACGCGCCCGCCGGCTACCTCGTGGCGACGATCGTGCTGAGCCTGTTCGCGCTCGGCTACTCCGCCATGGCCAAGCACATCACCGCCACCGGCGCGTTCTACGGCTACATCTCGCACGGCCTGGGCCGGGTCGTCGGCATGGGCGCCGGCGCGCTCATCACGATGGCCTACATCGTGTTCGAGGCGTCGCTCGTCGGCATCTTCAGCTTCTTCGCCCAGTCGACGGTGCAGCGGTACACCGACACCAAGGTGCCGTGGATCGTCTTCGCGCTGGTCATGCTGGCGCTCAACGCCGTGCTCGCCTACTACGACATCAACCTCACTGCCAAGGTGCTCGGCTTCTTCCTGCTCACCGAGATCCTGATGCTCGCGCTGATGGCGCTCGCGGTGCTGTTCCACGGCGGCGGCCCGGAGGGCCTGGCGGTGGAGTCCATCAACCCGCTCAACGCGTTCAAGTCGGCGACCGGAGTGGCCGGCGCGACCGCGGGCATCGGCCTGTTCTTCGCGTTCTGGTCGTGGGTCGGCTTCGAGTCGACCGCCATGTACGGCGAGGAGTCCCGCGACCCGAAGCGGGTCATCCCGCGGGCGACGATGCTCTCCGTCGTCGGCATCGGCCTGTTCTACGTGTTCGTCTCCTGGATGGCCATCGCCGGCACCGGCCCGGCCAACGCGATCAAGCTGGGGCAGGACACCGCGACCGCCGGCGACATCTTCTTCGGCCCGACCAAGGAACTCGTCGGATCGTGGGCCGTCGACCTGTTCAGCGTCCTGCTGATGACCGGCTCGTTCGCCTGCGGCATGGCGTTCCACAACTGCGCCGCCCGCTACATCTACGCCCTCGGCCGCGAGGACCTGCTGCCCGGGTTCCGGCGCACGATCGGCCGTACCCACGGCAAGCACGGCTCCCCGCACGTCGCCTCGTTCGTGCAGACCGGCCTGGCGACCGTGCTGGTGCTCGGCTTCCTGGCCTTCAACAAGGACCCGTACGGCGACCTGTACGCCCTGCTGGCCATCCTCGGCACCATGGCGATCCTGATCGTCCAGGCGCTGTGCGCGTTCGGGGTCATCGGGTACTTCCACGTCGGCAAGAACCACCCCGAGACGGCGAACTGGTTCCGCACCCTGGTGGCGCCGCTCATCGGTGGCCTCGGCATGCTCTACGTGGTCTACCTGCTGTGGGTGAACAAGGACTTCGCCGCCGGCGCCGCGGCGAAGACCCTGCTGTTCAAGCTCACGCCGTACCTCGTCGTGGCAGTCTTCGCCGCCGGTATCGCGCTGGCGCTGTACTTCCGGGCCCGCAACCCGCGCCGGTACGAGACCATCGGGCGCATCGTCCTGGAGGACACTCACGAGCGTGACTGAAACCGTGGGGTGGGTGGCCGGGGCCCCGGCCACCCACCACACCCCCTGACCGGAGGAAGCGACCAGTGGCTTCGTTTTTCGAGTACGCGCCCGACCCCGACGCCCCGGCGAGCCAGCTCGTCTACACGTTCGGCGGGGCGGAACCGGTGGCCCAGATCGCCCCGGGCACCTTCCTGTCGACCTGGACCCGCGACTGCTTCAACGGCGCGGTGCGTACGGTCGACGACCTGCCCACCCAGGTCACCGACCCCCGCTACCTCAACCCGCAGACCGGGCCGTTCTACGTCGAGGGCGCCGAGCCCGGGGACACGCTCGTCGTGCACTTCGTCTCCATCACCCCACGCGAGTCGTGGGGCGTGTCGACCACCGTCCCGTTCTTCGGCGCGCTCACCTCGACCCCGCGTACGGCCACGCTCCAGGCCGCGCTGGGCGAACGCACCTGGATCTACGGCATCGACCGGGCGGCCGGGGTCGTGCGGTACGAAGCCCGCGACAGCGACCTGGTCGTCGAACTGCCGCTCGACCCGATGCACGGCACCGTCGGGGTGGCGCCGCCGCTGGGCGAGGCGCGCTCGTCGCTCACCCCCGGCTCATGGGGCGGCAACATGGACACCCCGGAGATGCGCGCCGGCGCGACCTGCTACCTCGGCGTCAACGTCGAGGGCGCCCTGTTCAGCTTCGGCGACGGCCACGCCCGGCAGGGCGAGGGCGAGACCTGCGGCGTCGCCGTCGAGACCGCCATGGACACCGTCGTCCTGATCGACCTCATCAAGGGCGTGCCGACGCCGTGGCCACGGCTCGAGACCGACGAGTACGTCATGTCGACCGGCTCGGCCCGCCCGCTCGAGGACGCGTTCCGCATCAGCCAGGCCGACATGGTCGGCTGGGTAGCCGCCGAGCTGCAACTGTCCATTCTCGACGCGTACCAGCTCGTCTCGCAGACCTCGCTCGCGCCGATCGCCAACGTCGTCGACAACGACTACACCTGTGTGGCCAAGGTGGCCAAGGCGCACCTGCCCGGCGTCGAGCCGTACGGGGGGATCCACGCCCGGCTGCGGGCTGCGGCAGCAGTGTGGAAGCGGCGATGACCGGCTGGGGCCGGCTGCGGATGCTCGACGGGCGGGCGGTCAACCTCGACGGGCTGGCCGCACAAGACCCGTCCCTCGGCCTGGCGGCGCTCTGGTCGCCGGCGGACCCGCTTCCCAGCCTCGTCATCTCCGACGGGGTAGTCGTCGAACTCGACGGGCGGCGCCGCGAGGACTTCGACGTCGTCGACGCGTTCATCGCCGAACACGGCCTCGACCTGACCGTCGCCGAGGAGGCGATGGCGACCGACGACGTCACCGTCGCCCGCATGATCGTGGACCCGTCCGTGCCGAGAGCCGAGATCACCCGCCTCGTCGCGGGCATGACGCCGGCCAAGCTCGCCGCGGTGGTCCGGCAGATCCGGCCGTACGAGATCACCATCGCCCTGGCGAAGATGCGCGTGCGCCGCACTCCGTCCAACCAGGCCCACGTCACCAACCGGCTCGACGACCCGCTGCTGCTCGCCGCCGACGCGGCCACCGCCGTCGCGTACGGGTTCCGCGAACTCGAGACCACCGTGCCGGTCTTCGGCGACGCCCCGAGCAACGCGGTGGCGGTCCTCATCGGCTCCCAGGTCGCCGCGGCCGGCGCGCTGACCCAGTGCTCGGTCGAGGAGGCCCTCGAACTCCAACTCGGCGTACGCGGCCTGGTCTCCTACGCCGAGACCGTCTCCGTGTACGGCACCGAGCAGGTCTTCGTCGACGGCGACGACACCCCGTGGTCCAAGGCGTTCCTCGTCGCGGCGTACGCCTCCCGTGGCGTCAAGATGCGGCTGTCGTCCGGCGCCGGCTCCGAGGCGCTGATGGGCGGCGCCGAAGGGCGCTCGATGCTGTACCTCGAATCGCGCTGCGTGTCCCTCGCCCGGGCCTGCGGCGCGCAGGGCGTGCAGAACGGCGGCATCGACACCGCCGCGCTCACCGCGAGCGTCCCCGGCGGGGTCCTCGAGCTGCACTACGAGAACCTCATGGTGATGCTGCGCGGCCTGGAATCGTGCTCCGGCAACGACAGCCTGATGTCAGAGTCCGACATGCGCCGCACGGCCCGGACGCTGCCGACGTTCCTCGCCGGCTCCGACTTCATCGTCTCCGGCTTCGGCAGCATCCCGCGCTACGACAACATGTTCGGCCCGTCCAACCTCAACGCCGAGGACCTCGACGACTACCTGGTGCTCCAGCGCGACTGGGGCGTCGACGGCGCGCTGCGCCAACCGACCGAAGAGTACATTCTGGCCGTACGGAGACGCGCCGCCGAGGCCGTCCGCGCCGTGTACGCCCACCTCGGCCTGGCCGACTTCGACGACGAACACGTCGAGGCGGTGGTCCACGCGGCCGGCAGCCGGGACCTGCCCGAGCCCGACCCGCTACGGGTGCTCCAGGCGGCCCGCATGATCGGCGAGAGCGGGCTGACCGGCCTCGACATCGTCGCCGCCCTCGACGAGTGCGGCTTCTCCGTGGAAGCCGAACGGGTCCTCGGCATGCTGCGCGCCCGGGTCGCCGGCGACTACCTCCAACCCGCCGCCATCTTCGACGAGTCGATGAGGTGCCTGTCCGCCGTCACCGACCCCAACGACTACGCCGGGCCGGGCACGGGCTATGTCCCGGGTCCGGAACGGCTCGCGGAGATCGCGGCTGTCCGCCAGGAGCGGTCGGTCGCCGACCTGCGCGCCGAGCAGGCCGCCTATGCCCGGCCGGGGCTGTCTTGTTTGGGTGCCGCCGCTGTTTCGAACGACCCGCGGGAGGTCGTCATCGGCGTCTCCCCAGCGCTCGGCCGCAGCGTCTGGCGTACGCTCTCGGGCCTCGACGTGCTCGACGTCCTCGACGAACTGCTGGCCGGTCTTGAAGAGGAGGGCTGCCGTGGTCGGATCGTCCGCGTACAGTCCTCTATCGACTTAGGGCAGATCGGTCTGGCCGCCGCCCAGCTCTCCGGCTCCGGTGTGTCGATCGGCCTGCAAGGCAAGGGGACCGCGCTCATCCACCGCCGCGACCTCACGCCGCTGGCCAACCTGGAGCTGTACTCGGTCGCGCCGCACGTCACCCGCGAGATGTACCGTCTGATGGCCGTCAACGCCGCCCGGCACGCCAAGGGCGCCACGCCGGAGCCGGTGCTCAACCCGTACTCGGAGGACGCCATCACGGCGAGGTACCACACCCGTGTGGTTTCATTCGTGGCGCTGGAACGGGAATGCTGCGATATTGGCTCGGCACCGGAGGAGCTTTCGTTGGAGGTCATGGATGACTGAGCAGGTACGGGGGTACTCCGGACGGCCGCTCGACGAGGTCACCGTCGAGGCGCTGCGCGCGGGATCGCTCGGCCCCGATGACGTCCGCATCCACCCCTCGGCCCTGCGCGCGCAGGCTGCGGTCGCGGCGAATCACGGCAACCCGCAGCTGGCCTCCGCGCTGGGCCGCGCCGCCGAACTGGCCCGGCTGCCCGACGCCGACGTGCTCGCCGCGTACGAGGCGCTGCGACCCGGCCGCTCCACCGCCGACGAGCTGGAGGCCCTTGCGCGCCGACTCGACGAGCAGGGTGCGCCGCGCACCGCGGCGTTCGTACGCGAAGCCGCGAGCTGGTACGCCACGCGCGGATTACTAGGGTGATCGCGTTACTAGGGTGATCGCGGGCCTCGACATCGGCAATGCCACCACCGAGGTGGTGCTGGTCTCCAGTGACGGCGGCGTCGTAGCTGCCGACCGCGCCCCCACCCGGGGCGCCAAGGGGTCGCCTTCGTCGATCACGGCGGCGGCTGCGTTGGTGGCCCGTACCGCGTCCCGGGCTCGGGTCGACGTCGAGGCGGTGCACGTGGCCGCGCTCCGGCCGGTGCGTACGTCGACCGTGCGGGTACCCGCGCCGACCGTCCACACCGGACCGCTGCGGGTCCTGCGCCGGGGCGCCACGACGGCGAGCGGCGAGGGCTTCGGGTGTGGTACGCCCTGGCCGGTCTTGCGGGACGCGCAACTGGGTGACGGCCCGCAGGTGATCGTGGTGCCGGCGTCGGTGGGATTCCGGGAGGCGGCGGCCCGGATCAACCGGCTGGTGTCGGCGGGCCTTGCCGTCATCGGCGTCTGTGTCGAGTCGGACGAGGCGGTCCTGATCGGTTCTCGTCTGCGCCAGTCGCTGCCGGTCGTCGACGGGGTACCGGCTGCTTCGGCCGCTGCGGCTCGGTTGCTGGCCATGGAGGTGCGCCCGCCGGGCCGCGCGCTGCAGAAGGTGACGGACGCGTTCGCGATGGCGGCTTCGCTGGGGCTGGGGGCGGACTCATCGGGATATCTCGCGGCCGTGGCCGCCAGCCTCGACGGCGCCTCGAACGCCGTGGTGGCGTACGGGCTGCCGCCTGTTGCCGCTTCCCAGGATCACCGGCCGTGGGTCGACGCCGGGGACGGCCCGGTCGACCTGACCGACGCGCAGGCGACGAACGGCGGACCGTACACCCTCGACCTCGGCACCGGACCCGTCGCGGTCGGGGACCTGGCCGCCGTCGACGTCGCGGCCGTCCTGCGTGAGCTTCGCCGGGGCTCGCCGGACGCGGAACTCGTGCTGGCCACCCTGGCGGGCGAGCAGGACCTGGTCGACCCGGTGGCGTGTCTCGAAAAGCTGCTCGACCGTCCCGCCCGCCTCGTTACCTCCGAGACGTCGGCGGCGCGGGCCGGCGCGCTCACCACCCCGGGCGCGGACGGCGCGCTCGTCATCGACCTCGGTGGCGGTACGGTCGACGTCATCGGAGTCACCGGCGCCGCGACGGTCGCCGGCGCCGGGGACCTGCTCACCGCGGTGGTAGCGGCCGCGCTGAAGGTACCCAAGGCGCTCGCCGAGTACGCCAAGCGCGGACCCGCCATGCGCGTCGAGGGGCCCGACGTGGCGACCACCGAGGACGGCACCCGGATTTTTCTCGACCGGCCGGCCGGCGGCGACACCGTCGGGCGGCTGTGTGCGACCGGACCGCTCGGCCTCGTACCGTTGCCGACCGTCTGGTCACCGGCGGAGTGGCGCGGGGTACGCCGCCGGGCCAAGGCGGCGGTCCTCGGCGTCGCGGTCCACCGGGCGTTGAGCGCGCTGCCTTCGTCCGAACGGGAACGGCCGGTGCTGCTGGTCGGCGGTCCGGCCGCCGACGAAGAGATACTGGCGACCCTCGCCGAGGTGCTGCCGCCGGGCACGCCGATCGGGCGCGGGGCGGTCGCGGCCGGCCGAGTCGCGGCCGGAGCGGTGCTGGCCCGTGACGGCGGCGCGTCAGGCTCGCTCGGCCACCGGTTCGCCGTCGCGTATGGACTCGCTACCTCCTAACCCGCGGGTTCGGGGTTCGAGTCCCTGTCCTTGCTGATCCGTACCTGCTGCCAACGGCGCCCCAGGCGGTAGCGGGACGAACCTAACGCGTGGGCTCGGCTGGATCCGCTCTCGCCTCAGCGCCTATGCCGGCGCTGCCGCCGTCCCACGTCATGATCCTGAAGAGTTCAGGGCGTCAGAGCGCCCCGTTTCTTACCGGATCATGGGTGGGACGGCGGACGGCGACGGTCGGATCAGGTGCTTACTTGGGCAGCCAGGCCTTCACCTTGTCCTGGTTGGCCTCGACCCACTTCTTCGCCGCGGCCTCCGGGGACATCTTGTCCTGGGCGATGTACTTGGCGACCGTGTTCTGGTCCTCGTTCGTCCACTGGAAGTTCTTCACCAGCTGGTACGCCGGGCCGTTGGCGTCGGCGAACTTCTTGCTGACGATCTTGTCCAGGTCGTAGGCCGGGTAGTCGCAGGCGATCTTCTCCGCGTCGGCGTCGCAGCCGGGCGTGTACGCCGGGAGGTTCACCTTGACGAGCTTGACCTCGGACATGAACCACTGCGGGTCGTAGAAGTATCCGATGAGCGGGGTCTTCTTCTGCTCGGCCTGACGGAACGCCTGGATCAGGGCGGGCTCGCTGCCGGCGTACACCACCTTGTAGTTCAGGTTGAGGTTCTTGACCAGGGCCTCGTCGTTGGTGACGAACGACGGGTCGCCGTCGAGGATCTGGCCCTTGCCGCCGGACTCCGACGTCTTGAACAGGTCGGCGTACTTGTTCAGGTTCTTCCAGTCGGTGATGTCCGGGTACTGCTTGGCCATCCACGGCGGCACGAACCAGCCGATGACCCCGTCGACCTTGGTCGACCCGGCGGACACCGCGGTCTTCTGGTCATCGATGTACTTCTTCTTGAGGTCGTCGTGGCCCCAGTTTTCCACGACCGCGTCGACCTCGCCGGTGCCGAAGCCCTGCCAGGCGACCTCCTCCTTGAGGTCCTTCTTCGTCACCTTGCAGCCGAGCTCCTTCTCGGCGACGTACGCGAGGACCGCCGCGTTCGCCTCGTACCCGACCCACGGGTTGATGGCGATGTTGAAGGTGCCGCACTTGCCAGAGCCCGATCCGGAGTCGCCCGAGGCGCCGATCTTGGCGCCGCCGCAGCCGGTGAGCGCGAGGGCTACGGCGGTGACGACCGAGACGCCGGCCAGCCTCCCGCCCTTGCTGATGGGAAGTCTCATAGGTTGTTCCTCCGGAGGAGTCGGTTCACCTGTTGGTACGTGCCGATTCGCCTTACTTGTATCTGGGGATCGTTCCGCCGCCCGACCGCTGCGCCGCGGCGGACGTGATGCGGTCGAGCATGATGCCGAGCAGGACAATGGCGACGCCGGCGGCGAGGCCCTTGCCGTACAGCTGGTTCTGGGAGAACCCGGCGACCACGTCGTAGCCGAGCGCGCCGGCGCCGACGAGCGCGCCGACGACCACCATGGACAGCACGTAGATGAGGCCCTGGTTGGCGGCGAGGACCAGCGCCTGGCGCGCCATCGGTAGCTGGACCTTCGTGATGAGCTGCCAGGTGCTCGACCCTGCCGCCGTCGCGGCCTCCACGGTCGTCTCGGGCACGCCCCGGATCCCGTCCGCGATGATCTTGATCGCAACCGGTGCGGCGAACACGACCGCCGCGACGATCGCGGTGAACCGGGTGGCCGAGAACAGGGCCAGGAACGGGATCAGGTACACGAACGCCGGCATGGTCTGGCCGGCGTCCAGCACCGGCCGGATGATCCGGTCGGCGAGCCGGTTGCGGCCCATCCACACCCCGACGAGGACGCCCAGCGCCATCGTCAGCAGCGTCGCGACGATCGTCATGGCAAGCGTGCTCATGCTGTCCTGCCACAGCCCGGTGGCCACCAGCAGCCCCACGCACACCGCGGCCGTGACGGCCGCGCGGACACTGCCGAGCAGCGCGGCGAGCGCCACGACGACCGCGCCGACCAGCCACCACGGCGAATCCGACAGGAAGCCCTGGAACGGGTTCAGCAGGCCGACGGTGACCGCTTCCTTGATACCTCCGGTGACGGTCCCGACGTCACCCTGGGCCCAGTCGGTCACAGCGGAGGCGGCCCGCGAGACGTAGCTGCCGACCTCGAAGCCGGACGGGAACTCGGCCGCCCAGACGTAGGTGTACGACAGGTACGCGCAGACCAGCGCCGCGACGCCGCCGGCGGCCAGTAGCGGCCGGCGCAGGCGCTCAGCCCGGCCGCCCACGTGCCGGCGGCCCTCCTCGACCCGCGCGCTCGCCGCCGTCGTGACCCGGTCCAGGACGATGGCCATCACCACGATCGCGAGCCCCGCGTTGAACGCGGTGCCCACGTCGAGGGTCTGCAGCGCCTTGATGACCGTCTTGCCCAGGCCGGGCGCATCGATGAGGGCCGCGATCGTCACCATCGACAACGCCGCCATGATCGTCTGGTTGGCGCCGAGCACGATGGTGCGCTTGGACAGCGGCAGCAGCACCTTCGTCAGCGTCTGCCACCGAGTCGCACCGAGCGACTCGGTCGCTTCGCGCGGCGACTCGGGCACCGACCGGATGGCGTGCGCGGTGAGGCGGATAGCCGGCGGCGCGGCGTAGATCAGGGTCGCGATCGTCGCCGACGCCGGTCCGATCAGGAAGAACAGGGTGAGCGGCGCGAGGTAGACGAACGTCGGCATGGTCTGCATGAAGTCCAGCACCGGTGTGATCAGCCGGTTGAACCGGTCCGACAGCCCGGCCCAGATGCCGAGCGGGATGCCGAAGATCAGGGCGACGAGGACCGCCGACAGCGTGAGGGCGAGGGTGTCCATGCTCTCCCGCCACAGCCCCTGCAGGCCGAACAGCACGAACCCGGCCGCGGCGAGCAGCGCCACCCGCCAGTTGGCGAACGCCCAGGCGGCGTACGCGACGAGCGCGACCACGCCCAGCCAGCCCAGGACGGGCACCGGCCGCCCGAACGACGGCTGCGCGATCAGCCCCTGGACGAACGTGACCAGGGTATCGATGACCAGGCGGATCTCATTGAAGAAGTACAGGAAGATCGGGCTGGTGTTGCGGTTGGCGCCGACCGTGTCGTTGACGTCGTTGATCCAGCGGTGCAGCGGCGTCAGGTCCGCCTTGCCCAGCGCCAGCGTGTCCCGATGGCGCAGCAGGAGCCAACCGACGACCCAGATCGCCAGAATGCCGACCACGACGAGGGGCCGGCTGGCGCGCCGCCCCCGACGGGCCGTAGCCGGCGCGACGGCGGGGCGCGTGGTCGTGGTCGTGACGGCCATCAGGCACCGGCCTCGGTGCCGGCCACCACGGCGAGGATCTCCTCATCGCCGACGATCCCGAGCAGCTTCCCGTCCGCCACCACCTTCACCGGCTTCTCGGCGGCGAGCACCACCCGAATGGCGTCCCGCACGATGACGTCCGGGCCGAGTTCCGGGCCGTCCAGTACGTCGTCCGGCCGCGGCTCCCGCATGATCCACCGCAGCGTGAGGACGTGGGAGCGGGGCACGTCGCGGACGAAATCCCGGACGTAGTCGTCGGCGGGCGCGCCGACAAGCTCGTCACCCGTACCGCACTGCACCATCTTGCCGTCGCGCATGATGAGGATCCGGTCGCCCAGCTTGAGCGCCTCGGACAGGTCGTGGGTGATGAAGACCATCGTCTTGCCGACCTCGCGGTGCAGTCGGATGACCTCGTTCTGCATGTCCCGGCGGATGAGCGGGTCGAGCGCGGAGAACGGCTCGTCGAAGAAGAGTACGTCCGGGTCGCCGGCGAGCGCTCGGGCCAGCCCGACCCGCTGCTGCATGCCGCCCGACAGCTGGTCGGGGTACGAGTTCTCGTACCCGCTCAAGCCCACGAGTTCGATGATCTCCATGGCGCGCTTGGTGCGCTCGGACTTGCCGGTGCCGCGGATCTCCAGGCCGTACGCGACGTTGTCGACGACCCGCCGGTAGGGGAGCAGGCCGAAGTGCTGGAAGACCATGGAGAACTTCTGGCGGCGCAGTTCGCGCAGCCGCTTCTTGTCCGCGTGCAGGATGTCCTCGCCCTCGAACACCACCTCGCCCGCGGTCGGCTCGATGAGCCGGGTCAGGCACCGGACCAGGGTGGACTTGCCGGAGCCGGACAGCCCCATCACGACGAACACCTCGCCGGGCGCCACGTCGAACGTGACTTCACGAACCGCGGCCGTGCAGTTCATGCGGTCCATCAGCTCGCGCCGGGACAGCCCGGCCAGCTCGGGCGAGCCGGGCACCTGGTCCGCCTTCGGCCCGAACACCTTCCACAGGTCCCTGACCGAGATGACCGGGGACCGGGACTCGATGGCCTGCTGTTGCGGCGGCGCCGCCGTCTCGGTACTCATGACGCCTCTCCTGCGCGCTCTAGCCGCGGAACCAGTACTGCGGACGGGGGTCGATGTTCTGCCAGATGTGCTTGGTCTCGCGGTACTCGTCGAGCCCGGTCGGGCCCAGCTCGCGGCCGATCCCGGACTGCTTGAACCCGCCCCACTCCGCCTGGGGCACGTACGGGTGGTAGTCGTTGATCCAGACGGTGCCGTGCCGCAGCCGCTGCGCGACGCGCTGCGCCTTGCCGGCGTCCTGGGTCCACACCGCCCCGGCGAGGCCGTAGTCGGTGTCGTTGCCGATTCTGACGGCCTCGTCTTCGGTCGTGAAGGTCTCGACGGTGAGGACGGGTCCGAAGGACTCGTCGCGTACGACGCTCATGCCGGCGTGGCAGCGGTCCAGCACGGTCGGCCGGTAGTAGAAGCCCTCAGCCAAATGCGGCTCGGAGGGTCGGCGGCCGCCGCAGCGCAGGACCGCACCCTCCGCTACACCGGCCGCGACGTACGCCTCCACTTTGGACCGGTGCGCGGCGGAGATCAGCGGGCCGGTCTCCGCGTCGGGGTCGAACGGGCCGCCGAGGCGGATCTTCTCAGCGCGCGAAACCACGGCGTCGACGAAGGCGTCGTGGATCGACTCCTCCACCACGAGCCGGGCGCCAGCGGAGCAGACCTGCCCGGAGTGGAGGAAGACCGCGGTGAGCGCGAAGTCGACGGCGGTGTCGAAGTCGGCGTCGGCGAAGATGATGTTCGGGTTCTTGCCGCCCAGTTCGAGGGCGACCCGCTTCACCGTCGCGGCCGCGGCCGCCATGATTCCGCGCCCGGTGGACAGGCCCCCGGTGAACGACACCAGGTCGACGTCCGGGTGCTCGGCCAGGGGCGCCCCCGCTGAAGCGCCGGCACCGAGCACCAGGTTGGCGACGCCGGCCGGCAGCCCGGCCTCTTCGAGGATCCGCATGAGCAGGATCGCCGTGGAGGGCGTCAGCTCGCTGGGCTTGAGGACGAACGTGTTACCGGCGGCGAGGGCCGGGGCGACCTTCCACGACGTCTGCAGCAGCGGGTAGTTCCACGGGGTGATGAGGCCGCACACCCCGATCGGCTCGTGCACGACCCGGCTGATCGCGTCGGCGCGGCCGGTGTCGATGACGCGGCCGCTGTCGGTGCCGGCGATGCCGCCGTAGTACCGGAAGCACGAGGCGACGTCGGCCATGTCGTATTCGCTCTCCACCAGGCGCTTGCCGGTGTCGAGCGATTCGGCGCGGGCGAGGTCCTTCGCGTCCCGTTCGATCAGGTCCGCGAAGCGCAGGAGCAGCGCGCCGCGTTCGCGGGCCGGGGTCGACGGCCAGGGGCCGGAGTCAAAAGCAACGCGCGCGGCGGCGATGGCGGCGAGGGTGTCCTCGCGCGTGGCTTCGGCGACGGTCGCGACCAGGCTGCCGTCGGCAGGGCAGCGGATTTCGCGGCTACCACCGGCGACCGGGGTGCGCCATTCTCCGCCGACGTACAGCTCTGTCACGGTTGGCTCCAAGTTGCGCCATACGCATCAGCGCGCTGAATAAGAAACAACACCATCCCGCGAGCGGGGACGCGCGTCAAGGGTTTGATGGCCATGGCGGTCAGCCGCTGTGGCGCCGGTAGAACTGCACGCCGGAGGCGGCCAGCGGCGTGTTGCCCAGGATCAGGTCGGCTGCCTTCTCGGCCACCATCATCACCGGCGCGTAGATGTTGCCGTTGGTCACGTACGGCATCACCGACGCGTCGACGACGCGCAGACCCTTCACCCCGTGTACGCGCATGCTGGTCGGGTCGACGACGGACATCTCGTCGGTGCCCATCTTCGCCGTGCACGACGGGTGCAGCGCGGTCTCGCCCTCCCGGGCGACCCAGTCGAGGATCTCCTCGTCGGTCTCCACCGACGGGCCGGGGGAGATCTCGCCGCCGTTGAAGGGGTCCAGCGCCGGCTGGTTGAGGATCTTCCGCGTCACCCGGATCGCCTCGACCCACTCCCGCCGGTCCTGCTCGGTGGACAGGTAGTTGAAGCGCAGCGCCGGCTTCACCCGCGGGTCCGGGCTCTTTATCTTCACCGAGCCGCGGGCGTCGGAGTACATCGGACCGACGTGCACCTGGTAGCCGTGGCCGCCGGCGGGCGCGGACCCGTCATAGCGGACCGCGATCGGCAGGAAGTGGTACATCAGGTTCGGGTACGCGACATCGTCGTTGCTGCGTACGAAGCCGCCGGCCTCGAAGTGGTTGGTGGCGCCCGGCCCCTTACGCAGGAACAGCCACTGGGCGCCGATCCACGGGGCGCGCCACTTCGCCAGGTACGGCTGCATCGACACCGGCTGGAGGCAGCTGTGCTGGACGTACACCTCAAGGTGGTCCTGGAGGTTCTCGCCGACGCCGGGGAGGTGGTGCACGGGCCGGATGCCCAGCGCGCGTAGTTCGTCGGCGTTGCCGACGCCGGACAGCTGCAGGAGCTGCGGCGTGTTGATGGCGCCGCCGCACAGGATCACCTCGCCGGCGTACACCCGGCGCGGCGTGCCGGAACCGCCCTTCGTGTACTCCACCCCGGTCGCGCGGTCGCCGTCGAACAGGACCCGGGTGACGAGCGCGCGCGTGCGCACCTCGAGGTTGGGGCGCTTCATCGCGGGGTGCAGGTACGCGCGGGCCGCCGACAGCCGCCGGCCGTGACGGACGTTGCGGTCGAACCGCGCGAAGCCCTCCTGCTGCTCGCCGTTGACGTCGCTGGTGAGCGGGAACCCGGCCTGCCGGCCCGCCTCGATCATCGCGCCGAACAGCGGGTTGGTGGCCGGGCCGCGCTCCAGGATCAGCGGGCCGTCGTGACCGCGGTACGGGTCGTCCGGGTCGGCCGCGAGGCAGTTCTCCATCTTCTTGAAGTACGGCAGGCAGTGCGCGTAGTCCCAGGTCTCCATGCCCGGGTCGGCGCCCCAGCGCTCGTAGTCCATCGGGTTGCCCCGCTGGAAGATCATGCCGTTGATGCTGCTCGACCCGCCGAGCACCTTGCCGCGCGCGTGGTAGATGCGCCGGTTGTGCATGTACGGCTCGGGCTCGGACTCGTACTTCCAGTCGTAGAACCTGCTGCCGATCGGGAACGTGAGCGCCGCCGGCATGTGGATGAACACGTCCCACGGGAAGTCGGACCGGCCGGCCTCCAGGACCAGGACCTTGTTGGACGGGTCGGCGGACAGCCGGTTGGCCAGGGCGCTGCCGGCGGACCCGCCGCCGACGATGACGAAGTCGTACCGCTGTGACGTCATTTCACACTCCGGGCGGGAGGTTGGGGGCGGCGTCGGAGACCGCGACGTGGACGATGCCGTCGGTGACGGTGACCTGGTGTGTGCGTACCGGCTTCTTGGCCGGCGGCGCGTCCACCTTTCCGGTGCGCAGGTCGAACCGGGACGCGTGCAGCGGGCACTCGACCTCGCACCCCTCCAGCCAGCCGTCGGCCAGCGACGCGTCCTGGTGCGTGCAGGTGTCGTCGATCGCGAAGACCTCGCCGTCCTCCGTGTGGAAGATCGCGATCGGGGGCTCGACCTCCCACCGGTACGCCTCTCCCTTCGGGATGGCGCTGAGCGGGCAGACGGGTTGCGACATGCGTACTCCTGCGGTCATGCGGCGGACGCCGGGGCGGGGTCGGGGGCGCTCAACTGGCGCCGCCAGCGGGTGAACAGCTTCGGCTGGTTCATGCCGAGGACGGCGACCGGGCGGCCGGCGCGCTCGTACACGGCGAGGAAGCTGCGCTGGTCGGGGTCGCCCTCGACGATCCGTACGGAGTCGGTGCCGGTGCGGTGCCCGGCGAACTGGATGCGCACGCCGTACTGGTCGGACCAGAAGTATGGGGCGGCGGTGTGCTCGCGCCGCTCGCCGAGCAGCGTGGCGACGGCCGCGGCCGGCTGTTCGAGGGCGTGCGTCCAGTGCTCGCTACGGACAACCCCGCCCGCGTACGGGGAGTACGCCGCTGCACAGTCGCCGATCGCGACGACCGACGGCACCCTGGTCGCGCCGGCCGCGTCGGTGACGACGCCGTTCGCGAGGTCGAGGCCGGAACCGATCAGCCACTCCACGTTCGCACTCGCGCCGATCCCGACGACCACCACGTCGGCCGGCAGCCGGGTGCCGTCGGTGAGTTCGACCGCTTCCACTCTGGACCCGCCGGTGACGGCGGCGACGCCGACTCCGGTGCGCAGGTGCACCCCGTGGTCGGCGTGCAGGCCCGCGCAGACCGCGCCCAGCTCGGCGCCGAGCGGGCCGGCGAGCGGCGTGGGCAGCGCCTCGATGACGGTGACGTCCAGGCCGAGCGACCGGGCGCTGGAGGCGACCTCCGCGCCGATGAAGCCGGCGCCGACCACGACGAGCCGTTCGGCGGCGGCGAGGTCGGCGCGCAGGGCCACGGCGTCGTCGAGGGTGCGCAGGGTGTGTACGCCGTTGAGCCCCTCGGTCCCGGGCAGTTGCCGGGCGCGGGCGCCGGTGGCGAGGATGACCGCGTCGGCGTGGACCTCCGAACCGTCGGCCAGGGTGACGCTGCGGCTGCCGGGGTTCAGGCGCACCGCGGCGGTGCCGAGGCGCCAGTCCACCTCAAGGGACTCGTCCGGATCGCCGAGCGCCAGGTCGTCTTCGGTACACGTGCCGGCGAGGAACGCCTTCGACAGCGGCGGCCGGTCGTACGGTACGTGCGGCTCCGCTCCGATGGCGATGATCGTGCCGTCGTAGGCCTGGTTGCGCAGCGCGCGGGCAGCGGAGAGGCCGGCGAGCGAGGCGCCGACGACCGCGATGCTGCGAATCACGCCATTGCCTCCGATTCGGATCGAGCCGTTGTGAATAGCGGAACGGATCGTGAGATACGCAACAGCGTGCACGCAGGTCCGGGCCCCGTCAAGAGATGAAATTCGGTGTTTACACGACGGGGTGGATCTCGCCGCATCGCGGAATCTCGCTTATCGTTGCGCCATGAGCAACTCCGCCGAGTCCGCACCCGCGCTCGTCCAGTCCGTCGACCGTGCGCTCAGCATCCTGGAGATCCTGGCGCGCCGGCGCGAGGCGGGGGTGACCGACATCGGCAAGGAGCTGGGCGTACACAAGTCCACCGCCTTCCGGCTCCTCGCCGTCCTGGAGACCCGCGGCTTCGTCGAGCAGGCCGAGGAGCGCGGCACCTACCGGCTCGGCTTCGGCATCGTCCGGCTGGCCGGCGCGATCACCGCGCAGCTCGACCTGACCCGGCAGAGCCGCCCGGCGTGCGAGCGGCTGGCCGCCGAGCTGGGGGAGACCGTCAATGTCGCGATCCTCGACGGTCACCGTGCCGTCAACGTCACCCAGGTGCTCGGCGCCGCGTCGGTCGCCAGCCACAACTGGGTCGGGAAGCAGACCCCGCTGCACGCCACGTCCAGCGGCAAGGTTCTCCTCGCGTACGCCTCGCACGGTGTCCGTGAGTCGGTACTTGGCCATGCGCTGGAGCGGTTCACCGAGAGCACCGTCACCGACGCGGGGCGGCTCGAACGGGAGCTGGAGGAGATCAAGAAGCTAGGCTGGGGCAGCACCGCCGAGGAGTACGAACTGGGCCTGAATGCCGTCGCCGCTCCGATCCGGGCCGCCGATGGTTCCGTGGTCGCCGCGCTGAGCATCTCCGGCCCGGCGTACCGCCTCGCGTCGGACTCGTTCCCGGAGGTGGCGGAGCGGGTCATCGCCGCGGCCGATGAGGTCAGCGCCCGGATGGGATTCTTCGGGTAACCGTTGTGTAATTCGCAACGCGCGGCGTAGTGTGCAACCCACGCCGCCGCGAAGGAGTCTGCTCATGGTGCATGTCGATTCCCGTACGCTGCTGGACCTGCCACTCGCCGAGCTCGATCCGGAGGTCGCCCAGGCCGTCGGTCAGGAGCTGCGGCGACAGCAGTCCACCCTCGAAATGATCGCCTCGGAGAACTTCGCTCCGCGGGCGGTCATGGAGGCGCAGGGCTCGGTCCTGACCAACAAGTACGCCGAGGGGTACCCGGGCCGCCGCTACTACGGCGGCTGCGAGCACGTCGACGTGACCGAGCAGCTCGCGATCGACCGGGTGAAGGCGCTGTTCGGCGCCGCGTACGCCAACGTCCAGCCGCACTCGGGCGCGCAGGCCAACGCCGCCGCCATGATGGCGCTGCTGACGCCGGGCGACACGATCCTCGGCCTCGACCTCGCGCACGGCGGCCACCTCACGCACGGCATGCGCATCAACTTCTCCGGGAAGCTGTACAACGTCGTCGCCTACCACGTTCGCGAGGACGACAACCTGGTCGACATGGACGAGGTGGAGCGGCTCGCGCAGGAGCACCGGCCGAAGCTCATCATCGCCGGCTGGTCGGCGTACCCGCGCCAACTGGACTTCGCGCACTTCCGCCGGATCGCTGATTCCGTGGGCGCGTACCTGATGGTGGACATGGCGCACTTCGCCGGCCTCGTCGCCACCGGGCTGCACCCCAACCCGGTGCCGCACGCGCACGTCGTCACCACCACCACGCACAAGACGCTCGGCGGCCCGCGCGGCGGCGTCATCCTGTCCGGCTCGGACGAACTGGCCAAGAAGCTCGCCTCCGCCGTCTTCCCCGGCCAGCAGGGCGGCCCGCTCGAACACGTCATCGCGGCGAAGGCCGTGGCGTTCAAGGTGGCCGCGTCTGCCGAGTTCGCCGAGCGGCAGCAGCGCACCCTGGAGGGCGCCCGCATCCTCGCCGAGCGGCTCTCGGCGACCGACCCGGCCGCCGGGGTCAAGGTGCTCACCGGCGGCACCGACGTCCACCTGGTCCTCGTCGACCTGCGCGACTCCGCGCTCGACGGCCAGCAGGCCGAGGACCGGCTGCACAGCGTCGGGATCACGGTCAACCGCAACGCCGTACCGTTCGACCCGCGCCCGCCGATGGTCACCTCCGGCCTGCGGATCGGCACGCCCGCCCTCGCAACCCGTGGCTTCCAGGCCGACGACTTCCGCGAGGTGGCCGACATCATCGCCACCGCGCTCCAGCCGTCGTTCGATGACGCGGTCGGCAACGATCTACGGGCCCGGGTCACCAAGCTGGCCGAGCGCCACCCGCTCTACCCGGAACTGTGATCGCATGAGCCCTGTTTCTGACTACGTCCTCACGCTGACCTGTGAGGACCGTCCCGGCATCGTCCACTCGGTGACCGGGTTCCTCGTCGCGAACGGCTGCAACATCGTCGAGTACCAGCAGTTCGGCGACCAGGACTCCGGCCACTTCTTCATGCGCGCGCACTTCCAGCGGGCCGGCGTCGACCTCGACGTCGCCGCGCTGCGGGCCCGGTTCGCCGCGACCACGGCCCGCCCCGACATGGAGTGGGGCATGTACGCCGCCGACGACCGGCCCCGCCTGCTCATCATGGTGTCGAAGCTCGGGCACTGCCTCAACGACCTGCTGTTCCGGTGGAGCATCGGCTCGCTGAACGCCGAGATCGTCGGCATCGTCTCCAACCACCCGGACTTCGCCGACCTGGCAGCGTCGTACAAGCTGCCGTACTACCACGTGCCGGTCACCCCGGAGACGAAGCCGGAGGCGGAGGCGCGCCTGCTGCAGATCGTCGACGAGCACCAGGTCGACCTGGTCGTGCTCGCCCGGTACATGCAGGTCCTGTCCTCTTCGCTCTGTGAAACCCTCGCTGGGCGGGCGGTGAACATCCACCACTCGTTCCTGCCGAGCTTCGCCGGCGCCCGCCCCTACCACCAGGCGTACACGCGGGGCGTCAAGCTCATCGGCGCCACAGCGCACTTCGTGACCGCCGACCTCGACGAGGGCCCGATCATCGAGCAGGAAGTGGCGCGGGTCGACCACACCAACAACCCCGCCGAGCTCACCGCGATCGGCCGCGACGTCGAATGCCTGGCCCTCGCGCACGCCGTCGAGGCGATCGTCGAGCGGCGCGTCCTGCTCAACGGCAACCGCACGGTCGTTTTCCGCTAATCCATCTTCGGGAGTTCGTATGGCACACGAGGTACGCGGAGTCGTCGCCCTTTCAAAGGGTGCGCCGGTCACCGTTGAGACGATCATCGTGCCGGACCCGGGGCCGGGGGAGGCCCTGGTAAAGGTCCAGGCGTGCGGCGTCTGCCACACCGACCTGCACTACCGCGAGGGCGGCATCAACGACGACTTCCCGTTCCTGCTCGGCCACGAGGCGGCCGGGATCGTGGAAGCCGTCGGTGACGATGTCACGTCGGTTGCTCCCGGTGACTTCGTGATCCTGAACTGGCGCGCGGTCTGCGGGCAGTGCCGCGCCTGCCTGCGCGGCCGGCCCTGGTACTGCTTCAACACGCACAACGCGAAGCAGAAGATGACCCTGGCTGATGGCACGGTGTTGTCGCCGGCGCTGGGCATTGGTGCCTTCGTCGAGAAGACCCTCGTCGCCGCCGGCCAGTGCACCAAGGTGGACCCGGCCGCGTCGCCGGCCGCGGCCGGCCTACTCGGCTGCGGCGTCATGGCAGGCCTGGGTGCCGCCATCAACACCGGTGCCGTGGGACGCGGGGACTCCGTCGCGGTCATCGGCTGCGGTGGCGTTGGTAATGCTGCTATTGCCGGTGCGCGGCTGGCCGGGGCCGGGAAGATCATCGCGGTCGACCTCGACGGGCGGAAGCTCTCGTGGGCGCGCGACTTGGGCGCGACCGATGTCGTCAACGCTTCTGGTACCGATCCGGTGGAGGCGATCCGTTCGCTGACCGGCGGGAACGGTGCGGACGTGGTTATCGATGCGGTGGGGCGGCCCGAGACGTACAAGCAGGCGTTCTACGCCCGCGACCTCGCCGGGACTGTTGTGCTGGTTGGGGTGCCGACCCCGGAGATGAAGCTGGAGCTGCCGCTGCTGGACGTGTTCGGGCGGGGTGGGTCGCTGAAGTCGTCGTGGTACGGCGACTGCCTGCCGTCGCGGGACTTCCCGATGCTGGTGGACCTGTACCTGCAGGGGCGGCTGGACCTCGACGCGTTCGTCAGCGAGACGATCGCGTTGGACGGCGTGGAGAAGGCGTTCGAGAAGATGCACAAGGGCGAGGTGCTGCGCTCGGTGGTCGTCTTCTGATGGCGGCACGCGTCGAGCACCTGGTCACGTCCGGGACGTTCAGTCTGGACGGTGGCACGTGGGACGTCGACAACAACGTGTGGCTCGTGGGGGATGACGACGAGGTTGTCGTGATCGACGCCGCGCACGACGCCACGGCGATCGCTGCGGCGGTGGGTTCGCGGCGGGTCGTGGCGATTGTCTGCACGCATGCGCACAACGACCACATCGACGCCGCGCCTTCGTTGGCGAAGCTGACCGGGGCGCCGGTCCTGCTGCACCCGGCCGACCGGGTCCTGTGGGACATGACCCACCCGGACCGGGCGCCGGATGGGGAGCTGGCTGACGGGCAGCGCTTGGCCGTGGCTGGGACCGAACTGGAGGTACGGCACACACCGGGGCACGCTCCGGGGGCGGTGTGTTTGTACGCGCCTTCGCTGGGGGTCGTCTTCACTGGTGACACCCTGTTCCAGGGTGGGCCGGGAGCGACGGGGAGGTCGTACAGCGACTTCCCGACCATTGTGGAGTCCATTCGGGAGCAGCTGTTGGGGTTGCCGGCGGAGACGGTTGTGCACACCGGGCATGGGGAGAGTACGAGCATCGGCGCCGAGGCGAAGGACGTGGAGGCCTGGCTCGCTCGGGGCCACTGATGTGAGTGCACCTACGCGGCTGGGCTCATAACCCAGAGGTCAGAGGTTCAAATCCTCTCCCCGCTACCAGGGAAAACGACCCGCCAGAGATCATCTGGCGGGCCGTTTTTGCGTCCGGGTAACCAAATCTGTGACCATGGGCTTGCCTACCGCCAAGTCGATGGGGAAGCGATCACCCGATGACCGGACGAGGAACGAGACCCCCGACCTATCTCGACCGCCTGCTTGCCGAGCTTGATGAGATCCACGCGAGCTACCTCAAGGTGCTCGACGCTTCAACCATCAAGAACATTGACCCAAACCGTGGGGGCGGAGGCCTCGTCGTCTTCATTGGTGCCGCCAAGTGGGGATGGGGCGCGAACGATGATGCGCTTGAGGCTTCGCGGATGGCCTTGCTGCGGCGTCTTCGCGATTGGGAGCCACGGTTCCGGCTCCTGTTTCCGCACCCGACGCCAACAGTAAGCAAGCGACTTGACGACTCTCTAGGCCGCATGGAGCGGTGGCTTGTGCGGAAGCGCCGTGAGCACATCCCGTCGAACATCCCGGCTGCTGTGGAGAAGATCGAGGCCGACGTTGCTGAGCTTCGTTCGCTTGCCGAGCTGCTGCCAGCGGATGAGTACAGGATCCGGCTTACGGTGGACACGAACACGTTGATCGACAATCCCGACCTGGCCGCTCATGTCGAGGAGCTTGGTCGTAGGTACATGGTTCATGTTCTGCCTGTCGTGCTTCGCGAGATTGATGACCTCAAGCGTGCAGGTCGAACCCCGGAGCTTCGTGAGGCAGCCAAGCGGGCGGATCGGCGTCTCAAGAGCCTCCGGGTTAATGGAGACATCCAAGCGGGCGTTCGAGTAGCCGGCGACGTTTACGCTGTGTTCGAGCACATCGAGCCGAGGGATGATCGCCTTCCGTCCTGGCTTGATCTGACGGTGCCGGATGATCGTTTCGTGGCGTCAAGCCTGCTTCTCCAGTCCAGGCACCCAGGGTCGGCCCTTTACATTGCGACCAGCGACATGAACTTGCAGACGAAACTCGCCGCAGTGGGCTTGCCGTTCATCGAGCTTCCCGACAGTGACTGAGCGAATCCGGTGGGCGAGCGTCACGTCAGCTTGCGCTGAAGTCTGGCCCACGGCGCCGTGGGCCAGACTTCAGCGCGTCGTACCTTCTGGTTGCTAGGGCTTCCCTGAGGCCAGGATCAGCTTGGCGACGGTGGCAGCGGCGTCCTTGTCGAGCCCCGGCGAGCGCTGAACGTAGGTTCGCATCGTGAACCCGACGAAAGGTGGTCAACCGACCCGCACAACCCCAACCGTCCGCTACCACACGACGCCGAGACCTGGACGGACTACCTCGACCGCGCTACCAGAGACTTGGGCAACATCTTGGACCGACACCCCAGCGGCCGAGTACTCGTCGTAGGCCACACGGAGACGCTCGCCGCGATGTATGCGCTGCTCCTCGGTGTCCGGAACCTTGGCAGCCTCAAGGTCGACATGAAGCCATGCGGCCTGAGTGTGTGGCGTGCGGTGCAGGAGTGGTCCGGGGCGGTATACGCGAAACAGCGGTGGGCGCTCGTCGATCGCCGTTAACTAGTTCCGGCGCACCTCGCTTCTCGTATCTGGCGTATGGGGCTCCAGGTAGATGGCACTGGACGGTCAGCCCAGTGTCGGATTTCTGACGGTAGCAAAGAGTCGCGTAAGGCAATCGATAAGTTGCGGTTACTGCTTGCGGCGATCGAAAGGCGCGGAAATGGTCAATCCTCGCAGCTACAAGTCAGGTGATTTGGTAGGACTCATTTCCTTAAGTGGATCGATGTGCTACTACCCTGACTGTATCGAACGGATCGTGCGAATCGTTGAAGGGGAGCCCATCGTTCAGGCGGAGATAGCGCATATATGTGCTGCTAATCAAAATGGTCCTCGGTACGTGGCTGACATAAGTGACGAAGACCGAAGGGCGTTCCCGAACCTAATATTCCTCTGCGTCGCGCATCATAAGATTGTCGACAGGAATCAGGGTGCAGGCTATTCGATTGAAACTCTACGGCGATGGAAAGTCGCGCGAGAGACGCCCGCTTTGGCGGAACTTCGGGGACTACGCGATCTGACTGAAGACCGACTGCAGGAGATGATCGGCGACGCTCTAGAGTCAGCACACGACAGGGTTGGTGATGCGCTGGCGCGGCTTGAGGAGACGGATAGGGAGGCAGCCAGTCTCCTTGCGGCTGTCCTGGATGAAGTCAGCAGCTCGGGTCGGTTTGGTATCGTTCCCGACCCGGATGCTGCGATGATTTTGGCGCGATCAGCCGACGCATTAAGTGGTTTGCCCGATTACGCTCCCATGATGGCGACGGCGTCTGAGAATCTGCGCGGACTGCCGGAATATGTTTCGATGATTGTGAGTGCTGCGGAAAATCTGGGGAGCTTGGCGGAATACGCCGCGATGATAGTGGCGGCGTCTGAGAAGCTTAGTGGACTGCCTGACTATGCTCCGATGATCGTGGATGCGGCAGAGAGATTGGGGAGCCTTCCTGACTACGTTGCGCAGCTCAATTCGGCGATACGTCACCTTAATCAGCATCGTTAACGCTTGATGCGTAAAGTCTGATCATTGGGTCCCGTTCCGAACGACGGCTCTCTCCAGTTTCGGCTAGCAGGCCGGCGACTTACTAGCTATCGATCACTGGCCGCGACTTCGCAGATGGTCCTGTGGATTAGTTCGGGTAGCACAGCTATTGCCTCATGCAGAATATGTTCAATGGCTACTGCTGCTGGGCTTGAGTTAACTGAAATTAACTTCACCCACAAACTCGGCTCGTAGCGAGCAAGCTTCGAAAGGGCGTACAGTGCGGCCCACCAGAGCAGGAATGGGTGTGGCGGTCTGGGGTCGGTGCCGATGGCGGGGAAAGCGAGATGCCCGCTGCGGTAGCCGACAGTGTGACGTAACAGTTCTTTGTCGTTACTTAAGTCGGGGCGTTTCCTCCATTCGATCCTAACCTGAGTGACCTCGGTGCTGTAGCCGAGGACATCAATCGGTTGCCCCTCTGGTGTTGTAAACTCCCACCCATTGAGAGATGGGAACTGTTCGAGAAATTGTCTAACTGCCGCTCTCTTATGATTCCAGTTCACGGCTACGCCCGATGGGTCGTCGGTTGGCTCGACCATGTTCATCAATGCTGACGGGACAGGAACCCGTGCGGGCGTTTTGTGCTCATCGCTGACGCCGTACGCCGCAAGGCTGACATGAATCGGTTGTGCCATCCCCATTCCTGGGAGCGGGAACCGTGTGCTTTCTGGCAGCAGACACCACAGGTCGCCGAGGGGCAACGGAGTTGGTAGAGAGGCTGCGCCCAGAATGTCAGCCAACTGGGTAAATGAGCCGCTTCCCTGGTTCTGCAGGGTAAGGGATGCGAGGGTGTCCGGAGTTAATCCGTTGGCTTCCGAGTTAGTGATGCCATGGCCCTTTAACTGCCATTGGTTGCTGTATTCCTTGCCTATGACCGCTGCCGCCACAGCGCGGCCTGCCTGAGAAAGTCCGTAAAACAAGAGAAGGGGGCTCGCGGCAGGAGTAACCAGTTGTGCCGCGGTGAAGAGTTGCTCGGCCTGTTCGAGGGCTGCGTCAAAGGTCGCCTTACGGGCGCCTTTGCTTGCCCATCCAGGTGGGTTGTGGCGAAGACTCCTCAGCATCTGCCACGCGCGTGCAGGTGGGGTAGTCCCCAGGTCGCCCCAAGTCTGACCGTACATTTGCGCCCCCCTTCTACCCGCTTATATTGACAACTGTTGTGCGTCTATGAGGTCGCGCAGCTTTTCCACCGTTAGCCAAGGCTTTATGCGGTGGATCATTCGGTGGCAGTTCGAGCAGATCAGGGCGAGATCGCTGAGTCGGGTGTCCGTCTCTCCCGTGACGTGGAGGGGGGTGCGGTGGTGGCACTCGATGTAGTCGAGTCCGCGGGGGCCGTAGGTACGGGCGAAGTCGAAGCCGCACGCCTCACACGCGATCGGTACGCCGCGGCGCTTGGCGTCCGCAATCTTGTGGCGGCGAAGCTTTGGGTCGCGCTCGTACCGGAGGTGGGCACGGAGTGCTACACCGCCCTCCCTGGCGGCTACGTCGTCAAGGTCCGGGTCCGGCACGTCGGTGGCGACGACCGCGCCGCTGGCTAACAGCTCGCGAATGCGGGCTGCCATGGCGTGCATTTTCGTGGGGTCAGCGAGGAAGTCATTGAGAACTTCCTTGTTGAGCCGGTTGCCGTTGGTGGGTCGCCCGCGGTAGTCGGGGTGGGTGCTGGCGATGTTGCGAGTCTTGAGCGCGACGCCGGCAGGGTTTCGGAAGTCCGGGTTGCGTTGGTCGACCGGGTGGATTGCGGGACTCTGTAGAAGTTCCGACAGTGCCTTGGCTCGCGAGTCGCTCGCGTCCACTCGCTCCCAGCTGTTGGCCTTGACTAGCTCACAAGCGAGAATGATCTCGTCGCGCGTCCACTCTGGGTTGGGCAAGTACCGGACGGTGAAGCCAAGCGCTTCCAACCGCTGAGCAACCGTCTTATCGCCACCGCTGAAGTCCGTCGGGCCGAGCGCCGTTCCGGTGCTGACCCCATGGGCATAACCGGTGATGGCCTTCGAGTCGTAGAGCCGACCGTCATGCTGGAGGTAGTAGGCGCGCGAGCGGCCGAAGCCGGTCGAGCGCAGGAATGCCTCTCGACCGCCATGGTCGAACTCTTCGATAGCGGCGAGCACACCGGCGCGCGTCACATCGGCAAGGGTCACCCCGTGACGGTACGGCCTAGGCGCGGCGTTGTGGATCGTCCATCATGCCGTACTTATGTCGGAGCTAGTGGCGCGCATGGCCGTGACGGCTCAACCACGACTGTGTCGACTAGGTTGCTCTCGTGGTAGCGAGAAAGACGAATGACACGTACGTCACGTACGACCTGGGCTGGGTGCGTATGTGGCGCGACGATCTGGCTGAGGTTGTCCAGATATTGTCCGCCCTAGGGGGCACGACAACCCTGAGCGCAGGCGACTACACGCTTGACAGCGTCGATGACCTCGCAACGTTGTCGCAGCCAGTGGTCTCGGACTTCATGCTTATCGTCAATCAGACTCGCGCGGTGCTTACGCTAGACGGCCGGATTGCCCGCTTAGAGATGAAGAACCCAGACCTTACTGCGCGCGGAGCGGCGGCCGAGGTGGCACGAGTCGCACGCAGATGCCAGCGACGTGGGGCGTTCTTCATTCAGCGGCGTTGGCTGCTAGGGGCAGTTGCCATCCTGGTGCTTGGTGCTACGTATGCGGTGATCGAGGCTCTCGGCGCGGTATCGAAGAGTCTTCAGTGGAGTGCGGTAGCTGTTGTGGCGGTTCTGTTGATCTTCAATCAAGCTACGCACGGGAAGCCTGCCTGGTTGCGTCGGGCGGTGATCTATACCCGTACTCGTTCCGAGGCTCCGCCCTTCTGGGAGAGGAAGCGGGATGACATCTGGATCGCGGTGGTGTCCGGGTTCGTCTTCCTGGTGCTGGGTGTCGTGGTTGGCTACGTGTTGCCTAAGTCTTGAGTCGGCGGTCTCTGGCGCAACTACCTGACCCGCCAACCGTGCCAACAATCGCTGGTGGAGTACGTCGGTAGCGTGACCAGACGTGTGACCAAGACGGGTGGTCACCGGGCGGAATGACCGGGACGACCTGAGACGGATCTGAGAGTCTGCACAGCTCAAGTAGGCTGCGACGGGACGGGTGAGACGGGTTGTGTGCTACTCATAACCCAGAGGTCAGAGGTTCAAATCCTCTCCCCGCTAGCGGGGAACGAGTCCCGGTCTCCGCTGAGGATGACGATGCCTACTGGCGCCAGGCCATGGTCGCCGGTGCCGGGACGGATAGTGGCCGACCGCTTCTCATTCTGTTACTCAAGCAGGGTGAGCTTGTCGAGGTGGTAACGGTGCTGTGCCGGGCACTCGTTCGTCCGGCGGGGTCAAGGGCCCCACGCGGGCGTATGGAGAAGCGGCTGTGTCGGCGCAAACAAGGCAGCTGAGCGACGAAGGCGGGCAGCCCTTTAGCTCTGGTCGAACAAGCCGCCCTTCGCGCTGTGCAGGAAAGCCGTCCACTCATCCGGCGTGAAGACCAGGACAGGGCCGTTGGGGTCTTTGCTGTCGCGTACGGCCACGGCGTCGCCGAGGTCGGCCACCTCGACGCACTGGCCGTCGCCGCTCGATCGGCTGCTCTTCTTCCAGCGGGCGCGGGACAGGTCAGCTGTGCTCATCCCGCCCCTCCTCTCTACGTGATCGCATCTGCTTGGGCCTCGATCATCCGCACTGAACCGGACGGATCGAGCGCCAGCGCCTGCAGATGATCGAAGAGCATGGTAAAACGCCGCAGGTCCGGCGCGCGCTCGAGAAACAGGTCGCCGGCCATGCTGTCGATGTAGACCAGGTCCGGGTCGGCTGGGTCAGGGAAGTCCATGACCACGAATGAGCCGAGCATCCCCGTGTGAGCACCGCTGCTGAACGGGATCACCTGTAGCGTGATGTGTGGCTGGTTGGCGGCGGTCACCAGCGCCTGAAGTTGCTTGACCATGACCGTCGTGCCGCCGACGCGGCGGTGTAGCACGGCTTCGTCGAGGATCGCCCAGAGCCTGAGCGGGTGCTTCTTGCGCAGCACCTCCTGGCGCTGCAGGCGCGCCTCGACGCGGTGCTCCACCTCGTCGTCGCTAGCGAACGGCAGGACGCCCTTGATGATCGCGCGGGCGTACTCCTCGGTCTGGAGCAGGCCGGGCACGAACAGCGACTCGTAGTTGCGGATCGAACGGGCATCGCCCTCGAAGCTGATGTAGGTCGTGTACTGCTCAGGTAGCTCGCTCTCGAACTGTTGCAGCCAGCCGAGTTGGGTGGCTTGCCGGGACAGCGCGATCAGCTCGGAGCGCCGAGCCTCGTCGGTCACGCCGTACGTGTCCAGCAACGCCATCAGGGTGCGGCGCTGTGGGCGTACCTTGGCTGTTTCGATGCGGTAGAGCGTCGCGGGGTTGATGCCGGTCTGGTCGCTCACTTCCTCGCGGGTCAGGCCAGCGGTCGTGCGCAGACCGCGCAGCTCGCTGGCGAGCCGGCGCAGGCGCACGGTGGGTGGCTGGCGTCGAGCCGACAAGTCCATGTCCCTTCGCTCCCGTCGTAGTCAGAGTCTCCCTGCTATGCAGTTGCAATAAAAGGCAGCTGCGGCAAGTGATGATCGTGCGTCTGCATGCCTTGCATTCTCCGTATTGCACGTCCACTATGGAGCGCAGCATGCCACGTCCCGCGAACCGGGGCGAGACCATCTCGGCGGCTTCCCGGTAGTGGTTCGAAGCGCGTGACAGCGGCCGTCGAGACACCGAATAGCGACGCACCATGCCGGCACAGGAGGTGACGGACGTGGCGTACACGTTCGCGCTAGTCGGAACCGCAGTACTCGGCTTCCTGGCCGGGCTGTTCTCGTTCAAGGTCAAAACGCGCTGGTGTCCCAGATGCGGGTTGAGGTTGACGTGCCCTGGCTGTCAGGGCACGGGCGGAGCCCAGGCGCGGTGAACGAGGCAGTCGCGCCCTCACTACTCAGAGGGGACCCCATGGACCCGGAAACCGTGGCCCGGATACGGGCCGCTCACTCCGTCACCGTCACCTGGTGGGGCTGCGCCGTACAGCTCACCTGCCTGACCTGCCGGATCGCGTACCCATGCCTGGCCATCATCGCGCTGGAGGAGCGGTTCCGTCTGGAGCAGAAGCGCGGCAACGTCGGGCGGCCCTCTGTGTCAGCCTTCAGTGAGGCAGGACTTGAAGCAGAAACGTTGAGCTGAGGGCGAGCGAGGAGTCGACCTGTAGTGAGTTCGAGCAACCAGGTGCCGGATCCGGAGGTTCCGGCGAAGGCGCGGTCGCGGACGTATTCCGCGTCGTACAAGACGCGGATCCTGGCCCGGGCCGACGTGCTCGCCGCCGCCTACACCCGCACCCCGGAACGGTTCGTGCGCAAGCACCCCGAGCCACCCGCCCTATCCGGCACGGTATGGATCAACAAGCCGCCCAGCCAGGACACCGACCAGGCTCACCCGAAGAATTCCTGACCAACCCGCCTCAAAAACGTTGACACGTACCGTGCTTTGGGTCCTCGTTGGCGGCGTGCTCTCTATGACGCTCGGCCTGTGAACGCGACGCGTAACTTCACGGCGGCTCTGTACCCCAGTGCTCCGATAACGCTGATGTCAAAGGCCGAGCGCCAGAGAGAGCACACCTCCGACCAGTAGCCAGCCGACAGCGATCAACATAGGCACGAAACACCAATCCTGCGCATACAGCCTCAAGCTGCGCACGAAGTATGGAACAAGCGTTACCAGTCCGACGAAGGCCAGCACGGCAGCGACAATCGCCATGTAGGTCAGGCGCAACGACCCAATCACGTGTTGCTCGCTGTACAGGTTGTAGGCACTGTAAACGCGCATCGCTAGGTACGCGTCAAGTAACGCATTGGTAAGCAACGTAACGAACAGACAGACCACATAACCTGCTCTGCCCCACGCCGACACAGGCTGACGGCGCACGTCACCAGACGGTGAAGACATCTCCAAACCCCCTGCTTGGCGTGCCGCTCTCGCCTGTTGAGCAGCCACTACGCAGTCAATCAGCCGTGATAATCCCCAGCTGTCATCAGGTAGCAGGAAGTCGCCATCATCCGAACGGCTACGGATTCGCCGCCTAGCTTTGGAATTGCGTAAGATCGGGGTTCTGGCGCTGCACTTCGTTGACCTGGTCTACGACCCGCACGACGGGCCCCGGCCGGAGATGCTCATCAGCGACGCCGGGTCGTACTCCGACCTGATCTTCGGCATCGTGACCCTGCTCGGCTTCGGCTACCGGCCGGTGCTGGCCGACCTACCCGACACCAACCTGAACAGCTCGCAGTGACGGCGCCGACCGGCCAAGCCCTCGCCGCATCGGAGTAACGGCAGGATGGCGGAACTCGGATAGGGATCAACCGGAGCACACCAGCCCTGGCAGCGGGAGTCACCCGTAGGACTGAGACGCAGCTACCGCGCAGGTCTCCATCCCGGAAGGTGTCGGTGAATGGCCGTACCTTTGCGATGTGATCAATCCCGGCACGCTTCCGGTCGACGGCACCACGGAGGCAGTCGTCTCAGCAAACATGACGGTCTTCGTCGCCGCGGTGCTGGAGCATTGCGCGCGTTGGCCGGCGACCCGGTTCGTGACCCGCAGACCGACCGAGATGGCCGGTACGGCTACCTGCTGCCGGTGGCAGACGGCTCGACGGTGTCGGTGCTCATGCCTGGCGTTGAACTGCAGCGCGTCCGTGACGATCTGACCGCAACGGCACCCTGCCTGTACGTCAGTAACGAGGCCTGGTGGTGGCCGTCCGCCGTCATCCAGGCCGCCAGTGCGACAGCCCGACCGGTCGTAGCTGAACCGATCCCTCAGGCCGAGCGAGACATACACGGCTAGGGCGTAGTCGGACGAAGTGCCAACTCTCCTCTACGCGCTGCGGATGAGGAGAGCACAACCGTCGAGGCGCTGCGCTTGCTAGCACAGGGCAACGCCGAGGCGGCTGAGGCCGCACGCCTCGAACGGTGGCCCTGACTGCGGTGGCGTCAGCGGCTACTGCGCAGGTAGCCGGTTTCGGCCAGGGTTTTGCCGTGGTCTACGTACGCCTCTGGCTCGACCGGTGCCCACGTCGCCAGGCCGTCGACGTACCGATTGAACATGCAGAAGGCCGCGGCGATGAGCACCGTGTCGTGAACCGCTTTGTCGTCGGCGCCCGCAGCGCGGGCGCGCGCGACGTCGTCGGCCGTGACGTTGCGTCCGTCGTCGCGCACCTTGTCAGCGATCGCCAGGAGTGCCTTCAGCTTTGGGTCGACCGGCGCGCGGTCGCCGCCCGCGCGTACCTGGTCGACGATCTCGGCATCGTCACCGAGCAGATGGCGGGCAACTGCACTATGGGTCTCGGCGCAGAACCTGCACGCGTTGCGACTGGATACGTAGGCCGCGATGGTCTCGCGCTCGCCCGGGGTCAGCGACGACGGTCCGCGAAGCAGCGCCTCGGCCAACGCGTTGAGCGGACCGCCGGTCTCGGGATACTGCGCGATCGGGCCGGCGATGCCGGGCAGGTTGGGCGGTAACTCGATGTACGGCACGATAACCACTCTCCAACGATGAGCGTCACTGAACTCGGATGCGAAACATCGTGGTCGCGGCACGGATCGCTGTCCAGTCACCATCCGGCCACCTACGGTGGCGCGTACTCTTCTACCGCGACCAGCGCGGTCGTAGCCGATGTGAGTGTGTTCCGCCGGAGCAGACGGCGGCGACTTATCGACGAAGGCTGCAACCTCCGGTCGGAGATTACGCCGTGTTCCATGTGATCGGCGATTACCAGGCGCAGGCCAACGGCCCGCGATGCGAGCAGTGACGGCCAAGGCTGACAGGCGACCAAGGTCTCCCGCTGGTGGACTGTAAGGAACGAAGGAAGGGCGCACGCCGCCGTTAGCCTTAGTACTCGACCAGGCAGAACTCGTGGTCCTCCGGGTCGGCCATGACGACGACCACACCCTCGTCGTAGTCGTGCCGCTCACCGGTGAACCGGCCACCGAGATTGATGACTGCCGTCATGGCCGCGTCGATGTCGCCGACGGAGATGTCGAGGTGAATCCGCACCTTGCCTGTTTGGGGCTCAGGCACTGGCTGGAACACCAGCCGTGGCTGAGGGTCACCTCGCTCGCCGAGGTAGACCCAGCCCTCCTGCGACGGGCCGGACTCGCGACCGAGCAGAGCGCTCCAGAATCGGGCTACCCGCTCGGGGTCAAGGCAGTCGATCGTGACACCGGACCAGACGTTCGCCATGCGCCGATCCTGACAGAGCGACTCCATCGAGAATGCGAGAACAACGCCCACGCTGCCGGGGGTTCTTCCAGGGAGTTGGCGATGGCCTCTGCCGCCGCCCGGTCGCTACGGCGACCGGATCTGCCGAAAGTAGTGCGCTCGAACCAGTCGGTGAGCCCGGAAACCACGCGCATCGAGCTGTCGGTCCGCGTCATAGAGTCTGCCATGATCGTGAGGTGGCCATGGGGAGCCAGGCTCCGACGCTTCGCGTCTGGCGCGTGACGAAGTACAACCCGGCTGATCGAAGTGAGCGAGGCCATTACATCGGCCGCGAAGACACCGACAGCGACTACGGTCCGGTCGAGGCCGCCTATCTGGACACGGTGGCTGCCTTCGCCGAGGACACCGGCGTGGACGTCCTACAGATCCGGGAGCCCTCGGTTCCCATCGTCACGGGCATCGGATCGGACATCCACGAACGCCTCGGTGGGCTCGTCGAGCTGTTCGGCGTCGGCCTGGACGGCTACCACGACGGCGCTCCTCTCCAGCTAGATCATGCCGTGGAGCTGGTGCGGTTGATGCTGCGTGGCGACGGCGTATGGTGCCGGCTGGAAGCGGGGGACGACTTCTTCGTTCACGTCGGCTGGGACCAGTACGTCTATGTCGGCAGCAGCGCTGGATGCCCCAGGGCGATCGCCTTCGCCCACAAGCATGGTCTGTTCGCGGAGCCGATCTCCGGCTCGCCGTACGTCTTCGGGTTGGACGACGACGACCACATCGACGTCCGCTCCGCCGACGCGGCATTCTGGGCCGACCTGGCGGGGTTGGTTGACGAACTCGGCACCGCGCTGCTCGAGGAGGGCTACGTGCACAACGACTCGCGATGGCACCGGCTGACCCCGAGCACCGTTGACACGGTCGGTGACAGGTTGACACCTCGTGCGCGACTGCTGGTCTGGCCCGACCTGAGCGCCGATGTCCCGGGTGTGCTGGACTCGCTGCCCGACGAAGGACTTGTCGAGGTGGTCTGGCAAGACCATGCCGGCCGGATCACCAGCCGTCTTATCGAGGAGTCCGACCAGCCTGCAGTACGCGCGCGACTAGCGGATGCCGCTGCCGCAGCAGCTTTATCGGTGTACGCCGAGCAACGCCGCCCCCTAATGACGGCCGTACTTCCCGATTCCGATGGAGTCCTGCGCGCCCGCTGGACTCCATAGCCGGTAAGGAATGGATGCGCGCATTTGCCGCGATTCGCTCACACGGAGCGTGACGGCCCGGTCGGTAGCTTGGCGTACCGCCTCAGCCTCAGTCGCACGGCTACCATCCGTTCGTATTCGAAACGTTGGGACAACGGGGCTGACATGGCTGGTTACTCGGGCACGCCGCTGTACCGCAAGCTCGGCATCAAACCGGGTCACCGAGTCGCACTGCTCGACGCGCCGGCTAGCTTCAAGGCCACTCTCGATGGCCTCCCCGCCGAGGTCGTCATCCGGCACGGACTGGCCGCCGACGCGCCGACCGACGTGATCGTGCTGTTCGTGACCGAACGTTATGAGTTGCAGGCCCGCCTGGACGAGGTCAGACGCGGCATGGCCCAGGACGGCGGCTTCTGGGTCGCCTGGCCGAAACGAGCATCGAAGGTTCCCACGGACATCACCGATGACGTGGTCCGTGAAGTCGCGCTGCCGAGCGGGCTGGTCGACAACAAGGTGTGTGCGATCGACGAGATCTGGTCGGGCTTGCGGCTGGTCATTCGCCGCAAAAATCGCAGGCCGGCCGAGTAACACGTTTCGCCCGGTCCTCCGTACTCCAGTCGGACGCCACGACGCACCTCGGGACCGCCCAGCCGTGTGAGTGATGTGACGGTAGGCGTCCTCCGCGGGCGCGGATCTGCCGCGATCCGAGCGTTACGGATCGTGACGGTCGGCGTCCCGAGGGACGTCCGGTCGTGCCGAGTTGCGGACGTTCACACGGTGACGACCGGCCTCCTCGGTTGCCTGAGTACTGAGAACGCCTACCGTGGCAGATACATGATCGATACGACGGGAGCACGGTCCATGTCACATGTACGACGCTTCGACCACGTCGGCATCACGGTTGCAGATCTCGATGTCGTGACCGCCTTCTTCGTGGCGCTCGGCCTGGAGGTCGAGGGCAGGGCGTTCGTCGAGGGCGAGTTCTTGGAGACCGTCTGTGGCATTCCCGACTCCCGCACCGAGATCGTCATGCTGAAGTCGCCCGACGATGGCGCCCGCCTTGAGCTCGCAAGCTTCGTGCGGCCCGAGTCCGTGCCGGGCTCGCCGGCCGCGATGGCCAACGAGCTGGGATTGCGCAACGTGTCCTTCGAGGTCAACGACTTGCAGGCCGCTGTCGATTGGGCAGCGAGCGAGGGCTACGGACTGGTCGGTGGCATCGGCGAGTACGAGGGTGCTTGGCGGATGGCCTACGTCCGGGGGCCGGAAGGCATCATCGTCTCGCTGGCCCAGCGCATCGGCTGAGGCTCGCAACTGCCCGGATCTGCCGCCGACCGTGCATGCTAACCGATTGAGGCAATCACGCTCGGTAGCTGGCCTCTGAGTCGAGCGGCATCCTGAACTGCCGACGAGCGGATGGCAGGCGACGGTCGCGAGGATCTACGATTTCACCACCCGTTATGGATTGCGCGGGCGATCTCCTGTTGCAACAGCGCCGCCTCCTCATCGCGGTCGCACAACAGCAGCACCTTGAAGGGGACACCCTTGCCGTCCGGCTGACCGAGCCGGCTCACCCAGTCATAAACGGCCCGAGACAGGACCCGGAACAGCGTGTGCCGATCCTCGGCACTGCTCGACAGCAACCGGGGCGCGTTCTCGACAACGATCAGATACCCGTCTGCGGGCAACCAGTTCAGATCACGGAGACAGTCGGACAACGCGTCCCAGTTCCAGCCGAAGTAGCCGGGAAAGAGCAGCGCGTCGGAGAACTCGTAAAAGGCGTGGTCCGCATCCGTCATCCTCGTTCCGTCAAGCCGGGCAACGACGAACCTGCCCGTTGCCGGTAGCACCGCCGCCAGCTCCACCAGGGCGCTGCGCGAGTAGACCGCGAGCTCATCAGTGGCGCCGTTCCACCAGTTGTCTATCACTCAGGCCCACCGCCGTCGACGTAGCTCCACGACCTCAGCGGCTTCACGCACGCCGTGTCTCCTATGGTCTTCAGTGTGCCCGGCAGGCAGCACAGCACGACGAGCAGACCTGGACCGAATGACCGGATCTGCCGCGTAGTGCGGAGGCCTCCCACCGACGGCGGCTGCGCTACTGGTTGGCCGAGTGCCAGGCGCGCTCGAACTCCTCTCGGTCAATCCGGGCCCGTAGCGGAGCACAGGACCAGCGTCGTACGCCTCCACCTGCCGGACCGGCCACCCGTCGTCACCAACCTCGAAGTACCAGACGGAGTGCCCCCAGCTGTCGAACTCATCGCCTCGTGACTCGGGCCAGGGCCGGCGAAAGAAACGGTCTGACATGGTGCGCATCCTATGGTCGCCCACGCGCGCTGATCTGCCGCCGGCCGTGCGCGTCAGCCGCCATGCCGTGTGGGTCGTCGCCGTCCCGGAGGTTCTACGCACCCGGCGACGTCGACCCAGCCGAGACGACGAAGGCCTCACCGTGCGCCGCGCAGGCTCCAGCTGTTGGCCCGACGCAACCGAGAAACCCGACAATGCCCGCGGGTCGCCGGAGGTTGGTTAAGCTGCCGAGATGGTTCGGGAGGAGCTGCTCCGGCTGCGAGCGAGTGCGGAGGCCGAGGCGGCGACACTGGCCGAGAGTCTGGATGCGCTGTTCACGGCATCGCGGGATTCGAATGCCGACGACGAACATGACCCAGAGGGTGCCACCATCGGCTTCGAACGCGCCCAGCTAGCCGCGCTGTTGGCCACCGCGCGGGAGCGGATCGCTGAGGTTGACGACGCGCTGCGCCGGGTGGACACGGCCACCTACGGCATCTGCGAACGATGCGGGCAGCCGATCGCCGAGGAACGGCTTGCCGCGCGGCCGTTCGCCCGGTGCTGCATAGCATGCGCATAGAACACCGCGGAGTAAACACGGCCACGCTACGCGCATCGCGCGCAGGTGCGCCGGGGCTGTATCACATACCCTGAGGCGATTAGCTTCACGCGCGCCGTTAACGGATGCACTCAACTGCCGCTGATCGCGCATTGACCGCGCCCGGCGCGGTGCGCCGTCCTGCCGATGTGCGCGGGTGAGCCGCAGGCCTCAGGAGGTTGCAGTAGACGCCGGCTTCAGACGCTTTCGCTCGACAACGCTTGTTGCCGTCACCACACTCAGCGGCGGCACGTCCTTCGCGACAACGGCGCCCGCGCCGATGACCGAGCCCCGACCGATTGTCACTCCAGGGGTGACCGTGGCTGCAGCGCCGATCCACACATCATCCTCGATGACGATGGGCGCGTGCGTGATGAAGTCGTACCGCTCGTCGATCTCGACTGGGTGTCCGGCCGTGCTCAGAGTCACCCGGGGACCGATCAGGACGCGGTCACCGATGGTGATGCCCCCGTAGTCCAGGAAGAAGCATCCCTGATTGATGAACACGCGCTCTCCGAACGATGCTCCAAGCCCGTAGTCGCAATAGAACGGGGGCAGGATGGTCAAAGAGTCAGGGATTGGTTCACCGAAGATCTCGGTGAGCACCGTCCTGCGCGCGTCGAGGTCGTCAAACGGCAGCACGTTAAGGCGCGAAGTCAGGCTCATGACGAGCTGTACGCGCTCCGCGAAGGCTCGTGACTCGGGCGTCCTTGTTCGTAAACGTTGCTCGTTGCGCACGAGGCGATGCTGGCACGGCGAGTCAGACACCCGGTGACGACCCCCCGGCAGGGAACGCGTCACTCCGTGATCGTGGGATCTTCATCGAACGTCCGGATCTGCCGCCGACCGTGCATGCTAACCGATTGAGGCAATCACGCTCGGTAGCTGGCCTCTGAGTCGAGCGGCATCCTGAACTGCCGATGTGCGGATGCCAAGGGCCTTGATGACATGCGCGTCCGTACCATCTGAGCCGACAATACGGACCGAACTCGGTGCAGACGGCGACCAGGCGTATGCACCGCCCGCGTCAGTAGCGAGCCAGGACTTGCCTAACTGGATGATCGAGTGCGTTGGCGATCACCGCCAACTCGCCGCTGTCCAGCGGACTCGCATCGATAACGAACCTGTCGCCGGTCCCCGCGCGTTCAGGGCTCTCTGCGAACAGCACAAATTTCGCGAACCCGGCCGGCCAGCTGTAGACCAGATCGTTCAGGGTGGAGTCCCGGCCACAACAGGTCAGGTGCACCGTCAGAACCTGGAAATTCGTGGCGTACGCCTCGTCCATCTGGTCTTGCCACCAGTCGATCAGTAGGTCGCTGTGGCAACCAGGACACCGAACGTTCTCGAAGTTCTCTCCCTGGTCAACGAAGACCGGATCCTCATGCCAATCCAGCGCCACCTCACGGGCACCTGGATACACCCGAGCGAGGATCGCCCGCGCCACCTCGGCCGCCTCTGCTCCCGGGACCCAGAACGGGTCAGTCGGAATGATCGACAAGATGTTCGTACTCATGAGGTCGACCCTTCAGCGATCCAAACTCCCTACCGATCAGACCCGAAACTGTTCGCCCGACGGCGTACCGATCGGCAACCGGCTCCGCGACCACCAGGAGATCGTTCCACAGCCGCCCCGGAGCATGTTCACGCATCCGGATCTGCCGCTGGTCGCGCGGCCTGTCCGGGCCACACGGGTCGATAGGCTTGGCCGATGACCCTCGTCGACGAGATCGGCCGCAGCAGGTACATCAGCCTCACTACGTATCGCAAAGACGGCACTGGGGTCGCCACACCGGTCTGGCAGGTGGTGAACGGCGGTGAACTGTTCGTCGTGACCGACGCCGAGTCGTGGAAGGTCAAGCGGATCCGCAACAACACCCACGTCGTGGTCACGGTCTGCGGTGTGCGCGGCAACATCGCACCGGGTGCTCCGAGCGCTCAGGGTACGGCCCGGCTGCTCGATGAGTCGGATACGGAAACCGTACGTGGGCTCATCGCCCGGAAGTACCTCCTGTCCCGGGTGGGCAACTGGTTCGCCAAGATCTTGCATTTGCGGCGACGCCCGCTGGTCGGGATCGCCGTGACGTTCTAAGACCCTGCACGTCGATTTCGAATGAGTCAGGATGCGGGCCCCGCCGACGTCCATCGTTGTACGTGAGGCCCCGAGCGGCTATTGCCGCTCTGTTTGGGGCCTCGCTTCTATGTCAACAGCCTCGCGTACCACTCTCGGGCCCTGCTTCGCCGCTTCCTGCGCGGTTGCCGGCGCCACGGCCCGCGGTCACGCCCACGTGAGGACGCCGGCAACGAAGGCCCGGGTCACCCGAGGAGACTCGGCCGTTGCCAGTCCTCGCCGAGTACGTGGTGGGCGAGGAAGGCGAGGACCGTGGCGTACCAGAGCTTGGCGTGGCCGGGTTTGAGGACCCAGTGGTTCTCGTCCGGGAAGTACAGGAACTTGTGCGGGCTCGACCCGTCCTCCGCCTTCGACCGCGACAGCAGATCCCACCACAGGCGCAGGGCCTCGCCGATCGGTACCCGGTAGTCCTTGTCGCCGTGGATGACGAGCATCGGAGTGGCGATGGCCTCCGCGAAGCGGTGCGGTGAGTGCGTGTCCGTCATCTCCCGGGTCATCTCGCGGACCCAGTAGTACGAGCCGTCAGTGGTCGCGCTCATCTGGTCGAGTGCCCAGAGCGACGCGTGGGTGACGATCGCGGCGAACCGGTCGGTGTGCCCGGCGACCCAGTTGGCCATGTAGCCGCCGAAGGAGCCACCCATGGCCCCGGTACGGGCCGCGTCGACGTCGGGGCGTTCCTGCGCGGCATCGGTGAGCGCCATCAGGTCGGTGTACGGCGCGCCGCCCCACGCGCCCCAGCCGCGCCGGATGAAGTCGATGCCGTAGCCGGTGGACAGCGCCGGGTCGGGCAACAGGACCGCGTAACCGTGGGCGACCGCGATCCACGGGTTCCAGCGCCACGACCAGGCGTTCCACGAGTGCAGCGGACCACCGTGGATCCACAGCAGCAGCGGTACGGGCGAATCCGCGCCGGCGTTTTGAGGCAGGGCGATCCAGGCGCGCAGCGGGGTGCCGTCCTCGGCGGTCGTGGTGACCTCCTCCAGTCGCCCCGGCACCCGCACGCTCACGCCGAGCGCTTCGACCGGGCCGGGCAGGGGCGCATGCGCCGACGCGCCGTCCAGGGCGATCCGGACCGGGGCGGGCGGACTGTCGATGGCCGCACGCAGCGCGTAGACCCAACGCCCGTCCGGCGACACCCGGATGTCGGTGTAGGCGCCGTCGTCGTCGGTCAACCGGGTGGGCCGGCCGGTCGCGGCGTCCACGCGCCACAGCGGCGAACGGCCGTGGTCGTCGGCGGCCACGATCAGCGCCGTCCCGTCCGGCATCCACTGGGCGGAGTGCGGCCAGCGGTCCCAGGTGTGCGTCAGAGCCTGGACCGGGCCGCCGGTGAGCGGGACGATCCCCAGCCAATGGTCGCCGGGATCGTCTGCGGTGGACCGTCGTTCGACGACGACCGCGACGCGCGTGCCGTCGGGCGACACCCGCGGCGAGTTGTACTCGTGGTCGACCTCGTCAGCCAGCGTCCGGCGTTCGCCGGTCGCCACGTCGATCGCCACCAGCGTGTACCGCTGCGAACCACCGGGCTCGGCCACCGCCCATACGGTGACCACCGTGCGGCCGTCGGGGGTGATGTCCCAGCTGCACTCGTCGTCGAATGCCCGGCCGACGGGGCCGGTCACATCCCGCAGCTCCAGCCGGGCGTCCGCGGTGGTGACGTCCTCGGTAAGGTCGGCGACCAGCAGGCGGGTCCGGTCCGGGCCGAGGTCGTGATCCCAGCGCCGGACCGGGTACTCCTCGTGCAGGATCGCCGAGACCCCGGCCTCCTTCCGCTTCGCGCGGATCTCCTTGTCGCCGGCCGCGTCGGCGGCCGACGGCATCATCCCCGAGCCGAGCACGACCGTCCCGGCCGCGCTCACGACGACGCCGCGCACGCCTCCCGGCGGGGACGCCACCACCCGGGCATCGCCGCCGGTGGCCGGCTGCAGCCATAGCGAGCTTCGCGGCTCCTCGTCGGCGTCGCCGTCGGGCTCCGGCCGGGACGAGACGAACAGCAGATCGCCCGCCGGCGTGAAGGCGGCTGCCGCCTCGCCCTGGCTGCTGCGGGTCAGCCGCCGGGCCGGCCGCGCCCCGTCCGGGTCGACCTCCCAGAGCGCCGTGGTGTAGCGGGTCTTCTTGCGATCGAGCGTCGCCACGCCGACAACGAGCCGGCGGCCGTCCGGCGACAGCCACAACCCCCCGACCCGTGGCCGGCCGACGTAGGCGTCGAGGTCAGAGAATGGATCGGCGGGCTGTTTGTCCGAATCGGCATTGACGATCATCACGCATTTTTACCACCGCGCCCCAACGCCACAAAGTCCCCAGCGCATGACGACCGTCGGTGCCATGAAGTCCACAGCTGGCGCGCAGCGGTCGACGATCGCATCGAGACGGCGGTCCGGTCACGTTAGCTGGCCGGCTGCGCTGGACCTCATGGTCAGTGGCGGCCTACGATCACCGCGGCTACCCGCCGCAGCTCCGCCGGGTCGGGCTGGAAGGCCTCGGCGATGTCCGGATGCAAGGCTGCCCGAGTCTCGGCCAGCAGCCGGTCGGCGACCTCGTCGACCGACTCACCGTGGTAGTCGTCGGAGACGACGTCGGTGGCCCGTTGCAGGGCCGAGCTGAGTTGCTCCTCCAGCGGCTCGCGCAGCTTTTCCGGTGCTGGGTCGAGCTCAGGTTGTTCGAGGGTGACATGCGGCTCTGCCATGGCTGTCCGATACCCGTGCGAGTGGATCCGGCAAACGTCTCCGCTGGTAGCGGCCCACATTGGCGGGCGGTGCGCCCGTGTGAGAAGAGCCTGCAGCACGTTGGTGGTCTAGGCGGTCTCTTCCCGACGTTCCTTCAACCGCCGCTCCTCGCGCCGCACCTCGGCGTAAGACTCGCGCTCGCGCTCGAGCCACTCCGGCGGGTCGGCGATGAGGGCCGCGATCTGCTCGGTCGTGAGCGGCTCGGTCATCCCCGCGCGGGCTAGCCCGCTGTTCGACACGCGCAGCCGCGCGGCGACGACATCCCGCGGGTGGGGACCGTTCCGGCGCAGGTCGACGAGCCACTGCGGGGGGTTGCGCTGGAGCTCGTCGAACTCCTCGCGGGACACCGAGCCCTCCTGGAACTCCCGTGGCGTGGCCGGCAGGTACACGCCAAGCTTCTGCGCCGCCGTGGCGGGCTTCATCAGCTGGGGCTTCTTCGGTTTGCTCACTTGATCAGGATATCGACCTGGCAACCAGCCGGGCACATCGCCCGGACCGGGGTGCCCGCCATCACCTCACGGGTACGGGCTCTCGGTACCCTGACCGGGTGCCCTTCCCCGAGGATCCCCGTCCCACGACGTTCAGCCTGCTGATCGTCCCCGGCATCACCGTGGCCAAGTGGAGCCGCATGTGGTCCGAGCGGTTGCCGGAGGTGGACCTGGAAGTGGTACCCGCCGAGGCCGCCCAGGCCGCCACGCTCTTGGCCGATCAGGTCGACGCCGGCCTTGCCCGGCTGCCGGTCGACCAGGACACCTTCCACGCCATCCCGCTGTACACCGAGGCGACGGTCGTCGTGGTTCCGAAAGATCACATGCTCGCCGCAGCCGACGAGGTGACCGTCGCGGAGCTCGCCGACGAGACGCTGCTGCGGCCCCTCGACGACGTGCTCGACTGGACGGGCGGGTCGGATGCGCCCGTGACCGTGGCCGCGGACCGCCCCGCCACGACGGCCGCGGCCGTCGAATGGGTCGCCGCGGGCGTCGGTGTGCTCGTGGTTCCGCAGTCCCTTGCCCGCCTGTACCACCGCCGCGACCTCACGTACCGGGTGGTCACCGACGCCCCGACATCATCCGTCGGGCTGGTATGGGCGCGCGACCGGTACACCGACCTGGTCGAGGAGATGATCGGGATCGTCCGTGGCCGGACCGCTAACACGACACGTGGGCGGGCTCAGCCGCCAGCGGCGCCCACCGAACGGTCCCGGCGGACAGATGCGCGTCGCGGCGGCTCGAGCCCGCGTAAGTCTGCGCCACGGCGGGGGCGCTGACGCCCTCGGACCGGTACCGTGCCGGCTCGCCTTACTTGGCGGGGAAGGTCACGTCGCTGCAGAAGTAGTACGACTGGTCCATGTGGCTCGCCTGCCAGATCGTGTACACGATGTGCTGTCCGGTGCGCTTGCCGGCGTTGGCGTCGACCGAGATGGAAACGCCGCCGTCAGCAGCCTGCTTCCACTTGGTGGCGGGGGTGTTGCCGGTCTGGCTCACCAGTTCCAGGTCGTTCCAGCCGAGGGGCTGCTTGGTGGCGTCGAAGCCCTGCTTGGTGATGTAGACGCGGATGTAGTCCGCGCCGTGCTTGGCCTGGTCGTACAGGTTCACGGAGAAGTTCCGGTTCGTCGGGGCGGCCTTCCACGGGCCCACCGCGTCGAGCGCGGCGTAGCGGCCGCTCTGGGTGCGCCCGGCGCTGCAGAGCTGCCCATCCGGGATGGCGGCCTGGTGGTTGCCCTTGACGCCCTCGCGGTACAGCCCGTTCCAGTTCCACATCGCGCTCGGGTCGGCTGTCCAGGCCTGGGCGCACATGGGGTCCTGGGCGGCCATGTCCGGGGCCTGGTGGTTGTTCTCCCACCGTTTCAGGCAGCTGTACGCGCGCGACGCCGGATCGGTCACCGAGCCGTGAGCGAAGGCGGATCCCGGCAGGGCGGTGGCGAGCAGCGCAGCAGCTGCTGCCGCGACGGTCAGCGCGCGAAGCGCCAGACGGCGACCAGGTGACACGGGGGCAGACACGGGGCCTCCAGGAACTGGGCGTGACAAAATGCGCACGCACTGTGATGGGAGCGTTCCCAGGACGATACCCGGCGCTCTGGCCGACGGCTAACCGCCGCAGGTGGCGGACCCCGGACGGAGTCGCACGTACGCCCGGCATACTCGGGGTCGTGACGACGAGACGGCCGCGGTTGGAGATCGAGTACTGCACGCAGTGCCGCTGGCTTCTCCGCGCCGCTTGGACGGCGCAGGAGCTGCTCACCACGTTCGGACTCCGACTCGGAGAGGTTGCCCTCGTGCCGGGGACGGGTGGCGTGTTCGAGATCAGGCTCGACGACGAGACGATCTGGTCGCGCAAGGCGAGCGGCTTTCCCGATCTCGCGGAACTCAAGCGGCTGGTGCGCGACCGGATCGCACCGGAGCTCTCGCTCGGTCACTCGGACAACCGCTGACGCGATCCATCCGGAAGCGGGAAAGATCGCCGATGCTCCGCATCCGACTTGACGAATCCACCTGAAGCGGGCAGCGTGGGTTTCGGACGGCCGTTGACCCGATCATCTGCGGAAGAGGACCGATCTAGCCGTATCCGGCGCCACTCCGATGCCCGCCTGCCAGGTGTGCGCGACTGCCGAGTGGCCCTTCCTGTGCACAGACACCGCCGACAGCGCGGTGTCCCGGTACCGCCATCAGCGCGGGCCGCAGGTGACAAGACCAGGAACGCGAGGTATTTCCATGCTTACCCTGACCAACAACGCCGTGATGGTGATCCGCGACATCGCGAGCCAACAGCCGGCACCCGAGGGCGGCCTACGCATCGCCGCCGATCCGGCGGCCGGTGCGCTCGCGCTGAGTGTGGCACCGGAGCCCGTCGAAGGCGACCAGGTCGTCGCCACTGAGGGGGCACGCCTCTTCCTGGACCCCGACGCCGCCGAACTCCTCGACGACAAGACGTTGGACGCGACGGTGGACGGGCAGGGCACGGTGCAGTTCGCCGTGGCCGAGCAGCCTCGGTAACCGGACGGCCAGTCGCCGCCCCGCGCCGACGCACGACCGTGTCAGCGCAGGGCGGCGGCAGCGGCTGCCCGTACGGACGCCGTGATGGTGTTCATGATGGCCGAGTGTCGTTGGTTCTCGGCTGACCTGTCGGCGGCGCATCGCCGGTTGCCGACCGGCGATGCGCCGCCTGAAGAGGACAGCTCAGACGGGACAGGTGTTAAGGAACTTGGAGTACGCGCTGCCGCTCCAGTCGCAGGCGAACGGACTGAACCGGGTGTCGTCGTCGAGGAACCGTTTGAACCACGACACCAGCGCCTTCGAGACGTCGGGGTTGGCGCTGTTCGGGAAGTTGTGCCCGGCCCCGGCCAGCTCGAGGTACACCTTCTCCGTGGAGCCGACGCCGTTGTAGAACGGGATCGCGTGCTGCGAGGGCGGCGCGACGGTGTCGTTCTGGCCGCCCATGATGAAGACCGGGTTCTTGACGTTCGGCCAGGACTTGGTGGTGTGCCACGGGGCCAGCGGTACGCCGGCGCGGATGGACGGGCGCTGGTTCATGGCCGACAGCGTGCCGCCGCCGCCCATCGAGTGCCCGGACACGCCCTGCCGCGTCGAGTCGGCCCGGTCCCGGACGGCCTGCGGGGCGGAGTTGCTCGCCCAGTCCAGAGCGTTAATCAGTTGGGTGCCGCGGCTGTCCGGCTGGTCGAGGGTCGAGTTGGTCTCGATGCCGACGACCACGAAGCCCCACGACGCCAGGCGGGTGCCGATCCAGGCGAACGGCGACCACCGCTCGGTGTAACCGGGGGAGATCGCGACGACGGGGAACTTCTCGCTCGCGGTCGGGTAGTACACCACACCGCCGCCGAATCCACTCTGGCCGGTGATGGTCGCCGACGTGACGCTGTAGCTGCCGTTGCCGGTGATGTTCGAGGCCGTCGGCGCCAGGCCCCGCTCGGTGGCCCACGCGTTCGGCGCGAGTACGCCGACGCTGGTCAGGGCGAGCGCGACGACCGCCGTGGCGGCGGTGAGGAGCCGGCTCATGCGCCGTGGTCGGGATGAGGACGGTCGGCTGGGTCTCGGGGGGTTGTCATCCTGTCGCTGCATCGCTGCGCTCCCTGGTGAGGAGTTAGTAACGATCAGGATGCGTTCCGTAACTACTGAGCGGTAGCCTTTATTCAAAAGGGTTAATTATTTACTCCTCGGCCGTCCCTCGGATGGGGGACGGCTCGCATCGCGTCCGGTCAGTGCGGGGTTACAGCAACCCGGTGACGGGAACGCCGACGTGTACGGAGTGAAGGTGCCGTGCACCAGGACGACGGGGTGCGGAGGTCCTTCACCGTCGGCAAACTACGGTGGCTGCGGGACCTCTGCCCGACGGTCAGGCGCCGACGGTCTCCCGGCGTCGTACGCGGGGGAGGACCTCCTGGGCGTACAGGTCGCACAGCTCGCGATAGTGCGGGCCGATGTTCGACACGTACACCTCATCGAAGCCGGCCCGGTCGTACTGTTCGATCATCGCCACGTGCCGGCCGGGTTCGGCGCCGAGTACGAACAGGTCTTTGATCATCTCCGGCGTGACCAGCTCGCTCGCCTGCTCGAAGTGACGGGGTGACGGCAGCACGATGGGGAGCTCACCGGGGAGCGCCATGGTGCGCCACTTCTCGTACGCGATCCGCGTCGCCTCGTCCTCGGTACGCGCGTAGCACGCCTTGAACCCGCCCTGCGCCGGCTTGTCGCCGCCGCCGAGGTCGCGGAACCGTTGCACCAGCTCGCGGTCTGGCGTGATGCCGATGTACCCGTCAGCGATCCGCGCGGCCACCTTGACAGCCTTGGGCCCGAGAGCGGACATGTACACCTTCGGCGGCTTGTCGGGAAGCGTGTAGATCCGCGCGTTCTCGACGTCGTAGTGCTCGCCGTGGTGGGTGATGAACCCGCCCTCCCACAGTCTGCGGATGATGTCGACGGCCTCTTCGAGCATGGCGAGGCGGACGCCCGCCGTCGGCCAGGGATCACCGAGGATGTGCTCGTTGAGCGCTTCGCCGGTACCCACGCCGAGGGTGAACTTTCCTCCGGTGACCACCGCGCTGGTGGCCGCTGCCTGGGCGATGATCGCGGGGTGGATCCGGACCGTCGGGCAGGTCACCGCGGTGGTGATCGGCAGCGAGCAGACCTGGCTGACCGCGCCGATCATCGACCAGACGAACGGGCTCTGGCCCTGCTCGTCCAGCCAGGGATGGTAGTGGTCAGAGATCGACAGCGCCTCGAAGCCGGCCTGCTCGGCCGCTTTGGCCTGCTCGATCAGCTCGGCGGGTGAGTACTCTTCGCACGACAGGAAGTACCCGAGTTTCATGCCTTGCGGCTACCCGGCACACAGCCAGCTACGCCGCGCCCGGCGCCGGGCTTGCGCGATGAGTACGGGGTGGCAGGGCTGAGTCGAAAGAACGCCAGCCGCCCGCGGTCCGGCGGACCGCGGGCGGCTGGCACTCGGGGCTGCGGCTACCCCGGTCTCCGGTCAGCGAACGCAGGCCACCGGCTTGCGCTGGTTTCCGACCAGGCCGAGCGCCGCGCGCGGCGCACTGTTGTCACAGCGCGCGACGTTCGCCAGTGCCGGGTACATGGCAATCCCGAAGCCGGACACGGCACCTTCGACGACGTTGCCGGTGAACACGTTGCCGGTGCCGTAGCCGGCGTACACGGCGTGGGTCTGGAACGCGTCCAGGAAGGCGTTCGCCCTAGCCACGCCGTCCTTGACCCAGGGGCGGATGTTGTCGGTCACGACGTTGCCCTGGATCAGCCAGTTGTTGCCCTTGGCATCCACGGCGGAGTCGGCCGAGTTCGCCCCCGAGAACCCGGTGTGCTCGAAACGGTTGTTGCGCAGCACGCCCGAGTCGGTGCCCTCCTTGAGGTCGGCGCCCTCCGCGGTGATGTCGCGGAACAGGTTGTTCTCGATGGTCACCCGCTCAGAGTTGTCGCCGACCGTCTGGCCACTGACCGGGTCGGTGCACTTGTACGAAGACCAGTTGCTGTTCGCCGAGCCGACGTACACGCCCTCGCCGTACTGGGGGCTCTCCACCCCGGTGTCGTGGATGAACGAGTTGCGCAGCACGCCGTCGGTGGAGCACGTGCGGAAGTGGACGGCCTCGGCGCCGATGTCGTAGACCTCGACGCCGTCGATGACCGTGCCGACCGAACGGTCCAGGACGATGCCCTTGCTGGCGTGGGCGACGGTGAGGCCCTCGACCCGCCAGTAGCTACCGGTGATCCACAGGCCGTAGTCGCCGGAAGTGTTCTTCGTGCGCAGGACCGCCTTGCGGGAGCCCCGCAGGGTGATCGGCGCGTTCTTCGTGCCGCTGGCGGACGCGACGAGGCGCGGCTTGAAGGTGTACTCGCCGTCGGCGACGTTCACCACGTCACCGGGCTTGGCGTTGGCCAGTGCCTGGCGGATCCCGTCGACCGTGCTGACGCTCCACACCCGGGCGGACCCGGCGGGTGGCGTGGTGGCGGTGGCCGAGGGAACCGGGGCGGCGGTCGCGGTCGGCGCCGGACCCGCCGGGTCGGTCGTGGCCGGGGTGTCCGCCTGCGGCGGAACCGGCTTGGCCGTGCGGTTCGGGGACGGGGAGGCGGGGGAGCCCGGAGCCGGCTGGACCGTCCCGGTCTTCACGGTGAACGTCGCCTCCAGGCGCACCTGGGCTCCTGTCGAGCCCTCGGCGCGTACCTTCAGCGTGTGCGAGCCGCTCGTCGTGGTGATCGGCCAGGAGAATGGCGCCGACTCGTCCGTTCCCAGGTAGACGCCGTCGAGAATGAACTTGGCCTGTGTGAGGTTGCTCGACGCGCCGGTGACGTCGGCGGTGAACGTGGTGCCGACGGTCGCTCCCTGCAGCGAGCGACCATTTGCGGTGATGGCGGGGGCGGGTGTGGCCAGTGCGACACCAGCGCCAATTCCGCCGACGACAACCGTGGCCGCAACCGCAGCGACGGTCAGTCGCAGGGTACGGGAGTGCCGAGCACCCAATCCGAGCGCAGTCTGCCGGTACCGTGCGCTGCGACTCATTTCGCTGACATCGTTCACTGTCATCTTCATCCTCACGAGGGCAGGGAACTCCTGCGCTCGCCATCGACAGACTCGCGAACGATCTTTAATGCTTCGCTGGCTTAATTTCGTTTTCTTGAATGAATAGCCACACATCAGGGTGCATAAGGTGCAATTCTCCCCTGAAGGTGGACGGATATCGGCCCGGCCGCAGGGCCTCGCTCAATGCGCGAGCACGAGCGAGACCCTGCAGCGGACGGGCGACGGCGAATCAGGCCTCGACCCTCGGGCGGCCCATTCCGCGGTACTGCCAGCCGGCGCTGGTCCACAGCGCCGGGTCCAGGCAGTTGCGGCCGTCGATCACGCGGCGGGCGCCGACGATCTCGCCCAGCGCGACCGGGTCGGCGTTGCGGAAATCGGCCCACTCCGTCAGGACGCACACCAGGTCGGCGCCGCGCACCGCGTCGTCCATGCTGGTCTCGTAGGTCAGGTCCGAAAGCGCCCGGCGGGCGTTCTCCATGCCCTGCGGGTCGTAGACGTGGACGTCGGCCCCCGCCCTGGCCAGCATGCCGGCGACCGCCAGGGACGGTGCGTCGCGGATGTCGTCGGAGTTGGGCTTGAAGGTGGCGCCGAGAACGGCGATCCGGGCCTTCGACAGGTCCGGGCCGGCGGGACCCTGCTTGCGGCCCAGCAGCTCGGCGGCGAGCTGGACGACGCGCTGGCGCCGCCGCTGGTTGATCAGATCCACCTCGTGCAGGAACCGCAGCGCCTCGCCGGCGCCCAGCTCCTGTGCGCGGGCCTGGAACGCGCGGATGTCCTTGGGCAGGCAGCCACCGCCGAAGCCGAGGCCGGCCTGCAGGAACCGGTTACCGATGCGGGGGTCGTACCCGATCGCCCGGGACAGCTGGGTGACGTCGGCGCCTGCGGCCTCGCAGACCTCGGCCATCGCGTTGATGAACGAGATCTTGGTGGCCAGGAAGGCATTCGCCGCAACCTTGACCAGCTCGGCCGTCGCGAAGTCGGTGACTACCACCGGCACCTCACGGTCTTCGGTGACCGCCAGGTCGAAAATCCCGTCGTGCGCGGCGTAGAGCATGCCGGTCGCCCATTCACTCTTGGCGCCGAAGACGATCCGGTTCGGGCGCAGTACGTCCTCAACGGCGAAGCCCTCCTGCAGGAACTCCGGCGCCCAGGCGACCTCGACGCCCAGCCCCGCCGGCGCGTGCTTCTCGACCAGCTCCTCGACCCACTCGGCGGTACCCACCGGAACGGTCGACTTTCCGACGATGAGCGCCTTGCGCGTCAGATGCGGGGCGAGCTCGGACACGGCGGCCTCGACATAGCACAGGTCGGCGCCCATCCCGTTTGCCCGCTGCGGCGTGCCGACGCAGACGAAGTGCACGTCGCCGAACTCGGCGACCTCCTCATAGGAGGTGGAGAACCGCAGCCGGCGTGAGGCGAGATTCTTGCGCAGCAGCTCGTTCAGGCCGGGCTCGTGGAACGGGACCTCGCCGCCGGCGAGCTTGGCTATCTTCGCCTCGTCGACATCGAATCCGATCACCTCGTAGCCGAGTTCGGCGAAGCAGATCGCGTAGGTAGCACCGAGGTATCCGGTGCCCAGGAACGTCAGCCGGGGCCGCGGCGCGCCTGACGGCGGAGTGACCCGCGCGAACGCGGACAGCGATTGGATGTGGGGGTATGGAAGCGTCATGGTGGATCTCCAAGGATCGTCTCGATAGCCGGCATGGCTAGGGAGCCGCCGGCCGGATTCATGCGTGCGGAAGGGCTCAGGCGCAGGTGATGTTGGCGAAGCCCTTGGCCGCGCCGGTCACCTTGTTGTCACAACTGACCCGATTTCCGTTGGCCGGGGCGAAGTGGAATCCCCATCCGGCGCCGTTCACTTCGGCTGTATTGGCTTTGAAGACGTTGTCGGTTCCCCAGCCGGAGAGAATCTGGTGGGTTTGAAATCCATCTTCACGGCTGTTCCGCCCGACGTTGCCCTCGATCAGCCAGCCGTTTCCCTTGACGTCGACCCAGGAGTCAGCGGCTGAGTCGCTCAGCGAGCTCCCGTCGAAGGTGTTTCCCACGACGGTGCCTCCGCTGGTGCCTTCCTTGATGTCGACGGCCTCGGCGGTCGTCTCACTGATCGTGTTTCTGCGGATGATGTTGCGGTCGCTCTGATCGGGGTTGCAGCCACTGTGCTCGCACCAGTTGGACTGCGCGCTGCCGATGTAGATGCCCTCGCCGAACTTCTCGCGGCGCAGTCCGGTCTTGCGGACGGTGTTGTTCTCGACGATGTTGTCGGTGCTGAACGTCCGCAGGTGGATTCCCTCGTCCCCGATCTGCTCGACCGTCAGCCCCTGGATCACCGTTCGCTGCACCCGGTCGGCCATCAATCCCTTCTGCCCGTTGCGAAGGGTGAACCCAACAAGCCTCCAGTAGCTGGCCCCGTTGAGGTGGAAGGCGTAGCCGCCGTTGATGTCACCGGCGTCGATGACCGCCCCAGCGCTCCCGCATAGGAAGATCGGCTTCTCCGCGGTACCGGACACGCTGGCCTCGAATCGCCCGGCGTAGACGCCGTCCTCCATCAAGATGCTGGTACCCGGTGCCGCGCCGCTGAGGGCCGTTTCGAGCGACTTGGCGTCGCTGACCCGGACGGTGGCGGGCGGGCAGGTCACGCTCTCCGAGCCGCGGTTCTCGGTGGGCGTGGAACCGCTCGGCTGAGGTACCGGGCCGGTCGGCACAGGCTTTGCGCTCCCGGATGCCGGGGCGGCGCCGAGGGGCGCCGTGACCTCCGGGCTCGCCTTGCGGGCCTGGCTCGCCTGTCCGCGCGCATCGCTGGCCCGCTCTGCTCCACCGCTCGAGGCGAGGGCGACGACCAGCGCGATCACCGCGATGGCCACCGCGGCGACCGAGAGCCAGGTGGCGAGGGTGGGCCGCGTACCGCGGAGCCGGTGCCAGAGCTGGACCAGTCCGTCCGGTCCTGTGCCGCCGGGGGCGTTTTCCGTCATGCGTTCAATCACCGGACCTGGACCCAGTTGCCCCACCCACCGGCGCGGGCAAGCTCCCGCGGCGGCGGGGAGGGCAGCGGCGCCTTGTCAGCGTACGGGTGGCGCGCCGACCGTCTCCCCGAAACCCTGGGGCCGCCCTTCATCGCGGCGAAGAGGATCACCAACAGAATCCCCGTCCACAGCAGTGTCATCGGGCTCGCGTAGTGCCGGAACTTGACCCAGAAGGAGCTGGTGTCGTGCCACGCGAAGGTCTGATTCCGGGAAATTACCATGTCGGAGTTGGCTCGGCCCGTGTCGAGCGCGCTCGGACCGACCCCGGCGACCACGTTGTAAGAGATGACCGAACCGCGGGTCTGGCCGATGAAGGTGATGCCGTGGCTGGTCGCTTGCTGGATCGTATTTCCACGAACTTCGGCAGCCGAATCCCGGACGTAGATGGCGGTCTTCACGCCTTCCACCACGTTACCGGTGACGGTGGCTGCGGTGACGCCGTCGCGGACGGCGATTCCCTGTCGGTGCTGCCCGCGCAGCCGGTTGCCGGTGATCGCGACTTTCTCAGCTCCGTGGCGGGCGACGATGCCCATGTCACTGCCGACGACGGTGTTGTTCTGTACGCCAACATCCATCCCGCCGAGGATCTCGATGCCGTAGTGCTTGTTGTCCCTGGCAGTGCTGTTGGAGACCGAGTTCGAGCCGTAGCTGGCGGTCGATTCGCCGGAGGCTGACGGGCCTGTGGCCAGCGGCTGTCCGCTCAGGGTGAACCCGTTGCCGCCGTTGCCCTCGGCGGTCGAGCCGCTGATACGTACCTCCCGCGTCGCTCGCGACACGACGAAACCGGCGCCGCCGTTGCGTCGCGAGGTCGTCCGCTCGATGACAGCGCCGGTGACGTACCGGTGCATCAGAACGCCACCTTCGAGGCTGTCCTCCACCGTAGTGTCACTGATGTTGATGCCATTGGCACTCGACACGAACAGCCCGAACGTGTTGCCGCTGATGGTGGAGTGGCTGATCTTTCCGGAGATGTACGACTGGCCCGGCACCGTGAATCGGCTGTCGGGGGTGACCAGGGGGCCGCTGGGCTGGGCAACCACATCACCAGCGCTGGGCGGCGCTTCCGCCTTGGCCGGGTCCTGGCCGGCGGCCTCCGCCCGGCGGCGCTGGCCCTTGCTCATCGGCCCGGGGCCATCGACGTTGCCGATGCTGGGCCGGTCCGTTCCGGTCAGGCTGAGGCCGCCGGTACGGCCGCTCCAGAACCCCAGGTTGGAGACCTTCGCGTAGGTCATAGAGAACTGCCCACCGATGGCCCGGATGTAGGCCCGACCGTCGTTGACATCGGTATCCGGTTTGTTGGCGCGCGTATCCCAGCTCGTGATGGTCGTTGGCGCCTGCGGGGTGCCCTCCACCGAGAGGCGCCCGCCGAACGACACGATGGAGACGAATCCATTGCTGGTGCTGGCCAGGCGCAGGGTGAGACCGCCGGGGTTGGATAGCTGAAGCTTGGCCCCGGCGTTCAGGTAGAGGTTCTCGGTGAGCAGGTAGGACCCGTCGCCCTGCCGGACGAAGGTCTGCGGTGCGAGCCTGAGCAGGTCGGCGATCGTGTAATCGGCGCTCTGCTGGGTGAGCACCAGGGTGTAGCCGCTACCGGTGTCCAGCCGATACGGCTTGGTCCAGTTCACACCGCCCTTGATTGGCGCCACCGCCGTCACCGCACGTACCTGGAACAGCCGGCGGTCCTCGTCGTTGACCAGCGCGGCCTGACGTTCGGCGCCGGTCGTCGGCGCCTCCGTCACGGGATGGATCGGGGCGGCGGTTACCGCTGCCGGCGGCCATGCCGACCCGGCCGCCACGAGCAGGCCGATCGCGACGCTGCGTCGGATCCAGTGAATCTTCACGGCCATCGTCAGCGCACCCCCGCCGGAACCCGCGCTCTGCCGCTGGACAGGGAGGCCGCGTTCTGTCCTTCGCCGCCGATCTGGTTGCTGGTGCGGGTCAGCCAGCCCTGCTTGTTCATGGTCACGAATGCGTACAGTTTGACGGGGAGCGAGATCATGATGACCACCACGGCGAGCGCAGGTAGCAGCACAATCTCTTTGGGATAGCGCCGTAGATGCGAGTATCCGCGGATCCCGCGGCCGACCAGTAACCAGATCAGCGCCAGGACGATGCCGCGTGGCGTCAGCTCGAGGCGGCTGAACAGCAAGTACCCCAGTGCCATGCCCATGGTCACCGGGGTCAGCAGAATCTGGAGGACGGTGATCTTGGTGACCAGCGGGGTCCGCCACAGCCAGCCCTTCCACAGCGCGGTCAGATAGCACCGGTAGGAGTTGCGGCTCCAGCGCACCCGCTGCTTGACGAAGGCACGAAACGACGACGGGAACATCGACAGCGCGTGCGCCGACGACTGGTGCACCGTCCGGTAGCCCGAAGAGAGCACCAACCAGGTGAGCCTGCCGTCGTCGCCGGCGACGCATCTGCGGCCGAGGAAGAACTCGTTCTCGAGGTTCTGCAGCACCGGCATGACCGCCGCCCGCCGGTACGCCGCCGTCCGGCCGGACAGGCAGGCGACCCCACCGGCCTTGCCCATCGCGGGCACGTAGTCGTAGTAGCGCAGATTCACCAGCCAGTCGGCGAGGCGACGCCAGACGCTGGTGGTGCGCTGATAGACGTTCTGTTGGGTGCCCACCCCACCCACCGACGGGTCGATGAACGGCATCTGTACGGCGTCCAGCAGGCCTGGAGTCCACCGGGTATCCGAGTCGACCAAGACAATCAGCTCGCTCGTGGCCGCCCGGATTCCCACGCCCAACGCCGACCGCTTGCCCCGGTGTTCGAAGACCAGGACCCGTACCCGTGGATCCCGGACCGCCGCCAGCCGCTGCTGGACCTCGACGTCCGCCACGTCGGGCACGATAATGATCTCGGTAGGGTTCTGTGCCAGCCAGGTGTCCAGGCACTCGAGCAGAATGTCGGGGTCCTCGCGGTACGCCGGGACGACCACCGAAACAGTGGTGCGAAAGTCATTGACCACCGGCTTCGCGAAACGCGACATCACGGCCCGGTACAGCCACAGCGCCCAGACGAAGATGCCCGCTAGCCCCAGCGGCATCAGGTCACGCCACGACGTCTCACCCACGGCCTGCACGATCCAGGACCAGACGTTGTAGAAAATTTGGAACACGGAACCCTTCTCCTGAAGAGGTGACCCAAAGCGCGGGGTCGCGAGCCCATCGACGTCAGGCATGACGCCCATGCCGGAGGGCTCGGAAAAATGGCGACTATATCGATAAGCGTCTATATATTTACGCAGCGTAACGTTGCGGTCACACTGCGACAGCTACGAGCAAAGGAATTCGGCTTGCCAAGGCAAGGGGGGATCCCGTTGATTCCTGTCCGGGCGGGATGGCCTAAGCCCGACGAACGTGTGACTGAGAAATGGCGCGAGACGTGGCGGATTGATGCCGAAGGCAGGCGACCAGAATCGGGCGCCACGCTCCTGAACTCTCAACACCTCCGCAAAGGCTCCGCCCTTCGTGTTACTCGGCCGCCGTCCGACCCGGGTCGGACGGGTGAGATGGACCGGGTGTGATGCGGGATCCTCCGTCGGGCTGCAACTCATTCCCGACGGAAGTGGCGCCGTATGTCGCCTTCCTTCACCCGGTTCAACGTGGTCCACGCCTAGGTGGGCATGGACCACTGCGGTGCTACGAGCGTTGGGCAGGGTTCACCGACAAGCTCGATAAAACGATATGTGGGGGCTGCGTCGGAGCGAAGAGATCTTCGGGTCTCTGTGGGTGACGTTCCGATCTTCGTCGGTGACGTTCCGATCTTGGCACGTGACGTTCCGACAATTCGTGACCCGGTGACCAGCCATGCTGTCTAACCGAAAAGACTGCGTACTACGACTATCGGGCGCATAGGGCATCCAACATGAGTCCGATTACTCATCGGTAGAGCGGAAAAATCCGCTGATTCTGCCCGGCTCAAAAGCGGGGGCACTTTGAGTAATCGAATAGTAACGCACCGAAGTATCAAAGGTAGGGAACTTTTAAGGTTCCGTGCGCGGCTCATTTGCTGACCGCTGTACGGATAATCATGACCAAAAATGCGCGACCGCGCTATGGGTAAAAATGACCAAAAATGCGTGATGTGGGTCGCGGTCCGTTCTGCACAAACGGCTGACCGTTGCCGTGCGTGCGGATCGGCTCCCATTGAGGGGGTGTGCGGCGGCATCTGCCGATTGGTCACCGCGCCGTCGGGTCCGGGTGGGCCGTCATGGCCGGCAGGTAGGCGTACGGGCGTCCGCGGTGAGGGGCCGGGTGCGACGAGAGTTGAGTCTCGGGACACGCCCGCGCGGGTTGAGTGACGGTGCGGTTGCTGTGCGTGCCTAGGATCTGGTTCGTGCGGCAGCGGGCGGAGGGCAAGCAGGGTACGCCCCACTCCTGGCCCACGGTTCTCACGGTGCAGGGATCCGACCGGGGATTAGCCACCGCGGTCGGATCAGCTCTGGCCATGGGGCTGCCGCTGCTCGCGCTGGTGCTGGCAGGGCATCCGAAGATTGCTGTCTTCGCCGCGTTCGGCGCTTTCACCGGGTTGTACGCCACCGACCGCCCCTATCGGTCTCGGGCGCGGATTCTGGCCGGCGTCGGGGCGTCGTTCGTGGCCGCGGTCGGGCTGGGCAGCGCCAGCGCCCTGTACCTGACGGGCTGGTGGTGGGTCGCCGCGGTCGCCGTGGTAGCGGCGGTGGCCAAGTGGGGATGCGACAAGGCGGGCCTGGGTCCTCCTGGTGCGTGGATGTTCCTGTTCGCCTTCGCCGCACCTTCCCAGCTGCCCACCGGGGCGGCGGACGTCGTCACCCGGGTACTGCTGGCCGCCGGTGGTGCAGCGATTTCCTGGTGCGTAGCCATGCTGGGTGGGCTGGCGGATCCGCACCGGCCGGAGCGCCGCGCCACCGCCGCTGCGCTGGCGACCACCGCGGAGGTGATCGCCCTGGGTGAAGCGGTCACGCCCCGGCACTGGCACCGCGCGCACACGGCCATCAACCGCGCCAGCGCGTTCATCCAGGCGGCTCCTCCCGTACCCCGAAGGCAACTGCACAGCTTGCTGCACTGGGCCGAGGCGCTGCTCACCGACGCGGTGCTCGCTCCCGGGCACGCGGGCATCGCAGCGCGGGTGCCCGCGCTACGCCAGGAAGCCTCAGCGCTGCGCCGCACGACCTTGCGGTTGCGGGACTCCCGCGGTACTGACCGTTTCGACGATGAGCGGTCCTCCTCGACGGCGCTGCCGCCCGAGGTCGTCGCCCTGCAGCGGCGGAACGCCCGGCACGCCGCGGTCTTACGGCTGCTCACCGCCGGCCGAGTGCTGCTGGGGGCCGGTGTGGCCGGCGCGGTGGCGCTGATGCTCCACATTGGCCACCCGTACTGGGCGCCGGTGTCCGCGGTGGCCGTGCTGCAGGCCACCCACGTACAGATGACCTGGCACCGCAGCATCCAGCGCGGTCTGGGCACCGCCGGTGGGCTACTGCTCGTGGCGCTCCTGCTGATGGCTCACCCCGCCCCGCTGATGATCGCCGCCCTGGTCGTTCTCATGCAGTTGGGCATCGAGGTGTTCCTCAGTCGTAACTACGCCCTCGGGGTCCTGTTCATCACGCCGGTCACCATGCTGCTCAGCGACCTGCTCCGCCCGAGCTCCACGTACGAATTGGTCACGGACCGGTCCGCCGGGGTCGCGCTGGGGATCCTCATCGGCTTGAGCGCTGCGCTCGTGGTGGCCCATCCACACGCCACCGTCACCTTGCGCGACGCCATGGAGCGCTGCCGGGCGGCCATGGTGTGGGCCGGTTCGGACCACGCCGGCAAGGGTCTCGCCGCGACGGAAGAGCTGCGCGACGCGCTCGTCGCGCTGCGAACCGCCGAGGACACGGCGCGGGGAGAGACCTGGCCGACCGGCGTCTCCCGGGCCGCTGTGGCGGAGATCGAGAACCGCGCCTACCGGGTCCTCGCCACGCATCGACAGGCGCTCCGCGCCGACCAGCCGCTGCCGTGAGCCAGCGCTTTCGGATTGGCTCTCGCGGACAAGCTCGCCACCGACCGCGCCCAGCCCACGCCGGCCTGACCAGCTCGGTGCCGACCGCCAAGCGCGATGCCGACCTGGCCGCGGCGAAGCTCATCGGGTAGTGCCGTGCGAGCGCCGATACGGACCGCTTGCGCGCAACCGCGGAGGTGTCGGTGGGGCGGTCTACCGTGGGCGGTCACAGGAACCCTGCACAAGTTAGGGGAGGCCATGACCACACCGCGCCCTACCGGGAGTGCTGGCCGACCGGAGGCGCCGGTCGAGATCGTGCGCCGCTGGCAGGAGTCCGGTGCCGTCTGGCGGGTGGTGTCCCGGACGCCGTCGGGAGTTTCGATCGCTCTGCTGACGTGCGACGGCGGCGAGGAGGTCCACCGGCTGGTGTCGAGCGATCCGGACCTGATCGCCTTCATCGGCGCCCGGTCCAGCAGCGAGCTGTAGCTGGGTCCTGCCTAGATCTCCTGGTGGGCAAGGCTGCCCACCCGAGCGTCGGTAAGGGTTGCGACGGTTCTGGTTGGCCTGGCGGGCCGCCTGCGGAGCGCCCATTCGACCACGGCGAGGTTGATCACCCAGCCGGCGAGCATCAGCAACGCCCGGGTGAGCCCGGTCGGTTGGCCGACCAGCAGGATCCATGGCAGGTGTGTCAGGGCCTGGCTGCCCGCGCCGAGGCCGATCGCGTAGCCCCGGGCCATCCAGGCGCGGTGGCGGGTGATGTCCCGGCGCCGGATGGCGGCGAAGCCGAGGGCGATGCAGGCGACCATGGCCGAGCCGAAGACGAGCCGCATCGGGGTCAGCAGCACGTGGTCGGCGGGAGGGCGCGGGTAGAACAGCGTCATCCACAGACCCGACAGCGCCGCGGCGAGCCCGCACGGGACCAGCAGTCGCCCCGCGATGCGGTGCCAGCCGGGTCTGCGGCGACGGAAGCCGGGGGAGAACTGGAACGCCCCCAGGAGGCTGTACAGGGTGACGCTGACGATGTGCACCACCACGGGTGCCGGCGAGGCGAAGAACCGGGCGTTGTCCGGGGTGACGGGCCCGCCGCCGGTGAGCTGGGCGACCCGGGCGGCGCCGGCGATCACCGGAACGGCGCTGAGCAGGATCAGCCCGACGGGCACCAGCCATGAGCGCTTGGTGGAGGAGGTCACGGCTCGGTCCCTTCGGTCAGCGATGCAGGTGTACGGCGTACACCTGCATCGCCACGGTAAGGTGTACGCCGTACACCGTCAAGGGCGGGTGCCGGTACTAACGGGAAGGCGGTTGAAATGGCCCAGAAGGTGGACGGCGCGCGCCGGGCCCCGCTCAACCGGGACCGCGTGCTGCGCGCCGCCGTCGCGCTCGCCGACGACGCCGCGATTGAATCGGTGAGCATGCGCAACCTCGCCCAGGAGTTGGGCGTTGTGCCGATGGCGCTCTACCGGCACGTGGCCAACAAGGAGCAGCTCCTCGACGGCATGGTCGACGTCATCGTCGGCCAGATCGACCCGCCGGCCGGCGGTGCCGACTGGAAGGCCGCGATCCGCCAGCGCATCCTCTCGGCCCGACGGGTACTGCTGCGCCACCCCTGGGCGTCGAGCGTCATCGAGTCCCGCCCCCGACCCACCCTGGTCGTACTGGACTACCTGAACTCCGTCGTCGGCATGTTCCGGGCCGGCGGCTTCTCCGTCGACCTCACCCACCACGTGATGCACGCGCTGGGCAGCCGGGTGTGGGGGTTTACCCAGGAACTGTTCCCCGGCTCACCGCTACCCGCTGACCCGGAGCAGGCGGCAGCCGCGTTCCGCGAGCTGTCAGGCCGGTATCCCCACATCGCGGAGATCGCCACCGGCCCCGCCCACGACGAAGGGTCGGTCGTGGGCCAGGGCTGTGACGACCAGTTCGAATTCGAGTTCGCGCTCGACCTGCTGCTCGACGGGTTCGAACGGCTGCACCAGCAGGGGTGGAGGTCGGCCAACCAGTCCTGACGGCCGCGCGCTCATTCCGCTAGTCGGATAGGCGCTTTGCCTTGGGCCGGGCGCGCAGCCACCCAACAACTGTCACGGCGGTGTCGTGCGCGGACGTACGGTGGCGGGGACGAGGCCCAGGGGGCCGGCGAGGCCGGTGACTTCCAGTACGCGTCGCACCTGGGGCTGAGCGTTGATCATCGTGAAGGTGACGCCGGCGGCGATGGCCGCCCGGCAACCCGCGGTGAGAGCGCCCAGGCCGACGGAATCGGCGAATGGCACCGCGTTGAGGTCGACCCGCAGGAGGCGGCAGCCTGCCGCACGGGCAGCGCCGATGAGGGCCAGCCGGACCCGGGCCGCGGCGTCGATGTCGAGCTCACCGTCCAGCGAAACCACGACCTCGCCGTCGGCGGTAGGGCGCGGTATTGAGATCACCAAGCTGGAGGGTTCGGGCGGTCCGGTCACGAGCCGGGGATCCTCGTCCGGTATCCGCACCGACTCCGGCAGGCCGGCTTCTGGGTTGGCGCTCATGCCGCACCTCCGGGTGATCGTGCTGCCCCAGCATCAGGGGACCTGGGAAAGGAGTACCCAGAATCGCCTTGCCGATACCGGAGTGCGACATCCAAGGCGTCGATCTCACCAGCGCGACGTTCCTCGAAGCGCGCTGACGGCTGGTCGGATACCGACGGCCAGGTGGACCGTTACCAGGTCGCCCAGCTCAAGCCCGTCGCGTTCGAAGGCGTCCGGCATGGTGGCCACCGGAGTGATCGACAGTATAGCTGACGATATTCATCTATCTGATTGTCGGCTATTCGCCCGGGGTGGGCCGCACGGGCAGCTGACTGCGCCGAGTGCAATTTTTATTACGCTTGTGCACGGCGCTGCGGGAAGCGCCTTCGTGTCTGTCCGTTGCCGCCAGCAACGGCGGAGATCCTGCTGCTGACGGCAGCGGGTTGGTGAGTTCAGTGGCGTGAGTGCCGCTCATTGCAAGACTGCTAACAGTCATGAAGCTCCAAGAAGGATTCCGCACCGCCATCCGAAACCAGGGCGTGTTGCGGGAGGACGGCCACCGTGTGGCTCAAGAGGCGGTTTGCGCTCGTGGCGAGCATTGGGTTGCTCGTTGCCATCGGTGTGGTCGGCTGGCAGATGAACAGTGCCGCGCAGCGGACGGCGGAGGACATCCACCGGCAGGACACCGCCAACCTGTCGCGTACCGTCGCCAACCTGGGGAGCCAGTACCTGCTCCTGTCCGCCAGCGAGCTGGCCCACTACAGCAACGTGCACTCATTCAGCCTGCGCGCAGGGGACCCCGGTGACCAGAGACTGCTCAAGGATTTCCGGAGCAAAGCGGCGTTCTTTCCGCACGGAGCGGCGCTTGCCGACCTGCAGGGCAACATCCTCAACGTCGACGCCGACGAACCCGGCCTGCCGGCGGCGGACGACCCCGGCTACGCGAGTCTGCGCGAGGGTCTGACCGCCGGGCAGCCGGGCTTTTCGTCGGTGATGACCGTACGCGGCGTCCCGTTGACCGCGGCCGGCGTGCCGGTCATTGTGGGCGGTCAGCCGCGCGGCGTCCTCGTCGGCTACACCAAAGCCGTCGGAAGCCACCTGCAGGCGTACACGGATCGGTTCGCGGGCGCCGGAGAAACCGGGGCGATCGTGGACAGTCGCGGCGTCTTCGCCGCGGTGAGTGACATCAAGCGGATCGCCGCACCGGTCGAACCGGCCGTCCGGGCGGCCATCGCCAACGCGACCCCCATGGAGCCGGTTGCGGTGGAGTACGACCGGGACGGCCGGAAGATGGTGGCGTTTGTGGTGACCGGCCTGCCCGGTGGTTGGGCCATCTACAGCAGTCGTACCCTGTCGGATTTCTATGGCCCGATCCGCAGCGGCAACTTCAAATCGGACATCACCCTTCTCGGCATGATTCTCATCGCCGGTGTCGCGCTCAGCGCCATGAACCATCGGGCGGAGATGACGCGTCGACGCGGCGAGGAGCGGTTCGCCGCGCTCGTGAAGAACGGTTCGGACGTCGTCACCCTGCTCGACGCCAACGGCAGGATCACCTACGACAGCCCCAGTGTCAGGAGGGTTCTCGGCTTCCCGCCCGACGCCCGGCTCGGCCTCGAGGCGGCGTCGGTGCTGCACCCTGACGACCAGAGCGAGGCGCGTGCGCTGTTCCGCCGGGCGTTGCAGGCCCCGGATACCGTGCACCGCATGCAGGGCCGGGTCCGCCGGGCCGGTGGCGCGTACGAATGGGTCGACCTGAGCGTGACCAACCACCTCGGCAACCCGGCGATCGGGGCGATCGTCGTGAACGCCCGGGAAATCACGGAGAGCCGTCGTCTCCAGGAGCGGATGAGGTACCTGGCGCTGCACGACGCCCTGACGGGGCTGCCCAACCGGCGGCTGTTCAAGGACCGCCTGACCGAGTCCCTGCGCCCCGACCCGGCGCGGCCACACCTGCGGTCGCTGCTCTTCGTCGACCTGGACGAGTTCAAACCGGTCAACGACCGGTATGGCCACGATGCCGGTGATGAACTGCTGTGCCAGGTGAGCAGCCGGCTCATCAGGCGGCTGCGGCCGTCCGACACCCTCGCGCGGATCGGTGGGGACGAGTTCGTCATTCTGCTCGACCCCATCGTCGACCGCGACGAAGCCACCACGGTCGCGGACCGGCTACTGGCCGCGCTTGCCGAACCGTACCGAGTCGCCGGTCACGACGTGCGCATCGGCGGCAGCATCGGGGTGTCGATCGCCCGGCCCGGGCAGGATCCGGACGAGATGTTGCGCAGTGCCGACAGCGCGATGTACCGCGCCAAGCAGGACGGCGGCCTGCGCTACGAATTGTGCGAGCTGACGAGCTGACAGCAAGAGGACCGCTGGGGGTCATCACCGCGGGGCGTTCGGATCGACCCGCCCCGCGGTGCGGCAGCCGTGCTACCCGGCGGTGCAGGCGGTTCCGTTCAGGTTGAACGCCGTCGGCGACGCATCGGCGCCAGTGTGGGTGCCTTCGAGCACGAACGAGACGCTGCCGTTCGCCGCGATCGACCCGTTGTACGGGGCATTGGCGACGGTGACCGTGCGACCGTTCTGCGACACGGTCGACGTCCACGACTTGGTGACCTTCTGGTCTCCGGCGAACGGGAACGTCAGCTTCCAGCCGTGGATCGCGGTCTTGGACGAGTTGGCGATGGTGACGGTGGCGGTGAACCCGTCGTTCCAGGACTTGGGCGCGTACGTCACGCGGCAGCTCTGCGGCGCGGGTGGCTTCGCGCCACCGCCGACGCCGTTGACGCTGGCGTGAAACGAGTTCAGGGCGAGGCCGGTGCCGCCCTGCCACGGCTCGAAGCCGGCCTGGATGCTGGTCAGGTACCACGAGTCGGTGACCTTGCTGTGCTTCTTGATGTCCTTGATGAAGTCCAGGACGCTGAAGTTCCAGCTCTTGATCGGTGCCGACGCGACGTACGAGACGACGTCGTTCATGCCGTTGTTGCCGGACCAGACCTCCCAGGTACGGCCGCCGATGGTCGCGGTGCCGGTCTTGGTGCCGACCGGCTGGACCCCACCCTGGTGGTTGAACCAGATCATGAGTTCCTGCTGGTTCACGCCGTCTTCCTTCGGCGTCGGGTCCAGCCAGATGTCGTAGGCGGCGTCGTAGGCGCCGCTGGTGGGGTACGAGTAGCTGACGCTGCTCGTCGCGTTGTGGATCTTGCCGACCTGGATCGGCAGGTTGGTGCCGTGGGAGCAGTTCGTGTAGTGGCAGCCGAAGTAGACCGCCGGGTATGAGGCCGGTGCGCCGTCGGTGCGCTTGCTGTGGTCAGCGGTGACCTTGAAGCCCTGGTCCGTCACGTTGATGCACTGACCGCTGTCGGCGCCCCAGACGTTGTTCATGACGACGTACTGATCGCGGATGGTCGCCGTCTCGGTCTTGTCGCAGATCTTCGTATCGGTATGCGGGGTGCCGCCGGCGGCGGTCTCGGTGTCGCTGACCGCGAGGGAGGCGGTGTCGCTGACGGCGAGGGCCGAGCGGCTCCCGCCGGCGACGGTCGAGGTACTGCCGACGCCGACGGCGACGGCTATGGCCGAGGCCGAGGCGGCGATCACTAGTCCGGCAGCCATCAGGCTGCGGGGTAGACGTGCCACGGTGCTCCTTGGTGCGAGGGGTTGATCGACTTTGGGAGCGCTCCCAAAATTTGGGGCACGTTAGCACACCTGAACGAAAACTTCGCTTGCGCTGAAACCTCATCCGCCGTGCCGGGCGCCGGTACGGCGGATCGGCGACGCTGGTCCGTTCGCTGGCCGGTGGGTACAGGGCGTAACCGATTATCGATGCGGCATGATGGGTGGCCGAGGCGGCTCGGCGAAGCCTCAAGTCGAGGCTGCTGGTAGAGCCGGGCGGACCGTGGCGTGCTGTTTCCGGGTGCGTCCCGATGGACGTAACCGCCGACGTTCCCGCCCTATTTCGTGCCTACGCGTCGGGATCGGTGTCGTCCGGAACCCGACAGGTCGACCGACGAGGTCCGGGTTGGCGAATACGCTCGTACCTCCGGCTCGGGCATCCTCACCGAACCAGCACCGCTGACTTCTTGCGTAGGGACCGGGAAGCATGGATCTGGACGACATCTTCGCTCACGCCGATGCCGTGGCCGCTCGTACCCAAACCGACCGCGCTGCGCAGGCCCGCCTGGATGCTCAGATCGCCAGCGCCGACGCTCGGTTCGTCCTGCTCCTGACGGAGTGGACACCGGCCGCTTCCCGCCGCCTGTCGCAGGCGGGGGTTCCCACCGTGCGGGCGACGAATGCAGAACCGCGCCATCCGGCCAGAGGGCAGGATGACACGACGGCCCGCGCCCGCACCGGGCGAGGGCTCTTCCGGCGGCGCCCAGTCATCCCGCCGGACGACTGGGCGCCGCAGCAACCCCAGACGCCGTCCGTAGTGGACGGTTGGATCGTCTGCGCGTGCCTACCGAGCCTCCCGGCGGGCTTCCCGGATGCCCACCGCGACCCGCACGGCCGGCCGGCCCGGGCAGAGTGGACCACGCCGTGGGCAACGGGCTACCGGTACGGCGACTCTGTCGGCGGATTCCAGACGGCGGCACGGCTCATGCTCACAACGGACGGTGGCTCCCGGGTCGTCGCCGTGACGGTAGCCTTGAGCAACGACTCGCAGCAGAAGAGGCTTCCCGGCACCGAGACGTACACGCTGGCCGTGCCGAACGGCTGCGACGTAGACGCGTACCGGGTGCTTGACCTCGTCGGACGAGACGCTCGGAGCCTCTCCCGCAGGGATCTCCTCCGGCTCGCCGCGCTGGACGTGAACTCGGTGGCCCCTGTCGTGCGAGGCGATTTGTCACCGTTTTCGGTGCCGCCGCCGGAGTCGCACGAGGAGATACTGTCCGGCCAACTGGTGGTCTGGGAACTCGGCGTACGCCGCCTGCTCGCGCACCACGCGAACGGTCTCCCGCTCCTATGACCGGCCAGTCCGCCGGGTGTTACGCGGGGAGGTACGCCAGGTCGAACAGCGAGGTGTCGGACACGATCATGTCGGCGTCCCCGCGTTCGTGGGGCCGGGTCACCGCAGCGGCAGGCGCATCTCAAGCTCGGTCTGGGCCGGGTCCAGCGCGTACGGCTCCCGCGCCCCGGTGAAGTCGTACCCGCGCCGCCGGTAGAACGCGATGGCTCGCGCGTTGTCCTCGTGAACGTGCAGGAACAGGGCTGGATGCCCTTCCTCGTGGGCCCATCGCTCGACCCGGTCGAACAGGTCGTCAGCCACACGCCGCCCGCGGAAGGCGGGCGCCACGTAGACGCTGAAGATGAACGCCCGCTGGTCCAGGTCCGGAACGCTCGAACAGCGGGCGTGGGCGATCCAGCGGCCGGAGTCGGCGAGCATGGCGGCCAGCCCCAGCTGATGCGGCTCGTCGGCCCAGGCTGCCCGTTCCCGCCAGTCGTCGTCGCTGTGCCGGCGAGCGCTGGCGAGCGTCTCGATGAAGGCCAGCGGCGTGTCGGCCAGCATCTCCAGTCGGATGTCGCGGAACCGCGGCCAATCGGAGGCCCCGTAAGGAGCGATCTCGTACGCCGACCGTTCCGATGCCTTCACAACTGGGGATCGTACCGAGGACACCCTCACGCGAGCTCGATGCTGGCCCGCCAGCGCTAGCCGCTGCGTGCGGTCGCCACCCCGATCGAGCGACACGTACCCCTATTGACTGGCCGTACCCGTTGCCGCATGCTGTTGCGTATTCCACTCGTCGTTGCGCTTTAAGAAACACCAACGCCGTGGAACGCAGGGTCGGGTGACAACCAGACGCTTGGAAAGGACCCCCATGACCAAGCCCCCTCGTGTGGTGATCATCGGTGCGGGAGTCGTCGGTTCGGCGCTCGCCGACGAGCTGACCGAGCGCGGCTGGACCGACGTGACCGTGGTCGACCAGGGGCCGCTCTTCGCCACCGGCGGGTCGAGCTCACACGCCCCCGGACTGGTCTTCCAGACGAACTCGTCGAAGACGATGACGGAGTTCGCCTCGTACACGGTCCGCAAGCTCAGCTCGCTCACCCTCGACGGGGAGTGGTGCTTTCAGCAGCTCGGCGGCCTGGAGGTCGCCACCACCGAGGAGCGCTGGGCCGACCTGAAGCGCAAGCACGGGTGGGCGACCGCGTGGGGGGTCGAGGGCAGTCTGCTCAGCCCCGAGGAGTGCGCCGCGCTGCACCCCCTGCTCGACCCGCGCAAGATCCTCGGCGGTCTCCACGTGCCGACCGACGGCCTCGCCAAGGCGACCCGCGCGGTCGAGGCGCAGGCCCGGCGGGCGATGGAGCGCGGCGCGACTTTCCGAGGCGAGACGACGGTCGTCGGCATCGGCCAGGAGAACGGGCGGGTCACCGGCGTCGAGACCGACCAGGGCTTTATCGCCGCCGACATCGTGGTCTGCGCCGCCGGCTTCTGGGGCCCCAAGATCGGCCGGATGGTGGGGCTGACGATCCCGCTGCTGCCGCTGGCGCACCAGTACGCGAAGACGGGCCCGGTGGCCTCCCTGGTCGGCGTCAACGATCCGGTGCTCGAAGCCAGCAAGCCGATCCTGCGCCACCAGGACCAGGACCTGTACTACCGCGAGCACGGCGACCGCATCGGCATCGGCTACTACGGCCACCGGCCGATACCGGTCGACGTCGACGACATCCTGTCGCCGGCCGATGCGCCCGTCATGCCGAGCGTCCTGGAGTTCACGCCGGAGGACTTCGAGAAGGCGTGGACCGAAAGCGTCGAGCTGCTGCCGGAACTGGCCGAGTCCAAGGTGGAGGAGGGCTTCAACGGCATCTTCTCCTTCACCCCGGACGGCGGCCCGATCATGGGGGAGCACCGGGAGCTGTCCGGCTTCTGGGTCGCCGAGGCGGTCTGGGTGACGCACTCCGCGGGCGTCGCGCGCGCCATGGCGGAGTGGCTGGTCGAGGGCCAGCCGCGGACCGACGTGCACGAGTGCGACCTGCACCGCTTCGAGGAGGTCCAGCTCGCGCCGGACTACATCGAAGAGCGCGGCAAGCAGAACTTCATCGAGGTGTACGACATCATCCACCCGCTCCAGCCGATGGAGCGGCCCCGGCCGCTGCGGACCAGCCCGTTCTACGTCCGCCAGCAGGAGCTTGGCGCCTTCTTCCTGGAGGGCGCCGGCTGGGAGCGGCCGTACTGGTACGAGGCGAACGCCGGCCTGCTCGACGGCCTCGACGGTCCCGACCGGGACAGCTGGTCCGAGCGCTACTGGTCGCCCATCGCCGCCGCGGAAGCCAGGGTGACCCGCGACCGGGTCGCCATGTACGACATGACCCCGCTCAAGCGCCTGGAGGTCAGCGGCCCCGGCGCCCTGGCCTTCCTGCAGCGGCTGACCACGAACAACCTCGCCAAGTCGGTCGGCTCGGTCACGTACACCCTGATGCTCGGCCACGACGGCGGCGTGCGCAGCGACCTGACCGTGGCCCGCCTCGCCGAGGATGTCTTCCAGGTCGGCGCGAACGGCCCGCTCGACGAGGACTGGATGCGCCAGCACCTGCCGGCCGGCGGCTCGGTACAGGTACGCGACATCACCGGCGGCACCTGCTGCATCGGCCTGTGGGGCCCGCGCGCCCGCGACCTCGTGCAGCCGCTCACCCGCGAGGACTTCTCCAACGCCGGCTTCAAGTACTTCCGCGCGAAGAAGGCGTACCTCGGCGAGGTTCCCGTCACCGCGATGCGGCTGTCCTATGTAGGCGAACTCGGCTGGGAGATCTACACCAGCGCCGACGCCGGTCTGAAGCTGTGGGACACACTGTGGGCCGCCGGCCAGGAGCACGGTGTCATCGCCGCCGGCCGCAGCGCCTTCAACAGCCTCCGGCTGGAGAAGGGGTACCGGTCCTGGGGCACCGACATCACCACCGAGCACGACCCGTACTCCGCGGGCCTCGGCTTCGCCGTCCGCATGGACAAAGGTGACTTCATCGGGCGCGCCGCGATCGACGGCCGGTCCGAGGAGACCGCGTCGAAGCGGCTCACCTGCCTGACCCTCGACGACCCGGCCGCGGTGGTCATGGGCAAGGAGCCGGTGTACGTGAACGGGGTGCCCGCCGGCTACGTCACCAGCGCCTCGTACGGGTACAGCATCGGGCGGACCGTCGCCTACGCCTGGCTCCCCGCCGTCGCGTCCGTGCCCGGAACGGGCGTCACGATCGGGTATTTCGGCGCCCAACTGCCGGCGACCGTCGCGGCGGAACCCCTGTTCGACGCGCAGATGGAGCGCATCCGCAGCTAACCGTACTTCCGACCATCTCGAGGTGTCACCGTGACCGCAACCAGCCTGCCTTCCAGCCTCATCCCGACGCTGCCCGGCCATTACTACACCGATCCGGCCATCTTCGGTCTGGAGCAGTCGCGCATCTTCGAGAACATGTGGTTCTGCGCGGTGCGCTCAAGCGACCTGCCCAACCCCGGCAGCTTCAAGTCGGTGCAGGTGGGCCGGGAGAGCGTCCTCGTCGTCCGCGGCCGCGACGGAGAACTGCGCGCCTTCCTCAACATCTGCCGCCACCGCGGGGCGAAGCTGTGTACCGAGGACAGCGGCGAGGTCAAGCGCGCGTTCCAGTGCCCGTACCACGCCTGGACCTACGGGCTCGACGGCAAGCTCGTCGCCGCCCCCAACCTCACGAAGATGCCCGACATCGACCGCGTCGAGTACGGGCTGGTCAACGTCCACCTGCGCGAGTGGCTCGGGTACGCCTGGGTGTGCCTGGCCGACGAGCCGCCGTCCTTCGACGACGACGTGCTGGGCGCGGTGACCGAGCGGCTGGGCAACCTCGAGGCGATCGACGCGTACGAGGTCGCGGACCTCGACGTCGGCAAGCGCATCACGTACGACGTGAAGGCCAACTGGAAGCTCATCGTCGAGAACTTCATGGAGTGCTACCACTGCGCGACGATCCACCCGGAGCTCACCGAGGTGCTGCCCGAGTTCGCCGACGGCTACGCCGCGCAGTACTACGTCGGCCACGGCGCCGAGTTCGGCGAGCAGATCAAGGGCTTCACCGTCGACGGCAGCGAGGGCTTCGACAAGTTGCCCGGCGTGACCGACGACCAGGACCGGCGCTACTACGCCATCACCATCAAGCCGCAGGTCTTCATCAACCTGGTGCCCGACCACATCATCTTCCACCGGATGTACCCGCTGGCCGAAGATCGCACGATCGTCGAGTGCGACTGGTTGTACTCCAAGGAGGTGGTGGCGTCCGGCAAGGACGTGAGCCGCTCGGTCGAACTGTTCCACCGGGTGAACGTCCAGGACTTCGACGCCTGTGAGCGGTGCCAGCCGGCGATGAACTCCCGGGCGTACGCGAACGGTGGCGTCCTGGTCCCGTCCGAGCACCACATCGGTGCCTTCCACGACTGGGTCAACGCTAAGCTCGCCATCTCATGAGGCTCAGCGTCTTCGATCTGTTCTCGATCGGGATCGGCCCGTCCAGTTCGCACACGGTCGGGCCGATGCGGGCCGCCGCGACCTTCGCCCAGTCGCTCGACTCCGACGGCCTGCTGCCGTACACGGTGAGCGTCGAGGCGGAACTGTTCGGCTCGCTCGGCGCCACCGGCCATGGCCACGGCACGCCGAAGGCGGTGCTCCTTGGACTCGAGGGCCACCAGCCCGAGTCGGTCGACCCGGACGGCGCCGAGCAGCGGCTCGCCGAGATCCGTGCGGCGGGGGAGTTGCGGCTGCTCGGCCGGCACCCGATCGCGTTCACCGAGGACGCGCACCTGACCCTGCACCGGCGCCGGTCGTTGCCGTACCACTCGAACGGCATGCGCTTCCGTGCCCTGGACGGCGCCGGGTCGGTGTTGTCGGAGCGGACCTACTACTCCGTCGGCGGCGGCTTCGTGGTGGACGAGTCGGCGGCCGGGCTAGGGCGGATCAAGCCGGACGAGACGCCGTTGCGCTACCCGTTCACCACCGGGGAGCAACTACTGGCGCACACCGCCGCCACCGGGTTGTCCATCAGCGACATCATGCTCTCCAACGAGAAGGCCTGGCGCAGCGAGGCGGAGATCCGGGCCGGCCTGCTCGGCATCTGGAAGGTCATGCGGGAGTGCGTCGAGGCCGGCTGCAACAGGGAAGGCGTACTGCCCGGGGGCCTGAAGGTACGGCGGCGGGCGGCGGCGCTGCGCCGATCGCTGGAGCAGTCCGCTGGCAGCGACGACAGTCTGTCGGCGATGGAATGGATCGTCCTGTACGCCCTCGCCGTCAACGAGGAGAACGCCGCCGGCGGCCGGGTGGTCACCGCGCCGACCAACGGCGCGGCCGGCATCATCCCGGCCGTCCTGCACTACTACCTGCGGTTCGTTCCCGGCGCCGATGACGACGGGGTCGTCCGGTTCCTGCTCACCGCCGGCGCCATCGGCGTGTTGTTCAAGGAGAACGCGTCGATCTCCGGCGCCGAGGTGGGCTGCCAGGGGGAGGTCGGCTCTGCCTGCTCCATGGCCGCTGCCGGGCTGGCCGAGGTGCTCGGTGGTACGCCCCAGCAGGTGGAGAACGCCGCCGAGATCGGCATGGAGCACAATCTCGGCCTGACCTGCGATCCGGTTGGCGGGCTGGTCCAGATCCCGTGCATCGAGCGGAACGCCGTCGCGGCCATCAAGGCGATCACCGGCGCGCGGATCGCGCTGCGCGGAGACGGCGAGCACCACGTCTCGCTCGACAAGGTCATCAAAACCATGCGCGAGACCGGTGCGGACATGAAGATCAAGTACAAGGAGACAGCGCGCGGCGGGCTCGCCGTCAACGTCATCGAGTGCTGAACCGTCCATGATCACCGAGAGTTTGCGGTGCTAGGACCCAAGGCCGCGAAGTCATGGGTCAGGTCCGGGTGGGGCCGGCGAGGAACTCGTGCAGGTTGAGGAGCATCAGGATGCGCAGGACCGTGCCCTGCGCGTTGTTCGCGGAGAATCCGACGCCCCGGTCAGCCGCCGTCTGCTTGGCACCCAGCAGCACCTGCACGCCGGTGGAGTCGATGAAGTCCAGCGACTCGAGGTCGACGACCAGATCGGTCACCCCCGACTCGGCGAGGATTCCGGTGATGGCCGCCCGCAGTTGCTCCAGGTTCCGCGACCAGCGGTTCGCCACCGCGGTCCTGGCAGAGTTCGACCTGGGCACGGGCGTCGTGCGCGATGTCAACGCCGGGCACCCGCCGCCGGTGCTGCTGCGGGGCGGCAAGACGGAATCACCGAGGCCCGCGACGAGCGCGGCGAGGAGTTCGGTCTGCACCGGTTGGTCGAGTTCGCCGAACGGCACGCGGCCGCCGGGCTGCCCGTACCCGAGACGCTCCGGCGGCTGTCCCACGACGTGCTCGACCACCAGTACGGGCCGCTGCCGGACGACGCGACGCTGGTGCTGGTCAGCTGGTCAGCTGGTCGGAGGCGGACAGCAGCAGGACACTGCTCTGACCGGGGTCAGTCCGGTTCAGGAGGCCTGGTCGAGCGGGAGGCGCGACAGCAGTTCCGGCTCGAACACGACCGTACGGCTGCGGCCCTGGACCTTGGCCGTGTACATCGCCACGTCGGCGTTGCGCAGCAGCTCACCGAGGCCGATGCGGCCGGCCTGCCCGTACGCGACGCCGATGCTGGCGCCCACCCGTACCGGGTGACCGTCGAGGTCGATTCCGCTCTGGAGTGCGGCCTGGATCCGCGACGCCACAGCCTGGGCGTCCGCGCTGTGCTGCAGTTCGGGAAGCAGGACGGCGAACTCGTCGCCGCCCAGCCGTGCCACCACGTCATCCGAGCGGGCGGCGCCGGTCAGCCGGTCGGCGACGACCACCAGGACCCGGTCGCCCGCGGCGTGGCCGAGCGCGTCGTTGATCGGCTTGAACCCGTCGAGGTCGATGTAGAGCACGGCGAGCTGCGCGCCGGTCTCCGGGGCGAGCGCGCGCTCCACCGCTTCCATCAACATGTGGCGGTTGGCCAGGCCGGTGAGCGGGTCGTGGTACGCCCGGTACCGGAGGTCGTCCACCGCACCTTCCAACTGCCGGGTCAGCGTCCGGTTGTCGTTGAGGGTCACGATCTGCCGGACCACGATGAGGAACACGACCACCATGCTGAGCGCGTACTGCGCCGGCTCGACCTGGCCCCGCCGCGTCACGAACAGCGTGACGGCGGTGCCGAACGCGAGGAGGAACGGCACGTACGGCAGGAACAGTCGGCGTGGCTGGTCGTCGGTGAGCACGGCAGTGCCGGCCAGTTCGTGCCGGCGTGGAGCGCCGACGGCGACCACCACGAACCCGAGGAACCAGCCCAGGTCGGCGAGGTGTCCAGGTTGGTAGGTGCCCTGCACCGACAGGTAGGCGTAGCCGCCGTCGCCGATGAACATCAGAATCAGGCCGGTCGCGGCGAGTTCGGCGCTGGTGCGGATGGCGGGAACGGCGTCGCGGACCAGGATGAGGACCATCGTCGCGATGACCACGTCCGCGAGCGGGTAGCTCAGTGAGGTGAGCGCGCCGAGGCCACCGCCCTGCGCGCGGTACATCGGGCCGAGCGCGGCTGCCCAGGCGATGTAGAGCAGGGCGGTGCCGATGAGCAGCGCGTCGAGCACCGTACGGACGCGGGCGACCCGCCGGCTGCCGAACAGGAGCGCGACGGAGAGCGGGCCGAGCAGCATCGTGACCGTGAAGCCGACGTTCGCCAGCGGCGGGATGGTCGGATCGTCGCCTCCGTTGACCAGGTAGTCGCCGACCCAGACCGCGTCGCCGGCAGCCCAGCCGAACATGGCGACCCCGAGCAGCCGCAGCCCCAGCTTGGCGCGGCCGGAGGCCCAGCGCCCGGCGCGCAGCCACAGGGCGCCGGAGACGAGGGCAGCCGTGGTCGAGGCGCAGCCGCTGACAGTGGCCATGAGCGCGGGTGAGCCGGGGTCGGCGCCGACGACGCCGACGACCGCCGCGGCGCCAACGGCGGCCACGGTTGCGCGCCCGCCCCGTCCCCGCCCTTCCGCCATCGTGCTCGCCCCCTCTGACAATCGGCCTCAGTAACGTTGCACCATATGCACATACGTTGGCAGGTCCGCAAGCAACATGAATGAATGCCGACGGGAACCCTGGGGTCGGGCGGGAGACGGTCAGGATACGTGGCCGAGCGGGCGCTTCGACAGCAGGTGCGGTTCGAAGGCGACCGTGCGGCGACGGCCCTGGACCTTGGCCGCGTACATGGCCACGTCGGCGTTGCGGAGCAGTTCGCCGAGGCCGATGCGGCCGGCGCGGCCGTACGCGACGCCGATGCTGGCGCCCACGCGCACGGGTTCGCCGTCGATGTCGATGTCCTGGTCGAGCGAGGACTGGATGCGCTGCGCCACGCTGTGCGCGTCGGGGGCGTAGTGGAGATCCGGCAGCAGGACGGCGAACTCGTCGCCGCCCAGCCGCGCCACGATGTCGCTCTCGCGCGCGGCGCGATTCAGCCGCTCCGCGACCACGGTCAGGGTGTGGTCGCCGGTGGCGTGGCCGAAGGTGTCGTTGATCGGCTTGAACCCGTCGAGGTCGATGTAGAGCACCGCGATCTGGGCGCCGGCGGCGGGCGCGAGAGCGTGCTCGACGGTCTCCATGAACTTTTCGCGATTGGCCAGCCCGGTCAGCGGGTCGTGGTACGCCCGGTACTTGAGGTCCTCGACAGCCTTCTCCAGCTGGTCGGTGAGCGCCCGGTTGTCGCGCAGCACGATCAGCTGACGGACCACGACCAGGATCACGAGCACGGTGCTGATGACGTACAGGGTCGGCTCGATCTGCCCGCCCTTGACCACGAACAGCACCCCGGCGGTGCCGAGCGCGAGGATGAACGGCAGGTACGGCAGCAGGAAAGAGCTCGACTCGTCCTCGTCCACCGCGGCCGAACCGGCGAGTTCGTGCCGGCGCGGAGCGGCGACGGCCACGACCGCGAACCCGAGGAACCAGCCGAGGTCGCCGAAGCCTCCTGGCCGGTAGGCGCCCTCGGCCGACAGCACCGCGTAGGTACTGTCGCTGACGCACATCAGGATCACGCCGGCTCCCACGAGCCGCGCCGGTACGCGCATCGTGGGAGCGGCGTCGCGGATCAGGATGAGGACCAGGCTCGCGATGACCACGTCAGCGAGCGGGTAGGCCAGCGCGCTGAGCGTGAGACTGCCGCGCCGCGCGTGGTATAGCGGGCCCAGGACGACGGCCCAGGCCACGTACAGCAGCGCGCTGGCGATCAGCAGTGCGTCGAGCACCGTACGGATGCTGAACATCCGCTTGTTGCCGAACAGGATCACCATGGCCAGCGGGGCCAGCAGCATCGAGACCGCGAAGATGATCTCCGCCAGCGGCGGGATCTTCGTGGCGCTGTCGATGCCGCTGGTCAGGTAGCCGTTGATCCAGGTCGCGCTGCCGGCGGCCCATCCGAGCATGGCGATGCCGAGCAGGCGCAGCGCCAGCTTGGCCCGTCCGGTCGCCCACCGGGCCGCGCGAAGCCACACGGCGGCGGCGAGCACGGCGGCCCCGGTGGTCAGGACGCCGGTCAGGGTGGCCGTCATGGTCGGTGAGCCGGGCCGGACGACAAGGATGGCCACGAAACCCGCGACGGCGAGGGCGGCCGTTGGTATCCGCTGTACCCGACCCGCCGCCATGCACCCGACCCTCCAGTTGTGCCGCCTCCGGCCGAGGGCGACATTGCACTAACTGAAGAAATATCGGCGGCGTGGCTCCGAGGCTGACCGGAAGGGAGAGCCGTCACAGCGGGCGAGTGCACCTGCCGATGCGCCAGCCGGTCGTGATAGGGCGGCGCAGGGCGGTCAGGATACGTGGCCGAGCGGGCGCTTCGACAGCAGGTGCGGTTCGAAGGCGACCGTGCGGCGACGGCCCTGGACCTTGGCCGCGTACATGGCCACGTCGGCGTTGCGGAGCAGTTCGCCGAGGCCGATGCGGCCGGCGCGGCCGTACGCGACGCCGATGCTGGCGCCCACGCGCACGGGTTCGCCGTCGATGTCGATGTCCTGGTCGAGCGAGGACTGGATGCGCTGCGCCACGCTGTGCGCGTCGGGGGCGTAGTGGAGATCCGGCAGCAGGACGGCGAACTCGTCGCCGCCCAGCCGCGCCACGATGTCGCTCTCGCGCGCGGCGCGATTCAGCCGCTCCGCGACCACGGTCAGGGTGTGGTCGCCGGTGGCGTGGCCGAAGGTGTCGTTGATCGGCTTGAACCCGTCGAGGTCGATGTAGAGCACCGCGATCTGGGCGCCGGCGGCGGGCGCGAGAGCGTGCTCGACGGTCTCCATGAACTTTTCGCGATTGGCCAGCCCGGTCAGCGGGTCGTGGTACGCCCGGTACTTGAGGTCCTCGACGGTCTGCTTCAGCCGTTGGGCGAGGGTTCGGTTGTCGTGCAGCACGACGAGCTGCCGGAGCACGACGAGTACGACGAGCACCATGCTGAGCGCGTACTGCATCGCATCAATCTGCCCGTTCTCGAGCACGAACAGCGCGGCGGTGGTGCTGAGCGCGAGGACGAACGGCACGTACGGCAGGAACAGCCAGGTGGACTTGCCGTCGGCCCCTTCCGCCAGTTCGGCGAGCTCGTGGCGGCTTGGCGTCGCGAGGGCGATCAGGACGAACGCGAGGAGCCAGCCGAGGTCGGTGAACATGCCCTGCGGATGGGTGGCCCGCACCGAGAAGTAGGACGAGGCGAAGTCGCTGGCGCATTTCAGCATCAGCCCGGCCCCGGCGAGCGCCGCGGGCGTGCGCAGGACGGGCGCGGCGTCGCGGACCAGGATGAGAATCAGGGCGATGAAGGCTACGTCCACCAGCGGGTAGAGCAACGACACCAGCGCGTCGGGGCCGCCGCCCCGGGCGTGGTAGGCCGGGCCGAGCGCGACGGCCCAGGCCACAGACAGCGTGCCGGCGGCGATGAGCAGCGCGTCGAGCAGGGTGCGGACGCTCCTGGATCGCCGGGTGCCGAATAGGAGCGGCATCGCTATCGGGACCAGCAGCGTGCTGCCGAGGAAGAGGAGGTGCGCGGGCAGCGGCGCGCCGGCGCGCGGTCCGTAGAGCAGGTAGTCGCCGATCCGGACGACCTCGCCGGCCGCCCACCCGAGCATCGCGCCGCCGGCGAGCCACAGCGCCAGTTTGGCGCGGCCGGATGCCCATCGGGTCGCCCGCAGCCACAGGAGGCCGCTGACCAGGGCGGGCGCGATGGCGAGCCCGCGGCTGAGGGCGGTGGTCAGCGCCGGTGTGCCGGGGTGGATCAGGTGGATCGCCAGGTATGCCGCGACGGCGACGGCGGCTACCGGTGTCGCGGAGACTGTCCGTCTCCAACCGTGCGTCATCGGGCCGACCCTTCACTTCTGGCGCCCTCGCGGAGGACAACTTGCGCAGACTAAAACAAGATCGGCTAGACGATCATGCGGTTGAACGAAATTGAGCTGAGCCACAGCTCCTGGGTGTGGCCGTAGTCACGACAGTTGATCGTGATAATGCGGCTCGGGGCCGGTCGGCGCGTCCGCGCCGACCGGCCCCGAGGGGCTAGCTCACTCTGTCGAGGTGGTCACCACTGGGTGGCGACGTACGTGGTCTCGAGGTACTCCTCGATGCCCTCGTACCCGCCCTCCCGGCCGAGCCCGGACTCCTTGACCCCGCCGAACGGGGCGGCCGGGTCGGAGATCAGACCGCGGTTGAGGCCGACCATGCCGACCTCGAGCCGCTCGCTGATCCGCAGGCCCCGGGCCAGGTCACCGGTGTAGACGTAACCGGCCAGCCCCATGTCGGTGGAGTTGGCCAGCCGTACCGCCTCGTCCTCGTCGGCGACTCCGATGATCGGCGCGACCGGGCCGAAGATCTCGTCCTTGCCCGCTGGCGCGTCCGGCGGGACGTCGGTGAGCACGGTGGCGGGGTAGAAGAAGCCCGGCCCGTCGTGCCGGGCTCCGCCGAGGCGGACCTTCGCACCGGCCGCGACGGACTCTTCGACCCGCTGGGCGATGCCGTTGACCTGCTTGGCGTTGACGACCGGGCCGAGCTGGGTCTGCTCGTCGGTGCCCGGCCCCATGCGCAGCGCGGCCATCGCGTCGGCCAGCTTGTCGGCGAACGCGTCGGCGACGCCCCGCTGGACGAAGAACCGGTTCGCCGCGGTGCAGGCCTGCCCGCCGTTGCGCATCTTGGCCTGCATCGCGCCCTCGACCGCCGCGTCCAGGTCGGCGTCGTCGAGCACGATGAACGGCGCGTTGCCGCCCAGCTCCATCGACGCGTTGACGATCCGGTCGGCCGCCTGCTTGAGCAGCACCCGACCCACCCCGGTCGAGCCGGTGAACGACATCTTCCGTACCCGGGAGTCTGTTAGGGCCCACTCCACCAGCTCGCCGGGCCGGTCGGTGGTCAGCACGTTGACCACGCCGGCCGGTACGCCGGCCTCGGCCAGCAGCTGCGCGATCGCGAGCGCGGTCAGCGGGGTGTCCTCGGCCGGCTTGAGCAGCACCGTACAGCCGGCGGCCAGCGCCGGGGCGATCTTGCGGGTCGCCATGGCGGCCGGGAAGTTCCACGGCGTCAGCAGCAGCGCCACCCCGACCGGCTTCTTGAACGTGAGGATCCGGTTGCCGCCCGACGGCGCCGTCCGCAGCTCACCGCCGATGCGTACGGCCTCCTCGGAGAACCAGCGGAAGAACTCCGCCGCGTACGTGACCTCACCCCGGGCGTCGGTCAGCGACTTGCCCATCTCCAGCGACATCAGGTACGCGAGGTCCTCGCGCCGGGCGATCATCAGCTCGAACACGCGGCGCAGCACCTCAGCCCGTTCGCGCGGCGCGGTGGCGGACCACCCGGGCAGCGCCGCCGAGGCGGCCTCGACGGCGCGGGCCACGTCGCCCTGACCCGCGCGCGGCACGCGGGCGATCTCCTCGCCGGTCGACGGGTTCAGCACGGCGAAGTCGCCCTGCTCGCCCTGGGTCCAGGCGCCGCCGATGAACTGATCGGTGGGGGTACCGGCAGGCAGTCCCGCGCTCATGCGAGCCGCCCCACGATGCCCTCGATGATGTCGAGGCCCTCGTTGAGGAGGGCCTCGCCGATCACCAGCGGTGGCAGGAAGCGCAGCACGTTGCCGAAGGTGCCGGCCGTGAGCGTGACCAGGCCATCGGCGTGGCACGCGGCCGAGATCGCAGCTGCCAGCGCGGGGTTGGGCGTCTTCGAGCCGTTGCCCTGCACCAGCTCGATGGCGATCATCGCGCCGCGGCCCCGGACGTCGCCGATGACGTCGTGCTTGGCGGCCAGTGCCTGGAGCCGGGGGACCATGATGGACTCGATCCGCTTGGCCGCGCCGGCCAGGTCTTCGGCGCGCATCGTCTCGATCGCGGCGAGCGCGGCGGCGCAGGCGACCGGGTTGCCGCCGTACGTGCCGCCCAGGCCACCGCCGTGCACAGCGTCCATCAGCTCGGCGCGGCCGGTGACCGCCGACAGCGGCAGGCCGCCGGCGATGCCCTTGGCCGTGGTGATCAGATCGGGGACGACGCCCTCGTGGCTGATGGCGAACCAGTCGCCGGTCCGGCAGAAACCGGACTGGATCTCGTCGGCGATGAACACGATGCCGTGCTCGCGGCACCAGTCGGCCACCATGCGCAGGAAGCCCGGCGCGGGCGCGATGAAGCCGCCCTCGCCCTGGATCGGCTCGACGATGACGGCCGCCACGTTGGACTCGCCGACCTGGGCGTGCGCCTGCTCGACGAAGGCCGCGAACGCCTCCTCGGCGCAGTTCTCCGGGCCGGTCGGCCAGCGGTACGGGTACGCCATCGGCATCCGGTAGACCTCGCCGGCGAACGGGCCGAAGCCGTGCTTGTACGGCATCGACTTGGCGGTCAGCGCCATGGTGAGGTTGGTGCGGCCGTGGTACGCGTGGTCGAAGGCGATGACGGCGCTCCGGCCGGTCGCGTGGCGCGCGATCTTGATGGCGTTCTCCACCGCCTCGGCGCCGGAGTTGAACAGCGCCGTGCGCTTCTCGTGGTCGCCAGGGGTCAGCTCGTTGAGGGTCTCGCAGACCGCGAGGTACTCCTCGTACGGCGTGACCATGAAGCAGGTGTGGGTGAAGTCGCCGACCTGCTGGCGCACGGCGTCGACCACGCGCGGCGCGGAGGCGCCGACCGAGGTCACCGCGATGCCCGAGCCGAAGTCGATGAGCTGGTTGCCGTCGACGTCGACGAGGATGCCGCCGCCGGCCCGCTCGATGTAGACCGGCAGGGTCGTGCCGACACCGGACGCCACCGCGGCGCTCTTGCGGGCTTGTAGTTCGAGGGAACGCGGGCCAGGGATCTCCGTACGCAGCAGGCGCTGCTGAGGAACACTGCTCACTTCATTTTCTCCATGTTCGCTTCGGTCGCTCCATTGAACCGGTTGCGCCGCGGTCGACGTTGATCAGCTACCGCGTGTCGTAAGTCGTCAGAAGTCGATGTTGTGCATGACGTGCTTGATCCTGGTGTAGTCCTCCAGTCCGTACATCGACAGGTCCTTGCCGTAGCCGGAGTGCTTGAAGCCGCCGTGCGGCATCTCGGCCACCAGCGCCATGTGGGTGTTGACCCATACGCAGCCGAAGTTCAGCCGGCGCGTCACCCGCATGGCCCGCCCGTGGTCGCGGGTCCAGACGCTGGAGGCGAGGCCGTACTCGACGTCGTTGGCCCATGCGACCGCCTCGTCCTCGTCACTGAACTGCTGCACGGTGATGACCGGGCCGAAGACCTCGGTCTGGCTCAGCTCGTCGGACTGGGTCAGGCCGGCCACGACGGTGGGCGCCCAGAAGTAGCCCCGGTCGCCGACCCGCGACCCACCCGCGAGCACCCGGGCGTGGTCGGGTACCCGGGAAACCAGGCCGCTGACGTGCGCGAGCTGGTTGGCGTTGTTCACCGGGCCGTAGAGCGCCGCGGTGTCCGACGGCGGGCCGGTGCGGATGCTGCGGGCCTGCGCGGCGAGGGCCTCGGCGAACTCGTCGGCGACCTTCGCGCTGACCAGCACCCGGGTCGCCGCGGTGCAGTCCTGGCCGGCGTTGAAGTAGCCCGCGCTGGCGATGCCCGCGGCCGCCGCCTCGATGTCGACGTCGTCGAACACGATGACCGGTGCCTTGCCGCCCAGCTCCAGGTGGACCCGCTTGAGGTCGGCCGCCGCGGCCGCCGCGACCTCGTACCCGGCCCGGGTCGAACCGGTGATCGACACCATCGCCGGCGTCTTGTGCGACACGACCGCCCGGCCGGTGTCGCGGTCACCGCACACGACATTGAGGACACCCGGCGGGAAGAACTCCGCCGCGATCTCGGCCATCAGGGCGCTGGTGACCGGCGTCGTGTCACTCGGCTTGAGCACCACGGTGTTGCCCGCGGCCACGGCGGGAGCGAACTTCCACACGGCCATCATCAGCGGGTAGTTCCACGGCGCCACCTGGCCGACCACCCCGACAGGCTCCCGGCGTACGTAGGACGTGTGGCCGCCCAGGTACTCGCCGGCGCTCTTGCCCTCCAGCAGGCGGGCGGCGCCGGCGAAGAAGCGGATCTGGTCGATCGCCGGTGCCAGCTCCTCGTCCGCGGTGAGCTGTAGCGGCTTGCCGGTGTTCTCGCTCTCGGCGGCGACGAGGTCGGCGCCGCGCGCCTCCAGGGCGTCGGCGAAGCGCAGCAGCGCCCGCTGCCGCTCGGCCGGCGTGGTGTCGCGCCACGTCTCGAACGCCCGGGCGGCGGAGGCGTAGGCCCGCTCGACGTCCGCAGGCCCCGACTTCGGCGCGGTGCCGAACACCTCGCCGGTCGACGGGTCGATCAGGTCCATGGTGTGGCCGTCGACGGCGTCCACCAGTTGGGCGTCGATGACGTTGCGTACCCGGCGGGTCATGGTGCTCCTTGCAGGTTCTATGCGGTGAGGTCGAGGATCGTGCGCAGCCCGACGACGCCCGCGAGATCGCTGAACGCGTCGTCGAGTTCGTCGAGCGGCCGCACGACGCCCACGAGGGCGTCCAGCGGGAGCCGCCCGGACCGGTACAGCTGCGCGATGCGGGGGAAGTCGACGTCGGCGACGCTGCTGCCGTAGTTGCAGCCCAGTACCCGTTTGCCGGCGTCGGCGAGGTCGAACGGGTCGATGCTGGCGCGTACGCCGTCGGCCGGCATACCGACGAGGACCGCCTGACCGCCCCGGCCGACCAGGGACGGCAGCAGGGTGATGGTCTCGGCCCGGCCGATCGCCTCGAAGGCGTGGTCGGCGCCGCCGCCGGTGATGGCCGCGACGTGGTCGACCAGGTCGGGGTCGTCGCCGCGCAGCAGGTGCGTCGCGCCGAGCGTCCGGGCGTGGGCGAGCCGGTCGTCGGACAGGTCGATCGCGATGATCGGGCCGGCCCCGACCAGCGCCAGGCCGAGCAGGATGGACTGGCCGACCCCGCCGCAGCCGACGACGACGGCGCTGTCACCGGCCCGTACGGCAGCGGTGTTGAGCACGGCGCCCACGCCGGTCGTCACGGCACACCCGATGAGCGCGGCGATCCGGGCCGGCACGTCGGCGGGGATCGCCACGGCCGCGGCCGCCGGTACGACCGTCGCCTCGGCGAACGTGCCGAGCCCGAGGAACGCGTGGACGGGCGCGCCCTGGGCGTCCCGCAGCGAGGTCCGGCCGTCGGGCAGCAGGTGGCTGGTCGACTGCGTGCCGGTGCACAGCCAGGCCCGCCCCTGGCGGCACTGGCGGCAGCGACCGCACTGCGCGTACCAGGACAGGGCGACGTGGTCGCCGGGGCGCAGCGTGCGGACGTCCGGCCCGACCGCCTCGACGACCCCGGCGCCCTCGTGGCCCAGCACCATCGGCAGGGGAGCGGCCCACTCGCCGGCGGCGACGCGCAGGTCGGAGTGGCAGACGCCGCTGGCGGTCAGGCGGACCCGCACGAGGTCCCCGCTGGGCTCGACGAGCTCCAGCGGGGCCTCGACGGTGGGGGTGCCGGCTTCGGTCAGCACCCGCGCCCGCGCCGTCACAGGTGGTGTCCGGGATGCGCGGCGCTCAGCTCGCGGTCACTCTCGGCCTCGGCGCGCTGCTCGGAGGCCAGGTCCAGCGAGCGGCTGAGCAGGACGTAGGCGACACCCGTCACGGCCAGGCCGACCAGCCAGGCGATGTCGACCTCGCCCATCGCCTCGGCCAGTGGGCCGACGAACTTCCAGCCCCCGAGGTCGAGTAGCACCATGAACGGGATCTCGGCCGCGATACCGATGGCGTAGGCGGTCAGGCCCCGCCAGTTCCAGGTGCCGTACAGGCCGCGCACCTTGAACAGCTCGGTGATCGCGTAATGCCCGCGGCGCACGATGAAGAAGTCCACCAGGTTGGCTGCGGTCCACGGCACCAGCAGGTAGAGCATCAGCGCCAGCGCGGTGGTGACGGTGCTGACCGCGTCGGCCGTGATGAGCTTGCCGATAGCGAACCAGACGACCGCGAAGATCAGGATGGTGACCACCCGGGCGGCGCGCGTCGGCTTGATCGGCTTGATCGAGTCGACCGCGGTGAGCACGGTGAGCATGCCGCCGTAGGCGTTCATGCCCATCGTGGCCGCGAGGGCCAGCGCGGACAGCAGCGCCACGATTTGACCCAGGTGCGGGATCACGTTGTTGCCCGCGGTCTGCAGACCGGTCAAGGGGTCGTCCGCGCCCAGCCGGATCGCCAGCCACCCGCCGAGGATGATTAGCCAGATCGCCGAGCCGGAGGCGCCGAAGAACACGGACGCGATGACCGACTTCGGCTTCGTCGACGAGGGCAGGTACCGGGAGTAGTCCGACACGTAGGGCGCGTACGTGATGTTGTACGCCGCCGCTGCGGCAAGCTGGGCCATGAACGCCACCCAGCTGAACCCGTACTGGGTCGCGCTGGGCGCGCCGCCGCCGTGGCCGGTCATGATCCCGATGGTCACGATGGTCATCAGTGGCAGCGACACGTAGAGCAGGGCGCGGAACGCCTTGTGCACCCAGTCGTGGCCGAAGATCGCCAGCAGCACGGCGCCGACGGTGACGACGACGGAGACGAGAGTGGCGTTCCAGCCGAACGCGCTGTTCAAGCCGACGCCGAGCAGCACCTGGTCGGTCACGTTGAACGCCAGGTAGGTGAAGAACGTGGCGAACAGCGGGATGAGCACGCCGCGGTAGCCGAACTGGGCCCGCGACTGGATCATCTGCGGCAGGCCGAGCGTCGGCCCCTGGGAGGCGTGGAACGCCATGAAGAGGGAGCCGATGACGATGCCGAGCGCGCCGGCGAGCGCGGTCCAGCCCAGGGACAGGCCCATGGCGGGACCGATGAAGCCGATCGGGATCGAGAAGTACTGGAAGTTGCCCAGGAACCACAGGGGTGCCTGGTGCCACAGGCGGCCATGGCGTTCCTCATCGGGCACCCAGTCGATCGAGCGGACCTCGATGAGTGGCGCGGCGACTGGCGCCGATGACGTTGAATCCGATGTCATCGGACAACTCCCTACAAAAAGCGGGGGTGCGAGACCCAGACTAGGTTGCCCAATGCTGAACTGATTTTGTCTCCTAGTCAACAGTGCTTGCCTACTCGTCAACCGAGTGGACGAGTAGTTCTGGCTTGACGCTCGACGTTGCTAGGCCGACATGTCCCAGCGTTACGGCTAGGCCGACATGTCCCACGGCGCGGGGGAGATGACCCACAGCACCTCGGCGCCGCGACTGGGATCCGGGTTGATCCAGCTGTGCGGCTCCCGGCCGGAGAAGGTCATCGTGTCGCCGGCGTTGAGCCGCTCGGTGCTGCTGCTGAACACGACCTCGATGGTTCCTTTGAGAACGTGCAGCACCTCGACCTCGCAGTTGAGGGTGTACAGCTCGGCCCCGCCCGTGCCGCCGGGCTCGATCACCGATCGGACCAGCTGCAGCCGGGCCTGCCCGCGCGGGGTCAGCAGGCGCTCCTCGGCGCCCGCGCCGGCGAGCTGGATGTGGGGGGCGTCCGCCTTGCGTACGACGGCGGTCTCCGGCGACTCGAACAGCGTGCCGATCGGTAGGGACAGCACCTCGCAGAGGGTCACCAGCGTCGCGACGCTCGGAGAGGTCTCGTCGCGCTCGATCCGGCTGATGAAGCCCTTGGTGACCTCCGCGCTGGCAGCCACCTGGTCGATGGTCAGCCCCTGCCGCTGGCGGGCGGCGCGAAGTCGGGCTCCGATCCGGAGCTTGCCGTTGCTGGGAGAGACCGGGACCGGTTTCACCGCATCGCCCTTCCGTGCCGCTGGCGGGCCTCGATCGGGACCCGGAGAAGATTGTCGACCAAAAAGGCCACCGGTTATGGCTTGTTTACCGTCTTGCAACCGATGTTGTATCCATGGCAACATCACCACCACTGATAGCGCAAGTGGCTGGTCGGAGGTAATCGTGGACGTGCGCGACGAGGTGCTGGCGGCAGCGCGGGAGCTGGTGGCCGCGTTCGGCTCGCACGATGCGGTCCGCTACTTCGCCTGCTTCGCCGACGACGCGAGCTTCGTGTTCCACAACACCAACGAGACGATCACCTCCCGTTCACGGTACGAGGAGATCTGGCGGGACTGGGAGCGGGACGGCTTCCTGGTCCTCGGTTGCCACTCGTTGGACCAGCGAGTACAGCTGATCGACCCCGACACGGCCGTGTTCACCCACCGCGTGCGTACCCGGCTCGCGGGAGAGTCCGACGAGCAGCGGGAGCGGGAGACCATCGTGTTCCGGCGGGACCCGGCCGGGGCGTGGCTCGCCGTGCACGAGCACCTGTCCGTCGACCCGGCGGAGTGACCGGCGTGACGGCGGTGCGGGTGGCCTGCTGCCAGGTCCGTATAGCGATCGGGGACGTCAACGGCAACGCCGACCGGGTGTGGCGCGCCGTGGAGGCCGCCGCAAGCGCGGGGGCCCGCATCGTCGTGGTGCCGGAGCTGGCCAACAGCGGCTACGTGTTCACCGACGCCGCCGAGGCGCGATCCCTCGCCGAACCGGTCGACGGGCCCACGGTCACCGGCTGGGTCGACCTGGCGCGCCGGCTCGACGTCGTCCTCGTCGGCGGGTTCTGCGAGCTGGACCCGGATGGCCAGGTGCGCAACTCGGCCGTCGTGGTCGACGCCGGCGGAGTGCGGGCGCTGTACCGCAAGGCCCACCTGTGGGACCGCGAGAAGCTCGTGTTCACCCCGGGCGACGCGCCGCCACCGGTCCTCGACACCGCGTACGGCCGGATCGCCGTGATGATCTGCTACGACCTGGAGTTCGCCGAGTGGACCCGGCTGCCCGCCGTGCGCGGAGCGCAACTGCTGTGCGCGCCGGTGAACTGGCCGAGCCTGCCGCGCCCGGACGGTGAGCGCCCGAGCGAGATCATCCGGGCCCAGGCCGCGGCGGCGACGAACCGCATGTACATCGCGGTCGCCGACCGGGTCGGCGACGAGCGCCGCGTGGAGTGGGTCGGCGGGACGGTGATCCTCGACCCGGACGGCTGGCCGGTTGGCGGCCTGGCGCTCGGCCGCGAGATGACCGTGCTGGCCGACCTCGACCTGGATGCCGCGCTGGACAAGCGCATCAACGAACACAACGACGTACACGCCGACCGGCGCCCGGAGCTTTACGCGCCCATCTATCGCCCTCAAGGAATTTCATGACTGACAATCAACCCGGCGTCGCCTCCGGCAACAGCCAGCCCCGCGTCGTCTCGGGTCCGAACATCGGCCCGGTCGACGCCAGCGTCCTGCCCCGCTTCGCCGGCCCGGCCACGTTCGCCCGCCTGCCGCGCATCGACGAGGTGTCGGATGTGGACGTCGCGATCGTCGGCGTCCCCTTCGACGCCGGCGTCAGCTACCGGCCCGGCGCCCGGTTCGGCCCCGCCCACGTGCGGGAGTCCTCGCGGCTGCTGCGCCCGTACAACCCTGCGCTCGACACCGAGCCGTTCGGCCGCCAGCAGGTCGTCGACGCCGGCGACATCGCGGTGAACCCGTTCTCCATCACCGACGCCGTCAACGAGATCGACCGCGGTGCCCGCCACCTGCTCGAGCGGTCCCGCCGGCTGCTGACCATCGGCGGCGACCACACCATCGCCCTGCCGCTGCTGCGCGCGATGGCGGCGAAGCACGGGCCGGTCGCGGTGGTGCACTTCGACGCGCACCTCGACACCTGGGACACCTACTTCGGCGAGCCGTACACCCACGGCACCCCGTTCCGCCGGGCGTCCGAAGAGGGCCTGCTCGACCAGTCCGGCTGCCTGCACGTCGGCATCCGCGGCCCGCTGTACTCCTCGAAGGACCTGACCAACGACGTCGAGGTCGGGTTCCAGATCGTGCATGCGCGCGAGATGGAGGACATCGGTACGCGCGGCGTGGTGGAGCGCATCCGCGAGCGCGTTGGTGAGCGGCCGGTGTACGTGTCGGTCGACATCGACGTCCTCGACCCGGCCTTCGCCCCCGGCACCGGCACCCCCGAGTCCGGCGGCCTGCTCAGCCGGGAACTGCTCGGCATCCTGCGCTCGTTCGCCACGCTGAACCTGGTCGGCGCGGACATCGTGGAGGTCGCGCCCGCGTACGACCACGCCGAGATCACCGGCATCGCCGCGTCGCACGCCGCGTACGAACTGCTGTCGGCCATGGCCGTACATGACTACGGTCGGTAGTCGGCGCGTCGCACCCCGTGTGGTGGCGTACCGGATGGCTCATCTGTCCCCTGGTCGCGCATGATTGTGGGGCGAGCTCGTGCAGTTGTGGATCTCAACCGTACGAGCAGAAGATCAGTTCGGGCATTGACCGAAGGTCTACTTCCTACCTGCGGTTGCAGGATGCCCGACGCGCCGTGACCAGGTGCTTGACTTATTGACGCAGCCACGCTGCCGGTGGATTACCGCGGATATCGTTCGCTGACTAATCGGAGCCCCGCCGATGTCTGTCAGTGGCTTTCCATGGCGATGTGCCTGGCGGCATAGCCGGTCGCGTCGCCGCGGCGGCGGGCCTTGCCCGCGTACATCGTCGCGTCGGCCATCCCGATCAGCGTGTCCCGGTCGAGGGCGCTGCCGGAGCTCGCGACCGCACAGCCGATCGTGACGCCGACGCTCACGACGGAGTCCGGCAGCTGCACCGGCATGCTCACCGCGGCGGGGATCCGCTCCTCGAGGTGGGACACCGCCTGCTCCGGAACGCCCCGGCAGAGGATCAGGAACTCGTCGCCGCCGAGCCGGCCGACCACGTCGTCGGCGCGTACGCACTCGGCGAGACGGGACGCCACAGCCTGCAGGACGAGGTCGCCGGCCTGGTGACCCATCCGGTCGTTGATCGGCTTGAAGCCGTCGAGGTCGCACAGGATGATCGCGATTCCGTCCAGCCGACCGCGCCGGACCTCGTCCAGCGCGCGGTCGATCTCGCCGACGATGTGCCGCCGGTTGTACAGGCCGGTCAGTTCGTCGTGGCTCGCGTGGTGGGCGAGCGTCTGCTCTGCCTTGTCCCGCTGCAGGGACAGCTGCCGGAAGCGCAGCAGCACCAGTGGGACCACCATCAGCGTGCCGATCGGGAGCAGCAGGCTGGCGCCGTTGCCGTCACGGACCGTCTGCACACCCGCGATGAGCGGGTTGACGCACAGCGCCGCACCGAGCCAGCCGAGGTGCGGATGGCCGGGGTTCCGGGCGGCCGCGGCCTGCGGGATGGTGCAGTACGGGGCGTTCGGGTGCAGCGGGGCCGCGGCGATGGCGAGGTACGCGATCATCATCGTTATGGCCGTCCACACCGGGCTGCTGTGCACCGTCAGGACCGCGATCACCATCGAAACCTGGGTCATGGCCGTGGAGATGATCAGGTAGGCGAGCGGGCCACGGGCCTTCTTCGCCGTCACTCCGATGCGCAGGAGGCAGCCGATGTTGCCGCCCAGGACCAGCAGGTCCATCAGGAGCATGACCTGGCCCAGGGGTGTCGCCTCGGGTATGAGGTGGGGGCGGACCAGCCACTCCCACAGCGGGCCGCCGGCGCACACTCCGAACATGGCCGCGTCCAGGATCCCGCCGGTGTCGTTGGCCGCGTACCGGCGCAGCGCCGCCCCGGCGCCCAACATGAACACCAGGTGGGCGTTGGCGATGGCGAGGTCGGCCATTGACCCTTCGGCCCGGCCGAGGTGGTGGGTGATCCACGTCGGCCAGATCAGGGTGTTCACCGTGAGCAGGACGAGCCCGATGGTGGCGAAGATCCAGGGCCAGCGGTCGGGCAGATGGCGTGCCCGGAGCGCGAGCAGGAAGGTGACGACGGGTACGGCCGTCACCAGCGCGTACACCACGTTGCGTCCGGACTCGTCGGCCAGGCCGTACGCGACGCCGGCCACGGTCGCCGTGACCAGAAATCCAACATGGATCGGGTAGGCCGGCGAGGCACTGTGGGGCCAGCGCATCGCGCTCTCCTCTCCATCGGCCTCGGTCGTGATCATCGGCCATACTGAGGAACGGTTGAGCATATGTGAGCGAGAATCTGGGGTGCCCAGACTGCGCACGCCGACGGCCTGCGGAGGGTCAGCGAGCACGCGAACAGCGTAGCGGATTGTATCGACGAAAGGCTCTGTTGATATTCGGGTCAACTGAGCCGGTAGCGACCACGACCGCCGTGGACCACCCGGCCGCTGGCCAACCCCTCTAGGAGCCCGTACCGCAGCATTTTGTCGATCTTTTCGGTCCGGCGCTGGTACCCGAGCAGTTCGAGGGTCGTCCGGAACAGGTCCTCTTCGGTCAGCTCCAGCGCGGACGCCAGCGCGTGGCGGATCGCGTTGGCGATCTCTTCCGGCGCGATCTCCTCGAAGGCGCGGTCGTCCCGCGACTGGGTGGTCCGGAAGCCGCTCCACCGCCTGGGGTCGAGGCTGCTCGGCCAGGCGAAGCTGCCCATGCCCTCATGATGGCGGAGCGCTCCCGGTTCGAGCAGGGCCAGCACGGCCTTGCGCCGATCGCTCCGCGGCTTGGCGAACCCGAACCGGGCCAGGACCAGTTTCGCGAGCCGCTGCTCCTCGACCGGCCCCTCGGCTCTGATGATCTCGCGCAGGCTGTCCCGGACGAGCTTGCGTACCCGCTGGTCGGTGGCGAGGGCGGCGATGTCGGCCTGGGTGCCGATCACCGACGGCTCGTACGGGACGAAGGCGACCGGGCCGCCGGTCGGCCTCGGGTTGGGAACCGGGGTGGCGGAGGTCCGCTCCGCCGTCGCGGCTTTCTCGGCGGCCTGCGCTGTGGCTTTCTCGACGGCCTGCGCTGTGGCTTTCTCGGCGGCCTGCGCCGCGGCTCTCCGGGCGGCAATCTTGGCTTTGGACTGTGCGATTCTCTCGGCCGCGACCGCGCGGGAGACCGCCGCGTCGAGCTTTGCCAGCACGCCCGCGCGGTCGTTGATCCACGACGGTAGCCAGAACCGGACCACCCGCGGCCAGCCCATGACGGTACGCAGCAGCGCCGGCGCGCCGTCCCGGTCGGCCACGGTCGGCCGGGCGCTCCACTGTGGGCTGTCGAGCATGACGGCGACCTGCCACCGGTCCGACCCTGCAGCGCGGACGGCCAGGTCGACGGCGAAGTCCGACAGCCCGTACCCGGTGCGGACCTCGTACCCGCGGGCCCGGATCGCCTCGGCGACCTCGTCGCGGATCAGGTCGCGGCCCGTGCCCCGGCCCGACGGGCGGTCACTCTGCCGGTCCACCCCGGCGGCCGCCATCTCGCAGTACGCCTTCAGATGCTGGGTGCCGGTCGCCGTGGTCCGGGACAGGTCGATGTCGGCAGGGTCGAACGAGGCGAACAGCAGCACCTGGCGCCGGGCGCGGGTGATGGCCACGTTCAGCCGGCGCTCTCCGCCGGTGTGGCTGAGCGGCCCGAAGTTCAACGGCAGTTGCCCGGTCTCCGGGTTGGTGGAGAACGCCAACGAGAACAGGATCAGGTCGCGCTCGTCTCCCTGTACGTTCTCCAGGTTCTTGACGAAGATAGGCTCCGCCTCGGCCGGCGACATCTTCTTCTGGATCAGCCGGTCCGAGCTCTCCTCCAGCAGGTTGAGGATGAGATCCCGCTGCTGGATGTTGAACGTCACGACCCCGATCGAGTCACCCGCGGTGGCCGGGTCGCGCAGTCGGGCGGCGATCTCCTCGACGACGGCGCGGGCCTCCACCTCGTTGGTACGCGACGCGCCCCGGTCGAAGTGGCCGTCGACCCGGCGCCAGCCGATGCCCGCCGTACCACTCGCGCCCGGCGAGGGCAGACTCGACAGCCTGCCGTCGTAGTAGTACCGGTTGGAGAAGGCGATCAGCGACTCGTCCCGGCTGCGGTAGTGCCAGGTCAGCCAGCGCTGGGGGAGTCCCGACTCGACGGCCTCGTTGAGAATGCTCTCCAGATCCTCGACGGGGCAGGAGTCCCCAGCGGTCTCCTCGCCGGCGGACGCTTGCATGACCGCGCTCGGTGGCATCTGGCGGGAGTCGCCGACCACCACGACGGCCTTCCCGCGCCCCATCGCACCGATCGCCTCCGCGACCCGGATCTGCGACGCCTCGTCGAAGACCACCAGGTCGAACCGGGCTGCGTCCGGCGCGAGGAAGTTGGCCGCCGACGCCGGACTGACCAGTACGCAGGGGGTCAGCGCCAGCACCACGTCGGAGTAGTCCGCGAACAGTTCCCGGAACGACCTGCCGCCGCGCTTGCGCCGTAGCTCGGCGATGAACTCGGCGAGCCGGCCGTGCTGGTCGTCCAGGGCGGCCCGCCGGTCGCGTACCAGCTTCGAGGGGAGGTGGTCGAGCAGCGTGGCGCGTAGCTCACGCGCCGCCGCCTCGTACTGTTCGACGTCGTTGTCGTGCTGTTCGGGCTCGAAGGAGTCCAGCACGCCGGCGCGCATCCGCTCCGACAGCGCGGCGGCGGTCAGGCCGCGCTGGTACACCTCTTCGGCGGCGTCCGCGTCCACCTCGGCGCGCAGCAACTGGTCGGCGTAGTCCGACAGGCCGGCCGCGATCAGGACGTCGGCCTGGGTGAGCACGTCGCCCCAGCGCTGCAGCGGGGCGAGTTTCTCGGCGCGCAGGTCGGCGAGCCAGGTCGCCCCGTCGCGCTGCCATACGTCGAACCAGTGCAGCTCGCCCGTCCACAGCAGCAGTTGTGGGCGGGTGCTGGCCAGCAGTCCGCTCCAGGCCCGCCAGCCGGCGGCGAGGTCTTCGAGGACCCCGATCTCAGCGTCGGTGACACCGGCCTCGAACAGGTCCCACACCGCCGGGTGCCGGTCCAGGAGCTGCCGGCCCAGCGCGGCGGTGTGCTGCGCCTGCGCCAACTCCGTGGCTGCTGCCGGCTTGGTCGGCAGCCACCCGGCGGGCAGCGGCAGCACGCTGAGGTCCTGGACCTGCTGCTGGATCGTTGCCGCCTGCGTGCGGGCGGCGAGCAGCCGGGCGAGGGTCGCCTCCACGTCTTCGGCGGCGACCGCCCCGCCGCTCGCCAGGTACGGAGCCAGGCGGTCGGCCACCGCCTGCAGGTGCCGGTTGCGAATGAACAGCCGCGCGACGGCTTCCTGCGCCTCGGCGCGCCACGCGGGCAGCGCGGAGACGGCGAACACCTCCGGCCGGAACGTCGCCAGCTCGGCGGCGTACTCCTGCCGGAACCGGTCCAGCTCAGCCGCGAGCCGCCGCACGCCCGCGTCCCAGCGGGCATTGACGCGCAGCATCGCCGCCCTGTCCGGCAGGACGCCGGAGGCGGCGAGCCGGGCGACGGGCAGGAGACCCCCGACCGCGGTCGGGCTCGGTAGCAGCCGCAGCAGCGCGACCAGGTTGGGCTGCTGGACGACCGCCTGGCGGACCGCTTCCAGCTCCGCGGCGATCTGGGTCATCGCGCCGGCGTGCAGTCCGTCCGGCGTGCGGCGGCCGCTCAGCGACCAGGGGTGGGCCCGGCGCAGGCGCGTTGCCCGGGCGGCGGCGGGGAACGCGCGGAGCGCCGCCTCGACAGCCCGGCGCCGCTCGGCGGACGCGGCAAGATGGCTCGCCGGCACGAGGGCGGTCGGCCCGTCGCCGTGCGCGAGGATCCCTTCGTACGCCGACCAGGTCGACAGCCCGGCGGGGTTGCGGGAGTGGACGAGGTCGGGGTAGCCGGCGAGCGGGGCGAGTCGCGACCGGTAGCCGGTCTCCACGGCCTTCCAGGTCGCCTCGCTGCCGTGTTCGCGCTGGTCGAACGCGTCTCGCAACTGCTCGCGGATCGCGGTGATCGACTGCTTGCGCCCGTGCAGGTCCAGGGCGAAGGGCGCGAGCCCGACCTGGTCCAGCCGGCGCTTGACAACGTCGAGCGCGGCCTGCTTCTCGGCGACGAACAGCACGGAACGACCGGTGGCGACGGCCCGGGCGATGAGGTTCGTGATGGTCTGCGACTTCCCGGTACCGGGCGGCCCCTCCAGGACGAACGACCTGCCGCGCTCGGCCATGGCGATCGCCTGCAGCTGGGAGCCGTCGGCCTGGATGGGCAGGTGCAGTTCTGCCTCGTCGACGGGTACCTCATCGGATCCGGCGGGGTCGTCGAACGCCGCGGTCTTCCGCTCCACCAGGTGGCGTACGACCGGGTTCTCCAGGAAGGACCCCCAGTGGTCGGCGAGGTCGCGCCACATCTGGAAGGTCGAGAAGTGCAGCAGTCGCAGGCTCGCGCTCTCGTCGATGCGGTAGTCGAGGTGGCTCTCGACGAGGCGCGCGTTGATCGCGGCGAGCGTCTTCGCGATGTCGATGCCGTAGTCGTCGACGATCGGGTGCGACAGCTCGGGGATCTCCACGCCGTGCTTGACGCGCAGCCACTCGACGAGGCAGTGGTTGGGCTCGGCGAGCTCGGTTCCGTCCGCCATGAAGAAGTACGGCTTGCGGCCCGTGCCGCCCTCGATGCGTACGGGGACCAGGAACAGCGGGGCGCGGGCCTCGGTGCCGTTGCTGCGGGTGTGCACCAGGGTGCCGAGCGTCAGGTACAGGTAGTTGCTGCCGGTCTCCTGCGCCATCGTGCGGGCCTCGCGCTGAAGGTCGCGCATGGCCGACACGTACTTCTGCTCGGTCACTGTGCCGTAGATCCGGTGGTCCGTGCGCAGTGCCTGGGTGAGCACGTCCGGCTCGAGGTCCGGCGTGCTCTCCGGGTCCTGCGGGATGACCTGGATCTGCCCGCCTTCGTGGACCATGGTGTCGAGCACCGCCAACGAGCCCGGCGGCACGTGCAGGTCGAGCCCGCGGCCGCGCTTGGGGAGGTTGAGCAGCGGGTTGCGCAGGCTGAGGTCGAGTAACGAGCGCTTCCACTGCTGTACCCGCTGGGGCAAGTCGTCGGCGCTGGGCTCGTCGCTGACCTGGGCTTGCTCGCGCCTCCGTGCCTCGGCCACCCCGGCGGCGTGCTCGCGCCGGTTCGCCTCGGTGGGCTCGGCGGGGGCGTCGGAGGAGGCGTCGGTGGGGGCGTCGGAGGGTGCCTCCTTGGTCAGGCTAGCCGCATGCGGCGCTGTGAACTGCTCGAACACCGCGCTGCGCATGACCCTCCTGTCCCTCGACTAGCCAGCCAATCATGCCCCATTTTCGCGATAAATCGGACTAATTACCGTCCCCGCGCGTGTTGCGGTTCCCCATGACACAGAGAGTCGCCGGCGTTGTAGCGCCGCAATCTCTCGGTGATCATGAAATGGTCGCCAGGAGATACGCCGCCAACGCGGACCCGGCTACCGCGCCGCCGTAACAGAGCGCGTCGACCAGCCGCTCCAGCCGCTTGAGTTGCAGCCCGTCCCGCACCGTGTAGCGAAGCCGGTGCGCGGCGTGGAACAGCGCCAACACGGTCAGGGCGAGGAGTACGAGCCGGGTGACCGGGCTGCGGACCAGCGCGTGCAGGTGCGCATGGTCGGGCGCCGGCAGCAGGCCCAGGGGAAACGCGAGCCCGAACAGCAGCAGGAGTACCGGTACCAGCAGTGCGGACAGCATTCCGCCCGCGCTGAACGCGAGCCACAGCACCGGTTCGACCGGGCGCCTGGTGGTCATATCACGATCCACGCGACAACGGCCGACACCAGCGCCCACAGCCCGTAGTGCAGCCCGGCGACCACCCGAGCCGGTACGCGCCGGCCGCGTACCCGCAGCACCAGCGCCTGCGGCGCGACGTTGAACCAGGTGACGGCGTGATACACCACGAGCGCCAGCGCCACCGCGTTGACGGTGAGCACCCACGGCGCGGCGCTCCAGGCCAGGAAGCTCTGGTACTGCCGGGGGCCCGAAGCGACCGCGTGCGCCAGCAGCAGCAGGAACACCACCGCCCAGGCGACGAAGACGCTGCTCAGCTCGCGGACGACGAAGGCCAGGTAGGACCGGCGGCGCAGCCACCAGAGGATTGGCACGCGCGTCCGGTACAGGCGCTGGTAAAGCCCGGTGTACTCGGTCATCGCCGGCCCCAGGGGAGCAGCAGCGACCGCAGCGTCTCCTTGGCCGCCGTCACCTTGTACCGCTGGATGGCGCCGGCCGGGTCGACGCCTTTCGGGCAGGCCCGGCTGCACTCGCCCACGAACGTGCAGTCCCACACGCCTTCGGGCGCCGACACGACCTCGAGCCGCTCGTCGGCGCCGTGGTCGCGGGAGTCGAGGTTGTACCGCTGGGCGAGGGCGATCAGCGCCGGTCCGAGGAAGTCCCGCTCGAGGCCGTACACCGGGCAGGCCGCGTAGCAGAGCATGCAGTTGATGCACATGCTGTACTGCTTGTACTCGTCCATCTCGGCCGGGGTCTGCCGGTACTCGGCATCGGGCGGCGGCTTGTCGGAGTCGGTGACGAGCCACGGCTTGGCGCGCGGCAGCTTGGCCATGAAGTCGGTCAACTCGACGACGAGGTCCCGGATGACGGGGAAGTTGTGCAGCGGCTCCACCCGTACCGGGCCGGGCCGGTGGTCGGTCAGGAACGTCTCGCAGGCGAGCTTCGGGTCGCCGTCGATCGTCATGCCGCAGCTGCCGCAGATGCCCATCCGGCAGGACCAGCGGTAGGAGAGCGTGCCGTCGACGCGGTCCTTGACGTAGTTCAACCCGTCGAGAACGGTCCACTCCTTGCGCAGCGGGATCTCGTACCGCTGGGTGGTCGGCCGGTCGTCACGGTCCGGTCGATACCGGGTGACGTCCACTGCGATGGTGTCCGGCATGACTGCTACCTCCCGTACACCCGTTCGGCGGGCGGCCAACGGGTGATCGTGACCGGCCGGTACCTGACCTCCGGTTCCCCGTCCTCCGCGAGGTGGATCAGCGAGTGGGCGAGGTACCGCTCGTCGTCGCGGGTGGGGAAGTCGATGCGCTGGTGCGCGCCGCGGGACTCCTGGCGCAGCCAGGCGCAGCGCACGACGGACTGCGCCACGTCGAGCATGAACGACAGTTCGAGCGCGGCGGTCAGTTCGGTGTTGAACACGCGGCTGTGGTCGTCGATGGCGACCGAGCCGCACCGCTCCTGTAGCTCGTGCAGTTTGTCGGCGGCCTTGGTGAGCGAGTCACCGGAGCGGTAGATGCCCGCGCCCTGCTCCACCGTCTGCTGCATCTCCTCGCGGACGGCGGCGATGCGCTCCCGGCCCCGGTCGCGCTGGAGCAGGTCGCGCTCGAGGTGGCGGCGCTCGTCCTGCCCTTGAGCGAGGACCGCCGGACCGGGCGCGCGGCGGCCCTCGGCCGCCTCGGCGACGGCGGCGCCGGCGCGGGCGCCGAAGACCAGCAACTCCGGCAGCGAGTTGGAGCCGAGCCGGTTCGCGCCGTTGATGCTCACGCACGCCGTCTCGCCCGCGGCGTAGAGCCCGTCGAGGGGAGTGGCGCCATGCAGGTCGGTGTCGACGCCGCCCATCATGTAGTGCACGACCGGCCGTACCGGGATCAGCTCCCGTACCGGGTCGATGTGCTCGTAGTCCAGGCAGAGCTCCCGGACGAAGGGCAGCCTGGCCTCGATGACCTCTTCGCCGAGGTGGCGCAGGTCGAGGTGCACGACCGGCCCCCACGGGGTGTCGATCGCCCGGCCCTTCTCGACCTCCTTGACGAAGGCCTGCGACAGGCGGTCGCGGGGGCCGAGTTCCATGCTGCGCAGCACCGGGCCCGGGGCGGGCCGGCCGAGGTTGTAGTCCTGTAGGTAGCGGTAGCCGTCCCGGTTGACCAGCCAGCCACCTTCCGCCCTAGCCGCCTCGCTGATGAGGATTCCGGTGAACGGCAGGCCGGTCGGGTGGTACTGGACGAACTCCATGTCCTTCAGCGGTGCCCCGGCGCGGAAGGCCAGAGCCATCCCGTCGCCGGTGGAGGTGTTGGCGTTGGTCGTGAACGGGTAGACCCGCCCGCACCCGCCCGTACAGACGATGACCGCGCCGGCGGTGATGGTCTCGATCCGGCCGGACATCAGCTCGATCGCCACGACCCCACCGACCCGGCCGTCGTCGACGAGCACCCGGGTGATGAACCATTCGTCGTAGCGGACGATCGACGGGTACTTCAGCGAGGTCTGGAACAGCGTGTGCAGCAGGTGGAAGCCGGTCTTGTCCGCGGCGAACCAGGTCCGCCGCTGCCGCATTCCGCCGAACGCCCGGACGGCGACCTGGCCGTCGGGTTCGCGACTCCACGGGCAGCCCCAGTGTTCGAGCCGGAGCAACTCCTCGGGTGCCTCGGCGACGAACGCCTCGACGGCGTCCTGGTCGCACAGCCAGTCGCCGCCGGAGATGGTGTCGTGGGCGTGCTCGTCGAGGCTGTCGGCGGGCAGTTTGACCGCAGCGGCGCCGCCCTCGGCGGAGACCGTGTGGCTGCGCATGGGGTAGACCTTGGAGATCGTCGCGATGCTGAGGTCCGGGCGAGCCTCCGCGATGGCGATGGCGGCGCGCAGCCCAGCTCCACCTCCGCCCGCGATGACGACGTCGTGGCGAATGGTCATAAGGCCCTCGACAGGCGATAACCAACAATTTCCGTTGTATGCGCCGACACCTGGCTCGGGTGTAATGTCTTATATCTGCCTTATATGCCGAATATGTAGCCGCTGCTGACCGGCCGGTGCGGTTATCGCCGGCTTCGGCTGCCCGTCAGCTCGCGCTGGCTGTCCGGTATGGACGTCCATCGCGACCGTCGTCATCGGACGGCCGTCCGGGTCCGTGATCAGGTGTATGTCCACTGAAGTGAACTTCAGTGGCGCTGATGGTTCGTCTCTTCGGCTTGCCGAGGCAGCCGAGTGGCGGACGCCGTCCACCTTCTTGTAACCACGTTTTCTTGATTTTTGAAGAAGTTGTTGACCATGGGTCACTGCAGCCATACAGTCCTCTTCGTTGATCTGACTGAAGGGATCTTCAGTGACACTATGGAAGCTGGGATGAGCGCCGACCAGGACGAGTTGGGCGTAAACGTCCGGAAGTGGCGCGTGCGTCGACGGTGGACGCTACGGCAACTCTCCGAGGCCACCGGGCTGTCCGAGAGCTTCCTCAGTCAGTTCGAGCGCGGGCTCACCCAGGCGAGCATCGCGTCACTGCGCAGCATCACCGACGCCCTTGGCATCACCTTCGGCGAGCTCTTCGAGACGGACGCGGCGTCCGGGGCCCGGGTGCTCCGCCAGCAGGCGCGCCCGAGCCTGCCGTTCGGCGACGACGCGATGAAGTACCTGATCACGCCGAAGTCGCTCGACCACCTCGAGGTGTTCAGCGTCAAGTTCGAGAAGGGGGGATCGACCGGGCCGGAGCAGTACACCCACGGCGACTCGGAAGAACTTCTGGTCGTCCAGGAGGGCGCGGTCAAGTTGGAACTGCTGTCGGACGTCTTCCTGCTCGAACAGCAGGACACGATCGTGTTCCGCAGCAGCGTCCCGCACCGCGTCGTGAACGTGCACCCCGGTTCCAGCGAAGTCCTCTGGATCATCAGCCCACCTAGCCACTAAAGAACAGAGAGTTGGAGGTACGTCCGAGTGGGATCGAATCTCTTACGCCGAGGGACTCCTTGGCTGCGCACCACGGCCGTCGCCGCCGCAACGGCGATGCTCGTCGCGGCATGTGGCGGCGGCAGCAAGCAGAACTCGGCCGCTGAGGCTGAGGACAAGGGCCCGCTCGTCATCGCGAGCTGGGGCGCCTACTTCAGCGCCGCCACCAAGAAGAACCTGGTCGAGCCGTTCACCAAGGAGACCGGCATCCAGGTCCAGATCGTCGACGCCCCCGGCAAGTACGTTGCGAACCTGCAGTCGCAGCAGAAGGCCGGCAAGATGCAGTGGGACCTGCTCGACTCCACCTCTGGGCCGGACGCCTACATCCTCGCCGACCAGAAGCTGGTCGAGCCGCTGCCGGCCGACCTCAAGAAGCAGTTCGAGAGCGTGCTGAGCAAGGGCTCGGTCGTCGACTTCGGGTTCACGTTCTCCAACCTGGGCTACGTCATCGCCTGCCGTACCGACAAGGTCAAGGAGTGCCCGCCGGACGCCAAGTCGTTCTTCGACAAGAGCATCCCGGGCCGCCGGCAGTCCGTGGCGACCTCCCCGCTGATCAACCTGAGCATGGCGGAGATGGCGTCCGGCGTCTCGCCGAAGGACCTCAAGACCCACGAGATCAACCTTGACCGCGCGTTCGCGAAGCTCAAGGAGATCAAGCCGGAGATGAAGGTCTGGTGGCAGTCCGGCGACCAGATGGAGCAGGCCTACCGCAACGGAGAGGTCGAGATGGGCATCGCCTACAGCGGTCGCGCGTTCTCGCTCAACGACAAGGGTACGCCGATGAAGGTCGTCTGGACCGACGGCATCTACAACCCGGGCTTCTGGCAGGTCGTCAAGGGCTCGCAGCACACCAAGGCGGCCTTCAAGTTCCTGGAGTGGGTTGCCAACCACCCGGAGGCGCAGGCCGGCTGGGCCAAGGACACCGGCTACTCGGTGCCGAACCCGAAGGCGTTCGACTACATGGCGGACGACCTCAAGACCAAGCAGGTCGACTGGCCGGCGAACCGCGAGCAGCTCGCGTCGTTGAACTACGAGTGGTACGTGAAGAACCAGGCCGAGGTCAACAAGCGCTGGCAGGAATTCCTGCGCGGCTGACATCTGCCGGCTGAAGTTTTGCTGAGGACGAGAGAGAGCGGTTGTGGCAACGACAGAAAGCGCCGTACGCCCTGTTGCGCGGGGGAAGGCGAAGGCTTGGAGCGCAACACTGTCACGGCGAGTGGCGGTGCTGATGGCCGCTCCTCTCGTCCTCGCGATCCTGTTCCTGGTCATCTATCCACTGTTCAAGCTCGTGTACGACTCCCTGACGCAGGGGGACGGGCCGGGCAACTATGTCGAGGCGTTCAAGTCGAGCGCCATCCGTAAGGCGATCCTGATGACGCTGGCCCAGTCGGCCGCCGTCACCGTCCTGTCGGTCACGCTCGGTTCGAGTCTGGCGTGGACGCTGCGCCGCGCGACGCGCCGGTCCGTGACCGCGGTGCTATGGGCGGCGGTCCTGCTGCCCTTCTGGATGGGCCTGGTCGTCAAGAACTACGCGTTCGCCCTGTTGCTGGCGCGCGAGGGCGCGGTGAACCACTTCCTGCAGAAGCTCGGCCTCATCGACCAGCCGGTGCAGTTGCTGTACACGGCGTTCGCGGTCGTGCTCGGTATGACCTACACGATGATCCCGTACGCGGTCCTCGCGGCGTACCCGACCATGACGATGGTCGACGTCGAGTTGCTCAACGCGGCCCAGGGCATGGGCGCTTCGAAGCGCAAGACCTTCAGCACCGTACTGATGCCGCTCATCCGGCCCGGGATCGTCGCCTCCACCGCGATCGTCTTCGCTATCTCGATCGGCTTCTACGTGACGCCGGTCCTGCTCGGCGGCGCGCAGACCCCCTTCATCGCCACCGTGATCAGCGACGACATCTTCACGTTCTTCAACTACCCCCGGGCCGCGGCGTCGTCGGTGATCCTGCTGGTCATCGCGATCTCGGTGCTCGGGCTTGCGATGAAGGCCGTCGGACTGAAGGCCATTCGAGGAGGACTGGGATGACGACCCGTACCGACCGGATCCTCGACGGACTGTTCACCTGGGTGGGCCGGCTCATCGTCGGGATCGGCGCGCTGTTCATGGCCGTGCCCGCGCTGTTCATCGCGATGCTGTCGTTCTCCAACGACCAGCACATCGCATTCCCGCCCAAGACGTGGGGCGTCAACCGGTACGTCGATCTGTTCACCTCGGACACCTGGGCGGCGCCGATCGGCCTGTCGCTGCGGCTCGCCGCCGTCACCGCCGTGGTGGCCCTCCTGCTGGTGCTGCCGGCGATCATCGGCCTGAAGCGCAGTAACCTGCGCGGCGGCGGGTTCATCGAGGGGGCCTCGGTCGCGCCGATGCTCTTCCCGGTCGCCGCGTACGCCGTCGGCCTGTACGCAGTGTTCGCCGAGGTCGGCCTGCTCGCCTCGTTCCAGGGCATCGTCATCTCGCACGTGATCCACGCCGTGCCGATGGTCGTCATCATCCTGAGCACCGCGATGGACCAGATCCGCCCCGAACTCGAACTGGCCGCCATGACGATGGGCGCGTCGCGGGGCCGGGCCTGGCTCGGCGTGACCCTGCGCCTGCTGACGCCGGCCGTCGCCGGTGCTGCGATCTTCGCCTTCGTCAGCTCCTTCGACGAGGCCGTGTTCATCACGTTCCTGGGCGGCCCCGGACTGGTGACCCTGCCGAAGCTCATCTTCGACTCGGTGCAGTTCGGTGTCGACCCCGCGATCACCGCGGTGGCGACCGTCCTCATGATCGTCACCTCCGCTCTGCTGTTCTTCGCCACGCGGCTTCGAAAGGACGTCCGATGACCCAGGTAACTGCCACCTCGCACGGGGCTGACAAGACCGGCGGCGCGCAGGACTCTGTCACGCTGCGCGTCCGGGACCTTCGTAAGTCGTTCGGCGGGAACGAGGTTCTCCGCGGCATCGACCTGGACGTGCGGACCGGGGAGTTCCTGACCCTGCTCGGGCCGAGTGGTTCCGGCAAGACCACCCTCCTGCGGATCATCGCCGGTTTCGAGAGCCACACGAGCGGCGAGATGCTGCTGCGCGGCCGTGACATCGCCGGCCTCAGCCCGTCCGAGCGCGGCCTGGGCATGGTCTTCCAGCAGTACGCCCTGTTCCCGCACATGACCGTCGCCGACAACGTGGCCTACGGCCTTCGGATGCGCGGCTGGGACCGCGGAAAGATCGGCAAGCGGGTCTCGGAGATGCTGGAGATCGTCGGTCTGCCCCACCTGTCCGGCCGCAAGCCGCGCCAGCTCTCCGGCGGCCAGCAGCAGCGGGTGGCGTTCGCCCGGGCGCTGGCGTACGCGCCGCAGCTTCTCCTCATGGACGAGCCCCTCGGCGCGCTCGACCGCAGCCTGCGCCTGCAACTGGAGGAGGAGATCAAGCGGGTCCACCGGCAGATGGGCACGACGGTCATCTACGTGACGCACGACCAGGAGGAGGCGCTCGTCCTCTCCGACCGCATCGCCATCATGGAGGAGGGCCGCTTCGCCGGCCTGGACACGCCGACGGCGCTGTACCAGCGGCCCCCGTCGACGTTCGTGGCGAAGTTCTTCGCCAACGCGAACCTCATCCCGGCGACCGCGTCCGCGGACGGCTCGATCGAGTGCCGCGGGTCGGCGTTCTCCACCCAGACCGACCTGCGCGGGCCGGTGAGCCTCGCGGTGCGGCCGCGCAGCCTGCGCCTCGAACCGGTCACGAACGGGCTGCGCCTGTCGGGCGCCGTCGTCGAGACGCTGCTGCTGGGCGACGACCGCCAGGTGAAGTTCGACGTTCCCGGCGTCGGGCCGATGGTCGCCCTGGTCGACGCCCGCCAACAGTCCGAGCTGGAGCCGGGCGCGGCCGTGACGCTGCACGCCCCGGCCGAGGAGATCACGGTCCTCGAGGCCTGACCGAAGCTTTCGATACCCCGCTAGTCAATGGAGATGGGCAAACAATGAGCAGGAAGACGGTTGCCATAGCCGGTGCCGGTATCGCAGGCTTCGCGGCTGCGGCGGCGCTCACCCGGCACGGATTCGACGTCCGTATCTACGAAAGGTCCGAGGACCCGCGTGAGTTCGGGGCGGGCATCTACCTGAAGGAGAACAGCCTCCCCGTCTTCGACGCGCTGGGTCTGGGGGAGCGGATCGCGAACAGCGGCGTGCGGATCAAGTCGGCCCGGATCGTCGACGAGACGGGCAAGATCATCGTCGGCCGTCCGCTCGACAAGGAGCGGCTCATCGTCGTCCTCCGCGAAGAGGTGCACGGCTCGCTGCGCGACGCCGCCCTCGCCGGCGGCGCGGAGCTGATCACCGGGAAGAAGGTCATCGGGGCGTCCCGCGACGGTGCGCTGTTCCTGGAGGGCGGCGAGGCGGTCACCGCCGACCTCGTCATCGGTGCCGACGGTGTCCACTCCAAGGTCCGGGAGTCGCTGGGGCTCACCAAGACCAACCGGCTGCTCGGCGACGGCGCCACCCGCGTCGTGATCCCCCGCGAGGAGGAGCCCTACAGCACCGAGTACTGGTCGGGGCAGCACCGGATCGGCGTCGTGCCCTGCAGCAAGGACCTGACGTACTGCTTCATCATCGGCCCCGAGCGCGAGCCCCGCGTCAAGGCGCTGCCGCTGGACAAGGAGTACTGGACGCAGCAGTTCCCGCACCTCAAGCACGTCTTCGACCGGGTGACCGACGGCGTCCACCACGCCCACCCCGTCATCACCTGCAAGAGCTGGGTCGCCGGCCGGACCGCGATCATCGGCGACGCGGCGCACGCGCAGCCGCCGAACTTCGGCCAGGGCGCGGGTGTCGCCATCGTGTCGGCGTGGCAGATGGCTGAGGTCCTGTCCCAGACCAGCGACATCGCGCAGGGCCTGCAGGAGTGGGAGCGGATCGCCCGGCCGCGCATCAACATGGTGCAGCGGCTCACGACCGCCTACGACATCGCCGGGTACAAGTGGCCGACCGCGCTCGCGCCGGTCCGCTCGCGCCTGTTCAACAAGCTGTCGAAGGTCCCCCTCACCGCCCGCAAGTGGGAGTTCTACTGGCGGGGCGGCACCGAGGCGCCGCTGCCGGGCAACCTGATGGACAAGGCCGACGCCTGATGCCCGACGTTCGTACCCGCGGGGCGGACCTCGTCCTGACCGGCGGGCGGGTGATCACCATGTCCCCGTCCCGGGACACCGCGACGGCGCTCGCCGTCCGCGACGGGCGGGTGCTCCTGGTGGGCACCGACTCCGAGGTTCTCGCCGCCCGGCACGACGGCACGCAGGTCGTGGACCTGCGTGGCCGTACGGTCGTCCCGGGCTTCATCGACGGGCACACCCACGTCGAGCTGACCAGCTACTCGCGCCACATCTGGACCGACGTGCGTGGCCGGTCGGTCGAGGAGGTCCTGCAGACCATCAAGGAACTCGCGGCGCAGACGGCGCCGGGGGAGTGGATCGTCCTGCAGGGCACGTTCGGCCAGGTGCTGCCCGACCGGCAGGCGCTCGACGCGGCCACGTCCGCGCACCCGGTCGCGGTCCGCTGGTCGATGCACAAGTGCCAGCTCAACTCGCTCGCGTTGGCGGTCAGCGGTATCACCCGGAGCACCATCGCGCCGCCCGGATCCCGGATCCAGCGCGACTCGTCGGGCGAGCCGACCGGCCTCATCGAAGAGGGCTGGGACCTGCTCAACTGGCGGCCGGCGCTGCGCGACGCGGTGAAGCCGGCCATCGTCGAGACGCTCACCTCGCTGTTCCTCGCCAACGGCGTCACGACGGTCAACGAGATCGTTGCCAGCCCGACCGGCCTGAGCATCTACCAGGAACTGGCGGAGACCGGCACCATCCCGCGGATGGGGCTCGCCCTGACCGCGGCGCCGGGGCACCAGCCGCTGATCAACGCGACCGAGTTCGCGGCGCTGGGCTTTCAGAGCGGGTTCGGCGACGACCGGCTCCGGCTGGCGGCGATCAAGATCTTCGTCGACGGCGGCCGCGACGGCGCGCTGCGCTCGTCGCTGATGTCGTCGCCCGCGCTGGAGTGGGGCCTGCTCACCCGTACGCCCCAGCGGCTGGCCGAGGAGGTGTCCGAGGCGGCGGCCAACGGCCTGCAGATGTGGGTCCACGCGATCGGCGACCTCGCCCAGGAGGTCGCGGTGAGCGCCATCGAACAGGCCGCGCTCGCCAACCCGGGGGTCGACCACCGCTCGCGCATCGAGCACTTCGCCAACGAGATGTACGAGATGAGCCGGCTGCGACGGCTCGTCGACGCGGGCGGCATCGCGGCCCCGAACATCGGGTTCATCATGTCCGAGCCCGACGACCCGGCCAAGCGGCTCCCGCCCGGCGTCACCAAGTACGCCGCGCGGACCCTCAAGGAGGTGACCGGCCGCATCCCCGGCAACTCGGACACCGCCGGCGCCCAGCCCTTCACGTGCAACCCCTGGTTCGTGATGAAGTGCATGCTGGTCCGGGAGAACAAGAACGGTGTGCTCATCTCGCCGGAGGAAGCGGTCAGCCTCGACGACGCCCTCGCCTCGTTCACGATCGACTCCGCGTACGCGACGAAGCAGGAGCACGAGAAGGGGTCGCTGGAGGCCGGCAAGTTCGCCGACTTCGCGGTCCTGGCGGAAGACCCGTACGCGATGCCGGCCGAGCGGCTGGACGAGATGGTCACCGAGGCGACGGTCATCGGTGGGAAGGTCGTGTACGGCGCCTTCTGAGTTTGTGGGGCGGGCATCCTGAGTTTGTGGGGCGGGCATCGAGGCCCGCCCCACCGGCGTTCCGCGCCGGCCATCACCGGGGATGAGCTGCGGTGATGGCCGGCGCGATCGTTTATTCGCCGGTTTTGCCCGTCGACAGGTCGAGGTGGCCGCGGCAGGCCAGGCTACCTGAGTACGCGGGCTCAATCAGTCGACATGCGGTCCCACGTGATTGCCCCTGCCGGTAGGACCGGCAGCCGCAGCGCGGACGGGTGCTGCGGGTCGTGGTAGATGACCTGGTCGGCGACCTTGGTGTTCGCCGACGTGCCGAAAGCCTCGCCGGTGTTGGGGTTCCGGTCGTAGGCGGGGAAGCTGGAGGACGAGATTTCCAGCCGGATCTGGTGCCCTGCCTTGAACATGTTCGCCGTCGGCCAGACCTCGATGTCGTACTGGTAGATCTTGCCGGGGGTGATCGGAGACGGGTTGGTCAGCGAGTCGCGGTAGCTGGCTCGGACGATGCCGTCGTTGAGGATCATCGTACGGCCGTCGGGCTGGACGTCGACCAGTTTCGCGGTGAAGTCGGTATCCACTGCCGACGACGAGGCGAACAGTCGGACCGAGACCGGTCCAGCGACCACCAGGTCGCGCTGCAGTTTCTCGGTGGTGTAGACCAGCACGTCGTTACGTGCTTCGACGGCGCTCTGCTCAGCCGGCCCCATGGGGGTGGTCGGCGGCCCGCAGCAGGCGTGTCCGCCAGCGCTCGGTACGGGATTTTTGGGGTCGTAACGGTACGAGTCGGTGGCAGCGCCCTTCCCGCTGGAGGCGGCACGTTCGAGTCGACCGTTTCCGCTGGCGGAGTTCGCCTGGCCTTGGGAGGCGAGGTAGTAGTCGCGGTACTCGGTGCCGGGTACCGGCCAGTTGCCGGCCCGTAGCCACCGGTTGGCGCCCATCACGAACAGCCGCACGGCGGGGTCCTGGCTGACCTGGTTGCGCTTGCCCTTGAGCCAGTGGTCGAACCAGCCGAGCTGGAGCTCGTCGACGGGGTTGTCGGCCGCCGGTCCGTAATCCATCAGCGGGTTGATGACGTTCGGCTGGTACCGGGTCCAGTTGGAGTGGATCCAGGGCCCGATCACCAGTTGCTGGTTGGCGCGAGCCAGCTGGGAACCGCCGCGCGCCTTCATCCCGGTGAAGTTCTCGATCCCGCCGGTGAGGAACGAGTCGTACCAGCCGGCGATGTTCAGCACCGGCACCTTGACCTTGTCGTACCGCTCCTTCGGCGCCCACTGCTGCCAGTACGCGTCGTAGGTGGGGTGGTTGAGCCAGTCGAAGAAGTACGGCGCGACCTCCGGGTCGCCCGGGTGCAGCGGTGGGAAGGTCTTCAACGGCAGGTGGCTGTACCACGTGTCGTTCAGCTGGCCGAGGTTGCGCTCCATCTCCGCCGACAACTGCCAGTCGCCGCGCTGTTCGGCGTACGACTTGCCGATCGAACTCAACGGCCAGGATTCGGCGAACGCGAGGGAGAGCGCACCATTCTGGTAGGTCCAGCCGTCGTAGTAGTCGGATCCGGTGTGTGTGGGGATGATCGTGACCAGGTGCGGCGGTGTCTGGGTGGCAGCCAGCCACTGGGTCGCGCCGACGTAGGAGTACCCGTACATGCCGACCTTGCCGTTCGAGCCGGGCAGGGCGGCCGCCCATTCGACGCTGTCGTAGCCGTCCGTCATCTCGTGCTTGAACGGATACCACTCACCGGGCGACTTGTACTGGCCGCGGACATCCTGAATCACCACCAGATAGCAGTGTTGAGCGTAGAACTCCGGGCGTTCGTAGGTCTCCGCCCGTTGCTCGGCGCCGTCCTTGTCGTAGGGCAGCCGCATCAGGATGACCGGCACTTTGGCGTCGGTCAGTGGCCTGTACACGTCGGCCCGCAGCGTCGTACCGTCCCGCATCGGCGCCGCGCTGCTCTGCCGGGTGTAGCGACATTTCTCGGACTGTGACTGGCGTCCGCCCGCATCCGTGGCGGCCGCGGGATCGGCGCTCGACGCGAGCGCGTAACCCCCGCCCAGAACGCACAGGACCGCAACGGTCGCGGCCCGAAGCCGGTGCCAATTTCGCTGTCTCATTCCGCATCCCTCCTGTGGGAATGCTCTACGGCCATCGATCAGTGGATGGGCTGCGCGGATCCGCGCTCCTGCCTCCGGCCGGCCGCCTGTAACGACTCGCTGCCGCGGGATCACTGTCAGTTTGTGATCTGGCACATTGCTAACAGTTCACCTGCCGGGCAATCAATTGCCGATCATCGAACTGGCGGCGTGCGGACCGTGCCGAGCGGTGAACGGTCGATGCACTTCGATCAGCGGTTCAGGGCGCCGGCTGTCCGCCAGCCCCAGCCGCCATCCAGCAGCGCGCGCCGGCGAGAGTGGCGGTAGCCGCAGCGCGGCCGGCGGTTCCGGCGTCTTCCAGGGCGCTGGTACCGATGCCGGCGTGGAGCCTGGTCATGGCGTCCGCATCGGCGGGTCCGCATCCAAGCTGAGCGAAGCCCTCAAAAGCTTGCACGAAGTGTCGATATATCAGATGTACCAGTTCTAGACGACGGGTGGTCGAGGTGGACAGAGGCACGCACCCGCTGGGCCGTGGCTCGGACCCGGCGGAGTTGACCGACTTCGCGGTTGAGGCGGAGATCGGGCGTAGCGTCTATACGACGGTGCACCGGGCCCGCCGCGGTGACCGTACCTACGCGCTCAAGCGGCTGCGTACCGTAACAGCCAATGACACGGACGTTTTGACGTCCTTCTGCCGCGAGGCCGGCCTGCTCGCCTGCGTCGACCACCCGGGAGTGGTGCGCGCCCACGCCGCCGGACGCTACGAGGACGGTCCCGCCCTGGTCACCGAGCTGATCGACGGCGGTTCGCTCGCCGCTGAGCTGGTCAAGGGCGGGCTGCCGCTCGACCGGGTGAAGACGCTCGCCGGTGAGCTGGCCGAGGCCCTCGTAGCCGCGCACCGTACCGGACTGGTGCACCGGGACATCAAGCCCCAGAACATCATGGTGCCGCCCGGTCGGCCGGCGGTGCTCATCGACTTCGGTCTGGCGGCCATCGGGCGGAGCCCGGTCGCCGAAGACACCGCGGTCGGCACCTTCGCGTACGGCGCGCCCGAGCAGACCGGCATGCTCAAGCGCCCGGTCGACGCCCGGTCGGACCTGTACTCGCTGGGCGCCGTCCTGTTCGAGTGCCTCACCGGAAACCCACCGTACGTCGCCGAGGACGTGGGCGAGCTGCTGCGGATGCACGCCGTGGCCCCGGTGCCGGATCCGCGGGCGTCACGGCCCGACGTCGACCCGGCCTTCGCCGCCGTGGTCATGCGGCTGCTCGCCAAGGACCCGGACGACCGGTACCCGAGCGCGACGGCGCTGCTGGCGGCGCTGGGACGGGCCGACGGTGCGGGCAGCGAGTGGCCACTGTGCGGGCGGCCCGCTGAGCGGGAGGCGCTGCTGGCTCGCTGGGAACGGGCGCGGAACGGCCACGGTGGCGTCGCGGTGGTTCGTGGCCCGGCCGGCGGTGGCCGCAGCCGGCTCGCCGCCGAGGTCGCGGTCGCCGCAGCCACCGACGAAACCAGCCTCGTCCTGCGTACCCGAGCGGTGAAGGACGAGGAACTGCCGCTGGCCGCGGTACGCGCGGCGGTTGACGCGCACCTCGCGCGGGTAGCCGACCTGCCCGACGAGCGGCGCACCGAGGCGTACGCGCGATTACGCCGCGCCGCGGACGTCGCCGGCACCGGCCTGATCGGCAATCTCTCGCCGGCGGTGGCGGCGATCCTCGCCGACCGGCCCGGTCCGCCGGCCGACGGCCGGGACGACCGGCTCTTCACCGCCGTGGCCGTGTTCCTGGCGGAGTTGGCCGGCCAGTACGGCAGCGGGGTGCTGGAGGTCGACGACGCCCAGTGGCTCGACGCGTCGTCCCGCCGGGTGCTCGAACTGCTGGCGCCGGAGCTGTCCGACGCGCCGCTGCTGGTCGTAGTGACCTATCTGGACGGAGCCGAGGAGACCCACCTGGGCGACGCGGTCGATACCGAGATTGTCGCCGGGCCGCTGGACCAGGCCGGTACGAGCGCCCTGGTTGCGTCCCGGCTGCCGGGCGCCACCGTGCCGCCGGATCTCGTGTCACACGTGGCCGCCCGTACGGGTGGACTGCCGCTGGCGAGCGTCGAGTACCTGCGACAGTTGGTCGACGCCGGGCTGCTGGTTCCGGTGTGGGGTACCTGGCGCCTCGACGAGGCCGGGCTCGACGGCCTGCATCTTTCGCGGGACCTCGGCGAACTGGTCGTCTCGCGGCTCGACGGCCTGCCGGCCCCCGCCCGCGACCTGCTCGTGACCGCAGCCGTGGTCGGTAACCGTTTCCGGCTGGAGGTCGCCACCGCTGCCTGCGATCTGACCACCGACGAGTTCGCCGCCGCTCTCGACGTGGCGGTCACCCGCCGGCTGGTCGAGCCCCGGGAGGACGGCCGGTACGGCTTCATCCACCCGAGCATCCGGGACGCGCTGCTGGACGGCGTGCCCGAGACGGCGCTGCGGCGGTTGCACGCGGCCGTCGCCGCCGGCCTCGACGACCTGCCGGCGGACGGGCGCGACGCCGGCCACGTCTACGCGGTCGCCCGCCACTACGCCCAGGCCGGTGCCGACGCCGACCCGGCGGCGGGCTGCGCCAGCGCGCTGGCCGCCGGTCGGCAGGCGCTCGTCGACGACGTGCCCGAGGACGCGGTGGCGTTCCTGGAGCAGGCGCGGACCGCGGCCGAAGCCAGTGGTCACGCCGTCACCGCCGAGTTGTTGCACCCGCTCGCCACGGCGTACCTTCGCGCCGGCCGGTGGGGCGAGGCCCTGTCCGCATTGGAGGCGGCGCTGGCGGGGGAGCGGGATCCGCACCGGCGCGCCGAGCTCTACCGAACGATGGTCGAACTGCACCACACCACCTGGTCGGACGATCGGGCGGTCGCTGCTGCGCGACAGGGGCTCGCGGAGCTGGGCCACGGGCTGCCGCGCAACAAGCTTGCCCTCATCGTGACGACCCTCGCCCTCGCGCTGGCGGGCACGCTGGTCGCCCGGTTGCGCATCGGCTTCGGTACCGCCCGTGGCCGTCGGCGCGAAGACCTTGCCAACACCGCTGCCCTGCTCGGCTCGGCCGCCTACGCCGCCGCGGTCGGCCTGCGCGTGAAGGAGATGGCGATCTTCGCGCTGCGGGGCCTGTACGGGGTGAACCGGCTCGGCCCCTGCCCGCAGTACGTCCAGGTGCACGCCCTGCTCGGCTACCTCGCGGCCCTGTTGAAGCAGCGCCGCCGCGCCGAGCGCGCGTTCGCGCGTGCCGACCGGGCGGCGCAGGCGATCGGCGACCCGGCGATGGTCGCGTACGCCGAATGGCTGCGGAGTATCGCGATGCTGTTCGGCGGCTTCGACGACGGGATCGGCTGGGACAAGGCGATCTCCCAGCACACCCGGTGGCTGGAGCCGGCCCAGTTCATCACCGGGTTGGCCGTCGCCGGCCTCCGGCTGGTGCTGCGCGGCTACACCCGCGAGGCGCAGACGGCGTACGAGCAGGGACTACGCCACCTGCCGGAGCCGACCCAGGCCAGCGGCACCACGTTCGCGATGCTCGGCGTCATGGTCCCCGCCCAGCAGGGTCGGCATGCCGCGGCCGCGGCCGCGCTCGCATCGCTGCGCGCGGCGTTCCCGGACGGGGCGGGCACGCCGGCGCAGTGGGCCAACATCCTGACGGCGGCCGCGTCGGCAGCCGTCGAGCAGGGCGAGTTCGGTACGCCGTTCGACGATCTCGTCGCCGAGTTCGAAGGGCTGGGACTGCGCCGTTCGGACCTCATGCCGCAGCACGAATGGTTCTACGTCTACCGGGCACACGGCCGTCTGGCGCAGCTACGGGTGGCGCCGGACGGCGAGCGGGCGGCCCGGCTCGCGGTCGCCGAGCGCGCGGTACGCGATCTCGGCCGCGTCACCACCACCCCGCTGCTCAAAGTGGCCCACCAGCTCGCCGCTGCCGCGCTGGAGCAGCAGCGCGGCAACGCGGAGAAGGCGATCGACCTGATCGACCGGGTCGACCGGGCGGCGCGGACGCTGGACGCCCCGCTGGTGTCGTTCGAGGTGGCCCGGATCCGGGCCCGCGCCTTCCGGCAGTTCGGGCTCGCCGCGGAGGCCGAGCGGCAGGCGCGCAACGCGTACGTGCTGGCCGTCAGGTACGGCTGGGAGCACCGCCGCCGCCAGGTACGGGTGGAGTTCGGCGTGGACGACGCCCCGTCGGTCGCGCGCTTCACGCAGGTGGCCGACCGGAGTTCCAGTAGTGACCGCAACCGCCGGCTGGAGGCGCTGCAGGAGGTCAGCGTGGCCGCCGCGAGCGTGCTCGATCCGCAGCTGCTGGCCGAGGTGGCACTGGACGAGACGCTACGGATCCTCGGCGCTGAGCGGGCGCTGATGTTCCTCGTCGACGACGAGGGCGACCCGGTGCCGTTCGCGGGGCGCACGGCGGCCGGCAACGACGTCGACGCGGCGAGCGGGTACGGCTCGACCCTGGTCCGCCGGGTGCTCGAGACCCGCGAGGCGCTGGTCGTGACCGGCACCGACGAGGGCGCCGCGCTGGGTTCGCAGAGCGTGGTGGCGCACGGGCTGCGCAGCATCATGGTGGCCCCGGTCCAGCTCAAGGGCGTTCTGCACGGCGTGGTGTACCTCGACAGCCGGGTGGCGCGGGGCGTGTTCACCGAGGACGACGTGGAGGTGCTGAGCGCGATCACCCACCACGTCGCCGTGTCGCTGGAGACGGCCCGGGCGGCGCAGCTCGATGTCGAGGTCCGTACCACGCGCCGGCAGCAGGAGCTCGCCGAGACGCTGCGCGCGAGCCTGGCCGAACTCAGTGCGATTCTCGACCCGGCGCAGCTGCTCAACCAGCTTTTCACCACCCTGTACGGCCAGGCCGGGGCGTGGGCCGGCTGCCTGCTGCACGGCAGCGGGCAGAAGCTGACCAGCGTCGCGGTCGCCGGAACGGTCGACGCGACGGCGCTCGGCCCGGAGGTCGACGCAGCCGCCGATGCCGCGTTCGCGGCGCTGTGCACCGCGGACACCCCGACCGTCATCGCCGGCGACGACGTGCCGACGGCGGTACGCGCGCTGTTGGGGGAGCACCCGGCGGCGCTCGTCGTGCCGCTGATCGCCCGCGACGGGCCGGTCGGCGTGGTCATCCTCGGCGGGGAGACGTTCGACGACAGCGCCCCGGTGATCTGCGCCGGCCTCGCCGGCCAGGGCATGAGCGCGTACGACAACGCGGTGCTGTTCAGCCGGGTGCAGGAACTGGCCACCACCGACGAGCTGACCGGCGTCCCCAACCGTCGCCACTTCTACGCCCTCGCCGGCACCCTGGTCGCCGCGGCGCGGCGCAGCGGGCGGGCGCTGGGCGCGGTGATGCTCGACATCGACAAGTTCAAGGGCATCAACGACACGTACGGGCACGCGACCGGTGACGACGTCATCCGTGAGGTCGCGAACCGGGTCGCCGCCAGTGTCCGGGACTCCGACGTCCTCGGCCGGTACGGCGGTGAGGAGTTCGTCGCCGTACTGCCGGATCTCGACGGCGGCGTGGACCTGGCCGAGCGCATCCGCGCTGCGGTGGCGGCGTCGCCGGTACCCACCCGCAGCGGCCCCGTACCGGTGACCGTCAGCGTCGGCCTGGCCCGGCTCGGCCCGGTCGACGACGACCTCGACCAGCTGGTCGCCCGGGCCGACCATGCGCTGTACCGGGCGAAGGATGCCGGCCGGAACCGGGTCGAGGAGGCCTGACGATCTTCGACGGCCAATGGTCCCATCGAGCTCGTCCGGTCGGCTACAGTCGGTTGTCGTGACGGCCATCGAGCGCCAGCCGGAGTGGCTGCGGAGCCTGCCGCCCTTGTCTGCCAAGAGCGGTGTTCCGGCGCATGTGCAGATCGAGCGATGGCTCACCGATGTCATCGGTCGCGGTGATCTGGTGCCCGGTGATCGTCTGCCGCGGGAGGACGAGCTCGCCGCGCTGATCGGCGTCAGCCGGATGACGCTGCGCCAGGCCCTCGCGACGTTGGAGTCGCTCGGAACGGTCGTGCGAAAGACCGGACGGTCAGGGGGCACGTTCGTCAGCGAGCCGAGGATCGAGTGCGACCTGACCGGTTTGGCGGGCTTCACCGAGCAGATGCGGCGCGCCAATGTCCGGGCAGGTGCCCGCATGGTGTCGGCGAGGACGGTTCCGGCGGGCGCGGCAGTCGCCGACGCGCTGTCCGTGAACCGCGGATCGCCGGTGTACGAGGTCGTCCGGGTGCGTACCGCGCGACGTGAACCGCTGGCCCTGGAACGGGCGTACTTCCCGTCCGAGCCGTTTCCTGACCTACTGAGCCATCGGCTTACCGGATCCATCTACGAGCTGTTCACGCGACGCTATGGGCAGGAACCGCATACCGCCAGTGAGATTCTCGAACCTGTCATTGCCCGGCCTGAGGAGGCGGAGCTGCTCGCGGTCGCACCGAACAGCCCGCTGATGTTGATCACGCGGACGGCGTTCACGTCGGCGGGCCTGGCGGTCGAGTTCGCACGCGATCTGTTCAGGCCGGACCGCGTGCGTATCTCGCTGCAGACCGGGATCGGCGCTGCCGCGCGCGCTGCGCGGATGACCACGCCCGACGCGTTCTAGACAACGCGCGATCCCGTTGCCGCCGCTTACCCGGCGGATTTGCGCGCGCGGATGCGCTCGGTGACCGCCGGGACCACGTCGAACAGGTTGCCGACGACGCCGAAGTCGGCCAGGTCGAAGATCGGCGCCTCCTTGTCGGTGTTGATGGCGACGATGGTCTTCGAGGTCTGCATACCGGCGCGGTGCTGGATGGCTCCGGAGATGCCGCAGGCGATGTACAGCATCGGCGACACGGTCTTGCCGGTCTGACCCACCTGCTGCGAGTGTGGGTACCAGCCGGCGTCGACCGCGGCGCGCGAGGCGCCGACACCGGCTTCGAGGGCGTCGGCAAGAGCCTCGACGGGCGAGAAGTCACCGCCGGTACCGCGGCCCCCAGAGACAATGATCTTTGCCTCGCTGAGGTCCGGGCGCCCCGTGGCTCCCCGCACTGCCCGGTCCGTGATACGAACCGCGGTAGCGTGCGGGCTGAACTCCGGATCGACGCTCACCTCGGCGGGTTCGGCCGGTGCCGGGGTGGCCTCAACGGCGCTGGCCTTCACGGTGATGATGGGAACGCCGGCCGCAACGGTGGAGACGACGGTGAAGTTGCCCGCCAGCACGGACTGCGTCGCCTCCACGCGACCCTCGGCGATCCGTACGTCGATCGCGTCGGTGATCAGTCCCCACTCGTTGCGCGCGGAGAGCCGCCCGGCGATCTCCTTACCCTCGGCCGTGGCCGGAATCAGCACCGCGACCGGCTGTACAGCGCCGGCGACCGCAGCGAGCGCATCCACCTTCGGGACGACCGCGTACTGCTCGTACTCGGCGCGGTCGTCGCGGTAAATCGTGGTCGCACCGTACTCGGCCAGCGCCTCGCGAGCGTTCGAGTAGCCGTTGCCGAGAAAGACGGCGACCGGTTCGCCCAGCCCGCGGGCGAGGGTGAGCAGCTCCAATGATGACCGGCGCGGGACGCCGTCAACATGATCGATCAGGACGAGGACCTCAGGCATGACAACTCCGCATCAGGGTTGGTGGCGGCTGGGCGGTCAGACGAAACGGTTCCCGACAAGGAACTGGACAAGCTGCTCAGCCGCGTCGCCGTTGTCGATCACGATTTCGCCCTTCGTGCGTGGCGGACGTTGCGTCACCGCGACCACGCTGCTGAGGGCCGCGACCAAGCCGACCGATTCGGCGGCGATGCCGAGGTCAGCGAGGTTCCAGGTGTCGATCGGCTTCTTCTTGGCAGCCGTGATGTTCTTGAAGTTCGGGTAGCGCGGCTCTCCGCTCCGATCGGTCACCGCCACGATGGCCGGCAACTGCGCGGCCACCGTCTCGGTGGCCGCATCGATGTCCCGGCGGGCGGTGATCGCACCGGCATCGGCGAGGGAGAACTCCACGGTCGAACCGAGCAGCGGAAGCCCGAGGCGCTCGGCGACCATCGCCGGAACCACGCTCATGCCCGCGTCCGTCGAGGCGATGCCGGTGACGACCAGACCGACCTCCCCGATCCGCGCGATCGCCGCGGCGAGGATGCGTGACGTGGCCGGGGCGTCGGAGCCGTGCACCGCGTCGTCGACCACGTGTACGCCCCGGTGGGCCCCCATCTGCAGCGCCTTGGTCACCGCTTCGGTCGCCGCCCCCGGACCCACCGTCAGCGCGACCACCTCGCCGCCGCCGGCCTCCGCCACCCGGAGCGCCTGCTCGACGGCGTACTCGTCCAGTTCGGACAGCAGGCCGGACACGGTGCGGTCGAGCGTGTGGTCAGACTCGGAGAAGACCCGGTTGCCGCTGGCCTCCGGGACATGCTTGACGAGGACGACGATCTTCATGCGGGAGCTCCTGCGGGCTCGGGGGTGCGGTCGTAGGCGCCGCGGCGACGGCCGGGTCGACGTGGGCGAGGGACTCGTTGAACAACGTCAGTCGCCGCCCTTCTGGAGGATCGCGAACAACTCGGGGGTAAGGGCGGACACGACGCCGTCGGCGTCGCCTTCGAGCTCCGCGCGGGTCCGGGTGCCCTCGACCGCGATGCAGCGCATGCCAGCGCCCCGCGCGGCCCGGACGCCGTGAGTGGAGTCCTCGAAGGCGAGTACCGCGGCCGGGTCGACTCCCATCCGCCGTGCGCCGAGTTCGAAGCCCTCCGGGTCCGGTTTGCCGCGCGTCACGTCCTCCTCGGTCACGATCACCGTGAAGACGTGGGCGAGCGGGCTTCGCGCGAGAACGAACTCGACGTCGATGCGCTGCGCGCCGGTCACGATGCCCACCGGCACGCCGTGGTCGACGAGCCGGCGCACGGTGTCCACCGTGGCCGGCAGGATCGGTGACTGCTGCTCCACCAGGTCGCAGTACCGGGTACGCCGCTCGGCGAGGAGCTCCCGGGCCAGCTTCTCGTCACCGCCGGCTAGCTCCTCGACCACGATGTCGATGATCTCCCGGTCGCTGAGCCCCGCCAGCCGGTTGTAGTACTGCCGTTCCGAGAGCGTCCATTGCAGACGTTCGCGAAACATCTCCGTGTAGAGCCGGAGCAGGATCGGCTCGTCATCGGAGAGCGTGCCGTTGAAGTCGAAGATGACGGCGCGCCCGGGCGTGGCCGCCCAGGCCGCTACGGTGCTCACCGCGCGCGAGTCGAGACCCGGGCCGGTTCCGGTTGATGTGCTCATGGCCGGCGCAACTCCAGTCGTTAGGAATCCGATGGCTACAGCGGTGTCACGTACGCGCCGGAGATGCCGCCGTCCACGAGGAACGTCGACGCGGTGATGAACGACGAGTCGTCGCTGGCGAGGAAGGCGACCGCCGCGGCGATCTCCTCCGGTTCGGCGAACCGACCGAGCGGCACGTGTACGAGGCGGCGGGCCGCGCGCTCCGGGTCCTTTGCGAACAGCTCCTGAAGCAGGGGAGTGTTCACCGGCCCCGGGCACAGGGCGTTGACCCGAATACCCTGCCGGGCGAACTCGACGCCGAGCTCGCGCGACATCGCCAGGACGCCGCCCTTGGACGCGCTGTAAGAGATCTGTGAGGTGGCGGCGCCCATCACCGCGACGAACGAGGCGGTGTTGATGATCGAACCGCGCCCCTGCAGCTGCATGTACGGCAGGGCCGCCTTGCAGCAGAGGTAGACGCTGGTCAGGTTGACCTCCTGGACCCGTCGCCACGCGTCCAGGCCGGTGACCAGGATCGAGTCGTCGTCGGGAGGGGAGATGCCCGCGTTGTTGAAGGCGATGTCCACCGACCCGTAGGTGCTGTTCGCCGCCTCGAACAGGGCGTTCACCTGGTCGGGGTTGGTGACGTCGACGCTGACGAAAAGGCCGCCGACCTCCTCGGCCGCGGCCTTGCCGGCGGCTTCGTCGAGGTCGCCGATCACCACCTTGGCGCCCTCCTGCGCCAGACGCCTGGCCGAGGCCAGGCCGATACCGCTGGCGCCGCCGGTGATGACGGCGACCCGGCCCTGCAGTCGTGCGGTCATGTCACTCCTTACGTTGCGATGAAAACGTTCTTGACTTCAGTGAAAGCGTCGACGGCGTCGGGGCCCAGCTCGCGGCCGAGCCCCGACTGTTTGAACCCGCCGAACGGGGTCCAGTAGCGGACGGACGAGTGCGAGTTGACGGAGAGGTTTCCGCTCTGCACGCCTCGGCTCACCCGGATCGCCCGACCGAGGTCACGGGTCCAGATGCTCCCGGAAAGGCCGTACTCGGTGTCGTTCGCGAGGCGAATCGCGTCCGCTTCGTCGTCGAACGGGACGACCGCGACGACGGGCCCGAAGATCTCGTCCCGCCACTGCCGCGCCGCGGTCTCGATCGGCGCGAGCACGGTGGGCGGCACCCAGTACCCGGCGCCGCTCGGCGCGGAGCCGGCGAACGCGATGGGCACGTCGTCCAGGTAGGAAACCACCTTGTCGCGGTGGCCGGCCGAGACCAGCGGCCCCATCTGGGTGTCGGGGTCGGCCGGTGCGCCGACGCGGTAGGCCTGCACCGCGGGCTCGAGCAGCTCCATGAACCGGTCGTAGACGCTTCGTTGGACGAGGATGCGCGACCGCGAGCAGCAGTCCTGGCCGGAGTTGTCGAACACCCCGTCCGGGGCGGTCGCGGCCGCCCGTTCGAGGTCCGCGTCCGCGAAGACGATGTTCGCGTTCTTACCGCCGAGCTCCAGGGTCACCCGCTTGACCTGCTCGGCGCACCCTCGAAGGATGGTTTTTCCGACGGCGGTCGAGCCGGTGAACACGATCTTGCGTACGTCCGGGTGCGACACCAGGCGCGCGCCGGTCACCGGCCCGGCGCCGGGCACCACCTGGAACACGCCCTCCGGGATCCCCGCCTGCAACGCCAGTTCGCCAAGGCGCAGCGCGGTCAGCGGCGTCAACTCCGCGGGTTTCAGCACCACCGTGTTCCCCGCGGCCAGGGCCGGCGCGACGCCCCACCCGGCGATCGGCATCGGGAAGTTCCACGGAGCGATCACGCCCACGACACCGAGCGGTTCCTTGAAGGTGACGTCGATGCCGCCGGGTACCGGGATCTGCCGGCCGGACAGGCGCTCCGGCGCCGCCGAGTAGTAGTTCAGGACGTCCCGTACGTTGCCGGCCTCCCAGCGGGCGTTGCCGATGGTGTGCCCGGCGTTGCGAACTTCCAGGTCCGCCAGGTAGTCGATATCCGCGTCGACGGCGTCGGCGAACCGGCGCAGCAGGCGGGCCCGGTCGCCGGGGGCGACGGCTGCCCAGGACGGCGCTGCCGCCTTGGCCCGGGCGATCGCTTCGTCGGTCTCCTCGACCGAGGCCAGATGCACGGAGCCGATCGGCTTTTCGGTGGACGGGTCGATCAGGTCGAACTCGCCGGTCATATGACTGCTCCTTGTTTTACGCGTCGGTCATTCGACGCCGCGCCGCGTCGACCAGGCCCTGAAACAGACGGCGGTCGTTGGGGTCCTGCTCCGGGTGCCACTGCACCGCGAAAAGGAATGGTTCCTCCGGCGACTCGACGGCCTCGATCGTTCCGTCGTCGGCGATGCCGACGGCGCGCAAGGCCGGGGCCAGCACGGCGACCGACTGGTGGTGGTAGCAGTGGACGGTCACCTGCTCGCCGACCAGCGCGGCGAGCCTGCTCGACGCTTTGATACGGACGTCCGTACGGCCGAACTGGCCGGGAGCGGGCTGATGGCCGGCGTGTCCGACGCGGTCGGGCACGTGCTGCTCCAGGGTGCCACCGAGAGCCACGTTCACCATCTGCAGGCCGCGGCACACGCCGAGCACCGGCAGTTTGAGGTCGAGGGCGGCGTGCGCCAGCGCCAGCTCCCACTCGTCACGGTCGCGACGGGGAGCACCGGTACGAGGTCCCGAGGCCTGACCGTACCGGGACGGCTCGATGTCCGCTCCGCCGGTGAGCACGAGGCCGTCGAGCCGTTGCAGGACATGGGGCGCTGACGCCGGTTGCGGCGGTAGGAGCACCGCCGTGCCACCCGCGGCGACGACGAGGTCGACGTACGCCTGGTGCAGCAGGGCGAAGTCGGTGTCCCAGACCAGGCTCTGGGCGCGCTCGCGGTACGTGGTCAGGCCGATGAGCGGACCGGTGCCACCTTCAGAGACGCTCGAATCCACGGACCCTCTCCCAGTCGGTCACGGCGGCGTTGAACGCGGTCAGTTCGACATCGGCGCAGTTGACGTAGTGCGCGACGACCTCTTCGCCGAAGGCCGCCTTGGCGACACCGCTCGCGGCGAACAGGGCCCGCGCCTCGGCGAGCGTGGTCGGTACCCGCGGCTTGGCGGAGCGGTAGGCATTGCCGGTGAAGGCGTCCTCGAGCGGTAGCTCGTGGTCGATGCCGTGCAGGCCGGCGGCGATGAGGGCGGCGACGGCCAGGTACGGGTTGACGTCGCCGCCGGGGACCCGGTTCTCGAACCGGAGCGAGTGGCCCGACCCGACGACGCGCAGCGCGCACGTCCGGTTGTCGAGGCCCCACGCCACCGCGGTCGGGGCGAAACTTCCGGGCACGTACCGCTTGTACGAGTTGATGTTCGGTGCGAGCAGGAGCGTCAGCTCCCGCAGGGCCGCGAGCTGGCCGGCGAGGAAGTGCTCCATCAGCGTGGAGAAGCCGTGCGGGCGGTCACCGGCGAGGACGGCCTCCCCGTCGGTGGAGCGAAGGCTGAGGTGGATGTGGCACGAGTTGCCCTCACGCTCGTCGAACTTGGACATGAACGTGAGGCTGTGTCCGTGCGCGTGAGCGATCTCCTTGGCGCCGGTCTTGTACAGCACGTGGCCGTCGCAGGTGCGAACCGCTTCGTCGTAGCGGAACGCGATCTCGTGCTGGCCCAGGTTGCACTCGCCCTTCACATTCTCGACGTACAGTCCGGCGCCCTCCATGCCCCGGCGGATCGCGCCGAGGACGGGCTCGACCTCCGCACCGCCGAACAGCGAGTAATCGACGTTGTAGCGGTTGGCGGGGCGCAGGTCGCGGTAGGTCTGGCGCCACGCCTCGGCGTACGGGGTGTCGAAGAGCAGGAACTCCAGCTCGGTGCCGGCGAAGGCGACCAGGCCGCGTTCGGCCAGGCGCTCCACCTGCCGCTTGAGTACCTGCCTCGGCGCGGGCGCGACGGGGGAGCCGTCGGGCCACCGCACGTCGCAGTGGACGAAGGCGGACCGGTCCTGCCAGGGCAGAACGGTGAGCGTGTCGAGGTCGGGAACGAGGACGAAGTCGCCGTAGCCCCGTTCCCACGACGTGAGCTCGTAGCCGTCGACGGTGTTCATGTCGACGTCGACGGCGAGCAGGTAGTTGCAGGCCTCGCCGCCGTGGGGGAGGACCTCGTCGAGGAACCAGCGTGCGGAGCAGCGCTTGCCCTGGAGTCGACCTTGCATGTCGGTCAGGGCGATGGACACATTGTCGATGGCTCCCGATTCGACGAGGCTGCGCAACTCGTCGACGGTGATGCGGCCAGACGCGGCGGTCACGCTGTCTCGCTTTCATCGGAAGTGGTGGTGGAGGCCACAAAGTACCGCCCGTACGAGCAAACTGTCTAGACCGAATCACCCTCAGGGATTTCTTTCCGTATAGACCTTTTCCGTGGCCACTTCCGCTGGTAACGTCCGCCGCCAACACGGAAATGTGGTCTGGACTACACGGTGCGGAGTCCCGCATGCGCAGCCCGGGCGGTATGCACTCGCGGACGAGAGGGTTTTGATGTCCCTGCCTGAACGCAGCCGGATTGTCATCATCGGTGGCGGGGTCGTGGGCTGCAGCATCGCCTACCACCTGGCCCAGCGCGGCGTCACCGACGTGACGCTCGTCGAGCGCCGGAAGTTGACGGACGGCAGCACCTGGCACGCGGCTGGGCTGGTCGGACAGTTGCGCAGTTCAAGCAGCCTCACCCAGCTGATGCAGAAGAGCGTGGAGACGTACCAGACCCTGGAGGAGAAGACCGGGTACGCCACCGGCTGGCGTGGCGTCGGCAGCATCCGCGTCGCCTCCAGTCCGGACCGGTGGGAGGAGATCAGGCGCCTCGCCACGACCGGCAAGAGCTTCGGCTTCGACGTCCACCTCGTCTCGCCGAAAGAGGCGCTCGACCTCTTCCCGCTCCTCAACACCGACGGCGTGTACGGGGCGACGTGGATCCCCAGCGACGGGTACGTCGACCCCAGCCAGCTCACCCACTCCTTCGCCACCGGGGCCCGCGCGGCCGGCGTCAAGATCATTCAGGACTGCCGCGTCGAGTCCATCGAGCGGGTCGGGCGCCGCATCACCGCCGTCGTCACCAGCCAGGGCCGCATTGAATGCGACACGCTCGTCAACGCGACCGGCATGTGGGGTACGGAGACGGCGCGGCTGGCCGGCGTGGACCTCGCGGTCAACGCCGTCGAGCACCAGTACGTCGTGACCGAGAAGGCCGACGGCATTCCGTGGGACCTGCCGACGATGCGCGACCCCGATGCGCGCTTCTACCTCAAGCCCGAGGCCGGTGGCCTGGTCATCGGTGGCTGGGAAGAGGGGACGCGGGCGCCGTGGCGCCGTATCCCGGTCGACCTCGGCCCGGACCTGTTCCCGCCGAACTACGAGCGGTTCGAGGGGCTGGCCGACGGCGCCGCTCACCGCATCCCGCGCTTCGGCGAGCTGGGCATCCAGACGTGGGTCAACGGCCCCATCCCCTTCTCGCCCGACGCCGAGCCGCTCATGGGCATCACCGAAGACCTCGACAACATGTTCCACTGCTGCGGCTTCTCGGCCGGCGTCGCCGCCGGCGGAGGCGCCGGCTGGGCGATGGCGAACTGGATCGTCGACGGCGACCCGGGGCTGGACCTGTGGCCGTTCGACGTCCGGCGCTTCGGCCGCCCACACAACGTGCCGGCCTACCTCGAGAAGCGTTCGATCGAGGCCTACGGCACCTACTACCAGATCTCCTACCCCAACCGGGAACTGGAGAAGCCCCGCGGGCAGCGCACCAGCGCCCTGTATGGCGCCCTGCGCGAGCGCGGTGCGGTCTTCGGAACCAAGTTCGGCTGGGAGCGGGCCAACTGGTTCGCGCCGGAGGGCCAGGAGCGCGTCGAGACCCCGACGTTCGGGCGCAGCAACGCCTTCCCGTACATCGCGGCCGAGCACGAGGCCGTCCGGACGGCTGTCGGCGTCGTCGACCAGAGCAGCTTCTCAAAATACGAGATCTTCGGTCCCGGCGCGCTGGCGCTGCTGCAGAAGGTCGCCGGCGCCAACATGGACGTGAAGATCGGCAAGATCGTCTACACCCAGCTGCTCAACCCGAACGGTGGCATCGAAGCCGACGTCACCATCACGCGCCTGGCCGAGGACGAGTTCTACTTCGTCACCGGCAGCGGGTTCGGCCGGCACGACCTGACCTTCCTGCTCCAGCACGCGCCCGACGACGGCTCGGTCTACATCCGTGACGTCACGTCCGCCTACGGCGTGCTGAACGTCTGTGGGCCGCGGGCGCGTGACGTCGCCGCGAAGCTCACCTGGGCTTCCTTGAGCAACGAGGCGTTCCCGTACATGACCGCGCAGCACATCGACCTCGGTCACGCGCCGGTACGCGCCCTGCGCGCCACCTACGTCGGCGAACTCGGCTGGGAGTTCCACGTCCCGACCGAGTACATGCTCGACCTGTACGAGCGCATTCTCTCCGCCGGTGCCGAGTTCGGCATCCGCAACGTCGGCTACAAGGCGGTCGAGTCGCTCCGCCTGGAGAAGCAGTACCTCGCGTGGGCGACCGACATCAAGTCGGACACGAACCCATACGAGGCCGGCCTCGGCTTCGCCGTCAAGCCGGACAAGCCGGAGCTGCTGGCCGGTCCGGTCCTCCGCCAGGTCCGCGAGGACGGCATCACCCAGCAGCTCTGCTGGTTCTCCGCCGACCCCGAGGCCGTCATGCACGGCGGCGAACTCCTCACGCACGCCAACCGCCCGCTCGCGGCGACCGTCAAGAGCGCCGGTTACGGGCACACGGTCGGTCGAACCATCTTCTCTGCGTACGTGCCGATCGAACTCGCCGACGAAACGGACTTCATCGTCGACGTCGCCACCGAGCGGTTCCCGGCGCGCCGCGAGAACGGTCCGATGTACGACCCGAAGGGCACCCGGATCCGCGCCTGAACCATCGCCGCACGCATCGGCGACCCGACCTTCCAGACCAGGAGTTATGTCCGAATGAGTAGCGAAGCGGTGACAGCAGAAGCGCCGGGCGCGCCCGCCCTGACCGACGCCATCATGGATGAGATAGCGGTCCTCCGCGGCCGGTCGAGGCGGGTCGAAGAGCTGTCGGGTGGGCTGACGAACCGCAACTACAAGGTCACGACCGACGAAGGTAGCTACGTCGTCCGCGTGTCGTCGGAGGAGACGGGCGCGCTCGCGATCAACCGGGACTACGAGTACCGCAACTCGGTCATCGCCGCCCAGGCCGGCGTCGGCGCCCCCGTCATCGCGCACCTGCCGGACAGGCACGTCATGGTCGTCGGTTTCATCAACGGGCACACGTTCGCCGACCACGACTTCGCCGTGCCCGGCAACATCGAGCGGGTCGCGCAGGCATGCCGGACGCTCCACGCCGGACCGGCCTTCGTCAACGACTTCAACATGTTCGACATCCAGCGTGGCTACCTCACCGTGGTGCGGGAGAACGGGTACCGGTTGCCGGACGGCTACTCCGACTTCGAGCCCCAGGTCGCGGCCATCCGGCGGGCGCTCGCCGTCCGGGACGAAGGCACGGTGCCGTGCAACAACGACCTGCTGGCCGCGAACTTCGTCGACGACGGCGACAAGATCTGGCTCATCGACTACGAGTACTCCGGCAACAACGACGCCTGCTTCGAACTGGGCAACATCTGGAGCGAGTGCCACCTGGACCTCGATCAGCTCGAGGCGCTGGTCACCGCGTACTACGGCCGCTTCCTTCGCAACAAGCTCGCGCGGGCGCAGTTGCAGGGTCTGATGTCTAAGTACGGGTGGACCCTGTGGGCCTCCATCCAGCAGGCGACCAGCCCGATCGACTTCGACTTCTGGGGCTGGGGCATGGAGAAGTACGAGTCGGCCACGGCGATCTTCCGCAGTGCCCGGTTCGACCAGTTGCTCGAGGAAGTGCAGCGCGCCGCCTGACCAGCGCGCCGACTGACCAACGCGCCGCCTGACCAACGCTCCGCCTGACCAACGCTCCGCCTGACCAACGCTCCGATGCCGGCGACCGGCGCCCGCATCTTCCATCACCGTACGTGCGCATCCCCTAATCACCTCGGCTTGCATCTCCATAGTGGAGGAACCGAAATGACTGAGCGAATTCACGTTGTATCCGGGGGCGCCCAGACCGCCGATAGCGACGACCTTGCGAGTCACGGGTACAGACAGAGACTCAACCGCAGCCTCGGCAGCTTCTCGTCGTTCGCCGCCGGCTTCAGCTACATCTCGATCCTCACCGGGATGTTCCAGCTGTTCGGCTTCGGCTACGGCTTCGGCGGCCCGCTGCTGTTCTGGGCGTGGCTGCTCGTGCTGGGTGGCCAGTTCTGCGTGGCGCTCGTGTTCGGTGAGCTCGGCGCCCGGTACCCGATCGCGGGGTCGGTCTACCAGTGGTCCAAGCAGGTGTCGAGTCGCGCCGGAGCCTGGTTCGCGGGCTGGATGATGCTGGTCGGCTCGATCGTCTCGGTCGCGGCCGTGGCGATGGCGGAGCAGATCGTCCTGCCGGCCATCTGGAGCGGGTTCGAGGTCTTCGACAACCCGGCCGTCAACGCCGTCCTCCTCGCGAGCGTCACGATCGCTATTACGACCATCATCAACGTCCTCGGCGTGAAGGTGATGGCGAAGATCAACAATGTCGGCGTCATCGCCGAACTCGTCGGCGTCATCCTCATCCTCGTCCTGCTGGCCGTCCATATTCGCCGCGGACCGCAGGTGGTCCTGGAGACCCAGGGCGCCGGCCCCGGCCTGCCCGGCTGGGGCACGCTCGGGCTGCTTGCGCCCATCCTGTTAGCGGCGATCATGCCCGCGTACGTCATGTACGGGTTCGACACCGCCTCCTCGCTCGCCGAGGAGACCAAGGACCCGCGACGGCGGACGCCGATCGCGATCCTGCAGGCGCTGGCCGCCTCGGGCGCCGCGGGCGCGCTGCTGCTGATCCTCGCGCTGATGTCCACCAAGACACTGTCGATCGAGGACCTGAGCGCCGGCGGGCTACCGATGATCCTGCAGGACGTCCTGGGTAGCACCCTCGGCAAGCTGCTGCTCGTCGACGTGGCGTTCGCGATCTTCGTCTGCACGCTCGCGATCCAGACCGCGGCCATCCGCGTGGCGTTCTCGATGGCCCGCGACCACCGGCTGCCCTTCGGCGAGCGGCTCGCCCACGTCACCGAGGAGCGGCACTCGCCGGCGGCGCCGTCCATCGTCTCGGGCGTGATCGCGATCGGCATCCTGCTGGTGAACCTCGGCAACGCCAAGATCTTCACCCTCGTCACCAGCGTCGCCATCATCATCGTCTACATCGCGTACCTCATGGTCACCCTGCCGGTGTTCCGGCGCCGGCTGGGCGGCTGGCCGGCCGACCGGGGTCGCACCGGGCTCTTCACCCTGGGACGAGGCCGGGGCCTCGTGATCAACGGCGTCGCGGTCGCGTACGGCCTGTTCATGACGATCAACCTGATCTGGCCGCGTGAGCTCATCTACGGGGAGGGCGTCTACGCCTGGGGTGGCGTCATCGTCATCGCCGTGATCTTCGCCGTCGGAGCCCTCTACTACTTCACCGCGCAGCACCGCAAGGACCACGTCATCGCGTCCGAGCACCGGGTGGCCGCCGCGCCAGCGACCGCGGCGCCAGCGCCCATCGCCGACGGCGACGCCGCACCCGCACCCGCGCTCGACTGACGCCTACCGGTCACCTGACGGCCTACCGGGTCACCGAGCCACACCGTTTGAGGAGCACCTCCATGAGTCAAACCCTGCCCACCCGCGCGCGCGTCGTCGTGATCGGCGGCGGCGTCATCGGCACCAGCGTCGCGTACCACCTCACGAAGCTCGGCTGGACCGACCTGGTCCTCCTGGAGCAGGGTCGGCTATCGAGTGGCACCACCTGGCACGCGGCCGGTCTCGTCGGCCAGTTGCGGTCGAGCGAGAGCGGCACCAGGCTCGTCCAGTACTCGGCGCAGCTGTACAGCGAACTGGAGTCCGAGACCGGCCTCAGTACCGGGTTCAAGCGGTGTGGCGGGGTGACGGTGGCCCGCACGCAGGACCGGATGGTCCAGTTGGAGCGGACGGCTGCCGCGGCGGAAGCGTACGACCTCGAGTGCGAGCTGATCAGCCCGAGCCGGGCGAAGGAGCTGTACCCGGTGCTCGAGACCGAGGACCTGGTCGGCGCGATCTGGCTGCCCGGCGACGGCACGGCGAACCCGACCGACGTGACCAACTCGCTGGCCAAGGGCGCCCGGGACCGGGGCGCGCGGATCCTGCAGGGCGTGCGGGTCATCGGGGTCGACCACCGCAACGGCGTGGTGACCGGCGTCCGTACCGATCACGGTGACATCGAGGCCGAGATCGTCGTCAACTGCGCCGGCCAGTGGGCCAAGGCGGTCGGGGCGCTCGCCGGCGTGAACGTGCCGCTGCACTCGGCAGAGCACTTCTACGTGGTGACCGAGCGCATCGAGGGCGTGCACCCGATGATGCCGATCCTGCGGGACCCGGACGGTTACACCTACTTCAAGGAGGAGGTCGGTGGGCTCGTCGTCGGCGGGTTCGAGCCCGAGGCGAAGCCGTGGGTAGCGCCGGACCAGCTGCCCTACCCGTTCGAGTTCCAGCTCCTCGAAGAGGACTGGGACCACTTCTCGATCCTGATGGACAGCGCGCTGCACCGGATTCCGGCGCTGCACCACACCGGGATCAAGAAGTTCTACAACGGACCCGAGAGCTTCACTCCGGACAACCAGTTCATCCTCGGGGAGGCGCCCGAACTGAAGAACTTCTTCGTCGGCGCGGGCTTCAACTCGGTCGGCATCGCCTCGGCTGGCGGAGCGGGGCGCGCCCTCGCGGAGTGGATCGTGGGCGGCGAGCCCCAGACGGATCTGTCCGGTGTGGACATCCGGCGCTTCGCCCCGTTCAACGGCAACAACCAGTGGCTGCACGACCGGGTCGCCGAGATCCTCGGGCTGCACTACGAGGTGCCGTGGCCCAACCGCGAGCTCACGTCCGCGCGGCCGTTCCGCCGGTCCCCGGCCTACCACCTGCAGGCGACGGCAGGCGCGTCGTTCGGGTCGAAGATGGGGTGGGAGCGGGTCAACGTGTTCGCGCCGGCCGGCGTCACGCCTTCGCTGGAGTACACGTGGGGCAAGCCGAACTGGCTGCCGTGGTCGGCGGCGGAGCAGCGCGCCACCCGCGAGAGCGTGGCGCTCTACGACCAGACGTCGTTCGGCAAGCTGCTGATCAGCGGCCGCGACGCGGAACAGCTGCTGCAGTGGCTGTGCACCGCGGATGTCGCGGTGGCGCCTGGCCGCGCCGTCTACACGGGCATGCTCAACGAGCGCGGCGGCTACGAGGCGGACGTCACGGTCACCCGGCTCAGCCACGACGAGTACATGCTCGTCACCGGCTCCGGGTCGGTGCAGCGCGACCTCGACTGGATCCGCCGGCACATCCGGGAAGACCAGCACGTCAGCGTCACCGACCTCACGTCCTCCTATGCGGTGTACGGGGTCATGGGCCCCCGGTCGCGCGACCTGCTGCAGAAGCTGACCCGCGTCGACCTGTCCAACGACAGCTTCCCCTTCTCGACCAGCCAGCAGATCGGTCTCGGGTACGCGACCGTCCGGGCGACCCGCATCACCTACGTCGGCGAGCTCGGCTGGGAGCTGTACGTGCCGACCGAGTTCGCGGTCGGGGTGTACGAGCTGCTGCTGGCAGCGGGCGCCGAGTTCGGCCTCGTCCAGGCGGGGTACTACACGATCAACTCCTTGCGGCTGGAGAAGGGGTACCGCGCGTGGGGCTCCGACCTCACGCCGGACTACAACCCGGTCGAGGCGGGCCTGCTGTTCACCTGCAAGCTCAAGTCCGAGATCGCGTTCATCGGTCGGGAGAGCGTCGAGAAGGCCAGGGCCGAGGGGCCCCGGCGCAAGCTGGTGTCCTTCGTCCTCGACCACCCCGAGGTGATGATGTGGGGCGGTGAGCTGGTGCTCCGCGACGGGCACGCCGTCGGGCAGGTCAGCTCGGCCGCGTGGGGCGAGACGGTCAACGGGTGCGTCGCGCTGGCCTACGTCCGGTGCCGCGACGGCGAACCGGTCACCAAGGACTACCTGGAGAACGGCTCGTACCAGATCAACGTCGGCGGCACGCTGTGCTCGGCCACTCTGCACGTCCGTCCGCCGTACGACCCGGCCGGCGACAAGATCAAGCGCTGATCGATGGTCAGCGTCTTCGACCTGTTCAAGGTGGGCATCGGACCGTCGAGTTCGCACACCGTCGGTCCGATGCGGGCAGCCCTGATGTTCCTGGACGCCATCAAGAGCGACACCGACCTCGGCCACGTCGCGGGGGTGACCGTCGAGCTGTTCGGCTCTCTCGGGGCCACCGGGCACGGGCACGGCAGCGTGAACGCGGTCCTGCTCGGGCTCGAGGGCCACGCGCCGGAGACGGTCGACCCGGCCGTCACCGGCCCGACCCGGGCGCGGGTGGAGAGCACGGGGCGGCTGATGCTGGCCGGGTCGCATCCGATCCAGTTCGACGTCGACGACGACATCGTGCTGCACCGGCGTAAGCGGCTGGAGCTGCACTCCAACGGCATGCAGTTCCGGGCCCGGGACGCGGCGGGCCAGGACGTCGTGAACCGCACGTACTACTCGATCGGCGGCGGGTTCGTCCTCGACCCGGCGGACGGCCAGCCGCGGATCGTCGAGGACCCGACTCCGGTCCCGTACCCGTTCACAACCGGCGACGCGCTCCTCGCGGTAACCCGCGAGACGGGTCTGTCCATCAGCGACGTGATGCTGGAGAACGAGAAGGCGTGGCGGAGCGAGGCCGAGATCCGCCACGGCCTGCTCGCCATCTGGGACGTCATGCGGCAGTGCGTACGGGCCGGCTGCGAGCGCGACGGGGTGCTTCCGGGCGGATTGAAGGTGCCGCGCCGCGCACCGGGCCTGCTGGCGAAACTGCACGCCCGGGGCGACGCCGACGACCCGCTGTACGCGCTGGACTGGGTGACCCTGTTCGCGCTCGCGGTCAACGAGGAGAACGCCGCCGGAGGCCGGGTCGTCACGGCGCCCACGAACGGCGCGGCCGGGATCGTGCCGGCGGTGCTGCACTACTACATCCGGTTCGTCGACGGCGCCAACGACGACGGCGTGATCCGGTTCCTGCTGACCGCCGCCGCGATCGGGTCGTTGTTCAAGCGCAACGCGTCGATCTCCGGGGCGGAGGTGGGCTGCCAGGGCGAGGTGGGCTCGGCGTGCTCGATGGCGGCCGCCGGCCTGGCCGAGGTCCTCGGTGGCTCCCCGGACCAGGTGGAGAACGCCGCCGAGATCGGTATCGAACACAACCTGGGGCTGACGTGCGACCCGGTCGGCGGCCTGGTGCAGATCCCGTGCATCGAGCGCAACGCCGTCGCGTCGGTGAAGGCGATCACCGCCGCGCGCATGGCGGTGCGCGGAGACGGCCGCCACCACGTGTCGCTCGACAAAGCGATCAAGACGATGCGGGAGACCGGTGCGGACATGAAGGACAAGTACAAGGAGACGGCTCGTGGCGGCCTGGCCCTGAACGTCGTGGAATGCTGAAAGGACTGACAACCACATGCAACGCCGATTTGTGCTGACGCTCAGCTGCTCCGACCGCCCCGGCATCGTCCACGCCGTCACCTCGTACCTGGTGAAGCTCGGTCTCGACATCACCGAGCACCAGCAGTTCGACGACGGCATGCGGGGCCGCCTGTTCATGCGGACCAGCTTCGTCAGCGAGTCCTCCGACCTGACGGTCGCTCACCTCTCGCGGGAGTTCGAACCGGTCGCGGCGGCCTTCGGGATGACGTGGGACCTGTACGACGTATCCGCGCAGCCGCGCGTGCTGGTCATGGTGTCCAAGTTCGACCACTGCCTGAACGACCTGATCTACCGGTGGCGCACGAACTCCCTGTCGGGCGACCTGGTCCTGGTCGTCTCCAACCACGAGGACCTGCGCCCGATGGTCGAAGCGGCCGGGCTGCCGTTCACGCACCTCCCGGTGACCCCGGAGACGAAGCCGGCGGCAGAGGCCGAGCTGCTGTCGCTGGTCAGCGAGTACGACGTCGACCTGGTCGTCCTCGCGCGCTACATGCAGATCCTGTCGAACGAGCTGTGCAAGGAGCTCGAGGGGCGCGCCATCAACATCCACCACTCGTTCCTGCCGAGCTTCGCCGGCGCCAAGCCCTACCACCAGGCGTACGAACGGGGCGTGAAGCTGGTCGGCGCCACGGCGCACTACGTGACGTCCGACCTGGACGAGGGCCCGATCATCGAGCAGGAGGTCATCCGGGTCGACCACCGCCCGTCCCCGGACGACCTGGTACGGGTCGGCCGCGACGCCGAGCGGCTCGCCCTGGCCCGCGCGGTCGAGTGGCACTGCCAACGCCGGGTGCTGCTCAACGGCAACCGAACCATCATCTTCAGCTGACCGGCGGGGCCGTCCGGATGTCCGGACGGCCCCGATCCAATTCAGCCCTTGATCCGCAGCAGTTCGCCACCGCCGGCCGAGGTCGACCTGTTCGACACGTACACCGTGCCGTGCTCGTCGACCGCGACGCCGCCCGGCATGGTCAGCTGGCCGGCGGCCAGTTCCGTACGCTTACCGTCCCGGTCGATCCGGTACAGCGCGCCCGTCGGGTCACCCCACAGCAGGCTGTTCTTGGCGAGTTCCAGTACGTAGATCCGGCCGCGCCGGTCCACCGCGATGTCGACGATGTTGGTGAACCCGGACGCCACCGCGACCGGCGCGTTGCCCGGCGTCACCCGGAAGACCGAAGCGCCGCCGGCCGGGAACGGGAAGCCGGTCCAAGGACGCGCCGTCGGTCGCGTACCACTACCCGTTCGTCGAGACGCCGGAGTTCTGGGTGCCGGTCGGCCTGTCCGACCCGGACGGTTCGCGGGGTGGCGCGCAGATCAACGACCTGGACGTCGCGATGCGCCGGGCCGTGGTCAACGCGCTCGACTTCCTCGAGCACGACCTCGGCATGGACCGTGCGATCGCGTACGCGTACCTGTCGGCTGCCGCCAACTTCGAGGTCTCGCAGGTCGTCGACCGTACCGTCGGCGTCCACGGCGTGATCCGCAAGGCAGACTTCGCCTGAGCCCTCGGGCGCTGACGAACAAGCGGCCCGCCGGCAGGTTCTGTCGGCGGGCCGCCGCTTTTATCGGAAGTGTTACAACAGAGCGTGGCCTCGGATATCTTGCGTTGATCTATCCGTACCGGAGGTCACGATGTCGGGAAGCGGCGAACTGCCGCCCATGGATCGTGGACCGCGCCACGATAGGTGAACCACCCTCATGCTCGACCGGTCGTCCGTTCAGCTCTCGTGACGAGCCGTTCCAGTTCTTCGCTCATGCGTGCCGGCAAATGTGGGGCTGTCCGGGTGTGGAAAGCGCGGAAGTACGGTACGCGGGCCACGAATGCCGTACGGGTGCGCCAGTAGGCGGCTTGGTCGGCGGATCGGGCCGCCCGGCGCAGGATCGATCGAAGGCTGACGAGCTTGTCGGCAGCGCTGGCCCACGTGACCCACAGATCTCCGGTGCCGACATCCGGCACTGCTCGCTCGGCCATGACGATGTGTTCACGCTCCATCGCCCGTACGACGCGGGTAACCTCCGCCCCGAGGCGGGTGGTCAGGGTGGTGTCGAGGCCGATGTCAGACGGCGCGAATTCGGGGGAGTCGTGCAGCAGGACGGCGGCGACAAGCTCGGGCGCGGCATCAGGCACGTGCCGGCCGAGGGCTAGGGCGACATCCACTGCGTGCGCGAGCGCGGGTGCACCGTCAATCATGTGCCCGGAACACCAGACGCGTGCTAATTCAAGGGCTTCGGCGACGATCGGATGTCGTGGCCGGGATAAGACCGTCATTGGTTGGTATCCCCCTGTCCGGGAGGCGGCGGTACCTTCTAGCGCGTGGGTACCACCGGACAGCGACTGGACTGTTGGCAGGAAAGCACCTGCGTCGTCTGCCCCGCCCAGGTGCTCGGCTTGGGGGAGTTCGACGTTTCCGACCGGCCCGGCCCGGACAGCCGCTACGAGCCCGAGATCGGTTACCGCGTCAACGTGCACACCTTGACGCCCGTGTGCGTGCACCCGTACCGGGTCGGGCTGCCGGTGGGCCCCTACGCCAGCGCCGGGAAACCAGTGCCGCCGATCACGCAACAGCCGCCCGCGCCGAGCTCGGCCCACCTCGAACTACCCGAGGACGCGACCGATCTGGAGGGCTGGTTGATCGCCACGCTGCGGACCGCTGACGCCGACGCGATGGCCTCCGCCTTGCGCCGTGCGGAGGCCATCGCAGCCCGACGGTTTCCGGCTCGCGATGTTGTCGCGGCGATGCGCCGGGTGCTCTCCGTGGAGTTAACCCACGACTAGCGCGAGGTCACCCCTGTTGAAGTCGATGTCGTGACGCCGGCCCTCGTTGTGAATGCCGATGCTGGCGTACCGGTTGTTGAGGATCTTCAGACGCCGCCTCGTCTCGTCGGCGTCGATCCAGTACCGCTCGGTGGGCTCGCCCCAACCGGCCGCCAGGTAGCACTCGTGGGTGTAATCGCCTCGGTGCCAGCCGAAGCGTTCCCGGTCGGTCATGTGCACGAACTGGATGCCGAGGCGGCGAGTCATCGACGCGCACAGTGTGTACTGCGCGAGCACGGCGTGGACCATCTCGTCCACTGGCGCGGACACGACCAGCTCGGCCGCCTCCTCGTCGCCGCCGGTTAGTTCGTATACGGCTGACTTCAGGCACAACACCCGTAGTGCCTCGCGGAACAGGGGTTCCGCGTCCATTTCAAGATCGAAGCGGGCGATGATCGGATAGCCCGTGAACGTCGCCCAGCAGTCGGGGTATTTCCGGGTGGAGTCCACCAAGCGGGCGTGCTCGTCACTGCTCTCGATGAGGTCGAGGATCTGGGTCGCGCGGCGGCCGACTGCCGCCGCGTCGGGGTGGGGGTGTGTGGTCATGGTGACCGTTCTCCTTCGCTACCGTCGTCACAGTGGTATGGCGTGGCCTGTGATTGACTGGCTCTCGATCACCTCCTCTCGATCCATTGGCAGCCATGGCGCACTCTCAGGTGCCGGCCGTGAGTGTCTCGGGAGCCTGGACGCGTCGCGCGCCCACCAGCTCAGGGCGGGTCGCACCCGGTATCCGCCGGGGTAGGCGCAGATAACGCGAGAAGATCACCACCGCGGTTTCCCGCCGGTAGCAAGGGCCCGGCACGCCGCATTCGATGCACAGACCATCCGCACTCGACGTGGCGTGCCGGTCGAGCACTTCTTGGGCGATGGCTAGCTGGTCCCGCTCGCCGCCATACGTTGTCATCGTCGCTTCATCTCCTGCGTATTGGTTCCCGCCTTCCTGATCTCGAACGGGGCCGGTCGGTTGGGACAAGACACGCACCGCAGGATCGACCCGCACGCCGGACACCACCGTGACGAACGCTTGAAGGTCGTTAGGCCGACAACGAAGCCGACGATCAGTGCGATGACGGCGGTCGTTACGACGTAGCCCATGGCGCCTTCCTTTGAGCCATCTGCGCGAATTCGATCCATCTGTAGTGAGCAGACTGCCGCAGACCTCATCACGCATGGACTACCTGAGGTGGCGAGAATTCTCCCCACCGCCGCGGTGGCGCTGACCTGGGCAAATGGTGATCCGTCGAGAGCGGTAATACCCACCGCGCGCCTGGCTGACAAACCGCGACCTGCCGTTCGTGCTTCGATGGCGATACGGTGCCGAGGAGAGGTCGGCTGTGGACCGGAGGTGGCGGCAGAGGTGCCTCGGACGACTGGCACTAAGTCTGAACGCGACCAGATTCGTCAGACTCTGGCCGGTTACGGCGCAACCCCGGCAGCCATCGCGGCCGAGCTGCAGCGCCGGTTCGGGTTACGCCCCAGGGAGGCGTTCCGGCAGGCGCACGGCTGGACCCAAGAGGCCGTCGCAGCCCACCTCAATGCCGTCGGTAGCGGATCAGCTGCGTTCACCGGCACGCGGATCAGTGACTACGAACGTTGGCCATTCGGCGGCCGTCGTCCCACCCTGGCCGTGCTCACCGCACTCGGTGAAGTGTTCGGCACCCCCGCACCATTCCTGGTCGACCTCGACGACCTAGCCGCGATGCCCGTAGCCGACCGAACCGTGCTTTGCGCAGTGTCAGCTACAGGATCGGTGCCTGCCGGACGAATAACCGCACGGTCCGCTCCTGCCGACGATGTCGCAAGTGGCGTGCGATGGGCGCCCGGGAGCTTGTTTGACGAGACAGAGTTGGTGATCGCGGTGACCGAGCGCACGGCAGGATTCGGCGCGTGGATGGAGTCCTCCAATGTCGGCCATATGACCCTGGACGATATTGTCAACTCGACCCGTCGGGTCGCGACCGACTACCTCACCCTGCCACCAATAGAGGTCTACGCCCGCGCTGGACTGTTGGCCGACCGGGTGTTCCGGCTGTTGCAGACTGGCCACCAGCGCCCTGACCAGGAGAGAGAACTCTACGTCTGGGCCGGGTACCTGTGCGCACTGCTGGCATGGATGGCTGGCGACCTCGGGCATCCGGCGGCAGCTGGGTCACACGCTCGTACCGCATGGATTTGCGCCGAGAGGGTCAGTAGCGACAACACGCTTCGCGCGTGGGTGCTATCGACGATGAGTAAGACCTACCTGTGGGATCAGCGCTACGAAGACGCCGCTTCCACCGCCGCTCGTGGCCTCTCCTACAGTCCAGGTGGGACCGCGGCCGTCATGCTGGCCAGCCAAGAAGCCGACGCCTGGGCCGAGTTCGGCGTGGCCGAACGTGCCCTCGCTGCCCTGGAGCGAGCTGAACGTGCCCGGCAGACCGCAGGCGAAGATGGGGTTGGCGGACTGATGACCTGCAGCACCGTCCGCCAGCACAACTACGCAGGGTCGGTGCTGCTGCGTACCGGCGACCCGGTTGGTGCCATCGATCACGCGGAACGAGCGTTGGCCGAAGCGGTCGAGGATCCGGCCGTCGCCTACGGCACAATCGCCCAGATTCGGATTTGGGCCGCCACTGCACACATCCGTAATCGCAGCCTTGACGGCGCTATCGACGTTCTTGCCCCCGTCTTGAAGCTGCCGAATGAACAGCGGCTGGACACCCTCGTTCGTCGAATGCGTGATGTTGGTCGGCTCATCGCCAACAGCCCGCAGCTTCGTTTCAGCGCCGAGGCTCGTGCCCTGCATGCCGGCATCACGGAGTTCTGTGCCATCGACGTCGCTCGTCGCTTTCCTAAGTAGACTCGGAGGGGGTCCATGGCCGTCCCGCACGCCACAGAAATCCGTCGTCACTGGTACTGGCGCCCCGGTTGGGGGATCGGTACCCGCTTCTACACCTGGCACATCACCTTCGATGGTCAGCCGGAGGTCACCAAGCTCGCGGAGCAGTACCGCGCGGTGCTGACCGGACAGCCGATGTTGGATATCATCCCCACCCAGTGGCTGCACCTCACTATGCAAGGCATTGGGTTTGTCGATCAGGTCGACCGCGACCAGGTCGACGCTATTGTCGCCGCTGCACAGGAGCGCTGCGCGGTACTGGCCCCAATGGAGCTGACTCTTGGCGCGCCACACGTCGACCCTGAATCCATCCAGATCGCTGTGGAACCTGCCGAGCCCGTCCGTCAACTGCGAGCCGCTATCCGGGCCGCGATCGCCGATGTATGGGGGCCTGTGCGGGTACCCGAGCCGGCCGAGCCCTACACCCCTCACATGAGCTTGGCCTACACGAACGCCGACGGACCTGCCGCCCCGCTAGTGGAGGCACTCGCTGCCGTACCGACTCTCAGCGCCACAGCGACAATTGACTCCTGCCAACTCATCGTTCTCAACCGCGACGAGGGCATGTACATGTGGGAAACGTTCGCCACCGTGCCCCTTGGCCGCTGACTCCATCTGGCAGGGACCCGTACACGATTGCGGCGGCTCCCCGGAACGTACCGGGGAGCCGCCGCACACTAGGGAGCCGTCAGGAGCCCGTGTAGTACTTGTCCGCCACCTCGAGCGCCTGGTCGAGGATCGCGATGCCCTCGCGGGCCTCGTCCGCGGAGATCGTGCACGGCGGCACGACGTGCACCCGGTTGAAGTGGGTGAACGGCCACAGGCCGGCCGCCTTGCACGCCGTCGCGACCTCGGTCATCGGCTTGGTGTCGCTACCTGCCGCGTTGTACGGCACGAGCGGCTGGCGGGTGGCCCGGTCCCGGACCAGTTCGATGCCCCAGAACATGCCGAGACCGCGTACCTCGCCGACGGACGGGTGCTTGTCGGCGAGTGCCCGCAGGCCCGGTCCGATCACGTCCTCGCCGATCGTACGGGCGTTCTCGACGATGCCCTCTTCCTTGAAGATGTTGATCGACGCCACCGCGGACGCGCACGCGAGCGGGTGACCGGAGTAGGTCAGACCACCCGGGAACGGGCTGTGGGCGAACGTCTCGGCGATGGCCCGGGAGATGATGACCCCGCCGAGCGGCACGTAACCCGAGTTGACGCCCTTCGCGAAGGTGATCAGGTCGGGCGTGACGTTCCAGTGGTCGATGGCGAACCACTCGCCGCACCGGCCGAAGCCGGCCATGACCTCGTCGGCGATCATCACGATGCCGTACTCGTCGCAGATCTGGCGGACGCCGGCCAGGTACCCGTCCGGCGGGACCAGGATGCCGTTGGTGCCGACCACGGTCTCCAGCACGATGGCCGCGATGGTCTTCGGGCCTTCGACCATGATGAGGTCGCGCAGGTGCTGCAGCGCCCGCTCGCACTCCTCGGCCTCGGTGGTGGCGTGGAACGCCGACCGGTACAGGTACGGACCCCAGTAGCGGACGACGCCCGGCGAGCCGGGCTCCGACGCCCACCGGCGCGGGTCACCGGTGAGCGCGATCGCGCCGGCGGTCGCGCCGTGGTAGCTGCGGTACGCGGCGAGGACCTTGTGCCGTCCGGTGTGGATCCGTGCCATGCGGACCGCGTTCTCGTTGGCCTCGGCGCCGCCGTTGGTGAAGAACACGTGGTTGAGCTCGCCCGGGGCAAGCTCGGCGATGAGGCGGGCGGCCTCGCTGCGCGCGTCGTTGGCGTACCCGGGGGCGATCGTGCAGAGCTTGGCGGCCTGCTCCTGGATCGCGGCGACCAGCTTGGGGTGCTGGTAGCCGATGTTGACGTTCACCAGCTGCGAGGAGAAGTCCAGGTAGCGGGTGCCGGAGTAGTCCCAGAAGTACGAGCCGGACGCGCCCGCGATCGGCAGCGGGTCGATGAGCGCCTGCGCCGACCACGAGTGGAAGACGTGCGCCCGGTCGCTGGCGCGTACCTGCGCCTCGTCGGTGTACGTCGGAGCGTTCAGAAGTTCCGTCATGGCAGGCGTCTCCTAGCGGGTCTGCGGGAAGCCGAGGTCGATCGAGGACGTCGCCGGGTCGGGCCAGCGGGACGTCACGACCTTGCCGCGGGTGTAGAAGTGGATGCCGTCCGGGCCGTACATGTGGGTGTCGCCGAACAGCGACGCCTTCCAGCCACCGAACGAGTAGTACGCGACCGGCACCGGAATCGGGACGTTGACGCCGACCATGCCGGCCTCGACCTCGAACTGGAACTCGCGGGCCGCGCCGCCGTCGCGGGTGTAGATGGCGACGCCGTTGCCGAACTCGTGCTTGTTGACCAGCTCGACCGCCTCGGCGTAGGTCTCCGCGCGGACGACGCACAGCACCGGGCCGAAGATCTCGTCGGTGTAGACGCTCATGTCCGGGGTCACGTGGTCGAGCAGCGTGACGCCCAGGAAGTAGCCGTCCTTGGGCAGGTCGTTGTCGCGGCCGTCGACCACGACGGTGGCGCCGGCCTCGGCACCCTGGCGGATGTAGTCGGCGACCTTGTCGCGGTGCACGCGGGAGATCAGTGGGCCCATCTCGGAGTTCGGGTCGGCGCCGTCGCCGATGCGCAGCTTCGGCAGCCGCGCCGCGATCGCCTCGACGAGCTTGTCGCCGGCGTCGCCGACGGCCACCGCGACGGAGATGGACATGCAGCGCTCGCCGGCCGCGCCGTACGCGGCCGACACGGCGGCGTCGGCGGCCATGTCGATGTCGGCGTCGGGCAGGACGACCATGTGGTTCTTCGCGCCGCCGAGCGCCTGGACGCGCTTGCCGTGCGCGGTGCCGGTCTCGTAGATGTAGCGCGCGATCGGGGTGGAGCCGACGAAGCTGACGGCGGCGATGTCGGGGCTGGTCAGCAGGCCGTCGACGGCCTCCTTGTCGCCCTGCAGCACGGTGAACACGCCGTCGGGCAGGCCGGCTTCCTTCCACAGCTGGGCCAGGAACAGCGCCGCCGAGGGGTCCTTCTCGCTCGGCTTGAGGATGAACGCGTTACCGCACGCGATGGCGTTGGCGCACATCCACAGCGGAACCATCGCGGGGAAGTTGAACGGGGTGATGCCGGCGACCACGCCGAGCGGCTGGCGGATCGAGTACACGTCCACGCCGCTCGCGGCCTGCTCGGAGAAGCCACCCTTGAGCAGCTGCGGCACGCCGCAGGCGAACTCGGCGTTCTCCAGACCTCGCGCGATCTCGCCGGCGGCGTCCGACAGCACCTTGCCGTGCTCGGCGGTGATGATGGCGGCCAGCTCGGGCGTGCGCGCGTGCAGCAGCTCGCGGAACTTGAACAGCACCGCGGTGCGCTTCGACAGCGAGGTGCGGCGCCACCCGGCGGCGGCGGCCTTGGCCGAGCTGATCGCCTTGGCGATGTCGGCGGCGCCGGCGAGTTCGACCTCGGCGGTCTGAACGCCGGTGGCCGGGTTGAAAACAGGGGAGGTGCGGCCGGACGTACCCGGGCTCAGGCGCCCGTCGATCCAGTGCGAGATGTGCGAGGTCATGTGCACACGGTACGTGTCAGGGGGCACCGTACAAAGTAGCGTTTGTTATGTTACAACAATGCTTGATCCACTGTTGGTGAGCCTCGAAGAGCGCCTCGAAGAGCCGTCCGCCCGTGGCATCGCCAACGCGGTGACCCGCGCGATGCGCGACGGCGTGTTGACGCCGGGGACGAAGCTGCCCCCGATCCGCACCGTGGCGGCGCAGCTGCAGCTGTCACCGACCACGGTGAGCGCCGGCTGGGCTCTGCTCGCCCGGTCCGGGGCCATCCACACCGACGGCCGGCGCGGCACGACCATCGCCGACCTCAGCGCAACCGGGCCCGCGCGGTACCGCCGCGCCCTGCAACGGCAGATGGCGTTCGGCCTCGACCTGTCGACCGGGGTGCCCGACTCGGCGCTGCTTCCCGACCTGGCCAACGCGCTGCAGCAGCTGCAGACCGCCGGCGTACCCGGCAGCTACCTCGACGATCCGGTGCTGCCCGAACTGGTCCACCGCCTGCGCGCTGAGTGGCCATACCGGACCGACGTGGTGACCGTCGTGGACGGCGCGATGGACGCGCTCGACCTCGCCGCGCGGTCCCTGCTGCGCTTCGGCGACCAGGTGGTCGTCGAACACCCGTGCTTCGCGCCGCTGATCGACCTGCTCGAAGCGATCGGGGTCCAGGTCGTCGGGGTACCCGTCGACGACGAGGGGATGTCCGCCGTGGCGCTCGCCGAGGCGGTGGCAGCGGCCCCGGTGGCCGCCGTCTTCCTGCAGCCCCGGGCGCAGAACCCCACCGGCGCGTCGCTCACCCGTACCCGGGCCGAGGCGCTGGCGGCGATCCTCGCGAAAGCGGACACCTGGGTGATCGAGGACGATTCGGCCGGGGCGGTGGCCGCCACCCCCGACATCAGCCTCGGCCAGTGGATCCCGGACCAGACCTTGCACGTACGCAGCTACTCCAAGTCCCACGGCCCGGACCTTCGGCTGGCGGCGATGGGTGGGCCGGCGAACCTGATGGAGATCCTCGTCGGGCGCCGGCAACTCGGCCAGGGCTGGAGCAGCCGGCTGCTGCAGCGGGTCCTCCTCAGCCTGCTCGACGACGCCGAGGCGGTCCGGACCGTGGCGTACGCCCGCGACGAGTACGCGCGCCGCCGCGCCGCCCTGGTCGACGCGCTCGCCACCCATGGCATCGAGGTCGGTGGGAACGACGGCATCAACGTGTGGGTGCCGGTACTCGACGAGTCGGCGGCCCTGCTACGGCTGGCCAGCCAGGGGATCGGCGTGGCGCCCGGATCGCCGTTCGCCGTGCTGCCCGGGCCGGTGAACCACATCCGGGTCACCGCCGGCCTGCTGACCGAAGGCCATGCCGAGGTCGCCGCGGAGATCGCCGCCGCGACCCAGGCCGGGGCGTGGGCCGGGGTGCGGTGACGCCGGTTAGGCAGCTCCTCGACCTGGTGGGACGCTGACCTAGTCGGTGTCGATGAGCGTACGCAGGAACTCCCGCTCCTGCTCGGTCACGTACCCGGCGTAGTAGTCGTACAGCGTCTGGCGGGCGAGGCGGGCGGCCGCCGGACCGTCGCTGATCCGGACCGCGTCGAGCACCTCGGCATGGTGCGCGATGCTCTCCGCCATCTGCGCGGTCCGGTCGGCGGCGCGTGCGATCTTGTCTTCGATGAGCGTCAGCACCACCGAGCGCACCACCTGGTTGCAGACCTGTACGAGGCGGTTTCCGCTCGCTCGCGCGACCGCGTCGTGGAAGGCGACATCAGCGCGGCTGAACTCCTCGTAGTCGTCGGTGGCCGCGCGCATCACCGCCATCGCCGCGTCCATCTCGGCGAGTTGTTCCTCGGTGCGCAGCCGGGCGGCGAGCAGGTTGGCGCTGCTGTCGAGCAGCATCCGGAACTGGATGAGCTCGGCCAGGCTGAGCTCGGACACGCGTGCGAGGGTGGTCATCGACTTCTGCAGCGTGGCGGGGGAGAAGGGCAGCACCTCGGGACCCGCGGGGTCGCCGGCCCGGGACCGGACCATGCCGTTGCTCTGCAGGACCCGCAGCGCTTCCCGGACGCTCGACCGGCTCACCGAGAACTGCTGCACCAGGTCGCGCTCGGAGGGCAGCCGTTGACCGGGGCGCAGGTCGCCGCGCAGGATCGCGTCCTCGATCTGCTGCACGATCCGTTCGTACGCGCGTACCGGCTGGACCGGCTGGAACTGCAGGCGTCGTGCCACGGGGGCTGCCCTCGCCTTCGGTGTCAGTGGAGTGCTGGCCGCCGTTTCCAGACGGTTACCTTGCGCTCTTGACCTTCACCCATCTCGATGAGAGCGTGAGCGCACTGAGGCTACTGGTCAGACCAGTATCGGTAAACCCTGATTGCACGACCCGTCGAACCCGAATCCCCGGACCGGCGCCGCCCGGCCCCCTTGCATCAGGAGAATCGCCGTGACACGACCGCTCCTCCGGCTCGTCGCGGGTCGCGCGACCGCTGTGCTCGCAACAGCCGTGCTCGCGACCGCCGCCGCCGGTTGCTCATCGGGGTCCGGAGGCTCGTCCGGGGGCTCCAGCGTCAAGAGCCTCTCCGTCGGCTTCGTCGCCGAGCCGTCCAACCTCGACTTCACCACCACCGACGGCGTCGCCATCCCGCAGGCGATGCTGGTCAACGTGTACGAGGGGCTGGTCAAGCTCGACCAGGACGGCAAGATCGTTCCGCTCCTGGCCAAGTCCTGGGACATCAGCGACGACCGCAAGACCTACACGTTCCACCTGCAGGACAACGCGACCTTCACCAACGGCAAGAAGTTCACCGCCGACGACGTCGTGTTCAGCCTGAACCGGGTGAAGACCGACTGGAAGGTGTCGCTGAAGTCCGCGATGGACGTCGTCTCCAGCGTGGAGAAGAAGGACGACACCACCGCGGTCGTGACCCTCGCAAAGCCGAGCAACTCCTGGCTGTACAAGATGGCGACCCGCGTCGGGGCGATGTTCAGCCGCGACGGCATCGCCGACCTCGCCAACACGCCGGTCGGCACCGGCCCGTACAAGCTGGAGTCGTGGAAGCGCGGCGACGCCATCACCTTGGCGGCCAGCCCGAACTACTGGGGCACCAAGCCGAAGCTGGAGAAGGTCGTCCTGAAGTACTTCAAGGACGCCACCGCGATGAACAACGCGCTGCTGACCGGCGGCATCGACGTCATCTCCACCGTGCAGGCACCGGAGTCGCTCCAGCAGTTCACGAACAACTCCAAGTACGAGGTCATCGAAGGCACCACGACCGGCGAGGTGGTGCTGTCGTTCAACAACAGCAAGGCGCCGCTCAACGACAAGCGGGTACGCCAGGCGATCCGGCATGCGATCAACCACAAGACGCTGGTCGAGACCGCGTGGGCCGGCCGCGGCCAGGTCATCGGCGGCATGGTTCCGCCGAGTGACCCCTGGTACGAGGACCTGACCGGCGTCACCCCGTACGATCCCGCCAAGGCCAAGGCGCTGCTGGCCGAGGCCGGCCAGAGCAACCTCAAGCTGCGGCTGCGTATCGCGAACCTGCCGTACGCCGTCGCCGCGGGCCAGGTCGTCAAGTCGCAGCTCGCCGAGGTAGGCATCACCGCGGACATCGAGCCGCTGGAGTTCCCGGCCCGCTGGCTGGACGTTGTCTTCAAGCAGGCCGACTACGACATGTCGATCATCAACCACGTCGAGCCCCGCGACCTCGGTGCCCTGTTCGGCAACCCGAACTACTACCTGCGCTACAACAACCCCAAGGTGCAGGAGCTGCTCGCGAAGGCGGACGCCGGCCCCGAGTCCGACCAGATCGCGGCCATGAAGGAGGCCGCGCGTCTGGTCTCCGAGGACGCGGCGGCCGACTTCCTGTTCCTGTTCCCGAACCTCATCGTCGCGGAGACGGGCGTGACGGGGTTGCCGAAGAACCTGGTCTCGGAGTCGTTCGACCTGACCGTGCTCGCGAAGGCGAAGGGCTGAGATAGCGCGTGGCCCTGTACCTGCTCCGGCGCGTGGCGGTGTTCATCGTGAGCACCGCCGTCGCCGCGGTCGCGGTGTTCGCCTTCATGGCGGTGCTCCCCGGCGACCCGGCCGCGATCGCCCTGGGCGTCAACGCCACCCCGGAGGCGGTCGCGGCCAAGCGCGCCGAGTTCGGTACCGACCGGCCGCTGGCCGTCCAGTTCCTCGCCTGGGTGTCGGGCCTGCCGACCGGCGACTTCGGCCTGTCGTACGTCAGCGGCGACCGCATCGGCCCGCAGATCGCCGACCGGCTCGGCGTGACGCTGTGGCTGGTGCTGTTCGGCATGCTGATCGCGACCGTCGTGGCGGTGCCGCTGGGCGCTGCCGCGGCGGTACGCCACCGTAGCGTCACCGGGCTCATCCTGTCCGGGCTGAGCCAGGTCGGGGTCGCGATTCCGGCGTTCCTCGCCGGCATTCTGCTGGTCTTTCTGTTCGCCGTAACCTGGCAGGTCCTGCCCTCCGGCGGGTACACGCCGCTCGCCGAGGATCCGGTCGCCTGGTTCCAGCAACTGCTCCTCCCGGCCCTGTCGCTCGGCCTGGTGCAGGGCGCGGTGCTCAGCCGGTACGTTCGCTCCGCGGTCCTCGACGTGCTGCGCGAGGACTTCATCCGTACCGCGCGGGCGAAGGGAATGGGGCTCTACCGCGCGCTGTGGCGGCACGGCTCCCGCAACGCCGCGATCCCGGTAGTGACGGTGCTCGGCCTGCAGTTGGCCACGCTGCTGGTCGGTGCGGTCGTGGTGGAGCGGGTCTTCACCCTGCCCGGCCTGGGCAGCCTGCTGCTCGACGGCGTCGCCAACCGGGACCTGCTGCTCGTACAGGACACCGTCATGGTGCTCGTCGTCGCCGTACTGGCGATCAACTTCCTGGTCGACGCCCTGTACGTGGTGCTCGACCCGAGGCTGCGAGACCTGAGCCCGCGAGGTGCCCGGTGAGCGCGCCGGCTGCCCGGCGCCGGGTCCGGCGGCTCAACGCCAGCATGGTCGTCGGGGGCGCCCTGGTCGGGCTGGTCGTACTGGCGGCGCTGGTGTCGTTCGTATGGACGCCGCACGACCCCGTACACGTCGATCCGGCGCACCGGCTGGCGCCGGCGTTCGGTGGTGACTACCTGCTGGGTACCGACAAGTTCGGTCGGGACGTGCTGAGCCGGTTGATGGTCGGCGCCCGCACCACGCTCTACGTCGGCATCGTCGCGGTCGGCATCGCCGCCGTGCTCGGTACCCCGCTCGGCATGCTCGCCGGCATGGTCGGCGGCTGGTCTGGCGAACTCGTGATGCGTGCGAACGACCTGCTCTTCGCGTTCCCCGCACTGCTGCTGGCCATCATGCTCGGCGCGGTCTTCGGCGCTAGCGCGCTCACCGCCATGGTCGCCATCGGCGTCGCCACGATCCCAGCGTTCGCCCGGGTCGCGCGGGGCCAGACGCTGTCGGTCATGCACACCGACTACGTGCTCGCGGCCCGCTCCGCGGGGCGCTCCCGGCTGGCGATCGCGCTGCGCCACGTCCTGCCGAACATCGCGAGCATCCTCATCGTGCAGGCGTCGGTGTCGTTCGCGATCGCGATCCTCGCCGAGGCGGCGCTGTCGTTCCTCGGCTTCGGCACCCGGCCACCGACCCCGTCGTGGGGCCGGATGCTGCAGGAGTCCCAGGAGTTGCTGTTCTCCACGCCCCGGCTCGCGTTCTGGCCCGGACTCGCCATCGCGCTCGCCGTCCTCGGCTTCAACCTGCTCGGCGACGGGCTGCGCGACTGGCTCGACCCCAAGCTCCGGGAGGGCCGGTGAGCGTGCTGACCGGGAGTGTGCTGACCGTTGATGCCCTGCGCATCGATGCGGGCGCGATACCGCTTGTCCGCGACGTGTCCTTCGCTATCGGCCCCGGCGAGCGGGTGGGCCTGATCGGCGAGTCCGGCTCCGGCAAGTCGCTGACCGCGCTGTCGCTGCTGGGGCTGCTCCCCGAGGGCGTACGGGCGAGCGGCTCGGCCCGCCTCGACGGGGTGCCCGGTGACCTCGTCGGCGCCGACGAGCGGGAGCTTTCGAAAGTACGCGGCAAGCGCGTCTCGATGGTGTTCCAGGAGCCGATGACGGCGCTCAACCCGGTGATGCGCGTCGGTGACCAGGTCGCCGAGGTGATGCTGCTGCACCGCACCCAACCCAGCCGGGCGAGGGCGCTGGCGGCCGCCGTCGACCTGCTGGACCGCGTGCGCCTGCCGGAGCCGAAGGCGACCGCGCGGGCGTACCCGCACCAGCTCTCCGGCGGTCAGCGGCAGCGGGTGATGCTCGCGATCGCGCTCGCCAACGATCCGGCGTTGCTGATCTGCGACGAGCCCACCACGGCCCTCGACGTCACGGTCCAGGCGCAGATGCTCGAGCTCATCGTGGAGCTCACCGCCGAACGCGACAGCGCGCTGCTGTTCATCACCCACGACCTCGCCGTCGTGGCGACTGTCTGCGAGCGCGTCCTGGTCATGTACGGCGGGCGCGTGGTCGAGAGTGGCGACGTGTACGAGGTGTTCACCGCGCCGCGGCACCCGTACACCGATGGTCTGCTCGCGGCCTCCGATCTGTCCGCAGTGGACGAGCGGGGCCGGCTGCGCACCATCCCCGGAGTCGTGCCGGGTGGCGGGGAGTTCCCCGATGGGTGCGTGTTCCGTAACCGCTGCCCGCGTGCGACTGACCAATGTGTACAGACACCTGGTTGGACGGGAACGCCTGAACGCGGTTTCGCTTGCTGGCATCCGGTGGGAGGCGGCCAGTGACGGACAACATCAGCACCGACAATGTCAGCACCGACAATGTCAGCACCGACAATGTCATCTCCGCCCGGGACGTGGTGCGCCGCTACCGCCGGCCGCGCCGCTCGCTGACCCGCCCCGCCCCGGCAGTGGAGGCGCTGCGCGGCGTCGACCTCGGCATCGCGTACGGCGAGCGGTTCGGCATCGTCGGCGAGTCCGGCTCCGGCAAGTCCACGCTCATCCGCCTGCTGGCCGGGCTGGACCGGCCGACCTCGGGCTCGATCCGGTTCGCCGGCAAGGAGATCAGCCGCGCGTCCGAACGGTCGCTGCAGTTCCTGCGCCGCGACCTGCAGATGGTGTTCCAGGACCCGATGGGATCGCTCGACCCGCGGATGAAGGTCGGCGACATCATCCGGGAGCCCCTCGTCGCGCTCGGCCACCCCGACGCCCGCGGCCGGGTCGCCGAACTCCTCGACGCCGTCGGGCTGCCGGCCGCGGCCGCCGACCGGTACCCACACCAGTTCTCCGGCGGACAGCGGCAGCGCATCTCCATCGCGCGGGCGCTGTCGCCGCGGCCGAAGGTCCTCGTCGCCGACGAGCCCGTCAGCGCCCTCGATGTGTCGGTACGCGCCCAGATCCTCAACCTGCTGATGGACCTCGTCGACGAGTTCTCCCTCACGCTGGTGTTCGTCTCCCACGACCTGTCGGTCGTCCGGCACGTCTGCGACACCGTCGCGGTCATGCGCGGCGGCGAGATCGTCGAGCGGGGCTCCTGCGAGCGCGTGTACGGAGCCCCGCAGCACCCGTACACCAAGGCGCTGCTCGCCGCCGCGCCGACGCTGGAGAAGGCGTTGGCCGCGCACCGTCCCGCTAAGGAGTCCCCACGGTGACCATCCCGGTCGATGAAGCTGGCGTCGTCGCCTTCACCCAGGCGTTGGTACGGATCCCGAGCGTCAACGATGCCCCGAACGGCCGGTCCGAGCAGGCCGCGGCCGACCTGGTCGCGGCGAAGATGCGTGAGTTCGGCTGGGAGCCGCTGGTTTCGCTCGCCGCGCCCGGCCGCCCCAACGTGGTGGCGGTCGTCGAAGGCGGCGGTGGGGACGGCCCGACGCTGATGTTCGAAGGCCACACCGACGTGGTGACCGAAGGGGCCCTCGACACCTGGACGGTCGACCCGTACGGCGGCGAGGTACGCGACGGCCGGCTCTACGGCCGGGGCGCCGCCGACATGAAGTCCGGCGTGGCCGCGATGCTGTACGCGGTCCGCGCGCTGCAGCGGTCCGGGCCGTTCCCGGGCCGGATCAAGGTGTGCGCGCTCGCTGACGAGGAAGGCCTGATGCTCGGCGTGCACCACTTCGTGGACTCCGGGCTGGCCGCGGACGTGGACGCGGCGATCGTCTGCGAGCCCGAGGGTGGCGAGATCTGCCCGGTGTCCAAGGGGGCGATCCGGCTCCGGGTGGACTTCCACGGCCGGATGGCGCACGGAGCGATGCCGCAGCACGCCCGCAACCCGATCCGCACCGCCGCGGCATTCGTCTCCGCCCTCGCCGAACTGGAGGCCGAACTGCACATCAACCACGACGAACACGAGCACCTCGGCTGGCCGTACATCACGCCCACCGTTGCCCGCGCCGGCGACCTCGACCAGATCAACGTGATCCCGCCGACCGCGACCGTCGCGGTCGACGTGCGTACCGTGCCCGGCATCGACCACGCCGACCTGGTGGACCGGGTCAACGTCCTGGCGTCGGCGCTCGGCGCGACCGACGGGGTATTCGCCGAGGTGACCGTGCTGGTCGACCGCCCGCCGGTCGACACCCCGATCGACGCCCCGGTCGTCGCGGCCCTCGCCGCCGCGCACACCGCCGTCACCGGGTCCGGACCCACCTATGGGGGAGTGCCGGGCAGCACCGACGGCACCATCCTCACGGCGCGCGCCGGCGTGCCGAGCGTCGTGTACGGGCCGGGTGGCAAGTGGATCGCCCACCAGGCGGACGAGTACGTCGAGGTCGACGAGATCGTGCTGTACACGAAGGTGTACGCCGAGGCGGCGCGCCAGTTTTTGAACGGGCACGGGCTCGGTGGTGTCCGGCTCGGTGGTGTGCGGTGAGTGCGCTCAGACCCGGCCCCACAAACACCCTGACCGACGTCGCCGGGTTACGCGTCGGGCACTACCAACGCATCGGCGACGGCTGGCTCACCGGTACGACCGTCGTGCTCACCCCGCCGGAAGGAGCCGTCGCGGGCGTGGACGTACGCGGCGGCGGGCCGGGTACCCGGGAGACCGACGTGCTCGACCCGCGCAACCTCGTCGAGCGGGTACACGCCGTCGTCCTCGGGGGCGGCAGCGCGTACGGGCTGGCCGCCGCGACCGGGGTCATGGAGCGGTTGGCGGACGACAAGGTCGGCTTCCCGGTCGGCACGGTGGAGGGCCAGGTGGTGCCGATCGTGCCCGCCGCCGTCCTGTTCGACCTGGGCCGGGGCGGCGACTTTCGGGCGACGCCGGACGCACCGTTCGGGGCGGCGGCCTACGACGCGGCGAGCTCCGGGCCGGTCGAACTCGGCACGGTCGGCGCGGGCACCGGCGCTGTGGCGGGCGACGTCAAGGGCGGAGTCGGCTCGGCGAGTGTGGTCCTCCCAGTCGGAGTTACCGGCACCGCAATTACCGTCGCGGCGCTCGTCGTCGTCAACGCGGTCGGGTCCACTGTGGATCCTGTGACCGGGGAGCTGTACGGCGCCCGGTTCGGGCTGCCCGGTGAGTTCGACGGTTTGCGGGTGCCCGACGAGAGCTCGCGGGCGGCTCCTGCCGAGGTCGCAACGAGCGTCGCCCAGGCCTTCCACACCACCATCGGCGTGGTCGCCACCGACGCCACCCTGACCAAGGCGCAGTGCCAGAAGCTCGCCGGGATCGCCCACGACGGCATGGCGCGCGCCATCCGGCCGGTGCACTCCATGTTCGACGGTGACACCGTCTTCGCCCTGGCAACCGGTGCGGGTGCGGCGCCCGATCCGGTGGTCTTCAACGCTGTGCTCGCGGCGGCGGCCGACGCGTTCAGCCGGGCGGTCGTGCACGCCATGCTCGCCGCGACGAGCGCCGGTGGCTTCCGGGCGTACGCCGACATCTATCCCAGCGCGGTTCGCGGTTGGAGGCAGGGATGAGCCTGTTCGAGATCCCGTTCCCAGCGGGCCTGCCGGTCGGGGCCGGCTGGGTGGAGCCGGGCACGACAGTCACGGTGCGGTTCCCGTACGACGGAGCCGAGGTGGCCCAGGTGCCTGTTGGCGACGCCGCGCTCGCGCGGGCGGCGCTGGACGAGGCGGTCGCCGTCGCCGACCGGATGGCGGCGCTGCCGTCGCACGCCCGCCGGGCGGCCCTCCTCGGCGCCCGCGACGCCCTCGCGGCCCGGCGCGCGGAGTTCGAACGGCTGCTCGTCCTCGAGACCGGAAAGCCGCTCGTCGACTGCCGGGTCGAGGTAGCCCGTACCCTCGTGACGCTGGAAACGGCGGCCGAGGAGGTGGTGCGCCTGCACGGCGAGACCGTGCCGCTGGACCTGCTGCCGTCCGGCGAGGGGCTGATCGGGTTCTGGACCCGGCGGCCGATCGGCGTGGTGGTGGGGATCGCCGGCTTCAACTACCCGCTGCTGCTCGCCACCCACAAGATAGCGCCGTCGATCGCCGCCGGCTGTCCGGTGGTGTGCAAGCCGGCGCCGCAGACGCCACTGGCCACGCTCTGGCTGGTACACCTGCTGCGCGAGGCCGGCGCGGGGGCCGGCCTGCCGGCCGAGGCTGTGCAGGTGGTCACCGGTGGCGTCGAGGTGGGCGAGACGCTCGTCGGCGACCGGCGCCTCGGCGCGGTGTCGTTCACCGGATCCGCCGCGGTCGGGCACACGATCGCCCGCGCCGCGGCCCCGACGAAGGTACTGCTGGAGCTCGGCTCCAACGCCGCGCTCGTGGTGGCCGCGGACGCCGACCTGGACGCCGCGGCCGACGCCGTGGTGCGCGGGGGCTACTACGCCTCCGGCCAGGCCTGCATCTCCGTCCAGCGGGTACTCGTCGAGGAGCCCGTGGCCGAGCGGTTCCTGGCGCTGCTGGCCGACAGGGTACCGAAGATCGAGGTCGGTGACCCACGGTCGGAGAGCACCCGGGTCGCGGCGCTGATCGACACCCGCTCGACGGAACGGGTCCGCGGTTGGGTCGCGGACGCGCTCGAGACGGGCGCGCGTCTCGTCGCCGGCGGTTCGTGCGAGGGCGGCGTGCTGCGCCCGACCGTCCTCGCCGACGTACGCGACGGCCTGGCGGTGTGGGACGAGGAGATCTTCGGCCCGGTGGTGTGCGTACGCACCGTCCCGGACGTCGACAGCGCACTCGACCTGGTCAACCGGTCCCGGTACGGGCTGCACGCCAGCGTCTACACGAGTTCTTTGAAGACGGCCTTCGCGGCGATCGAGCGCCTGAACGTCGGCGGTGTGGTTGTCAACGAGGTGCCGGGCTTCCGGGCCGACAACATGCCCTACGGCGGGGTGAAGGACTCCGGGATCGGCCGGGAGGGCCCCCGGTTCGCGGTGGAGGAGCTGACCGTCACCAGAATGGCGATCATCCGCCCGGTCTAGTTGGGCGGCTCGTACCGCCCGGTCTAGTTGGGCGGCTCGTACCGCCCGTCGACCGCGGTCCAGCCGCCGTCGACGAGCAGGCAGGTGCCGGTGACGAAGCTCGCCGCGTCGCTGGCCAGGTACACCACCGCGCCCGCCATCTCCTCGGGCTGCGCCCAGCGGCCGAGCGCGCTCTTCGCGGCGTACGCGTCGTACCACTCGGGGTTGGCCTTGATCTGCGCGGTGAGGGGAGTCTCCACGACGCCCGGGGCCACGGCGTTGACCCGCACGCCCTTGGGGCCGAGCTCGGCGGCCGCGGTGCGCAGCAGCTGGATCAGGCCCGACTTGGTGGCGGCGTAGACGCCCTGACCTGGTTCGACCGTGAACGCGCGGATCGAGGCGAAGCCGATGATGCTGCCCCGGCCACGGTCGGCCATGCCCGCGCCGAATGCGCGGACCAGCCCGAACGAGGCGGTCAGGTTGAGCCCCACCACCCGGTCGAACTCCTCTTGCGTGTAGTCGAGCAGCCGCTTGCGCACGTTGGTCGCGGCGGTGAAGACCAGCACGTCGACGTCGCCGAGTTCGCCCGCGGCGCGGGTCACCGCCGCGCCGTCGAGGACATCCAGTTGGTACGCAGAACCGCCGCCCAGCCGCGCGGTCTCCGCCGCCGAATCGGCATCCCGGTCGGCGCAGACGACGTCGGCGCCGTGCGCTGCAAGTGCCTGGGCGCATTCGCGGCCGATTCCGCTGCCGGCACCCACCACCACGGCGCGCCGGCCATCGAGTCGAAACAAGCTGTCGTACCGGGACATGCACGCTAGTAGATCATGCTTATCGGTTCCGGCTTCACTTTTCACGCACGGTAAAACGCAGTGGGAGCCGCTCCGGGCCGTACAGTCCGGTCGGTGCGCGCCAGGCCACCGGACCGGCGTGCGACGGCGGGTCGAACCGGGAGGTGAGCACGCTGAGGGCTGCCGCGATCTCGGTGCGCGCGGTCGCCGCGCCCAGGCAGTAGTGCGGGCCGCCGCCGAACGTCAGGTGCGCGGCTTCGAGTTGCCGGGTGATGTCGAGCCGGCTGCCGCCCGGGAACACGCGCGGGTCACGGTTGGCAGCCTGCGCGCAGACCAGCACGAATGAGCCGGCCGGCAGATCAACCCCATTGAGCTGTACGTCTTCGAGCGCGAACCGGAAGGTCGTCGGTACGGTCGGCGCCCAGCGCATGACCTCCTCAACCGCCTGCGTCGCCAACTCGGGACGCTTGCCCAGCAGGTGCCACTGGTCCGGGTGTGCGGCGAAAGCCACCATCGCATGGCCGAGTTGGTTGCGTGTGGTGTCGTGCGCGGCGAACACGAGAGCCACGGCAAGGTTGCGTAGTTCGTCGGTGCTGAGGCGGTCTCCGGTCTCCTCGGCGGCGATGAGGGCGGAGAGGAGGTCATCGCGCGGCTCGGCCCGGCGCAGCGCGATCAGCCGGTCGAGGTACTCGTACAGTCCGATCACGGCCGCCTCGGCCCGGGTGTGCACGTCGGCGAGGTTGAAGCTGAAGACGAGTCCGACATCGGTCGACCATCGACGGAAAAGGTGATAGTCCTCCGCGGGTACGCCGAGCAGTTCGCACATGACCGCCACCGGCAACGGATCGGCGAACTCGTCCATGAACTCGCACTCGCCTGTGGTGGACGTGCGCGCCGCGATCCGTTCGGCCAACTGGGACGCGCGGTCACGCATGAACGGGCGGAACCCTTCCATCATGCGCGGGGTGAACGCCTTGGTCACCAGTCGCCGCAGCCGGAGATGATCGTCGCCGGTCCGGTGCAGGATGATGGAGACGAACCAGTCGTACAGCGGACCCTCGGAGATGCCCTGCAACGCGAGGTAGCGCTCGCCGCTCGGCGCGAACCGCAGGTCACGCAGTACGCCCTGCGCCTCCGCGTACCGCAGAACGAGTAACCCCAGTGGGGTTTTGGCGTACCAGCTCAGTTCACGGGCCTCCGCGACAGCGGGGGAGTCGAACCGGAACTTGGGATCGGTGACGTCCAGAAACGGCGCATCCAGCGAAGCTGTGGTGGTACGCACGGTGCCTCCTTCGGTCTGTACAGGCCTCGGTCTACACAGGACGTATCGACGTATGTGCGCATGGTTACCGTAGCGGCGACCGGGCGTGCCCGATAGCTCGCGCGGCGTCGGCGGTCGCGATTGCCTATGCGCGCAACCGCTTTTCGCGGAGTCGCGACAGTGCATCGGCGTCGCACGGGTGTTCGAAAACTGTCGTACCGAGTCGGTAGTTTGTCGTTCATGGAC
>NZ_JAATVW010000010.1 GCF_011947225.1 Planosporangium flavigriseum | reverse complement strand
AACCTGGGCGGTCAATTCCGCAGATCTACACGCACCCGATCAACGCCCCAGGCCGATCAACACCCCAGGCCGATCAACGCCGCAGTCGGTCGGTCCGGAAGCCGGCGGGGCCTTTCTCGTCCCGCCGCCGTCGCCGCTCCGCCGGATCCCGCGACAGCCGCCCGACGAAGCCGAACCTGCTCGACGCCGGCGGCGTCCACTCCGCGTCGGCCAGGAGAACGACGATGCTGGCGCCACCCAATCGCCCGCGGGCGATGTTGACGGTCCCGTTCGCCGTGTACGCGACCCTCTTGACGATGTCGAGGCCGAGCCCGGTGGAGCCGTGGTTGGTCTCGCCCCGCCGCAGCGCCCGGTCCGGGTCCGCGATGCCGGGGCCGCCGTCCTCGACCGTGATCGCCACGTACCCGTCCCGCCGGGACACCGTGACCTCCAGCGGCACGCCCTGCGGCGTATACCGGAAGACGTTGCCCAGCAGCGCGTCCAGCGCGGCGGCCAGCTCGGCGCGCGCCACCGGCACCGGGGCTGGGGCGTCGACGCCGATCGCCTCGCAGCGCCGCCCCTGGTCCCCCGCGACGGCCGACCAGAACTTCATCCGCTCGCGAACGACGTCGCTGGCGTCACACCGGCTGTGCTCGCCCGGCTCGGCGGCGGCAGCGGCGGCGGCCGCGGCAAGGCGCGGCTTGCGGGCGGCCCGGATGATCTCGTCGACCTCCAGCTCCAGGTTGCCGATGGCGTGCCGGATGCGCTCCGCGGCGTGGTGGTCGTCGAGGGTCTCAGCGTCCAGACGCAGCGCGGTCAACGGGGTACGCAGCCGGTGCGACAGATCCGCCACCAGTTCCCGCTCGTCGGCCAGCAGCGCCTTGACCCGTTCAGCCATGACGTTGAACGCCAGCCCTGCCTCGGCGAGCTCCCGTGGCCCGCTGGGCTCCACGCGTACGTCGAGCTGGCCGTTGCCCAGCGCGCTGGCCGCGTCGGCGAGCCCGCGCGCCGATCCGACCACCTTCGCGGCGAGCCGGTCACCGACCCACACCGACGCGACGACCAGGCCGAGCGCGACAGCGGTCAGCGCGTACCAGGCGACGTGCACCCCCCGGGTCAGCTCGCCGCTCGGGATGAACACCTCGACCACGGCGTTGCGGTTCTGCCCGATATCAACCGGCTCCAGGTACGACAGGCCGCCGGGTACGTCCGTGACGACGGTCTTGAGCTGGCCCGCAGCCATGGCGATCTCTTCGGCACGGGCGTGCCGTTGCCCCACGCTGCCGCCGCCCAGCCCGTGCACCGCCACGCGGCCTGCGGCCGGACCGCCGGCCGCCGCGATCGCGCGGTCGACCGCGGTCGGATCGGTGGTGGTCATCAGGACCGCCACCACGATCGCGGTCTGCCGCTCCGCGTCCGCGAGCGCCCGCTCCCGCGCTAATTGCGCGACGACCAGACCGAGCGGGATGAGGAACGCGAGCGCCACCATGGCCGTCACGGCCATGCAGAGATACGCCAGCGCTCGCCTCAGTCCGGTGCCATGAACTTGAAGCCGACCCCCCGCACGGTGTGTAGGTACTTCGGTTTCGCCGCGCTCTCGCCCAACTTGCGGCGTAGCCAGTACAAGTGGACGTCGATCGTCTGGTCCTCGCCCACCGACGGTTGCCGCCATACTTCCTCCAGCAGCTCTCGCCGTGATACGACCCGACCCGGCCGGGCAGCCAGGTATGCCAACAGGTCAAACTCCTTGCGGGTCAACGTCAACGGCTGGTCGTCAAGGTACGCCTGGCGCTGGCCGAGATCGACCCGGAGGGCCCCGGCATCGATAACGGCTGGTTCCTCGCGACTGGCCCGCCCGGCCCGCCGCAGCACCGAGGTCAGCCGGGCGTCCAGGTGGGCGCTGGTGAACGGCTTGACCATGTAGTCGTCCGCGCCGGCCTTGAGGAGCCGGACGATCTCCGCTTCATCGTCCCGAGCGGTCGCGATGATGATCGGTACGTCGGCGATGCCGCGCAGCATGCGCAGGGCGTCCGCGCCGTCGAGGTCCGGGAGGCCCAGGTCGAGCACGATCAGGTCGGGTGTGTCCGCCGCCACTCTTCGCAGAGCGTCCAGGGCTGTCCCCACCGCGTGCACCGTGTGACCACGGTCAGTAAGGGAACGCATCAGGGCGGCGCGGATGATGTGGTCGTCCTCGACCAGTAGGACCGTGGCCATGGTGAGCACCGTATCTGGTGGTGCAAGATGGGTCGCGTGCACCGACGGCTCGCCTACCTGCTCGCATGGTCCGTAGCAGCGATGATTACCGTCAGTGCTGCATGGCTCGGGATCCGGTCAGTGCTGGTCGCCGCCGCACCGACACGTCCCGCCCCCCTGGCGGCCGCCCAACTTCGCCGGGTCGCTCCGCTGACCCAGCCCAGCTCGTCGGCTAGCCCCTCCTCCTCGACGTCTTCCTCGACCGGTGCTCGATCACCGGGGACGGGGCCGTCGTCCGGTCCGGCGGCCTCCGCCCCAGGGACGCCCGACCCGGCGGCGTCCAATCCGGCAGTAACCAACCCGGCGGCCAGTTCCGCCGGCACCTGGCAGGCCGACGGCGCCGGCTTCCGGCGCACGTTCCGCACGATCGGCGGCGACGTGGGCTTCTTCACGGCGAAGGACGTGGTGCAGGTCGCGTCGAGCAGCCCGAAGCCCGGCTACACGGTCAACGTGACCCGGTACGGCCAGGATTCGGTGATGGTGTCGTTCTTCGGCAACCGCAAGACCTCCCGGGTGTGGGTCCGCTGGTGGAACGGGCCTTACGGCGAGGTCACCGAAAGCGTCGACTGATCGACGTAAGTGGATTCGGGCCGTGAACGGGTTTCAGTTGTTGCCCGAATGCACATCTCATTGGCATGACCGGCGCCAAGTACCGCCGCGTGTAATGATCTTGGCAGAGCCGGTGGGGTGCGCCTGGCCGGACGCGCACCCCACCGGCATTCTGTTGGGGAGGAAGGCTTCTACGGCAGCGGATGCCCGGCCAGAGCGTACTCGACCTGAACCTGCCGCAGTTGATCGCTCGCGCCAGGCAGTCGAGGGCGCTGGTGACTACCGGGGGGCCGACGCGCCCTCTGCCGGCCGCACTGGACGAGGCGGTAGGCCGGTCGCCACCCGGTCGGGCGCCGACAACGGTACGCGACAGTACCGATGGTCAGCGCTCCTTGGTATCCGCGCATCAACAGCTCCTCGAAGCCCGACCGGGACGCGACCAGGCTGGCCGCCGAGATGAGCACCGATGTAAGCTGATGCCCCTTCTAATGTCAAGGTTTGTTAACTGCTAACGCGGATATCGCTGAATACCGATTCCACCGCTACCCTTCCAGCGAACCCAGTAGAGATCATTTTTGTGTCGCCTTCTGGAGGGCTGATGGACCGCAGCCGACTTGCCGCATTACTGCAGCGCGAGCGGAACAGCTACGCGCAGCGCAACCCGCGGTCGGCGGCGGCGTACGCGCGGGCCGAGCACCTGTTCGGCCGCGTACCGATGACCTGGATGAACAAGCAGGCCGCCGGCTTCCCGCTGTACCTGCAATCCGCGCGCGGTAGCCACGTGACCGACCTCGACGGTCACCACTATGTCGACCTGTGCCTGGGTGACACGGGCGCCATGGCGGGACACAGCCCGGCTCCGGTCACCGAGGCGGTCACGCGCCGGCTGGCCACGCTCGGTGGCGCGACGGCGATGATGCCGACCGAGGACGCCGAGTGGGTGGGCGCCGAACTGACCCGCCGGTTCGGGCTGCCGAGATGGAGCTTTTCGCTGACCGCGACGGACGCCAACCGCTGGGCGATCCGGTTGGCGCGCGCCGTCACCGGCCGCTCGAAGATCCTGGTCAACAGCTACTGCTACCACGGCAGCGTCGACGAATCACTCATCGTGGTGGGCGAGGACGGCGACGGCGTCAGCCGGCCAGGCAACGTCGGCGCGCCGTGCGATGTGACACTGACGAGCCGGGTGGCGGAGTTCAACGACGTTGAAGGGCTCGCGCGACAGCTCGCCCACGGCGACGTCGCCGCGGTGCTCATGGAACCTGCGCTGACCAACATCGGCATCGTGCTGCCCGAGCCGGGCTACCTCAATGCGGTACGGGCGTTGACCCGCCAGCACGGGGTTCTGCTCATCAACGACGAGACACACACGTTCTCCGCCGGGCCGGGCGGCTGTACCCGCGCCTGGGCCCTGGCGCCGGACATCGTCACGATCGGCAAGGCGATCGGCGGCGGCGTGCCCATCGGCGCGTACGGCCTGTCCAGCGAGTTGGCCGACGCCATTCTGCGCCGCGACGACCTGGACCTGGTCGACATGGGCGGGGTCGGCGGGACCCTCGCCGGCAACGCACTGTCGATCGCCGCCGCGCGGGCCACGCTCGAGCACGTGCTGACCGACTCCGCGTTCGCGCAGATGACGGCGCTCGCCACCACGTTCACCGCAGCGGTGACCAAGGTGATCGAGGCCCACGACCTGCCCTGGTCTATCAGCCAACTCGGCGCCCGGGCGGAGTACCGCTTCGCGCGCCCGGCACCGCGCGACGGCACCTCCTCCGCACAGGCTGCCGACGCCGAGTTGGAGGACTACCTGCACCTGTACCTGGCCAACCGCGGCGTACTGCTCACCCCTTTCCACAACATGGCGCTGATGTCGCCGGCGACGACCGCCGCGGACGTGGACCGCCACACCGAGGTGTTCACAGCCGCCGTCGCGGAGCTCATCGCGTAGGTCTACCCCGGTCCATCGCGAAGGTACGACATTTCGACGGGCGTTCCCGGCGTCGGCCGAGGATGGATCTTGCCGTGTTTCGATCCATGGCTCTAGGTTCTGAGGCGCCGGCACACCGGACCGCCGGCCGCGATACGCAGACAGAGAGTGGGGTCCGTGATGGGCACTGAGGGTGGACTGGTCCAGTTCCCAGTCGCCGTCGTGCAACAGCACGCGGGCACGGTGGACCGGGTGTCCGACGCGGTGGAAACAGCGCGTTCGGCGGTGCATGCGGTCACCATGGACGCACACGCCTACGGCCAGTTGTGCCAGTTCCTCCCCGCGCTGCTGAACCCCGTATTCGGCCTGGCCGTCGACACCCTGTACCGAACCGTCGACTCGCTACAGGAGACCGCCACCAGGCTGCGAACCGCGGCGACGAACACCGAGTACACCGATGTGAGCAGCGCGCAGCGAATGAACGCCGCCGGTCCCCGAATAGAACTGCCCCTGTGAGCAACCCGCTCGTCGCACCGGCGCACACCTCGACGACCTGGTACACCGGTCTGGGGTTGGTCGAGGACGCGGCGCAGATCGCGGAAGGCATCCAGAACGACAGCTGGGTCGACGGCACGCTCGGCGCGGTTGGCGGAAGCCTCGATACCCTCGCAATGGTTGTCGACCCGCTGGGTTCGCTCGTCGCGTGGGGCGTTTCGTGGCTGATGGAGCACGTCAGACCACTCAAGGAAGCCCTCGACTGGCTCGCCGGAAATCCGGATGAAATCTCCGCCCACGCTGCGACCTGGGAGAACGTTGCGCGGTTCACGCGCGAGGCGCGGCAGCAGTACGCGGATGGAATCAACAGCGAGACCGCGTACTGGGTGGGCGAATCCGGTGACGCCTACCGCGCGCACAGCGGGATGCATCTGTCGGTCATGGACGGCATCTCGACGGCCGCCCACGGCATCTCGTACGCGGTGCAGGGCGCCGGCCTGCTCGTCGCCATGGTCCGGGGCATCGTTCGTGACCTCATCGCGCAGGTCGTCGGCACGCTCGCGGCGCGGTTGCCGCAGTGGCTGGCTGCGGAGGGGTTGACCCTCGGCCTTGCCACTCCGGTGGTCATCGGGCAGGTCAGCGCCCTGGTCAGCCAGTGGGCCAACAAGATTCAGCGTTTCGTCAGAGCGCTCCTGAACAGCCTGCGGCGACTGCAGCCCCTGCTGCACCGGCTCGGCGAGATCCTGACCGAACTCAAGCACCTGCTCGACACGTTGGCCCGCTCGAACCCGTTCAAGCGAGGCGGTGGGGCGGAAGGATTCCGCGACCCGCTGGCCCCGCACAGTCGCGAGACCTATCAGTACAACATGGTCGAAGATCCCGGCCCGCTGGCCGAAATTCGGGGAACTCCGGCGGCTAACTTCGCCGGCGGCCGCTACGACGCGGTTTCGCTGCCTGAGGATCGGGTCTTCTACCGTGGCGGCGACAGTCAGGGTTCCCCCTTGGGTCAGTGGTTCAGCATCGAACCTCCCCGATCGGTCGCCGAAGTTCGGATCGACACGGCGGTACGCCCCCAGTGGATCAACCCCAAGACTGGCGAATGGGGCGGCACCTCTCCTGTTGATACGGTCTACGCCGTGAAGATTCCCGCCGGCACCACGGTCTATCCTGGCCCCGTGGCCAACCAGGGCGGCATGTATGTCGGCGGCGGCCATCAGGTCTTCATCCCCGAGCCGTGGAAGAACAAGGACGTCGAGCCGGTGGGATCGGAGCCGCTCCCGTGATGTCAGACGCCCTCAAATCGCGGGTTGAGAACGCTCGCCGGCTTGCTGCGGCGCTCGCCACCCTCGTCGGAGGTGAAGGTCGCGAAGGTGCGGTCTGGTACCGGAGGCTCCGGGACATCGAGACGGTTCTCGGTGACATCGGCCGGCCGGCCCGGGACCTGCTGCGGGATGCAGCGGAGATGCTGGATTCCCTGTACGAAGGACCCCGCAACTTCTCCGACTTCCACATTTACCGCGACGATCCGGCAGCGCGGTTCGATGCGAACGAGGAACTTTCCACGCTGGTCAGTGAATTGACCGCGGCACTGAGTACGGAGAGATGATGGCGTTCCCCGCGAACAGGTTGGAATCGGCTCTCGCCAGCCTGCGGGCCGGGGCGGGTTCGGTGGACCAACTGTTGCAGGCGTTGGCCGACAGCCAGTTGTGGGTTCCGCTCCCCGACGGTGTGGCCGAGGGCGCGCAAGCGCGGCTGCCCGTCATGGTCATCGACGAACAGCCGTACGTCGTCGTGTACACCTCTGCCGAGCAGTACGCCCGGGGTGCGGGCCAGCAGGCCCACATGGTGATCAGTGGCCGCGAGCTGGCCGGGATCCTGGCTGAGATGCTTGGCCTGGCCGTCAACCCTGGCGCCGAGGCTGGCCTGCCGATCCGGCCCGAGGGCGTTCGGTACCTACGAGGTGGCCGCCGGACGATCCCCGCAGGCCAGCAGATCCGGCTCGGGGATCCCGCCGAGGAGCCGCAAGCACTGCTGGCCGCACTGGCCACCGCGTTCGAGGCCGTCCCGGCGGTTATCGTCGCGCGGAGGGCGCTGGCCCAGACCGGCGACGAGCCACCATTTCTTCTCATCGGCGTCGAGGCCGACCAGAGCGTCGGCGACTGGCGAGAGGCCGCCCTCGCCGCGGCCAACGCGGCGGTAGCAGCAGCGCCGCCGCCGCTCGCCGTCGATACGGTCTTCCTCGACGACGCGACGGACCCGGTCACCGCGTGGATGCTCGCCCACACGGAGCCGTTCTACCGGCGCCCCACCGGCTGACCGCGCCGCGGCCTCTCCGGGAGCCCAGCCCGGGCCTCTCCGGGAGCCCAGCCCGCGAGGACCGCCGGCGCGCGCTCGGCGCCTACCCCGACGGAGTCTAGGTAGCCGGCGCTTCCGAGGAGTCCGCCGGCGACGGCGAGGGCGAGTCCGACCCCGTCGGTGAATCCGTCGGCGACTCCGTATGCGACTCCGACTGCGACTCCGGCTGCGTCGGCGCCCCCTGGTCCGGAGTGGTCGGCGCGCCGTTCGGCGACGGTGCATCGGACGGCACCGGATCGGTGGTCGGGATCCCCGACGGTGGGGGCGGAAGGAGCGGCTCGGACGTCGGGATGGCGGGCGGGCTCGCGCTCGCGCTGGTCCCCGTGGACGTGCCGGGCGGGTCGCGGTGCCCCCGCAGACTCTGCACCATCAGGGTGCCGACAACCAACACAGCGGCGACGAAGGCGGCCCCGACCATGGAGTTCCGGGGGGTCATGGCAGCCCGGACGGCTGCCAACCGGGCGCGGGCGCCGTACTCGGGAGTCGGCATCGCGGCGCTCCTCTCGGATACAGCCGGCGTGGCCCGGTCGCCGGTACGGGCCAGCACATGCCCGCAGCCGTCCTGATAAACCCCGTACGACTAAACCCCGTACGACCGGCCTGAGGTGTCGGACGTGCTGCCCGCGTGGCGACTATTTCCCCAGCAAGCCTCAGTGGTGGTGATGTGGATGAGCATGGTCGTGCGGATGATCGTGCGGCTTCTGCGGCGCGCCGACCCGGTGCTCGTGACCCGGCAGAGCGATCCGGTACAGGCACGTGTCGCAGTTGGCCCGTGCCTCGCCGCGCAGCGCCTCCTCGTACCGCTCGATGACCAGCGACGCCAGTCCGTCACAGTCGCCGATCACCTCGGCGCAGTCGACGCGGACGGCCGTCTGCGCAGACCAGGCCTCCGACTGAGCGACGACCCGGCGCGGCAGAACCCCGGTGAACAGGAAGTACGGCAGCACCGCGATCCGCTTGGCCCCGAGCAGCCGGCAGCGCTCCAGGCCGGCCGGCACTCCGGGCTCGGCGAGCGAGATGAACGCGTACTCGACGCCGGCGACCGGCGTGGTCTCGGCCAGCAGTCGGGCGGCCCGGGCTACCTCCGCGTTGGCGTCCGGGTCGCTGGATCCCCGACCGACCAGGAGCACCATGGTCTCCGGATCCGGCGAGATCTCCGCGAGCCGTTCGCGCAGCAGGGCGAGGATCGTGGGGTGCGGGCCGAGCGGTCGACCGTACACGAAGGACAGCCCATTGTGGCGCTGCCGTTCGCGGGCCAGGGAGGCCGGGATGTCGCCCTTGGCGTGCCCGGCGGCGACCAGCATGAGCGGCACAGCGGCGACCCGCCGCGCACCGCCGGAAATCAGCGCGTCAACGGCCGACGGGATCGGCGGGTCGGACAGTTCGATGAAGCCCCCGGCGACAGGCGCGGCCAACAGGCCGTCGACCCGCTTGACGAACTGGCGGAACTGCTCGGCGCCGGCCTCGTCGGCGGTACCGTGCCCGGCTATCAGCAGTGGGGTGGTCATGCGAGTGGGTCTCCGTACAGCAGGGCGTTGACCGCCGCGGCGGCGACGGCCGAGCCGCCCCGCGCGCTGACGTTGGACAGTTGGGGCAGGCCGGCGGCGCGCAGCGCGGCCTTGGAGTCGGCCGCTCCGACGTAGCCGACGGGCAGCCCGACGACGAGCGCCGGGCGTACCTCGCCGGCCTCGGCGAGGCGGATCAGTTCGAAGAGCGCCGTCGGCGCGTTGCCGACGGCCCAGACGGCGCCGTCGGGCGCCGCTGCTGCGGCCAGCCGGATGGCCGCCGCCGAGCGGGTCAGACCGGTCTCCGCGGCCAGGTCGCGCGCCGCCGGGCTGCTCACCAGGCAGACCGACGGGTACCTGGTGATGCCGGCGGCCACCATGGCGACGTCGACGACGAGCGGAGCGCCCGCGCCCAACGCGGTGGCTCCCGCCTCCAGGGCCGCTTCGGACGCGACGAGATCGTCCAGCCAGCCCGGATCGGCCGTGGTGTGGATGATCCTTTCGGTCACGTCACGGGTCCGGGGCGGCAGCGCTGACGTGTCCACAGTAGAACGCAGAATCCGGTACGACTCCGCCTCGATGGGGTGCACCACCCGAGTCACGACGTGTACCTCTCGTCGAAGCGGCCCAACTTCCACACGGCGGCCGCACCGCCCCAGGCGAGCACGAAGGCGCCGACGATGAGGTAGCCGAGGAGTTCGAAGTGGTCCGCCAGCTTCCCGTACGTCTCGATCAGGCCGCCGACTCCGGCGAGCTCGTGGACCAGTCCGGCGAGGTACACCGACGCGACGAACAGCGCGACGAGCACCGTCATGCTGGTCGTCGCCAGGTTGTAGTACAGCCGGCGGGCCGGGTGACGGTACGCCCACGAGTACGCCCGCGTCATGAGCAGCGAGTCGGCGGTGTCCATCGCGGACATCCCGGCGGCGAACAGCAGGGGAAGCGTGAGGATCGCGAGGGCCGGCAGCGTGCCCTGCGATGCCGCCGACGCCTGCAGCGACAGCAGGGTCACCTCGCTGGCGGTCTCCAGACCGAGGCCGAACAGCAGCCCGACCGGGAACATGTGCCAGCTGGAACGGATGAGGCCTCGTATCCGACCCCCGAGCATCCGGTTCATCAGGCCCCGGTTGACCAGTTCCCGGTCGATGGCGGCCTGGTCGACCTCGCCGCGACTCAAGCCCCGCCACAGCTTCCCCATGCTCGCCAGGACCGTCGCGTTGAGCACGCCGACCAGCAGCAGGAAGCCGATCGCGACCACGGTCGCGATGATGGCCCCGGTCTGCTCGAACGGCTCGACGTTCAGAGTGCGTGCGGCGAACGCGACGACCAGCGCCAGGACGACGACGACGGCGGAGTGGCCCATCGCGAAGAAGAAGCCGACGCCGACGGGGCGGCGCCCGCGCAGCAGCATGAGCCGGGTCGTGTCGTCGATGGCGGCGATGTGGTCGGCGTCGAACGCGTGCCGGATGCCGAGCACGTACGCGAGAGTTCCGGCGCCGGCGAAGGCGCTCGCCGCGGCGAGGCTGCTGCTGTAGTACAGGTACAGCGACCAGCCGGCGATGTTGAGGAGCACGACGGTCGCGACGATGCCGGACAGTCGCACCCGTTCGGCTCTGGTCCACGCCCCGGTCGTCGGCACCTGCGCTTCGCGAACAGTCACGCTTCCTCCTCAAGGATGTCGATCGCATCCACCGGGCAGACCTCGACGCACTCCCCGCAGAGCGTGCAGAGGTCATCACGGACGTACAGGCGCCCCCCGTCGGGGCGGATCGCATGGGTGGGGCAGGTGAGCAGGCAGGCTCCACAGCCCTGGCAGGCTGTGATGGTCACGGTAGCCATCGGTACTCCCGAGGGGTCACCATTCTCCCGCCGATGACCTCGGTGCGGGTGGACCCGACCAGAACCACGGTGAACATGTCCACAACAGACGGATCGGCGGCGAGGTCGGCGAGCGTGGTGACGGTGACCCGCTGATCGGCGCGGCTGGCCTGCCGGACGAGCCCGACCGGCGTGGCGTCGGGCCGGTGCTCGCGCAGGATCGCGAGGGCCTCGTCGAACTGCGCCTGCCGCTTCCGGCTACGCGGGTTGTACAGGCATACCACCAGGTCGGCGGCGGCAGCGGCGCGCAGCCGCTCGGTGATGACCGGCCACGGCGTGTGCAGGTCCGACAGGGAGAGGTACGCGTGGTCGTGGCCCAGTGGCGCCCCGAGCAGCGCGGACGCGGCGAGAGCGGCGGTGATCCCGGGTACGGCCTCGACGTCGACGTCGTTCCCGGCCAGTTGCAGGGCCGGGGAGGCCATCGCGTACACGCCGGCGTCGCCGGAGCCGATCAGCGCGACGGCGTGGCCGGCGGTGGCCAGTTCGACGGCGGTCCGCGCCCGCTCCTCCTCCGCACCGAGGCCGCTCGCCTCGATCCTGGTGCCCGGGGTGAGGAGGTGGCGCACCTGGTCGACGTACTGGTCCAGGCCGACCACGATGCCGGCGCGGCGCAGTGCTGCCGTCGCGCGCGGCGTACGCAGGTCCTCGGCGCCCGGCCCGAGCCCGACGATCGCCAGGCGCCCGCGCGGGGTCAGCCGGGCGACGGCCACGGTCGCCATGGCGCTGGCGCGCTTCGGCGCGATGAGGTCGGCGCTTCGTCCCGCTTCCCGGGCCGCTGTCAGCGCGGCGGCCTCGGCGACGCTGGGCGTGCCGACGGCGGCGTTGACGACCTCCGACGGGTTCGGCACGTCGACCGTCCTGAGCGTCTCCGCCGGGTACGTGAGCAGCGGCCATCCCCGCCGCCGCGCCACCTCGACGATGCCCGGCTCATCGGCCTTGAGGTCGACGGTGGCGAGGGCCCGGACCGACTCGGCGACGACGCCGGCCTCGGCGAGAGCCTTCGCGATCAGCTCGTCGATCTCGTCGGCGGGCGCGTTGCGGCTCGCACCGACCCCGACGACGAGCGACGGCGGCCGGTAGACGAGGTCGCCGTCGGCATCCACCCGGTCGGAGATCACGAGCGATCTCGGCTGGTCGGTCGAGCCGCCAGCCGCGAGCGCCGGCAGCGGCCACGTCTGGTCGGACTCGATGCGCAGCGGGGTGCCGCCGAGCACGGCGGCGGTCACCCGGGCGACCGGCGCCGGGTCGGCGAGCCGGAAGCCGAGGTCGGCGCCGTACGTGTCGAGCGGCGTCACGCCGCTCGCGTCCGTGGCCGTGGTGACGACCGGCTGCGCGCCGAGCACGGCGGACACGCGCGCGGCGAGGTCGTTGGCGCCGCCACCGTGCCCGCCCAGCAGCGCGACGGCGAACCGGCCCGACTCGTCGACGCACACGACGGCCGGATCGGAGTGCTTGTCGCGCAGCAGCGGCGCGACGAGGCGGACGGTGGCGCCGGTGGCGAGGAAGCAGACCAGGGCCCGCGAGCGGGGCCACGAGTCCCGGATCTGGTCGGCGACGGGTCCGTCGTAGATGGTCGTCTCTTCCGGCCACGCAGCCGCGAGGCGCGATGCCAGCGCGCGGCCGGCCGCCGTCGCGGTCACCAGTGCGATCATGACCGCTCTCCCCACACCACGTACACCGGGTTCGTCGCCTCCAGTCGGTGCACCCCGCCGGGTAGCGGGGCCAGTCGATTCGCCTGTAGTTGGGTACCGCCGGTGCGGTACCCCGCCACCGTCAGCACCTCGAGCGCCGGGCCGACGCGCTCCACCGCCGCGTACGCGGCCACCACCCGGTCCGGGCTCCGGTCCAGGCACGCCACGAGCACCGACGCCCCTCCCCCGCCGACGAACACCGCATCCGGGTCGGGCAGCCCGGCCAGCGCGTCCGGGGCGTTGCCGCCGACCACGGTGACGTCCACGTTGAACGCGGCCGCGTTGCGCCGCACCCGCTCGCAGCCATCCGCGTCCCGCTCGACCGCGATGACGGCGGCGCCGAGCCGGGCGCACTCGACTGCCACCGATCCACTGCCGGCGCCGATGTCCCAGACGAGATCGCCGAGGCGGGGACCGAGGCGGGCGAGCGCCAGTGCCCGTACCTCCGCTTTTGTGATCATGGAGTCGCGGTGGGCGAAGGCCGCTTCGGGCAGCGCCCACCCGGCGGGGCCGGGCTGAGTGCCGGCGACCCAGCGCGGCGAAGGCTCACTGTCGTCGCCGAGAACCAGAACCACGTTCGGGTCGGCCCAGTCGCCGTCCGGTCCGGTGATCCGCTCGTCGGGCATGCCGAGGCGGGAGACCACCACGATCCGGCGCGGAATGCCGGTCAGCGCTTCCGCCAGTTCGCGCGGGCCCGCGCCGGGCGCGGTCAGCACCGCCACCTTGCGGTGCGCCCGGCAGGCGTTCACCGCGCGGCGCAGGTCACGACCGTGCGCGGAGACGACGAGGGCGTCGTCCCAGGGCAGGCCGATCCGGGCGAACGCATGGGCCACCGACGACGGCGCCGGCACCACGGCGGGTCGCAGGCCGGCGCGGCGCAGGGTCGCGACGATCCCGAAGAACCCGGGGTCTCCGCTGGCGAGGACGACGGCATGACCGTCGTGGCTGGACAGTCGGGTCACCGCCTCGGCGACATTGCCCAGAACAATCCGCTCAACGTCGGTCTTCACCGCGTCGAGGTGGCGCGCCGCGCCCACGACGAGGGTCGCTCCGGCGAGGAGCGCGTCAGCGCCGGGCGGCAACGGACCGCCGTCGCAGCCGATCACGGTAATCGCGCTCATGAAACCCACCCGGGATCGGTCGCGGCGACCACGGTACGCCCGGTGAAGTCGACCATCGCCACGTCCGCGCTGATGGCGCCGTCGACGAAGGCGACGAGCACGTCGCGTACCCGCTGGCACAGCAGCTCCCCGGCGGCGCGCAGCAGGCCGGCGGAGTCCCACAGTTCGTACGCGTGCCGGGCGGTGTTCGCGGCCGCGACCTCGGCGATCAGGTCGTCGGAGCCGCCGGCGGCGGCCGTCAGCCGCCCCAGCAGCCCGGTGTCGACCGCGGAGCGGGTGTAGTGCGTCATCAGTACGCCCGCCGCGAGCTTGGTGAGCTTGCCGGCCATGCCGACGAAGACCACCCGGCTGATCCCCCGCTCGACGGCCCGGCGCAGCGCCGCCCCGGTGAAGTCGCCGACCTCGATGAAGCACACCTCGGCCAGGTCCGGCAGCAGCGCCATCGCGCCCTTCTCGGTACGGCCGCCGGTGCAGAGCACGATCGTGTCCTCGCCCTGCGCGGCGGCGACCTGGACCGCCTGCTCGACGCTGGCCCGCCACGAGGCGGTGGAGAACGGCCGCACGATCCCGGTCGTGCCGAGGATGGAGATGCCACCGAGTACGCCGAGCCGGCGGTTGGTCGTCTTGCGCGCCATCTTCTCGCCGCCGGGCACGCTGATCACCACGCGTACGCCACGCTCGCCGACCACCTCGCGTACGGCCTGGGTGATCATGGCGCGGGGTACCGGGTTGATGGCCGGCCCGCCGACGTCCAGGCCGAGGCCCGGCTTGGTGACGACGCCGACGCCTTCGCCACCGTCGAGTTCGACGCCGTCGGTCGTGGACCAGGACACCGTCGCCGTCAGGTGGGCGCCGTGCGTCACGTCGGGGTCGTCTCCGGCATCCTTAACCACAACGGCGCTGGCACCGTGATCATCCCGCGAAGCGAACTCCACCGCGAACGTCACCCGGCGACCACTGGGCAGCGCGACCTCCACCCACGCCGGCGGCTCGCCGTCCAGCAGTAACTGAGCCGCCGCCTTCGCCGCGGCCGAGGCGCAGGTACCGGTCGTCCAGCCGGTACGCAGCGCCTTCGGGCGCACCTTCGCGGTGCGCGGCAGGTCGGGCTCGCGGAGCGAGGGGATCTCATCCACTGCGTCCCCGCAGGGCGGCCCGGGCCTCGCGCTCGGCCCGCCGGAACCCGTGGAAGTGCCCCGGGTGGTACAGGTGACTGCGGGTACCGTGCGCGTCGAGCGCCGGGCCGACGAGGAACAGCGTGTGCTTCCACAGCTTGTGCTCGCGTACGGTCTCGGCCAGGGTGCCGATGGTGCAGCGCAGCATCAGCTCCTCGGGCCACGTGACCCGGTAGGCCACCACGACCGGGGTGTCGGCGTCGTAACCGCCGGCCTGGAGCTCCTCGGCAAGCTGCTTGGCCCGCGCGGCCGACAGGAACAGCGCCATGGTCGTGCCGTGCCGGGCGAACTCGCGGACGCTCTCCCCCGCCGGCATCGGCGTCTTACCGCCTTCGAGGCGGGTGAGGATGACGGACTGGGCGATCTCCGGGACGGTCAGCTCCCGCTGTACCGCGGCGGCGGCGGCCGAGAACGACGAGACTCCGGGGATCACCTCGACGGCCAGGCCGAGGGAGGCGCACTGGTCGAGCTGCTCTTGCATCGCGCCCCACAGCGCCGGGTCGCCGGAGTGCAGGCGTACGACGTGCAGGTCCTCGGAGACCGCTCGCCGGTAGATGTCCACCGTGGATTCAAGGGTCAACTCGGCGGAGTCGACGATCGTAGCGCCGTCACGCGCGTACTCGAGCACGTCCGGGTGGACCAGGCTGGCGGCCCACACCACGATGTCGGCGCGCTCCAGCGCCCGGGCGCCCCGCACCGTAATCAGATCGGCGGCACCCGGCCCGGCTCCGACGAAGGTTGCCCGGCCACTCATAGTTTTCCTCCTCGGCTGTGCCGGCGCGCCGGCAGCAGGACGGTGGCCAGGTACGGGCCGACACCATCCACATCAGACAACGGGCGGACCCGCTCGTCAGCCAGGCCCAGGTGCTCGCCGTACACGGCGTCCCGGCCGGCCTCCTTCGCGATCTCCGCGATCTCCGGCAGCCGCCGGCCACCCTTGTACACGACGACGGTGCCGTCGCCGGCGAGCGCGTCCCGCAACGGCTCAACGCCGCGGGTCAGCGGCAGCAGCGTCAACGGCTCGGTGCCCTCGACCAGCGGCGTACCCGACGCCGCGGCCATCGCCTGCATGGCGGTGATCCCGGGGATCGTCTCGACCTCCACCTCGGGCACCAGGTCCCGGACGGTCTGCGCCAGGTACGCGAACGTCGAGTACACGTTGGGGTCGCCGATCGTCGCGAACGCCGCCGTGCCTCCGGTTGCGCGCAGCCACTCGGCCACCCGCTCCCCGGCCGCGTCCCAGTGCCGCTCCCGCCGCGCGGTGTCGGAGCGCTCGTTGAGCGCGAACACGAGCCGCTCGATGCGCTCGTGCGAGGCGTGTGCGCGGACGGTCGTCTCGGCCCGCCCGACATCAGCAGCGTCGAGGACGGGCACGAAGACCCGGCCGGCGGTGGCGAGGACGCGCACCGCCTTGAGGGTCACAAGCTCAGGGTCGCCGGGGCCGACCCCGACTCCAATCAGGCGCATGCTTTCACCAGCCGAGTAGCGAACTCAGGGGTCGCGGCCCAGTGCAGGTGCAGATAGGACGCGTGGACGTTGCCGGCGACGAACCCGTCGGGCGGCGCGTCGCGCCATGCCCACGCCGGGGTCTCGCTGCCCGGGGACACCGCGGTGCGGTGGAACTCGTGCCCGGTCACCCGGGTGCCGACCGGCGCGAGCCAACTCGGCGAGACCGCGACCGCGTCGCGATATCCCAGGGTCAGGCGCGGCGTCATGGCCGCGTCGGCGTCGAGCACCCCGCACATCGGTGCGCCGTCGAGGGTGCGGCACAGCCAGAGCAGGCCGGCGCACTCGGCCGCGATGGGTCCACCCGACGCCGCGAGGGCGGCGACCGACGAACGCAGCGCCACGTTGGCGGACAGCTCAGCCGCGTACACCTCGGGGAAGCCGCCGCCGACGACGAGCCCCCGGGTTCCCTCGGGAAGGGCCGAGTCGTGCAGCGGGTCGAACATGGCGACCTCGGCGCCCGCGCCGCGCAGCAGTTCGACGGTCTCCGCGTACCCGAAACTGAAGGCCGGACCACCGGCCACGGCGACCACCGGACGACGCTCGACGGGCTGCTCGACCTCGGGTGACCACGGCGTGGTCGGCAGCGGCGCAGCCGACCGCGCCACGGCGAGCACGGCATCGAGGTTGACCGAGGACGTGACGACATCCGCGAGGGCGCGCACCGCGTCCAGCGCTTCCGCGCGGCGCTCCACGGCCGGCACGAGCCCCAGGTGGCGCGATGGCGCGGCCACCGCGTCGTGGCGGTGCAGCGCGCCGAGGACCGGCGTGCCGATCTCTTCGAGCGCTGCGCGCAGCAGGTCCTCGTGGCGCAGCGAGCCGACCCGGTTGAGGATGACGCCGGCGATGCGGACCTTGTTGCCGAAGCTACGGAAGCCGTGCACGAGCGCGGCGACCGAACGGCCCTGGGCCGCCGCGTCGACCACGAGTACGACCGGCGCGTCCAGCAGCCCGGCGACCTCGGCCGTCGAGCCGTGGTCACCGGCGCCGGTGCGCCCGTCGTACAGGCCCATCACGCCCTCTATCACCGCAAGGTCGGCGCCGGCGACGCCGTGCGCGAACAGCGGCGCGATGAGGTCACGTCCGACGAGTACGGGATCGAGGTTGCGGCCGGGCCGGCCGGCGGCGAGCGTGTGGTAGCCGGGGTCGATGTAGTCCGGACCGACCTTGAATCCGGCGACGGTGAGGCCCCGGGCGGCGAACGCCGCCAGCAGCCCGGTGGCGATCGTCGTCTTGCCGTGCCCGGAGGCGGGCGCGGCGATGACGATCCTCGGGGTGTCTACCACTCGATGCCCTGCTGACCCTTGCGCCCGGCGTCCATCGGGTGCTTGATCTTACCCATCTCGGTGACGAGATCGGCGGCCTCGACGAGCGCCGGCGCGGCGTCCCGGCCGGTGATCACGACGTGCTGGTTGCCGGGCCGTTTCCGCAGCGTCTCCACCACGTCGGACACGTCGACCCAGCCCCACTTCAGCGGGTACGTGAACTCGTCGAGCACGTAGAAGCGGTACCGCTCGGCGGCGAGGTCACGCTTCACCTGCGCCCAGCCCTCGGCGGCCTCGGCGGCGTGGTCGCGCTCGCTGCCCTCGCGCTGGATCCACGACCACCCCTCGCCCATCTTGTGCCAGGTGACCGGCGCGCCTGCGCCGGTCTGCTGGTGCGCGTTGTGCAGGGCCTTGAACGCCGACTCCTCGCCGACCCGCCACTTCTCGGACTTGACGAACTGGAAGACCGCGATCGGCCAGCCGGCGTTCCAGGCGCGCAGCGCCATGCCGAACGCGGCCGTGGACTTGCCCTTGCCGACGCCGGTGTGCACGGCGAGCACGGGCTGGCGGCGCCGCTGGCGGGTGGTGAGGCCGTCGTCGGGTACCTGCTCCGGCTTTCCCTGTGGCATCAGGCGGCCCTCCGGATAGTGATCGCGTCGAGCGCGTCGAGTGGGATGTGGTCGGCGTCGAGGGCGCTGGCCAGCTTTCGCGCCAGCCCGAGGCGTACCGGGCCGGACTCGCAGTCGACCACCACGGCCGCCGTGCCCGCGAGGGCCGGGGCGACCGTCAGCGGGTCGACGCCCGCGGTGGCACGCCCGTCGGTGACGACCACCAGCAGCGGGCGGCGGTGCGGGTCGCGGCGGCGTTCGGCCGCAAGGGTGCGCGCCGCCGCCTGCAGGCCCGCTGCTAGCGGGGTACGCCCACCGGTGCGCAGATCTTGCAGCTTCGCCACGCCGACCTCGTGGCTCGTGGTCGGCTCCAGGACCGCCTGCGCGCCCGCGCCCCGGAACGTGATCATGCCGATCTTGTCCCGCCGCTGGTACGCGTCGCGCAGCAGCGACAGGACGGCGGTCTTGACGGTCCGCATTCGCTGCCGGGCGGCCATCGAGCCGGACGCGTCGACGACGAAGAGCACGAGATTCGCCTCGCGGCCGACGTGTACCGCCTCGCGGAGGTCGGGTCGGCCCACCCGCCGGCTGCCGCGCGCGGCGGCGGCTCTGATCGTCGCGGGCAGGTGCACACTGGTCAGCCGGCCGGCCGGTTGCCGGGCGCCGACGACGCGGCCGGTGCGGGCGTACGCCGCCGACCGACGCCCCGCCGGACCGCCGACGCCCCGGCCGGGCACGCGCAGCGCCTTCGGCCGGTACGCGGCGCCGACCGGGGCAGGCTGCCGGGCGCCGTTGGCGGAACCGTCGTTCGCGGACTTCTCCGGCGCGGCGTCGGCCTCGGGTGCCGGGCCGCTCTCGGGCGCAGGACCGCTGTCGGGGGCCGGGCCGCCATCGGGACCGCTGTCCGGGCCGCCACCCGGGCCGCCCCCGGGCGGCGGGTCATCGTCGGGGTCCGGCCGGTTCTCCGCAAGCGCCTCTTCCAGGCGCTGCTCGTCGGTGCCGGGCGGGTCGAGCGGGTCGCGGCGGCGCCGGTGCGGCAGCGCCAGCCGGGCGGCATCGGCAACGTCGGCGGGCGTCACCTCGTCCCGGCCGTCCCACGCGGCGAGAGCGATGGCCGCCCGGGCGACGACGATGTCGGCCCGCAGCCCGTCGACGCCGTAGGACAGGCAGATCCGGGCGATCCGGTCCAGTTCGGTGTCGGGCAGGCGTACGTCGCCCAGCCGCGCGCGGGCGATGGCGATGCGCGTGGCGAGCGCGGCATCCTCGGCCGTCCAGCGGGCGGCGAAGCCGGCCGGGTCCGCCTCGTACGCGAGCCGCCGGCGCACCACCTCGGCGCGCTGGCCCGGATCGTCCGGCGCGGCGACGGAGACCACCAGGCCGAACCGGTCGACCAACTGCGGGCGGGGCTCGCCCTCCTCCGGGTTCATCGTGCCGACCAGCAGGAAGCGAGCCGCGTGCTGCACCGACACCCCGTCCCGCTCGACGTGGGCGCGGCCCATCGCGGCGGCGTCGAGCAGCAGGTCGACCAGGTGGTCGGGCAGCAGGTTGACCTCGTCGACGTACAGCACGCCCCGGTGGGCGGCGGCCAGCAGGCCCGGCTCGTACGCCTTGACGCCGTCACCGAGCGCCCGCTGCAGGTCGAGCGCGCCGATCACGCGGTCCTCGGTGGCGCCGACCGGCAGCTCGACCAGCTTGGAACGGCGTCGCAGGGTCGGGCCGACCGAGCCGTCAGGCCCCTCCGGGGCCGTGTCGTGCGGGCCGTCCGGGCAGGAGGCGTCGGGCGCGGCCGGGTCACAGGCGAACCGGCAGCCCTCGACGACGTCCACCTCGGGCAGGAGGCCGGCCAGGGCGCGGACGACGGTGGACTTGGCGGTGCCCTTCTCGCCGCGTACGAGAACGCCGCCGATCGCCGGCGAGACCGCCGTGAGCAACAGCGCCAGCCGCAGGTCGGCGAGGCCGACAACGGCGGAGAACGGGTACGGCGGGATCATCCGCCGGTCAGGCGCGAAAGCATGCGCTATCCCTTCCGCGGGTGTCCACGCCCGCGTGTCGGTTTGTCCTACGAACGGCCGGAGTCTCCTGGCTCCCGGATCAGCGCGTACGACAACTCTGGCTCGGCGCTCGACGCGGCGACCCAGAGTAGTCGCCCCCTCGGCCTTCCCGCCGCAGATGCGGCCGTGGCGCGTCGGTGAGGGGTCGCTCCCCGGTAACAGTGGCGGGACCGCCCCGGATTCACACCGGGTTCCTCCCTAGCCGTTCTCGATGGTCATGCTGTCCCACCAGGGCCGTCCCCGTCAACGTGACAGGCCCCATGATCGCCCCAATGGTGGGCGCGACCGGTCTGGGCCGCAAGGCGCAGCCCGCGGGCCAGACCGGTCGTTGTCGCCGATCAAGGGACGATTCGGCGTGCATGACAGGGCCGGTTCTGGGAAGGCCCCCTGGGTCCGCACACCTAAGCGACGTGAGGAGTCGTGCCCCATGACCGCGACGCGGGAACAGGACGTGGTGGAACTGCTGGTTGACCAGCACAACCAGATCCGACGGCTGTTCAGTGAGATGGACGGCGCTCAGGGTGACCGCAAGCGCGAGGTATTCGAGGACCTCGTCCGGCTGCTGGCTATCCACGAGACCGCCGAGGAGGAGGTCGTCCACCCGGTCGCCGGCCGGCGGATCGAGGGCGGCCAGAAGATCGTCGAGGAGCGGTTGCACGAGGAGGACCAGGCCAAGCACATGCTGGCGGAACTGTACGATCTCGGCCCGGACAAGCCCGAGTTCGACGTCCGGTTCCAGGCGCTGAAGAACGCGGTCATCCAGCACGCGGAGCGGGAGGAACAGCAGGAGTTCTCCACCCTGCGCGAGAAGGTCGACAAGGACACGCTGAAGCGGATGGCGGACGCCGTACGGGCGGCGGAGAAGACGGCACCGACCCGGCCCCACCCCAGGACCCCGGAGTCGGCGGTCGGGAACATCCTGGCCGGCCCGCCGTTGGCGGTATTCGACCGGGTCCGCGACAAGATGCGGGAGTTGGTCAAGAGCGGCAAGGGCAACCGCTGAACGGATCTGCCGCTGAACGGATCGGCGGCCGCGGCCGTCCGATCAGGCCGCGTCCGCCGCGCTGGTGTGGAGGCGTTCGAGCAGCAGGTCGCGGTGCAGCTGGGCGACCGGTCCGAGCAGGTCGGGGTGGCGCAGGAGCGCCGACGCGTACCGGTCGCGCTCGTCCGGCCTGGTCAGCCGGCGGAAGTCGAAGTACAGCCCCGCCATGTGCTCGGACGTCTCGATCGCGGCCACCGCGGCGTCCGCCAGGACGGGCTCGGTGAGCAGGCACGCCGCCCAGCTCGCCACGACCTCGTCGACCCAGCTGCGCCAGGCGTACTCCTCGTCGGTCGGCTGGTCGGCGTCCGCGCCCACCAGCCAGTCCAGCCGGGCCGACCCGCCGGGCCCGAGCATGCCGACGATCGCCGCGTCCATCGTCGTCGGGTACCGCAGCCAGGCCGCGACGGTGGCCGCCTGGCGCGCCTGTACCTCCGCGAGCGCCGCGCTGAACGTTCCGCCGGGCGCCGGGTAGGCCCGGATCAGCCACTGCGCGGTTGCCGCTATGACGGAGGACAGGTTGGCGGACACCGTGCGCTACTCACTCTCAGTACTTTCTTGACTGCGGCGCGCTCACAGTACCCGCCGGACTGCCCTTCTGACGAAGGGCCCCCGACAAAACTCAGGAACCCTCCAGGTCGCCCTCCACGGCCAGGTACGCCGCGCGCAGTTGATCCAGCGTCTCCGGGTTCGGTTCCGCCCACAATCCGCGGTCGGCCGCTTCCAGCAGCCGTTCGGTGATTCCGCGCAGCGCCCACGGGTTGGACTTCTCCAGGAAGTCGCGCACCGCCGGGTCACCGATGTACGAGGCGGCAAGCTGCTCGTACATCCAGTCGTCGACCACCCCGGCGGTCGCGTCGTAGCCGAACAGGTAGTCCACGGTCGCGGCCAGTTCGAACGCGCCCTTGTACCCGTGCCGGCGCATCGCCTCGATCCACCGCGGGTTGACCACCCGGGCCCGGAACACCCGCTTCGTCTCCTCGGCGAGGGTGCGGGTCTTCACCTGCTCCGGCCGGTGCGAGTCACCGATATAGGCGGCCGGGTCGCTGCCGCGCAGCGCCCGGACCATGGCGACCATCCCACCGTGGTACTGGAAGTAGTCGTCGGAGTCGGCGATGTCGTGCTCGCGGGTGTCGACGTTCTTCGCGGCGACCGACATCCGGCGGTACACGGTGTCGAGATCGTCGCGGGCCGCCCGGCCGTCGAGGCCACGGCCGTACGCGTAGCCGCCCCACACCGCGTACACCTCGGCGAGGTCGCGGTCGTCGCGCCAGTTCCGGGCGTCGATCAGCGGCAGCAGGCCGGCGCCGTACGCGCCGGGCTTGGAGCCGAAGATGCGGGTGGTGGCCCGCCGCCAGTCGCCGTGGCTCTCGGCGTCGGCAAGCGCATGTGCCCGGACGAAGTTCTGGTCGGCCGGCTCGTCGAGGGCGGCGACCGCCGCGACCGCGTCGTCGAGCAGGCCGACGACGTGTGGGAACGCGTCCCGGAAGAAGCCGGAGATCCGCACGGTCACGTCGACGCGGGGCCGGCCCAGTTCGGCGAGCGGTACGACCTCGAAGCCGGTGACCCGGCGCGACGCGTCGTCCCACGTCGGCCGGCAGCCCAGCAGGGCGAGAACCTCGGCGATGTCGTCGCCCTGGGTACGCATCGCGCTGGTACCCCAGACGGTGAGGCCGACCAGGGCCGGCCACTCTCCCGTGTCCTCCCGGTGCCGGGCCAGCAGCGAGTCGGCCAGGGCCCGGCCGACCTCCCAGGCGTTGCGCGACGGGATGGCCTTCGGGTCGACCGAGTAGAAGTTGCGCCCGGTCGGCAACACGTTGACCAGGCCGCGGGTCGGCGAGCCGGACGGGCCGGCGGCGATGTACCCGCCGTCGAGGGCGTGCAGGACGGCGGTGATCTCGTCGGTCGTGGCGTCCAACCGGGGTACGACCTCGGTGGCGGCGAAGCGCAGAACGTCTTCCACCTGCTCGACGCGCGTTCCCAGGATCTCCGCGGCGACCATTGGCACGGCCTCCGGGTCCCACGCCACGTTTTCGCAGCCGATGACGAGCGTGCGGGCGAGGTCTTCCAGCCGGTCGACGAGGTCGGGGGCGGTGATCGCCGGCCCGTCCACAAGCGCGGTCAGCGCCTCCGGGGTTGCGGCGGGCGCCTCGCCCGCCAGCAAGGCTGGCTCGGACAGGCCGAAGTGCGCCGCCAGGGCGGTACGCAGACCGGGGAAGGCGTGCCGCCCGCCCCAGACCTGCTGCGCCCGCAGGACGGCGAGGACCAGGTTGATGCGGGCCTCGCCCACCGGCGCGCCGCCCAGGATGTGCAGGCCGTCGCGGATCTGCGAGTCCTTGATCTCGCAGAGGTACCCGTCGACGTGCAGGATGAAGTCGTCGAACTCGTCCTCGGCCGGCATGTCCGACTGGTGCAGGTCGTGGTGGAGCTGCGCGGCCTGGATCAGCGTCCAGATCTGCGCCCGTACGGCCGGGAGCTTCGCCGGGTCGAGCGCCTGTACGGTCGCGTACTCGTCGAGCAGTTGCTCCAGCTTGGCCATGTCGCCGTACGTGTCGGCGCGGGCCATCGGCGGCACGAGGTGGTCGACGACGCATGCGTGGGCGCGGCGCTTGGCCTGGGTGCCCTCCCCCGGGTCGTTGACGATGAACGGGTACACCAGGGGCAGGTCGCCGAGCACGGCGTCGGGGGCGCAGCTGTCCGCCAGACCGAGGCCCTTGCCGGGCAGCCACTCGAGGGTGCCGTGCTTGCCTAGGTGGACGACGGCGTCGACGTTGTCGGCCAGCCACCGGTAGGCGGCCAGGTAGTGGTGGGACGGCGGCAGGTCCGGGTCGTGGTAGATCGCGATCGGGTTCTCGCCGAAGCCGCGTGGCGGCTGGATCATCAGCGTGACGTTGCCGAACCGGAGACCGGCGAGGACGATGTCGTCGCCGTCGACGTACAGCTCGCCCGGCGGCTCGCCCCACTTGTCCAGCATGTCTGCTTTGAGGTCGGCTGGCAGCGCGTCGAACCAGCGCCGGTACTGCGCCGACGGCACCCGGATCGGCGCCGCCGCCAACTGCTCCTCGGTCAGCCACTCCACGTCGTGCCCACCCGCGGCGATGAGCGAGTGGATCAGGGCGTCGCCGTCTTCCGGGAAGTCGCCAATGGAGTACCCGGCGGCGCGCAGCGCCCGGAGCAGTTCCACCGCCGAGGCGGGGGTGTCCAGGCCGACCGCGTTGCCCACCCGCGAGTGCTTCGTCGGGTACGACGACAGCAGGATCGCCAGCCGCTTGTCGGCGTTCTCGATGTTCCGAAGCCGGGCGTACCCGAGCGTGATGCCGGCCACCCGCGCCGCCCGCTCCGGGTCGGCCACGTACACCGGGATGCCGTCCGGTCCCGTCTCTTTGAACGAGAACGGCACCGTGATCAGCCGGCCGTCGAACTCGGGGATCGCGACCTGCATCGCGGCGTCCATGGGGCTGAGCGCAGCGTCCGAGTCGGCCCACTGGGCCCGGCTCGAGGTCAGGCACAGGCCCTGGAGTACGGGCACGTCCAGCGCGGCGAGCGCCTCGACGGACCAGGCCTCCTCGTCGCCGCCGGCGCTCGCGTCCGACGGCCTGGTGCCGCCCGCGGCGAGCACCGTGACCACGAGCGCGTCGCAGCGGCCCAGCAGGGCCGCGAGGTCGTCGTCAATCGCGCGCAGCGACGAGGCGAAGATCGGCAGCGCGTTGCCGCCCTTGTCCTCGATCGCGCTGGCCAGCGTGTCCACGAAGGCCGTGTTGCCGGCGAGGGCGTGAGCGCGGTAGAACACGACGCCGACGGTCGGGCGGTCGGACCTTTGCTCAAAAGCTCCGTGTACGCCATACGCCGGCGCCGTGGCCGGCGGCTCGAAGCCCTCGCCGGTCAGCAGCACCGTGTCGGACAGGAAGCGGTGCAGCTCACGCAGGTTGTCCGGGCCGCCTTCGACCAGGTACCGCTGCGCGTCGTGCGCGACCCCGGCCGGCACCGTGGACAGTGCGGTCAGCTCGGCGTCCGGAGTGGCCTCACCCCCGACGGCGATCACCGGCAGGCCGGCCCGCAGGACCGCGTCCATGCCCTCCGGCCAGGTACGCCGGCCGCCCAGGAGCCGGACCACGACGACCGCCGCGCCGTCGAGCAGCGCGGGCACGTCGGCGGCGTCCAGCCGGGTCGGGTTGGCCACCCGCCACGGAGCGCCGCTGGCCCGAGCAGCGAGCAGGTCCGTGTCGGCCGTGGACAGCAGTACGAACGTAGCCGTCATGAACGGCACCTCCCGTCGGGGTCCGCGCCCCGGTCGCAGGGTCGAAGGCGGGGACGGTCGTCCCCCGGCGGCCGGAGTGTCCTGGCTCCCGGATCAGCGCGTACGACAACTCTGGCTCGGCGTCAGCGACCCAGAGCAGTCCCCCTCGGCCTTCCCGCCGCAGATGCGGCCGTGGCGCGTCGGTGAGGGGTCGCTCCCCGGTGACAGTGGCGGGACCGCCCCGGATTTCCACCGGGTTCCTCCACTGCCGCCGTCGCGGATGCTACGGCATCTCCGGGGCCGTCCGGCGGGTGCTGTGTCAGCCACCATCCAACCCCGTGCGTAGATCACTGCCGGTTGCCGCGTTAGCCCTGACGTTGAGCCTCGTCGGCTGTTCAAAGACGACCTCGCACGAGAGCGACAAACGGAGCGCCGGCAGCAACCTCAGCGTCTTCCTGACCAGCGATGTGACGAACGAGGAGCGCAGCACGGTCGAACAGAAGCTGCGTGCGCTGCCCAGCATCCAGAACCTCAGCCTGGAAACCAAGGAACAGGCGTACGCGAGGTTCAAAGAGCTGTTCAAGGACGCCCCCGACCTGGTCGCGCAGATAGCCTCCGGGCGTCTCGGAGATCGTGATCGCGCCCCAGCCCACGACGCCATCCGCCGATTGTGCCGGCGTTTCTAAACGGATCTTGGGGATTTTGACATCGGATTTGATGCCAAAATCTCCAAGATCTGCGGAAACCGCACCTTAACGGCTGCTCAGGGGCCCGCGTTTGGTTCACCGGACGTAGGGGCACCACCGCTGGCGGAGGTGCCCCTATGACCAGTACCGAACAAACGGTTCGAAGTGACGTACCGGCCCGTATCGACCGGTTACCTTGGGCGCGGTTCCACTGGTTGGTGGTACTGGCCCTCGGCGTGGCCTGGGTGCTCGACGGCCTCGAGATCCAGATGGCCGCGTCCATCGCCTCGGTCCTCAAGGACGAGGGGACGCTTCACCTGACGGCCAGCCAGGTCGGCCTGACCGCGTCGGTCTACCTGCTCGGCGAGGTCGTCGGCGCGCTCTGGTTCGGCCGGCTCGCCGACCGGCTGGGCCGCAAGAAGCTGTTCCTGATCACGCTCGGCGTATACCTCATCTTCAACGGCCTGTCCGGCTTCGCCTGGGACCTGTGGTCGTTCCTCGCCCTGCGCTTCATCGCCGGCATGGGCATCGGCGGTGAGTACGCCGCGATCAACTCGGCGATCGACGAGCTCATTCCGGCGCGCTACCGCGGCCGCGTGGACATCGCGATCAACGGCACGTACTGGATGGGCGCGATGATCGGCGCCGCCTCGCAGATGGTGCTGCTCAACCCGGACATCGTGCCCAAGGACCTCGGCTGGCGGATCAGCCTGTTCGTCGGCCCGGTGATCGGTCTCGCCATCTGGCAACTGCGCAAGCACGTCCCGGAGAGCCCGCGCTGGCTGCTCACCCACGGTCGCGTCGAGGAGGCCGAGCGCACCGTCGCCGGCATCGAGGAGCGGGTCCGGGCGGACGGCAAGTCCCTGCCCGACCTGGACGACGACGCCGTTATCGAGGTCAAGCCGACCGACTCCGTGTCGTACCGGCAGATCGCGCGGGTGATGCTCAAGGAGTACCCGAGCCGGTCGCTGCTGGGCTTCGCGCTGATGGTCACCCAATCGTTCCTGTACAACGCGATCTTCTTCACGTACGGGCTGGTGCTCTCCGGTTTCTACGGCATCTCCGACCAGACGATCCCGCTGTACTTCTTCCCGTTCGCGCTGGGCAACCTCCTCGGCCCGCTCCTGCTGGGGCGCCTGTTCGACACTGTCGGCCGCAAGCCGATGATCGCCGGTACCTACCTGCTGTCCGCGGCGATCCTCGCCGTCAGCGGGTACCTGTTCTGGATCGGCGCGCTCAACGCGGTCACCCAGACGGTCCTCTGGTGCGTCGTGTTCTTCATCGCCTCGGCGGGCGCGTCCAGCGCTTACCTCACCGTCAGCGAGATCTTCCCGATTGAACTGCGGGCGCAGGCAATCTCGTTCTTCTTCGCCATCTCGCAGTTCTTCGGCGGCGTCATCGCGCCGGCACTGTTCGCCGGCCTGATCGGCGACGCCAAGAACCCGACGCCGCTGTTCTACGGGTACCTCGTCGGCGCCGGACTGATGGCCGTCGGCGGGCTGGTCGCGCTGTTCTTCGCGGTGCCGGCCCACCAGCGTTCGCTGGAACACGTGGCCAAGCCGCTGTCGGCGGTGTCCCGAACTGCGGGCGCCAGCAGCAGCACCCGTCGTACGGCCACGGCCTGATTGGAATTGCCGGCCGGCGGGTAGGTAACCAGTAGTAGCCGAGTACGGATACGGAGGCTGACATGGGATTCGACGACAAGGTTGACAACCAGGCTGAGAACCTGGCCGGCAAGGTCAAGGAAGGCGTCGGCAAGGCCACCGACGACGAGAGTCTTGAGGCCGAAGGCAAGGGCGACCAGATGAAGTCGGACCTGAAGCAGGCCGGCGAGAAGATCAAGGACGTCTTCAAGCACTGATCTGGCTCAGCATTCGGCGGGGGTGTTCCGGAACTCCGGAGCACCCCCGCCGCTTCATGCCCTAGACGAGGGCCCACACCGCCGTGTCGGTCGGAACCCTGCCGTCGACGTCAAGGTCACCGCTCGCCAGCAGCACGCGGGCCCCGGCCGGTAACGCGACCGGCTCAGCGCCGAGGTTGGCCACCACGACGACGCCGCCGTTGCGGAAGGCGACGGCGTCCGGCCCGGCCTCGGGCCACCACGTAAGCGTCCCGGCCCCTAACGCGTACTCGCGCCGCAACCGCAGCGCCGCCCGGTACAGCTCGTAGGTGGAGCCTTCGACTCCGCGCTGACGGTCCAGGGCGTACCGGTCCCAGGCGGGCGGCTGCGGCAGCCAGCTACGGGAATCCGGGCCGAACCCGTACGACGGGCCGCCCGCCGCCCACGGGATCGGCACCCGGCAGCCGTCCCGCCCGACCACGGTGTGGCCCGAGCGCACCCAGGTCGGATCCTGGCGCACGTCGTCGGGGAGGGTGCTGTGCTCGGGTAGCCCGAACTCCTCGCCCTGGTACACGTACGCGGCACCGGGCAGCGCGAGCATCAGCATGCTGGCCGCCCGCCCCCGGCGCAGCCCGAGCGCCTCGTCCGGCTGCGGATCGGCCGCGGCTATGCCGTTACGCGGGAGCGTGCCGTCGGCGTACCCGAACCGGCTGGTGTGGCGTACGACGTCGTGGTTGGACAGCACCCACGTCGTCGGGGCGCCCACGGCCTGACAGACGGCGAGCGAGGAGTCGACCACCTCGCGGATGGCGTCGGCGCTCCACGATGCGAGCAGGTACGCGAAGTTGAACGCCTGGTGCATCTCGTCGGGCCGCACGTAGCGGGCCATCCGCTCGATCGGGTCCACCCACGCCTCGGCGACCAGGATCCGCTCGCCCGGGTAGGAGTCGACGACCTTGCGCCAGGAGCGGTAGATCTCGTGCACACCGTCCTGGTCCCACATCGGCTCGGGCCCGTCGGGGATGGCGGGCGGCGGCGCGTCGACCTTGTCGCTCGGCTCCCACGTCTTGATCAGCCCATGGGACACGTCGACCCGGAACCCGTCCACCCCGCGGTCGAGCCAGAAGCGCAGGATCTCGACGAACTCCGCGCGCACCTCCGGGTTGTTCCAGTTGAGATCCGGCTGACGGACGTCGAACAGGTGCAGATACCACTGGCCGTCTTCGACCTGGGTCCAGGCGGAGCCGCCGAAGATGCTCTCCCAGTCGTTGGGCTCGTCGCGGAAGCAGTACCGGTCGCGCTCCGGGCTGCCGGGCCCGGCGGCGAGGGCCGCCTGGAACCAGGGGTGCTCGTCGGAGGTGTGGTTCGGGACGAGGTCGACGATCACCCGGATACCCAGCGCATGTGCCCGAGCGACGAGCGCGTCGAAGTCGGCCAGGCGACCGAACAGCGGGTCGACGTCACGATAGTTGGCCACGTCGTAGCCTGCGTCGGCCTGCGGCGACGGGTAGAAGGGTGACAGCCAGACCGCGTCGACGCCCAGCCCGGCCAAATGATCCAGGCGCGCGGTGATCCCCGGCAGGTCCCCCACCCCGTCGCCGTCGGCATCGGCGAACGAGCGCGGGTAGACCTGGTAGATCACGGCATCGCGCCACCACTGCGTGCTCTGCTCGGTAGTCACAGAAAGGCGACGATAGCCGACGAAGCGCATCGCCGGAACCGTGAACATCGATCCTGATCATCCGAGTTTCGGCCACCTTCAAGCGGGTACACCAAGAGGCCTACGGTGCCCCGACCGTTGAGGAGGGGACCGATGCGGTCCGTTCTGGCGGCCACCCCCGGTGACCTCGTAGCCGCCCGCACCCAGATGGCGCTCTCGCTAGGTTGGCACATCATCATCGCCTGCTTCGGTGTCGCCATGCCGGCGTTCACCGCGTACGCCGAGTGGCGCGGCCAGCGCAAGGGCGGCGATCCCGTCTACACGACCCTCGCGCACCGGTGGGCCCGCTCCATGGGCGTGCTCTTCGCGGTGGGCGCGGTCTCCGGCACGATCCTCAGCTTCGAGATGGGGCTGCTGTGGCCCCGGTTCATGGCGATGTACGGCCAGGTCGTCGGCTTCCCGTTCACCCTGGAGGGCACCGCCTTCTTCATCGAGGCGATCTTCCTCGGCATCTACCTGTACGGCTGGAACCGGCTGCCGCCGCGGCTGCACCTGCTGACCGCGATCCCCGTGGTCGTCGCCGGGGTGGCCTCGGCCTTCTTCGTCGTCAGCGCGAACGCGTGGATGAACCAGCCACGCGGCTTCGATCTCGACAACGGCCGGGTCACCAACGTCAACCCCTGGAAGGCGATGTTCAACCCGGCCACCCCGCCCCAGACCACTCACATGATCATCGCCGCGTTCATGGTCGCCGGGTTCTCGGCGGCGTCGGTCTACGCCGTGGCGATGCTGCGCGGCAAGCGCGACCGGTACCACCGCCTCGGCTTCGCCATCCCGTTCACCGTCGCCGCGGTGCTGGCGCCGATCCAGCTGCTCGTCGGTGACTGGGCGGCGAAGTTCCTGGCCACCAACCAGCCGGTCAAGCTCGCCGCCATCGAAGGGCTGAGCCGCACCACAGCCGGCGCGCCGCTGTCGCTGGGTGGCGTGTACGTCAACGGCGAACTCAAGTACGCGATCCACATCCCGAACGCGCTGTCGATCCTGGCGCACTGGAACCCGAGCGCGGTCGTGTACGGGCTGGAGATCGCGCCGCCCGACGCGCGCCCGCCGGTCACGGCCGTACACCTGGCGTTCCAGGTCATGGTCGGTTTCGGGACGGCGTTCATCCTTCTTGCCGCCTGGTGGGCGTTCCTGCGCTGGCGCCGCAAGGACTTCTCGCAGACCCGCTGGTTCCTGCGAGCGGCCTCGGTCGCGGGCATCGGCGCCGTGCTGGCGCTCGAAGCGGGCTGGGTGACCACGGAGCTCGGACGCCAGCCCTGGATCGCGTGGGGGCGCATGCGGGTGATCGAGGCGGTCAACCCCGAACCCGGCCTCACGGTGGGGCTGGTCGCAGTCATCGTCGTGTACACGGTGCTCACCGTCGCGTCCGTCGCCGTGCTGCGCCGACTGGCCCGGATGCCGCTGGAGCTGGCGGTGCCGGGCGAGGCACCCGCTCAGCGGGCGACGCCCGTGGAGGCGCCGCAGGAGGAACCGGTTCGGAGACGCCGATGATGACCGACGCCGTCGCCCTGTTAGGGATCCTCTGGATCGGCCTCACCCTGTACACCGTGCTCGGCGGCGCCGACTTCGGTGCCGGTGTCTGGCACCTGGTGACCGGACGCAAGCCGGGCGGCCCGTACGATCCGGCGCGCGAGCGCGACCTCCTCGAGCACACCATCGGCCCGGTCTGGGAGGCCAACCACGTCTGGCTGATCTTCGTCATCACCGTGTTCTGGACGGCGTTCCCGTCGGCGTTCGGCGCGTTCGCGGCGACCATGTACATCCCGCTGACCATCGCCGCCCTCGGCATCATCGGCCGCGGCGCGGCGTTCGCGTTCCGCAAGGCGACCGACGTCGGCTGGCAGTTCAAGGCGTACGGGCTGGCCTTCGGCATCTCGTCGGTGCTCACGCCGTTCGTGCTCGGCATGATCGCGGGCGGGGTGGCGTCCGGGCGGGTGCCGCCCGTGATCGGCGCCGGGGACATCATCTGGGCATGGACGAACCCGACGTCCATCTACACCGGCCTGCTCGCGGTCGGCAGCTGTGCCTACCTCGCGGCGGTGTACCTGAGCCGGGACGCGGAGCGGGAGGGCGAGCCCGCCCTGGCCGAGGCGTTCCGGCGCCGGGCGCTGGGCACCGGGATCGGCCTCGGCGTGGTCGCGTTCGCGGGTCTGGCGATCCTGCGGACGGACGCGCCCCAACTGGTCCACGGGATCACCCACCGCGGCCTGCCGATCGTGCTCCTGTCGCTGGTCTGCGGAGCGGTGTCGCTCATCCTTCTCGCCCGGCGCCGCTTGGCGGCCGCCCGGGTCGTCGCCGCCGCCACGGTCGGCACGCTGCTGTGGGGCTGGGGAGCCGCCCAGTACCCGATCCTGCTGTACCCGGACCTGACCATCGACCGGGCCGCCGCCTACCCGACCGTCCTGCGTACGACCCTCGGCGTCATCGCCTTCAGCGCGGTCCTGCTGGTGCCGTCCATCGCCTGGCTGTTGGGGATGTTCCAACGCCGCGAGCCGGCCGGCGAGTGACACGAATCTCGTTTGAGTGAATATCAGCTTAGGGAACCCCTCCTGCGCCGGTGCTGCTCGCCGGCGGCAGGAGGCACCGTGGAAACCGTCGCGCAGACCACCGGACTGCGTCTCAACCTGAACGCGCTCGACTACACGCTTCTGGCGCTGTACTTCGTGACCGTTCTCGGCATCGGGTTCGCCGTGCGGCGAGCCATCTCGACCAGCGCCGACTTCTTCCTCTCCGGCCGGGCGCTGCCAGCCTGGGTGACCGGCCTCGCCTTCGTGTCGGCCAACCTGGGCGCGATCGAGATCCTCGGCATGGCCGCCAACGGCGCGCAGTACGGCATGATGACGTTGCACTACTACTGGATCGGCGCGGTGCCGGCCATGGTGTTCCTGGGCATCGTGATGATGCCGTTCTACTACGGCTCCAAGGTGCACAGCGTCCCCGAGTACCTGCGGCGCCGCTTCAACGCGCCCGCCCACCTGTTCAACGCGGTCTCGTTCGCGGTCGCGCAGGTCCTGATCGCGGGCGTCAACCTGTACGCCCTGGCGCTGGTCATGCGGGCGCTCGCCGGGTGGCCGCTGTGGGTGTCGATCGTCGTCGCGGCCGCGTTCGTGCTCGTGTACATCACCCTCGGCGGCCTGTCGTCGGCGATCTACAACGAGGTGCTGCAGTTCTTCGTGATCCTCGCCGGTCTGATCCCGATCACCGTGGTCGGCCTGATCAAGGTTGGCGGCCCGGCCGGCCTGCTCGACGAGGTGCGCCAATCCCCCCTCGGTGAGGCCGGCCTGCACACCTGGATCGGCACCGGCAGCTCACACAACCCGCTCGGCGCCCACTGGCTCGGCATCGTGTTCGGCCTGGGCTTCGTGCTGTCGTTCGGCTACTGGACCACCAACTTCGCCGAGGTGCAGCGCGCGCTGTCGGCGAAGAACATGACGGCCGCCCGCCTCACGCCGATCATCGGCGCGTACCCGAAGCTCATCATCCCGGCGGTGACCGTCATTCCCGGGCTGATCGCGCTGGTGACCGTGAAGGGGCTCGGCGCCAAGACCGGCGACCTGCAGTACAACAACGCGATCCCGCTGCTGATGCGCGACCTGCTGCCCAACGGTGTGCTCGGCGTCGCGGTGACCGGCCTGATGGCCTCGTTCATGGCCGGCATGGCGGCCAACATCAGCGGCTTCAACACGGTCTTCACGTACGACATCTGGCGGGCGTACATCCGGCGTGACCGCGACGACGCGCACTACCTGCGCGTCGGGCGGATCATCACGATCGTCGGTATCGCCATCGGCATCGGCACCGCGTTCATCGCCGCCGGGTTCAGCAACATCATGAACTACCTGCAGGCGCTGTTCGCGGTGTTCAACGCGCCGCTGTTCGCCACGTTCATCATCGGCATGTTCTGGCGCCGGATGACTCCGTGGGCCGGCTTCATCGGCCTGCTGACCGGCACGCTGACGGCGGTCTCGACCTACATCCTGTACCAGGCCGGCGTGCTGCACTTCGGCTCCGACCTCGACCAGAGCTTCTGGGGGGCCGGCATCGCGTTCGTGACCGTCGCGATCGTGGCGGTGATTGTCACGCTGTTCACCACGCCGAAGCCGGTGTCCGAGCTTCGCGGACTGGTCTACGGCGTAGACAAGATCGACTTGACTGCGGACATGGAGAAGGCCGACCGCGCCTGGTACCGCTCCCCCGTCGTGCTCGGCGGCGGTGCGCTGGCCCTGGCCGCAGCGTTCTACCTGCCGTTCCTGTGAGAGGTATGTGATGGCTGAGGAACCGATTCCCACCAGCAAGGCTCGCCTGTTCGACATACGCCGGGTCATCGGCGGCATCTTCGTGGTGTACGGGCTGATCGTCGGCCTGGCCGGGCTGTTCGACAGCCCGGAAGAGATCCAGAAAGCGGCCGGGGTACGGATCAACCTCTGGACAGGGCTCGCGATGCTGGTGCTCGGCGGGTTCTTCCTGCTCTGGCAGCGCCTGCGCCCGCTCAGGGCCGCCCCTTCCAATGATCACCCGGAGTTTTAGGTGTCATGACGCCCAAAACTCCGGGTGATCATGAACTCGGCAGCGGTGGCAGCGGTGGCAGCGGCGTGGCACACCACGCCAGCCCGCGGCCCGCAGCACCGTGACCACCTGGGCCGCCACCGCACACGGCTGCCCGGTGACATCGGCCCAGCCGTAGCGCAGCACCCTCCGTCCATCGAGGATGGCCGCGTTGTCTCGGCGCATGTCTCGCCAGCGTGCCTCGTCGGGGTGCGCGACGCGACCGTCCAACTCGACGACTACACCGAACTCGACGTAGCGCACGTCGTCATAGCACCGGCCGCTGCGGCGCTTGACGACGTGCTGACGACTGCCGCACAGCAGGCCGTGCGCCCGTTCGACGTCGCGCAAGTAGCGCAGTTCGAGGGAAGAGTGCGCCCCATCGGCCACGTCGGTCAGCGCCGCGAGCAGGTCCTCCCGCCACCGCACTTTCTTACGGGTCTCGATCGCCGTGACGATCCGGTCAGCCCGGGTGAGCCTGCGGCCGCACGCCTTCGCGATCAGCCCTAGCGCCTGCCCCAGCGAGGCGGAAGTCTGCGTCAGGTCGACCACAGTCTCCTCGACCCGCGTCTGAGGCGGCAACCGAATCGGATGCCGAGCCCGGTCCGCACGGCTGGACTGGTGGACGACGACGCCGGGGATCGGCGAGATATCCCGCCCGGTCGGCACCGTCACGTGGATCAACCCATCCGGCTCGTCCATCAGACCGATCAGCTCCGCCGAGGACTGGTGGCTGAGCATGGCCCCCGACCCGGCGCGCAGCACTGCAGCCCACAGCATTGACTCGCGCGGCACCGGGCCGCTGAACGTCGCGTACACCGAACGGAAGAGTCGTTGCCACCGGCCCGCGCGCAGACGCTCCCGGACCGCATCGGTGGTCATGCCGTCCGCGAGCGCCTGCGCCCGCGTCACCACTCCGCCCTGCTCATCGAACACCGACAAAGCGTGTCGGACTGATACCGGGGCTCACCAGAAGCAACTCGAAACTGTGGATATCTCTCATGATCACCCGGAGTTTTAGGTGTCATGGCGCCCAAAACTCCGGGTGATCATGAAAAGGGTCAGAGGCGTACGTGCAGGCTGCCGGGCTGCTCGCCCTCCTCGAACAACCGCGACGCGCGCCCGACGATCCGCGGGTCGGGCGTGCCGACGAGCTCCGGGTCCTTGCCCGTGTAATCAAACTGGTTCAGCACGAAGCGCATCGCCTCCACCCGGGCGCGCTTCTTGTCATTGCTCTTGACGATCGTCCACGGGGCGTCGGCGGTGTCGGTGTAGAAGAGCATCGCCTCCTTGGCCTCGGTGTACTCGTCCCACTTGTCGAGGGAGGCGAGGTCCATCGGCGACAGCTTCCACTGCCGTACCGGGTCGACCTGGCGGATCGTGAACCGGGTGCGCTGCTCGGACCGGGAGACCGAGAACCAGAACTTGATCAGGTTGATGCCGGAGTGCACGAGCATGCGCTCCAGTTCCGGGGTCTGCCGCATGAACTCCAGGTAGTCCGCACGGCTGGTCAGCCCCATCACCCGCTCCACACCTGCCCGGTTGTACCAGGACCGATCGAAGAGCACGATCTCGCCGGCGGCCGGCAGGTGGGCGACGTACCGCTGGAAGTACCACTGGGTGACCTCGCGCTCGCTGGGTTTCCCCAGCGCGACGACCCGGGCGCCCCGCGGGTTGAGGTGCTCCATGAACCGCTTGATCGTGCCGCCCTTGCCCGCCGCGTCGCGCCCCTCGAAGACGATGACCAGCTTCTCGCCCGTGGCCTTGATCCAACGTTGGAGCTTGAGCAGTTCGATCTGCAGGAGGCGCTTCTCCCGGTCGTACTCGTCCCGGCTCATCCGCTCCGGGTACGGGTACCCCTCACGCCACGTCTCGACCGGCTTGCCGTCCTTGGTGAGCAGCACCGGGTCGTCGTCGCCCTCGTCGAGCACCATGTAGTCGCCGAGCCGCACCAGATCGCGCTTGTAGTCCGGAAGCTCCTTCACGCCACCCATACGGTTGTGCTACCCCGGCACACCGCAGGACGAACGCCGGCCGCCCGGCAACTCAGCCGGCGCGAGCGGCGACGCGCTGCCGGCGCGAGCGGCAACTCAGCCGGCGCGAGCGGCAACGCGCTGCCGGCTGGCCTCCCGGCGCTCCTCGAACCGGGCGGCGTTCGCGTCGAGGCCGGCCATGAACGCGGCCAGCTCCTCACGCGCCCGCTCACCGTCGCCGGTCAGGTCCGTCCGGTCGAACACCCGGAGGTTGCGCAGCACCGGCGTGAGCACCTCGTTGTGGTGGATACGCAGGTCGTAGATGCCGGCGAGGGCGATCTGAACCGCCTTACGGCCGAAGTTCTCGATGCCGGTGCCCGGCATCTGGAAGGTCGTCACCACGTCGGTGATGGCCCGCATGGTCTCGTTGGGCGCCACCTCGAGCGCGCCGGCCAGCAGGTTGCGGTAGAAGACCATGTGCAGGTTCTCGTCCTGCGCCACCCGGGCGAGCATCTGCTCGCAGATCGGGTCGCCGCTGAACCGGCCGGTGTTGCGGTGCGAGATCCTGGTGGCCAGCTCCTGGAACGACACGTACGCGATCGAGTGCAGAGCGTCGTCGTCGTGTTCGAAGGCGTAGCCGGTCGACATGTGGGTCATCCGGGCCCGCTCCAGCTCGACCGGGTCGACCGCCCGGGTGGTCAGCAGGTAGTCCCGGAGGACGATGCCGTGCCGGCCCTCCTCCGCGGTCCACCGGTGTACCCAGGTGCCCCAGGCGCCGTCCCGACCGAAGAGGGTCGCGATCTCGTGGTGGTAGCTCGGCAGGTTGTCCTCGGTGAGCAGGTTCACGATCAGCGAGGTCCGGGCCACGTCGGACAGCTTCGACTGGGAGACGTCCCACGCCTCGCCACCCAGGATGCCGTCGAAGTCGCGCCCCTGGCTCCACGGCACGTACTCGTGCGGCATCCACTCGGTGGCCTGCGACAGGTGCCGGTTGAGGTTGGCCTCGACAACGGGTTCGAGCTCGAGCAACAGCTCGGTCTGCGACGGCACTGGAAACCTCCCGGATGCTTACGGTTACGTACCCGTAGGTTAGACCAGCCCAGCACACTCCGCACGCTGGGCGCACATGTGTCGCGAATTGTGGACATGGTGTCGTGAATCGCTGTGGGGAGCTACGCGAGATCTCCCCACAGCAGACGACAGCAGACGGTCAGCCCTGCCGGAGCTTCGCGGTCGGCGTGACCCGTACGATCACGCGCTCCTCGCCCGGCTTGCGGAACGGGTAGGTCTCCTGCCCGAGGTACTTCTGCGCCATCCGGTCGATGTGCGCGTCGGCGCCGTCCTCGACGAACTCGGCGGTGCCCTTCACCCAGAGGGTGCGGTAGTCGTTGGCCTTGTCGACCACCGACACCCCGACCTGCGGGTTGCGGGCCAGGGCGTTGTACTTGGCCCGCCCCTTGGCCGTGTTGAACAGGACGTGCTCGCCGTCGGTGTCGACCCAGACCGGCGTCACGTGCGGAGCCCCGTCCGCGTCGATCACCGCGACGTGGGCCAGCTGAGCCTCGCTGAGCAGGGCGATGTCATCTTCTGTAAGGATCGTCATGTACCGAAATCTACAGCTACGCGATCGACCGACCCACTACCCGGACGCGGCGACCAGCCGCCGGTCGGTGCGTACCACCGCGCTCAGCGCCGCAATGTGCTCGTCGACATTGGGCAGGTTGGCACCCATCGTGTTGACGCAGACGTGGGTCGCGCCGAGCCGCTCCCACTCGTACGCCTCGTCGACGACGGCGTCGGAGCCGTGCGGACCGTACTGAATCCGCCCCTCCATGCCGATTTTGTCCGGATCCCGGCCGGCTTCGCGCGCCGCCTCGTCGACAATGCGCTTGGCCGCTACCAGATCCGGCCCGGGCCGCATCTGCGGAAACCACCCGTCGGCCATCCGGCCGGCCCGCCGGAACCCGGGCGGGTAGTCCGCGCCCATCCAGATCGGGATCGGCCGCTGCACCGGCAGCGGATTGAGCCCCGCCGCGGTGATTTTCTCGAAGTCACCCACGTGCGTGACGCTGGGTTTGGTCCACAGTTCACGCAGCAGCTCGATCTGCTCCTCGATCCGCTTGCCGCGCAGGCCGAAGTCCTGGTCGAGCGCCTCGTACTCCACCGGGTTCCAGCCGACGCCCACACCCATCCGGTACCTACCGCCGGTGAGGATGTCGACCTCCGCCCCCTGCTTGGCCACCAGCACGGTCTGCCGCTGGGGCAGCACGAGGATCCCGTTGACCAGCTCCAGCGAGGTGATCGCGGCCAGGTACCCGAAGAGCACCATCGGCTCGTGGAACTGGCTGTACATGGTGTACGGACCGGTCCAGCCGTGGTAGTACCCAGGGTCGGCGCCGATGACGTGCTCGTACGTGAGGAGGTGGTCGTACCCCAGGTCCTGTACAGCCGTCGCGTACTTTCGGATCGCGGCCGGATCGGCTCCGATCTCGGTCTGCGGGAAGACGGCTCCGACGCGCATCCGCATCCGGCACCTCCCGGCGTGGTCAGCCGTTCCGGTCTTCGACCTCGACCCCGGCGAAGAAGGACTCGGGCTGCTCTTCCACCACGAGGTCGCCCAGGGCCACGATCCCCACGAGGCGGTCACCGTCGCACACCGGCAGGTGTTTGATCCCGTTGACGCGCATCAGCCCCTCGGCCGCCTTGATGTCGTCGTCCGGTGCGACCGTCACCAGGTCGCGGGTCAGCACGTCGCCCGCGGTCGTGGCCCGGGGGTCGGCGTCCTCCGCCACGGCGCGTATCAGGATGTCGCGCTCGGTTACGATGCCGCGGACCCGGTCTCCCTCAGTGACGATCACGTCGCTGATGTAGGCGTCGCGCATCTGTCGGGCGATCGCCGAGATGACGGTGTCGACGTCCATCGTGATGGGATCGCGAGTCATGACCTCACGTACGGTCGTCATCAGGTGCCCCCTCGTCGACCGGAGCTCCATTAAAAGGCGCGCTACCCGGCCGAAACCGGGCGAAACCTGCAACCTACCGGACCCCCTCAGCGACTCGAACCACTCAGCGGCCGGCCACATTGCCTGGGAAGAGCAGCACAGTGCCGCCGTCCGGCCGGGGGCACTTGTCCACGATCACGAACCGGCATGATCCGAAGTCGAGCAGGTCTCCCGGGCCGACCGGCGCCGGACTGGACAGGCGGCCTTCGCGAAACTGCCCGCGCACCGCTCGGACCGTCTCTTGCCGTTCCCGGTGCGACGCGCGCATATCAGGCCCCGACTGACTCATACGGGGTCATTGTCGCGGTAGGCGGCGGCCCTGAACAGACCGCCATCACAATGGCCTACGTCAATCAAGTCACGGGCCGGGCCACAATGGCCAGGTCACCCAGGCCGGCGATCAGGCCGCCGGTGATATCGAAATCCGCACGAGATCAACCCAGGCGTTTACACACTCGGGCCGGACGCCCGCGAGTGCGGCATCCGGCCCGAGTCAGTTGCGCGGCGGAGAGTTGAATTCCGCCGGAGACTTCGATGGGGGGTGGTCAGTGACCGGCCTCGGCGTGGTACCGATCGACGATCTCCTGCTTGATCCGGCCGCGGTCGGAAACCGCGATGCCCTTGGCCTGAGCCCATTCGCGGATGGCCCGGTTCTGGTCGCGGTCCACCGGCGCGGAACCACGTCCGCGCGGCGCTGCCACTCGCACGACGCCACCGGAGCGGCCGACCTTCGTCCCGGCCGCCACAAAGGGGGCCAGCGCGTCCCGCATTTTCGCGGCGTTGTCCGCGGACAGATCGATCTCGTACTGAACGCCGTCAATAGCAAACTTGACGGTCTCCGCCGCCTCGCCGCCGTCGAGGTCGTCGATCAGCATGTGGATCGTTTTTTTCGCCATCAGAATGGTCCTTCCAAAAACTTGCGGCCCTACCGTCGAGTAACGGTAGCCGCGAAACGGCAACAGCGCAAAGACATGTTTATCGCGCGTCCAATCAGCGCCGCGCAACGGGATATTCATTAGTGACGGCTCCCGTCGCTGCCCGTTTTCCTTCGGTAACCGGCAGTTACCAAAACACGACGATCCCCGCATCGGAAGATGCGGGGATCGAACGCCGGACGGTAACGCCAGGTCAACCGCCTTCGCGCAACCGGTCGTTCATCGGAGCCGGAAAACCGGGCCCCGGTGCACGATTCAGAGGGGGCGGACCTGCTCGGCCTGCGGACCCTTCTGGCCCTGCACGATCTCGAACTCGACCCGCTGGTTCTCCTCCAGCGAACGGTAGCCGTTGGACTGGATGGCGGAGAAGTGGACGAACACGTCGCTGCCGCCCTCGTCCTGGCTGATGAAGCCGAAGCCCTTGTCAGCGTTGAACCACTTCACGGTGCCCTGTGCCATTGCAAACTCCTTGTCAGGCGGGAAGACCTGCACTCGCAGGCCTTGGCCGTCTTGGTCTAGCGGCCCCACATCGCCTGACCCACTGACAGCAGCAACTCAACACCGCGATCCGTCAAACGGCTGCGATTAGGCGAACCACCTACCCAAAAACGTCGCTAACGCTAGCAAGAACATGGAGAAATGCATAGCCGGGGTTCCAGGCTTGCGTGCGACTCACCCACACCGGGGAAAGCGCGACGCCCGACCGGGCACGCGGCAGCCGCCCACGGCGTACGGCCGCCGCGTTCACCTTCACGGGGGCGAGCGCGTCGCCGTAGCCGAACTGGCCGGAGTTTAGGCCCCTCGATCGGCGGTAACCAACCGGTATAGACGTCGAACACGGGAAGGCGAACATGAGCATCAATGGAAAGTCCGTCGCGTTCCTTGTCGCCAAGGAAGGTATCGAACAGGTCGAGCTGACCGAGCCATGGAAGGCGGTCGAGCAGTCGGGCGGAGATGCCCGCCTCATCTCGGTCGAGCCCGGAACAGTACAGGCGTTCAACCACCTCACACCGGCCGACACGTTCAGCGTGGACGAGACCGCGGACGCGGCCCGCGCCGAGGACTACAGCGCGCTCGTCCTGCCGGGCGGCGTCGCCAACGGCGATCTCCTGCGCTGGCAGGAGCCGGCCCGCGACTTCGTACGTCGCTTCGTGGCCACCGGGCGGCCCGTGGCCGTGATCTGCCACGGCGGCTGGGTACTCATCGACGTCGACGCGGTACGCGACCGCCGGGTCACCTCGTGGCCGAGCCTGGCCGTCGACTACCGCAACGCCGGGGCCGAATGGGTCGACGAGCAACTGGTGGTGTGCACGGGCGGGAACTTCCCCCTCATCAGCAGCCGCAAGCCGGACGACCTTCCGGCCTTCTGCCGGGAGCTGGTGTCGCAGGTGAAGAAGGTCAGCGTGGCGACCGCCACCGGCGCGCGCTGACCCGGCGTGGCTGGCCAGTCAGGTTAGCCACCGGAAAGCGGGTTTAGCTGCTCGACAGTGGGTAGTGACACCCCGCCCGAGCATCGACGGAACCTGCCGGCCAGCCATGAGGAGGTGGCCCGACGTGAGGCGTTACACCGACGACATCAGACAACTCGCGGCGCCGCTCACCGACGCCCGCGACCTAGACCCGTTACTGGACCGCGTCGGCGACGCCCGGATCGTCATGCTAGGCGAGGCGAGCCACGGTACGCATGAGTTCTACGCGTGGCGGGCGATCCTTACCCGGCGGCTGATCGAGGAGCGCGGATTCTCGTTCGTCGGCGTGGAGGGTGACTGGCCCGACTGCGACCGGGTCGACCGGTCGGTGCGCTGCCGCGGCGACGCGCCCGACGACCCCCGCGAGGCCCTCGATGCGTTCGAGCGTTGGCCCACCTGGATGTGGGCCAACGAGGAGGTCGTCGACTTCTGCTGCTGGTTGCGCGACCGCAACGTCAACCTGGAGCCGGCAGCGCGGGCCGGCTTCCACGGGCTGGACGTGTACTCACTGTGGGAGTCGATGCGGGAGCTGATCCTCCACCTGCAGGAGCACGACCCCGACAAGGTCGGGATGGCGGTGGACGCCTACCGGTGCTTCGAGCCGTTCGGCGAGGACCCGCAGCGCTACGCCATGGCCACCCGGTTCATACCCATGAGCTGCGAGGAGGACGTCGTCAAGCTGCTGCGGGCGGCGCGGGAGCACGCAGCCGAAGGCGGCGGCGAGGAGTTCGGCGTCTGGCAGAACGCCGAGGTCGTGGCCGGGGCCGAGCGCTACTACCGCGCGATGGTCGCCGGCGGCGCGAACTCGTGGAACGTTCGCGACCAGCACATGATGGACACCCTCGACCGGCTGCTGACGCGCTACGGGCCGGACTCCAAGGCCGTGGTGTGGGCGCACAACACCCATGTCGGCGACGCGCGCGCCACCGACATGACCCGCGCCGGGATGTTCAACATCGGCCAGCTCGGCCGGGAGCGCTACGGGCGGGACAACGTCGTGCTCGTCGGTTTCGGCACGCACCGCGGCACCGTGATGGCCGGCAACGAGTGGGGCGCGCCCATGGAGGTCATGCGGGTACCGATGGCCCGACCTGGCTCGCTCGAGGACGCGCTGCACGCCGACGCGCCACCGCAGGCGCAGTTCGTCTTCCCGCCCGCCGGTGGCCCGCGGCCCCGCCTGCTCACCGACTGGCTCGACCACCGCGCGATCGGCGTGGTCTACCGCCCGAACCGGGAGCACTGGGGCAACTACGTGCCGACCAAGCTCGGTGACCGCTACGACGCGTTCTGCTTCTTCGACGAGACCCGTGCGGTACGGCCGCTGCACGTCTACCGCGTCGAGGCCCAAGAGCCCGAGACGTACCCGGTCGGCGTCTGACCGCGGATCTTCGGGGTGGCTCCCTCGCCGGGACCACCCCGAAGCCGGTACGGGCGGTCAGGGCGTACCGGCGCCGCTGGCTTGCCAGTTCAGGCGGGTCAGCAACTGCCGGGCCTGCTCGGCGTGCTCGGTGTCCACCATGACGGCGTACTGGCCCGCCTCCAGGGCACTGCGGGAGGCGAAGTCACGCCGACCGCCGGTCATGGCGTGCGCGATCGCGCCGAAGGCCGCGCCCCACAGGGCGCCGATGATCAGGCCGGTGAGCAGCAGTGCCCACCACGCGGACACCGTGAAGATGCTCAGCAGCAGACCGATCAGCAGGCCGAACCACGCGCCGGTAGCGGCGCCCGCGAGCGCCGCGCGGCCGGTGGTCATCCGGCCGAGCACCTTTTCGACCAGGCGAAGGTCGGTGCCGACGATGACGGTGTGCTCAACTGGGAACTGGTTGTCGGACAGGTAGTCCACGGCGCGCTGCGCCGGCTCGTACTCCTCGAACGTCGCGACGGTCACCGTCGGGCGCTCGGAGAACGGGCCGGTCACACTGCCACCCGGCGCCGTGGGCACTCCGGCCGGGCCGGCCGGAATGTTCGGGGATCCGGAACCGGGAAGACCCGGCGCCGGACCGTCTGCGGGATTCGACGGCATGGTCACATGTACCTCCCTAGTCCTCCCTCATCGCATTCCCGGATACGCCGGGCGGTAACGCGAGCCGGCCGGTCCAGAGCTCCAGCCCGAACCGGACCAATTCGGCGTTATCGGGCACCGGCTCGCCTCCGGGGCCGGTACCGCCCGGTGCTCAGCAGGGCGCCGGCTACCGTTGAGGCACGCCTTGATCTGCGTGACCACTGCAGGTCTCCCAAAATGTGAGATGCGCCGCTCACGATATGGTCAGTTCCATTTCACCCAGCACTCTGAACTATCCTCGTTGCGTGCTCAAAAACGAACCCGTGCGTACCCTGCTGCTCGAAAACATCCACAAGGATGCGGTCGCCCTGCTGGAATCACAGGGCCACGAGGTCGAAACCATCTCCCGGGCGCTGGACGAGGACGAGCTGATCAAGCGGCTCGACGGCGTGCACCTGCTCGGCATCCGGTCGAAGACGCAGGTCACCGCCAAGGCGCTGGCCGCCGCCCCGGAGCTGCGGGCGATCGGCGCATTCTGCATCGGCACCGACCAGATCGACCTCGGCGAAGCCGCACGCACCGGTATCGCGGTGTTCAACGCCCCGTTCTCCAATACCCGTAGCGTGGTCGAGCTGGCCCTGGCCGAGATCATCGCGCTGACCCGACGGCTGACCGAGAAGAACTCGGCGATGCACGCCGGCGTGTGGAACAAGGACGCGGCGGGCAGCCACGAGGTGCGCGGGCGCACGCTGGGCATCGTCGGCTACGGCAACATCGGCACCCAGCTGTCCGTGCTCGCCGAGAACCTGGGCATGCGGGTCGTCTTCTACGACACGGCCGACAAGCTGGCGCTGGGCAACGCGCACCGCTGCGCGACCCTCGACGAGCTGCTCGAGCTGTCCGACGTGGTCACGCTGCACGTGGACGGCCGGCCCGGCAACAGCGGCTTCTTCGGCGAGGAGCAGTTCGCCCGCATGCGCCCGGGCAGCCTGTTCCTCAACCTCAGCCGTGGCTTCGTGATCGACCACACCGCCCTGCGCCGCTACCTCGACTCCGGCCACCTCGGCGGCGCCGCGGTCGACGTCTTCCCCACCGAGCCCAAGGGGCGCGGCGACGAGTTCCGCTCCGAGCTGCGCGGCCTGCCCAACGTGATCCTCACCCCGCACATCGGCGGCTCGACCGAGGAGGCTCAGGCCGACATCGGCTCGTTCGTCGCCGAGAAGCTGCACCGGTACGTCGTCGATGGCACCACGACGCTCAGCGTCAACCTCCCCACGCTGGCGCTGCCGCTGCAGCCCGGCAACCACCGGCTGGCGCACGTGCACCACAACGTTCCGGGTGTGCTCGCCGAGGTCAACAGCATCCTGGCCGCGCACTCCGTCAACATCGAGGGCCAGCTGCTCGGCACCCGCGGCGAGGTCGGCTACCTGCTCACCGACATCGGCCAGGACTACACCGAAGACGTGCTGACCAAGCTGCGCGGCATGCCCCAGACCATCCGACTGCGGGTGCTCCCCTGGCTGACCTGATCAGGTGAGGTCGCGGGATTGAGTCCCGCGGATCGCGAGTGAAGAAACCCCCCTGGGTCATAAAGGGGAAGAGGCTCGGCGAAAGCCTCACCCGCGACCCAGGGGGGGTTCTTCATGGCTACGGTCCGCGAGGTCACCTACGACCTGCTTCGCGATCTCGGTATGACCACCGTCTTCGGTAACCCCGGCTCCACCGAGGAGCCGTTTCTCGAGCGGTTCCCGTCCGACTTCACGTACGTGCTCGCGCTGCAGGAGGCCTCGGCGGTTGCGATGGCCGACGGGTACGCACAGGTGACCGGGAAGCCTGCGCACGTCAACCTGCACACCACGCCGGGCGTCGGCAACGGGATGGGCAACCTCGCCACCGCCTGGCACAACCGGACACCGCTCATCGTGTCGTCCGGACAGCAGCACCGCGACATGCTCCGGCTCGAACCACTGCTGACCAACCGGTACGCGCACCTCCTGCCCATGCCGTACGTGAAGTGGAGCTACGAGCCGGCGCGCGCCCAGGACGTCCCAGCGGCGTTCATGCAGGCGTACGCTCTTGCCGTGCAGCCGCCTTCCGGCCCGGTCTTCCTGTCCATCCCGATGGACGACTGGGAGCAGCCGGCCGACGGCGCCCCGGCGCGGCGGAAGGTCAGTGCGCGCATCGCCGCCGAGCCCGACATGCTGCGCGAGTTCGTCGACGCGCTGGCCGGCGCACGTAACCCCGCGATCGTGTTCGGCGGTGGCGTCGACCGTGCCGGCGGCTGGGACGACGCGGTGCGGCTCGCGGAGAAGCTGCGCGCGCCGGTGTGGTCAGCGCCCTGGTCAATGCGTGCCAGTTTCCCCGAGGACCACCCCCAGTACCAGGGGATGCTGCCGCCGGCGATCGGGCCGGTCACCGAGACGCTGCAGGGCCACGACCTCATACTGGTGATCGGCGCCCCGGTGTTCCGGTACTACCCGTACGTTCCCGGCCAGTACCTGCCCGAAGGCACCCGACTGCTGCACGTCACCGACGACCCGGACGAAGCGGCGCGCGCGCCCGTGGGCGACAGTCTCCTGGCCGACCCCGCCCTGGCCTGCGCCGCGCTCGCCGAGCAGCTCCCAGCGTCGGACCGGTCGGGTCCGCAGCCGCAATCGGCCCCGTCCGAGCCCGAGATGACCACTCCCCTGTCGCCGGACGCGCTGTACGCCACGCTCGCCCGCGTGTGGCCCGAGGACGGCATCCTGGTGGAGGAGAGCCCGTCGAACATGAAGGCGCTCAAGCAGTACCTGCGCATCAAGCGTCCGGCGTCCTTCTTCACCGCGTCGAGCGGCGGGCTGGGGTACGCGCTCCCGGCGTCGGTCGGGATCGCCCTGGGCGAGCGGCACACCGGCCGGCGCCGGCCGGTGGTCGGGGTCATCGGCGAGGGCTCGTTCCAGTACTCGATCCAGGCGCTGTACACGGCCGCGCAGCACCGCCTGCCTGTGGTCTTCGTGGTGCCGTTCAACGAGGAGTACGCCATCCTGAAGGCGTTCGCCGAGTTCGAGCACACCCCGGGCGTGCCCGGTCTGGACCTGCCCGGCCTGGACATTCCGACGATCGCACGTGGGTACGGCTGCCAGAGCCAACGGGTCGAGTCGGCCGACGCGCTCGCCGACGCGCTCGGCGCGGCGACGAAGGCCGAAGGGCCGACGGTCCTCGCGGTGCCGATCACCAAGAAGGTGCCGGCCCTGATCTGACACATCAACTGATCACCGAGAGTTTTCGGGGCATCGCGCCCGAAAACTCTCGGTGATCATTGAGAATTCAGGTATGGGCATTGGTCGAGCAATCGGGGCAGCAACCGGAATCCTGGTGCTCGCAGCGGCGTGCTGGCTGACGTTCTGGGCGACGATGAGCGATAAGGCGATCAACTCGGTCGGCGTGGGCGGCATGTTCGCCAGCGCATCATCGCGGCGCTGCCGGCGACGGCCGACGTCACCCGCGAGGCTCTCAGCACGCTGCGGAAGTAGCCGTCAAGCGCGCTCCAGCACCTCCGACACGAGCGCCCGGGCCTCGTCCTGAACCTGCGCCAGGTGCTCCGGTCCCCGGAACGACTCGGCGTAGATCTTGTAAACGTCCTCGGTACCGGACGGGCGCGCCGCGAACCATCCGGACTCGGTGGCCACCTTCAGCCCGCCGATGGCCGCGCCGTTGCCGGGCGCGGCCGTCAGGGTGGCCGTGATGAGCTCGCCGGCCAGGGTCGTCGCCTTCACCTGATCGGGTGACAACTTGCCGAGGACGGCCTTCTCCTCGCGGGTCGCCGGGGCGTCGATCCGGGCGTACGCCGGGTCGCCGAAGCGGGCGACCAGGTCGGCGTAGTGCTGGCTGGGCGTACGCCCGGTCACCGCAGTGATCTCCGAGGCCAGCAGGCACATGATGATGCCGTCCTTGTCGGTGGTCCAGACGCTGCCGTCGCGGCGCAGGAACGACGCGCCCGCGCTCTCCTCGCCGCCGAAGGCGACGGAGCCGTCGAGCAGCCCGGGCACGAACCACTTGAAGCCGACCGGCACCTCCAGTAGCGGGCGGCCGAGGTCGGCGGCCACCCGGTCGATCATCGACGAGGAGACCAGCGTCTTGCCGACGGCCGCGTCCGCGGGCCACTCGCCGCGGTTGCGAAACAGGTAGTCGATCGCGACGGCCAGGTAGTGGTTGGGGTTCATCAGCCCCGCGTCCGGGGTGACGATCCCGTGCCGGTCGGCGTCGGCGTCGTTGCCGGTCGCGATCTGGTACTCCGCTCGCCTGTCGATCAGCGAGGCCATCGCGTACGGGGACGAGCAGTCCATGCGAATCTTGCCGTCCCAGTCCAGTGTCATGAACCGGAACGTCGGGTCGACCTCCGGGTTGACCACGGACAGGTTCAGCCCGTGCCGGGACGCGATCTCCGCCCAGTACGCGACGCTGGCGCCGCCGAGCGGGTCGGCGCCGATGCGCACGCCCGCCGAGCGGATCGCCTCGAGGTCCACGACCGAGGGAAGATCGTCGACGTACGCTCCCAGGAAGTCGTACGGCTGCGTCGTGTCCGCCGCCCGGGCACGGGCGTACGGGATGCGCCGTACGCCCCGCAGCCCGCCGGCGATCAGTTCGTTGGCCCGGTCCTGGATCCACCGGGTGGCATCGGTGCCGGCCGGCCCGCCGTGCGGGGGGTTGTACTTGAAGCCCCCATCCTCGGGCGGGTTGTGGGACGGCGTGACGACGACGCCGTCGGCAAGCCCGGACCCGGGGCCGGAAACAGAGCCCGAGGTCCGTCCGCGGTTGTGCGTCAGGATCGCGTGCGACACCGCCGGCGTCGGCGTGTAGCCGTCCCGGCTGTCAACAAGCACGGTGACCCCGTTGGCAGCGAACACCTCCAGCGCACTCACCGTCGCGGGGTACGACAGGGCGTGCGTGTCGCGGCCGAGGAACAGCGGCCCATCGGTGCCCTGCTCCCGGCGGTACTCACAGATCGCCTGCGCGATCGCCACGATGTGGTCTTCGTTGAACGCGCACGTGAAGCTCGATCCACGGTGGCCGGAGGTGCCGAACGCCACGCGCTGCGCGGGCGAGGCCGGATCCGGGTGCTCGGCGTAGTAGGCCGTGATGAGGCGGGGCACGTCGACGAGGTCTTCAGGCCGGGCGGGCTGACCGGCACGGGGGTGGACCGACATGGATGAGCCTCCTCACGGGGCGCACGACTGGACCGTCGGGAATGACCTGCCCAGGACCCGAACTGATCGAACCTGACCGAGATGATTCTCATCCCGACCGAGCCGATTCGCTGTCAAGTGGATAACGTAACAATCATGGCCGGACGGTTTTTCATCGAGGATGTCGCGCCCTCCGTGGCGTGCGGGCGCTACCCGGCGAAGGCGGTCGTCGGTGAACTGGTGCCGGTGGCGGCCCGGTGCTACCGCGAAGGTCACCAAGCGCTCGGGTGCAACGTCGTCCTGGAGAGCCCGGACGGCCAGCAGGGGCCGTTCACCCGGATGCAGCCCGGTGACGACGACATGTGGCATGCGACCGTCCGACCCGAGGCGATCGGCTTCTGGAGCTTCCGGATCGAGGCGTTCGACGATCCGTACCTGTACTGGCGGTCCTCGATCCTGAAGAAGATCGACGCTGGTCAGGGCGTCGAGGACCTCGGCAACGACCTCGCCGAGGGCGCCGAGATCCTGGAGCGGGCCGCGGGAGGAGTCCCCGAGTCCTCGCAGTCCCAGGTCCTCGAAGCGGTGGCCGCGCTGCGCAAGCAGGACGCCCCGCTGTACGAGCGGGTCTCCCCCGCGCTGTCGCTGGCCGACCTCCTCTGGCAGTACCCAGTCCGGCAACTGGTCACGGGCAGTGAGCCGTACCGGATCTGGGTGGATCGACAGCGGGCGCTCTTCTCGTCGTGGTACGAGTTCTTTCCCCGCTCCGAGGGCGCCGAGGTGACCGACGAGGGCCGGCCGATCCGGCACGGCACGTTCGAAACCGCTACCCGGCGGCTGCCCGAGGTCGCGAGGATGGGCTTCGATGTGCTGTACCTGCCGCCGATCCACCCGATCGGTCGGGTCAACCGAAAGGGGCGCAACAACGCGCTCGTCGCCTCCGACGGCGACGTAGGCTCGCCGTGGGCGATCGGCTCGGGCGAGGGCGGGCACGACGCGATCCATCCGGAGCTGGGCACGCTCGAGGACTTCCGGAGGTTCATCGAGGCGGCGCGTGAGCACGGCCTCGAGGTCGCGATGGACCTCGCGCTGCAGACCGCACCGGACCATCCATGGGTCACCGAGCACCCGGAGTGGTTCACCACCAAGCCGGACGGGACCATCGCGTACGCCGAGAACCCGCCGAAGAAGTATCAGGACATCTACCCGCTCAACTTCGACAACGACCCGGAGGGCATCCGCACGGAGATCCTGCGGGTCGTGCTGCACTGGATGAACCAGGGCATCAAGATCTTCCGGGTCGACAACCCGCACACCAAGCCGTTCGACTTCTGGCACTGGCTGATCTGGAAGGTCAAGGAGACCGATCCGGACGTGCTGTTCCTGGCCGAGGCGTTCACCCGGCCGGCCGTGATGCACGGGCTCGGAAAGGTCGGCTTCACCCAGTCGTACACCTACTTCACCTGGCGCACGAACGCCCGGGAGATGCGGGAGTACTGCGAGGAGTTGGTCCGGGCGGCCGACTACATGCGGCCCAACTTCTGGCCCAACACCCCGGACATCCTCCACGAGACCCTGCAGCACGGCGGCCCGCCGATGTTCAAGATCCGGGCGATCCTGGCCAGCATGCTGTCCCCATCGTGGGGCATGTACGCCGGCTTCGAACTCTTCGAGCACATCGCCCGGCCCGGCGCCGAGGAGTACCTGGACAACGAGAAGTACCAGTTGCGCCCCCGGGACTGGGCTGCGGCCGAGGCCGAGGATCGGTCACTGGCCCCGTTCATCGCACGGCTCAACGAGATCCGCCGGGCCAACCCGGCCCTGCACTGGCTGCGTAACCTCTACTTCCACGACATCGACAACGATGCCCTGTTGTGCTGGTCGAAGCGTGACCCGGACTCCGGCAACACGGTGCTCGTCGTGTGTACGTTCGACGCCGGCAACGTGCACTGGGGCAATACGACCCTCGACATGCCGGCGCTGGGCCTGGACTGGCACGAGCGGTTCACCGCGCGCGACGAGTTGACCGGCACGGAGTACGACTGGGGACAGCACAACGCGGTCCGCATCGACCCGTACCTGCAACCGGCGCACGTCTTCTCGGTTCATCGCCGCGATTAGTCACGATCAACGTTTAGTAGCAAGTTGTACGCGGGTAGGTAAAAAAACTATGGAAGCGGCGCAGCACACTCTAGACCCGGCTGAAGGAAGTCACGTCGCTTCCGATGGAGTGGTCGAACATCCGACGGCGGACGACTTCGGCCACGCCCGGATCCTGCCGACCGACCCGACCTGGTTCAAGCGGGCGGTCTTCTACGAGGTGCTCGTCCGGGCCTTCCACGACTCCAACGCCGACGGCCTGGGTGACCTGCGCGGGCTCATCGAACGGCTGGACTACCTGCAGTGGCTCGGCGTCGACTGCCTCTGGCTGCCGCCGTTCTACGACTCGCCGCTGCGCGACGGCGGCTACGACATCCGCGACTTCTACAAGGTGCTGCCGGAGTTCGGCACCGTCGAGGACGTCGTGGCCCTGCTCGACGCGGCGCACCGGCGCGGCATCCGGGTCATCACCGACCTGGTGATGAACCACACCTCCGACCAGCACCCCTGGTTCCAGGAGTCGCGCCGCGACCCGACCGGCCCCTACGGTGACTACTACGTCTGGAGCGACACCGACAAGAAGTACGACGAGGCCCGGGTCATCTTCGTCGACACCGAGGAGTCCAACTGGACGTTCGACCCGGTGCGCAAGCAGTTCTACTGGCACCGGTTCTTCCACCACCAGCCCGACCTCAACTACGCCAACCCGGCGGTCCAGCAGGAGATGCTCAACGTCCTGCGGTTCTGGCTCGACCTGGGCATCGACGGGTTCCGGCTCGACGCGGTGCCGTACCTGTTCGAGGCCGAGGGCACCAACTGCGAGAACCTGCCGGAGACCCACGCGTTCCTCAAGAACTGCCGCAAGGTCATCGACGACGAGTACCCGGGCCGGGTGCTGCTCGCCGAGGCCAACCAGTGGCCGGCCGACGTGGTGGAGTACTTCGGCGACCCGGAGACCGGTGGCGACGAGTGCCACATGGCGTTCCACTTCCCGCTCATGCCGCGCATCTTCATGGCGGTCCGCCGCGAGTCCCGCTTCCCGATCTCCGAGGTCATCGCGCAGACGCCGGCGATCCCGGAGACCTGCCAGTGGGGCATCTTCCTGCGTAACCACGACGAGTTGACGCTCGAGATGGTCACCGACGAAGAGCGCGACTACATGTACGCGGAGTACGCCAAGGACCCGCGGATGAAGGCGAACGTCGGCATCCGCCGGCGGCTGGCCCCGCTGCTGGAGAACGACCGCAACCAGATCGAACTGTTCACCGCGCTCCTGCTGTCGCTGCCCGGCTCCCCGGTGCTGTACTACGGCGACGAGATCGGCATGGGTGACAACATCTGGCTCGGCGACCGCGACGGCGTACGCACGCCGATGCAGTGGACCCCCGACCGCAACGCCGGGTTCTCCCGGGCCAACCCCGGCCGGCTCTACCTTCCGGTCGTCCAGGATCCGGTGTACGGCTACCAGGCCGTCAACGTGGAGGCCCAGCGCGACAGCGGCCCGTCGGTACTGAACTGGACCCGCACCATGCTCGCGGCGCGCCGCAGGCACGAGGCGTTCGCCCTGGGCACGTTCCACGACCTCGGCGGCTCCAACCCCACCGTCCTGGCCTTCATCCGTGAGCACGGCGACGACGTGGTGCTGTGCGTGAACAACCTGTCCCGCTTCCCCCAACCCATCGAACTTCCCCTGCAGCAGTGGGCCGGCTATCGCCCCATCGAGTTGCTCGGACGGGTGCCGTTCCCGCGCGTCGGACAGCTGCCGTACCTGCTCACCCTGCCCGGACACGGGTTCTACTGGTTCCAGCTGTGCGGCCCCGAGGAGAACGAATGACTCCCGTCGAGGACATGATGGCCCTGCCGTTCGCGGACTGGCTGCCGCACCAACGCTGGTTCGCCGGCCGCAACCGCACGCTGACCGGCGCCCGGCCGGCGAAGGTGACCCGCCTGCACGACGACCTCGACCACCTTCTGCTCGATGTCTCGTACGCCGACGGCGGCACCGAGCGCTACCAGGTCTTCGTCGGCTGGGACCGCACGCCGCTGGCCGAGTATGCCCAGGTGGCCCTGATCGGTGCGCACGGCGAACGCACCGCCTACGACGCGCTCTACGACGAGGAGTCGGCGCGCCGACTGCTCGCGATGATTGCCGTCAATGCGGTCGTGGACGACCTGCGCTTCGGCGCCGAGCCCGGTGCGCAGCTACCGCTCGACGCGCCCGCCCGGGTGTCCGACGCGGAGCAGACCAACACCAGCGTCGTGTACGACGGTGCGGCGCTGCTGAAGGTCTTCCGCCGGGCGACCCCCGGGATCAACCCCGACCTCGAACTCAACCGGGTGCTCGCCCGGGCCGGCTGCGTCCACGTCGCACGGTTGCTGGGAGCGATCGAAACCACCGACGACGATCGCCAGCCCGTGTCCCTCGGCATGGTGACCGAGTACGCGGAGAACTCCGCCGAAGGCTGGGCGATGGCCACCGCGAGCGTGCGGGACCTGTTCGCAGAGGCCGACCTGCACCCCGACGAGGTGGGCGGCGACTTCGCCGCCGAGTCGTGCCGGCTCGGCGAGGCGGTCGCGGCGGTACACCGGACCCTCGCGAAGGAGTTGGGCACGCACGCCGCGCCGCCGCCGACCGACGCGATGATCTCCCGGCTCACCGCCACCGCCACCGAGGTGCCGGAGCTCTCGCCGTACGTGTCGGCGATCGCCGACACGTTCCGCGAGGCCGGCGCGAGCGAGGTCGCCGTCCAGCGCATCCACGGTGACCTCCACCTGGGCCAGGTGCTGCGGACACCGCGGGCGTGGCTGCTGATCGACTTCGAGGGCGAGCCGGGCAAGCCGATCGAGGAGCGGCGCCGCCCCGACTCCCCGCTGCGCGACATCGCCGGCATGCTGCGCTCGTACGAGTACGCCGCGTACCAGATGCTCGTCGACGAGCCGGGCAACACCCAGCTCGCGCGCCGGGCACGGGAGTGGATCGACCGCAACCGGACGGCGTTCTGCGACGGGTACGCGAGCACCGCCGGCTTCGACCCGCGCGACCAGCAGGCGCTGCTGTGCGCGTACGAGCTGGACAAGGCCGTCTACGAGGTGGCGTACGAGGCCCGGCACCGCCCCACCTGGCTGCGGATACCGTTGCAAGCGATCGAACGGATCGTCGGCTAGCACCCTCCCGTACGACTATGCCTTCCTAAGGACGTGGAATGGACGAGCTGATCCGCGGCGACGTGCACGACCCGCACGCCATCCTCGGCGCGCACCCGACCGACGACCACACGGTGATCCGCACACTGCGTCGCGGCGCCACGATCGTCGAGGTCGTCGTGGAGACTCCCGACGGCGTGAAGCGGTACCCGATGAAGCGGTGCCACCGCGGGGGCATCTTCGAGGCGACGGTGCCCGGCTGGGTGCCCGACTACCGCATCGAGGTCGACGGCGAGCTGCACGACGACCCGTACCGGTACCCGCCCACCCTCGGCGAGCTGGACCTGCACCTGATCGGCGAGGGCCGGCACGAGCGGCTGTGGGAGGCGCTGGGTTCGCAACCCAGCGAAAACGGGGTCGCGTTCGCGGTCTGGGCGCCGAACGCCCGGGGCATCCGGGTCGCCGGTGACTTCGTCGGCTGGGGCCCGGACGACGGCTGGCCGATGCGGTCGCTCGGCGGCAGCGGGGTCTGGGAGATCTTCGTACCGGAGGCCGAGGTCGGGCAGCGGTACAAGTACCGCGTCCTCGGCAAGGACGGCGTCTGGCGGGAGAAGGCGGATCCGCTCGCGAAAGCCACGGAGGTGCCGCCGCGCACCGCGTCGGTGATCTACGAGTCGCACTACGACTGGAAGGACGCCGACTGGCTCGCCCGGCGAGCCAAGAGCGAGCCGCACGTGGAGCCGATGAGTATCTACGAGGTGCACCTCGGCTCGTGGCGGCCGGGCCTGTCGTACACGGAACTGGCCGACCAGCTCACCGAGTACGTCGTCGAGACGGGCTTCACCCACGTGGAGTTCATGCCGGTCATGGAGCACCCCTTCGGCGGCTCCTGGGGGTACCAGGTCACCGGCTACTACGCGCCGACGGCCCGCTTCGGCACCCCCGACGAGTTCCGCTACCTGGTCGACCGGCTGCACTCCGCCGGCATCGGCGTCCTCATCGACTGGGTTCCCGCGCACTTCCCCAAGGACGAGTGGGCCCTCGCCCGGTTCGACGGCACGCCCCTGTACGAGCACGCCGACCCGCTGCGCGGCGAGCACCCCGACTGGGGCACGTACATCTTCGACTACGGCCGCCGGGAGGTGCGCAACTTCCTCGTGGCCAACGCCCTGTACTGGTGCGAGGAGTTCCACGTCGACGGGCTGCGGGTGGACGCGGTCGCCTCAATGCTCTACCTGGACTACTCGCGCCAACCCGGGCAGTGGACGCCGAACAAGTACGGCGGGCGGGAGAACCTGGACGCGATCGAGTTCCTGCAGGAGACGAACGCGAGCGTGTACAAGCACCACCCCGGGATCGTCACGGTCGCCGAGGAGTCGACCGCGTGGCCGGGCGTGACCCGGCCGACCCACGCAGGCGGTCTGGGCTTCGGCTTCAAATGGAACATGGGCTGGATGAACGACACCCTTGCCTACCTGAGCAAGGAGCCGGTCCACCGGCAGTGGCACCACCACCAGATGACCTTCTCGACGGTGTACGCGTGGAGCGAGAACTACGTCCTGCCGCTCAGCCACGACGAGGTGGTGCACGGCAAGGGGTCCCTGGTCGGCAAGATGCCCGGCGACCTGTGGCAGAAGCTCGCCAACGTACGCGCGCTGCTGGCGTTCATGTGGGCGCACCCCGGCAAGCAGTTGCTGTTCATGGGCTCGGAGCTCGGTGACGACCGGGAGTGGAGCGAGGAGCGGGGGCTCGACTGGAGCCTGCTGTCCGACCCTGCCCGGGCCGGCATGAAGCGCCTGGTCTCCGACCTCAACGTGGTCTACCGCGACACCCCGGCGCTGTGGACGCGGGACACCGACCCGGCTGGTTTCCGCTGGATCAGCGCCGAGGATTCGGCGAACAACACCTTCTCCTTCGTCCGCCTCGCCCCGGATGGGTCACCGCTGGTCTGCGTGGTCAACTTCGCCGCCGTTCCGCACGAGAACTACCGCATCGGGCTGCCCCAGGCCGGCGCGTGGGCGGAGGTCATCAACACCGACGCGGACATCTACGGCGGCTCCGGGGTGGGCAACCTCGGCACCGTGCACGCCGAGAACTCGCCGTCGCACGGCCTGCCCGCGTCGGCGACGCTGCGGATCCCGCCGCTCGGCGCGCTCTGGCTGCGACCGGCGTCAGACGAGTCCACCGCCTGACAGCACTCAGGGAGTACGGGTGTTGAGCACTGAGCGGTAGATCTCCAGGGTCCGCTCGGCGATCGTCGCCCAGGAGAAGTGCTCGACGGCGCGCCGGCGGCCGGCACGGCCCATCTCGGCGGCGCGGTCAGGGTCTTCGAGCAGTTGGCTGATGGACGCGGCAAGCTCGGCGACGAACGTGTCGGGGTGCAGCGGAGTGCCGTCCGGGCCCTGTTCGATTCCGACCAGCAGGCCGGTCACCCCGTCCTCGACCACCTCCGGGATGCCGCCGGTCGCGGTCGCCACGACGGCGGTCTCGCACGCCATCGCCTCGAGGTTGACGATGCCCATCGGCTCATAGATCGACGGGCAGACGAACACGGTCGCGTGCGTCAGTACCTGGATGACCTCGTCCTTGGGGAGCATCGCCTGCACCCAGACCACGCCCTCGCGGGTGGCGCGCAACTCGTCGACCAGCGCCTCCACCTCGGCAGCGATCTCCGGGGTGTCGGGCGCGCCGGCCAGCAGGACCAGCTGCGCCTGCGGCGGCAGCGACCGCGCCGCGCGCAGCAGGTACGGCAGGCCCTTCTGCCGGGTGATCCGCCCGACGTAGACCACGCTGGGCAGCTCGTGATCGATCCCCAGCCGCTCCAGCACGTCGGTGTTCGGGTCCGGCTTGTACTCCTCGGTGTCGATCCCGTTGTGTACGACGTGGATCCGGGAAGAGTCCACGTCCGGGTAGACGGACAGGACGTCGCGCTTCATCCCGTGCGACACGGCGATCACCGCGTCGGCGGCCTCGATCGCGGTGCGCTCGACCCACGACGACAGCGCGTACCCGCCGCCGAGCTGCTCGGCCTTCCACGGCCGCAGCGGCTCGAGGCTGTGCGTGGTCACCACGTGCGGCACCCCGTACAGGAGCTTGGCGACGTGGCCGGCGAAGTTCGCGTACCAGGTGTGGCTGTGCACCAGGTCGGTCCCGGCGCACCCCGCGGCCATCTCCAGATCGACGCCCATCGTGCGCAGCGCCGGGTTGGCGCCGTCCAGCCCGGGCGGTTCGACGTACGCGGTCACCCACGCCTCGAGCCTGGGCGCCCCGAAGCAGTGCACCCGCGTGTCGGCGAGGTGCCGAAGCTCCCGGGACAGGTACTCGACGTGGACCCCGGCGCCGCCGTAGACCTCCGGCGGGTACTCCCGGGTCAGGAGGTCGACGCGGAGATTGCCGGTGCGCGCAGAAATGTCGGCCACGCACCGCACCATAACCTGAGAAGTATCGCCCTCCGCTGGTGGCGGGGCAGTTTGATCGTTAGCGTCGGATGTATGGCCCGGAAAGTCCTCGCTATCGTCCTCGCTGGTGGTGAGGGGAAGCGCCTGATGCCCCTGACCGCCGACCGCGCGAAACCAGCCGTCCCGTTCGGCGGCCTGTACCGACTGGTCGACTTCGCGCTGTCCAACCTCGTCAACGGCGGCTATCTGCAGATCGTCGTGCTGACGCAGTACAAGTCGCACTCGCTCGACCGGCACATCACCCGGACCTGGCGGATGTCGAACCTGCTGGGCAACTACATCACCCCCGTGCCCGCACAGCAGCGGCTCGGGCCGCGCTGGTTCGCCGGCTCCGCGGACGCGATCTACCAGAACCTCAACCTGATCTACGACGAGTGCCCCGACTACGTGATCGTGTTCGGGGCGGACCACATCTACCGGATGGACCCCCGGCAGATGGTCGAGGATCACATTGCCTCCGGCGCCGGGGCCACGGTCGCGGCGATCCGCCAGCCACTGTCCATGGCCAACCAGTTCGGCGTCATCGACGTGACCGAGGATGGCCGGCGCATCCGCGCCTTCCGAGAGAAGCCGACGGACGCGCAGGGCCTGCCCGACTCGCCCGACGAGGTCTACGCGTCCATGGGCAACTACGTCTTCACGACCCAGGCGCTGATCGACGCGCTCCAACGGGACGCGCAGGACCTCAGCAGCAAGCACGACATGGGCGGCAACATCATTCCGATGTTCGTGGAGCGCGGCGACGCCAACGTCTACGACTTCCGCGACAACCAGGTTCCGGGCAGCGCCGACCGCGACCGGGGCTACTGGCGCGACGTCGGGACGCTGGACTCCTTCTACGACGCCCACATGGATCTCATCGCGATCCACCCGGTCTTCAACCTGTACAACTACGAGTGGCCCATCTACACCGAGAACCAGCCGTGGCCGCCGGCGAAGTTCGTGCACGGGTGGCAGGAGCGCCTCGGGCGGGCCATCAGCTCCATGGTGGCCCCGGGTGCCGTGATCTCCGGCTCGCTCGTCGAAAACTCCGTCGTCTCCCCCAACGTCCACGTCCACTCCTGGGCGCACGTCGAGGGCTCGGTGTTGATGGAGGGCGTTGACGTCGGCCGGCACGCGGTCATCCGCAACGCCATCATCGACAAGAACGTGCACATCCCCGAGGGCACCGAGATCGGTGTCGACCTGGAGCGCGATCGCGGCCGCTACACGGTCTCCGACAACGGGATCATCGTGATCGGCAAGGGTCAGATCGTGAAGCCCTGACCGACTGCGGCCCTGACCGACTCATGGGCCGGCCCGCCCCGCCGTCTGGCGAGCCGGCGTCGGCTCATGAGCCGACGATCAGCGGGCCAGGTGCACCGGCTCGTGGGTGACTGCCTGAATGTCACCGGCGGCCGCCAGCAGCAGCCGTTGGCCCAGATCGCATAGGGCCCGTGCGGCGGCGAGCTCGTCGCCGATCTCCGGGATGTCGCGGTCGGACGGGTGCAGCTTGGCTCGGCCGACACCCACCAACCGGGTATCCGCACCGCTCTGGAGGCACGCTTCCGCGTACGTCCGTCCCGCTTCTTCGTCGACGAGAACCTCCACGTTCCAACGCTTCGACGTCGACATGGTCCACCTCCCGCAGGCATGATCCGCGAACGTCACCCCGACCGCCCTGCGGACGGTTTGAGGTTCGAATGTCGGTGTTCCCGGCGTGGTCCGCTTTAGTCGCCTCCGGCCGAGGTGCGTAGGGCGAACACCGTGGCGCGGATGTCACGAATGATGTCGTCGAGCTCCTCGACCCGGTCCGTGATCAATCGCTTCACCTCGGTGTCGCCGACCCGCCCGGCGATCGCCTGAATCGACAGCCCGAGGGTGAACAGCCGTTGGATCACGCTGTGCTGCAGGTCCTCGCCGATTCGCTGCCGGTCCTCGAGCAACCGCAGCCACTCGGCGTACCAGCGCGCCTCGGCCACCTGCAACACCGGCGCCACCTGCCCGGCGAACCCGCCGATCATCTCCAGGTCCGCCGCGTCGAAGTGACCCTTGTCCGGGAACCTGGACACGATCAAGGCGCCGGTCACCCCGGTGTCGCTCGCGATCGGAGCGATCACGGCGGCACCCACCTCGTCCGGACAATGCCCGGCCACCCGGAGGCGCGGATCGCTGCCCAGATCCCCGACCAGCACCGCCCGCCGCTCGGCTATGGCGATCGCCGACGCCGACCCCTCCACCGGGAAGGTTTCTCCCTGCCACGCGCGGAGGCACCCCTCGGCGACGGCGACCCGCAGCCGCCGCGGGTCGCCGGTCGGCACGGTCACGCTCGCGCCGTCGGCGTTGCTGACACCCAGCGCGTCCCGAACCATCTGCCGCAGCACCTGCTCGGGGTCGCTGCCGGTCAACAACTGCGTCGTTATCTCGACCATGCCCGCCTGCCAATGCTGTCGCCGCTGGCACTCGGCGAACACACCGGCGTCCTCGATCGCGACACCGGCAGCCGCGGCCAACGCGGCCAGCACGTCCTCGTCCTCGGCGGCGAACTCCTCGGCGCCCCGCTTCCCGGCCAGGTACAGGTTGGCGAACACCCGGCCCCCGACCTGCACGGGCGCGCCCAGGAAGGAGGAGATCCGCCGCGGCCGGTCCACGACCAGGCTCGGCGCGGCCTCCTGCTCGATGATGCAGACAACCCGAGCCACGACGTCGTGATCGGCGCCCGCGTGCACGAAACGGAGCAGCCGGCCCTGCCGGGCCACGCCGATGACGGCGTAGCGCGCGTGGACCAGTTCCCGCACGGCGTCCACGATGTGCCGCAGGACCTCCTCCAGGTCGACGCCGCTGGCCACCGCCAGATTCGCGCGCAGGAGACCGCGCAGGCGATCCTGGGTCTCCTGCATGCCACCGGCCCGCGCGACCGGCCGCTCCAGGAACGTGCCGAGCTCGGCGCGGGCCGTCGATGGCCGCGCCGCCGAAAGGAAGGGCAGTTCGGCGAGCATGGTGCGGGTCGACGGCGTCTGCTCGCCGCGCTCGGCGGGGCGCTGCGGGCTGTCCTTCCCCATGTGAGCCACCCCCTCCGCACTCGAGCTCACAGGGTGCGTCGCGGCCATTGACTCCTTACTTCTTACTCTGGCACCCGGTCTCCCCGACGGCCACGGCAAGCTGGTCCGCACCCACCGGTTCCTCGTGCGTGCGGCCGGCAGGTGACTGCCGGCCAGTGACCAAAGTCCGGTCCCGGTCGGGTCCAACGGCACCGTGGCCCGACCGCCGGCGCGGCACGCTTGATAGGGGCACCGTGCAAGGGGGACAGATGCACGCCGCGAGAGTCATCGTCGGTACCGACGGTTCACCGTCAAGTCTCATGGCCCTATGGTGGGCGGCGCGGGAGGCCCAGCGCCGCGAGGTCCCGCTGACCGTGGTCTTGGCGTACAACTGGCGCACGCTGGCGACGCGCCTGTTGGGCGACCACGAGTTCGAGGAGTACATCCGCGACCTCGCCGTCGCGATCGTGGACGCGGCGATGGCGGAGGTGCGGACGATCGCGCCCCGCGTCCACGTCCGCGGCGAGGCGTCGCCCGGTGAGCCCGCGCCGGTACTGTTGGAAGCGAGCGATGGGGCCGACATGGTAGTGGTCGGAAGCCGGGGCGGCGATCGCTTCGCCTGCCACGGAACGGGATCGGTGAGCGCACACGTTGCCGCTGAGACATCCTGCCCGATGACCGTCGTGGTCCGGGGCCGAAGCGACGCGAATACCGGTCCGGTGATCGTCGGAGTGGACGGCTCCACCTCCGCCGACGTCGCCACCGGCGTCGCCTTCGAGGAAGCCGCCAGCCGACGCTGTGCCCTCCGGGCGGTACTCGCCTACTCCGGCTGGATGCCACCGCGGCCAGCAAATGCGCTGCGGGCCGGCTGCGCCGGGGCGCCGATCCGCGCCGGCCTGGAAGCAGCGCTGGTCGACCACCTCGCCGGCTGGCGCCACAAGTACCCGGACGTACAGGTCGGGTACGCGGTCGGCAGGGGCAGCCCGGGCGCGCTGCTCACGTGGTGGTCACGGCAGGCGCAACTGGTGACCGTGGGGCGCCGATCCGGTGCTGCCCCTTTGTCCGACTCGGTCGGACGCCAACTGATCCGTCACGCCGACTGCCCGGTCCTGATCGCCGGTACGGACACTCAATCCGGATCCGCATGAACGGAGATCAACCATGACCAGTCGACCCCGCCTCGACGTGATCGGACTCAACACGGGCAAGAAGGGCCGCCTGCACCGCATCCTGTACAAGCACGGCCTGGGCAACGGCACCGCGCTGTTCCTGCCGTACGACCAGGGCCTCGAACACGGCCCGCGCGACTTCTTCGCCAACCCCGCCGCGAGCGACCCCGGCTACATCGTCAAACTCGCCGTCGAGGGCGGCTTCAACGGCATCGCCCTCCAGATCGGCCTGGCGGAGAAGTTCTACTGGGACTACGCCGGCGAGGTGCCGCTGGTCCTCAAGCTCAACGGAAAGACCGACATCCCGTCCGACGCCGAACCGCTGTCGCCGCTGCACGCGAGCGTCGACGACGCCGTACGGTTGGGCGCCGACGCGGTCGGTTACACCATGTACATCGGTTCGCCGGTACAGGAGCAGGACTTCGCCCAGTTCCGGGTCGTCCGCGAGGACGCACACCGCCTCGGCATGCCGCTGATCGTGTGGGCGTACCCGCGTGGCGAGGCGATCGACGCCAAGGGCGGCAAGGACTCCTTCTACGCCGTCGACTACGCCGCGCGTACGGCCAGCGAACTGGGCGCCGACGTCGTCAAGGTGAACTTTCCCAACCCGGACAAGCGCGAGGGCGTACCCAGCAAGTACGACCGGGAGTTCACCCCGCAGCAGGCCGTCGAGGCGGTCGTCCGGTCGGCCAACCGCACGCTGGTACTCATCTCCGGCGGCGAGAAGGCCGGCGACCAGGCCATGCTGGAGAAGGCCCGGGAAGCGATGGAGGCCGGCGCCGTCGGGCTCATCTTCGGCCGCAACGTCTGGCAGCGCGAACACAACGAGTCGCTGCGCTTCGTGGCCCGTCTCAAGGAGATCCTCGCTAAGTACCCGAGCGACTGAGTAACCGGGATGCTGACATGGCTGCGGAGCCGGGCGCACCGGTCGTCGTCGGCGTCGACGGCTCGATGTCGTCGTACGCCGCAGTGGACTGGGGGGTGTGCGAGGCGCAACGGCGCACGGCTCCGCTGCGCCTGGTACACGTCGTCGGGCGGTCCGATGGCAGCGCGACGACCGGGAGCGCGCCGCTCGGGAGCGCGCCCGGCCGAGCAGCGGTCCGGGCACGGCGGGTAGCTGCGACGGACGAGATCACCGACCGGGCCGAGGCGTACGCCCACGCCTGTGTCTCCGATGTCGCGGTGACCGCCGAGGTGCTGGTGGGTGAGCCGGCAGGGCGACTGGCGGACGAATCCGCCCGGGCCGCCGTCGTCGCCGTGGGAGACCATGGGCTGCACGGCCTGCGCAGCCTGCTCGCCGGCTCGGTGCCGATCCGGCTCACCGCAGCCGTGCGCTGCCCGCTGGTCGTGGTGCGGCCGCACGTCGCGCCCCTGGCCGACGACCTCGACCCGCACCACGGGGTGGGGCGCGTCGTCGTCGGGGTCGACGGCTCGGCGCTGGGAGAGGCCGCCCTGGACTTCGCGTTCGAGGAGGCGGAACTGCGGGGGGTCGGCCTCACAGCGGTTCACGCCTGGCGTTTCCCCGTCGCGGCGGGCACCGGCGACATGCTCTTCGCCGTCTACGAGCGGGTCGATCTCGCCGACGGCGACCAGCGGTTGCTCACCGAAGTGCTCGCGCCGTTCCGGGAGCGCTATCCCGGAGTGCCGGTGCGTCCGGTGTCCGTCCAGGCTGTCTCGCCGGCGGCGGCCCTGATCCACGAATCGGGCGGCGCCGAACTACTCGTCGTGGGCTCGAGCGGCCGGGGCGGCCTCGCGGCGCTCCTGCTCGGCTCGGTCAGCCACGCCGCGATCCACCACGCGTTCTGCCCGGTCGCCGTGATCCATCGGTGAGCTGGGTCCCACCGGTGGGCAGGGCAGGTCGAGCAGCCGCATCCGCGTAGCCTGCAGCCGCTCCACCACCACCTGCATGAAGCGCCTCGTCAGTTGGTAGCCGAGCTCGTGGTCGGCGTCGGTGAGCCGGCGCACTCCGAACGCGTCCAGCGCCACCGCGAACGTCGTCTCCACCGCCACCGCACCGAAGTGCCACCGGTACGGCGGAAACATCCAGGACCAGCCGAGTACCGAGCCGGCGCCTAGGGACTCCACGACGACCCTGCCCCGTCCGGGAACGTACGTGTCGAGGTCGACCCGGCCACGGTTGATGAGCCAGAACCGATCGGCCCGGCTACCTTCGGAGAACACCCGGCTGCCGGCGGGGAGCACGGTCCGGCTCGCCATGTACGACAACTGTCGCAGGTGCTGCTCCGACAGCCCGGCCAGGAAAGGTTGGGCAGCCAGTAGGTCGTAAGCGGTCGCCATCATTGGTCTGAAACGAAAGTCCACGACGCACTGTTCTGCCGTCAGAGCCTCGTTTCAAACACGCGCCCGCTGCCGATATCCACCTGGTCGTCATGCCGGTAGGTCAACTCGTCCACCACGTGCACGACCCCGGGCACGGTACGGGCCAGCCGGACGGCGTCCTGCGCCGTACTGCGCCGTTCGACCTTGCCCGCCAGTCTCACCACGCCGCTGTCGACCTCCACGGTGACCTCGGACGGCCCGACCCCCAGCGCCTTGTCGAGCACCTCTCCCCGCACGTCCGCCCGGATGTCCGCGTCGGGCCGCAGGTACACCCGCAACAGATCGCGGCGGGTGACGATGCCGGCGAGTCGGCCCTCCTCGCCGACCACCGGCAGGCGCTTGACCCGCTCGGCCTCCATCAACCTCGCCGCCTCGACAATCGTTGTATCGGCCCTGGTCGTGATCGCGGGACTGCTCATCAGCTCCCCGGCGGTCTCGCCCGCCGCCTTGGCGCGGGCCGTCCGCCGGCGCAGCCGCTCGAACAGGCGAGGCCCCGGGCCCTCGTCGGGGAACTCGACCTTCGGCAACAGGTCGGCCACGGACACCACGCCCACGACGCGGTCGTCGGAGTCGAGGACCGGGACGGCGCTCACGCCGAACTCGTCCAGCGCGTCCACGATCTCCTTGTAGTTCGCGCGTTCCCGCACCGCCACCACCGGGTTGGTCATGACGTCTCGTACCCTCGGCGGTTCCACAGCCGCCACCTCACTCCTTGGCCAGGCACCACCTCGAAACATGCCGACTACCCGATTAACCGAGGATCACGTCGGCCGCGGGCCTCCCGGTTGGCCACGGCGTTGTCGGTTTTTCAGGCCTTCGGCCGGCCGTACCCGGCACTGGACGGGGTACAGACGCCGGATGATCCGGGTGTATCTGCTCGACGACCACGAGGTTGTCCGGCGCGGCCTGCGTGACCTGCTCGAAGGCGAGGGCGACATCGAGGTCGTCGGCGAGTCCGGGTCCGCCGTGGACGCCGGGCACCAGATCCCGGCGCTACGCCCGCACGTCGCCGTCCTCGACACCCGGCTGCCCGACGGCAGCGGCATCGACGTGTGCCGCCAGATCCGATCGGTCGACCCGACGATCCAGGCGCTGATCCTCACCTCGTACGAGGACGACGAGGCGCTGTTCGCCTCGATCATGGCCGGTGCCGCCGGCTACGTCCTCAAGCAGATCAAAGGCACGGATCTCGTCGACGCCGTCCGCCGGGTCGCCGCCGGCCAGTCCCTGCTCGACCCGGCCGTCACCGCCCGCGTACTCGATCGCATCCGCCGCGGCCCGCAACAGCCCGACGCGCTCCGGGACCTCACCGAACAGGAGCGGCGCATCCTCGCCCTGGTCGCCGAAGGGCTGACCAACCGGGAGATCGCCCAGCGGATGTTCCTGTCGGAGAAGACCATCAAGAACTACGTGTCGAGCGTGCTTGCCAAGCTCGGCATGGAACGGCGCACCCAAGCCGCCGTACTGGCGGCGAAACTGCTGAACCGGGGCTAGACCGGCGCGCTCCAGGTGAGGACCGTTCCCCGCGGCCGGGCGGGCCCGATCGTGAACGCGCCACCCAACTCCTCGGCGCGGCTGCGCATGTTGTCCAGGCCCCCGGTCCCCCGGTGATCGTCCGCGGCACCGATGCCGACTCCGTCGTCAGCAACCATCACGACCAGCCGACCGCCGTCCAGCCGGACGCTCACTTCGACGAGGCCGGCCCGGGCGTGGCGGGCGACGTTGGAGAGCGCCTCGCGCAGCACCGCGAGCACGACCGGGCCGATGAACTCGGGTACGGCGCTGTCGAGCGGCCCGCCGAGCGTCAGATGCGGCCGGAAGCCGAGTGGCCCGCGCGCCTCGGTGAGCAAGCCGCGGATCTCACCGCGCAGATCGCCCTTGTCGCTCGTACGCAGTTCGAAGATCGCTTCGCGAATGTCGCGGATCGTCGTGTCTAGGTCGTTGACGACCGCGTCGATACGGGCGCTGACCTCCGACCGGACCTCGTAGCGGGCCGTGCCCTGCAACTGCATCCCGGCCGCGAACAGCCGCTGGATCACCACATCGTGCAGGTCACGGGCGATTCGTTCGCGGTCGCTGAGGACGGCCAGCATCTCCCGCTCCTCCTGGGCGCGGGAACGCTCCAGGGCGAGCGCCGCCTGCCCGGCGAACGTCTCGACCAGCGGGATGTCCGAGCTTTCCGCGAACGCCACGCCGCGCCGGTACGCCACCACAAGCGCTCCCAGGGCCTCCCCACCAGCGGCGAGCGGCACCAGCAGCGCCGTCGCGGTCTCCAGCGGCACCGGCCATTCACCGGCATTTCCGAGGTCGTCCACCACCACGATGTGCCGGTCGGCCAGCACCGGGCCGAAGTCGCTGTGCGAACAACGCACGCGTGCACCCACCAGCCCGGGCGGCACGACCCCGGCGGCGACCTCCACGGTCAGCGCGTCATAGGCCTCGTCGTAGACCGTCACCAGCGCGATGTCGGCCTCGGCCACCTCGCGGGCTCGGGAGGCGACCAGCCGCAGCGCGGCGGTGCGGTTGACCTCGCCGAGCAGCACGGCAGTGATCTCCGCCGCCGCCTCCAGCCACCGCTGCCGGCGGCGCATCTGCGCGTACAGCCGGGCATTCTCGATTGCGATGCCGGCCGCGACGGACAGCGCGGTCATCAACTCTTCGTCGTCGTCGGTGAACTGGCTGCCCCGGCGCTTCTCAGCCAGGTACAGGTTGCCGAACACCTGCTCGCGAACGCGTACCGGCACGCTCAGGAAGCCCCGCATCGGCGGGTGCTGCGGCGGCAGGCCGTCGACTCCCGGGTACGCGGCGATGTCGGGCAAGCGGACCGGCCGGGGCTCCTCGACCAGCGGGCCGAGCACGCCCGGCGCGCGCGGCAGCGCCCCGATGAGCCAGTGGTCTTCCCGCCTGGCGCCGTGGGTGACGAACTCCACCAGGCTACGGTCGGGACCGATCACACCGAGGGCGCCGTACTCGGCGTCGGTCAGGCGGCAGGCCGCGGCCACGAGGCGTTCGAGAGTGCAGCGCAGGTCGAGATCCGTGCCGATACTGATGACCGCATCGAGCAGGGCGCGCAGCCGCTCCCGGCTCGCTGTCACCTCGCCGACGCGGTCGAGCAGTTCCTGCAGCAGTTGGTCGAGGCGTACCCGCGACAACGGCGACAGCGGCAGCGAGGGCCCGACCCAGTCGGGACCCTCCGCCGGGGACAGTGTTCGCACCACGATGTTGGCGCTCAGTTCATGGTGGCGATCAGATAGGGCGCACCTGCTCCGCCTGCGGTCCCTTTTGACCCTGGGTGACCTCGTACTCGACCCGCTGGCCCTCCTCGAGCGAGCGGTAACCGCCGGACTGGATGGCGGAGAAGTGAACGAACACGTCGGGGCCGCCCCCGTCCTGGCTGATAAACCCGAAGCCTTTGTCGGCGTTGAACCACTTCACCGTGCCCTGTGGCATTTCCGTTCTCCCTTGTCAGGCCCGATGACCTACGAACCCAGATCCGCAAGCCGCATTGGCCGGCGGCGCCTTCACATCACCCAACCCGGCCGACCGCTCCCGACGCGTCCGCGTGACCGAAGTGAGCCGGCTGGTACCAGGCGAACCGACTACCCAGAAAAACGCAAGACACGAGCAGAACCCGGGGTGATCTCTCAAATGATCAGATCGTCACTCCGCGGCCCCTACCCGAGGAGTTTCGCCACTATCCGGTCGAGCGCCGCCAGTTCCCGGTCGCCGAGCTCGAGGAGAGCCGTCGGTGGGCGGCCGAGGATGCGGTCGGCCGTCTCGGCGGCCCGGGCCCCGGCCGGCGTCAAGGTCACGATCCGCTGTCGCCGGTCGGTCGGATGCGTACTTCGCCGGACCAGGTCGCGCTTCTGCAGGTCGTCCACGACGAGGGTCGTGTACGGCGGGTCGGTCGCGAGCCGCTCGGCCAGCTGCCGCATCGTCATGGGACCGCCGGCCAACGACCGCAGCGCCTTGACCCGGATGAAGCTCATGTCGAGGGCCCCGCACACCTCCCGGCGCCGGTCGTGTCGCTCGAGCACCAGGGCCCTCATCCCCTGCCAGGCCCGGTCCGCGGTCTCGGCGCGCACGGTCTCGGCGCGCACGGTCTCAGCGCGCTCGATCACCGCGTACCGGCCGGGGTCGCGGACCGGGCGGGGGTGATACGGGCCGCGGCGTCCTCAGCGGTTCGCCGCGCCCAGCGGTTCGTGGTGATCGCACCGAGGGCGAACACGGCCACGCCGCAGCCCACGACGATCCACCACCCGAGGTGGCTCGCCTGCGCGAACCGCGTCGCCATGTCGCCGCGGAAGCCGGCCGTCACCGCCGACCCGACGACCGCCACCCCGAGGGACTGGCCGACCTGCCGGCTGGTCGAGGCGATCGCCGCCGCGACGCCGGCCTGGGACCGGGGCATGCCGGAGACGGCGGTGTTGGTGATCGGGACGTTGAGCATCCCGAACCCGAAGCCGAAAACGATGTAGCTCGCGATCAGCCAGCTCACGGGTGTGTCGGCGGTCAACCAGGTGAACGGCAGGATGCTGACGACTATCGCCGCGCCGGCGAGCAGCAGCGGCAGGCGCGGCCCCCGGCTGCCGACGAGCCGCCCCGCGAGCGGGGCGAACACCACCGTCATCGCCGCCATCGGTACCGTGTACAGCCCGGCGTGCAGCGCCGACAGCCCCCGCACCTCCTGCAGGTACAGCGTGTTGAGGAAGAGGAAACCGCTCATTGCGCCGAACCCGCTGACCGCGATCAGGGTCGCCCCGGAGAACGGCGCGCTCCGGAAGAAGCGCAGGTCCAGCAGTGGCTCATCGCGGCGCGCCTCGTAGCGGAGCAGTACGACAAGCGCCGCGGCGGCGAGGGCGAAGAATCCGATTATCTCCGCCGAGGACCAGCCGGCGTTCGGGCCTTCGATGATGGCGTACGTCAACGACGCGAGAACGGTGAGAACGAGCACCTGGCCTACCGGGTCGACGCGGCGGGGATGCCCGGCCCGGGACTCGGGCACGAATCGCGCGGTCAGCACCAGCGCCAACAGCCCGACCGGGATGTTGATCCAGAAGATCGACCGCCAATCCAGCGCCGCGACCAGCACCCCTCCGACGACCGGCCCGAGCGCCATGCTGATACCCACGACCGATCCCCAGACGCCGATGGCCCGGGCGCGCTCCTTCGGCTCGGTGAACGTGTTGGTGATGATGGACATCGCCACGGGGTTGAGCATCGAGCCGCCGACCGCCTGCACCATCCGAGCGGTGACGAGCCAGCCGAGGCTGGGCGCGAGGCTGCACAGCAGGGAACCGATCGTGAAGATGACCAGCCCGGTCTGGAACGTACGTCGCCGACCGACCCGGTCGGCGGTCGAGCCGGCCAGGATCAGCAGACTGGCCAGGACGAGCGTGTACGCGTCGATGGTCCACTGCAGGCCGGACATCGGCGCGTGCAGGTCCCGCCGGATGGACGGGAGCGCAACGTTCACGATCGTGTTGTCGAGGCTGACGATGAGTAGGCTCATGCAGCAGGTGGCCAGGACGAGCATCCGCCTGCGGCGGTCGAGCTCAGGCACGTGGTACCCCAAGTTACTTGCACTAATACAACTTTTAGCATGCTACAACTAACTGCCGGCGACCCGTTCACCCGACCACGTCAACAGGCGTCTCGCGACCGCAGTCGGCTGGCTGACCGCCGCCCTCATGGCCGCCGCGGCAGTCGTCAGCCCGACATTCGGCTGACCGCACGGGAGTGCCCGGCCTCAGCCAGCCACCCTCGTGAAGAAGTCGCCGAAGCCCTTTCCGACGTTGACGACCATGGTGCCCAGGGAACGGGTCACGCGGGCAGCGGTGTCGGGGTGGAAGGCGACGAAAAATACGAGAAACGCGATGACAGCCCAGGTGACGGCTTTCTTGGCCATCTCCTGCCCCCTCTCCCAGGGCACAGCTTCGCGCTGCGTGGATTCATTCGGACCGCCGACCCAGGCCCCCTATCCACACAGGACAGGCGGAGACGGCGATGGTCAGGACGAACAGGGTTCGGAACGGTGGCGTGGGTCGCGGACCCATTGTGGGCGACAGCGGCGATGGGCGCGAATCGTACCGCCGTCACGCCACAGTGGACTCCGCGAGAAATCACACCGACGCGCGGTCAGACGGGAGCGGCTTCGAGGCGACCGTCCACGATCCGGGTGCGGAGCGTAATCTGGTCGGTCGCGGCCGGACCGTGTACGACCACGCCGTCGGCCAGCCGGTACGTGCTCCCGTGCCATGGGCAGACCACGCAGGGCCAGCCGTCGATCTCAACGACCTTGCCGTCACCGAGCGGGCCGTTGTGGTGGGCGCAGCGCTCCAGCATGACGGTGAACCGGCCGGCCTCCAGATACACCAGCACGGGCGTCTCCCCGAGCTTGCGCACGGCCGGCTCGCCCTCGTTGAACTCGTCGACGTTCCCGACGCGTTGCCACGTACCGCGCAGCAGCCACAGACCCGGCACGGACTGATTCACCTGCGCGCCGAGCGCGTAGGACAGGTGACCGCCGAGGTAGGCGCCGGTGCTGGCCACCGCGAGCCCGAGGTACGCCAGTCGCCGGCCGATCGTATGTCGGCCGCGCATGCGCGCACTGAGCGAGACGCCGTACAGCGTCAACGCCATCGTGTTCGCCGCCGCGTGCACGAGGCCGACCCGACGCTGCTCGCGCGACAGCGCCGCCCAGTCGTTCACGCCCGCCAGCGCGGCCGGCACGGCACTGGCCGTACCGATGGCGACGAGCGTCGTCGCGGCGGCGCGTTGTCCTGGCAGCACGTCGAGGACGGCCGCGCTCGTCCACGCCCCCAACGGAACCTGGACCAGGGCAGGATGCAGCGGGTGGCCCAGCCAGACACCGTGCAGCAGGTCGGCTACCCGCCGGGAACGGATCGCGCCGCGTACCAGCTTGCGCGCCCGCTCGGCGATTCCATCGAGGGCGGTCAGCCGCTCCAGCCTGGCCACGAATCTGCCCATGCGCGGGGTCATGCCCGCCACGACAGCAGCCAAACCGATCACCGGGCAGCACCGGCCGCCGCCGAGGGCAGGGCGCCCCCGGCGCTTGCATCCCCTACGGTAGACCGCATGCGGATCGGATTCGGACTGCCGGTGTCGGGCGCGTGGGCCACCCCGGACAACATTGCACGCTTCGCCGCTCAGGCTGAACAGCTCGGTTACGACTCACTGTGGACTTTCCAGCGGCTGCTCGTCGGCGCAGACCAAGAACTGGCTCCGGTGTACCAGAGTGTGCTCGATCCACTGGTGTCGCTGGCGTACGCGGCCGCCCACACCACCCGGATCCGGCTGGGTGTCGCGGTGGTGAACTTCCCGTTCGTGTCGCCGGCCTACCTCGCCAAGCAGGCCGCCAGCCTCGACGTGCTCTCCGGCGGCCGGCACGACCTCGGCCTCGGCGCCGGTTGGTCACCAGCCGAGTTCATCGCGACCGGCGCAAAGATGGAACGGCGTGGCGCCCGGGCCGAGGAGTACCTGAAGGTGCTGCGCACGCTCTGGGCCGACGAGGTGAGCCAGTTCGATGGCGAGTTCTACACCATCCCGCCGAGTCGCATGGCGCCCAAGCCCATCCAGCGACCGGGCCCGCCGGTCCTGCTCGGCGGCGCCGCCAAGAGCGCGCTGCGGCGGGCTGGCCGGGCCGCGGACGGCTGGGTCAGCGGGAGCGCCATGGACCTGACGCAGATCGCCGAGAGCGTGGCCGTCATCCACGGCGCCGCGCGCGAAGCCGGTCGGGATCCGGAGTCGCTCCGGATCGTCTCCCGCGGGGTGGTGCGGGTCGGCGAGCCGACAGGTGGTGGCGAGCGCCAGCCGCTGTCCGGGTCGTACGAACAGATTCGCGCGGACACCCGCCGTCTCGGCGAGGCGGGGGTGACGGAGGTGTTCTACGACCTGAACTGGGATCCGCTCATCGGTTCGCCCGACGCCGATCCGACGTCCGCCACCCGCCGAGCCGACGAGATGATGCGGGCGCTCGCGCCGGCCGTTTGATAGCAACGGGCAGGACCGGGCAACAGCCCGGTATGACGCACGAAGCTCAACAGACCAGTCCGGAGCGCACCGAGGCCGACCGGCGACGATGGCGGGCCTTCTCTGTCTGCCTCGTCGCCGCGTTCATGACGCTGCTCGACGTGAGCATCGTCAACGTGGCGATCCCATCGATCCGCACCAGTCTGCACGCCACCACGAGCGACGTGCAGTGGGTGCTGTCGGGGTACGCGCTCATGTTCGGGCTGGCCCTGGTTCCCGCCGGGCGGTACGGCGACGCTCGGGGCCGGCGCAACGTCTTCATCGCCGGCCTCGCCCTGTTCACCCTGTCCAGCGCCGCGGCCGGGCTCGCCCAGAACGCGACCTGGCTCGTCGTCGCGCGGTTGGTCCAGGGCTTCTCCGCCGGAATTCTCAACCCGCAGGTGGTCGGCCTGGTTCAGGTGCTGTTCCCGCCGGCCGAGCGCGGCCGACCGTTCGGCCTGCTCGGCGCCACCATCGGTGTCTCCACGGCGATCGGTCCCCTGCTGGGCGGCGCGCTGATCCAGCTCGCGGGCGCGCACGAGGGCTGGCGGTGGGTCTTCTACGTCAACATCCCGATCGGCGCCGCCGCCATCGTGCTGGGCTGGCGGCTGATCCCGGCGCGCCCGCCGGAGCGGCGTCGCCGGGAGAGCCTCGACCCGCTGGGCGTCGTCCTCCTGGGCACCGGCGTGGTTCTGATCCTCCTGCCGCTGGTCCAGGAGCAGGAGTGGCCCGGCCGGGCGAAGTGGCTGTTGCTGGTCGCCGGGGCGGCCGTGCTGGCCGCGTTCGTCGGCTGGGAACGCCACCACGAGAGACGCGCCGAACCGGTCGTGGACCTGGACCTGTTCCGCCAGCGGTCGTACGCTCTCGGCGCGTTGATCGGGCTGCTCTACTTCGCCGGCTTCACCGCGATCTTCTTCATCTATACCCTGTACCTGCAGAACGGCCTGGGCTACAGCGCGCTGCTCGCCGGGCTGGCGATAACACCGTTCGCGCTCGGGTCCGCCGGTGCCGCCGCCCTCGGCGGACGCCTCGTCAACCGGCTCGGGCGCCCCCTGGTCGCCGCCGGCCTCGCGCTGGTCGCGATCGGCCTCGCGGGCACCGCGCTCGCGGTGCGCTTCTTCCCCGGGCACGCCGCGCCGCTCGCCGCCGCTGCTCCCCTGCTCGTCGCCGGTCTCGGCAGCGGCCTGGTCATCACACCCAACCAGACGATCACGCTGTCCGAGGTACCACCCCGCGGGGGCGGCAGCGCCGGTGGGATGATCCAGACGGGCCAGCGGATCGGCGCCGCGATCGGGATCGCGTGTGTGGGATCGGTCTTCTTCGCCCGCCTGGCCGCGACCCACGGCCACTGGACGCAGGCCTTCCGCACCGCCCTGTTCGTCGCGATCGCCCTCGTACTGGTCGCCCTGGTCGCGGCGGTCGCCGACATCATCGCCGGCCACCGCGACCGCAGTCCACAGCCGTGAGCACAGTATCTTCCCCATATCTTCCCCATACCGTGAGTAGGAGGTCATCGTGCTGTACGAACTGCGCGTCTACGAGGCCGCACCGGGGAAACTCCCCGCGCTGCACGCCCGCTTCACCGACCACACGCTGCGCTTGTTCGCCCGTCACGGCATCACGCCGGTCGGGTTCTGGACGACCTACATCGGTCCGTCCAACATGCAGCTGACCTACCTGTTGCGCTGGGAGAACCTGGCCGAACGGGAGCAGCGGTGGGCGGCGTTCAGCACCGACCCGGAGTGGCTCCAGGCGCGCGCCGAGTCCGAACGGGACGGCCCGCTGACCACCAGGATCGAGAACTCGATCCTGGCGCCCACGGAGTACTCGCCGATGACGTGACCGGCGCGGTCACCCGCCGTCGAACGCCAGCCGGACCGGGTAGCGACGCAGCCACCGGTCCAGGGCGAGCGCCAGTTCGACGGCGCGGCGCCCCTGGCCGAACCCGGTACTGTCCACGGGAGTGTTCAGTACTTCCTCGACCCGTTTCGGGTTGAGGAGGGGCACCACTGGCGCCTCGCCGTCGGCGAGCATCTCGGCCAGGCGGTCGCGTAGCGCGCGCTCGTACCCCGGATCCTGCGTCGAGGGGTACGGGCTCTTGCGCCGCTGCACCACCGACTCGGGCAGCAGGTCCGCCACGGCCGCGCGGAGCAGGCTCTTCTCGCGGGCGTCGAAGGTCTTCATCGACCACGGGGTGTTGTAGACGTACTCGACCAGACGGTGGTCGCAGAACGGTACGCGGACCTCGAGGCCGTGGGCCATGCTCATCCGGTCCTTGCGATCGAGCAGGACCTGGACGAACCGCGTCAGGTGCAGGTAGCACACCTCCCGCATGCGGCGCTCCCGGCCGTCCTCGTCCGGCAGGTGGTCCACCTCGGCCAGCGCCTGCCGGTACGCGGCATCGCGGTACTCGTCCAGGTTCAGCAGCCCGGCCAGGTCGGGGTCGAGCAGTTCGGTGACGGTCTCGGGATCTCTCCCGCCGGGCCGTATCACGCTCATCCACGGGAACGTGTCCGCATTGACCGCCTGCTCGTCGTGGAACCAGGAGTAGCCACCGAACACCTCGTCGGCGGACTCGCCCGACAACGCTACGGTCGAGTGCTGCCGCACCGCGCGGAACAGCAGGTACAGCGAGGTGTACATGTCTCCCATCGAGTTGGGCAGGTCGCTCGCCGTCAGGACCCCGGTCCGGTAGAGCGGGTCGATCAGCGCCGCGGTGTCCAGGACGATGTCGGTGTGCTGGGCGCCGACGTGTTCGGCGACCTCGTGCACGTACGGCGCGTCAGGCGTGCTGCGCAGCTCGTCCGGCCGGAAGTGCTCGGTCTGCCCGACGAAGTCGACCGCGAACGAACGCACCGGTCCCCCGCCGTTACGGCGCAGGGCGGACGCGGCCAGCGCGGTGATCGCCGAGGAGTCCAGGCCGCCGGAGAGCAGCGTGCACAGCGGTACGTCGGTGATCAGCTGCCGGGCCACGATGTCGGAGAGAAGTTCACGCACGGTGCGTACGGTCGTCTCCAGATCGTCGGTGTGCCGCCGCACGGTCAGGCTCCAGTACCGGCGCGGCCGCACGCCGGCGCGGTCGACGACGACCATCTCGCCCGGGCGTACCTCGCGCAGGCCGCGGTAGCTGCCATGGCCCGGCGTCTTCACGAAGGCCAGCAGCTCACGCAGCCCGTCGGTGTCGACGACGGCGTCGATCTCGGGGTGCGCGAGGATCCCCTTGGGTTCGGAGGCGAACACCACCCCGTCGGCGTTGGGGTGGTAGAACAGCGGCTTGATCCCCATCCGGTCGCGCACGAGCAGCAGCCGCTGGCGGCGGCCGTCCCACAGCCCGAATGCGAACATGCCGTTGAGACGCTCGACGAAGCCGTCACCCCACTGCAGGTACGCTCGCAGCACCACCTCGGTGTCGCTGGACGTGCGGAACTGATGCCCCTGCGCGCGCAGCTCTTCGCGCAGCTCGCGGAAGTTGTAGACCTCGCCGCTGTAGGTCAGCGCCGCGATCACCGAGCCTTGGTGAGCCGCACCGCCGGAGGTCATCGAGTCCGCGCCTGTGACGACGCCGGCGGGGCCCGCGCTCGGGTCCCCTCGCGCGAGCATCGGCTGCGCGCCACCGGCAAGGTCAATGACCGCCAGCCGTCGGTGGCCGAGCCCGACATGCTCGCCGAACCATAGGCCTTCGGCGTCCGGTCCACGGCAGGCCATGGTCGCCGCCATCGCCCGCACCGGCGCGTGCTCGCGCGTCAGCGAGCGGCCAAAATCAACCCAACCTACGACTCCACACATCAAAACTCCCTGGGTCGCTCAAACGATGCGCCACACGGGTAAAGGTGCTCCTTTCGCCTGTTTACCACTCACCGCATTCAATTAGCAACGCTAAGTAAAGGTTCACTTCGCTGTGTTGAAATAGTCGCAAAAGCCGTTAAATGTCCTTATCGCCCAGTAACGACAAACCGGCGTGGCCATCGCCCCCTCATCTCGGGTCGACAACCACGCCGGTAATGGCGTGCGGCGGCGGTCAGCCCTCCCGGCGCAACCCGCCGACGACCTTCTCGGCGATCAGCTCGAACGAGTGCACCCGGTCGGCGATGTCGTAGACCTGGGTGGTGAGCATCAGCTCGTCGGCCTCAGTGCGCCGCAGCAGCGCTTCCAACTGCTGGCGGACCGTCTCCGGCGAGCCCATCGCCTGACCCTCGCGGCGGGAGAGGACGAACTCCCGCTCCAGGTCGCTGTACGGGTACTCGGCAGCCTCCGCCGGCGTCGGCATGGGCCCCGGCCGGCCCTCGCGCAGCCGGATGAACGACAGCGCGCTCGGCCAGGACAGCCACTCGGCGCGCTCGTCGGTGTCGGCGCAGACGGCGCTGACCGCAACCATCGCGTACGGCTTGTCCAGCCACTGCGACGGGCGGAAGTTCTCGCGGTAGAGCGCCAGCGCGGCGTCCGTGTTCTGGGCGCTGAAGTGGTGGGCGAACGAGAACGGCAGCCCGAGCAGGCCGGCCAGCTGCGCGCTGAACCCGCTGGAGCCCAGCAGCCAGATCGCGGGCATGTCGCCGCGGCCCGGGGTGGCCGTGATCCGCAGGCGCTCGTCGCCGGCGAAGTACCCCATCAGGTGCTGGAGCTCCTGCGGGAACGCCTCCGCGGAGAGCCCCTCCATGGTCCGGCGCAGGGCCAGCGCGGTCATCTGGTCGGTGCCGGGCGCCCGGCCGATACCCAGGTCGATGCGGCCCGGGTGCAGCGCCTCCAGGGTGCCGAACTGCTCGGCGACCACCAGCGGAGCGTGGTTGGGGAGCATGACCCCACCGGAGCCGACCCTGATCGTGGAGGTGGCCGCGGCCAGGTGCGCGATCAGCACGGCCGGCGCCGAGCTGGCGATTCCGGGCATGTTGTGGTGCTCCGCGACCCAGAAGCGGTTGTAGCCCAACTGCTCGGTGCGGCGGGCGAGTTCGGTGGTGTGGCGAAGGGCTTCGCCCGGAGTGGTACCGGCGGCTACCGGAGCGAGGTCAAGAACTGACAGGGGCACGTTGATCACAAGGTCCTTCAACCGCCGCCGGTCGGCTTTTCTTCCGCCCCGGGGCGTGTTCTACCCCTCGTTGTGGCCTCCCGGCACTGATCTCAGGCCTCCCGTCCGCCGCCCGCCGGCCTGCGCGACGCGTCGCGCATCGGAAGTGGAAGTGTTGAGGGTGAGTGCGGCGCCCATCCGACCCGCAACGAGGAGCCCGATCATGGACCCGAACACAGCCGACCCGACCACCGGCGCAACCGCTCGCCCGACCGGCGACGTGCCTGGTGGCACGACCGGCCCCACGGTCGCCGAAGCGGTAGCCGAAGCAACCGACACCATCAGCTTCGCTGACCTGTCGCTGCGCCCCGAACTCCTGCACGCGATCTCCCAACTGGGTTACGAGGAGCCGACCCCGATCCAGCGGGAGGCCATCCCCCCGGTGTTGGCGGGTCGTGACCTGCTCGGGCAGGCCGCGACGGGAACGGGCAAGACGGCGGCGTTCGCACTTCCGATACTTCAGCGGCTGGCCCCGGACGGCGGGCACAGGGAGCCGCAGGCCCTCATCCTGGTCCCCACCCGCGAGCTCGCCATGCAGGTTTCGGAGGCGATCCACCGGTACGGTCACGACCTGGGCACGCGGGTGCTACCGATCTACGGCGGTCAGCCCATCGGCCGGCAGTTGCGAGAACTGGACCGCGGGGTGGACGTCGTCGTCGCGACCCCTGGCCGGGCGGCGGATCACATCAGCCGCGGGACGCTCCGGCTGGAGGGCGTGCAGACGGTCGTCCTGGACGAGGCCGACGAGATGCTCGACATGGGGTTCGCCGAGGACATCGACGCGATCCTGCAGGACGCCCCAGCGGACCGCCAGACGCTGCTCTTCTCCGCCACCATGCCGCCGCGCATCGAGAGCATCGCCCGCCAGCACCTCCAGGACCCGGTACGCATCGAGATCGCCCGCCCCGCGCCGGCGCCGGGCCAGGCGCCGCGGGTACGGCAGAGCGCCTACCTGGTGCCGCGGGCGTACAAGCCGGCCGCGCTCGGGAGGGTGCTGGACGTGGAGGCGCCCAGAGCCGCGATCGTCTTCTGCCGTACCCGGGAAGAGGTGGACGACCTCGCGGAGAGCCTCAACGGGCGTGGTTACCGCGCCGAGGCGCTGCACGGCGGGATGGGCCAGGAACAGCGTGACCGGGTCATGGCCCGGCTGCGCAGTGGTACGGCCGACCTGATCGTCGCGACCGACGTGGCGGCCCGTGGCCTCGACATCGAGCAACTCACGCACGTGGTTAACTACAACGTCCCGTCCGCACCGGAGTCCTACGTGCACCGGGTGGGCCGGGTCGGCCGGGCCGGCCGCGAGGGCGTGGCGATCACCCTGGTCGAGCCGCGGGAGCACCGGATGTTGCAGACCATCGAGCGGGTGACCAAGCGCCGCATCGCCATGGAGAAGGTGCCGACCATCGCGGACCTGCGGGCCCGGCGACTGGAACTGACCCGGGCCGCGTTGGAGGAGAACATCGTGGAGGGCGATCTGGAGCGATACCGGGTCGTCGTGGACACGCTCTCGACCGAGTTCGACGTCATGGAGGTGGCGCTCGCCGCGGTGAAACTGGCGCACGAAGCCGGCGGCGCGGCGGCCGATGAGGAGGAGATCCCGGAGGTCACCGCCCGGGAGGGCCGCGGCCCGCGCGAGGGCGGACGTTTCGGCGGGCGCCCGGCCGGCGGGCGCCCTGCCGGCCGGGAGGAGCGGCGTGGGCGTGGCCCGTCCGCTGGGATGACCCGCCTCTTCGTCAGCGCCGGCCGCAGCGCCGGAATCCGGCCGCAGGACCTGGTCGGCGCGATCGCCGGCGAGGCGGGCCTGAGCGGTCGCGACATCGGGGCCATCGAGATCGCCGACCGCTTCTCTCTCGTGGAGGTGCCGGAGTCCGCGGCGAACGACGTGATCGCGGCGCTGCGCGGAAGCACGATCAAGGGCAAGAAGGCGACGGTACGCCGGGAGCGCACCGGCCCGCGCTAGCCGGGGCCCCGGCTAGTCGACCGGCGCGAACTGCTCGGGCGCCGAGCCCACCGGCGGCAGCCCGAGCCTGGCGAGCGCGGTGGTCCAGTCGGTGGCAATCGCGGCCTGCGCGGCGGCGAGGGTGATCCGGTGCGAGCAGACGGCCCGGTTGAGCGCGGTCTCGACCGGGTCCTTGCTGTTGGACTCCCGGCCGGGGCGGTCGTTGTACTGGGGCCAGAGGTTTCCGGCGTCATTGCTGCCGCCCAGTTGCAGGCTGATCAGGTGGTCGAGCTCGTACTCGCCGAGCGGACCCGACTGGTGATAAGCCACCATCACCTTGCGTTTGAACGCGCCGGTCTGTGACTGCGGGGGGCGGACCGTCTTCGTGTAGCCCGACCGGCAGATCGTGGAGCTGAGGTTGTCCTGGGTGACCTCGGTGCTGATCACGCCGGGCGTGCAGGTGGGGTCTGGCAGCGGCTGCCCGTTCGCGGCGTTGCGCACCCGGCAGTCGGTCGGCACCTGGCCCGTCACGGTCCCGTTCATCGGTGCCGCCGGCAACCCGCCCGGCGCCGGCGCTCCACCCGCCGGCGCGTCGCCTGGCGTCGGCGCGCCGACTCCTCCCCCGGGCGCGGCAGGCCGGTCACCACCGCTCGACCGGGTCAGCTGCACGACCGCGATCACGACAACGAGCAGGACGAGGGCCACCGCAAAGGCGGGCAGGAGAAGGCTTCGGCGTTGCCGCACCCGAGATTCCCGCATGATCCCGACTCTAGGTCGCCGCCTCCGCCGTCGACGTGCGGCAGTGGCCGGGATAACCATCCACCGGTCACGACAACGACGGATGGGGGCTCCTCACGCCGAGTCGCGCACGACCAGGTGGGTGTCGAGGACGACCTGCTGGCGGTCTGGCGACTCCCCGGCCAACTTGGCCAGCAGCAGGCGCACCAGCTCTTTCCCCATCGCCTCGACCGGCTGGTACACAGTCGTCAGGTGCGGATCGGTGTGCCGGGCGATGAACGAGTCGTCGAACCCGACCACGGCGACATCGTGGGGTACGCGGCGGCCGCTCTCCTTGATGACCCGCAGGGCGCCCGCCGCCATCGGGTCCGACGCCGCGAAGACCGCGTCGACGTCCGGATAGTGCTCCAGCAGCCACCGCATCGCCGCCGCGCCGCTCTCCTCGCTGAAATCGGCCACGGCCACCGGACCGGACTTCACCACATCGCGATAGCCGCCGAGTCGATCCAGGCCCACCGCCATGTCCAGCGGCCCCGTGATCGTGGCGATCCGCTTCCGGCCCTGCTCGACCAAGTACGACGCGGCTTTCTGGGCACCACCCCGGTTGTCGGCGTCGACGTAGCAAGCGGGACCGGGGTGAGCCGGCCGGCCGACGCGTACGGCCGCCACCCCGCGCTCCTCCAACCGCTCGGGCAGCGCGTCATCGCTTCCGTGCAGTGACAGCAACAGGGCACCGTCGACGTGCTGTCGGCTCAGGTACCCGTCCAGCCGCCGGCGCTCGTCCGGCGACTGCGCGATCATCAGCAGCATCTGCAGTTCACTGCCGGCCAACGCGGCCGAGATCGCCTGCACGATGCGGCCGAAGAACGGCTCGGTGAAGAAGCGCTCCCCCGGCTCTGGCACCACCAACGCGATCGAGTCGGTCCGCTGAGTGACGAGCGCCCGGGCGGCGCGGTTGGGCACGTAGCCCAACTCCGCGATGGCCTGCTCGACAGCCTGCCGGGCCCGCACACTGACCTGCTCGGATCCATTGACAACCCGGGAGACCGTGCCCCGCCCCACCCCTGCCAGAGAGGCGACCTGATCCAGGGTCGGTCTCCCGGTGGACCGATTCCGTACGGACGTCATGGCTCCCCCTCTCTGTCGAGAGCCTACTGTCGCGCGGCGCGGCCGAGGGGGCGCCGCAGCGCCGATCAGGGCGGCCCGGCGGGCGCGAAACACGTCGGAAATCGGCGGGACATGCCGAAGCAACGCCCCGGTTCTAACGTCACGCTTGGCTCACTATCAGGTTGCCTTCGCCCGCCTTCGTCGGGAGGATCTGTGTTCGCCAATTCGGAAGAGCTCCTGCGCTACCTCACCACCGAGAACGTCCGCTTCGTCGACGTGCGCTTCTGCGATCTGCTCGGCGTGATGCAGCACTTCAACGTGCCGGCCGAGACGTTCGACGAGAGCATGTTCCACGACGGGGTGGCCTTCGACGGCTCGTCGATCCGGGGATTCCAGGAGATCCACGAGTCCGACATGCTGCTCCTGCCGGACCCGTCGACCGCCTTCGTCGACCCGTTCCGTACGGAGAAGACGCTCGCGCTGAACTTCTTCGTCCACGACCCGTTCACCCGCGAGCCGTACAGCCGCGACCCACGCAACGTCGCCAGAAAGGCCGAGGCGTACCTGACCGCGACCGGCATCGCCGACGCGGCGTACTTCGGGCCCGAGGCCGAGTTCTACATCTTCGACTCGATCCGGTACGAGACCTCCACGCACGAGTCGTTCTACTGCATCGACTCGGTCGAGGGGTGGTGGAACACCGGACGGGACGAGCCCGGCGGCAACCGCGGCTACAAGACCCCGTACAAGGGTGGCTACTTCCCCGTCCCGCCGGTCGATCACTTCACCGACCTGCGCGCCGAAATGGTTCGTCACCTCATCGACGCCGGCTTCACCGTGGAGAAGGCCCACCACGAGGTCGGCACCGCGGGCCAGGCCGAAATCAACTTCGCGTTCGCCTCGTTGCTGCGCTGCGCGGACAACCTGCAGTTGTACAAGTACATCGTCAAGAACACCGCCTGGGCGGCCGGCCACACGGCCACGTTCATGCCCAAGCCGCTGTTCGGTGACAACGGCTCCGGCATGCACACGCACCAGAGCTTGGCGCTGCACGGTGAACCGCTGTTCTACGACGAGACCGGGTACGCCGGCCTGTCCGACACCGCCCGCTGGTACATCGGCGGCCTGCTCCGCCACGCGCCGAGCCTGTGCGCGTTCACCAACCCCACGGTCAACTCGTACCGTCGCCTGGTGCCCGGCTTCGAGGCGCCGGTCAACCTGGTGTACTCGCAGCGCAACCGCTCGGCGTGCGTCCGGATCCCGGTGACGGGGACCAACCCGAAGGCCAAGCGGGTGGAGTTCCGGGTGCCGGACCCGTCGGCCAACCCGTACCTGGCGTTCTCGGCCATGCTGATGGCCGGGCTGGACGGCGTCAAGAGCAAGACCGAGCCGCCGGAGCCGATCGACAAGGACCTGTACGACCTGCCGCCGGACGAGTTTGCGAGCGTCAAGCAGACTCCGGGCTCGCTGCCCGAGGTCCTCGACGCGCTCCAGGCCGACCACGAGTACCTGCTCGACGGTGGCGTGTTCACCCCGGATCTGATCGAAACCTGGATCACGTGGAAGCGTGACAACGAGATCGACCCGGTTCGGCTCCGTCCGACGCCACACGAGTTCGCGCTGTACTACGACGTCTGAACCCGGACGTCTGACCCGCGATCTCCGCCCGGGCCCGGCGCTGCCAGCAACCCGGCCCGGGCGTCCGCGGTCAGGCCACGCGGATGTCCTCGCCGTCCACGGTGATGACGTCGCCGCGGTGCAACTGCCGGCCGCGCCTGGTGTCGACCTCGCCGTTGACCTCGACCTCGCCGGCGGCGATGCGCTCCTTGGTCTCCCCGCCCGTGTCGATGATGCCGGCGAGCTTCAGGAACTGGCCCAGCCGGATCATGTCTTCCCGGATAACCACCTCTCGCATCAGCACATCATCCCAGCCGGGCCGGAGCACATGGCAGATCGGCACGATGAGCTGGTCGGGCCGGAGCGGCGTAGGGGCCGTAACGCGGTCGGCCCTACACCGGCTCAGCCCGTTGACGTCTAGGCCTTCGGAGTCGAGTCTTCGGCGTCGGGCTCTTTCGAGTTGAGCTGTCGTCTCAGGCCACCCGTGCCGGATCGGGCACGTCAGCGACGTCCCGGCCCTCCCGGTCCCCCTGCCCCCCGGCGCGTACGCGCCATCGTGGTGGCCGCCAGGCCCAGCGCGAGGATGACGAGGCCGGTGATCACGTTGTTCGCGATCATGCCGCCGTCGACCCGACCGCCGTGGACGGCCTGGACCAGCCACGGGGACACGATGGTCCACGCGCCGATGACCGGCACGACCCAGGAGAGGCCGTGGGTACGACCCCATGCGGCGGCGAACGCCAGGGCAAGCACCGCCACGGTTATGCCGCAGAGCAGGTTGTTGAGGGTCAGGCTGGGGGCGATCGGCCGGAACCCCACCGCCCACGGGGAGAGGGCGAGCCAGAGGCCGGACAGCAGCCCGAGCCCGTCGATTGACTTTGCGGTAGGAGTCTCCGCGAGCCGGTCGAAGCGATCACGCAGTTCGGCGATTTCCGGATGATCGTCGATCGACACCGTTGGTCGTACCATGGCGACAACCTCCTTCCGGGAGTCTCGTGTGTCGGCTTGCCCGACTAAAGAGCAACTAACCTTCTCGACGCGGGAGATTGGTCATTCCAGCCGTTCCAAGTGGTTTGTCCACGCGGGGCCGGGTAGCGCGGACCGGTAGCGGCCGATCGTGGCCACGCGTATGCCAGCGGGAGGACCGACATGTCGGACCGTGTGTTCCGGGACCGGAGAGATGCCGGGCGGGTGCTGGCCGGGCTCCTCGATCACTATCGTGACCAGCCTGACGTACTGGTGCTGGGGCTGCCGCGGGGTGGTGTGCCGGTGGCGTTCGAGGTGGCGATGTCCCTCGGTGCCCCGCTCGACGTCTTCGGAGTCCGCAAGCTCGGCGCCCCCGGGCGCGAGGAGCTCGCGATGGGCGCGATCGCCAGCGGCGGGGTGATCGTGCTCAACGATGACGTCGTGCGCGGCCTGGGCATCACGCCGGAGACCATCCAGCACGTCGCCGAGCAGGAGGGGCGCGAACTGCTCCGCCGGGAGAACGCGTACCGGGAGGGGCGTCCGCCGCCGGATGTCACCGGCAAGATTGTCATCCTCGTCGACGACGGCCTCGCGACGGGCGCGAGCATGCGCGCGGCGATCCAGGCGCTTCGCCAGTACCGGCCGGCCAAGATCGTGGCCGCGGTACCGGCGGCGCCCGCGTCCACCTGCCGTGAGATGGGAACGATCGTCAACGAGATGGTGTGCGCGACCACGCCCTCGCCGTTCTTCGCCGTGGGCGCGTCGTACTGGGCCTTCGACCAGACCTCCGACGAAGAGGTGCGCAACCTCCTCCGCGCCGGCGCCCAGGCCCACCCGGCCATCGGGGCGCAGGGCCCGACGGAGGTGTCGGTCGTCCGCGCCGAGGCGCTGCCGGTCGAGGAGGGTGTGCCGACCGACGAGGCGCTGTTCGACCTGGTCGGCGACGCGCACTACGTGCTGATCGGCGAGGCCTCCCACGGTACCCATGAGTTCTACGCGGCCCGGGCCGCGATGACCCGGCGGCTGATCCAGGAGAAGGGGTTCCGGGCGGTCGCCGTCGAGGCGGACTGGCCCGACGCCTACCGGGTCAACCGGTACGTCCGGGGCCGCAGCGAGGACGCGGACGCCGAGGAGGCGCTGCGCGGCTTCGAGCGGTTCCCGACCTGGATGTGGCGCAACACGGTGGTGCTCGACTTCGTCGGCTGGCTGCGCGAGCACAACGACCGGGCACGCGGCGAACTGGCCAAGTGCGGCTTCTACGGCCTCGACCTCTACAGCCTCCACCGCTCGATCAATGAGGTCATCACGTACCTCGAAGGCGTCGACCCGGCCGCGGCGGCGCGGGCGCGCGAGCGCTACTCCTGCTTCGACCACGTGAGCGGCGACGACGGCCAGGCGTACGGCTTCGCGGCCGCGTTCGGCGCCGGCGAGACGTGCGAGCGGCAGATCATCGAGCAGCTCATCGACCTCCAGCGACACGCCATGGAGTACGCGCAGCGCGACGGCTTCGTCGCCAACGAGGAGTTCTTCTACGCGCAGCAGAACGCCCGGGTCGTGGCGGCGGCGGCAGAGTACTACCAGCAGATGTTCGCCGGCCGGGTCTCCACCTGGAACCTGCGGGACGAGCACATGACCGACACCCTCGACGCGCTCGTCGAGCACCTCAGCCGCCAGCAGGGCCAACCGGCGAAGGTGGTCGTCTGGGCCCACAACTCCCACCTCGGTGATGCACGGGCCACCGAGATGGGCAGCCAGGGCGAGTTGAACGTCGGCCAGCTCGTACGCGAGCGGCACGGCGATGACTGCCGCCTGATCGGCTTCACCACCTACACGGGCACCGTGACGGCCGCCGACGACTGGGGCGACGCGGCCGAGCGCAAGTGGGTACGCCCGGCGCTGTCCGACAGCGTCGAGGAGCTGTTCCACGACGCGGGCGAGAAGGAGTTCCTGGTCCCGGTCGGCCGCGCGCCCCGGGCCGCCGAGACGCTGCGCTCGGCTCGGCTGGAGCGCGCGATCGGCGTGATCTACCGGCCGGACACCGAGCGGCAGAGCCATTACTTCCGGGCCCGGGCGGGCGAACAGTTCGACGCGCTGATCCACATCGACGAGACGCGGGCGGTCGAGCCCCTGGAGCGCACGGTCGTCTGGGAGCGCGGCGAGGTGCCCGAGACCTATCCGTTCACCGTGTGACCACGGAGATTCGCTGTGGACGTCGACTATCAGAGCGCACAGATTCCCGTCGCCGGGGTGGTGCTGGACGCCGACATCGAGGTGCCGGAGCGGCCGCGGGGACTGGTGCTGTTCGCACACGGCAGCGGCAGCAGCCGTCACAGCCCACGTAACCGGTACGTCGCCAGCCAGCTTCAGGCCGCGGGCCTGGCCACGGCACTGGCCGACCTGCTGACTGACGAGGAGGAGCGGGTCGACGCGCTGACCGCCGAACTGCGGTTCGACATCGGACTGCTCGCGCCCCGGCTGGCGGGCATGTGTGACTGGTTGACCGAGAACGAGCGCACCTCGGGCCTGGGCATCGGGCTTTTCGGCGCGAGTACCGGTGCGGCCGCGGCGCTCGTCGCGGCGGCCGCCCGCCCGACGGTCGTCCAGGCGGTCGTGTCCCGCGGCGGCCGGCCGGACCTCGCGGGCGAATACCTCCGCCTGGTCAACCAGCCGGTGCTGCTCATCGTCGGCGAGCGGGATCGGACCGTCATCGAGCTCAACCGCAGGGCCATGGAAGAGATCCCCGGGGAGACGCGGTTGGACATCGTCCCGGGCGCGACGCATCTCTTCGAGGAGCCGGGTGCGCTCGAAGAGGTGGCTCGGCTGGCCCGGGACTGGTTCGTGCAGCACCTCCACCCGGTTCCGGTCAAGCGCGCCGAGCGTCGTTGACGACATAGAGTTCGCACGATCGCTACCTAATCGTATCGATTTATACGCCTGCGACCGGTCGAACACCCGCCCGCTGGTCATCGGCCACCGCGGGGCCTCCGGGTACCGCCCCGAACACACCCTCGCCTCGTATGAGCTGGCCGCCCGGATGGGCGCCGACTTCATCGAGCCGGACCTCGTCAGCACGAAGGACGGGGTACTCGTCGTCCGGCACGAGCCGGAGATCGGCGGCACCACCGACGTGGCCGACCGCCCGGAGTTTGCGAGCCGCAGGACCACCAAGACGCTTGCCGGCACGCCGGTCCTGGGCTGGTTCGTCGAGGACTTCACCCTGGCCGAACTGAAGACGCTCCGCGCGGTGGAGCGGCTGCCACAGGTACGCCAGCGGAACACCATCTACAACGGACTGTTCCAGGTGCCCACCTTCCAGGAGGTCCTTGATCTGCGCGTCAGGCTGTCCAAGGAGCTTGGGCGCGAGATCGGCGTCTACCCGGAGACCAAGCACCCCACGTACTTCCGCGCGCAGGGGCTCCCCCTGGAAGACCTGCTGGTGCGACTGCTTCGCCGGTACGGGCTGGACAAGCCCGGCGCACCGGCCTTCGTCCAGTCGTTCGAGGCGGCCAACCTCCGGCTGCTGCACGACAAGTACGGGCTGCGTACCCGCAAGGTGTTCCTCACCGGATCCGGCAACCCGTGCGGCGACCCGCGCAGCTACGCCGACTACCTCACCCCGGCCGGACTCCGTGAGCTGTCCGCGTTCGTCGCCGGAATCGGCCCCGAGAAGAGCCAGGTGATTCCGCGCAATGCCGACGGAAGCCTCGGCAAGCCGTCGTCGCTGGTGGCCAACGCGCACACGGCCGGGCTGGTCGTACACCCGTACACCCTGCGCGCAGAGAACATGTTCCTGCCCACCAACATGTGGGTCGGTGCCGACCCGACGGCGTACGGCAAGGCCATCGACGAACAGCTCGCCTTCCTGCGCGCCGGGGTCGACGGTGTGTTCACCGACCAGCCCGACATCGGCGTGCTGGCGCGGAATCTGCACCTGGGCTCCTGAACCCGGAGATACAGCGGCCGGGGCGCGTATGCGCCCCGGCCGCTCCCCCTCGGAGCAAGGTCTCTTGTCAGGCGGTGTACCCGGCGGGCATGCCGAGCTGGGTGGTCAGCTCCAGTCGGCTGCGCAGGTTGCTGCGGGCGGCGATGGCCGAGTAGTAGGCCTCGCGGCGGCGGGCCACGCAGCCGCCGGCGCGGTCGACCTCGGGCACGAGCTCGGGGTCGAGGTAGGTGTTGAGCCCGTCGCGCAGCAGCGCCAGTGCTTCGGCGCGCAGCTGGGAGACGCGGGACTCGGTGACGCTGAGCCCGGCGGCGATCTCGGTCATGGGGCGCTCGTCGAAGAAGTACCCCTCGACAACCAGGCGCAGCCGCTCGGGCAGCGCCTGGATGGCGTGGTGGAGGTAGCCGATGCGCTCACGGTGCAGGATGAGCTCTTCCGGCCCAGCCGCGCGTTCGGCGACCATGTCCTCGGCGGTGCCGGCGGCGAAGCCCTGCAGGCTCAGCACGGCCGCGCGCTGGACGTCGTCGTCGGTGGCTTGGATTTCGCCGACGCCGACGCCGAGGGATTCGGCGAGTTCGGCGGTGGTGGGGGTGCGTCCGAGGGTGGCGGTGAGTTCCTGGGCGGCGGTGTCGATGCGGCGGGCGCGGGAGCGTACCGAGCGGCTGGCCCAGTCCAGGCCGCGCAGTTCGTCGAGCAGGGCGCCGCGGATGCGGGCGGTGGCGAAGCTGCCGAACGGGGTGCCGCGTTCGGGGTCGTAGGCCTTGGCCGCGGTGGCCAGTGCCGCCATGCCGGCGGAGACGAGGTCTTCGCGGCTGACGTGAGCGGGCAGGCGGCCGAGCATCTCGCGCACGAGGTGGCCGACCAGCGGGAGGTGGCTACGAACCAGATCCTCGACAGAGTGCGGCGCGGTGGCGACAAGAGTGGTCATCGGTATCCCCTCGGAGCGGTGGCCGTGGCGGCACACCGGCAGACAAGAGGAACCTTCGACTACGCCCGGTGTTGCTTTTGGTTACGCAAAGTTGCCAAGTGGTTGCTATCTGCGCGAACGCCTCATGCAAGGATTCACCCCGCGCAGCGCGCGGCCCCGATGGATTCCCGCTCCGGCGGGGTCAACCACCCAGCCCCTGCACCATCGGGTACACGGAAAGATCCGGCATGACCCGATCCGAGGCAAGGGTCGGCGCCCCATCCTCGCTGAGGCCGGGGGCCTCGGGCGCCGGCACCGGCACCGGCACCGGCGCCGGCCTGATCCGGTCGAGCTGCCGGCCGAGGCGTTCGCCAGTCTCGGCGGCGCGCTCGCGCAGCGCCGCCAACCGGGCCGCTGTGGCGCCGGCGCGCAGCGGGCGCTCATCCCACAACCGGTCGACCTCGGCCATCAGCGGGCCGCACGCCTCGCGGACGACCCCGCGCAGCGCCGGGGCGCCGATCTGCTGTGCGAAGTTGCAGACCTTGCCGGCGTACGGCAGCGGGAGCACCGGCACCCCGGCCATCGCGGCAAAAATCAGGAAGTGCAGGCGCATGCCCACCGCGAGGTCGATGTAGCGCATCAGGCCCAGGATCTGGCGGGGCCGGTACACGCCGTGCAGCACCCGGCACTGGTCGACGGTGGTCATGTACGACAGGACGGCGTGCGCGTGCCCGATGTCCTGGCGCTCCATAGGCACGAACAGCACGTGCGAGTCGAGCCGGTGCACGAGGAAGTCGCCGACATGGGCCAGCAGTTCGTGGTACGCGTCGACGTCGAGGTGCTGCGCCGCCCGACCCGGTTCCCGGACGCTCATGCCGACCAGCCGCCGCCCCTTCGGTACCCACTCCATGTGCAGGGCGTTGCTGTCGAACTCCTCCGACTGGAGCAGCAGCGCCGGATCGGCGGTGACGGTCACCGGGCAGTCGACGCCGGCCTCCTCCAGGGCCAACTTCGACTCCTCGTCGCGGACCGTGACCTCGACGCACTGTCGGATGATCTTCCGCGTCAACTCGCAGTCGAGGTCCTCGGTCAGCGGACCCGCGCCCAACGCATACGCGAACACCGGCACCTGACAATCGTGTGCGACCGCGACCATCCGCAGGTAGCGGCGCGCCTCGGTGTCGTACAGAATCCCACCGCCGCCGAGGACCAGCAGGTCGAGTTGGCGTAACACCTCGGAGATGCGCTCGCGGTTGACCCCGACCCAGCCGATCGTCTCGACCTCGGGGAAAGCTGCCCTGGTGTAGTCGGGATCGCGCGAGAACACCAGAATCCGCGCATCGGGCCGGCGACGACGAAGGTCGTCCAACAGGCTTGTCAGGATCGCCTCATCGCCGAGGTTCTGCCCACCGTACGAGCCGAGTACCCCGACAGCGAGGTCGCGTTCATCTGCCATCACGGGACCCCTTGGCCTCAGGCGCTACTCCGCGACGATTCCCACCCGCCCGACTGCCGCGGCGTGCCGATCCGACCGTGCTCGGTGCCGCGAGCGATATACGGCGGGCGCCCTCCGGCGAGATTTTTCGCCCGGGCACCCTACCGCCGAAGCGGCATACGGGAAGAAGGTCGAGAACGGCAGATTGGAGCACCATCGTCAAAGGCCCGGCATCACCCACCTCAAGGTCGCCGTGGCTCCGAGCCGCCGTGACACCCGGTCGCTAGTAGCTCAGAGCCGGTCCAGCGGCAACTACCCGCCCCTTGGTCAGGGAAACTCCCCAACCACAGGTCGCGCAAATTCTGGCAAACGTCAGGAACCGCCGCGGCCCCAGCGTCAGGGCAGGCACTCCAGACCGTGATTGTGGTCCCAGTAAGCACAGGGTTTGCCGTCGAAGCGGACGGACTCCACCGCGTTGCCCTCCAGGTTGTTGTCCTCGACCCACCCCGATTCGCACACACCGCTCTCAGTGATCCACAGCCCGTGGGTCTGGGTCTTTCGCCGCTGGTTGTCCCAGATCCGGTTGTCACGGATGGTGGGGTTCACGAGGTTGGCGCCGATCGAGATGCCGGCCCGGACGGCCGGAGGGTTGGGCAGGCTGTAGGGAGTTCCATCAGGGGGCGTGCCGCCGACCCACGCCGTCGTCGCGCCGGGGCGCAGGGGCGCGAAGACCAGCTCGGTGGCGGTGTTCGCGACGACGATCGCATGCCGATTTCCAACCGTCACCCACTTGCCGAGATGGCCGTCAGATCGCCAGTCGGCATCGGTGTCGACCAGTGATGTGGCGGTGTAGGAGACGCTGCGCCCGCCGCCGAACATATCAGGTTCGGCCCGCTTGCCGTTGTTGCGAATCCGGTTGGCGACCAGGGCCAGGTCGGTGAGGTCCGCGTCGAGACGGACGCCGCAGAGGGCGTTGTTCCAGATCTCGTTGCCGTCGAGTGCGATGTCGTTGGCTTCGTCCTGATGGCCGCCGGCGAGGTTATGCCCCCAGTACCCGTAACGGCCGTTACGGCTGATCCGGTTACCGCGGAAGGTGTACGGGCCGGGGGTGTTGCCGATGCCCATCCCGTCCCGGACGTTGCCATCCATGACGCAGCCGACCACGATGCCGCCGCGCCCGGCGACGGACGAGGTGCCCATCGCCGAGAGGTCGTACCCGGCCTCGTGGTTGGCGATCATGGTGCAGGCGGAGACGATCAGCCCCTCGGCGCCCCAGTCCGAGATGCCGAACCGGTTACCCTCGGCATGGCAGCCGATGATCCGGATGCCGCGGGGCGGGGTCCAGGTGTGGTCCTGCAGTTCCAGGAAGATCCCGTTGGTGCCGTTGTCGACGGCGGTGCAGTTGGCGATCGTGAGGCGTTCGGTCGCCCCCCACCCACCGACCCCGATCCCGATGCCGGCGCCGCCGATCTGCAGCACGTTGTTCAACCGTCCGCAGCGAACGACCAGGACATCCTGAATCGTGGTGTCCTGGAGGAAGTCACAGCCGAAGCCGGTGGCGGCGGTGTCGTGGATGTAAAGGTCACGGAAGTGCCCCCGGAGCACGTACTGCAGGCCCAACCCCTTTCCCAGCACGTCGTACTCGGCGTGCTGGACGCCGGAGCCGTCGATCTCGAACCGCGCGAAGGTGCAGTCGGCGAGGTGGTTCTCCCGGCTGGCGCCGTGCTCCTTCTCGGTGAAGAAGGCCAGCGGCGTCGGGCATGTCGGGTGTCCCGGATTCGACAGCACGAACCGGGTCTCGCTGGGGCCGGCTCCGACGAGGGAGACCTTGCTCCGCCACACGGTGGCGTTGTCGCGGATCGAGTACACGCCGGGCGGGCAGTAGATGCGGCGTCCCCGACCGTCGGCGGCGCTGGCGTCACCGAGCTTGTCGACCAGCGCCTGCAGCGCCGGCTGGTCGTTGGTACGTCCGTCCCCGACAAGTCCGTGCTCTCGGGCGTGGTAGATCAGGGGGTCATCGGCCTCGATGTCCGGCGCCACAGGTGCCGTCCGCGCCGGCTGCCTGCGCTCGCTCGCCTGCGAGCTGCACCGGCCCAACCTCCGCGGCCGGCCGCCGTCGCCGCGGGCACGCATGCCGGGACGCTCACCGTCCTCCGCCGGGCATGCCGCCGTCAGGTTGACATCCGCCTCGGCGGCGGGCAGGTCCAGGTAGTAGGTGCGCTCGGGAGCATCCAGCCACCGCTCGGTCACCCGGTAGCGCCAGTCGGACGGGCTGATGCCGGCGGCGTCCGTGGCGAGCAGTTCAACGGCGAAGCGGCCGGAGTCGTCGAGCTGCGACTCCACCGTGCCGAGGATGACGAGGCCCTGATCGGCGCTGGTGAGCTGGGTTGGGTCCGGCTCGATTAGGATGCTTCCGCGGCAGGGCCGGCCATCCGGGTGTAGATATTGTCCGGTCACCACGACGGTCGGCAGGTGCTCAAGCAGCCGCATTTCGATCTCCTATCCGGAAGCCTCGTAGTGGGCGACAGCCGGGAACTGCGACACGCGGAGGATTCTGCCGAGAGAACGGCTTCCGGCAGCCAGACGTACTGCCACGGGGCATCATCTCGACCGGCTTCCAAGAGCCGCCGACGCCCGCCATTACACGTTCCGGGTTCGAATCTTCAACAGATCATCTATTGTGCGCTTCCCTCGATTCAGCCGACCAAACGCCGGTCGCGAATCGAGACGCCGGTGCCTACGATTCAGTCATCCAGGGCCGGCGGCGTGACCCTCGTGATCGCACTGCCGGGAAGCCATCCGCCCCGCACTCGGTGCTCGTGTCCGGTCTCCGCAGGCAGGACCGAGATCATCCGCACCAGGGCATAGAGATGGGTACGCCCGGCGTCGGTCCGGCCGGTCGCCGCGCGCCACGCCTCGTATCCGGCCGCCGTCGCGGTCTCACCGGCGAACCGGCTGCGCAGGGCGCTCGCATACCTGAGCGGCTGGGGCTCGCGTGGGTCGTACCGGAGCGCGACGACGGCGCCGGCTCGGTAGCCGAGCAGGTTGGCGCTAGTCAGCCACGGGGCCAGGTAGGTGCCGCGCACAGGGACCTCGCCGCTGGCGATGCCGCGCAGCGAGCCGTCAGCGGCGGCCCGACCCGAGACGACGATCGCGGGACCGTCCACCCGGGGTCCCGGTGCGACGGTGAGCCGGTGCCGTGCGGTGACCGGCACGAGGCGGTAGCGATCGGCGGGCCGACGGTCGCGGTGTTGATCACTTTCCGTAGGTCGGCGGGTTTCGGTTCGCGTCGATCATCGCCAGGAAGTCCCGCCCTGGCACGGCATCCCCCGCGGGCTGGGCGGGCGGTCCCACGAGGACTCGCAGCGGGGCGTCCGGGATGGTGCCGCTGGAGGTGTCGGAGACGTTCTGGTCACCGGCCCAGACAACGAGCCATTCACGTGGACGGCGGGTGTCCGGGGTGGTCGGAGCGGAGACGGCGTCGGTCGACAACGCCGCGAGAAGGGCCATCCCCCTGGTTCACCGCGGCGTTCTGGCCAGTCGCGCCGATCGGTGCGGACGGGCTGTCACATTGGACGGAGGTGGCTTCTAAGTCGACCGGTACCGGCACGAACGCTGGCCGGGGCACCGAGCACGGACCTACGGGGGGCAGGGTTGGGGTGGGCCAGGGGGACGACGTCATGTCGTGCAATATCAGAAGCAGCCGGACTCCTCGGCGACCGCGCACACCGCGACGAGGCGCAGCAGATACCACTCGGCCTCGCGCCACTCCACCGCGCCCGGGTCGACCGGCAGGAGACGCCCTTGACGCATCGCGTCGGCGAGTATCTCGGCCGCGTAGTCGGCCAGCGCCACCGGCTCGACGGTGATCGCGTCCAGCGCGACGCTGTCGCGCACCTCGGCCGCGTGAAGGTGCACGAGCGCCGTCAGTTCCGGGTATCGCAGCGCGGCGACGAGCCCGTCGACCCCGACGCGCGCCATCAGGTAGTCGAGGAATCGGCGCGACTTCGCCAGCGACTTCGCCAGCGACTTCGCCAGTCCGGGCTCGGCCACGGCCGGCGCGGCGGTGGCGAACAGCGTTTCCATGCCCTGACGTACGGCCACCGCGGCAGGCGAAATTAGGTCCGCAACCCAGTCGCTCCCCTAGTCCACCGCACCCGCACCGTCCGGTGGTCACCTGGGCTTCGCCTGCTCGGCAACGGGGATTCGCAGCGTCAGAACCCCGGCGTCGTAGCTGGCCGCCAGGTGGTCGGTGTCGAGCCGGCATCCGGCGCAGCATCGAGTTGGAGCGGGAGTTGGCCGAGCTACCCGCCGAAATCACGCGCCTGGGTGGGTAGGTGCACCCGATGGCCCCGATCTGGGACTTCTACGAGGCGCTCAACGACTTGTTCGGCGCCGGTCACCGACGCGGCTTCGAAGGGATCCGCGAGCCGACTCCGGACATCGAGGCGGAGTTCGAAGTCACCCTCGGTGAGGCGTACACCGGGGGCCGGTGCCGGATCTTCGTCGACACCCCGATGGGTACCCGCGGCTACGACATAACCATCCCGCCCGGAGTGACCGACGGGCAGCGCCTGCGCCTGGCCGGCTGCGGCCTGCCCGGACCGCGCCGCCCGGCCACTGATCTGTACCTGGTGGTGCGCCTTGCGCCGGATGCCCGCTACCGGGTCGACGGGCGGGACGTGACCGTCGGCCTCCCGGTCGCGCCGTGGGAAGCGGCTCTGGGCGCCACCGCATGGGTCGACGCCCCGGACGGCAGGGTCCGGATCGAGGTGCCCGCCAGGTCGTCGAGCGGGCACCGGATCCGGCTGCCCGGACACGGCCTGCCAAACCCGCGGGGAGCGCCGGGCGACCTGTACGCCGAGATCGAGGTCGTGGTGCCCCAGCACCTGACCACGGCCGAGCGCGACCTGTTCGCCCAGCTGTCCCGGCGATCCAGGTTCGACCCGCGGGCGCTGCCGGACAACGACTGACGCCCCGATCGATCAGGTGCGCGCGGCCACTCGCTGCGGCGGAGTCGTCTCCAGCGGCAGCGCGGGCGCCCGGACCAGCCCGAGCTGTACGGTCTGCCGGGGCAGCAGAGCGTTGAGCAACCAGTCTGTGGCGGTACGCGTACGGTTTCCCGGCAGTGCCAGCAAGTGGTATCCGCGGGTCACCGTCTTCGCCGGCAGCCCGGACAGCGGCACGTGGAGCGGGTTCGCCACCGCGTCCCGGCCACCGAGGTCAACGACGAACCCGAGCTCACGGTGCCGGTACGACCGACGGAAGCCCTGACCGTACGACGCGGCGATGTTGCGCGCTACCAGCTTGCCCTGGCGTTGGGCGTGCTGAGCCGTCATCGGCGTGATGTCACCGGGCTGGGCCGGATCTGGTACGGCGGCGGCGTCGCCGCAGGCGTACACGTCTGGGTGCCCCGGCACGTTGAGGTACTCGTTGACCACGAGCCGACCTCGGATCGTCGGCAGGCCGAGCGATTCGACCAGCGGATCCGGGCGTACTCCGACACACCAGATGAGCGAGCGGGTGGCGACGAAGCTGCCGTCGGTGAGCCGTACCCCCTCGTGGGTCGCCTCCTGCACCGAGACTCCCATGCGGACGTCGACCCCGCGCTCGCGCAGCACGCTGTCGGCCGCGCTGGACAGGCGCTCGTCCAGCTCGGGCAGTACCCGCGACGCGATGTCCAGCAACAGCCACCGCGGCCGCCGGTCCCACAGTTCGGGGTGGCGCCCGTACAGATCTTCGGTGTACAGGACACCCTGTGCGGCAACCTCCGTACCGGTGTAGCCGGCGCCGACCACGACGAAGGTGCTCCGCGCCTCGGCCTCCTCCGGATCGCTGGTGGTGTCGGCCATCTCGATCTGGCGGGTGACGTGATCTCGCAGGTACAGCGCCTCCGGCAGATCCCGGAAGCCGTGGGCGTGTTCGGGCACCCCGGGGATCGGCAACAGTTTGTTGACGCTGCCCGCAGCCAGGACGAGCCGGTGGTAGCCCAACTGCGCGTACCCGCCCTCGGGGTTCACCCACTTCACTTGCCGGCCCGCCAGATCGATGTCCTCGACCTCGCCGAGGATCAGGCGTACGTCGGGCAGTGTGTCCGGCACCGACACCGTCACCCGGCGCGGTTCGAGCAGGCCGACGGCGACCTCAGGCAGCAGCGGCACGTACAGGAAGTAGTCGGTCGGGTTGATGACCATGATGTCGGCTCTGCCGCGCGCGATGCGCGACAGGGTACGGGCGGCGTGGTACCCAGCGAATCCGGCGCCGACGATGAGAATCCTGGGCCTGGCCAAGGCATACCCCCTCCACCGGCCGTCCCACCGCGCGCTACCCCGGCCTGTCGGCGACAAACCCGACGCCTCAGGCGAGCCTCTTTTCGAACCAGTGATCGGCGTACGGGTTGTCGGAGTAGGGCGGGATCTCGACGTAGCCGTGGCTGGCGTACAGGCGCCGGGCCTCGACAAGATCGTGGCGGGTGTCCAGACGCGTACGGGTCGCGCCCAAGGCGTGGGCAGCGTCCTCCGCGGCGGCGAGCAGGTCGGCGCCGAGACCGAGCCCGCGCACCTCCGGCCGGACGTACATGCGCTTGATCTCGGCGATGTCCGGCACAAGAAGCCGCAGGCCGACGCAGCCCACGGGACGGCCGGCCACCCGCGCGAGCAGGAACAGCCCGTTCGGCGGTACGAGATCGTGGTTGGGGTCCGAACCCATCGCGTCGTTGACCTCGCCGCTGCTGGCGGGGCGATTGAGGTAACGCCCCACTATTTCGGTGAAGTAGAGACGAAGGACTGACAGCGCATCGTCCGATTGGACAGTCGTGCTTCCAATGCTCCATTCAGGACCGCGATATGACGATGGGTGCACGGAGAACTCCGCTCTACTACTTTCCCCTATGAACAATTCGGGCATACAGGTGTATCGAATTCAGCTACCACAAAACCGAAGTAGATCTCCAAAGAGGTATCGAATACGGGCAAGAACGGCATATTGACAGAGGTACCTGCAACGCAGCTCCGCGGTTATGCTCCGGCCGACCCCCACCTCTAGATCTTTAGGATTTTGCTGTGTTGCGCACCTCTCATTCTTGGGCCACGCGCCTCGGCGTTGTCGGCGCGGTCGCGCTGGCCATGGCCGCGCTGCCGGCAGCGGGCGCCAACGCGGCCGATACTCCAACCGTCGCCGCCCAGAAGCCGGGCATCACCGCGACGGACGGAGTCCACCTGGTCGCGCTCGAGCCGACGGGGGACCTCGGCTCCGTGCTGGCGGACGAGACCCGCTACGTCCCGATGTCGTTCACGAACACAGGGACCAGCACCGTGAACGGTGCCACGTTGACGTTCACGTTCGACCCGGACCTGCAGCCCGCTGAGTACGTGGGATGCACCTACACCACGTCGACATCGCACCTGACAGTCGCGACGTGCCAGTTCAACGAGCAGTTGGCGCCCGACACGGAGTGGCGGTTCATCACCGACGACGGGACCGAGGCCGGGATCGACGGGTACGAGGTCCACTTCGAAGCCGACGCGTACGGCCCCAAGGTCGTCAACTTCTCGGTGACGGCCAATGACGGCGCGGGCGCCATGTCAGCCAAGAGCTCGAACGGCAAGAAGCGCTTCAAGCTCAAGGCCGTTGAGCAGCAGCGTGTCGCGAAGGCTCGGGCGACCGCCCAGGCCGACAGCTTCACCGACGGCCTCTACGAGGTGGCCAACTCCTACGACCTCGAGGCGATCGGCGCGAAGGCGAGCGGCAAGGTTGGCGACGTCGTAAAGATCACCATCGGCGAGAAGAACAACGGCCCCGCATCGCTCGACTGGTACCGCGCAGGAAGCGAGCCCGGGGCCCGCTTCCAGTTCGTCGTGCCGCAGGGCGTGCAGGTCGTCAAGGCGCCGAACAACTGCGAATCCGTGATCGAGGAAGGGTCCCAGCAGCGCGTCGAACGCGGCGCCGCCGGCGGCACGTTCTACCGCTGCTGGACGATTGACCGCCTCGCCGCCGGCGAGACCGTCAGTGCCTCCTTCGAACTGAAGCTCACACAGGCGGTTTCCAACGCGTCCGGCACGGTGTCGTTCGACGACCCCTACGCCAACCCGGAAATCCCCCGCCCCGCGGACACGAACCCCGACAATGACAAGGCTGCCGTTGTCATCACCGCGGTTGCCGAGGCGGCGAACCCGGGGACCGGCGGAGGAAACCCGGCGACCGGCGGAACGGGTGGCGGTAGCGGTGTCACCTTGCCCATCACCGGATCGCAGGCCGGACTCGCCGGTGGTGTGGGGCTCGCCCTGCTCGCCGCGGGTGCCGGGCTCTACCTGGTGGCGACGCGCCGCCGGGCGGTCGTGGTCACCGGCGACGACAAGGCGAGCGACTGACACCGGATGTAATCGCATGACAGTGGTCCGCGGCGAACGTTCGCCGCGGACCACTGTCGTTGTTGCGTACGCTGGGCACCACCGTAGCCGTGGGTAATTCGGTACCCTGACGCATGGATCAGGTCTGATGGCGTACACGGGGAGGTGCGGCAGGCATGCGTCCTGATGACGATTCGCCGGCATGGTTGCGCGACTACAAGGCGATCAATGTCGACATCGACGGTTTGCACAGCTTCGCCGGTGCGATCGAGGACGAGGTCGAGGGCAACTTCCGGCCGCACACCACCCGGCTGTTCAGCACCTATTCCGGCGGCGTGCCGTTCGGCCCGGACAACCCCAGCGGCGAGGTACACGCCGCCAAGCTGAAGTACCACGACTGCCTGACCAGTGCTACCGAGGCGATGACCGCGTACATCAACGCGTCGAAGGTTCTCGTCGCCGCCATCAAGGAGGCGGCAGCCAAATACGCCGACTCCGACGCCCTGGCACACGCCAGCGCTCAGGACGTCGAACGGATTCTCGGACAGGCGATCCTCAACGCGCAGACGGCGGCGCAGCCGCAGCCGAGTCCCCGAGGGGCGGTGCGGGCCGAGTGACCACCTCCAACGACGGACAGTACGGCGGCTGGTGCACCAACTGGGCGGCCTACGACGTACCGACGCTGTGGAAGATGCTGCAGAACGAGGACCCACTGAAGACGAGCGAGCACATCGCGGCCTGGCGGATGACCTACGAACTGCTGACCACCCACATGGCTGAGCTGCAGCGCTGCCGGGACGAGCTGGCCGCGAAGTGGTCGGCCGCGAGCAGCCCGGCCGCTGCGGCGTTCCTGAACTATGTCGACAACATGTTGGCATCGATGAAGGCCACGGGCGATGCCGCCGTTTCCACCTACGACGGGCTCTCCGGTATCAACGGTGCGCTGATCAGGGCGAAGGCCGAGATCGGCAAGCTGCACGAGCAGTGGCAGAAGTACCAGCACGAGGAAGACACCTCGCTGAGCATCTTTGGCTGGCAGCCGTTTGCGGATACCCCCGACAACTGGAAAGAGCAGTTGAAGGTGCAGGCCGCGCGGCAGATGTCCGAGGCCGACGTCGCCGTGTTCCAGAGCAGCGCGAAGCTCACGCCGCCGGAGGTGTACGACCCGGGAGTCCAGAAGACAGATTCCACAGAGTTCCAGCCGGACAGCTCAACCTCCAGTGGCGGAACTTCTGCCTACAGCGGTGGTAGCTGGGCACAGACTCCGTTCATCCCGGCTCCGGTCGCCGTGCCGCCACCCGCGCCGTCCGCACCCGTCGCCCCTACGCCTACCCCGCCGGGCTCTGTACTCACTGGCGGCGTTGCCGCACCGACCGCACCTGCACCAGGTGCGACACCCCCGCCGATCACTCCTACGCCGCCGCTTTCCGGCCCCGCGTTGCCGCCCACTGGTCTGATCAGCCCGCGACCGGGGCTACTTCCTGGTGAAGCGCCGATTAGCCGAGCGTCGACCGGATCCGCTCCTCGGCAAGGAGCCCCCGGACGCGGTGCGATCGGCGTTGGTGGCGAACCGACTGGCCTTCACGGGCGCGCTGCGCTGGCACCGGGTGGCGTGATCGGCGGCGAGCCGGCTGCATCACACCCCGCAGCAACGCCCATGCGCAGAGTTAACCCCGTAGGCGGAGTGATCGGCGAACACCCGGCCGGAGCGGTGGCCACATCGGGTAGGCAGCCCGCCGGGGTGGCAGGTCAGCGCGGCGCTAGTCGTCGACACGACGAATCCGACCAGCACTTCGACCCAGACAATCCGTGGGCGACCGAGGAGGGCGTACCGGGAGTGCTCACGCCACAAGCGGCACCGACATCACATGAGGCCGGACCGGGCGTTATCGGTATCGACCGGTGACCGTTCGTCGTCGCGCCGTCCTCGCACTCGCCGCGACGGTCGGTGTACTGCTGCCCAGCACCCCCGCCTACGCGGATAACGTTCGCGACGCGCAATGGCAACTGGGATTTTTGAACGTTGCCGAGGCGCAGCGTCTCGGCAACGAAGGCTCGGGCGTCACCGTGGCGGTTATCGATTCCGGTATAGACGCAGCACACCCAGACCTCACCGGCGTTGTCTCACCCGGCGCTGATTTCGCCACGCCTGGCGGTGGCGACGGCCGCGTAGACGCCAACGGCCATGGCACCGGCATGGCGGGCCTTATAGCTGGACACGGCCACGGAAACGCCGCCGGCGCACTGGGAATCGCCCCGAAAGCACAAATCGTTCCCGTCCGGATCCAGGCCATCGCACCGTCTTTCGGTGACGAGGAAAACCAAGGAATCATCTGGGCTGCGCAGCACGGTGTAAAGGTGATATGCATTGCCGTCGGTAAGACGGCGGACGATGTAAGGATGCGGAGGGCGGTGGAGCAGGCCCAAGCCGCCGACGTAGTCGTCGTAGCTGCAGCCGGCAATCGCCCGCGCGACACCAAAGTCATCTATCCCGCAGCGTATCCAGGTGTCATCGCTGCCGTCGGGGTAGACCAGCAAGGCAACCACTCCGACGTCTCCGTTACCGGCCCCGAGGTCAGCCTCGCCGCTCCCGCAGCTGACGTTGTCACGACAGCGCCGAACAACAAGTACTCCAAAGGCAGCGGCAGCAGTAATGCCACCGCGATCGTCGCTGGCGTGGCTACGCTGGTACGCGCCAAGTACCCGAACCTGACCGCCCCCGAGGTCATCCACCGGCTCACCGCCACCGCGACCGACAAGGGCGCACCCGGCCGGGACAACGAATACGGCTTCGGCATCGTCAACCCGGTGGCGGCGCTGACGGCGGACGTACCGCCGCTGACGCCGAGCGCCGCGCCGAGCAGCGCGACCGGTGTCGCTCCAGTCGCGACGCCGCCGGTGGTCGCGCAGCCGAGCAGGCCCAACCGGACCCCGCTGGTCATCGCGCTCATCGTCGCCGGCCTGCTGGTGGTCGCGGGAACCGCCACCGCCATCACGATCGTCGTCAGACGGAACAACAACTGATCGTGGGCCGGCCGCGTCAACACCGCCGGCCCACGCTCGGAACTACACCTCGATGGTGGTCGCGACCCGGCGGTCGGCGATGCTGTGCGCGGCCTCGACGATGTACCCACCGGGAACCGTCCGCCAGCCGCCGTCCCAGATCTGTACGGTCCGCTGCGGCAGCGGAATCCGGACGGCCACCGCCTCCCCAGGGGAGGCTGAAGCGACCGCGAAGCCGGCAAGCCAGCGCGCGGGCCGCGAAGGATCCGGCGACTCCGGCGCCACATACACCTGCACGATCTCACGCCCGGCACGCTCCCCCGTGTTCCGCACGGTGACCACCGCAGCACCGAGACTGTCAGCCTCAGGTTCGACGACGACCGACTCGTACTCCCACGTGGTGTAGCCCAGCCCGTGCCCGGACGGGAACAGCGGCTCCACACCGGCCCGCTGCCACGCCCGGTACCCGATGAAGATGCCCTCGTCGTACCGGAGGACGCCGTCAACCGGGGTCGTCGACAGCACCGGGCAGTCCTCGGCCCGGCGCGGCCAGGTCGTGGGCAGCCGACAGCCCGGTTCGGCGGCACCGAGTAGCACGTCGGCGAGCGCCGCGCCGGCCTCCTGCCCGGGGAACCAGGTGAGAAGGATGGCGGCCACGTCAGAAGCCCACGGCATCAGTACGGGAGAGCCGGTGTTGACGACGACCACGGTACGGGGGTTCGCGGCGGCGACGCGGGCGACCAGCTCGTCCTGCCGCGCGGGCAGTGCCAGGCTGTCCCGGTCGAAGCCCTCCGACTCGACCTCCAGCGTCGTGGCAACCACGACGACCGCTACGTCCGCCGATGCTGCGGCCTCGACCGCCTGCTCGATCAGCTCGTCGGCTGTGGGACCAGGCTGGGCATGCCCAAGCGTGAAGGCCAGGAACATCGACGGGTCGTCCAGCGGCGAGAGCCGCTTGACCAGCGAGACCTCGACCGGGCGACCGGCGGCCAGACCGACCGATACCCGCTGCTCCGGGGCGAGGGTGACGGGCTGTTCATGCCTGGCATCGCGACATCCAGGCCGCCGAGGACCGCCGCTACGGTCGACCGGGCGGCGAACCAGTCCGAGACGATGACGCCGTCGAAGCCCCACTCCCCCTTGAGCACGCCGTTCTGCAGCGGCCCGTTCTCGGTCATCGTGGTGCTGTTGACGCTGTTGTAGGCCGCCATCACGGCCCACGCGCCGGCCCGCTTCACGTTCGTCTCGAACGGCGCGAGGTAGACCTCACGCAGTGCCCGCTCGTCGACGCGCGCGTCGACGGTGAACCGCTCGGTCTCCGAATCGTTCGCGACGAAGTGCTTGACCGTGGCGCCGACGCCCTGGTCCTGCACGCCGGTCACGTACGCGGCGCCGATCTCCGCGGTCAGCAGCGGGTCTTCGGAGTACGTCTCGAAGTGCCGGCCGCCAAGCGGGCTGCGCTGCATGGTGACGGTCGGCGCCAGCAGCAGGTGTACGCCCTTGCGTCTGGCCTCCTGGCCGAGCAGCTGCCCGGCGGTGCGGGCAAGCGTGGTGTCCCAGGTCGCGGCGAGCGCGGTCGGGCTCGGAAGCGCGATCGACGGGTTGCCGGCGGTCCAGGCGGTACCTCGCACCCCGACCGGCCGTAGCTATTCATCTGGTGAGGGAACTGTTTGGCCTCCGAACAACGGGTACACGGCGATCCTGGGGTTACGGTCCTGGAGCCTGGGACGCTCGTTGACCGGTTTGGGTATGAGGGTGGGCGGTTCGTGTCTCCCAACGGGACGCCGATCGGCGGCCGAGCGTTGGCTCCAGGCACCACGGACAAGCCGTACACCGTCTATGAGGTGACGAACCGGCTCGTTGTCCAGCATGGGCCTGCGGAGCCGTGGTTCGGCGAGGATGGCATGGGAACCCAGTACTACCTTCCAGTGTCGGTGCGGGAGCTGCTCGATGCCGGCTACCTGAGGCGGGTGAGCTGATGAACACGTCGGAACTGCCGGCGTTGCTGCGCTCCATGGGCGTGCCCGCGGACGCGTACAGCATCGGGTCGGACAGCAACGAGACCTATTGCCTGATACCCGAGGTGGGGCGCTGGCACGTGTACTACAGCGAGCGTGGGAACCGTAACGAGGAGCGTGTCTTCGCCGACGAGGCAGCAGCGTGCCAGGAGCTGCTTAACAGGCTGCTGCGCGACGACATGGTCCGGTCGCGGGTCCAACGAGACGGACGGTGATGCGGTACCGCTGCGGGTCAGGCCGACCCTGCCTGGGGTATCGATGGTAGCCATGGGCCGGTGGTGAACAGCTGGACGAGTACGCCGAGGGGGTCCAAGCCGTGTTTGGCGGCGGTGGACAGGTAGGACCAGATGACGGCGAAGTCGGCGAGGCCGTCCAGGGTGCGCCAGCAGCCGCCGCTGCGCTGTTTGACCTTCGCCCCGCGGATGTCGCGTTCGGCCTGGTTGTTGGTGAACGGCACGGCCAGGTCGTGCACGAACCGCAGGATCATGTCCTTGTGCCGGTCGAACCGGTCGGCCAGGCTCAGCGCCCGCTGCTGCAACGGGGTTGTTCCGGTCTGGTTGTCGGCGCGGATCTGGGCGATCGCGCCGGCGTAGGCGGCGTGCAGGAACGCCAACCTCTGTTCGGCCAGCCCGGTGGCGCCGGCGGCGCGGGCGGTCTTGGTGTCGTGCAGGGCCAGGGTCAGCGTGGTCGCCATCGCCTGCGCGCCCTGCTGGGTGGTCGGGTCGGTGTCGTAGATGGCCTTGAGGTCGCGCAGCAGGTGCGCCCCGCACCAGGCGTGGGCGGCATCGACCAGGTGTGCGTAGCCGGCGTAGCCGGCGCGGACCAGCACCCCGGTGTAGCCGTCCAGGACGCCGCCGGCGCTGATGTCGGCCTGGCTGCGGCCGCCGGTGTGCAGCGCGGTCAGCGTCTCGGTGCAGGCCACGTGCAGGTACGTCCAGTCCCCGTCGACGCGGGCGGGGGTCTCGTCGGTGTGCAGCAGCCCGGCTCGGCGCAGCAGCGCCCGTACCCGGGCCATGAACGGCTCCAGCAGCGCCGCGGCGCGGCGGCGGGCGGCGGGCGGCGACCAGGAACCCGGTCGAGGCGTCCACCCCAGCCAGCTGGCACAGTAGCTCGCCGGCCCGGCCGTAGGGCAGGTGATGGCCGATCGTGGCCAGCACTACCCGAGCGTGTACGCCCGGCCCCCACTGCACCCGCCCCGACGCCCAGACCTGCGCGGTCCCGGTGGTGACGGTGGCGCAGGCCGGGCAGCGCTTGGCCACCACCTGGTACTCGGTCACCCGTGGTGGCGGAGGCACCACCACATCGACCACCTGCCGCCTCTTCACCCCGTAAGGCTCCGTATCCGCAAGGGACGCACCGCAGCGGCAGCGGTCCGGGGCGCAGACCACTACCTCGTCAGGGTCGGCGACCTGCCGGCGGGTGACCCCTGGATCGCCGGGCTGTTTGCCCGGCCGACGCCCCGACCTGCCGCGCATCGCCGAGGTCTTCGCTCGCGGCGCGGCGAACGGCCCGTCCGACGACGGCGGACGCGACGAGTTCGACGAATCCTGACCCAGACGCCGCTTCAGCTCCGCGTTCTCGGCCCGCAGCGCACCGTTCTCCACCCGCAGCCGCTCGACCTCGGCCTGAAGATCCGCAAACATGCCCAGCAAGTCTTCGTACGACGGCTGCGGCTGGGGCTCGCGCGGCATACCCCCATCCTCGCAGCCCTACGAGATCAACCACCGGGCGCAACGCATGACCCCAGGTGAACAGCTACGACCGGCCCGTCGGACATCACGATCGACGCGAGCCCGATCGACGGCACTGCCGGCAACGACCAGGTGTCCTGCCCGGACAGCAGGCTGACCTTCGTCTCCAGGTCGAGCGCGGCGAGCGCCCTCTCGACGGCCTGCTCCTGGACATCGAGAGGGCGCTCGCCGCGCTATCGGACTCCCTTGATCCGGGTGACCAGGATGGCAGCGAGGATGAGACTGACCGCCGCGATCGTAAACAGCAGCGTATAGCCGCCCATCAACAGAACGGCAGGGGCGATCGCGGGCGCGAGCGACTGCGGCAGCGCGTTAGCGATGTTGATGACGCCGAGGTCCTTCCCGACCGTGTCGGGGTCGGGCAGGACCTGGGTGATCAGTGCCAGGTCGACCGCGAGGAACAGGCCGTTGCCGAGGCCGAAGACGACCTCCGCGACCACCAGCGCGGCGAACGTCGGCGCCGTGGCGATCAGGAACAGCCCGATGCCGATCAGTACCGCGGCACCGATGACGAACGGCTTACGGCGTCCCATCCGGTCGGAGAGCCAGCCGCCGGGGCCGGCTATGGCCACGGTGCACACCGAAGAGATCATGATCAGCGTGGCGGCCTGCCCGGCTACCTGGTGAGGGCTGGTCCCGAGCCGGTCTGGCAGGAAGTACACCAGGTAGGCCTGCGGGATGGCGGTGCCGAACAGGGCCAGGAACCGGGTCATCCAGGCCCACCCGAAGTTGGGGTGCTTCTTGGGGTTGACCCAGAAGCTGCCGAAGAACTCGCGGACCGAGAACGGCGCCGGGCGACGGGTGAGCTGGCGGTCCGGCAGGCGGAAGCAGAACAGGCCGACCGCCAGGATCGCGATGGCGGCCGGGATCAGGAACTGGAGTGCCGGCCGGCCGACGAAGGCCGAGGCGACGAACGCGCCGAGCATGAGCGAGCCCTGGATGGTGAGCCCGAACAGGCCGGAGACCCGGCCGCGGTGCGCAACGGAGAACTGATCCGGGATGGTCGCGGTCAGCGCGGCCAGCAGGGCGTTGAATGCCAGCTGGGCGATGGCCCAACCGATCATGATCGCCGGGATCGACGGCACGGTCGCGATGATCGCCAGGCCGACGAAGCCACCGAGCGCCCCGCCGATCATCCAGGGCCGGCGCCGGCCGTACCGGGACATGGTCCGGTCGGACAAACGGCCGATCAGGGGGTTGGCGACCGTGGCCAGGAACGCGCCGACGCCGAGGATCAACCCGAGGTTGCGCTCCTTGTTGGCCGGGTCGATCTCCTGGACGCGCAGCGCCAGGGTGACCACCACGGGGGTGAGCAGCGCGAGCCAGGTGGCGAAGCTGGCCAGCGTGAACCGGCCTACCAGACCGAGCGGCATGCGCGCGGGAGCGGTCTGGCGGCCTGCGGGAGTGAGGGGGATGCCCGCGTCATGCGCGGGCGTGCGCGGTGCGGGGGGAACGGTCTCCGCAGCCGTCGTGGACCTTTGTGACACAGCCGACCTCCTTGTCGACCAGCGCCGGCCCTCAGCGTGGGGTCAGCCACGTTCGGCGCTTGCCGACTTCGAGGGGTGCGGCCCGGGGAACAGCGCGAGCGCGCGCCGCCTACCGAGTAGTAGGTAGGTAACGTTACCTTTTCGTTATCTAGATCCCCAACTAGGCTTCCAGCAACGGCCGATCAAGATTGGCCACTCAGATCACCGGTCAAGATCCGCTAGGGAGTCGCGATGACGCAGCCGGACCCATCCCGCGCGGATCAGGCTGAAGCAGAACGACGCCGAGTAGACCAACGCCGGGTCGGCCGGTCACGCAATCGCCGCGACGAGATCCTCCGAGTCGCGTTCGACCTGTTCGCCGAGCGTGGATACCGGGGCACGTCGCTGGCCGCCGTCGCCGACCGGGCCGGCCTGACCCAGCAGGGGCTGCTGCACTACTTCCCGAACAAGGAGGCGCTACTCGTCGAGGTGCTCCAACTCTCCGACGAGCTGGACATCAGGCGTCCGCTCGCCAAGTCCACGAACGCCGTGCCCTCCTATGCCCGCCCCTTGGACCAGCTTGCGGAGCTCGTCGCGTACAACTCCACACGGCCAAGCGTCATCCGATCACTCACCGTGCTTGCCACGGAAAGCCTGACCGACGACCATCCGGCCCGCTCCTTCTTCGTCGAGCGGTACGCCGACCTCCGCCGGGGCGCCGAGGCGGCGCTGCGCACCGAACTCCCAGGTCGACTGCCGGGCGGAGTGACGGCGGAGCAGGCATCAGTTCTCCTCATCGCCGTCATCGAGGGGCTGCAACTGCAGTGGCTGCTACGCCCCGATGAGATTGACATGGCCCGCCTGTTCACGGCCTTCCTCCAGTTAATTCGAGAAATGGGCGAAACAGAGTAGCGGCGCCACCGAGAGCGCCACCGGCACCGCTACGACCTGCGAAAATGCCATCGGCATTCCATATATTAGGACGTATATCTCAAATAACAGGACCGGCTGCTACCGTTCGATCATCACGAAGCACGGACGGAGAGCACGATGTCCACAAAGGAAGTCGTATACACGCACGGGCACCACGAGTCCGTTCTGCGCTCCCACCGGTGGCGCACCGTCGAGAACTCGGCGGCGTACCTCCTGCCGCACCTGCGAGCCGGCATGTCAGTGCTCGACGTCGGCTGCGGCCCCGGCACCATCACGGCCGACCTGGCGGCGCGGGTCGCGCCAGGGACCGCGACCGCAGTCGAGGTCACCGAGGACGCGCTGGCACTCGCGCGGGCCGAGGCCGCAGAGCGACAGCAGTCGAACATCGAGTTCGTGGCCTCCGACATCCATGCCCTCGACTTCCCGGACGACACCTTCGACGTGGTCCACGCCCACCAGGTCCTGCAGCACGTCGCCGACCCGGTGGAGGCCCTGCGCGAGATGCGACGGGTATGCAAGCCCGGCGGGATCGTCGCCGCGCGCGACAGCGACTACTCGGCGTTCGCCTGGTACCCGGCCCTCCCGGAATTGGACGAGTGGATGGACCTGTACCAGCGGGTGAGCCGAGCCAACGGCGGAGAGCCTGACGCCGGCCGGCGGATACTGGCATGGGCGCACGCGGCCGGGCTCAACGACGTCACCGCAACGTCCTCGACCTGGTGCTTCGCCACCCCGGAGGACCGGGCCTGGTGGGGCGGGCTGTGGGCGGACCGGATCCTGCAGTCCGACATGGCGCGGCACGCCCTCGACTCGGGAGCGGCCACCGAAGACGACCTGCGCCGGATCTCCGAAGGCTGGCGGGCATGGACGGCCGCTGCGGACGGCTGGATGTCCCTCCTGCACGGCGAGATCCTCTGCCGGTCCTGACCGAAGGACCGATATTCAAACTCCATATCGGACAGGCAGGGCCCGACGTGTTTCCACGTCGGGCCCTTTTGGACCTTCAGCGGGTCCGTCGCCGTCCATTGAGGCGAACCCCGAACGAATCTGTATAGCAAAAGCGCTAACCGTAGTCGATGCGATGCGGCGCGTCGCAGGTTATGGGAAAGCACACACCGCACCGCCGAACCGCTCATTCGTGATGAGCTGGGAAAACAGTCGGAACATCGACAGAGCGACATTGCCATCGTCGGCGGGTAATGGTTGACTGCTGGATCGTGTCAGACCACGTGATCGGGCGCAGGTCCGGAAGATTATGAAACAACCCGTTATTTCCCGCGAGGTCCCGCGATGAGGCGTCGACTAACGTGGCGTCAGCGGATGGCCCGGCGGCTGGACCCGACCATCGATGACACACCCCCACGCCGCGTCATCGAAGCGGAGCCGGCAGCACAGCCATCCCCACCGGTGCGCGAGGACCCGACCCAGGCCATCTGGCCCGCGATCTGCGAACAGTTCGCGCTGCGGATCCTCGCCTCCGCGTACCAGATGGGCATCTACCTCGAAGACGCCGAGGCGGACGAGCAGGACGCCGACAAGCTGGAGAAGCTGTACCGGATCGACCACGCCAACACGCGCATCCGCCGGCAGGCGGAGAACCTGCAGGTGCTGCTCGGCCGCAAGGTCGACGACGCCGACCGGCAGGTCACATCCCTGCTGGACGTCATCCGGGCAGCGAGCTCCGCGATCGAGTACTACCCGCGGGTCCAGATCGGACAGATCGTGAACCTCTCGGTCGTCGAGTTCGCTGCGGACGACGTCATCCGGGTCCTGACCGAGCTGTTGGACAACTCGACCCGCTTCTCCCCACCGACGTCGCCGGTGATCGTGTCGGCGTACATCACCGAAACCGGCAACGTGCTGATGCGCATCGAGGATGCCGGCGTCGGCATCAAACCCGACCACCTACCAGCTCTCAACGCCATGCTGGCCGGCGCAGTACCGCCAGCGCTCGACGGTAACCCCGCCTCGCATCTCGGTCTGGTCGTCGTTTCCCGCCTGGCCGTCGCCAATCAGATGCGGGTGCACCTCACGAACCGGCAGTCGGGCGGCACGACCACGCACGTACTGATCCCTGATGCGCTGCTCTGCGAGGTCGCGCCGCGCAACCGGATGGGGGCCGGTCCCGCACCACTCGCCGCGCCGACCCGGTCGGCGCGGCCGCCCCAGTGGCCACCCCACCGGACTACCGACCCGACGAGCACCTACCAAGGGAGCGCGCAGGTACCGGGGGCACATCTCATGCTCATCAACGGGGAACCGGGCGCCGACGGTGGCCGCCCCTCGCGGCGGGAGTCGAGCAGCAGCAACGGTCTGCCCCGGCGGGTGCGCGAGAGCCTGCGCGATGCGTCCTCGGCAACCGGCGCTCCCGCAGTGCACAGCGCCTCGACGAACGGCTCCGGTGCACCACACCATGACGCGCCGTACCAAGACACGCCACACCAGTCTGCCGCACCGCAACAGCGCACCTCTCCGGAGAGCGCAGCCGACCGTCTCATGTGGCCGGATGAGACGGCGGACTTCGCAGCCGGCATCAGCGACGCGCAGTGGTCGCCCGGCATCGGGTCGCCCAGCAACGACGACTCTGAAGGAAACCAGCGATGATGCCTCACAACAACGGGGCGCCCGCACAACCGCCCGCACAACCGCCCGCCCGGAGCCCGCAGGACTGCGCGTGGCTCATCCGGCAGTTCGCCGACGAGGTGCCCGGCGTCACCCACGCGCTGATCGTCTCACTGGACGGCCTGCAGCTCGCCGCCTCCCGCATGGTGCCGCGCGACCTGGGTGACCAGTTGGCGGCGCTCACCGCTGGGCTACTCAGCATGGCCGACCGCAGCGCCGCCCTGCTCGACCTGGGCCCCTCGGAGTACATGACGATTCGGCTGCCCCGCGGGCACCTGCTGTTCATGCGGGTGGGCGAGTCGGCGGGCCTGGCGGTCGCCGCGGCGATCGGGTGCGACCTACGGGTCGTCGCTTACCACATGACGCAGTTCGTCAGCGCCGTCGGGCACGTACTGACCCCGCAGGTGCGCACCGATCTGCACCGGATGACCGCCAGCCAGCTACCCCGCTGAGCACGGCAGAGCAAAGGGAGCGAACACGTGGCCTCCACGCACTGGAAGGTGCGCCCCTACGTTCTGACCGGGGGGCGCACCCGCACACGCCAACATCTGCTGATCCACACGCTGGTGTCGGTGCCGTACTACGACGCGTTCTTCGCGGCGGGCCTGCTCCCCGAGGCGCGCACGCTGTACGAGAACGCGCGTGAAACCAAGTCCGTCGCCGAGCTCTCGGCGTGCTCCGGCATGTCGCTCGGCGTGACCCGGGTGGTCGTGGACGACCTCGCCGCCACTGACCGGCTGGTGATCCACGCCGATGCCTACAGTTCCCCGTTCGATTTCCGCCTTCTGGAGCGACTCCGTGATGGCCTCCGCCAGCTCGCCTGACAGCGCGATGTCGACCAACAGCATGTCGACCGGTAACAGCATGTCGACCGGCAGCATGTTGACCTCGGCGAAGATCGTCATCGCTGGCGGTTTCGGGGTCGGCAAGACGACCTGCGTCGGGTCCATCTCGGAGATCGCGCCGATCAACACCGAGGCGTGGATGACAGCGGCCAGCGAGCCGGTGGACCGGCTGGACCCGGGCATCGACAAAACGACGACCACCGTCGCGATGGACTTCGGTCGCTTGACGATCGGCTCCGATCTGGTGTTGTACCTGTTCGGCACGCCGGGTCAGGCACGGTTCTGGCAGATGTGGGACGACCTCTGCCGGGGCGCGGTCGGCGCGCTCGTCCTCGCCGACACCCGCCACCTCGAATCGTCGTTCGCCGCCGTGAACTACTTCGAGCAGGACAGCGACCTGCCGTTCGTGGTCGCCCTCAACCTGTTCGACGGGGTGCTGACGCACGACCTCGAAGAGGTACGCGAAGCGCTCGCACTGTCCCCCAACGTTCCGCTGATCACGTGCGATGCGCGCGACTCGTCCTCGGTCGCGCGGGCGCTGATGACGGTCGTGGAACACACGATGAAGCGCGCAGCCGGCTCAACGACGGGCGGCTCGCCCCCGGGCGTCCTCACCGCCCGTTAGTAAGAACCACCCCCAGGAGGTACCAATGCGGAGAATTCTTATCGTCGGCGCCGGTCAGTCCGGGTTACAACTCGCGCTGAGCCTGCTCGCCGAGGGGTACGACGTGACCGTCATGTCGGCGCGCACCCCCGATGAGATCCGCCGCGGCTGGGTGACGAGCACCCAGATGATGTTCGACAACGCGCTGCAGACCGAGCGGGCGTACGGGCTGAACCTGTGGGAGAACGACTCCCCGAAGGTCGAGGGGCTGCAGGTTTCGCTGTCGGCTCCGCCCGGTGAGCGGGCCCTGCGCATCCCGTGCGACCTCGACGCGTACGCGCAGAGCACCGACCAGCGGGTCAAGATGGCCGCCTGGCTGGAACTGTTCGAGCAGCGCGGCGGCACGATCCACTACCAGGGGGTGACCACCTCCGACCTGGACGGACTGGCCGCGCTGGGCCGCTACGACCTCACCATCGTCGCCGCCGGCAAGGGAGACCTGGTCAGCGCGTTCGACCGGGACCCGTCGCGGTCGGTGTACACCGCGCCGCAGCGCGGCCTCGCCGTCTCGTACGTGCACGGCATGACGCCCGACCCGCTGTACCCGGTGCCGCACGTCAGCTTCAACGCCGTGCCCGGCCTCGGCGAGCTGTTCGTGATGCCCAGCTACACGCTGAGCGGGCCGTGCGACATCCTCTTCTGGGAGACGATCCCGGGCGGCCCCCTCGACCGGTTCGCCGACCGCCTGGACCCGACTGAACAGCTGAAGATCACCCTCGAGCTGGCGCGCCAGTACACGCCGTGGATCTACGAGCGGTGCCTCAACGTGGAGCTGACCGACGGGCGGGCTACGCTGTCGGGCCGGTACACGCCGACCGTGCGCCGCCCGGTCGCCGAGCTTCCGTCCGGTGGCCTCGTCCTGGGCCTGGCCGACGTCGTGGTCGCCAACGACCCGATCACCGGCCAGGGCAGCAACACCGCTGCCAAGTGCGCGGCGTCGTACCTCAAGTCCATCCTGGCGCACGGCGACCAGCCGTTCGACCGGGCGTGGATGGAGCAGACGTTCGAGCTGTTCTGGGAGGGTACCGGCCGCGCGGTGACCGACTGGACCAACGCCATGCTGCTGCCGCTTCCCGAGCACGTGCAGCAGATTCTGGGCGCCGCCTCGGCCAACCCGACCATCGCCCGCCGCTTCGGCAACGGCTTCTCCGACCCGAACGACTTCCAGCACTGGTTCATGTACCCCGACAAGGCCGCCGCCTACCTGGCATCGTTGGCCTGACGCCGATGGCTTGAGCTGCGTGTGCGCCGGGGGCAGCGACCGCTGCCCCCGGCGCGGATTACCTGCGAGGTGTCCGGGTAGCTGATCGTGATGCAGGTCGGGGATGCCACCGTGGTCATCACCGGCGCCTCCAGTGGGATCGGTCGCGCCACCGCGCTGGCCTTCGCCGACGCCGGCGCGAACCTCGTACTCACCGCCCGGGCCAAAAATCCGCTGCGCGCCGCCGAGAAGGAGTGCGCCGACCGGGGCGCACAGGCGCTGTCGGTACCCGCGGACGTCAGCTCCGAGGCCGCCGTACGGGAGGTCAGAGACCGAGCCGTCGACGCGTTCGGCCGCATCGACGTGTGGGTCAACGCCGCCGTGGTGGGCGCCTTCGGCCCGTTTCTGGTCGTGCCGCTCGCCGACGTCCGGCGGATCGTCGACGTCAACGTCATGGGGTACGTCTACGGCAGCCGGGCCGCGCTGGAGCAGATGCGGCGGCAGGGGTCCGGGGTGCTGGTCAACATCTCGTCGGTCACCGCGTTCGCCCCGACGCCGTACAACCACGCGTACGTCATGTCGAAGGCCGCGAACCGCGCCCTGAGCGCCACCCTGCGCCAGGAGCTACGCCTCGACGGCGCCCGCGACGTACATGTCTGCACCGTCCTGCCTGCCGCGATCGACACACCGTTCTGGCGCCACGCCGGCAACTACTCCGGGCGCAAGATCGTACCGATGCCGCCGGTGTACCCGCCGGAGCTGGTCGCGGACACCATCGTGAACCTGGTCCGGGCGCCGCGCCCGGAAATGATCGTCGGCGGCGCCGGCCGGGTCTTGCGGGTGCCAGCCACGCTCACCCCCGGCCTGGTAGAGCGCCTGCTCGCCCACTACATCGACCGTACGAACTTCGCCCGCGAACCCGCGCCCGAGCACGACGGCAACCTGTTCCATCCGTGGCCGGGCACCGAGGCCGTCGACGGCGGGTGGCACGGCCGGCGCCTTACCGCCGTGCGGGGGGCCGCGGCGGCGACGGCGGGGGCGCTCGTCGCCACCGGCGCGATCGCCCGCCAACTCTTCGCCGGCCGCCGCGCCCACAAGAGCCGTGCGAGGGCCCGGGCCCGGAGCGGGTTTGCTCGCGTGGGGACGGGGTAGCTGACCTGGTTCACATGGCGGCAACGAAGACAGGATTTTGTGGTGACCCAGGAGAGGGACCCCCGGGCGGAGGAGAACCAGGAGCGGGAGCGCCGGCGGCACGGAATACCCGAGGAGCCCAAGGTCACCCCGGCGACGACGGCCGACATGGAGGTCGAACCCGCACCCAACACCGCCCTGGCGGAGGCCCTGGCAACGTCCGACATCATCACCGAGGACGACGGATCCGGTCTGGGTGGCGGCTCGTCGGGGAGCAGCAGCGGCGGCTCCGGGTTCGAGGGGCACCCGGACTGGAAGGACCCGGACGTGGCACCGAAGCCGAAGGAGCTACCCGATCCCGACGGGAGAGACGAACCCGACGAGGCACCCCAGCCGGTATGGACACAGCAGCCGGGGAAAGGGCCACGCTGAACCTTCACCTGGCCGGCGCCGCGCCCCTGGCCGGCGCCGCGCCCCCCTCGCGGCGCCAGCCAGGGGCGGCGGTTACGGTTGGTAAGGCGCTTTCGCCTTGCCTGCGACGTACATGAGCGCCGGTAGGTTCTTGGCGAAGTCGGTGCTGGTGCACGAGTACGCCGGGGTGAAGCTGCCGCAGCTCGCGACCTCGATGGTGAAGCTCGCGATGCCGAGCTCGCCGTAGGACCAGTCGTCGCTGGTGCCGGAGGCGTTGTAGAGGATCTCGCCGGGCTGCCCGTACCGGTACCCGTTGTACTGGCTCATCTGCGCGGCCATCACCCGCAGCGCCGCATCGTTGGCGGAGTGCTTGGTGCTCCAGCCCCACGGGAACAGATTCATGCCGGCGTACGAGTGGATACTGATCATCGCGCCGCGGGTGGTGGCCGGCGCGGCGTCGCTGTCGTTGGGGCCGCGCTGGTCGGCGTACAGCTGGCGGAAGAGCCGCTCGATCGCTCTGGTCTCCGGTTCGCTGTCCGGTCCGGCGCCGGGGTAGGTCTGGGAGCACTGGCTGCTGCTGACGCCGGAGGTACCCCAGCGGGTGCTGGTGTTGCGGTTGAGGTCCACGCCGGGCTGGCTGGTGCTGGTGGGCGGGTTGGCGCAGCCGATCCCGTTGAGGTTCTTGCGTTGCAGGTACGGCCGGTTGCCGCCTTGCTGGACGAGGTCGACACCGTCGGGGTTGACGATCGGCACCACCCACACCTCAGTGCTGTCCAGCAGCGCGGTCACCTGTGCGTTCGCGCCGTAGCCGTTCGCGAGATGGTCGATGAACCGCCACGAGATGTCGCCGGTGACGATCTCCCGGGCATGGATCTGGGTCATCAGCAGGAATCTGGGCTTGCGCGCGCTGGGGGTCAGCGCGCAGTCGCCGCTCTGCTTGCGGGTCAGGCAGAGCGCCTTCAGGTCGTAGCCGGTCGCCGGGTCGCGGGTCTTGAGGTACGAGTCGCCGTAGTCCACGACCGTGGCGAGGTTCGGACGGTCGGCGGCGACCTTGTCGAGGTGGGCGTACTGGGCGCGGACGGTGTGGTATCCGCCGTAATAGGTCTCGTCGATGGGCGCCGCGGCCGGCGCGGCGGCCGGCGTGGCGGCGTCGGGCACCAGGCGGGTGGACGGCGGCTGCCAACCCGTGGGCTTGAGCCTTTCGGCAATCGCGGGAGCGAAGCCGGCCGCCTTCAGCTTGGTGGCGGTGGCGTCGTCACCGAGTACGAACAGGCTTGTGCCACTGCGGTTTTCGAGTACGTCGAAGCCCTCGTTGACCAGACGCTGTGCCGCCGAATCCGTGGCGGCCGAAACCCGGTAGATGTAGAGCTGGTTCGATTCCGCGGTGGCTTTGGACACTTGCGGCCCCGCGACAAGGGTGACGGCCGCACCAGCCGCCACCAGGGTTGCCAGGAAGTGACGCCGACGCATCAAGCACCTCCGGTACGCGATGACCGTCCCCGGGGAATTGACGTCGTCGACCATTATTTGATCGACGGTTACCAATTAGACGGTTCCCTGAGGACAGCACGTACCAGCAAAGGTGTAAAGCCGCGAGCTACCTTCGCGTCGGGATGTGAGGGTGAGCAAAGGGTCCGGTCACGCGCCCCCGTTCACGAAGAATCATGAAGAACCAGCTGCGGGCCGCTATGAACACGCCTTGCGCGTCGCACCACGGTTGGCCTTCTTGATCGCATCCACCAGTTCGTCCTTGGCCATGGTGGACCTGCCGCGGATGTCCAGCTTGCGGGCCACCTCCATGAGGTGCGTCTTCGTCGCGTTCACGTCGACGCCCTCCGCGGTCTTACCCCCCGAAGCGGGACGCTTCTTGGCCGCCTGCGAGTCGCTCGGTCCCTTGTGCGCCTTGGGCTCCCAGTGGTCACCCACCTTCTCGAACGAGTGCTTGAGTGACGCGTACGCGGTGCGGTGGCTACGCTCCCCCTCGCCGTACTCCTTGACAGCGGCATCGTGGGTCTTGGCCCATGTTTCCTGGGCCTTCTTCGACGAGCGCTTCAGCGTGCTGGGCATTTCCTTACGCGCGGGCATCAAACACCTCCGATTCCAGAAGATCGAAATCATTGGTACCCGAAGCCGCGTCAGGCAAACGGCGCCAGCCCGTTAGGGCGCACGGGCGCGGGGAAATACAGCTATTGACACGAACAAAGTCACGGAACGACCGGAATCAACGGAGGCGACAGACGTGACGGACGTTCGGCAACGGGACGTCGCGCCCCCACCCCGGCGCGGGCGAATCGGCCACCGCGAACCTGCTGGCCGGTCCCCGGTAGCGGTGTTCGACCGGATCCGCGACGCGGTACGCGACTGGAACCGCTCCGACGGCAACCACTGAGGACACCAGGAACCGTGGAGCCGGGCATGCCCGGCTCCACGGTGTTGCCCACGCTAGGAACGCACACTAGGAGCCGGCGCGATCACGCGTACAGGGCCTCGGCGGGGCCGAAGAACTCGAAGTGGATGCGCTCGTCCGGTACGTCCAGGGCACGCAGTCCGATGGCGAGCATGCGCATGAACCCCTCCGGTCCACAGAAGTAGAAGTCGAGATCGACAACCGCGAGTTCGCCCTTGAGCCACTCCATCGTGATCCGTCCGGGCAGGTCGTAGTCGCGACCGAGGACGTCTTCAGGCATCGGGTTGGTGTAGAAAACGACCGAGTGAACCGCCGTGTACGCGGCGGCGAGGTCGCGGACGTGGCGCTTCATGGCGTGCTCGCGGCCGCACCTCGTGGCATGTACGAACCAGATTTCCCGCGGCGCGTCGTGTTCGACGAGATACTCCAGCATGGACAGTACGGGAGTGAGCCCAACCCCGCCGCTGAGCAGCGCGACGGGTCGGTGGGACGCCTCGTCCAGATAGAAGTCGCCGGCCGGCGGGCTGACCCGTACGACCCTGCCCACACTCACTTCACCGTGCAGGTAGTGGGAGGCCAGACCGGGCGGGGCGTACGGCGCCTCTTCCGGAGGGTCCTCCCGCTTGACGGAGATGCGGTAGTGGTCCCGCTGGGGCGCGCTCGAGATGCTGTAGTTGCGGGTGACCGGCCCGTGACCGGGGATGTCGAACCGGACGGTCAGGTACTGCCCGGGCTGGAACGCCATCAACGGCCCGGAGTCGGCCGGTCGCAAGTAGAAGGACTTGACTGTCTCGCTCTCGGACACGATCCGTTCGACGGCGAAGTCGCGCCAGCCGACCCAGCCCCCGGGTGCGAGGGCACGGACCTCGTACAGCTCGTGCTCGCGGCTCATCAGGGTGTACGCGAGGAAGTCGTACGCCTGGGTCCATGCGGCGATCACGTCCTCGGTGGCCGCCTCGCCGAGGACGTCGATCAGCGCACCGATCAGAGCCCGGCCGACGTACGGGTAGTGCTCCGGCCGGATGTTGAGGCCGACGTGTTTCTGGGTGATCCGTTCGATCATCGGCACGTACTCGTCGAGGCGGTCGATGTTGTCGGCGAAGGCGTGCACGGCTCCGGCGAGCGCCCGCGGCTGGCTGCCCTCCTGGCTGTGATGGGCCTGGTTGAACAGGCTCTTGATCTCCTCGTTCTGGAAGAGGATCTCGTACAGCCGGCGGGTGATCTCCAAGCCGCGCTCCCGCAGGATCGGTGCGGTCGCTTTGACGGTACGGATCGTCGCGGGGCTCAATGCCGTACCTGTCGCGGCTACACCTGGCACAGCGGGGCCGCTACCCGATTCGGCGCACGCTATGCACGGATACTCCCGTTTGAGCGCCATGGCACGGGGTAGCCGCGAGCCCGTGACGACACAGATCAAGGTGGAGGGGCCACCCAGAATCCGACGTGACGCGATCCCGACGCGGGCACTTCTCGACCGTTCCCTCCTGTTCTTCCTGGAGGGTTACACCTTCACGATCAAGCGGTACCACCGCTGGCGCGCTCGCGCGTTCGAGACGCGCCTGCTGGCCCGCCGCAGCGTCGTCATGGCTGGTCGCGACGCGACGAGCCTGTTTTACGACGCGGACCGGATCGTGCAGTCCCGGTTCGTGCCGTGGCCCATCCGTACCACGCTCTTCGGCGCAGGAGCGGTGCACTTCCTCGAAGGCGAGGAGCACCGCCACCGCAAGGCGATGTTCATGTCGATGGTGACCGAGGAGTCCGTCGCGGCCCTGGCCGCCGCTACCGCCAGGCGGTGGGACGCCGCGTCCGACCGGTGGGAGGCCGCCGACCGGGTGGTGCTGTTCGACGAGGCCGTCCAGGTCCTCGGGTCTGCGGCGTTCACCTGGGCGGGTATCCCGGTGGAGCGGACCGACGAAGGGCGCCGCGCACGGGACCTCGCGACCATCGTCGACGGATTCGGCAGCCTGGGGCTCCGCCACTTGCGGGCCCGTATGGCGCGCCGGCGGGCGGACCGGTGGGCTCGCCGGCTCATAGCCGACGTACGCGCCGGGCGGCTGCACCCGCCGGTCGGCAGCCCGCTGGAGGTCATCGCCCGCCACCGCGGCCTCGACGGTCGGCCGATGGGCGAACGGCTCGCCGCTACCGAACTGCTCAACGTCGTACGCCCGACCGTCGCCGTCGCCTACTTCGTCACCTTCGCCGCGCTCGCGATGCACACCCATCCGGAGTGGCGCCCCCGGCTGGCCACCGGCGACGAGGCGGTACTGGAAGCGTTCGCCCACGAGGTGCGCCGGTACTATCCGTTCGCACCCGCCCTCGGTGCCAAGGTCCGCAGGGAGTTCACCTGGCAGGGGCGCCGATTCCCCCGCGGCCGGGTGGTCATGCTCGACGTCTTCGGCACCGACCGTGACGCGGGCAGCTGGGCCGATCCGGAACGCTTCGACCCGGAACGGTTCATCGGCCGCGAACCTGACAACCTCGCCTGGGTACCGCACGGTGACGGCGAGCCGTACACCAGTCACCGCTGCGCGGGGGAAGGAGTGACCACGGAACTGCTCAAGACCGCTGAGCGGTACCTGGCCCGCCTGCGTTACGACATTCCACGGCAGGACCTGCGGGTGCCCCTGAACCGGATCCCCACCCGGCCACCCAGCGGCTTCATCATGACGAACGTGCGCCGCATCCTGGTGCCGGCCGGGGCCGACGCCGGTGCCCGGCGACGAAGCGCGTGACCCGCGCTGCCGCGTTTTCGTGTCCTGAGCCTGCCTGCGCTGCGCTGAACCCGCCGGTACTGAACGTGCCGCTGCTGTGCGGCGCTGTTTGTCCGGCTACTCGTTGGGGTACACGGCGGGGGCACGGCGACAGGCAAGGAGCGGCGGGTGCGGATACTGGACGGGCGGTACCAGCTCGAACAGTGCATCGGTGTGGGCGGCATGTCGGAGGTCTGGCGAGGGTACGACCAGGTACTCGCCCGGCCCGTCGCGGTGAAACTCCTCGCTCCGAGGCAGACCGCCGCGCAAGACTGCTCGGCTGATCAGGACTGCGGTGAGCGGGCGCGTACCGAGGCCCGCTCCGCCGCCCAACTCGCGCATCCGAACGTCGCGAGCGTGTACGACTTCGGAATGGCCCCGCTTCCGCAGGGCCGGCAGGCGCCGTACATCGTGATGGAACTCGTCCACGGTGCCACCCTGGCCGATCACCTCGCCGCCGGCCCCATGCACTGGGATATCGCGGTGCGCATCTGCGCCGAGGTGAGCGCGGCGCTCGCAGCCGCGCACGGTCAGGGCATCGTCCACCGCGATGTCAAACCGGCCAACATCATGCTGACGCCGTCCGGGGTGAAGGTGCTCGACTTCGGCATCGCGACGGCGGCCGGCCAACACGATCAGCAACCGGACGGCTTCGTGCTGGGGACACCTGCCTACCTCGCCCCGGAACGCCTCGGCTGCGACGCCGCGACGCCAGCCACTGACATGTACGCCGTCGGGGTGCTGCTGTACCAGTGCCTGACGGGCCGCCTGCCGTGGCCGGCCGAGACCCCGACGCAACTGGTGCTCGCGCAGCACTACCGCCAGCCCGACGCGTTGCCGGTGATCGACGGCCTCGCGGCTGAGGCGGCCGAGCTGTGTACCCGCTGCCTCAGCGCCGACCCGGAAGAGCGTCCCACGAGTCCGCTCGCCGCCCTCGTCCTGGCGGAGGCGGTCGACGCCCGCGTCTACGTGCCGCCGTTCGGTGTACCCGCGCCGACGCCATCGCCCTCCCCGGCCTCTCCCCGTCGCGCGACAGGCCGCACCGGCGCTGAGCATGTCGGCAAGCACCGCGCGTCATCGCAGCGCGCTTCCGGGGCCCCTTCTCGAGACTCCAACGCTTGGGCCTCCAGCCCGACCGAAGCCTCTCCCCGCAGGAGCGGCGAGCCTCGCGGCTGAGCCGGGCTACGCAGAGGTACCGACTCGATCAGAGGCGCTTGCTCATCAGGGTCGTGGGCTCCAGCCGTCCATCTGGGGTCGCGGCGTAGTCCTCGATCACACCCACCCGCTGCCACCCCATTCGCTCGTACCGGCGCTCCGCGGGGCTGCCGGTCTGGGTGTCGAGCACCAGGACGGTGCGCCCGAGTTTGCGGGCGGTCTCTTCGAGGGTGGACAACAGTGCCCATGCGCAGCCACGACCTCGGCTGTCGCGGTGTACCAGCAACTTCGCGACCTCGGCCCGGTGCGCGCCGTTCGGCTGGGTCGCGAGTAGCAGCCGCACGGTACCGATGATCCGTCCGCTCTCGTCGCGGGCCACCCACGTCAGACTGTTCGGGTCCTGCAGCGCGCCGCGCCACCACGCCCGCGCCTCGTCCTGGGTCAGGCCGGCGAGGAACCCGACGCTTGCGCCGCCGGAGACACAGTCGACCAGCACGTCCGCGAGCCCGCTCTCGGCCGATGCCACCGGCCCGGAGTCCAGAAGATCGGCGTCCAAGAGGTCAATCCGCATCGGCACATCATGGCGTACCCCCTCGCCGGGGCCGCTGTCAGTCCGCGAAGCGCGCCGAGCAATCCTTGATGAACGGTTTATGGGACTTTCGGCTGTGCCGGCCGGAAGGGGCGGGCCGGCGGGAACAGCGAGTTGATCGGAAGGGCCGACGTGATTTTCTACGACCGCGTCGACGCGGGGCAACGACTGGCACCTGAACTGGCGCATCTTCGCGCGGAGGATGTCGTCGTCCTAGGTCTACCCCGAGGTGGCGTGCCGGTTGCGTTCGAGGTCGCGCGAGCACTGGACGCGCCACTCGACGTGATCGTCGTACGCAAGGTCGGCGTACCGTGGCAGCCCGAACTCGCGATGGGCGCGGTCGGCGAGGACGGCACCATGATCGTCAACCCGGCGGTGATCCGCGCCGCCCGCGTCGACCAACACGAACTCGCCGCTGCGGCGAATGACGCGCGCGCCGAACTGACGCAGCGGGTCGAGCGCCTGCGCGGTGATCGCCCCCGCATCGACCTGCGAGGCAAGACGGCCGTCATCGTCGACGACGGCATCGCCACCGGGGCGACGGCGCGGGTGGCGTGCCAGGTTGCGCGGGCGCAGGGCGCAGACCGGGTCGTCCTGGCCGTGCCGGTCGCGCCGCCCGCCGCGGTCACGGCTATGTCGGATGTCGCCGACGAGGTCGTGTGCGTACAGCAGCCTGACCTGTTCCAAGCGGTCGGGCAGTTCTACGAAGACTTCAGCGCGACCAGTGACGCGGACGTGGTGACACTGCTCGGCCGCGCCGGCCAAGGTCAGGATCGCAGCGTTGGCGATCGACGCGAAGGAGGTCAGCGGTGGCCACCTCAACCGCCCGGCCGGTCGTCGCCGGCATAGACACTTCAACCGCCGGCCGCGCTGCGGCCCGACTGGCGGCGGCGGAGGCCGTGCTACACGAGCGACCGCTGTGTCTCCTTTCGGCCGACCCCGCGCCGGCAGTACGCGAAATCCGCAACAGCCATCCGGTCCTCCCGATCGAGGGTGAAACCGTCTCCGGTGACCTCGTCGATGCACTCGTCGAGCGTTCCCGCGCCGCCCACCTTCTTGTGGTGGCCGCCGGTCATGGCTTCACCACGCCACCCGCGTCCCCCTCGACCTCGTTCACGCGGCAGTTCGCCGATCCGGTCAGTGCCCAGGTCGCCGCGCATGCCGAGTGCCCGGTCATCATCGACTCAGCGGGATCGGCCGGAATGGTCGGGCCGGTGCTGCTCGGCGCGGAGGACGAAGCGGACGGGCCGGCAGTCATTGAGTACGCCTTCGCCGAAGCGCTGGTACGTGGCGTCATGCTACGCGTGGTACATGTCTGGGCGGAGCCCCCGGATGGCGCCCTGAGCACGGTGGACCCATTCGCCTATGACGTGGAAGCGGCCGCTGAGGACGCGGACCGGCTCATGGCTGAGTGGCTCGCCGGCTGGGACTCCAGTTACCCCGACGTGGTGGTGAGCCGGGAGGCCATGCACCACCCGAACGTCGCCCAGGCTCTGCTCGGGCTCAGCGCGGATGCTGCGCTGATAGTGGTCAGCGCCCGTAGCCACCCCGACCTGAGCGGGATGCTGCTCGGCCCGGTGACAGGGGCACTGCTCGGGCGTACCCACTGCCCGCTCGCGATCATGCCTGCGCGCTGCAGTTGGCCGACGCCCGACTGAACGCCCTACTGCCCGTCCGGCACGCTTTCCTCCGGTACACAGACCGTGATGGCCGCCGGGGCGATCCGCGCCTTCAACCGCGTCGTCTTGCCTCGCGCGCCGCCGTCGAGCTCGTACGTCAGGGGCTTGCCGATCTTCACGTCGACCGCCTTCGCCCGGGTGATCCGCACAAACGGCGAGCGGTCGGAGCGGCCAAGCGTCATCCGCCCCAGCGCGCGGCCCCACTGCAGGACCCCTTTCGCCCTGGCCACGCCGACCTCGAGCCAGCCGTCGTCGAGCCGGGCGTCGTCGAAGGCCTTGATGCCGCCGGTGATCGTGCCCACGTTGCCGAGCAGCACGCAGCTGGCCTTGCCGTCGAACCACTTGCTGCCATCGATCCAGATCTTGACGCGCGCGGTGTCGTCGCGCACGTGCTTGAGCGCGGTCCACACGTATGCGAGCCGCCCCGCTCTGTCCTTCAAGCTCCGCTTGGCATCGTTGATCAGCTCACCGTCGAAGCCGGCGCCGGCCATGACCGCGAAGTGCTCGCCATTGATCCTTCCCAGGTCGAGCCTGCGGCGTCGGCCGCGGAACCCGATGCGCACCGCGGCGCGGAGGTCCGGTGGGATTCCCAGGTTGCTGGCGAGCATGTTCGCCGTGCCGGCGGGCACGATCGCGAGTACAGCGTTCGAGCCAGCCAGCGCGTCGACGCAGTGCTGGACCATGCCGTCGCCGCCCCAGACGAACACCATCTCGGCACCGGCCTTGAGCGCCTTGCGGGCCTTCTTCGGCGCCTTCTTGCTCTTCTTGACCTCGTACCAGACAAGGTCCTCGACGCCTTCGTCGGTGACGAGCTTGCGCAGTTCGTCGAGGCCGCCACCGAGCGTCTTCTTCCGGTGTGCGACGACGGCGACAGTGCCTACTCGAGTCTTGCCCTCCCGAGTCGTGTCCGCCTGAGTGGCACCTTCCAGCGTCACACTCACCGAAATCACCTGCCCAACGTGCACTCCAACTGTCCGCCTCGGACGGTCACCGGATACCCGCACGGCGATGAATCCAATCCATGCCCGTGTGAGGTGGCAGGTGATTAATGACTCTCGACCGCATCACTGGCGTCGGTGGCATCCGGTTGCGTTGGGATTTTTGTTCGGGGTCGGTGTAGGTGGGTGGGATGAATTCGGCGGCCCTTCTACCGGGAGGGTGACGGTGCTGCCGCCGGGGCAGAGGTAGATCATGGCGGTGAGGTTGTCGCGGTTGCGACGACCCGAACGGGTGGGCGGCGCCGCGGCCACGTGAAGAGGGCCCTTCCCCGCACGAAGACGCGCGGAAGGGCCCCTCCTTACCGGTGACCCGTACAGACGACACACAGGGTGCCCCGTCGGAACCTACTCAGCGACCACCTCGGCGGGCGTCGCCCGCACGCGGGTGCCGTCCTGCAAGACAACCTCGACCCGACCATCGTCGCCGAGCGGGCCCACCCCGTAGACCGGCTTGCCGGACAGCCCCCGCAGTCTCTGCGTTTGCTGGTGCGACAGGCTCGGCCGGAACACCCAAGCCACCTCGGTCGGCCGCCTCGACTCCCCCATGACTACCTCCGCTCCTTGCCGGAGTAGACCCTAGGAGCCCGTACGGCGCCCGCTGCGCCGACGCGCCGAGGACCGTGTGCGGCCCACCCCGTCGGGTTACGACTAACGGCCGTCGGCAGGCGCTACAGCGACGGGGAGCGGTGATCGGTCAGGTACGCCTCGACGCGCTCGGCGGGCGCCGGAGCGGCGAACAGGCGGCCCTGGCCGATCTTCAGCAGGCGCCGATCACTGACCACCGCGTGCGGGAACGACGCACGGACACTCGGACCACCCCGTTCGACCCGGTGTTCGCACAGATCATGGCGTGGCTGCGGCAGGGACATCCCGGCCTTTCCCCTCCCAGGATGTGCGCGGGCCTACGGGTCTACCGTTGTAGGAAGTGCCCGGCACGAAGCCGCGCCCCGAGACGCCGCGCCCCGAGACGAAGCCATGAGCCATCCACCAGTACCCGGCCCGCGCGATCCGGCCAAGCCCCTCGTCACCACGGACGAGCGGGAGCCGACGATGGAATTCGACGTGACCGTCGAAATTCCCAAGGGACAGCGGAACAAGTACGAGATGGATCGGACCACCGGCCGGCTCCGACTGGACCGCACGCTCTTCACCGCGACGCAGTACCCGGCCGATTATGGCTTCGTCGAGGGCACTCTCGTCGACGGTGGTGACCCGCTTGACGCGCTGGCGTTGGTACGCGAGCCGACGTTCCCCGGCTGCCTGATCCGCTGCCGCGCCATCGGCATGTTCTGTATGCGCGACGAAAAGGGCAGCGACCACAAGGTGCTGTGCGTACCGGCCCACGACCCGCGCGAGGCGCATCTGCAGGACATCGACGATCTGCCGGCCTTCGACCGCCTCGAGATCCAGCACTTCTTCGAGGTCTACAAGGACCTTGAGCCGGGCACGAGCGTCGAGGACGCGCGCTGGACCGGGCGCGCCGAGGCAGAGGCGGAGATTGAGCGGTCCTGGGAACGCTGCCGCGCTGTGCGCGCGGGCGGGGCCTCCCCCTGGTAATCGCAGCCCTGGTCATCGCAGTACTGGTCATCGCGGGCGAGTCATCGCGTCCCCGGTTGCCGCCGGTAGGCAGTCGAGACAGCGGTGGTGAGACCGGATGCACCGGTGACGGGTCACAGGTTCGAACGGTGTGGGCATGGGCATGAGCCACCCGCGCCCTGGCTCATCTGTACCGGGACGGCTCGTCTCCGCCCGCATCCCCGCGACACGGTGCGACCAGACCAGCGGGCGCCATCGATGAGTGTCGAGAACTGACGACGGCCGTGAGGTGCGGAGGAACTGGGTATGCCAAGGATGTTCGGACGCAGCCCCGAGGCTGGTACGGCGACTGCGTCCGGCAAGGGCGACGGTGCGCGCCAGATCAGGCGGCCGGTACACGATCCGCGGTGGGCGCAGGCGCTCGTCACGATCGGCATCCTCCTGATGCTTGCCAGCGGGGTCGCACTGGCCGGCGGTAAGTTTCTGCTCGCCCGCTACACCGGCGGCGTGCGTCAGGCGCACCTGCTGGGCGGGGCGGCGGCCTCGCTGCTGGTGAGCAGTGGGCCGATGCAAGGCCGTATCCAGGGCCCGATCAACATCCTGCTGGCCGGTATCGACGAACGCAGCGACGACCCGGGCGGCGGCGCCCGCGCGGATTCGATCATCATCGCGCACATCCCGGCCAGCCGCGACCGCGCCTTTCTGGTCTCCATCCCGCGCGACAGCCGGGTCGAAATCCCGGCGTTCCCCAAGACCGGCTACTCCGGCGGCACCGACAAGATCAATGCCTCCTTCGCTTTCGGGTTCGGATTCAGCGAGGCCGGCAATCGCGCTGACGGGTTCGAGCTTCTCGCCCTGACCATCAAGCAGCTCGCCGGAGTCAGCTTCAACGCCGGGGCGATCGTCAACTTCGACGGCCTTCGCCGGGTCGTCGACACGGTTGGCGGAGTCGAGCTGTGCGTCGACGAGGAGACGACCTCCGTGCACATCGGCCAGGACGCGAACGGCGGGACGACCATCCCGTACCGGCAGTCACCGCCGGACAACCAGCCGGTACCGATCCCCGGGGTCCGCCCGCAGGTCTACCACGTCGGCTGCCAGCATTTCGCCGGCTGGCAGGCCCTCGACTACGTGCGTCAACGGGAACTCATACCCGACGGCGACTACGGCCGCCAACGCCACCAGCAGCAGCTCATCGCGGCCCTGGTCAAGAGGATCGCCAGCACCGGCGTACTCACCGACCCACTGGGCGCCGACCGGATGATGCGGGCCCTGGGCAACGCGGTGACCTTCGATGGCAACGGCGTATCCCTTGCCGACTGGACCTTCACCCTCCGGGGCATCGCCCCGAACGCCATCACGATGATCAGGAGCAACGCCGGCCAGTACAGCGCGCAGACCATCGACGGCCAGGAGTTCGAGATCCTCACCGATACCAGCCGCCAGATGTTGACCGCGCTCCGCGACGACACGCTCGACGCGTTCATCGCCGCCCACCCGGACTGGGTCATCAGTACGCCCGGCGGCGCTTGATCCTCAGCGTTTACACAGGGACCTGCGAGCAGCCTGGGAAGCGTGGGATGCCGGTGGTCCGGCCACCGGATCACAGCTGAATACGCAGGAGGTTCGGCATGAAGCCGATCAAGCGCGTCGTGATGGCTACCGTGGCGGCCACCACCATAGCGCTCGGCGGTGGCGTGGGCGTGGCACTGGCGGACGTCGCGCCCAGCCCAACGACCACGACCAGCCCAACGACCACGACCAGCCCGACGACCGTACCGAGTCCAACCCTCTCCCCCACGGCACCCGGCGGCGCCGGTACCACGCCGAGCCGGACCACAGCGCCCAGCCCGACGGCTACCGGTGGGGCACCGGGTGCGCCCGGAGTCGCGCCAAGTGCTCCCGGAGCGACACCGACGGCGCCAGGAACGCCGCCGGCGACACCCGGAGCGACCCCGACAGCGCCCGGCACCGCTCCGCCGGCAAGCCCGGAGGAGGAGTGTTGTTGCTGCTGCTGGGAGCACCACCATCACGGGTACAGGCACCACGGCGAAGGCAGCCCCGGCGCTAATGAAGGCCCCGGAGCCACCGGCAGCCCGCAGGGTACCGAGAGCCCCGGCACCAGCCCAGCGAAGTGACGTCAGCAGCTGATTTTCGCACCGGGTGAGCACATCAGGTCGTACGCACATCGGCCCTTACAACCGGCGCCGTGGCACCGTTGAACCGTGGCGCCGTCGCACCGTTGCGCCCCTGAACGACGACACGCGCTGAGGGCCCTCGACAGGGTCTACCCCGTCGAGGGCCCTTGGTGTGCCCCGATAACGCTGGACACAACGGACCGCACCGGTTGCCGAACAGGTGCGAACCAGGGTGCGTCCAGTTTCTACCTCTCGCCCGGTTCATCTGCCCTCCGATCTAAAGACGCGGTACATCCGCGACATCTTTGGGGGCTTACGCGTGCGACCGATGTTCGGAGCGCTGCGCCAGTACAACTACCGGCTGTGGGCCACGGCCGATCTGATCTCCATCACCGGTACCTGGATGCAGGTGTTGGGCGTCAACTGGTACCTGCTGCAGACGACCGGGTCGGCGGCGAAGATGGGCCTCGGGGTCCTGCTGCAGTCGCTGCCGGTGCTCCTTTTGGGCCCGTACGCCGGGGCGCTGGCCGACCGGATCCGGCCGCGGCCGCTGCTGGTGGCGAGCCAGTTCGTGCACGCGGCCCTCGCCGCCGGGCTGGCGCTGGTCGCCTTCGCCGGCTCGCACGCACTCTGGCCGGTGTACCTGATCTCGCTGCTGTCCGGGGTGGTCTCGGCCATCGACGGCCCGGCGCTGGGCCGGTTCGGGTCGATGGTGGTCGGGCCCAAGGCGCTGGGCAACGCGCTCGCGTTCGGCTCGCTGATCAACTCGACCGGCCGGATCGTGGGCATGAGCCTGGGCGGGGTCCTGGTGGCCACCGCCGGCGCGGGGGCGCTGTTCGCCGGCAACGCGGTGAGCTTCCTGGCCGTCGTCGCCGCGCTGCTGCTGATGCGCCCGCGTGAGTGGCACCCGCTGGCCAGCGCCACCGACGCCCCGGCCGCCGAGCGCGGGATCCGGGCCGGGTTCGCCTACCTGCTACGCCAGCCGGTCGTGCTGGTCACGCTCGCGCTGTCGCTGGTCCTCGGCTGCCTGGGCCGTAACTACCAGGTCACCATGGCCGCGATGAGCGACGGGCCGCTGCACGCCGGCGCCGCCGGATACGGGCTGCTGTCGACCGTGTTCGCCGTCGGCACGGCCGTCGGCGCGCTGGTCGCCGCGCACCGGTCCGAGCTGACCCATCGCCTGCTGCTCGCCGCCGCGATGCTGGGCAGTACGCTCCAACTCTTCTCCGGCCTGACGCCGGGCCTCGCCGCGTTCGCCGTCGTGATCCTGCCGATCGCATCAGCCGCAATTGTGATCGACACGGCTGTGGCGGCACGCGTACAGCTCGACACCCGCGAGGACATGCGCGGCCGGGTCGTCTCGGCGATGACGATCGTCGCATCGCTTTCCGGAATGGTAGGCGCCCCGCTGCTCGGCTGGCTGTCGGAGGTCCTCGGCGCGCGTACCGCCCTGATGTCCGCCGGTACCGTTTGCCTGCTCGCCTGCGCGGCCGCCGCTGTGCTGCTGGCCCGGCTGACGGCGGCGGAGCCCGCCTCGGCCCCGGCCGCCGCTGCTGACGCTGCCGCTACCGACACTGCCGGCGCAGACAATGCCGGCGCTGCCGGCGCGGCTGCCGAGGCTACGGCCCCTGAGCCAGCCGTCACCGTGCTGCCCACCACCGCCACGATGGCGATCTACGCCTTGATACCCCGCTCGATGACGAGCCGACCAGCCCGGCGCGCCCGGCGACGGGTCGGCGGGCCGGCGCGGCGACATCTGCCGGTGCCGGCCAGCTACTCCGGCCGGCGTGGCCCGGGCGCCGCCGCCGCGCGTCCGTCCCGGCGCGGCCGCCCGGACGCGGGCGCGGCCTGAGACGAGCGCCACCGGAAACGATCACACCTGAAACGATCACGCTTGAAACGGGCGCGGAGGCCGCCAACCGTTACGGTGCTTTACGCACATCACCGTACGTAGCGCCGGGAGCGTCCGTGAGCCTGGAACATCTGTTGCTGCTGTTCGCCGCCGCCGGCGCCGCGGGCTGGGTCGACGCGGTAGCCGGCGGCGGTGGGCTCCTGCAACTGCCGGCGCTGCTGCTCGCCGCACCCCAGGCACCGGTCGCCGCCGCGCTGGGCACCAACAAGCTCTCCTCGATCATGGGTACGGCGACCGCCGCGGTCACGTACGGCCGGCGTACCAAGCTGGACTGGCGCACCCTCGGCCCCGCGACGCTGCTCGCGGTGGTGTGCTCCGGGCTGGGCGCGTTGAGCGCGTCGGCGGTTCCGGCGCCGTACTTCCGGCCGATCATCATGGCGATGCTGCTCGCGGTCGCGCTGTTCGTCGTGTTCCGGCCGCAGTTCGGCACGATCCAGCCCGATCTCGGCGGCGTTGAGCTGCCACTGCGACGCCGGGTGACCGCACTGCTGCTCGCCGGCGTCGCCATCGCCTGCTACGACGGTGTCCTGGGCCCCGGGACCGGAACTTTCCTGATCTTCACCTTCATCGGCATTCTCGGTCACGACTTCGTACACAGCTCGGCCATGGCAAAGGTCATCAACGCCGGCACGAATCTCGGCGCGCTCGCCGTGTTCGCCGCGCAGGGGCACGTGCTCTGGCTGGCCGGGCTGGGGATGGCGGTCTTCAACATCGCCGGCGCCCGCCTCGGCGCGGCGACCGCGTTGCGGCGCGGGTCGGGGTTCGTCCGGGTGGTGCTGCTCGTTGTGGTCATCGCCATGGTCGCCAAGCTCGCGCTCGACCAGTGGGCGTGATCAACCCACAAACAACGCGCCGGTCCCGACGACAAGCGCCGTCAGCGCGGTCGCAACCACGGACAGTCCGATGACGGTGATCCCGAACGCGGTGTCGTAGCCGTACAGGCGGGCCAGCACCACTGTGTTGAACGGGGCGAGGCCGGTGACCACGACCCACGCCACCGTCGGCACGGACAGCCCCAGCAGGGCGAGTACCAGCAGCGGGGCCGGCAGTAGCAGGGTCCGCGTGACCACGACGGCCGACGCCCGCGCGAGGTGGCGGCGGACAGGTCGCCCGGCCGGTACCGCGAGGCCGAAGGTGATCGCGCCGAACGCCCCAACGGCCACCGCGAGCGGCAGCAGCACCGTGGCGGCCCACGACGATGGCGCCGTGACGGCCCGTACCCCGAGCCCGACCAGCGCGGCGACGACCGGGCTGAGGTCGGTCGAGCGTTGGCCCAGGGTGGTGGCTACCGGGGCGTGCCGTTGCAGTCGCCGGATCGCGGGGGACACGCGGGGCGCGGTGAGCATCTCGTACACCGTCACGAACGCGACTCCCGCCGAGCCGAAGACGACGGTCGCGACCGGCAGGCTCCAGTACGTGGTGTTGCTGTGACCGGCGAAGCCGGCGACCGGGCGGTGTCCGGACGGGCCGACGGCCGCGAGCACCCGGGCGCACAGAATCTCCGAGCCGGCCACCACGGCGATGATGCCGATCATCTGCAGGCTGCCCTGGAACATCCAGCCGGCCAGGCAGCCGCGTACGACCGCCAGCGCCACCAACACCCGCCGGAAGACGTGCCGGAAGGTCCGGTCGGTGACGTGTCCGCGGATCGCAAGCCCGATGAGCGCGCCGAGCGGGAGCAGCAGGAGGGTATAGACCACTCTGCCCGCCTACCCCAGCACGCGAAGAACCACCGGCCCTCCGCGCCGCCTCATGAGACGGTACGGAGGGCCGATGGCCTGAGCAGCTCGGGCTACCTGGTGCCGACCAGTTCCCCGGTCTCGGCCGCCCACTCGGCGATCTGATGGGAGTACAGCTCGCCGTCGTCGCCGATGAAGTTGTACGAGATCCAGACCCGGCTGACCGCTGCCGCCGTGCCGAGGTCGGACATGAAGTCGGCCAACTGTGAACGCCAGGAGGCGGGGTCGCTGTCGTTCGTTCAGGCAGAACTGCTGTCCCGGCGGCTGGGGATGGTGATCGCGACCTGGACCGGCCCGCCTTTGGTGGGGTTGCCGCACCCTCGTGCCTATCTCGCCCCGCTGCGCGGCGACCGTCGCCATGCACGGCGTGTAGGCGAGCAGGAAGACCATGACCCCGGGTGGCGGTGGTGCACACCATCGCGCGTACAGCTTCCTAGGATCCTGGGTGATTGATGCTCCCCATTCTCGGCCGCAGGCGCGACGGTGCGGTTTGGGGTCAGGACACCGGGGTAGCCGACCCCCCGAGCTTGCGATGGGGACGGTCGAAATGGCGGAGCTGAAGTTCATCGAGAAGGTCGCGGAGCGTGCGGGCGTTCCCGAGGATCAAGCCGCTTCCCTGACCGAGGCGACCCTGCGAACCCTGGCGGAGCGGCTCACCGCGGGCGAGGCGGATGATCTGCCCGCTCACCTGCCCGACCAGTTCCGAGCCTGGCTGATCAAGTTCCAGGAGCCGGCGCCGGACTTCCCCCTCGACGAGTTCGTCCGTCGGGTCACCGAGCGTGCCGATGTCGACCGGGACGTCGCCGAGCGAGGCATCGTCGCGGTCATGGATTGCACGCACGACGCCGTCATGAACGAAGAGTTCGACGACATCATCTCCCAGCTACCGCACGAGTTCGAGGAACTGCTCAGGCCCGCCATGCGGCGGCGGTGAGGCGGTCCCGCACCTTCACCAGGGGATCGCGGCCGAGGAGTCGCGCTAGTCCCCGGACGGCCGGTATCCCAGCGCTTCAGCGACCCCGAGCGTGTTGAGCAGGCGCGCCACGAATGGGCTTGGATTCACCACCCGCAGCGAGGCGCCGACCTTCCGGGCGTAGCGCTGCACGCCGATCAGCGCGTTCAGCGCCGAACTGTCCAAGAAGGTGACCAACCCGAGATCGACGACCACCCGCGGCGGCCTCATGTCGAGAACCTTGGCCGTCAGCTCATCGCGCAGGGTCGCGGTCGACGCCACATCCAGGTCGCCGCGTACGTCGACGACGACCGTGCCGTCCGCCAACCGGTGTGTGCTCAACTGAGCGCTACCCACACCAGGACTCAAAATCTCTCCCCCGTGGTAGTCGCTGTCGACGTTCGCCTTTGCATGACCATCGACAGTTACCCCCTGCGATGCCCGCCAAACGGGGTTCAGGGGCGACGCGCGCAGCGCAACCTGCAACCCGCTACGTGCCGGCCACGCCGGCCACGTATCGGCGGATAGACCCGGTCCGGCTAGTCAGCACCGACCAACGCGGCCGGAGCACCGGCGGTTGCCGGAAGCCCGAGCGCGGCGTCGACGCCCACGACACCGAGAACGCGTGCCGCGAAGGCATTGACTGCCGTCAAGCGCATGCGAACCCCCACCTGCTGGCAGATGCGCTGCGCGACGACGAGAGTGCCGATTCCGGAAGAATCAATGAATGTCAAGCCGCGAAGATCGAGGCCGATCGCGGTGAGACCACCGCGGTTGAGCAGCTCGGTGATCGCGGAACGTAGTTGGTCGGCGGTAGCGCAGTCGAGCTCGCCATGCACAGACACGGTGACCTCGGCGCGCCCGACCGGTTCGACACCGATCTGCAGTGTCGGCTTCCCTTGGGCAGCGGCGACGGTGTCCATAATTCGGCCATCATAGTCACACCAATTCGGCCGCCGGCACCTCCGAACGTCCGATGCCCAGCCGGAATCCGTAGGCCGAGGCGGGGCGACGGGAAGCGCGCACTGACGAAGAGTCAACGATCAGTGACGCGGTGCAACGTCTCGCGTCGATGGGTAAGGGCTCGGCATGGAGTTGACGTGGACGACGTACGAGGTAAACGACACGCGCGTCCTCGCCCTGACCGGCAAGCTCTGCACATCGACGGTACTCACGGTCGAGCCCGAAGTTGCATGGCTACTCGCCGGTGAGCGGTCGGTCCTGGTCGTGGACCTGACCGGGGTGGAGGCGTGCGACTCTGCTGGGTTGACGATGCTCGACGCCTGCGACCGGGCGGCCGTCGCCGCCGGGATCGAGTTGCGGCTGGCGGCTCCCGGTCCTGCGCTGCGCGAGGCCCTGCGGGCCAGCGGCCTGACATCACGGCTGCGGATCTTCGGCAGCGTGGACGGCGCCGTCCGCGCCGACGCCGTCGATCTGCTACCCACCATGCATCCCGCGGTGGGTCGGCCTGAGCTACCCGCACAGGTGTCGAAGAGCGCTTTCACTGGAACAGGAGCAGGTTCGGGGGCAGGGACATCAATTCATGAATTTTTTCGGTGATTGACCGACGCCGGGGATGGGCATGCAAGGAGGGTGAACCAAACTATCGAGACCGACCGACCCGGCGGCGTTGATAGCACAGCCAGAAGGGCCACCGCCTCGACGTCAGAGTTGGTCCGTAGGGCGTTCGAGCAGCTGTCCCGGCTGGTACGCGACGAACTGCGGCTGGCACGCGCGCAAGTGACGGCCTGGGCGCGGCACATCGCCGCCGCCGTCGGACTGTTCGCCGGCGCCGGCGTGGTGACCGGGTACAGCGTCGGCGTGCTGCTGCTGACCCTGGCGGTCCTGCTCGCCCTGGCCGTACCCGCCTGGGCGGCGGCGCTCATCGTCACCGTCGCACTGTTCGCCCTGGCGGCGACGCTGACGGCGGTCGGCGCGGCCCGGCTGCGCCGGGTCGGCTCGATAGTGCCCGAGCAGACGGTCGCCAGCGTCAAGGCGGACCTGCGCGCCGTCAGCCACGCGGCAAAACGAAGGAGGCAACGATGAGTTCGAAGAACAGCACCAAAATCGGCACCGACAACCTGGTCGGCGATCTGTCCACCGACGTCGCCGAAACCCGCGACGCCCTGGCTGACTCTCCCCAGCTCCCCGGAGCGGTACGCCGCCACCCTGCCTGGTGGACGTCGGTCGGCGCCGGCCTGGTGACCGCCGCGGTAGCCCTCGGTGCGGTGAAGTGGCAACAGGCCCACCGTACGCCGAAGAGCCGAGCTACCCGGGCCTGGCGCGGCCTCACCGCCCGTTTCGCTCGGTGACAACCTGATCGATCAGGTGACGTGTGGGCGGCCGGGGACGGCCTGGGCCTTCCCCGGCCGCCGGCTACAGGACGGCGTCGACGATCCGCTCCGCGCGCGCCCGCTGCTTGTCGTACGCCCGGGGAAAGGCCGAGCGCTGCACCGCCTGAGCGGCGTCCCCCGGGCTCATCGCCTGCCAGCGGGGAACTTTGACCAACCGCTGGTAGAACAGTCGGGCGGCCGTCGCCGGGTCCATCAGCTCGGCGACGCTTCCCCAGCCCTGGCTCGAGCGCTGCTGGAACAGGCCGACCGAGTCGAAGTTCTGGTACACCCCCTGGTGCGCGTAGTTCAGCGACTCCGGCACCGTCGAGTTCGCCAGGTTGCGCAGGGCGGTCTCCTGTAACGCCGTCATGATCGCCACGACGTACGCGCGCCGGGGAAGGTTCATCTGCCTGCCGACCTCGATGATGGTGACGGCGTGGTCCATCGCGGCCTGGCTGACGCCGGTCACCGGCCGGGGTCTGGCGCTCGACCCACCGGGGCTCGGTGACGGCGAACCGACGGTGCCATCGGCTGAACCTGGCTGGGAGACGATGAGCAGTTCGCGGGCGACAGCCGTCACCACCGCCCCATCAGTGGGCTGGACGATGATGAAGGCGGTACCGCCGACCGCCACGGCCACCGTGGCCGCGACCGATCCCACCCCGACCAGACGGAGCCGCGACATCCTCGCGCGTACGCCCCGGCGGGGCCGCTCTCGGCGGTCCCGGGCCGGCCACACGAGATCTCCCAGGCATTCCTCTGCATTGAATTGATAGGCGTCGGTGTCGCGGAGCATCGGCACAGCCTAGGCAGTCATTCACGGTGGTCGAAGACCGGGTCGACCGTCACCGCGCCGATGGCCGCACCGGTCACCAAGGGGCCTCGCCCGGCGACGGACCCCGAGCCGGCTCACACCGCCGTCCCTGTCACACCGCCGTCTCCGGCCAGCCGTCCGCGTGCGGCGCGATCGCCGCGAGGACGAGCCCGTCCCGCGCCAGCCAGCGCCCGGTGAACCCGGAGACCGGCCCGGGTACGTGGAGCCGGGCGTTGAACGTACCGTCCGGGTCGATCTCGATCGCGGCGTCCTCGAAGCCCAGCCACCGCGTCGCCAGCGGAAACCACGCCTTGTAGACCGCTTCCTTCACGCAGAACAGCAGGCGGTCCCAGCACACCGCCGGCCGGTCGTCGGCCAGCCGCGCCAGGTGCGCCCGCTCCTGCGGCAGGCTGACCATGTCGAGCACGCCGCCGGGCAGCGGCAGCGCGGGCTCGGCGTCGATCCCGATCGTCGCCACCTTTTCGCCCCGGGCCACCGCGCTCGCCCGGTACCCGGTGCAGTGGGTCATGCTGCCCACGATGCCGTCCGGCCACCGCGGCTCGCCACGGTCGCCTCGCAGCACCGCGACGGGCGGCAGCCCGAGCTCCCCGAGGGCCCGGCGGGCACACGCGCGTACGGTGGCGAACTCCGCGCGGCGCTTGCCCACCGCGCGCTCCACCAGAGCCTCCTCCTCGGCGAACAGCGGTGCGGACGCGAGATCGTCGAACGCCTCGGCCGACCTGACGTCGGCGGGCAGGATCTCCTCGATCACGCCGGCTCCCACCTGGGGCGCCCCACCGCGGGCGCCCGCCCGCGCCGACCATATCAACGACATTGATCCACTGTGGTGAATCACCCGCCGCGCTCTCGGCACCTGCTCACCTAGCCCGTCGCCCGAAATGCCGCCACCACGATCGGCTCGGCGAACCGAAACCAGAGGCGAAGTCGCGGGTCGGCGCCGGCTGGCGTCAGGCCGACCTGGTCCAGACCGCCGTCTGGAGACTCCGTGCCGGGGCTACGGGCCGCCGGCCGTACACGGCGCGTCCGGCGTGGTCGCTGTTCGCGCGGGAGTTGGCGCGCCGCCGGGCCTGGTTCGGCACGAGCCACGGGCTCTGCCGGCTCGCCACCGCGATGAGCGCGTCCAGGTCGCCGACACAGGCCGCGCCGACGCTGCGGTAGATCGGCACGGTCCGCGCGATACCGAGGTCGGTGAGCAGCGTGAGGACGAACGGGCTGAGGACGGCCAGGCGCAGGTATCCGCCGGCGTCGGTGCAGTAGTTGCGCGCGAGCACGAGCGCGGACAGCCCGCTGGAGTCGCAGTACGTCAGCTCACCGAGGTCGACGACGACGCGGACGACGGACCGCGCGCGTAGCTCGTCGAAGGTGGCGCGCAGCCGAGACCCGGTGTCGATGTCGAGTTGGCCGACGGGCGTTACGACGGTCGCGCCGCTCGGTCGGTGATCGGTGACAAGAACATCCACTCTTTCGTCTCCCCTACCAGCCACTCGGTTACCAGACAGCTCCATCCAGCCAGCTGCCGTAGACGTAACGAAAAGGACTGGTTGGTACCCATTGGGACGATCAGCCACAAGATCGGACCACGCAACCGGTACCAAAGGGAGGCATTTCGGTGTATCGGGATTGCGTTGCCCTGCCCGTTCCGCTCTTCGGGGGGGCACCCGATCCGCACCAGTGGCGGGATCGCACTGGCGGCCGGGATCTACCTCGTGGCGCCCCTGGCCGGGCGTGGGCGACATGCTGCAGCTGGTCATCTACGCCGCCATCACCTGCGCCTCCGCCGTCGCGCCTGCGGTCGGCGTACGCCTGAACCGCCCGTCGCGCCATCGCCACCACACCGATGGCCGTCGACCAGCCGGTCTCGGCTCAGGGCTGACGGAGCTCACGCGGGCGCCGGCAGCACCCTGATCGCGAGCTCTTCGAGCTGACTGATGGCCCCGTCGAGATCCGGCGCCAAGGGCTGGAGCAGTACGTGGTCGGCGCCGGCGTCGCGATGTTCGCGGACCCGGGCGGCGATGGCGTCGTTGTCGCCCCAGGCCACGATCGCGTCGACGAGACGATCGCTGCCCGCGTCCTGGAAGTCTTCGTCGCTGAAGCCCAGGTGCCTGAGGTTGTTCACGTAGTTCGGCAGGTCCAGGTAGAACTCGGTGTGGCGGCGGGCGACCATGCGGGCCGCGACCGGGTTGGCATCGACCACGACGGCCTGCTCGGGGATCAGCAGGCGGTCCGGGCCGAGGATCTCCCGGGCCCGCGCGGTGTGCGCGGTGGGTACGAAGTAGGTGTGGGCCCCGTCCGCGCGGTCCCGGGCCAGTTCCAGCATGCGCGGGCGGAGCGCCGCCAGTACGCGCGGCACCGGGTGGAACGGTTTCACCGGCGCCTGGTCCATCCAGTCGAGGTACTCGCGCATCCGTTCGAGGGGCCGCTCGTAGGCCTGTCCGGTGCGCTCGACGATGGCGGAGTGGCTGACCCCGAGACCGAGTACGAACCGATGCGGCCACGCGTCGCCGATGGCCGCCGTGGCGGCCTGTGCGGTGGCGGGGTGGCGGGCCCAGATGTTGGCGATGCCGGTACCGACCGTGATCGTCGACGAGCCGCACAGCCAGCTGGCCTCCTGCACGAAGATGTCGTTGTTCCCGACGACCTCACCGCCCCAGACCGACCCGTAGCCGAGCACCTCGATGCGGCGTACGCCCTCGCGCTGCTGCTCGGCGGGCAAGCGGGTCAGCAGCGCCAGCCAGACCCCGGTCGGTCCGAGTCGCTCGCGGGTCCTCGACACGGTTTCAGACGCGGCCATCGCGTAGCCTCCTATGCTCGCGCACGCCCCGGACTGGGGCGGTAGTAACGCGCGATCAGGCGCTTTCCCGTTCGGGGTTCTCCAGGCGGAAGAAGTTGCTCTGCCGGCCGTCCTTGGTTGTTTCCTGGAAGATGAAGTTGAGCCGCCGGCGATCGAACGTCTCGAACCACTCGTCCCAGCTCACGTGCCTGATCCGGTCGTCATCGCCGAGCGGCGGGAAGTCGAACCGGAGCGCCCCCAGGGTGCCGGTCTCCGGGTGTTCGGTGCCGGCCACGGTCGCGGGTACGGCGCCGCGCTCCTCCGCCCACTTCCGGATCACCTCGTGGTTCGTGGTGACCAATTTGTCGCCGGCCTCCACCCGTTCCAACTCGTCCGGGGAGTTGATCACCCGCGCGTACTTGAGCGTCTTCGAACTGGCCGGGCCGGTACGCACTCCCGCACCCCCGCCGGTGTTCTGCTGGGTCATGGCGACCCCCTCGTCGGCGTCTTCGCGTGGTGCTGCCTACCCGCCATCGCCCGGTGAAACCGCGACAGCCGGCGCAGACTACCGGCCCCGGGCGCCGCGCCTGGTTTACCCGTACCGCCACGGGAAAGCACGGTGGCCAGGATTCGGGGTGAGGAGGCGGCGGTGGCGACGTACGAGTACCGCTGTCCGCGGGATGGCGCGTTCGACGTAACCCTCCCGATCGGCACTGCCGCCGCGCGTGTGCTCTGTGTCGTCTGCGGAGACGAAGCGGTCAGGATCTTCTCCGCCCCACTACTCGCGCGTACGCCACGCCCGTTGGCCGCGGCGATCGAGCGGGCGGCGGGCAGCGCCGACACACCCGAGGTGGTATCGGAGATTCCCGCGCGGCCGCGGGCACGGCGGTCACCGGCCAACCCGACCCACGCCCGCCTACCCCGACCGTAAACCCGGTGGAAGGGGTGCCAGGATGCCCGAAGTCTTGTTCCGACTGGATCCAACCAGGAGATTCACCGAACAGGAGAAGATCGGCCACAACAGGTGGCACCCGGACATCCCGCCGGTCGCCACCGTCCGCCCCGGCCAGTCGTTCCGCGTGCACTGCCGCGAGTGGTTCGACGGCTGGATGCGCAACGACGACTCGGCGGAGGACATCCGGGATGCGCCGCTGACCCGGGTGCACTGCCTGAGCGGGCCGTTCGCCGTGGAGGGCGCGCAACCCGGCGACCTGCTCATGGTCGACATCCTCGACGTCGGCCCGATGGAGGAGGACTCCGGCCCCCTCGCCGGCCAGGGCTGGGGGTACACGGGAATCTTCCACAAGCGCAACGGTGGCGGGTTCCTGACCGACGAGTTCCCCGATGCGTACAAGGCGGTCTGGGACTTCAAGGGGCAGACCGCGACATCGCGGCACATCCCCGGGGTGAAGTTCACCGGAATGGTCCACTCCGGACTGATGGGGACCGCCCCGTCACACGACCTGTTGGCGCGGTGGAACGAGCGGGAGGCGACGTTGATCGCCACCGACCCGCACCGGGTACCGCCGCTGGCCCTGCCGCCCGAGCCCCGGGACGCGATCCTCGGGACGCTGTCCGGGGAGGATTTCGAGCGGGTCGCGAGGGAGGCGGCACGCACGGCGCCCCCGCGCGAGAACGGCGGCAACCAGGACATCAAGAACCTGACGAAGGGAACGCGGGCCTTCTATCCGGTCTATGTCCCCGGCGCGAAGTTCTCCGTGGGAGACCTGCACTTCTCCCAGGGCGATGGCGAGATCACGTTCTGCGGCGCCATCGAGATGGGCGGGTACATCGACTTCCACATGGACCTGATCAAAGACGGCATGAACAAGTACGGCGTCTCGGAGAACACCATCTTCCTGCCGGGCATCACCGATCCGCGGTACTGCCAGTGGTTGGCCTTCTCCGGGATCTCGGTGACCAAGGAGGGCGAGCAGCGCTACCTGGACTCCGATGTGGCGTACAAGCGCGCCTGCCTGCACGCCATCAGCTACCTGACCAAGTTCGGCTACTCCGGCGAACAGATCTATCTGCTCCTGGGAGCCGCGCCGATCGAGGGCCGGTTCTCCGGCGTGGTGGACATCCCCAACTGCTGCGCGACCATCTACATCCCGACCGAGATCTTCGACTTCGACGTACGGCCGAACACAGCCGGCACGACGAGGGTCGACCCGGGCAGGGGCGCGCCGAGGGCGGGATTTGAATAAGCCGTCAACCCGAACAGGGGCGCCGCTGGCTGTGAGATCGTCACAGCCAGCGACGGTACTTCGACGAGAATGTCGATGCAGTCCCTTTACCGACCGGCCGGGTTCAGTCAGCCGCGTTCGATCAGGCGGCCGACGATGCCCGGACAGGCCATGCCCATAGCCACGCCGGAGCCGTCCCGGCGCGAGTCCGCGTCCGGCAGGTCGAGCGGCTCTCCCTTGCTGGTCGCCGCGACCGGGCGTGCGCCCACCCAGGCAACTTCCAACCGGCATTCGCCCTTGAGGAACCGCTGCGCGCGAACGCCGCCGGTCGCGCGCCCCTTGGCCGGGTACTGCGCGAGCGGGGTCACCTTCACGCTCTCCCCGGTGGACGTGACGACCATCGGCTCGCCGTGCTCGTTGTCGTCGGTGCGGGCGGCGCCGAAGAAGACGACCTCCACATCGGCGGCCAGGTTGATGCCGGCCACGCCGCCGGTCTTGAGGCCCTGCGGGCGGACGACCTTGGTGTTGAACCGCAGCAGCGACGCGTCCGAGCTGACGAAGACGAGCGTCTCGACACCGTCGGTGAGCCACGCCGCGCCGACGACCTCGTCGCCGTTCTTGAGCGTGATGATCTCGAACTCGTCCGAGCGGACCGGCCAGTCCGGGGAGCACACCTTCACCACACCGCGGCGGGTGCCCAGGGCCAGGCCCGGCGAGCCGGCGGCTTGGTCGCCCAGCGGGGCCAGCCCGATGACCTTCTCCCCCTTCTGCAGCGGCACCAGTTCGCTGGCGGACATACCGCCGCGCAGCGACACCGTCCCGGACTGTTCCGGCAGGACCGGCAGCGGGAGCACGTCCGTCTTGAAGGCCCGGCCCAGGTTCGTCACCAGAAGCACCTGGCCACGGGCGGTGGCGGCAACGACCGCCCGGATCGTGTCGTGCCTGGTCCGTCCGCTGCGGCGGCGACCCTCGGTCACCTCCTCGGACTCGGCGGCCGTGCGGGCCACGAGGCCGGTCGCGGAGAGGATCACCTGGCACGGGTCGTCGGCGACTTCGAGAGGCCCGGCCGGCACGGACGCGGCGAGCACCTCCTTGAGGTCACCGTCGATGAGCGTGGTGCGCCGCGGGTCGCCGAAGTCCTTGGCGACCTTTGCCAGCTCGTCGGAGACGACCTTCTTGAGGACGTTCTCGTCGTCCAGGATCTGCGACAGCTCGGCGATCTCGTTGCGCAGCTTCTCCTGCTCGGTCTCCAGCTCGAGCCGGTCGAACTTGGTCAGCCGGCGCAGCGGCGTGTCGAGGATGTACGCAGCCTGGATCTCGGAGAGCGTGAACTGCCGCATCAGGCCGTCCCGGGCCGCCTGCGCGTTGTCACTGGCCCGGATCAGCGCGACCACCTTGTCGATGTCCAGCAGCGCGATCAGCAGGCCGTCCACCAGGTGTAGACGCTCCTGCCGCTTGCGGCGCCGGTAGGTCGTCCGCCGGGTCACCACGTCGTAGCGGTGGTTGAGGAACACCTCGAGGAGAGCCTTGAGGCCGAGCGTCTGCGGCTGCCCGTCCACCAGGACCAGGTTGTTGATGCCGAACGACTGCTCCAGTGGCGTGAGCCGGTAGAGGTCCGCGAGCAGCGGCTGCGGGTTGACGCCGACCTTGCACTCGACGACCAGCCGGGTGCCGTTCTCCCGGTCGGTCAGGTCCTTGACGTCGGCGATGCCCTGCAGGCGCTTGGTCTTGGTGACCTCATTGGTGATCGCGGCGATGACCTTCTCGGCCCCGACGCCGTACGGCAGCTGGGTCACGGTGATCGCCTGGCGACCCCGGCTGCCTTCGAGCGGCCCGATCTCGACCTTGCCCCGCATCCGGACCACGCCGCGGCCCGTCTCGTACGCCTTGCGCACCTCGTCCAGGCCCAGCAGCAGACCACCGGTCGGCAGGTCCGGACCGGGCACGAACTCCATCAGCTTGTCCAGCGTCGCGTTCGGGTGCCGGATCAGCCACCGAGCCGCCGCGACGACCTCGCCGAGGTTGTGCGGGATCATGTTGGTCGCCATGCCGACGGCGATGCCGGACGTGCCGTTGACCAGAAGGTTCGGGAACGCCGCGGGCAGGACCGAGGGCTCTTCCAGCGAGCCGTCGTAGTTCGGCCGGAACTCGACGGTGTCCTCGCCGAGCTCGCCGACGAGTAGCATCGCCTCCGGCGACATCCGGGCCTCGGTGTACCGGGAGGCGGCCGGGCCGTCGTCCGGGGAGCCGAAGTTGCCGTGGCCGTCGATCAGCGGCACGTTCAGCGAGAAGTCCTGGGCGAGCCGGACCATCGCGTCGTAGATCGCCGAGTCGCCGTGCGGGTGGTACTTACCCATCACGTCACCGACGACGCGCGCCGACTTCACGTGACCGCGGTCCGGGCGGTAGCCGTTCTCGCTCATCGAGAACAGGATCCGCCGGTGGACCGGCTTGAGTCCGTCACGCGCGTCCGGCAGCGCCCGGGAGTGGATGACGCTGTAGGCGTACTCCAGATAAGAGGAGGAGACCTCTTCGGTCAGCGGATTGTCGAGAACCCGCGCCCCCGCTTTATCGAAGGCGGACAGGTCGACCTTCGACTGCGTGCCGTTGCGGCGTGCCATTGCTTCAGTGCTCTCTTCTGTGAATCGCTAAAAGTCTGTCGTGGCGGGCTCGGCGATCAGGCGTCGATCGTCTCCTGGTCGACGCGGCTGGCCGAGTCGATGAGCCAGTTCCTGCGCGGCTCGACCTTCTCGCCCATGAGCAGTTCGAGGACTTCCTCCGCCGCCTCGACGTCGTCGAGCGTGATCCGCCGGACCGCTCGGCTGGCCGGGTTCATCGTGGTGTCCCACAACTCGTCCGCGTCCATCTCACCGAGGCCCTTGAACCGCGGAATCGGGGTGACGACCTGCTTGCCGGCCTGTTCCAGCCGACCGACCGTGCTCGCCATCTCCGCCTGCGTGTACGTGTAGATGGTCTCCGGGCTCCGCCCCTTCGTCACGATCTTGTGCAGGGGCGGCACCGCCGCGTACAGCCGGCCGGACTCGATCACCGGTCGCATGTACTTGGCGAACAGCGTGATCAGCAGCGTCCGGATGTGGGAGCCGTCGACGTCGGCGTCAGCCATGATCAGGATGCGGCCGTAGCGCATGGCGTCGAGGTCGAAGGTCCGCCCGGACCCGGCGCCCAGCACCTGGATGATCGCCGAGCATTCGGCGTTGTCGAAGACCTGCTTGAGGTTGGCCTTCTGCACGTTCAGGATCTTGCCCCGGATCGGCAGCAGCGCCTGGTACTCCGAGGACCGCGCGAGCCGGGCGGTGCCCAGCGCGCTGTCGCCCTCGACGATGAACAGCTCACTGCGGCCCACGCCGGTCGACCGACAGTCGACCAGCTTCGCCGGCATCGACGCGCCCTCGAGGGCGGTCTTGCGCCGGGCGGCGTCCTTCTGCTGCTTCTGGGTCAACCGGACGCGGGCAGCGTCGACGATCTTCTGCATGACCGTACGGGCCTCGGCCCTGGTCCTGCGGTCGTCCACCCACGCCTTGATGTGCTGCTCGACCACCGTCTGGACCACCTTGGTGACCGCGGCGGTGGATAGTTCGTCCTTGGTCTGCGACGTGAACTGTGGCTCCGGGATCCGCACGTGGATCACCGCGGTCATGCCCTCCAGCACGTCGTCGAGGACCGGCAGGTCCTCCCTCGGCTTGAGCAGGCCCCGGCTGTTCTTGATCGCATCGGTCAGCGCGCGCAGGGCGGCGCGCTCGAACCCCTTGCGGTGGGTGCCGCCGTGCACGTTGCGGATCGTGTTCGTGAAGCACTCCACGGTCCGCTCGTAGCCGGTCCCCCACCGGAACGCGACCTCGATCTCGGCGCGGCGTTCGACGTTGGACTGCATGACGCCGTTGGAGTCGGCGGCGTTCTCCTTGTAGGTGCCTTCCCCGGTGATGAGCAGCGCGCCGGAGACGGCCTTCTCACTGGCGGGCGCGAGGAATTCCACCATGTCGGTGAGGCCGTTGGGGTAGCTGAAGATCTCAGTGTTGATCGCGCCCTGGGTGGCGTCGCGCAGCACGTAGCTGACGCCCGGGACGAGGAACGCCGTGTTCCGCAGCTTCGTGCGGACGGTCTCCACGTCAAGGACGGCCCCGCTCTCGAAGTAGCGGGCGTCGTGCCAGTACCGGATGGAGGTGCCGGTCGACTCGCCGCGCTTCATCTTGCCGGTCAGCCGCAGCCCGGACTGCCGGGTGAACCGCGCGCTCGGGCCGGCGCCGTCGAACACGCCCGGAACCCCGTGCTGGAACGACATCTGGTGGACCTTGCCGCTCCGCTTGACGGTCACGTCGAACCGGCGGGACAGGGCGTTCACCGCCGACGCGCCCACGCCGTGCAGACCGCCGGAGGTCTTGTAGCCGGAGCCACCGAACTTTCCACCGGCGTGCAGGCGGGTCAGCACCAACTCGACGCCGGACATGCCCGACTTGGCGTGGGTGTCGGTCGGGATGCCGCGCCCGTCGTCGTCCACCTGCACGGAACCGTCGGCGTGCAGCGTGACCTCGATGTGCGTCGCGTGGCCGGCGACGCCCTCGTCCGTGGAGTTGTCCAGGATCTCGTTGAGGAGATGGCCCACACCACGGCTGTCGGTCGACCCGATGTACATGCCGGGGCGCTTGCGGACAGCGTCCAGACCCTCAAGGTGCGTGAGATCGTCGGCCCCGTACAGAGCCTCGGGCTGTGCAGTCAACGAGTCGTACTCCCAGATCGTGGCGGGTGGGCGCGCCTGCTTCTGATGATCCTGGTATCGGATGATCAGCCAATTGCGCAGGCGACTCCGCGAGCCTAGCCGCCGGGTCTGACAACAAGCGGGACCCCGAGCAGAAGTCGCCGGTAGTGTCAACGACTGAGGACCGACCAAGATTCCCGCGCCGCCACCGGTGTGCGCTATCTGATCTTTCTCGTGCCGGGAGCGACGATCTTGTTGTACTCCCGATGGCCGGTCAGCCACTCCGCCAGGAACGGGCTGATGGGGACCACGGTGCGGCGCCGGGCGACGGCGTCGTCCATCGCCGCGCGGGCCAGCGCGTCATCCACACCCCTCCCCTCGTACCCGGGCGAAACGTCCACGTGGGTGAAGACGATGATGTTGCCGGTCACCTGATACGTCATGAATCCCGCGAGGGCCTGATCGGCGTCGCCGTCACGGACCTCGAACCGCTCCCGCTCGGGCGCGTCTTCCACATGGATGGACACCCGACCATCCTATTGGCCTACTCCCGGTACCTGATCCGGAGCGCGCTGGAGGGCTCGTTCGAGGCGGGCGACGCCGGGTTGGACGGCACGGGGCTGCGCCCCCTACCCGACCGCGGACGCGTCCCCGGTCGGGTCGACCGGTCCTTCAGGTCCGGCGGGACGGATCCCCGGCGGTACCTCGGCGACCCGGTCGACGGACTCCTCGACGGGTTGGGCCGGCCCGGCGGCAGCCAACGCACGGCGTCGGCGGGCTCGCCGTGGTGCCGCTCGCCGCGCAGGGTCGTCCGCACGGCGCGCCCGAGCAGTCTCAGGTCAAGGGCGACCGACATGCTGGCGATGTACTCGCGGTCCTTGTCCAACCGCTCCGCCGGCGCGATGTGGTACTTCTCTATCTGCGCGGTACAGGCGATCCCCGGCTTCACCGTGTGCCGTTCGGCGTACCCCGGCACCTCCTCCAGGTGCTTCTGCACGAGAACGGTACGCAGCGGCCGGGGGCCGACCAGGCTCATGGTGCCGCGCAGGACGTTGATCAGTTCGGGTAGCTCGTCGAGATGCCAGCGCCGCAGGAACCTGCCGACCGTGAGCGTCCGCGGATCGTTGGCGGGCGAAGCCACCGGACCGGTCGAACGCTCGGCCCCGTACTTCATGCTCCGGAACTTCACCTGCCGGAAGGTGATGCCGCCCCTGCCGACGGAGTTCTTGATGAAGAAGATCGGGCCGGGCTCCGCTAACCACACGAGCACCGCGATGACGATCCACAGCGGCAGCGTCACCACGAGGGCGACCAGCGCGCCGACGACGTCGAACGCCCGCTTGAACCGCGGCTGGCGCGGATAGTGCAGGTCGCCGGTCACGTGGTGGGCCAGGACCTTCTCCCGGACACCGACCGAGGGCGCCGCGTTGTTCTCGACGAGCCCGTTGTCGAGCGCGGCCGCGATCATCGCGCCGGCGAGTCCTCCGACAACGGCCAGCAGAGCCCCGTACGGCGGCGCCCAGTGGTTGACGTACAACCAGCACCAGACCGACGACGTCAGCGCCGCGCTCGTCAGGAACGCACGCCGGCAGGCGCGCGCCGAGGGCTTCCAGCCGTTGGAGGATCCAGGATTCCACGCCAGCATCAACGCCAGCGCGAACGATCCCAGGAGCAACAGATAGTTCACGGCTCGTACCTCCCGAACCCCCGCAGAAATGGAACGCTGTGCGGACGTGCACGTCGGACCTTGCGCGTCGTGTTCGACAGGGCGTGAGCTTCGCGGGGCTAGCGGTAGACCTTCTCCTGCTCCGCCCACAGGCTGAACATCAACAAGGTCCAAATTTCCCGACTGTGCTCGGCGGTGCCGTTCAGATGGCTCCGGACGATCTCGTCGACCCGGTCGAACCGGAAGTAGCCCTGCCGCCGCAGCGTCTCCCTGCTCAGGTACTCGCCCACCAGCGGGCGGAACACCTGCCGCAACCACCGGGACAGCGGCGCGTTAAAACCCTTCTTCCGCATCCTGGTTATCTCCGCCGGCAGGATGTCGACCATCGCCTGCCGCAGGAGCTGCTTCGGTCGGTAGCCGGGCATCTTCAGCCCGCCCGGAAGCGAGAAGGCGAATTCGATCATGGAAGTGGCCAGCAGCGGCACCCGTACCTCGAGTGAGTGCGCCATGCTCAGCCGGTCGACCTTGGCGAGCACGTCCTCGGCGAGGTAGACGTTGAAGTCGGTGTATTGGAAGCGCGTCAACGGGTCGAACGACATCCCGTTCCGGTAGTGCGACTCGTGCGTCTCATAGGAGTCGGTGAGCTCGGCGACGATGTCGGGCTCCAGGAGTTCGGCCTTGTGCGCCTCCCGGAAGACCACCCGCCAGAGGTAGTGACTGCGGCCGGGATCTTCGAGCGCGTTGTCCACGAAGCGCCGAGCCTTGAAGCCGAAGCTCATCCGCGCATCCGAGGCGGGCAGCCGACGCAGCATCGCCGGGGGCAACCGGGCCACGAGGTCCCGCGGCAGGTGCCGGTAGTGGCGCGCGAGCTTGTCGGCCTGGTACGTGAGGTAGCCGGCGAACAGTTCATCTCCGCCGTCGCCGCTGACCGCGACGGTGACGTGAGCTCGTGCCAGCTCGCACAGGTAGTAGGACGGCACCGCCGACGGGTCGGCGAACGGCTCGTCGAAGCTCGGGAGAATCCTGTCCGTGACGTCCTCGGCCCGCGGCTCGACCACCAACTCGACGTGGTCGGTGCGAAGCCGCCGGGCCACCAGCGCTGCCAGGCTTCTCTCGTCGTACGTCCGATCGGCGAATCCGACGGTGAACGTCTTCAGCACCCCGTCCGGGTGGATCCTGCGCGCGGCAGCCACCACGCTGCTCGAATCCATCCCGGCACTCAGGAAGAACCCGAGCGGCACATCCGCCTGCAACTGCTGCTCGACGCTGTCGAGGAGCGTCGCGCGCACCAACCGGCGGGCCTCCGCCGGGGAAACGTCGTCGCGCTGCCCCACGGCCGCCAGATCCCAGTACCGCCGTATGTCGTAGGTGTCGTCGTGCCAGACCAGCGTCGTGCCCGGCTCGAGCTTGCGGATCTCGGCATAGATGCTTCGCGGCCCCGGGATGTACATCAGCGAGAGGTAGGAGCTCAACGCCTGGACGTCGAGCGTGGTCTTGACACCGGCCGCCAGAATCGCCTTTATCTCCGAGCCGAACACCAGGCCGCGCCCGTACGGGGCGTAGTAGAGCGGCTTGATGCCGACCCGGTCCCTGCTGAGCACGAGCCGCCGCCGGGCGTCGTCCCAGAGGGCGATGGCGAACATGCCTTCCAGCCGATCGGCGAAGTCCACCCCGTGCTCTTCGTACAGGTGCGCGATGACCTCCGAGTCGCTACCGGACGCGAACCGGTGCCCGCGCCGCGCCAGCTCCCGGCGCAGACTCTGGTGGTTGTAGATCTCACCGTTGAAGACCGCGTGGACGGTGCCGGCCTCGTTCGCCACCGGCTGCCTGCCGCCCGCCACGTCGATGACCGCCAGCCGGCGCATGGCCAGGCCCACCCGGCCCCGGACGTAGACGCCTTCGTCGTCGGGTCCACGGTGGCGCAGGCTGCGGCACATCATCCGGAGCCGCTCGGTCTCCACGGACTGGCCATCGCTGCCAGCAACTATCCCGGTTATTCCGCACATAGAGCCTCTGCTTGGTCGATACGGCGGGGCACGCCTTCGCCACACGGGTACGTCAGACGGTGAACACGTGCGCGGGTCGGTCCGTGGGCGCGGCCGCGGCGGGCTTCCACAGCCCGACCTTCTGCGCCGCGAGCCGAGCCAGGTATTCGGGGTTGAGAATCAGGTACCGGCGCCACAGCCGCCTCGGTTCCAGCATCAACCGCCACGCCCAGGCGAGGCCGGACCGCTGCATCCATCGCGGCGCGCTGCGCATGCGGCCGGCGTGGTAGTCGAAGGCCGCTCCCACGGCCATCAACGGCAGGTCGAGCAGCGGGCGCAGGGCGTGGACGAAGATCTCCTGGCGGGGGCATCCGAGACCGACGAGCACCAGCCTGGCCTGCGACCGCGCGATCCGCTCGGCGATCGCCCTGTCCTCTCCCGGGAGCGCCGGCCGAAACTTCGACGGCTCCGCGCCGGCGATCCGCAGCCCGGGGAACCTCCGGCTCAGCGATGCCGAAAGGCGCCCGAGGACCTCCGGGGTCGAGCCGTACAGGTACACCGGGAGCCCCTCGTCGGCCATCCGGCTCAAGACCCGTACGACCAGCTCCGGCCCGCTGACCCAGTCCCGCAGCTTCGTGCCGTGCAACAGGTTCAGCGCCCACCGCACCGGCTGCCCGTCCGGCGCCACCACGTCGAACGCGTTCAGCCGGGAGTTGTGCGGCCGGTCGGCTACCCCGGTCATCACGCCGTGCACCGCCAACGCCGTCAAGGCGAACGGGCGCCCCTGCCGCGCCGCCGCGACCACCTTCTCGGTCGCCGCGTCGTAGTCGAGAGCGTCCACGAGGACGCCGAGGACGTTCCGCTTGCCGGCGTCGATCGCGCCTGACGGCGGGCACTCCGGCTGCTGGGGTACCGGCCCGGTGTGCGGTGAGCGTGCTTGGACGCCCGCCTGCCCGCCCGCGGTCAGCACGGCTGCCGACCGCGGCCGTGACCGCTGTCACCCGCACCGACCGGACCATCCGATTGCGACGAGATATTCAACGCCAGCCCTTTCAGGTTGCCCGGCACGAGACACCGGCCCGCCCCCGCAGCCGGCCGAGCCGCAGTACCCGAACGCCGGCGAACAAACTCCCGCGTTTATTACGGATCGGCGACGATTCCTGTCTCGTGGGCGTCACGCGCGGGGCGCCCACGTGATCCGGCTCACCGTGGCTCCACGCGCACGGCTGCAAGCGCCATAACCAACGCTGATTTAGCATCGGCCACGCATAGCGCGCCTGGAATGCCCGAATCCTGCCGGCGCGCAGCGTGTGAATACCTCAAGTCTTCAATCCGCTGACCGATCTGGCGTATCGGCGTAACAGCACGACCGCGCGGCCCATTGGCCGGGCCGGGCACGATCGGAGCACAGCGAGTGAACACGTCTCTGCCGCCCTCGTTCTACGAGCGTGCCCTCGCCGCCGTCGGCCACGCGGTGGTCGCCACCGACCTCGACGGCCGGGTGTTGTACTGGAACGCCGCGGCTGAGGAGCTGTACGGGTACGAGACGGCGCAGGCCGTCGGCCGCCCGCTGACCGACCTCGTCACTCCCACTGCCGGTCGCTTTCGCGCGGTGGGCCGGTGGACGGAGCTGTCCACCAGCGAGTCGTACTCCGGCGACACGGAGGTGCGCGGCAAGGACGGCCGTGTGTTCACGGTTCACGTGGCGTTGACCCCGCTCGTCGGCGACAACGGCGAGGTGGTCGCCGTGCTCGGTGTCTCCTACGACGTCACTGAACGCCGGCTCGCCGAAGAGCGGGCCCGCCACCTCGCCGCCATCGTGGATCACTCCGACGAGGCCATTATCGAGGCGGATCTGCACGGCGTCATCCGTACCGCCAACCCCGCGGTCAAGCGCATGATCGGGTACGAGCCCTCAGAGCTGATCGGGCAGCATGTTCGCCTGCTCGCTCCGGCGGAAGCCGCCCCACAGGTGACAGCCGCCATCGCCGCCGTGGTGGCCGGCGAGTCTCTCGGGGTTCTTCACGTCGAGAACCGCCGCAAGGACGGTTCGCTGATCGACGTGGCGCTCCGCGTGTCGCCGGTACGCGACGAGAGCGGGACGATCGTCGGAATGAGCAGCGTGGCGCGTGACGTCACCGCGGAGACCCACGCGAAGGCGGAGCTTGAAGCGAGCGAGCGCCTCCAGCGGGCCCGGTTCGAGCAGGTACGCCTACCCCAGGCACTGATCTCCATGTCCGGGCATCTCATCAGCGTCAACGACGCACTGTGCCGCTTGCTGGACCGGCGACGCGACGAAATGGAGGGGGTGGCGCTCCACGGGTTCCACCACCCGGACGACACCGGGGTGGGTAACTCGCACATCGCGTCGATGCTGCGCGGGGAAGCCGACTCGGGCACCTGGGAGCGGGTCCTCGCCACCCGGGACGGCTCGGCTGTCCCGGTGCTGAGCCACGCCGCCGTGCTGAAGGACGCCGACGGCACCCCGTACGGCGTCGCGACCTTCCTGCACGACCTGCGCAGCCTACGCGACGCCGAGCGGGCGCTCACCCGTACGGAGGCGCTGTTCAAGGCGCTGGTGCTGCGCGCCAGCGACGCGGCGTTCGTGCTGGACGCCGACGCGAACCTGACCTACGTCTCCCCCGCCGCCATCTCCCTGCTCGGCTACACCCCCGAGGCGATGACCGGCCGCCTCGCCTGGGACTTCATCCACCCGGAGGACCAGCCCGCGTTTCAGCGGGTGTTCGACGAGGTCGCGACCACGGCCGGCCGGTCCGTCACCACCCAGTTCCGGGTGCTCGACGCGCGCGGGGGCTGGCGGTGGATGGAGGACGTCCTCACGAACTGCCTGGACGACCCGGACATCGCGGGAGTCATCTCCAACCTCCGCGACGTCACCTCCCGGGTCGAGGCCGAGCAGGCGCTCCGGGTGTCGGAGGCGCGGTACCGGGCGATCGCGGAGACGGCGCAGGAGGGCATCTGGACGACGGACTCGGCCGGGCGCACCCTGTACGCGAACCAGAAGCTCGCCGACATCCTCGGCATCCCGCTGGAGGAGGTCTACCGCCGGCCCGTACCGGACCTCATGGGCGCCGCCAACGAAAGCTGGATCGCCGACCGGATCCGTCGCCGCGCCGAGCGAGGCGCCGAGGAGTACGAACTGTCGTACCCGCACCCGGACGGCGGGGAACGGGTGCTGCGGTTCAGCGCCAGCCCGCTGCGCGACGACACCGGCCAGTCCGGATCGCTCGCGATGATCGCCGACGTGACCAGCGTCCGCCGGGCCGAGCGCGAACTGCAGCAACGAGCGCTGCGCGACGAACTGACCGGCCTGGCCAACCGCGCGCTGCTGAACGACCGGCTCGAACGCGCGATCTCCCGCGGCGCCCGGGTCAGCAGTCCGGTCACCGTCATCATGGTCGACCTCGACCAGTTCAAGCTCATCAACGACACCTGGGGCCACGAAGCCGGCGACCGACTGCTCGTCTGCGTCGGGAAGCGGCTGGTCGCGGCCGTACGGCCGGAGGACACCGTCGCCCGGTTCGGCGGCGACGGGTTCGTCATCGTCTGCGAGGACACCGACGAGGCGCGCGCTCAGGAGCTTGCCGGGCAGATGGCGGCGGCGTTGGCGGAGCCGTTCGATCTGGACGGTCAACGGGTACACGTCCGGGCCTCCATCGGGATCGCGGTCTCCCCACCGCACTCGGCACCCGATCTCGTGCGCTTCGCCGAGGCGGCCATGTACGACGCCAAGGCCCGCGGCCGCAACCGGGTACAGGTCTTCAACGCCGCGCTCGCCGAGGAGTCGGCCGACCGCCTGGCGCTCACCAATGATTTGCGCGACGCCCTCGCCCGTGACGAACTGGTCCTGCACTACCAGCCGCTGATGAATCTACGGACGGGGGACCTGCTCGGCGTGGAGGCGCTCGCGCGCTGGCACCACCCCACTCGTGGGCCGGTGTCCCCGGCCAAGTTCGTCGCGGTGGCCGAGGCCACCGGGCTGGCGGCGGCGCTCGGCCGGTGGGCGCTCGACCGGGTCAGCCGCGACGTCGCCGTGCTGCGCACCGCCATGCCCCGTGGCCTGCACGTCGCGGTGAACATCTCCGCCGCTCATCTCAGCGATCCCGGTCTGGAGGACGCGGTGCTGTCCGCGCTGCAGGCCGGCCGGATGTCGGCCGACGAGCTGGTGCTGGAGGTGACCGAGAGCACGATGATGGACAACCTCGACCACGCGCGGGCGGTGCTCGAGCGGTTGCGGGAGCACGGTGTGCACTCGGCGATCGACGACTTCGGCACCGGCTACAGCTCGCTCGGCTACCTCAAGCGGCTACCGGTCAGCACCGTCAAGATCGACCGCAGCTTCATCGAGAACATCACCGAGGACGCGGACGCGCTGGCGATCACGTCGTCCGTGGTTCGGCTAGCCGGGGCGATGGGCCTGACGACGGTCGCCGAAGGCGTGGAGAGGCCCGAGCAGCTCGCCGTCCTGCGCGAACTCGGCTGCACGGCGGCGCAGGGTTTCCTGTTCAGCCCCGCGGTCGCGCCGGCCACGCTGGCGGAGATCGTCAAGAACCTGCCCAAGCAGCACTTCGGCGCCCAGCTCGCCGGGTAGGTGGGCCGCCCATCGACGCGCTGCAACGGGGTGAGCAAGGACATGGCAGTCATTCGTACGTGTGGTGATAGACACGCTGCATGTCGGTCTTTCCGCGCCCCCGGAGTCGCGCCCACCGTACTGAGAGGTCTTCTCGGCGAAGCCGCGCCACCCTCCTCGGGGCCGCGCTCGTGACCTGGATGTCGTTGACCGCCTGCGGCGGACCGACGAGTAAGCCGGCGGCAACCTGGTCCACGCGCACCGCGAGCCCGACCGTCTCAGCGCCGGCCACCAGCCCGTCCACCCCCGCCGCTCCCCCGTCGGCCACCGCCGGTGCGGGCCCCGGCGAGCACGCCCCGGCCGGGTTCGTCGCCCTGTCGGACGTGGACCCCACGATCATGCAGGACATCCGCTACGCCACCGACCACAACTTCGTCGGCCGGCCGATCGACGGCTACGTCGAGCCGCTGTGCATCCTCACCCGCCAGGCGGCCGAGGCGCTGCACCGAGTGCAGACCGCCGCCCGCGCCCACGGATACGGCGTCAAGGTCTACGACTGCTACCGCCCGCAGCGGGCGGTCGACGACTTCGTGCGCTGGTCGAGACGCTTCGACGAGCAGAAGACGAAGGCGGAGTTCTATCCGAAGCTGGACAAGTCAGAGCTGTTCAACCAGGGGTACATCGCCGGACCGACCACGCACAGCAGCGGCAGTACGATTGACCTCACCCTGGTCGCCCTGCCGGCGCACACCCAACGCCCGTACGTCGACGGCGAGCAGCTACTGCCCTGCTCGGCACCGGCTGACCAGCGCTTCCCGGACAACAGCGCCGACATGGGTACCGGCTTCGACTGCTTCGACTCGCTGGCCCACACGCTCGATCCCCGCATCACCGGCCCGGCGATGGAGCACCGGCTACTGCTCAAACAACTGATGCAGGACGCCGGCTTCAAGAACTACTCCTCCGAGTGGTGGCACTACTCGCTCACCCAGGAGCCGTACCCGCGCAAGTACTTCGATTTCCCGGTGGCTCGCGGCGCGGTCAGCTGAGCGGGTCACGGACCGCAGCCTCCTCCATCCGGCCAACGCCGAGGGTCCAGCCGTGGGACACGGCACGTCCCCGGAGGGGACAGTTAGTAAGATCACCGCTGCCTCACCCCGCCTGAGCAGGCGGAGCATGCACTCGGCGCAGCTAAGGTGGTGCCTGCGGAGTCGCCCGGACCACGGGGGCTCCGCACACGCCGTACGGGACCCCGTGCGGCGTTGCCGTTCCGACGTTCTCCGGGCTAACCGCCTCGGGACGGCTGCCTCCCTCCCACCCGCCCGTCCGGCCACAACCGGCGGGCCAACCCGGAATGGAGCCACGCCGTGAGCGTGACTACGCAAGATCCCCTACCCCCTGCAGGTAACACCGAGTCCACCTCGGGCCGGAGCGCGCTGGACCGCTTCTTCGAGATCACCCAGCGGGGTTCGACGGTCAAGCGCGAGATCATCGGTGGCCTGACCACGTTCGCCACGATGTCCTACATCGTCGTGCTCAACCCGCTGATGATCGGCACGGCGCCGGACAAGAACGGCGAACTCCTCGGCATCCACCCGGTCGCCAGCGTCACCGCGCTGCTCGCCGCCGTCCTCACCATCATGATGGGCATCATCGGCCGGGTGCCGTTCGCCCTGGCCACCGGGCTCGGCCTCAACGCCATCGTCGCGTTCAGCGTCGCATCGAAGATGTCCTGGGCGGAGGCGATGGGCCTCGTCGTGATCGAGGGCCTGATCATCACCGTCCTGGTGCTCACCGGGTTCCGGACGGCCGTCTTCCGGGCGATCCCGGCCGAGCTCAAGGCGGCGATCGCCGCCGGCATCGGCCTGTTCATCGCGCTGATCGGCTTCGTCGACGCCGGGTTCGTCCGTGGGACCGGGGCCGCGAGCGGGCCGCCCGTCCAGCTCGGCAGCGACACCAGCCTCCACGGCTGGCCGACGGTCGTCTTCGTCTTCGGTCTGCTGCTGACCGGCATCCTGGTCGCCCGCAAGGTCCGGGGTGGCATCCTGATCGGCATCGTCGTGTCCACGGTCCTCGCGGTGATCGTCGACAAGATCGCGAAGCCGGGGGCGGCATTCGTCGACGGCAAGCCCAACCCCGACGGCTGGCGCCTCAACGTGCCGGCGTTGCCGGACCCCCTGTTCAAGGGGCCGGACCTGCACCTGGTCGGCAACATCTCGTTCACGGCGTTCGCGAACGTCGGCGTGGTCACCGCCCTGCTGCTGGTCTTCACGCTCGTGCTCACCGACTTCTTCGACGTCATGGGCACGACCGTCGGCCTGGCCAAGCAGGCCGGCCTGGCCACGAAGGACGGCAACGACATGCCCCGGCTGGGGCGGGTGCTGTTCGTCGACGGTGTCGCCGCGGTCGGCGGCGGCATCACCAACGCGTCGTCGGCGACGACGTACGTGGAGTCCTCCTCCGGCATCGGGGACGGCGCCCGTACCGGTCTGGCCAGCGTCGTCACCGGGGTGCTGTTCCTCGGCGCACTGCTGCTGACCCCGCTGGTGTCCCTGGTGCCGAGCGAGGCGGCAGCCCCGGCGCTGGTCATCGTGGGCGCGATGATGATCGCCCAGGTGCGCGACATCGACTTCAAGGATCTGGGGGTCGCGATCCCGGCGTTCCTGACCATGGTCATGATGCCGTTCACGTACTCGATCACCGACGGCATCGGCGCGGGCTTCGTCAGCTGGGTCGTGATCCGGGCCGCGCAGGGCAAGGCCCGGCAGATCCACCCGCTGATGTGGGCGGTGTCGGCCGCGTTCCTGCTCTACTTCGGGATCAACGTGGTGAAGGCCGTCACCGGTATCAGCTGACGGTGCACCCGTCCCCGCGCCGCTGTCGCCGCTCACTGGCGACAGCGGCGCAGCCGCATCTGGATAGGGTTGTCGGGGCTGAGGTGATCCTCGGTCCTGCGGGATCACCCCGGACGGAGCCGGCGGCCGCACCGCCCCTCGCTTCAGCGATCATGGCAAAGTTGAGGTCGGGCGTTGTCGGCGGTGGCGGCTGATGGCGGTGATGCCGTCGAACAATTGCGAGGACTAAACAGGTGCATGAACGGGCATTGACGTGGTTTCGCGAGCGCAGTTCAAGCTGGAAGGACTGGCCGCTGGACCGATTGCTTGAAGACAAGTTCCGCCAGGATTCACGCATCAGCCTCGTCATTCCCGCCCGTGATGAAGCGGACACGATTTCGGACATTGTCGCCGGGCTGCGTACGGCCTTCGTGAAAGACGCGCCCCTCCTCGACGAGCTTGTCGTCATCGATTCGGACTCACGCGACGCCACGGCGGCCGTCGCCGAGCGAGCCGGCGCCACCGTGTACCGGGCGAGCGACATCACCCCTGAGCACGGCGCCTATCCGGGCAAGGGTGAAGCGCTCTGGAAATCACTCTTCGTCACCAGCGGTGACCTGCTGGTCTTCGTCGACGCGGACCTCACGGACTGGGGGCCGCACTTCGTCACCGGCCTGCTCGGACCGCTGCTGGCCGACCCGGACACGCTCCTGGTCCGGGCCGCCTACACCCGGCTCCGCACCGAGAACGACGGCTCCACCTCACCGGACGGCGGCCGGGTGACGGAACTCGTGGCGCGCCCGCTGCTGAGCCTGTACTGGCCCGAACTGGCCGGGGTCGTCCAGCCGCTCGCCGGGGAATGGGCGATCCGGCGCGAACTGATGGAGTCGCTGAGCATCCCGGTCGGCTACGGCGTCGAGCTTTCCACGCTCGTGGACACCGCTACCCGGCACGGCCTCGACTCGATCGCGCAGGTTCATCTCGGCGCGCGGGCCCACCGGCACCGTACCGACCGGGATCTCGCGGTGACGGCGGCCGAGTTGCTGGTCGTCGCGGACGCCAGGCGGGCCTCCCCCGTCGGATCAGCGGAACTGCAGCAGTTTCTGCAGGATGGGGACTGGGTACGCGCGAACATCCGGCCGGTGCCCACCCACGAGCGCCCGCCGGCTGCGACTGTCCAGGGGAGGTCCGCGTGACTGGTGAACCCCGCGAGGCGGGGCCCCTTCGGCTCGGCCGGCAGTCGTTCGACGTCCACCGCCGTCTCGTCATGGCCATCGTCAACCGGACGCCGGACTCCTTCTACGACCGGGGCGCGACGTGGCACGAGGACGCCGCCATGGAGCGCGTACACGCGGTCGTCGAGGAAGGCGCCGACATCATCGACATCGGCGGTGTCCCCGCCGCGCCGGGTAGCGAGGTCGACGTCGCCGAGGAGATCCGGCGGACCGTGCCGTTCGTGGCGGCCGTCCGGGAGGCGTACCCCGACATCGTCATCAGCGTGGACACCTGGCGGCACGAGGTCGCCCGCGAGGTCTGCGCCGTGGGCGCGGACCTGCTCAACGACACCTGGGGCGGCTGGGACGAACGACTGGCCGAGGTGGCCGCCGAGTACGACGCCGCGTTGATCTGTGCCCACGCCGGTGGCGTACCGCCCCGAACCCGCCCCTTCCGGGTGGCCTACGACGACGTGATGGCCGATGTGCTCGACCGGACGCTCGCCCTGGCGCGGCGCGCCGCCGACGTGGGCGTCGACCCGGCCCGCATCCTGATCGACCCGGCCCACGACTTCGGCAAGAACACGTGGCACTCCCTGGAGATCACGCGTCGGCTCGACGAGATGGTGGCGACGAACTGGCCGGTCCTCGTCTCGCTGTCCAACAAGGATTTCGTCGGGGAGACGCTCGACGCCCCGCTGACCGACCGCCTCGCGGGCACGCTGGCCACGACCGCCGTCTCCGCCTGGCTGGGCGCGCGGGTGTTCCGGGTCCACCAGGTCCGGGAGACCCGGCAGGCGTTGAGGATGGTCTCGGCCATCCGTCGGGAGATCCCGCCGGCCCGCACCGTCCGCGGCCTGGCGTGACCGGAGCAACGGAGTCTGAACCGATGATCGTTTCTGCTGTCCTGTGCCCGAGCCCGCCGCTGCTCGCCGCCGAGCTCTCCGGGTCGGACCCCGCTGCCGCGCAGTTGCGCGAAGCGTGCTCGGCCGCGGTGGCGACGCTGGTCGCGAGCGCCCCCGACCTGATCGCGGTGGTCGGGGCCGCGGATCGTACCGAGACCTGGCCGGAGGACGCGAAAGCGAACCTGTCCGCCTACGGCGGGTTGGCCCGATCCGACGTCACCCACCCGGCCCCGCTCGCGGTCGGCCTGGGCGCGCTGCTGCTCGACGAGAACGGTTACGCCGGTCCACGCCTGCTGCGATCGGTGGGGTACGACGAACCGCTGTCGGGGTGCCTCGACCTCGCGGCGGAGATCAGCCGCTCCGCGCCGCGGGTCGGCCTGCTCGTCATGGCCGACGGAACGGCGCGCCGCACGCTGAAGGCGCCGGGGTACCTCGACGAACGCGCCACTCCATTCGACGCGGAGATCCAACGCGCGATCTCCGACGCCGATCTGGCCGCGCTCCACGCGCTGGACCGCGACCTCGCCCGTGAACTGATGGCGACGGGGTGGCCCGCGCTCCAGATACTCGCCGGCGCGTTCGGCGACCGCCAGGTGAGTACGAAGGTCCGCTACGCCGACGCTCCGTTCGGCGTGGGTTACCTGGTAGCTGCTATCAACGCGGCGAAGGAGTAGACGCGCCGAGGCGCATGAACCCACTGGCGCTGATCACCTCGGCCGCCTCCCGGATCGCCGACAGGTACCGCTCGAGCCGCTCGTCACCGAACCGCCCCGTGGGTCCGGCCAGCGTGAGCGCGGCCGTCACCGCGCCGTCCTTGTCGACAAGGGGCACCGCGATCACCGACAGCGCGTCTTCGCGCTCCCCGTGACTCACTGCGTAGCCCTGCTCGCGCACCTCCGCCTGCCACTGTCGCATCAGGGGCAGCCTCCCCGCGCCGTCCGGCGTCTCCGCCGCGATCTTCGCGAGGTCGTCGTCGGGTAGATCGCGGATGAGGACGCGGGCGGTCGGCCCGGCCCATAACGGCCCGTCGTGACCGACCCGCACCACGGTGCGCAACGCGTGGAGACTCTCCTCCTGGGCCACGCAGACCCGACGCACCCCCTGCCGCACCCAGACGCTCGCGGACTCCTGGGCCGTCTCGACCAGCGCGCGGAGGGCTCGCCGCGACTCCAGCGGCAGCTCCCAGGAACTACTCGCGAGCCGTGCCCAGCGCAGCAGGCCCGGGCCGGGGGCGTACCGGTTGCCGCCCACGGCCCACAGCAGCCCGTGGTCCTCCAGGGTGGCCACCAGCCGGATGAGCGTGGTCCGCGCCAGCCCGGTCTCGTCCTGGAGTTCCCGCAGCGTGATCACGGTCCGCTCGTCGGTCAGCCGGGACAGGATCTGCAGTGCCCGCGTCACGCTGCGGACACCGGCCGCAGCACTGCCCTGTTCATGCGACTCGTCCACAGAAACCCCCCGGTCTGATGCACGCGATGCAAATTTGCCGTACGCGAGGGAGTACGGTACGCGAGCGCCAGGCCGACAACGCCGCGGGCTCCTCCTCCATCCAGTCAGGAGATACCCAGCCGCACGGCTGCCGTAGTCTCGAAAAGCAGACAGCAGGGCAGAAAACAAACTGGTGGGGGCGGCTACCGGAGCTCCGGTAGCCGCCCCCACCAGTTACGGCGTGATAACCATCACTGGGTGTCGGTAGCGGTGAGCGTGATCGGCACCGCGGCGCCCAACCAGAGCTGGCTGAGCACGTACCGGGTACCGCTCGGCAGATTGCCGGACTCGTCGGCGGCCGACGACGCCGCCTTGCCGATCAACGCGCACGACGCGTCGTAGAAGTACACGTCGATGTCGTACGGGGCGGTGCCGCCGCCGCGGACCTCGACCTTGTGCAGGCCGTCACCGAAGCTGTCCGGCAGCTTCGTCACCCAGGCATCCGCACCCTGCACCGGAGCGGGCGGCACTCCGCACGCCGCCTTGAACGCGTTGGCGGTCACCCCGGTCGCGTCGTCGGTCGCGCCGGTCGACGGGTTCGCGGCGAGGATCGTCCCGGCATCGGTCACCGGCGCGTCCGGCGGCGACGGCGGCAGCGGCTCGACGCCGTGCACGTTCTGCGCGAAGATCTGCAGTTCGGCAACCTGCACGCCGGTCTTCGTCTCACCCTGGGCGCTGTCGGTCCAGAACCGGATGTACTGTGCCTGCACCGGAGTGGCCGGGGTGAACTGCTTGTAGTGCAGGTCGGGCGCGGTCGGGCGGGGCGTGGAGTACCCGAAGGCATCGGCCTTCACCAGCGCCGTCTTCCAGTTGACCCCGTCGGTGGAGGTCTGCAGGGTGAACCCGCGCAGCCCCTCGAACCGGGCCGAGGCGAACGCGCTGACCTGGACCGACGAGATGTTCGCCGGGGCGGCCAGCTTGACCACCGCCTGCCCGGTACGCGGCGCCGCCTTCCAACTGCTCGCCTCGGTGTCGTCGAGCATCTTGTCCGCGCCGTCCGCGCTGGCTGACACGACGGTCGCGCCGTTGGTGGTCGACGCGAGGTTCGGGGCGAGCGAGAAGCGCAGCGACGTCGTCTTGCCGGCCGCCACCTGCACGCCGGGGAACGTCCGCGCGCCGAAGCCGGGCGCGGCGATAGTGACCGGGTAGGTGCCGTCAGTCACCGACGCGGAGAACCCACCGGTCGCGGACGATTTCGCGAGCGGCGAGACGCGTGCCTCGAACACCCCGAGCATGATCCGGGCTCCGGGGATCGCCTTACCCGTGGCGGCGTTGACGACCGTCCCGGTCAGCGTTCCGTTGCGGGCGGGGTTGGAGTGGGTGAACGACGGCACCGGGTCGGTGTCCTCGCCGCCCTTCGTGCTGGCGTGCACGCCGAGGCCGCGCTTGGCGAAGGCGCCGTAGACGAGGTCGACGACCGTGTCGTAGTCCATTCGGCTGTGGTAGCGGTTGTCCAGCGCGGTGCGGATCGCGTCACGCATGTCCACGAAGGACGGATCCGGCGGCGACAGCGGCATGGCGTCGGTGATCATCCGGGCGGCCATCTCGCCGCCGGCCGCCTCGCCGAAGCGGGCGACGAGCGCCTTGCGCAGGTCCCACAGCGTCGCGGTCCAGATCTCGCCGTCGGAGTGGACCTCGGCGCCGCCCAGGTCGTACCCGACGTCGCCGAAGGTCGTCGGGTTGGCGTCGTAGTCCCAGTTGCGGATGCCGCGCTCGGCGTTGCCGGTGACGTGCTGGCCCACCACGGCGGTCTTGGCCAGGCCGTTGCGGTACAGGTAGTTCAGCGCATACCAGTCGCCCCAGCCCTCACCCATCGAGCCGGACTGGTGGGTGTTGAGGGCGTTGTCTTCACCGCTGACGTACCGGTTGGACAGGCCGTGCGCGTACTCGTGCTCGATCACTGAGGCGTCGAAGTTGCCGTCGGAGTACGGGCCCTCGAAGCTGTCGTTGATCGGCTCCCAGAGGAACATGCCGCTCCACGGCGGGATGCCGTCGGGGAGCGTGAGCATGTATGCGTTGTCGCGCCCGGTGTACGTCGGCGCGCCGCCGCTCACCGCCCCGGCGTGCACGAGCCCGAGGACCGGGTCCCCGCCCTGGCCGCCGTTGCTGCCATTGTTGACCTGGAAGTTACCCGCCGTCTCGGTGAAACCGTACGAGTAGAGCTCGTCGTGGATACGGTTGTGGTTCCAGAACAGGTTCGTCGCCGCCGGGTCGAGGTCGAGCGCGTAGCTCGGCGGTGTCGTCTGGCCCTTGGTACGCGCCCAGTTGGCGCCGTACGCGTAGTTGAACTGGCCGGTCGGGCTGACCGGGCGCGGCCCCTGGTCGGCGGGGACCAGGAAGTTCGAGTAGTTGGCGTACGTGTTGGCATTGTTGCCCAGGGTCGTCGGGCCGGGGAGGCCGGCCAGCCCGGTCGGGTCGACGTAGCCCGACGGGGACTGTGCGGTCGGGCCGAAGGGCTTGATCACCGGGGTGCCGCCGGCGGGGGCGCCGGGGTAATTCTCGTAGACGGTGCCCTCGGCCTCGTGCTCGACGAGCGAGGCCTGGTAGAGCGTCTCGCCCGTCTCGGCGTCGACCACCGTGTCCCACGCCTCGTCGAGACCCTTGACGAAGAGCACGCGGTACGCCGGACGGGCGCCGTCACGCACCGGGAACGCGGCCTTCTGGACGTACGAGTCGCCGGCGAACGGACCCTTGGCGAAGACCTGGAAGCCGGCCCGCTCCCCCGCAGCCTGGGCGGTGTAGCTCACCGCCGGCGCAAGCTTGCCGGAGACCTTCTCCAGCGCCTGTCCAGCGGCGAGCTGGTGGGTGGCGAGGAGCTTGCCGCCCCGCGCGGAGTCGCCGGCGTACGAGAGGATCCTGCCGTCGCTGGTGACCGCGATCCCGAGGTGTCCGCCGCGGACGGCGGGCAGCCCGGCGTAGGTCTGTGCGAAGTTGATGACGCGGGTGCCGGTCCCGACGAGTTCGTGGTTGCGGACGACGGTGAGCGCCGCGACGTCCGACGCGGAGAGTCCGAAGACGTCCCGATTGTCGTCGATGAACGACCGGGCCACCGTCACCGGATCTCCCGTGCGCGGGCCGGTGAGCCAGCCGGCGTCCTTCCGGATGGTCCGCGGGGTGCCGAAGCGGGATTCCCAGGTCACCCGGGCGCCGGCCCCGGCCGCCCGGACCAGGTCGCGGACGGCGTCGAGCTGGGTCTGGGTTGGCTGGACGACTGCCGCGGTGCGGCGCACGTCGGTTGCCGCCTCGCCGGCCGAGCCCGGGACCGGTTCGACGACCGCGCCGGCCTGCCCCGGAGCGAGCGCGAGCACGGCGGACAGGACCGCCCCGACCGCCAGGTACTTACGTATCTGCATTGATGCTCCTGTGGGGGTAGGTGGAGCTGTTGCAGTAGTCATCGCGGATGGTGATCGGTGTGTAACAAGGCGGCGGCCGCCTCAGTCCTCCGGGTGACGGATGACCTCGGGTGACCGCTCCGGTAACAGGACCGTCAAGCAGCCCGTATCGGCCGGTGCGCACCGACGAGGGCCGATGATGGGAGAATGGCCCTATCGACTCGCGAGTCGGCGTCTCGCGCGTGAGGATCCTGCCATGACTCGACCGCTGTCTCGCCGTCATCTGTCCCGTCGCCATCTCATCCAGCTGGCCGGCGTCGCGGGCGGCGCGGGCCTCGCCACAGCCCTGGGCGCGCCCGCATCCGCGGCTGCCCTTGCCCCACCGGCCCCCGCCGCCGCCGGCACCGACCCGTCCACCGAGCCTCTCCCGCCCAACCCGCGCGAGGCGCTCGCCGTTCTCCTCGCGGGCAACAAGCGCTGGGCCAGCGGGCGCCTGCGTCGCCCCCACCAGTCGATCATGCGGCGGGAGGCGGTGGCGGCCCTCCAGTCACCGTTCGCCGTCGTGTTCTCCTGCATCGACTCCCGGGTGCCGCCCGAGTTGGTCTTCGACCGCGGGCTCGGTGATCTCTTCGTCATCCGTACGGGCGGGCAGAGCGTGGACGCCGTGACCCTGGGCAGCATCGAGCTCGGGCCCGAGGAGTTCAACACCGGCCTGATCATGGTGCTCGGGCATGAGCGCTGCGGCGCCGTCGCCGTCGCCATCGAGGCCATCGCCGAGAACGGGGGCCGGGCTCCGGGTTGTGTCCAGGCGGTCGTCGACGCCCTGCGCCCCGCGTACGACGTCGCCGTCCGTCAACCCGGCGACCTGGTCGAGAACACGGTACGCGCGCAGGTCACCCTGACCGTCGCCCGGTTGAAGGCCGACACCCTGCTCGCCGAGCGCGTCCGCACCGGGGCGCTGCTCGTCGTCGGCGGGCGGTACGACCTCGACACCGGGCGCGTCGACGTCATCGCCTGACGAGGCGTCCTCAGCGGACGGTTGGCGGTGAGTCCGGGTTCGGCTCGGTCACCCGGTCGTCCGGGCCGGCGCTCCGGTCGCCCCGGCGACGGCGGGAGAAGACCAGGTGGTCGAGGCTGAACCGGCCGGCGCCGACGACGGCCAGCAGCAGGACAGCGGCGCCGAGGGCGATCACCAGTTCGCCGCCCCGCTCCTGGACGAAGATGCCGTGCCGGGCGTGGACGAGCAAGTACGCGCCGACCATGTCCACAAACACCAGGAGCCCGACGACCGGCACGCCCAGCCCGAGGATCAGGGCGACGCCGCCCAGCAGTTCGACGAGCGTGGCGAACCAGGCCGACACGGTCGGCAGCGGCACCCCGAGCTGGTCGAAGGACGCGGCCGTGCCCCTGACCCCGAAGGTTGCAAACTTCTGCCAGCCATGGGCGACGAACACGACGCCGACACCGACCCGGGCGATCAGGATAGCCAGATCACGGGCAACGGACGCAATCACCATAACTACCCCTCCCTCGTGATCGCCGAGTCCGGCTACCCGGCCGCAGGGGCACCAAACGGGAGGGTCTAGCCGGGTGAAATTACGCGGAAGGTAATGCCGGCCCGCTCCAGGCGAGCGCGCAGCGAGTCGCCCATCGCCACCGCGGTGGTCACCTGCCCGGCCGTCTGCGGCAGCGGATCGTACGCCAGGCACAGCGCCGACTCGGCCAGCATCTTCGCCGTCTCCCCGTACCCCGGATCTCCCCCGGCGACCTCGGTGACGACCCGCCGGTCGCCGCTCTCTCCGATGAACCGCACCCGGAACCACCCCTTCTCGCGCTGAACAGGTGTCGGGCCGGTGCCGGACGGGCGCATCCGGAGCAGCAGCTTCCTGGTGGGCGGCAGCTGGGCGAGGGCGAACGTACCCGCCACCACAGTGGTCAGCCCCGCCGCCACGAGCGGATTCTTCGACGTCAGGAAATGGCTGTACTCGAAGTCGGGGCCGTACGCCTCGAGCATCTGCGCCGAACGGGCCACGATCTGGGGGTCGATCGTGGGCAGCGGGAGCACCCAGGCGTCCACGCCACGGTCGTAGCCGGGACGCCCCTGCACGGCCCGCACCCGGCGCTCGCCGGGGCGCGGCGGCTGCGCGCGGCGCCGCTCGCGGTGTACGGCGGCCGCCTGACGGAAGCGCGCGAACGCGGTCACCGCCGACTCGAGCGTCCCGCCGGAGAGGACACCACCGGCGCTGACGTACCCGCGCAGCCGGATCGGCCGGGCGGGTGGGAATTGCTCGACGGTGAACAGCGCTCCGAGGTCGTGCGGGATGGAGTCGAACCCGCAGGCGTGCACGAGCCGGGCACCCGTCCGCTCCGCCGTGGCGTGGTGGCGCAGGTACATGCGGTCGACGAACTCGGGCTCCCCGGTCAGGTCGACATAGTCGGTGCCGGCCGCCGCGCAGGCCGCGACGAGCGGCTCGCCGTACCGGATGTACGGGCCGACCGTGGTGATGACCACCCGGGATACTTCCGCCAGCCGGCGCAACGATGTCGCGTCGGTGACGTCGGCGTCGAGGATCGCCACGTCGACGCCGAGCCGGTCGCGCAACGCCGCCAGTTTCTCGCGGTTACGTCCAGCCAATGCCCACCGCATACCCGCCGGGGCATGGGCGGCCAGGTACTCGGCCGTGAGCCCGCCGGTGAAGCCCGTCGCACCGAAGAGGGCGATGTCGTAGTCGCGCCGTTGGGGAGCTGTCACGGGTACCAGGTTAGTAAGCCATTGGCGGGGCGGCATCCGTCAGCGGACGCTACCGAACATCCCGCCGACGAGTTCGAGCAGTTGGTCGGCGCTGAACGGCTTCGCGAGGAAGTAGTCGACACCGTCCGCCCACGCCCGCGCCGCGGAGTCCGGGTCCGCGGCGGCGGTGAGCATGATGACGGGCACCGGATCTCCGTGCTGGCTGCGGACGTTCTTGAGCACGCCGTAGCCGTCCATGCCCGGCATCATGACGTCGAGCACGATGCAGTTGGGCGAGAAGTCTTTCACCGCGTCGACCGCGGCGAGCCCTTCGGCGGCGGTCCGGACCTCGTGCCCGTTCATCCCCAACACATCGGCGAGAAGCTGCCGGACCGCCGGGTCGTCATCAACGACGAGGATCCGCGCCATCACATTCCACTTTCGTCTGGATCGGCTCGGCCCATGACCATCCGGGTCCACGGCGTGGTCGGTACCGGCTGGCGCTGAAGGTACGGGTCGGTACCTTCTCCAGCTTTCATTGGTGCATTTCCTGCAATTTTACCTTCCATGAAATCGGCAACTATCCGGACGAAGGCACCTCAACCAGACCACTGACGGGCCATCGTCCGTCCGTCGGACGCCGGCCGGGCTATGCGCCGCCGCCGCGACGCTCGCAGCAATGTGGACAGGTTCGTGTCCACATTGCGGAACGCTCCCCACCGGGTCGGCCGCAGGCGCACCTACTTCGATATCTTGGTTGCATGGCCGTTTCGCTTCCCCGCCGGTGGTGGGGATCGCGACGGCTGTTTTCGTTCACCACCGGGCTGACCCTGCTGGCCCTGACGGTCGGCAGCGGAATTGACACCGCCACCGCGGGGCCGGCCGAGCCGCTGCGCGCCGCGACCGTCGCGTCGGTCACCGCCCCGACCGCGACTACGATCTCCGGCGGTGTCGCCACCGGCCTCGGGGTCACCACCAACTCGGTGGCACCGGACGGCTCCGCCGCCGGGGCGGCGCCCGACAGCCACAGCCGAGCCGGCATCGCGCCGCCCGACAGCCACAGCCGAGCCGGCATCGCGCCGCTCGGCACGCCCGTCGGGCAACCGGTGGGTGGATCGTCGTGGTCGACCACGGCGCGCCCCGACGCCCGACCGCTGACCGGCGTGGCAGTCACGCCCCGCGGACCGCGCGCCCCACCACGTCACCTGGCCTAGCCGGCCACAGCCGACCGCCCCCCCTTCGGGGGCGTAGCTGGCGTTGCTGTGCCGGCTGCTTCTCGCATCCGCCCGCCCTCGTCGGCGGCGCCCCCTCCTCCCTCGGACACCACGACTTCGGTGAGGTTGCCATGCTCGAAACTGCCCAGCAAAGCCTGCTCATCGGTGCCCGCAACGCCCTCGGCGTGTGGGTCGTTCTCGTCAGCCTGGCCGTATTCGGGTTCGCGCTGATGTACGCGCCCACCTGGCGCGAGCGCATGCTACGGGCCCGGGTACGGGCCGGTGCGGCAAAGCTGCGTCGCGAGCGGCATGAAGCCCAACTCCGCTGTGCGCAGGAACTGACCACGGCAGCCGCCAACGCCACCATGACCGCGCAGCGCCGCCGCGCCGCCTGGGAGGCCGCCCACACCGCGGTGGAGAGCGCCTGGCGGGCCTTTGAAGAAGCCGACGCCGCCGCCCACCGCGCCGCCGCGGCCGCCGCGTTCGCCCCCGCTGACGGCGACCGCGATCAGGACCCGTCAGTGGTGGAGCTGCGGCGGCTCCTCGCCACCCGTGAGCACCTGCTGAGCGCCTACCTCAACGCGTCCGCCGCGGAACGCCTCGCCTGGCGGGACGCCGACATCGCCGTCGCCGCGAAGACCAGCCTGGCCACCGAGGCGCTCACCGCCGCGCAGCTGGCGGAGCAGCCGTCTCAGCCGGTGCCGGTGCGCATTCCGCGCCAGCGCACCGCCACGTCGATCCTCAGTGGACTTTCTGCTCCCTGAGCAGCGCGACAACGTCGATGATCAACACGTCGAGGCCGGCACCGCCGGCCTCGACGTGTGCGATGAGCTGGGTACGCATGCGCGGGTCCCAGAAGCTGCGCAGGTGCGCGGCGATCTCGGCGGCCGCCTCGCCGGGCTCCCAGTGGCGGAACTGAACGGCGATCTCGTTGGCCAGCCGCACGTAAGGAAGGGCCTCCATCAGTCCGCCAGCGCCGAAGTCGACAGTTCGTTGGTGGCCACGCTGACCTGCTTGAGCCCCACCTGTACCGCGGTCACCTTGTACTCCGGGCAGTTCGTCGCCCAGTCGGAGTTCTCGGTGGTCACCACGTTGGCGCCGGTGACGGGGTGGTGGAAGGTCGTGTAGACCACCCCCACCGGCATCCGGTCGGTGATGCGGGCCCGCAGGCTGGTCTCACCGACCCGGCTGGCCAGGGTCACCAGGTCGCCGTCGGAGATGCCGCGCACCTCCGCGTCGTGTGGGTGAAGCTCCAGCAGGTCCTCCGGGTGCCAGGCCACATTCGGAGTGCGCCGGGTCTGCGCGCCGACGTTGTACTGGGACAGGATGCGCCCGGTGGTGAGGATCAGCGGGAAGCGCCGCGTGCTGCGCTCCTCGGTCGGTACGTACGTGGTCTCGATGAACCGGCCCTTACCGCGGACGAACCCGTCGACGTGCATGATCGGCGTGCCCTCGGGCGCGGCGTCGTTGCACGGCCACTGGATGCTGCCGACCTCGTCGAGCTTGCGGAACGAGACACCGGCGAAGGTCGGGGTGGTGATGGCGATCTCGTCCATGATCTGGCTGGAGTCGTCGTAGTGCATCGGGTACCCCATCGCCTGCGCGATCTCGCAGACGATCTGCCACTCGTGCTTGCCCGTCTTGGGCGCCATCACCGGGCGTACCCGATTGATCCGGCGCTCGGCGTTGGTGAACGTGCCGTCCTTCTCCAGGAACGACGTTCCGGGCAGGAACACGTGCGCGAACTTGGAGGTCTCGTTGAGGAACAGGTCCTGCACGACCACCAGTTCCATGGCCGACAGCGCGGCCGTGACGTGCTTGGTGTTCGGGTCGGACTGGGCGATGTCCTCGCCGTGCACGAACAGCGCCCGGAAGGAGCCCTCGATCGCGGCGTCGAACATGTTGGGGATCCGCAGGCCCGGCTCGGCCAGCAGGGTGCGGCCCCACAGCGTCTCGAAGACGGTGCGGACGGCGTCGTCGGAGACGTGCCGGTAGCCCGGCAGCTCGTGCGGGAACGAGCCCATGTCGCAGGAGCCCTGGACGTTGTTCTGCCCGCGCAGCGGGTTCACGCCGACGCCGTCGCGCCCGATGTTGCCGCATGCCATGGCGAGGTTGGCCATGCCCATCACCATCGTCGAGCCCTGGCTGTGTTCGGTCACCCCGAGGCCGTAGTAGATGGCCGCGTTGGGCGCGGTTGCGTACAGCCGGGCGGCCGCCCGCAGTTCGGCAGCCGGGACGCCGGTGATCTGCTCGACCGCCTCCGGGCTGTGCTCCGGGCGGGCGATGAACGCCGCCCACTCGGCGAAGCCCTCACAGCGCTCCGCGACGAAGTCCCGGTCGACGAGGCCCTCGGTCACCACGACGTGCGCCATCGCGTTGACGACGGCGACGTTGGTGCCGGGGGCCAGCTGGAGGTGGTGGGTCGCCTCGACGTGCGGGGAGCGTACGAGGTCGATGCGGCGCGGGTCGACGACGATCAGCTTGGCGCCCTCGCGCAGCCGCCGCTTCATCCGGGAGCCGAACACCGGGTGCCCGTCGGTGGGGTTGGCCCCGATCACCACGATGACGTCGGCCTTGGCCACGGACTTGAAGTCCTGGGTACCGGCCGAGGTGCCGTACGTCTGCTTGAGCCCGTACCCGGTCGGGGAGTGACAGACCCGGGCGCAGGTGTCGACGTTGTTGTTGCCGAACGCCGCCCGCACCATCTTCTGGACGACGTACACCTCTTCGTTCGTGCACCGCGACGAGGTGATGCCGCCGACCGCGCCGACGCCGTGCCGGTCCTGGATGTCGCGCATCCGCTGGGCGGTGTAGCTGATCGCCTCTTCCCAGGAGACCTCGCGCCACGGGTCGGTGATCCGCTCCCGGATCATCGGCTTCATGACCCGATCCGGGTGGCTGGCGTAGCCGAACGCGAACCGGCCCTTGACGCAGGAGTGGCCCTCGTTGGCGCCGCCGTCCTTGTACGGGACCATCCGCACAACCTCGTCGCCGCGCATCTCGGCCTTGAACGAGCAGCCCACGCCGCAGTACGCGCAGGTGGTGAGCACCGTGCGGTTCGGCATGCCGAGCTCCACGACGGAGCGCTCCTGCAGCGTGGCGGTCGGGCAGGCCTGCACACAGGCGCCGCAGGACACGCACTCGGAGTCCAGGAAGCTCTCGCCGTTGCCGGCGGTGACCTTCGAGTCGAACCCGCGGCCGGAGATCGTCAGCGCGAAGGTGCCCTGGACCTCGCCGCAGGCCCGCACACAACGCGAGCAGGCGATGCACTTGCTCGCGTCGAAGTCGAAGTACGGGTTGGAGGTGTCCTTGGGCGCGTCGAAGTGGTTCTCGCCCTCAAAGCCGTACCGGACCTCCCGCAGGCCCACGACTCCGGCCATGTCCTGCAGTTCGCAGTCCCCATTGGCCGAGCAGGTCAGGCACTCCAGGGGGTGGTCGGAGATGTACAGCTCCATGACACCCTTACGCAGCTTGTCGAGCTTCGGCGTCTGGGTGTGTACGCGCATGCCCGGTGCGACCGGCGTGGTGCAGGACGCCGGGGTGCCCCGGCCGCCCTCGACCTCCACCAGACACAGCCGGCAGGAGCCGAACGGCTCCAGGCTGTCGGTGGCGCACAGCTTCGGGATGTCGATGCCGGCGAGCGCCGCCGCCCGCATGACCGAGGTGCCTTCCGGCACCCGTACGTGCTGACCGTCGATCTCGACATCGACGGTCGCCTCGCCGACGCGGGCCGGGGTGCCGAGGTCCGGCTCCTTGAGCAGGCTCATTGTTCGCCTCCGAAGTCATCGGGGAAATGCTGCAGCGCGCTGCGCACCGGGAGCGGGGTCAGCCCGCCCATCGCACACAGCGACCCCTCGGTCATGAGGTCGCACAGGTCGTTCAGGACCACGAGGTTCTTCGACCGGTCCTGCCCCGCCACGATCCGGTCGATGACCTCGACGCCACGCACGGCGCCGACCCGGCAGGGGGTGCACTTGCCGCAGGACTCCGCGGCGCAGAACTCCATGGCGAAACGCGCCTGAGCCGCCATGTCCACGGTGTCGTCGAAGACGACGACACCGCCGTGGCCGACCATCGCGCCCGCCGCGGCGAACGCCTCGTAGTCCATCGGCAGATCCAGCTGGGACACCGGCAGGTACGCGCCGAGCGGCCCGCCGACCTGGACGGCCCGTACCGGCCGGCCGGTACGGGTACCGCCGCCGAAGCGCTCGACCAGGTCGCCGAGGGTGATGCCGAAGTCGGTCTCGACGATGCCGCCGCGGGCGATGTTGCCGGCAAGCTGGAAGACCTGCGTGCCGCGGGAGCGCCCGACGCCGTGCGCGGCGAAGGCCGCCGCGCCGTCGGCCAGGATCATCGGTACCGACGCCAGGCTGAGCACGTTGTTGACGACCGTCGGCTTGCCGAACAGGCCCTGCAGCGCCGGGATCGGCGGCTTGGCCCGGACCATGCCGCGCTTGCCCTCCAGGCTTTCGAGCATGGAGGTCTCTTCGCCGCAGATGTACGCGCCGGCGCCGACCCGGACGAACAGGTCGAACGACAGGTCCGAGCCGAAGATCCGCTCCCCCAGCCAGCCGTGCGCGTACGCGATCTCGATCGCCTGGCGGACCGTGGCGACGGCGTCGGGGTACTCCGAGCGGATGTAGATGTAGCCCTCGCTGGCGCCGACCGCATACGCGGCGATCGCCATGCCCTCGATGAGGGTGAACGGGTCGCCCTCCATGAGCATGCGGTCGGCGAAGGTGCCGCTGTCGCCCTCGTCAGCGTTGCAGCAGACGAACTTCAGGTCCGCGGTGGCGTTGCGGACGGTGTTCCACTTGATGCCGGTCGGGAAGCCGGCGCCGCCGCGCCCACGCAGGCCGGACTCGGTGACCTCGGCGACGACCTGCTCACGCGTCAGTTCGAGGGCCCGCCGCAGGCCGGCCAGGCCGCCGTGGGCGAGGTAGTCGTCGGCCGAGAGCGGGTCGGTGACGCCGACCCGGGCGAACGTCACCCGCGTCTGGTCGCGAAGAAAGGGAATGTCCTCGGTACGCCCGAGCCGCAGGTCGTGCGGTGCGCCGTCGAGCATCCCGGCGGCGATCAGGCCGTCGACATCCTCGGGGTTCACCGGGCCGTAGGCGATCCGACCCGCGGGCGTCTCCACCTCCACGAGGGGCTCGAGCCAGAGCGCGCCGCGCGAGCCGTTGCGCACGAGGCGGATCGGGCGTTCCGCCGCGATAGCAGCGCCTTCGATCAGGGCGGCGACGTCGTCCGCGCCCACCGACCGGGCCGCCGAGTCGCGGGGGACGTAGACCGTGACCGGGCTGTTCACGCGTCGACCTCCAGCAGGCCGTCGAGGCGGTCGGCGTCGACCCGGCCGTACAGCCGGTCGCCGACCTGGACGGCCGGCGCGAGCGCGCAGTTGCCGAAGCAGAAGGTCTGCTCCAGGGTCACCGCACCGTCCGGGGTCGTCTCGCCGAACGCGACGCCCAGCCGCGCCTGCGCGTGGCCCGCGAGGGCGTTCGCCCCCATCGCCTGGCACGCCTCGGCGCGGCAGATCCGCACGGTCGTGCGGCCGGCCGGGGTGGAGCGGAAGTCGTGGTAGAAGGTGACGACGCCGTGCACGTCCGCCCGGGAGAGGTTCAGCTCGTCGGCCAGGATCGGGATCACCGCCGGGTCGACGTAACCCAACTCCGACTGGATGCTGTGCAGGATCGGCAGCAGGGCACCGCGGTCGCCGCGGTGGGTCGCCACGATCGACCGCACCTGCTGCTCCAACGACTGCTCCGCCTGTTCGACCGGCGGCTGCGGCAGTGGTGCCATGTACCACCCCTCCGTTCGCGCGACATGGGGTATAGATCACGATCGCGCGGTGGAGCTTCGCAGGTCAAGGGCTAGTTCACTATCACCTGATAGCTGAGAACTATCAGGGCTGCTGCTGAGGAGGGGCTGCGGCCTGCAGGTGCCGGCGCAGCAGCCGGTCCAGCGCGCCGCGCACGTCGACCCGGTGCGCCACGTCCACGAGCGCTCGGGCGATGATCGATCCCGGGTCGCGGTCGGCCAGGACCAGGCCGACGTGGTACGACCGGCGCGGGCGCTCCAGCGGTACCACCCGCATCCCCTCGGGCACACCGAACAGGTACAGCCAGGCGTGCGCGACGACGCTCGACCACCGGTGCGTCGCCACATGGGCGTACAGGGCCGAGACGGTGTCGGTCTCAATGGACGGGGTGACGGTCACGCCGGCGTCGGCGAAGTTCTGGTCCAGGATCCGGCGGCTCTGCATGGACGGCGCGAGCAGGCACAGCGGCGTACCCGCGACCTCGGCCCACCCGACCCGGTCCCGGTCGGCCAACGCGCTGTCGGTCGGCGTCAGCAGCAGATAGCGCTCCCGGTACAACGGCACAGTGTGCACGTCGCCGAGCGGCTCTCCGTCCACGTACGTCATGCCCACGTCGAGGTCGAACTCGGCCAGCCGGTGCACGATGTCGCGCGACGACAGCGACTCGAGCGAGACCCGCGCCAGGGGGTGCTGGTCGCAGAACGGCGTGGTGAGCAGCGACGCCGCGGTCAGGGCGGTCGGGATCGCACCCACCCGCAGCACCCCGGACAGCCCGCCCCGCATGGCCGACAGGTCCTGACGCAGGGCGTCGCGCTCCCCCAGGATGCGGCGGGCCCACATCACCACCCGCTCGCCCTCCGGCGTGAAGCCCTCGAACCGGCGGCCCCGCCGCACGATCGTGACCTTGAGCTCGCGCTCCAGCTTCCGGATTCCGGCTGACAGCGACGGCTGGGCCACCTGGCAGGCCTCGGCTGCCCGGGCGAAGTGGCGCTCCTGCGCCAGCGCCGCCAGGTACTCCAGTTGACGCATCAGCACAGTGGACTCCTTGCCATACCCCTACGATCGGCAGCCGATCGACGCGGCTGAGACCTTATGGCACGAGCTCGTGGCGCACTATCTTGCCCAGCGCGTTGCGGGGCACGGTGTCGATCCAGCGCCACAGCCGGGGCCGCTTGTACGGGGCCAGCCGGTCGGCGCACCACTGCGCCAGTTCGCGCTCCAGGACGCCCGTGTCGACCGCGTCGGCCGGCACCACGAACGCGGCCACCGTCTCGCCCCACTCGGCGGACGGCGCCCCCACGACGGCCGCGTCCCCGACGCCCGGGTGCGCCCGTAGGACCTCCTCGACCTCCCGCGGGTACACGTTGTAACCACCGGTGATGATGAGTTCCTTGGCCCGCCCGCTGATGCGCAGGTACCCGTCGTCGTCCAGGGTGCCGAGATCGCCGGTGCGGAACCAGCCATCGGGCGCGAACGCCTGCGCGTCGGCGTCGGGCCGGTTGCGGTACCCGGCGATGACGTTCGGGCCGGTCACCTCGATCTCGGCGGCCCCGCCCGCGCGCGGTGCGAGTCGTACGTCGACTCCCGGAAGCGGGAAGCCCACGGTCCCGGGCCTCCGCTCCCCGTCGTACGGGTTGGAGACGAGCATGATGGTCTCGGTCATGCCGTACCGTTCGAGGACCCGTTGGCCGCTCCCCTGCGCCACCGACTCGTGCAGGTCGGCCGGGAGCGGGGCGGAGCCGCTGACCGCGAGCCGCAGGCTGCTCAGGTCTCGCAGATGCTCCGAGGCGGCGAGCCGGTGGTACATGGTCGGGACGCCAAAGAACATCGTCGCCCCGTGATCCCGGACCGCCGCACCGACGCCGGCCGGGTCGAAGCCGGGCATGACGAACGCCGACGCGCCGGCCGTCAGCGTGCCGTGCAGGCCGACGCCGAGGCCGTGCACGTGGAACAGCGGCAGGCACAGGGCCAGCCGATCGTCGGGCTCCCAGCGCCATGCCAGCCGCACGGCGTGGGCGCTGGCGAGCAGGTTGGCGTGGGTCAGCGGCGCGCCCTTGGGCGCCCCGGTGGTGCCAGACGTGTACACGATGAGCGCGACGTCGTCCGGGGCCACCCCGTCGAGAGCTATCCCCGCGGCGGGTGCCGGCAGGCCTTTGAGGTCCGCGCCTGTCACCTGGGGAAGCCCGAGCGCGCGGGCGGCGTCGTCGACCACCGCGAGGGCCGGCGTAGCCTCGGCGGCGAGGGCCGCCAGTTCGCGGGCGGTGTACGCGGTGTTGGCAGGTACCACGGTCAGCCCGTACCGGAGCGCCCCCACGTACGCGACGATCAGGTCGAGGCTCGGGCCTGCCGACATCAGCACCCGGTCCCCCGGCGCCAGGCCGGCGGCGGCGTACCGGGCCGCGGCGGTGGCAGTCCGGTCGGCCAGTTCGGCGGCGGACAGCGCCGGACCGTCCGGTGTGGACAGCACGGTCCGGCCCGGGTCGGCGGCCCAGCGCGCGACCCAGGCGCCCGGCAGCGTGCCGCCGGCGCCCAGGTCGACACTCGCCTGGTCAACGCCGGCTGGTAGATGGATCGACCAGTGCGGTGCCGGCTGCTCTGGTACCTGCTGCGTCACGCCACGTAGCCTGTCACCGGCTCCGGACCGAGGTCAACGATCGCCGCCACCGTCCGTATGCCCGATTCCGTCAGCGGAGCGCACACAGGCCGCAGGAAACCAGAAAACCCAGGACGACGATCCCGATCCGCAACCAGGGCGTCTCGCGGATCCGCACGATCCCGATGGAGACGCTGACGGCGAGGTTCGCGGCGAGGATCAGGGAGATGGCGACCGTGACGGCGCGACTTGCAGCACCGCTGATGGACCACCACGCGACGGCGCCGGCCAGCGCCGCAGCCAACGAGAGCGCCGACAGCGCGACGAGCGGGACGGCGATACGCCATCGGGTCCACGCGGTCACGGGCCACCCTGCCCGGTTCGGATGGGGGCCTGCCAGGAGTAATAGGCGGCGGCGCCGTAGCCGCTGACCGCGCCGATCCCGGTCTCGACGGTGACGGTGCCGACCGCGGAGGCCATCGGGTACCGGCAGCCGCAGGGGCACCTACCTGACCTGGCTGGACTGCCTCGCGCTGAACCTGCGCGACGACCGGCGGCGGTAGTTCTGGAGCGGGGGCGCCTGACCTGCTGGCCGCTTTACCGGATCACCACCGCGACCCAAGGCTTATGCCCCGCCCGCAAGGGACCACCATCGGGTGATCGTGGCGGCCAGGCTGCGGCGGAGTCGACCGGCCAGAAGAGCGGCAGGTCGACCTCACGTACCGGGCGGCTCGGCAGTGCCATCCAGGAAAAAGGAATTCGGGAACAATTCGTATCCCGGTACGCGGGCAGCCGTTAACAAATCGTGCACAGAGTGCTCTCATCGCTGGCCGCCGGCCTTGTCATGCTGGCCGCCCAAGGTCCGGTACCCGCCCAAGCCGGCACACCCAACAGCCCCGGCACCCCGCGAACGCCTCGTCCGCTCTACGTGGAAGACTTCGAAAACGGCCAGGGCAGCGCGGCCGTCATGCTGGACGGGTACACCGGGGCGGCGCCCGGGCACCTGCGGTACACCGCCGACCCGGCCTGGCTGGGCTACTGCAACGGGGTAATCGCCTCGCCGCTCCAGCCGCCCGTGAATCCGCCGTTCAGTGGCTGCGGCGATGTCGGGTCCTGGAACGACGTCCGCATGATAGCCGGCGCGCTGGGTCAGTGGGCCGGCGGAGACGGCGCGAGCAACCACGTGGTCAGTGCGTACACGTGGAATGATCCCGGTGCTGGGAAGGTCGAGTTCGAGTCTGTGTCGCCGGTGCCGCTCGCGGTGACCAACCGGTTCATCACCTTCTCCGTCGATGCAGCGGCAGTCAACTGCCACGTCTTCCATCCGCTGCTGCGGTTCTTCCTGCTCGATGGCGCGACGGCCATCTCCACGTCGGCCTCGCCGATCGACCCGTGCGACAACCCCGGCACCGTCATCGGCGTCACGAGTGTCGGCACGTACACCGCCGACAACCCGACCCTGTTCACCGGATCCTCAATCGGCATCAGGATGATCAACGAGCAGGGGTCCGGGTTCGGCAACGACGGCGCCTTCGACAACGTCCGCATCCTCGACGTCACCCCGCGCCTCGACCAGACGTTGAGTCCGGCGGCCGAGGGGAATGACCTGCCCGCCACCCTGACGCTGACCGTCACCAACACCACCGACCTCGCCGCGAAGGCCGGCTGGTCGTTCGCCGAGCACCTGCCCGCCGGACTACGGGTGGCCGACGCCAGCGACGCAGCCACCACCTGCCCAGGCGGCACGCTGACCGCCCAGCCGGGCAGCACCTCAATCACGGTCAACGGCAACCTCTCAGCCGGCCAGGCGTCCTGCACGGTCACGGTCAAGGTGGCCGCCACTCCGGGTACCTACCAGGTGTGCGCGGGCAACGCCACCAACCTGATCGGGCTCGACCCGCCCGGCTGTTCGGCGGTGACGTTCGCCGGTCTGGCGGTGACCGGTGTCGCGCTGACATCGCTAGTCGCGACCGGGACCGCGCTGCTGGTCCTGGGGGCGGTACTGCTGTGGGTAAGGAGGCGGCGAATCCAGTTCGTCGCCTGACGGGCTCGGCCGATGCCCCTACCCCCGTGGCGGGACCCGGACCCACCGGACCGGGCCAGCCCGGCCGGGGAAGCTGATCGGCACGGTCGATGGACAGGCTCGACCCCGGCCACCAGTCCGCCGGGCGGATCAACCATCACGACGGGGGTCGTGGCGTGTACTTCGAGGACCCGAACGGGCACAACGTGGAGATCATCACGCGCCCGTACCGCAGCGGCGGCTGAGAGGTCGGCCCTTGACGCTGCCATCGGCGACAGCGGCTGCCCGTGGGGTTCGCCCCGCCGCCCACGCTGGCGGCGTCCGTCGCGATGTGCTGGTACGCATTCCGGCTGGCACGGTGCTGCTCGAGGAGGTCGCTTTTCGCAGCGTCCTCTATGGACTTCTGCGCAACCGATACGGCCGGTTCTGCGCCACCACGCTTTCCTCCTCGCTGTTCGGCCTCTGGCACGTGCTGCCGTCCCGAGAACTGCCCAGGCTGAATCCAGCGGCGGACTCACGGAGAGCGATAGTCGTGCCCGCGGCAGTTGTCGCAACCGCGGTGGCCGGCGTGGTCCTGTGTGGGGTCCGGCGCCACAGCGGCAGCCTGCTGGCGCCGGCCGCCCTGCACTGGGCCGTCAACGCAGGGGGCTTTCTGACAGCGTTCCTGGCGCCCTCCTCAACCATCAGTACACGGATGGGCTCATGGCCCACAGAACGACGGTGGGCTCCTCCGTGAAGTTGTGGAAACTGTGCTCCTGCCGCGGATCGATCAGCAGAGAGTCGCCGCTCTCGAGGCGATGCGACGTACCCCCGACGGTCACGTCGAGCCGACCGTTGAGCACGATCACGCACTCCTCGTCGGCATTGTGAGCGTATGGTTCGTCGCCCGATCCCCTACCGGGGCCGATCACCGTCTGGATGATCTGCAGCTTGCGGGCGGTGGGCGGGGTCAGTAAAAAGTCCTCGTACGCGCCCCGCGGGTGCGCCATCCGGCGCCGTTCGCCCGCGCGGATCAGCATGCCCTCGCTCTCCTTGCCGACGAAGAGCGAAGCCACCGGCTCGTTGAGCGCGTCGGCGATCCGGCGCAGCGAGGCGACCGACGGGTTGGCGATTCCGCGCTCCACCTGCGACAGGAAGCTTTCCGAGACGTCAGCGGCCTTCGCCGCCTCGGACAGGGTTATTCCCTTGTCCCGCCGCATCTCGCGGATACGGTTTCCAAGCTCCCGGTCTGCCTCATCCTTCACGGCGCCGGTCGCGTCCCGGTCTTCCGAAACCGCCCTGGCATCGCCGGACCGTTTCCGTCCACGTCTTGGCGGCTGTGGCTGATCCATCTTGTTGAGCGTTCTCCTTGTGGACACGCACTGCGGTGGGCGGTCCGTAGAGCGGTGCGGCACGGGTTACCGGCAATCGCGATCCTAGCCCGGCAGCCGCTCGCAGCATTCAATCGCTCGGCAGATCCCGGTGGGCCAGGGACGGCCCCTCATGGTTATCCCATCCGGGCCCGCAGCCGATCGAGCGCCACCGCGGAGATCAGGACAGCGCCAAGCACGAGCTGCTGAATGTAGCTGGAGATCTGCAGCAGGTTCATCCCGTTGTTGAGAACCCCGATGAAGATCACTCCGAGCACGACGAGGCCGATTCGTCCTTCACCGCCAAAAAGCGATGTTCCACCCAGAACAGCCGCGGCGATTGACAACAGGACGAAGGACCCGCCGAGGGTCGCTTCCCCGGACGCCACACGTGCGGTCAGCAGGACGCCCGCCAGCGACGTGAGCACGGAGCAGACCACGAACGCGGCCACGAGCACCGCCTTGACCCGGATACCGGCCACCGTCGCGGCCAGCTCGTTGCCGCCGATCGCGAAGATGTTCCGGCCGAAGTTCGTCCAGTACAGGATTCCGTAGACGGCGAGGGCCACGAGCACTGCGATGATCACCGGAACCGGGATGCCGCCCAGGCTGCCGGTTCCGAGGAAGGCCGAGAAGGACAGCGGTACCCCGGTGACCGGCGCGCCGTTGGAGAGCAGCAGGGCGGCGCCCGTGGCGAGCGAGGTCGTCCCGAGCGTCACCATGAACGACGGGACGTGCCAGAACGCCACCACGAGGCCGTTCACCAGACCGACGACGAGCCCGACACCGAGGCCGGCGAGGACGGCGAGGACCGGGGGCACCTCGGCGGAGAGCGCCAGCGCGGTGATCACGCTCGTCAGCGCGATCGTCGACCCCACGGAGAGGTCGAGCTGCGCGCACAGCAGGACGATCATCTGCCCGAGCGTGACGAGCAGCAGGTACACCGACTGCCGCCCGACGTTGGTGAGGTTCTGGGCGGAGAGGAAGCGCGGCTCCACCGTGGCGAAGACGACCAGCATCGCGACCAGGAGAATCGGAAGCAGGCCGAGCTCGATCACCTTTGCGGTGATACGGCGGCTCAGCGGGGTGGCCGGCAGCGCTGGCGTGGACGCGGAAGCGTTGTTCGTCAGGGTCGTCATGCGGACGGACCTCCTGGAGTAGTGGTGCTTGCCTCGCCGAAAAACGTGGACAGGACGGCGCTCTCGGTGATCTCGTCTCCGGTCAGGTGGGACACGACATGCCCTTCGTGCAGTACGTAGACCCGGTCGGACATCCCGAGTACCTCAGGGAGGTCGGACGAGATCAGCAGGACAGCCTTCCCTGCGGCCGCGAGCTCGGACATGACCCGGTACACGTCGGCCTTGGCACTGACGTCGATCCCCACCGTGGGTTCGTCGAAGATGTGCACCTGGGTGCCATGGATGAGCCCGCGTGCCAGTACGGCCTTCTGCTGGTTGCCACCCGAGAACAGCTCGGTGCGGCGGCCGATGTCGCCGGGCCGGATGGACAGCCGCTCCACGTACGACGTCGCCACCGACCTTTCCCTGCGCCGGTTGACCAGCCCGAACGTACTGGCCTTGGCGTGCCGAAGGCTGCCAAGGGTGATGTTGGCGAACAACGGCCGGCACAGCGCCAGGCCCTGGTGACGACGGTCGGACGGGTAGTACACGATCCCGCGCGTGATCGCCGCTGCCGGAGCGAGCTGCTTCAGGGGCTTGCCCTGGACCTCGATTCGGCCGGAGTGCAGCGGGTCCAGCCCGAAACAGGTCCGGCCCACCGACGACTTGCCGGATCCCAGCAACCCCGCGACGCCGACGATCTCTCCGGCACGCACGCTCAACGAGATGCCGTGCAGCTCCGGCCCCGTCACGTCGTGCAGGGTCAGCAGCTCCGCACCGGGCGTACGCGGCAGGCTCGGGTACAGGTCCTCCAGCGCCCGCCCGGTCATCAGCTCCACCAGCCGGTCCTCGCCCGTGTCCGCGGGAACCGTGTCGATGAGGCGGCCGTCGCGCAGCACGGTGACCCGGTGGCCGATCTGGGAAATCTCCCGCATCCGGTGGGTGATGTAGATGATGCCGAGGCCCTGACCGGACAGTGTCCGCACCAGCTCCAACAGGCGCTCGCTCTCCCGGTCGCCGAGTGACGCAGTGGGCTCGTCCAGGATCAGCAGCCGGGCCTCGCCGAGGAGTCCCTTGGCGATCTCCACGAGTTGCTGCGCTGACCGCGGCAGGGACGACACCTTCGCACCGAGCGGGATGTCCGCGCCGATCCGGTCGAGCGCCGCACGCGCCATGTCGCGCAACCTCCGCCGGGCCACGATGCCGCGCGCGGACGGCAGCCGGCCGAGGAACAGGTTCTCGGCGACGGTGAGCGTCGGGACGAGGCTGAGCTCCTGAAAGACTGTACTGATACCGGCCGCTCGGGCGTCCCGCGGCGCGGCGAAGGACATCTCCTCGCCGCCCAGCAGGATCCGTCCGCTGGAGGGGAGGTACAGCCCGGCCAGCATCTTGATCAGAGTCGACTTCCCGGCGCCGTTCTCCCCCAGCAGGACGTGCACTTCGCCGGCGTCGACGTCGAGCGACACGTTGTCGAGGGCGAGTACGCCGGGGAACTGCTTGGTGAGCGACTCGACCCGCAACAGCGCCGTCACCGCGAACCGTCCCGGTGATGGACCTCCCGGCCGGCCAGGTACACCGAGTCGACCTCGATCTGCCGCAGTTCGTCCAGGGGCACCCGCCGCGGGTCGCGGTCGAGCACGACGAGGTCGGCGTACTTGCCGGGTTCGATCGAGCCGACCTTGTCATCGATGCCGAGCGAGCGGGCGGCCTCGATGGTGTGCAGGCGGAGCGCCTGGGCGAACCCGATGCTCTCCTCCTCCTCGATGACGCGGCCCCAGTAGCTGCGCCGCGCCGCGCATTCCCAGATGGAGAACAGCGGGTTGGACTGCTCCTCCTCCGCCCCGAGCCCGACATCCGTGCTGGCGACGGGCACGATCCCGTCCTCGAGCATGGTGCGCAGCGGCAGGCGGCCCTTGGTGCCGGCGTCGCCGAGCAGCATCGGGACGAAATCGCCCACGAAGTTGTACAGGAAGCCGGGCTGGACGATCGGGGTGACGTTGGCCCGGCGCCACTGCACGAGGTCTGCCCGCGACCCGAGGATGTTTCCGGCGTGTTCGATGCGCACGCTCCGGTGCGCGTGCGGGTCGGCCACCGACAGCAGCGCGGCGACGATCTCGTCCTGGGCCCGGGTGCCGTTCGCGTGCACCGCGAGCTGGACGTCGTGCCGGCGGCTGGCGTGCAGCGCGTCGAGGATGGCGGCCTGGGTCATGTTGAGCTGCCCGGCGTAGCCGGCCCGCGGCGCGTGCTCCCGGACGTACGGCGTGCGGCTGGCCGCGTTGCGGGCCGAATAGCCGCCGTCGGCGAACAGCTTGACGCCCGCGGCGGACAGCCGATCCGGTCCTGCGGCGCTGCGGTAGGAGGCGGCCCATTCGCAGGCCTGCTCCAGCGGCAGGATCGAAGGCACCATGCCGTACAGGACGGCACGGGCCGGGATACGGCCCGATGAAATCAGCTCGTCGAGAATGTCCACACTGGCCAGCGAGCCGACCATCTCACCGAAGGTGGTCACCCCGTACCGGGTGAACAGGTCCCGGTACGCCGACTCCATGTGCGCGCGCACCTCGTCCGGGGACAGCGGCGGGATCGGCAAATGGCCGTCGATCTCGCTGACGACGCCGGTCGGCGCGCCGTTGGCGTCCACGGCGACGACCGGGCTTCCCCACAGCCCCTCGGCGCCGCCGCCCAGGAACCGCTCCACCCCCGCCAGTTCCAGCGCGCGGGTGTTGAGCACCGACGTATGTCCCCCACAGTGGAGGACGATCGGGATCCGGTCACTGACCTTGTCCAGCTCGTACCGGGTCGGCAAGCGCCGCTCGGCCAACTTCTGGTCGAAGAACAGGTTTCCGTACCCGATCAGCCAGCCGGTGTCGGCGGCCTTGCCCAGTCCGTCACGCAGGTTGTCCAGCACGTCGGAGATGGTCAGGCAGCCGGGGACCCGGCAGTCCACGCCGCGGCCCCGACCCACCGCGTAGTGCTCGAAGTGGACATGGGGGTCGACGAAACCGGGCAGGATCACCCGGTCCCCGACGTCCCGCACCGGGATCCCGGCGGACCGGGCGTGGGCGACGACGTCGTCGCCGCCCACGGCCTCGATCCTGCCGTCCCGCACGAGCACCGCGGCCGCATCGGCCGATCCGCTCACCGTGATGACCCGACCGACCAGCGCAATCGTGTCCATGCAGGTTCTTCCTCCGCCTTGAACGCCGTGAACTACGTCAGTTGCTCTTGGCCTTGACGGTCGTGACCGGCTTCCAGCCCTTGGGCGCGAAGCTCGTCGACGCGTCGAAGCTCTTGATGTTGTTGGCCGAACCGGCCTTCTCCCCGCACGCCATCAGCGGCCGCGGCGCGTTGCGCTCGAAGCCCTCCTTGAGCGGCTTCTTCTCCAGCAGCCGGACGGCGGTGTCCACGGCGATCCGGAACGTCATCACCGGCTGCTCGGTGGGCGCGCACACCGCCCGGCCGGCCTTGATCAGGTCCAGCGTCGTCGGGTTGAGGTACGTGCCGTACAGGCCGATCTTGTCGGTCAGGCTGCGCTCGTTCAGGACCGCCTGGGCCACGTCCACGGTCACCGCGGTGCCGACGATCGCGTCGAGGTCCTTGTGGCTGGCCAGGGTGTCCTCGACGAGCCGGAGCTGGACCTCCTTGCCGGTCTCGCCGTACTTGGTGTCGACCAGTTGGACCTGGCTACCGGCGACGGCCTCCTTGAAGCCCTTGGCCGACCGCTCCGACCAGCCTGCGCCGGCCGGGCCGGGCAGCAGCGCCACCCGCAGCGCCTTGTTCTGCTTTACCAGGTTCTCGCCGACGGCCTTGCCCATCTCGTAGTAGTCAACGACCGCCCGGCCCTGAACCTTCGGCGACGTCACGCCGTTGCCGGCGTCGACCACGACGACGCCCTTGGCGACGGCGGCCTCGATCGCGGGATTGAGCGAGTCCTGGCTGACCGCGCCGATGACGATGGCGTTCGCGCCGTTGGAGACGCAGTTCTCGATCTGGCTGACCTGGTTGGTCACCTCGGTGTACCCACCGGCATCGTTGAACTGCATCTCCACACCCAGGCGGCGGGTTTCTGCGGTCATGCCGTAGTTCACGGCCACCCACACCTCGTCCTTCAGGTGCGGGACCGTCGCGCAGATCTTCCACGGCTTGGTGATGTCACTGGCCGCGAGCGGCTTGTAGGTACCCTCCTCACCCTTGCCGATGCAGCCGCGCTCGACGCCCGCGGCGTCGCAGTCGATGAACGTCGCGGGGATCGACCAGTCTGCGGTCTCGTCCGCCTTCGGCTCCGCGGGCGACTTGCTGCCACAGCCACCCAGCAGGGCGAGGGATAACAGAGCGCCGGTGGCGCCCGCCAACTTCATGCGTCTTGCCATATCTTCTCCGGCCTTTCTGAGGTCTTCGGTGCGCTCTTAGCGGGAGATCTGCGGGAAGTACTCCGCAGCGAAATTGATGCGCTTCTGGACGGGTGCCGCCTTGCCCAGGGCCCAGATGAACCCGGAGCGGACGTCCAGCAGGTTCTGCGGCCAGCGTGTGCCGACCCGGCCGTAGAACCGGGAGTAGCGCTGCACGCGCGCGACCATCGGGCTCTCGCTCGCCTGCCAGACGTCCAGGGCCTTGTCCACGTCGTAGGCGCGCAGCGCCTGCCCCAGCGCGACCGCGTTGGTCATCGCGACACACGCCGCCTGGCCGAGGTTCGGCGACATGGCGTGCGCGGCGTCGCCGATGATCGCGACCTTGCCTTTGTGCCAGGCCCAGCTCTCGACGTCGTAGAACGAGGCCCAGCGGCCCTCGCCGTTGTCCGGAATTCGCTCCAGCTGTGAGCGGAAGTCGGGGAACGTCTCCAACCAGGTCTGCCGGTTGAACGGCTGCTGGTCTGTGCCGTCCACGTCGGACTCGGGGCAGCAGAGGAAGATGTACGTCTCGTCCGGCGAGCACGGGACCACACCGATCCGTCGACCACCGTGCCACGCCTCGTACGTCGTGCCGACCGGGTCGTCGGAGTTACGCGGGATGAGGTGCCGGCCGCAGCCGTCGCCGAGGTCGCGGACCCGCTTGGCGAGCCCCAGCGAGTCCCGCACCTTGGAGTACACGCCGTCGGCGCCGATGACCAGGTCCGCCGTGTACGTCTGGCCGTCAGCGGTCTCGAGGCTGCCGGCCGGGTGCGCCCCCACCACCGGTGAGTTGGTCCGGATCTCCACTCCCGCGGCGAGCGCGGCGTCCACGAGGGACTTGTGCAGGTGCCGGCGAGCGACGGTGAAGAGCCTTCCGTGACGAAGCCATTCCCGCTGAAGCAACCGGTTGCGGTGGTCCCGCAACTCGGGGCTCTGGACCCGCTCGGCCCGCGAGGTCACCGCGTCATAGGCGCCGATCGCTTCGAGCGCACGCAGAGCGTTCTCCCACAGGAAGATGCCCGCGCCGATCTCGCGGAGCTCGGCACCCTTCTCATGCACCCGGACCGACCAACCGTTCTGCGCCAGTACCGTTGCCGTGGTCAGGCCGGCGAGTCCGGCGCCGGCGATCTCGGCGTGTCGTTGCTTGGCCACACCACTCTCCCGTCTGGGTCCCGGCGCGCTGCATGCCCGCCGAGCGAAACCTCTTGCGCTACCCGCTCGCGGGGCGCATCGTGATCATCAACACGTTCTGGCAAGACCAACTGAAGTAGAACTTCAGGTGGCTTGGACCGTACTTCAGGACGTGAGGTAGGACAAGAGGCTACTCAGAGGATTTCTTTAGTGACGCGGCATTGGTAGCGCGCGGATCCCCGCCGATCCAACAATCGATCAGCGCACCCACCGGGCGCATTCCCACAGCGCACAAAGTAGCGATCGCTGGCTATTTCTTCTCGTCACGTGAGACGTTCAAGAACGCCACCAGCCCGCCATCGACAGCTCCGGGCCAGGCAGTAATGGTGAGCAGAGCGCACGTGTGACCGGCGGTACCGGATTCATTGGCCTCGCGCTCATCCGTGGCCGTCCGCGATCCCGACCGGCTCCGCCGACCAATACGGATGCCCTGCCCATCCGCGTACACCCGGTGAACCGCGGCCAGGTGATCAGGGAGTGATCGAGGCGACGATGATCGCCGAGACCGCGAGCTGGGATGCCGCGGTGACCAGGCTGGCCGGGTGGAACGGCACCTGCACGACGATCTCGCCCAACTTGCCCGGCGTGATGAGGTCCAGCACGACGAACGCGAGAGCCTGCAGGGCGATGCCGAACACGCCGAACACGACGGTCCAGGCCAGGGCGCTACCGAAGCCGCTGGTGGCGTTGGTCCAGATTGCGGTGAACGTGACAGCGCCGAGGCCGAGGAAGCCGGAGGCGAGCACGATTGCGGCGTTGACGCTGCGATTCTCGTAGATGTGCTTGCCGAGCCGGCCGGGGGTCAGCAGATCCAGAGCGAAGAATCCGCCGGCGAGCAGGGCGATGCCGACGACGGTGTAGGCGAGTGCGTACCCAAGGCTGGCGAGCATGGCAGCGGGGGCCTTTCTACAGGGAGGCGGACGAGCGAGCGGGTCAACGGCCGGTGTCGGCCGCGTCGGACGGGTCGGCTGGGTCGATGCCGAGGGCGGCGATAATGCGGGCCTGGTTCGCCAGGATTTGGTCCATTTTGTTCTCCATCCGGACCTGTTCGGCGTGGGCGAATTCGTCGTGGTCGACGATCAGCCGGGACGTGATTCAGCGAGCCACCGCTGGATCGTGGCCTCATCGGGGCGTGGGGCGTCGATGACGTGCGGCACGAACCGGGCGTAGAAGTCGGTGACCCAGGAGTCGGACTCCCTGATGCCCACGCCCGCCGCCTTGCCGTCCACGATCCACGAGCCGAGCACGGCCTTGTTGCCGTCGAAGTCAGGCAGCGGGCACCACTGCTGGTAGCACCAGCCCTCGTCGCCGTACCCGCCCGGCTGGGTCGTCCTGACTCCGTCGGCATGGATCCTGATGTTGGCGCCCTCCCGGCCGTGCAACGGCTTGGCCACCCACTCGGTCAGTGGGCCGGGGCCGACCAGGTACGCCGGGAGCAGGTTCGGGTGGTCAGGGTAGAGGTGCCACATCGCCGCGAGCAGCGCCTTGTTGCTCAGCAGCACCTTCCATAGCGGTTCGAGCCAGGTGACGCTGTCCGGGTCGGTCATCACGTAGACGCCGAACTCCTCAGCCAGCATGTCCTCCCACGGGTACAGCTTGAAGCACGTGTCGATCGGCGTCTCGGCGAGGTCGACGAAGCGGCCGGTGGCTTTGTCGTAGCCGATGTCTTCCACCGTCAACCCGACGGTGTCCAGCCCGGCCTGGTCGGCGGTGTCGCGCAGGTACGCGACCGTCATCCACTCTTCGCCGGACTCGTCGGCGACACTGTGCGCGAAGTGGACGGTGTTCGACCGGAACCTCAGCGACTGGGTACGCCAGGCCATCACGAGCCGGTCGTGCAGGCTGTTCCACTGGTCCCGGTCGGGGAAGACGTCGTCGGCCCAGAAGTACTGGGCGACGGCGGACTCGAGCAGCCCGGTCGGGGTGTCGGCGTTGTACTCCAGCATCTTCGCCGGGCCGGTGCCGTCATAGCGTAGGTCGAACCGGCCGTACAGCGACGGCGGGTTCTTGGCGAGCGAGTCGCGCGCCAGGTCGAGGGCGAGCGCCGGCAGGCCCAGATTGCCCATCGCGCCGGTGGCGAGGAACCGGGCCGCCTCGACGGCCATGCCGTGCAGGGTCTCGGTGACCTCTTCAAGCTCCTCGACCTGCGACATCGTCAACTCGTAATACGCTGATTCGTACCAGTACGGGATCTCGCTACCGTCGTCGCAGACGGTGACCGGGAAGACCAGCCCCTGGGACTCGACGGTCTGCCGCCAGCCCGGCCGCGGGGTGGACGGGTGCCGGCGCATCAGGAGCCGCTCCCGCCGGACTTGCCACCGAAGCCGCCGCGCGACACAGAGCCACTGTCAGCTTTGACGACCGGGCCACCCTGCGCGGCCACGCCACCGTACTTCACCGTGGACCCGCCGCCGGGCCGGCTGAACGAGCCGCCCGACACCTTCTGCCCCTTCGCCGGGTAGGACCGTCCGGACCGGATGAAGTACCAGCCACCGCCCGAGTGGTAGTGGGTGTCGTCGTCGCAGTAGTCGTCGTCGATCCGCTGCTGTGTCTGCGGGTCGACGCACACCGCGCCATACTCGTCTCCGCCGGCACGTTGCGAGCCGCACGCACCCGTCAGGGCAACCGCGAGCAACGAGGTCACGCCGAGCGTGACAGAAGCGGATTTCCGGCGGGTCGGTGGCATCTCGGTCCTTCATCCTGACAGGGGCTATCGGCATGTGGATCATAAGTTGACCTCGCAAACGCCGATCTGCCTCCGTGTCGGCCGGACCGTCGGAGACTCCCGTCAGCCCGCGACCCTGGTACCCGAGCGGTGGGCGCGTGCGCGCCTGGCTCCCGCGGCACCCTCTTTCCGGAGCGCGAGCATGTAGTCGTCGAAGTCCACCTGGATGGTGTGGCGCTTGCTGGCGACGTACCGCTTGGCGATCGCAGCGCGGTGACGATTGATCTCCGCGATCATCTCCACGTCGCTGGGGAGCGCGTAACGCCCTTCGAGGTGGTCGGCGGCGAGCTCGGACTGCCGCTCCGCGATCGGCATGATCGCCCCCAGCGGTTGGATGAGGCCGATGAAGTACAGACCCGGGACGCCTGGGTGGAACATGCGCTTGTAGAGGTGTACCTCGTTGTCCCGGCCCGGGTCGAGGAAGTCGGCGTCGAAGAACGGGAACGAGATCTTGTACCCCGTGCAGTACACGACCAGGTCGGCGGCGACCCGGGTGCCGTCGGTGAACACCACGTCGGGTCCGTCGAAGTGGTCGATATTGGGCTTCGGCGTGATCGCGCCGTGCGCGAGGCGGTCCAGGATGCGGCTGGACATGGTGGGGTGCGCCTGGGCGAACTTGTGGTCGGGGTTCTGGAGCCCGTAGCGGGACATGGGCCCGGTGGCGGCGCGCATCAGCGGCCGGGCCAGCCGCCAGCGAAGCCAGGCGGGGATCCGCTCGTGACCGGCGATCGCGTCGTATGGCCTGCCGAAGACGTACTTGGGGATGATGTGCACGCCCCGGCGGTGGGCCAGGTACGTCTCAGCGGCGTGATAGCTGGCGTCGACGGCGATGTCCATGGCGGAGTTGCCCATGCCGAGCACGACGACCTTCTTACCGACCAGTTGCGACTCCTCCTTGTAGTCGTGGGAGTGCATCTGCTGGCCGGTGAACGTGTCCGCGCCCGGGAATCCCGGCTCGGGCATACGCGGGTCCCAGTGGTGGCCGTTGGCGACCAGCACCGCGTCGTACTGCCGGGTCTCGCCCGTACTCAGGCGGACATCGAACCCGCCGCCCTCCCGCGGCGCGACGTGCTCGACGCCCGTGTTGAAGGCGATCCGGTCCCGGAAGCCGAAGTGGTCGACGTAGGCGTTGAAGTACGCGGCGATCTGGTCGTGCCGCGCGAAGTTCGGCAGGTGCTCGGGCATGGGAAAGTCGCTGAACTCCATGCGGCTGCGCGAGGTGTTGATGTGCAGCGACTTGTAGGACGAGGACATTCCGTTGCGGTTGCCCCACACCCAGTTGCCGCCGACCCGGTCCGACGCTTCGAAGCAGTCTACGTCGAAGCCCCGCTCGTGCAGGACCTTGACGGCTGCGATCCCGGACGAGCCGGCTCCGATGACGCAGACCGCGGAGTTCGGCTTGGCGTAGGGCAGGCGGTGGGTGGCGGCGACGGAGCTTGACACGGGCATCTCCCCAATGTGACCACTGGTCATATGACCACTGGTCACTGTAGAGTCCGCGACCATGAGCAGCAACCCTTCCCCCATCGAAAGGTGTACCGGTCCGCGCGGCCTGGAGCTGCTGTCGGCGATGCCCGCGGTGGCGGACTCAACCAAACCGCCACTGCTGTTCGTACACGGGCTCGGCCACGGCGCCTGGTGCTGGGAGCACTGGCTGCGCGAGTCCGCCACGCGCGGATATGCGGGCTATGCCGTGTCGCTGCGCGGTCACGGCGGGAGCGCGGGGACACTGCGCACCGCCCGGCTGTCCCACTACGTCAAGGACGTCATTCACACCGCCGCTTCCCTGCCACGCCGGCCGGTTCTGGTCGGACACTCCATGGGCGGCCTGGTGGTGCAGCAGGCGCTGGCGCGGTACGCCGCGCACGCCGGCGTACTGGTCGCCCCGGTGCCGGCCCATCCGGCCGTCGGTTCACTGGCCTCCATAGCGCGGCAGCACCCCCTCGACGCCGTACGGATGACTCTCGGCGGCTCGCTGCCGCTGCGGCCGAGGTATCTGTTCGCCGGCCTGGATCCGAGCGAGGCGCAGCAGCAGGCGCACCGATGCGGCCCCGAGTCACCGTTCGCGCAGTACCAACTGCTGCTGCACCGGCCACCCGCCCCGCCGCGTGGCCGCGCACCCGTCCTGGTGCTCGCCACCCCCAACGACCGGCTGGTCCCGATCTCGGACGTACGCCGGACGGCCCAGCGCTACGGCGCTACCCTGCGCGAATTCCCCGGCATGGGGCACGACCTGATGCTGGACCGCGACTGGCTCTCACCGCTGGAGACCACGCTCGACTGGCTCCCCGCGGCTAGAGGTTAGGGCCGTCGCGCCGAAGGCGGACTGGAAGACCGCCATGAGCCGGTCGATCGCCTTCACCCGGTCCTGCGGGCTGGCACTGTCCAGGCCGAGCACCGGGTCGAGCCCTGGGTTGTGCGCGGCGAGCGCGAGGTGGGGCAGCAACAGCAGCAGCATGGCCAGGAACGCCTCGACGTCCGCGTCCGGACGAAGGTCGCCCCGCTCCTTGGCGGCGAGCAGCATCGGGCGCAGCACCGCCAGGTAGTGCTCGTTCGCGACGCGCCGTACCGCGTGCCGCGCGGAGCCGTCCGGCTCAAGGTTCACCGCCGCGGTCATCGCGCGTTCCAACGGATGGGTGTGGAAGTACTCCTCCCAGACGACCATCAACTCCCGCATGGTGGGGAAGAAACCCTGCGCCCAGTCCAGGTCCCGGATCCGCACCTCCATGTCCTCCCGGATGCGGAGGCTGGCTCGCTCCGACAGGTAGGCGTACAGGTCCGCCTTGTCGCGGAAGTACTGGAACAGGCTGCCCTTGGCTACGTTGGCGCTACGGGCGATGACGTTGAGGCTGCCGCCGGAGAACCCGTGCGCGGCGAACTCCTCCTCCGCGGCACGGACGATGGCAGAACGGCGCGCTTCAGGCAGCCGCTCCCACGTGGCTGTCGGCACCTCATCCCCTCCATGACAGTGACCACTGGTCATAATCATGGCACTGACACTCGGCACCTCGCCGTGGACTCTGGACATCTGCCGCAGAAACGCTGACTGTCGGCAACCAGACTTACCGGATTGATCGATGCCGGTACATTCGCCGCGTGGACCGTGTCGATGACACCTTCTGCCGCGTCCGGAACCCGTTGTGACCGTCAATCCGCTGGTCGCCGGCCGCCTGGACGGGCCGACCCACGCCTGGTCCGGGGTGTGGATCGCCGAGGACATCGAGCTGATCGCCCAGAGTGTGCGCAGCGGCAGCTGGATCGACGGCAGCCTCGGTGTGGTCGGCGCCGGCCTCGACGCCCTCGCGTTCGTATCCGACCCGGTTGGGGTGCTGCTGCAGTACGGCGTCGCCTGGATCATCGAGCACGTCAAGCCTTTGAGTGCGGCCCTTGACTGGCTGGCCGGCGACCCGGCGCAGATCGCCGGGCACGCCCAGACCTGGCGCAACGTCGCCGCCTCTCTGCATGAGCGCGCCGCCGACCTCGACCGGGCCGTCCGGTGGGATGTCACCGACTGGGGTGGCGGGGCTGGCGCGGCCTACCGGGCCTGGTCCGCGCAGCAGCGCGACGCGGTCACCGGGCTGGCCAAGGCGTCCGAGACCATGGCGGCGATCACCGAAGGCGCCGGGGCGCTGATCGCCGCCGTGCGCATCCTCGTACGCGATGCGATCGCCACCTGTGTGTCGCGGTTGATCGTGTACGCCGCCGAGGAGGCCCTCTCCCTCGGCCTGGCCACCCCGCTGGTGGTCGAGCAGGTCGCCACCCTGGTCGCCTCCTGGGCCGCGAAGATCGCCCGCTGGCTCAAAGGGTTGCTGGCGAGCCTGCGGCGGCTGATGCCGGAGGTCCGCCGGCTCGGTGAGCTGATCGAGAAGCTGAAGGAGATCCTCGGCCGGCTCCTCGGTGGCAGGGAGTTCCAACTTCTTCGCGAAGGCGACGGGATCGTCCGCAACGGCAAAAAGATCCTCATGAACATGGACAACGTGCGGGCCATGGCCGTCAAGTACGGGATCAACATCGACGGAGTGAAAATCCTTATTGACAAAGCCCGTTACGGAGGAGGACCGGGTAAGGAGTTTTACGGCATCACCACCCCAGACGGGAAGGTAATTCTGACGCGGGACGCATTTGCGGACGAAGAACAACTTGCGCGTACACTCGCCCACGAACGTTTCCACCTTGAGGACATCCGTAAGGGACTGCGCGTTCCCACCACAAGGAAAGAGCTTCGCGACTGGGAAAAGCGGGCTTACGCGCACGAAAACCAGTGGTGGGAAGCGCACAGGCACCTCATGGAGCCGTAAGGAGTCGGCGATGTCGCGCATGACGGAGCAGCAAGGCGTATGGAAGGCGTGGATGGATGCGTTTGGATGCATCCAGAATGCCGCTCCCGACGAAGTCAGCGTCGACTGCCCCAGCTGCGGCGATGGCAAGGTGAAGATCTCCTACACCGGCGACCCGCAAAGCAGGATCGGCTACGCAATCCTTTGGTGCGACGCTTGTTTGCGGGGCATCCATCTCTCCCGAGTGGGGATTCCCGAAGGGGTCGACATGCTCACCTTCGACTCGACAGACGAGGAACACGACGCGGCCGTCCCCGATGTACATCTACTCGCACCCGACCCCTGGATCGAGGACGAGGATGATGCACCGCTGGGCGAGTAGGCGCTGCCTTGCGGCAACGTCGATGCGGTAACCGGCGACGCGGTCTGCCAACCCTTTTAAGTCTTGGAGGATTAGGCACCAAATTTGGTGCCTAATCAAGATCTGGTTGGCACTTCAACGCGAGCGCCTGACGTGTACAGGGCCTGCCGTCGGTCACTGAGACATGCTTGGCAGCCAGCCGACGAACTGGTCGTACAGGTCCCCCGCCTGCACGGCCCGCAGATCCGCCGTCGCTTCCACCAACGCCGAACCAAGCAGCAACGCGAGCGACACCGGAGCGTCGGCGTACTGGGCAAGCATCTGTCGCCGGCGAGTCGGGCACGGCCAAGGTGACGAACAGCCGGCGCACATCCAGGTCCGGGCCATCGGCTGGTGTACCGACATCAGTACCTCCCGGCGCTGCGGTGACGTGGGGTACGGACTCGAGCGTCCAGGTCGAACAGCATCGGACACGGGACGTGCGACTTCCGCCAGGTCCAACGCTTGGCCTCCCTGTTCGACTCGGGAGGGGCGCGGCGGCCAGGCCATAGGAACATCCAACCGCCGCACCCACTCGGCCGAACGTAGGGCGGCGGTTACCGGGCAACCAGGGACACGGCGTCCCTGGAAAACCGCGCTACGGAGCAGAAAGAGGACAGGATGTCCCCCTGCCTACACCGCACCGAGCGACTGGACCAGGTCGCGCAGCCCTGCGGACAGGCGAGCGCGTCGCTGCCGCAGCTCCGCTACCAGCGTGCGCGCCAGAACCTGATGGCGAAACCACACTGGCGCCAGAGCCTGGGCCTCGTGCAGAACATCGACAGCCAGTGCATCATGTCTGGAGTTCGTGTGCGCCTGTGCGACGTCAAGCAGGTGACGGCCGTACGAAATGGTGTAGAGGTCTTCACGGTGCACGTCCCGCGCTGCGGTCAGCGCCCGATCCGGTTCACCGAGCACCGAGTACGCGTAGGTTGTCTGCATCGCCACCTGGGTCGGGCCGAAGTTCACCTCATAGTCGTGCCTGTCGCGATCCATGCGAGCCGCGCCCATTCGCGCCAGCGAGATGTAGTCGAGCGCGGCGTCTCCACGCGCGCCCTCTACCGCTGCCGCCATCGCCCACAGCACCAGTCCACCCCAGACGGTGAGGTGCTTCTCCGACGCGCTGGAGAATCGCGGCTCAATCCGCTCGGCGATGCGGATCGCGAGCCGCTCGGCTTCTTCGTAGCGGGCCTGACTAAGCAACACCCAGCCATAAGTGCCGTAGAGCGTGGCCCACTGCAATTCATCGTCGCCACGACCCGCTACCGCCAGCGCGCGCTCGGCTCCGACCGCTGCCAGATCATCCCGACCAAGGTGCACCAGCAGGCACGCCGTGAGCTGGTACGCCTGGGCAAGTAGCCCAGCCGCCTGGGAGCCGAGGCTCCGCTCGGTGACCCTCGCTTCGGCGACAAGACGTGGAAGCGTACGGGCGAGGTCGTTGAATTCGCCCGCCCAGTAGGCACCCCACGCGTGTCGCACTGCCGCTTCCAAGTCCCTCAGCGGCGTCGGATCCCCGCTGTCGTCCTGGTCAATGCCGGGCAACAGGGTCGGTGACAGCAGAGCGTCACGCAGACCGAGCACCAGACGGTCACCACCGTCGTCAAGGCGCGGACGCTTATCCATCAAGTGCGACAGCGGCACGTCAAGGGCGTTGGCGAGCGCGGCGAGCGTGGTCAGCCGGGCCGATTCCCGCTTTCCCTGTTCAAGCTTCTTGATCAGATCGACACTCACACTGGACCGCTCCGCGAGGCCCTCCTGCGTCAAGGCACGCTCGGTGCGCAGGTTCCGCAGCCGGTCACCGATCGACACCGTCTGGTCATTCATCGGGCGCTACCACCCCCAGGGAGGCCGCACGGCGATCTGCTGTCACATCGACGGTACTCCGCGAAAACGCCGTCCTGTCTGCACTGCGGCTGAGCAATGGGGACGGTAGGGTAACGTCGCTGCCCTCAGCCGCTGCTACCAAGGAGGTGGGACCGATTCTCGTCGTGAACGGCGCGGTGCTCCCACCGTGCGGCCGGCCGACTTCTTCGATCTGAGTCGAGCCACGGTAACCGCGGGAGCGCCCAGAGGCGTCCCGAAGGGTTATCCATGTCGACATCCACGCCGGCGTTGAGCCGGACCGCGATCGTCCGCAGACTCCGCGCCGCCGGGTGCGTGTTCGCCGAGGACGAGGCGCACCTGCTGATCGATTCCGCGAAGACACCGGCCGCGCTGCTGGCCATGGTCGAGCGGCGCGTGGCCGGGCTGCCACTGGAGCACGTCCTAGGCTGGGCCGACTTCTGCGGGCTGCGGGTCATCGTCGAACCGGGGGTTTTCGTACCGCGCCGCCGGACCGAACTGCTCGTACGCCGGGCCGCCGCGCTCGCCGGGCCGGGTTCGACCATTGTGGACCTGGGCTGCGGCTCGGGCGCCGTCGGTGTGGCGGTGGCGGCGCTCGTCGACGACGTCGCGCTGTACGCCGTGGACATCGAGCCGGCCGCCGTACGGTGTGCGCGGCGCAATCTCGCTACGTTCGGCGGCCGCGTCTACGCCGGCGACCTGTACGCCCCGCTCCCGATCCGGCTGCGCGGCGGCGTCGACGTGCTGGTGGCCAACGTCCCGTACGTGCCCACGAAAGCTGTTGATCTTCTACCGCCGGAGGCGCGGATCCACGAGCCGCTGGTGGCGCTGGACGGTGGACCCGACGGACTCGACGTCCTGCGCCGGGTCGCCGCTGCCGCCCGCGACTGGCTCGCCCCCGGCAGGCATCTGCTACTGGAGATCGGCGCGGACCAGGCGGACGCCGCGGCCGACGCGCTGGCCACGGCCGGGCTGAGCCCGGCCGTGGCCAGCGATGATGACCTGGACGCGACGGTCGTCATCGGCCGCCGCTGATCGCC
>NZ_JAATVW010000001.1 GCF_011947225.1 Planosporangium flavigriseum | reverse complement strand
CTGAAGGCCGGAGCACTACGGACGATCCAGGTAGCAGGGCGGTGCGCACGCCGACCTGGTCGACCAACGGCCGGACCAGCTCGGCACCGATCGCCGCCCCGCCGATGCCGCCGCCCAGGGTGCTCAGCCGGCGCCCACGCCGACCCGGTGGGTCGGAGCGGGTCAGGGCGGCGGCGCCTACGGCGAACGCGGCCGCGCCGATGCCGAGAGCGGCGCCTACCAGTACGAGAGCAGGGGCCGTGTGAACCATCGCGAGGGTCGCCACCGATGCGGCGGAGACGATGCTGACCAGTGGAAACGTCAGTCGGGCACCGTATCGGTCGGTGAGCGCGCCCACCGGTACGCAGGCGAGGGCGCCGACCACGAGCGGCGCCGCGAGCGCCACCTCACGCGCCGACCCGATGTCGTACTGTCGCTGCAGGTACGGCTCGATCGCGCCGACGAGCGTCCAGGCCGCCACGTTAACCGCGAAACCCGAGGTGGCCAGCGCGGTAATCGGTGCCTTCCGTGCCGCGCTGATCGTCATCCGATCAGCCTACGAAGAGACGAACGTCAACGCGACTCGTGATGATTCATGCCTGACCGTACTTCCCCGCTGCTGGTGGTGGGCCTGGCGCCGGTGAGCTCCTAGCGCCAGGACGTAGCCGACCAGCGGTCGCCGGCCCAGTGCCAGCCGGACCAGCCCGATCCCGACCAGTGCCAGCCGTTCCAGGTGTGCTCGTCGTCGTTGTTGTCGTCCCAGTTGGAACCGCCCCACGAACGGCCCGGCCAGGTGGCCGACGCCCAGGTCTGGGACGTCCACGAGGTGCCCGTCCAGCCGTCGCCGGCCATCCGGCGGCCCATCCACTGCCCGCCCTTCCAAGCGGTGCCCGCGGCGCTGCGGGAACTCCAGTCCGCCGCGATGAACATGCCGAACAGGTCCTTCTCGCCGACCAGCGGCATGCCCCGGTCCGCGACGTGGCTGCTGCCCCGACCCGCCTCGATCGAGCCGACGCCCATCGCGCGCAGGTACGTCTGGGTCACCGCCGGGGTCCGCTGGTTCAGCGCCGCCGCGAGGTTGAGCGCGCCCAGCCTCATCGTGGCGGCCTTGCCCTTGGTCAGGGGCGTGGCAGACGACTTGAGCACCGCCTTGACCTGGTCGGGAGTGAGGTTCGGCCGGTCCTGCAGCAGCAGCGCCACCGCCCCGGACACAACCGCGGCCGACTGCGACGAGCCGGTGCCCTTGAAGAGCCGATCGCCCACCCGGGCGACTGGGAAAGCCTTGTCGATGTAGGAGCCCGGGTCGCGAAGCGAGACGATCGACTCGCCGGGGGCGAGCAGGTCGATGTTGCGGGTGGCGGAGACCGAGCTGAACAGCGACAGCTCGTCGTCGGCGTAGCTCTGAGTACCCTTCGTCGAAGCCGACCCGACCGACAGCACGTACGGGTCGTAGGCCGGGTTGCGCAGCGTGCTGCTCACGATGCCGCCGTTGCCGCCTGACACGACCACCACGATCCCGTTGCGCCACGCGTTCTCGACCGCGAATGACAGCGGGTCCACGAGGGCGGGCTGGGTGCTGTCGGAGCCGTACGCGAGGTTGAGCACCCGGATCGGGTTCGCCGGGTTGTCGTTGCGGTGCTGCACGACCCAGTCCACCGCGGCGATGACCTGTGAGACGTCGACCGCTCCGGTGGCCGAACCGACCTTGACCGACGTCAGCTTCGCCTTCGGTGCCAGCCCGCGGAATCCAGTGGCCGGGTCGTCGCCGACGATGATCCCGGCCAGGTGGGTGCCGTGGCCGTAGGTGTCGAGGTACCGGACGGCCGCCCCCTGCGACTCGAACGACAGGTCGGGCCCGTTGACCACCTGGGCCGCCGGCAGCCCCGGTACTCCGACGACGCCGGTGTCGATCAGCGCGACGCCGACCCCGGCGCCGGTGAGTCGCTCCGGCGCGCCGATCATCGTCGCGATGTCGGTGACCTTGGTGGCGGTGGCCGTGCTGGACCAGGCCGACGCCTGCCATGTTACGTTCTGTAGTCGTTCAGATGCCGCGAGTGACGACATGGCCGGACCTGCCGCGGCCGCAACCGGCAGTGCGGCGGGTGCGGCCACGCCAGCGAGCGCGCTGAATAAGGCCAGGTAACGCGCGGCTTTCAGGCCATCTCGGGACACCGGGTCTCCTTCCGTGGGGCCCAGTACCCAGGGGTACCGGCCGGTAAGTCAACGATCCGGCCTCGACTACTGAATGTCACTGGAAAGCAATCGAAATCCACCGAACCGCGACCCCAAAAGCCGCGCTGGTGTACGCCGACCGGCCGACACGAACGCGGGGACAAACCCTTAGATGTGCCCGCGGGCTGCCGACGACAAGGTGATGACGCCAGCGGGGAAGGAGCACGCCCAGCCCGTCACCGACGCGGTGACCGGGGCGTACCCGCGCGCGCTCCTCTCGGCCCGGCTCGACGAGGAGCTGGCCCGGGCGGTGCGCAACGACGGCCCCTGCGCGGTCTTCCTGTTCGACGTCGACTTCTTCAAGACCGTCAACGACGCGTACGGGCACCTGCGCGGGGACGCGGTCCTCCGTGAGCTCGCCGACCGGGTCAAGAAGGTCGTACGCGCCGGTGACGCCCTCTTCCGCTTCGGCGGCGACGAGTTCGTCCTGCTGCTGCCGGACACCGGCCGCGCCGAAGCGGTCGCACTGGCGCAGCGCCTCACCGAAGAGATCCGCGCCCACGAGTTCGCCGGACGGCCGCCGCTGCGCGTGTCGGTCAGCCTCGGAGTGGCGACCTACCCCGAGGACGCCGACGACACCGTCTCCCTGATCTCCTGCGCCGACCGGCGCAACTACCTCGCCAAGCAGCGCGGTCGGGGCCGCGCGGTCGCCGACGACGCAGACACCGGCGTGCGTACGGTCTCCTCCCGACTATGGGAGCGCGAGGCCCCGATAGCCGACGCCCAGGAGTTCCTGACCCGGCTGCTGACCGAGCGGCGCGGCGCGCTCCGGGTCACCGGCGAGCCCGGCGCCGGCTACACCCGTTTCCTCGCCGAGGTCGCCACGGTCGCCCGCCTGCGCGGGTTCACCGTCATCGCGGCCCCCGCGGACGGCGAGCCCGAGATGCCCGACGGCGCTCCGGTGCTCGTCGTGAGCGATGTGGACACCGGCCGGCACGCCATCGACCTCGTCGACCGGCTACTGCCCTCAACCGGGTCCTTGGGGCTCGTGTACGCGACCACCGTAGTCGAACCGAACGTCGTCGGCCTGCCGCTGCTGGCCAGTACCGAACTGGCGCCGTGGTCACCGGCCGCGCTGCGGGTCTGGCTGCGCAACACGCTGCGGGGCGAGCCCAGCCGCACCCTCGTGAACTGGCTGGCCGGCCACAGCGCCAGCCTGCCGGCCCGGGTGGTCGGCGAACTGGAGCGGCTGCGCAGCCGCGGCGGCCTGATCGCCACGGCCAATGGCGGGTGGACCGTCTCCCCGTCGATGCTCGGCCGTCCGCGACGAGCTGGGCGGCTGCCCGTACCGATGACCCGGCTGGTCGGCCGGGAGCGGGACCGGATACGCGTCGCCGAGCTGCTCTCCGGTGGCAGGCTGGTCACCCTCGTCGGCCCCGGCGGTATCGGCAAGACCCGGCTCGCGCTGGCGGTGGCGGGCGAGCTGGCGGAGTCCTATGCGGACGGCGTGGTGTTCGTACCCCTCGCCGAGACCACTAGCGCCGATCTGGTCGTCGCCGCCCTCGCCCGGGCGCTGGAGGTCCCCGAGGTGTCGGGCGAGCCGCTGCTCGACGGCGTCTCCGAGCACCTGGCCGAGGCGGAGCTGCTGCTCCTGCTCGACAACTTCGAGCAGGTCCTGGACGCGTCCGGAGTGGTCAGTGAGCTGCTGGCGACGGCGCCCGGCGTCAGCGCGCTGGTCACCAGCCGGGAGCGGCTGTCGCTGTACGGCGAGCAGATCTACCCGGTACCCCCGCTGCCCCTGCCGGACCAGGACTACGCCGGCACGGTCGAGCAGGCGCTTCTTGAGTGGCCGGCGGTCGCCCTGTTCGATCAGCGGGCCCGCGCCGTCACCGGCGACTTCACGCTCACGCGGGAGACGCTGCCGGTCGTCGTGGCGCTGTGCCGGCGCCTCGACGGGCTGCCCCTCGCGATCGAGCTGGCGGCCGCCCGTAGCGACCGGCTCGGCCCCGAAGAGCTGTTGATCGACCTCGCCCACCACCTCGACGCGCTCGGTGACGGACCGCGCGACCTGCCGGAGCGCCAGCAGACTTTGCGCGGTGCCATCGACTGGAGTTTCGCCCTGCTCGACGCGGCCGGCCAGCGCCTGTTCACCCAGCTCGCGGTGTTCGCCGGCGGGGCGACCGCAGACGCGGCGTTGGCGGTCGTCGACGCTGCCGAGGAACAGCTTGCTGCGCTCGCCGAGAAGAGCCTGCTCGTCGCCGAATCCGAGCCCGGAGGCGGCACCCGCTACCGGATGCTGGAGACGATCCGCGTGTACGCGGTCGCCAAGCTGTCCGCCGACCCGGCCGTCGACGCCGTCCGGGCCCGGCACGCCACTCACTACGCGGAGCTCGCCGAGCGGTCGGCCGTCGCCCTCACCGGGCCTTCGCAGGCCGACTGGGCTGGTCTGCTGGACCGCGAGTACCCGAATCTGCGGGCCGCGTTCAGCACCGGGGACCGCGACATCGCCGCCCGGCTGTGCCTGGGTCTGTGGCGGTACTGGCGTACCGGCACCCGAATCGGCGAGGGGCGCGACTGGCTCGACCGGGTACTCGACGGCGCCGACGAGCTGACCGATGCCGTCGCCGCCCAACTGCTGTACGCCGCGGTGGTGCTCGCGGTCGGACAGGGCGACCACGAACGGGCGTACCGGCTGGGTACGGAAGGCCTGCGCCGCGCCGACGCCGCCGCCGAACCGTCGATCATCGCTCAGGCGCGCAACGCGCTCGGCCTGGCCGCCATCACCGCTGGCCGGTACGCCCTCGCAACGGACCACCTGCGGGAGAGCCTGGCCATCTGGCGTGAGCTGGACCAGCCCGCCGGTATGGCCATCGCGCTCGGCAACCTGACCACGGCCACGCTTCGGCTCGGTGACATCGACGCGGCGAGCGACTACGCCCGGCAGTGCCTCGAGATCGAACGGGCCGCCGGCAACACGCGGGGGATAGCGCTCTGCCTCGAACGGCTCGGCGAGATCCTGCTGGCCAAGGGGGACGTGCCGGGCGCGCGTACGGCCATGGACGAGAGCCTGCAGCTCAGCCGCGCCCTCGGTGACCTCTTCGGCGAGGCCATGGTGCTGCACCAGCTCGGGAATGTCGCCAGGGTAGAGGGTGACGCCGACGAGGCGCTGCGGCTGTTCGCCGGCGCGCTGGCCCGCCGCCACGAGATCGGCGACTGGGAGGACCTCGCCGCGTCCCTCGACAGCGTCGCCGGGGTGATGGCCGACCGTGATCCCCGGCTCGCGGCTCAGCTTCTCGGCGCCGCCGACGGCATACGCGAACGGCACCACCTGCCCGCGCCGGCGGACGGTGCCCGGGAGTCGGCCCGCGATGCGGTACGGGCAGAGCTGAGCGACGCGGCGTTCACGTCGGCGTGGGCGGACGGTCGAGCGGCGCCGATCGCCCTGATCATCGACCAGGCGCTGGACCTCGTCCCGTCCGCCGCGTGATCCCCCGCCTCGACCACTCCCCGACCACCCCTTGGTGGTCGCGGCGGGTGGTGCGTGCTCGCGGGGGCCGGGGGCGCGTTGCGCGGGGTCGGCGGCCGGCCGATGGCGGCGATGAATAGAAACCGGCCGTCAGTGGTAGGTACCGACCATGGATGACATCACTGCGCTCATTCTCGATGACCACCATGCGTTCCGTCGCGGTTTCGCCCGGCTCGACGACGCCAAGGACGACCGGGAGTTGGCGGCGATCTGGAACCAGCTGGGGACGCACCTGGAGATCCACGCCGAGGCGGAGGAGGAGATCCTCTACCCGCATCTGTTGAAGCGCGGCGAGCCCGGCGAGGCCGAAGAGGAGACCGAGGACGCGATCCGCGACCACAACAAGATCCGCGACGCGATCGTCGAGTCCCGGCGACACCGGGTCGGCAGCGACGAGTGGTGGAAGGCGGTGTGGGCGGCCCGCACCGAGAACAGCGAGCACCTCGCCGAGGAGGAGGACGAGGCGCTGCCCGACTTCCGTAAGCACGCCAGCGTCGAACTGCGCGCGGAGCTGGCCCGCAAGTGGCTCGTCTTCTACGGCGAGCACCCCTGCGCGATGGGCCTCAAGATCCAGGACAAGGACCCGCAGAAGTACATCGAAGAGCACGAATAGGCGCCGGCCGGGGTACCGTTGCTGGCCGTGATCCCCCCGCCCGTGCCGGGCACCCCGTACCACCTTCTCGCTGTCGACTCGTCGCGGCCGTGGTGGCGCTCCCTGGCCATCACCGTCGCCGGCGGGTTTCTGGCTGTCGTCGCCGGGCTCGTCGTCGTCTGCGCCGTGGTGGTGACCGGGATCGCTACCGGCCGCCCCGCCGGTCGCTTCCAGTTGCCGACCTTCGGCGACCTCGGCGACAGCGCCTGGCAGTTGCTCGTGGTCGGCGCGGTCATCCCCGCCCTGGCCGTGGCGGCGCGCGCCGGGCAGCGACGCCCCGCCGGTACGCTCGCGTCCGTCTGCGGCCGATTACGCCTGCCCTGGTTAGCTGTCTGCCTGCTCGTCGCGATCGCGGCCCAGCTCTGCTACGTCGGTGCCGAGACGATGATGGAACGCGACGCCACCGAGCTCGGGCGGGTGGGCTGGCCCGGCTTCCTCGTCGCCGTGCCGGTGCTGCTGGCCCTGGTGCCGCTGCAGGTCGCGGGGGAGGAGTACCTCTTCCGCGGCTGGCTGCTCCAGGGCTTGAGCGGGCTCGGCCGGGGGCCGTGGATCGCCCTGGTCGGGTCGGCCCTGCTGTTCGCCGGAGTCCACGGCCTGGGTACGGTCTGGGGCTTCCTCGATCTTGTCGCGTTCGCGCTGATCACCGGCTGGTTGGCCGTACGCACCGGCGGTCTGGAAGCCGCGATCGCCATCCATCTCGCCACCAACCTGGTCGCGATGATCTGGCAGGCGGCGACCGGAAACCTCGCGAGCACCGAGACCGCCGCCGACGGGTCGTGGCGGATGACGCTGGTCGATGTGGCGACGGTGGCGCTGTACGCGGCCGTGATCAGCCGCCTGGCCGACCGTCGCGGCGTCGCGGCGGTCGTCCCGGAGCCCGCAGCCCGGGGCTACCGGCGCGGCGGTACGGGTATCCGGGCCAGGTCCGACGCGACGATGACGTCGCCGGCGAACTCCTCGGCCGCCTCCTCGGCGAACCGGTCCGGGTCGGTGTAGCGCTGCGAGAAGTGCGTGAGCACCAGACGGCGTACGCCTGACTCGGCCGCCACCCGCGCGGCCTGCTTCGCGGTGAGGTGACCGTAGTCCGCGGCGAGCGCCGCGTCGGAGTGCAGGAACGTCGACTCGATGACGAGCAGGTCCACCTCTTCGGCGAGCGCGTAGACGGCGTCGCAGAGCCGGGTGTCCATGACGAACGCGAACCGCTGCCCGCGGCGTACCTCGCTGACATCGGCAAGATCGACGCCGTCCAGCCGGCCGCTGCGTTGCAGTTCGCCGACCCGGGGTCCGCTGATGCCGGCCGCCGCCAGCCGGTCCGGCAACAGCCGGCGACCGTCCGGCTCCACCAGGCGGTACCCGTACGCCTCGACCGGATGATCCAGGCGGCGGGCCTCCAGGTGTCCGACCGGGCCGAGCGGTAGGAGCGCCTCCGCGCCCGTCACAGGCTCCTCGCGCAGGTCGGCAGTCTCGTGGAAGATGCTGGCGCGGCGCAGGCGGGTGAAGTAGTCGCGTCCGGAGGCCGGATAGTGGGCGTGGACGGGGCGCGGCACCCGGTCCAGGGAGAGCCGCTGCACCACGCCCGGAACCCCCAGGCAGTGGTCGCCGTGGAAGTGGGTCAGGCAGATCCGGGTGATCGAACTGGTGGAGACGCCGGCGAAGAGCATCTGCCGCTGCGTACCCTCGCCGGGGTCGAACAGCAGCCCTTCGGTGTCCCAGCGCAGCAGGTACCCGTTGTGGTTGCGGGTCCGGGTCGGTACCTGGCTGCCGGTGCCGAGGACGATCAGCTCACGGATGGACATCCGACGACCGTACGCGCCGACCGGCAGGTCGGTCAGTCTTCGGTACCTGCGGCATCTGCGCGATCGACTGGGCGATCAGGTGCACCTCGCGGGGATTGGGACTGACGCCCAGCCCGCGCAGGCGCTCTGCCAGAATCCGCGCCACGTCCTCTTCCTTGGCGCCGGCGTGGCTGGTCGCCAACTGTGCGACCACGTACTGCAGGCGCGCTGCGACCTGTGCCTCGTACGGTGAGAGCGAGATGCGGTCCATAGAGACCGCCGGAACTTTCTTGTTCATGCTCCGAAGGTAATTACCTTCGGAGACGCCACAAGAAAAGGCAACGATTCGCAACCAACCGGCTGCCAATCCGCACCCCGGCTGTCGGCGTTTCAGCCACTGACGAGCCGGCTGATCGTGGTGATGATGTCGCCCGTAGAACGTGCCGTCGAGATTGCGGAACAGCTCGACACTCTCGTCCGGGCCGCCGGCCCAGGCCGCTGATCCTGGTGCTGGCCCGTTAGTTGGTCACCCGTACCAGCATCGCTCCCATGTCGGCGTCCCGGCCCATCTGCAGCGATTCGACCACGTGTGACACGACCGCCTCGACGTCGTCGCTCCCCACGTGCGCACCCGCGCCGAGCAGGACGTCGAGAGCGCTGACGAGGTCGGTGCCGCGCGTACCGACGAGACTGTCCGTGTACAGCAGCAAGCGGTCACCCGAAGCCAGTTCGAGCGCGGTGTCGGAGTACGTCACCTGTGCCACTACGCCCACCGGTAGCCCGAGCGGGCCCGGCAGCAGCTCGGCCCGGCCGTCCCCGCGGTAGCGCACGGGGGCCGCCTGCCCGGCCGAGGCCCAGCGCAGCTGATGGTCCTGCGCCTCGTAGCGGGCGACGACCAGGGTCGCCGTCCGCTCCGGCTCCAGGACGCACAGCATGGTGTTGACCGCGGAGAGGATCTCGCCCGGCGACATGTCCAGCGCGGCGTAGGCGCGGACGGCGTACCGCAGCCGGGCCGCCGTGGTCATGGCCGCGAGGCCGCTGCCGGCCACGTCACCCACCACGAGCAGGCTGGCGCCGCCGGGCAGCGCGCACGCGTCGTACCAGTCGCCGTCGACGCGTCCGGGGTCGGCGGAGTTGCGGCACCGGCCGGTGACCCACAGCCCCTCGGTGGCGCCCAGTTCGGGTTCGCTGGGCAGCAGCGTCCGCTGCAGGGCCTGCGCCGCCTCCAGCTCGGCGTCCACCCGGCGACGCTGCGTGGTCAGCGCCACCTCGGCCCGGCGGAGCCGGCTCTCCATGACGCGCTGGTTTGTGACGTCCTGGACGGTGCCCCGGATCGCGGTGACGATGCCCGCCCCGTCGAGCTCCGGCTGGGCGACGATGTGCAGCCGGTGTCCGGCGAGCCGGCCGGCGCCCCGGACCTCCCAGCTCAGCTGCTCGCCGCCGACCAGCGTGCGCTTCACGGCGTCCTGGAGGGCCGGCAGGTCGTCGGAGTGTACGCAGCCGGCCAGCTCGCCGACCCGGACCGGGTGCCGCTGCCCGTCGCCGAAGTACATCCGGTACAGCTGCGGCGAGCAGTGCGGTTCGGCGCGCTCCAGCTCCCAGCGGAACGAGCCGATCCGGGCGATCCGTTCGGCGTCGAGCAGCTGTGAGTGGATCAGCTCGGACTCGTCGTGTACCCGCCAGACCATCACCGCCCGGTCCCAGACCCGGCTCGCGTCCGCGGTCATGACCTGGCTGATCGCCGGGTCGGCGCCGGCCGTCGGGCTCAACCGGGCCGGACCCAGCCGCCGTGGGCCACCCGAGTGCAGCACCCCCACCAAGCCGGGCAGGAGCAGCTCACTGCCGACCCGGGGATACGCCGTGAGTAGTGTGGCGTCCTGCCCGGCGCGGGCCGGAGAGATCAGCTCGGCCGCGGCCGTGTTGGCGTGCTCGATCCGGAAGTCGACCACCTGCCCGTCCGCCCACACCGGCGCGAGCACCGCGGCCGGGTGGACGAGGGTCTCCAGCACGATCGGCAGCCAGGTCGCCGAGTCCTCGTCCGTGCCGGCGGGGGAGGCCGTCGCCCGGGCGGCCAGCTCAGCGGCCTTGCGAGCGACCGGCTCGGCCAGCGCGGACAGGTAGCGGTTGGTGTCGGCGTCGAGGTCGACCCGCCGCTCCCACGACAGGCCCAGGGTGCCGATCACGCGGTCACCGTCGAGCAGCGGCGCCGCGAAGACGGCCTGCGCGTCGAGGCCCTGATCCGCCAGGTCCGGGAACTGGTCCGCGATCTCCTGCGAGTCGGTGACCAGCAGCGCCGTGCGGTCCCGCGCGGCCCGCGTAATCGGGACAGCTACCTGCGGCGGCACCTGCTGCCAGGCCCGGCGCGCGTGGGCGCTCATCCCGTACGCGCCGGCGAGCCGGTGCGCCCCGGCCGGCTCGACCAGGGTGATCAGGACCGTGGCCGGCCCGGGCCAGCTCGCGGCGGCGGTACCGATCGCCTCGGCCGCCTCATCGAAGGATCCAGACGCGGCGATTCGCGAGCTGATGAGCTGATGCCGCGCCTGCAGCGCCTCGTGCGCGGGCGGTCGGTTCTTCCCCGGCGCGGACGCGCCGGGTCCGGGCCGCCGGATCTTCGAGGCCCCACCGGGTTGCCGGGCCGGCGCGGTGGTCACCGGCGCGGCCTGCGGGTCGGGAGCGGTGGCGCCGACGACCGATGCGGCGACCTCGACGAGTTTGATGTTCGCGCGCTGGGAGAGTTGGAGCAGGTGGTCGAAGGCTGCGTCGGGAGTGACACCGAGCCGCTCGACAAGGACTCCCTTGGCCTGCTCGATGACCGCCCGGTTGCGCATCGCTGTGCGTACACCCGCCAACTCGGTCCGCAGTTTCGTCACGAGCGCGGCGAGCGCCTCGTTAGGCTCCGGCGCGTGGGCCTCGTCCACCGGCCCCGGCGTGACCGCCGATCCTGGCTCGTCCGGCCGCTGCCGCATCTGTTCTCGCCCCCATGTTCTCGCTGCTCAGGTCTGCAATCTGGCGCTGTCACGCCGGACGGGGCGGCCCCGTCGGCGCACCCATCGTCCCTCATCCGTGCCGGAACGCTCCAGGGTCCCGGTGATCGGCGCCACCGGATCGATCAGCTGGATCCACAAGACTCGCTGCCCACGAAATTGATGTTTGCTGGGCCTGGCGACGGGTAGTGCTTTGGCACAGGCAGGCGGAGTCGGCGCGACCCAGGGGGTCGCGCCAGCCGTTAAGTGTGCACCGGGTTGGGAGCGGGGGTCGGGTGTTGCAGAGCCAAGGCTTCGCCGCAGCGCTCCTCGACCGGGACGGCACGCTCGTGGCGGACGTGCCCTACAACGGTAATCCGGCGGAGGTCCGGCCGGTACCCGGCGCCAAGGAGGCGCTCGATCGGCTCCGGGCTGCCGGCCTGCGGTTGGCCGTGGTCAGCAACCAGTCCGGAATCGCGCGCGGGCTGCTGTCGCACGAGCAGGTGCGGCGGGTCAACGAGCGCATCGAGGAACTGCTCGGCCCGTTCGACGCGTGGCACTACTGCCCGCACGGCCCCGACGACGCCTGCGACTGCCGTAAACCGGCTCCCGGCATGATCCATGCCGCCGCGGAAGCGCTCGGCGTACCGGTCGAGCGCTGTGTCATGATCGGCGACATTGGCGCCGACGCGACGGCGGGGCTCGCCGCCGGCGCCGCCGCGGTCCTGGTACCGACGCCCGTCACCCGGGCCGAAGAGGTCGCCGCGGCTCCGGTCGTGGCGACCGATCTCGCCGCCGCCGCCGACTGGATCCTCGCGGCGTCTCCCGGGCGGCCCAAGGTTCTCGTCGCCCGCTGCGACTCCGCCGGAGATGTGCTCCTCACCGGACCAGCCATCCGGGCGGTAGCGGCCCGAGCAGCGCATACGACACTGCTGTGCGGGCCGCGCGGACTCGACGCGGCCCGTTTGCTTCCCGGCGTCGACGAGCTGATCGAGTGGCGGGTGCCCTGGATCGATCCGCAGCCACCGCCCGTCGACAGCTCCGAGATCGATGCGCTCGTCAAGGACCTCGAAGCCCGGCAGTTCGACCAGGCGGTCATCTTCACCTCGTTCCACCAGTCTCCGCTGCCGCTCGCGCTGCTGCTGCGGCTCGCCGGCGTTCCGCACATCTCGGCCATCTCGGAGGACTACCCGGGATCCCTGCTCGACGTGCGCCACCGCGGTATCGACGAGAACATCTCCGAGGTTGAGCGGGCGCGGTCGCTGGCCGCGGCCGCCGGGTTCGCGCTTCCGGCCGGCGACGACGGGCGGTTACGACTACGACAACCGCTGCCGGCCGTGACCGGATTGCCGGACGACTACGTCGTCGTGCACCCCGGCGCGAGCGTACCGGCGCGGGCCTGCCCGGCGGAGCGCTGCCGCGAATTCGTGGCAGCGCTCGCCGCTGCCGGACACCGGGTGGTCGTCACGGGCGCCGACCGCGAGCGGGAGCTGACCCGGTACGTGGCCGCCGACGTGGGCCTGGACCTCGGTGGGCGTACCACGATGCCGGCGCTCGCGACCGTCCTTTCGCGGGCCCGCTGCGTCGTGGTCGCCAACACCGGCCCGGCCCACCTGGCCGCGGCGGTCGGCACACCGGTCGTGAGCCTCTTCGCTCCGACCGTGCCGTACGAGAAGTGGCATCCGTACGGCGTGCCGGTCCGGCGGCTGGGTGACGCCGACGCGCCGTGCCGGGACACCCGTGCCGCCGTCTGCCCCGTAGCCGGCCATCCATGTCTGTCTACAGTGTCCGCCGCTGAGGTGGTGGCCGCGGTGGAGGCGTTGACAGCACAAAGAGGCGGTGAAGATTGAGGATTCTCCTCTGGCACGTGCACGGCGCCTGGACGACCGCGTTCGTCCAGGGTGGACACGACTATCTCGTGCCCACAACGCCGGACCGTGGGCCGTACGGGCTCGGTCGGGCCCGCACCTACCGATGGCCCGACAACGTCCGGGAGGTATCACCGGAGGCGTTGGTGGGTGCCGATGTCGACGTGGTGCTGTTGCAGCGGCCGGAGGAGGAGGAGATCGCGCACCGCTGGCTTGGCCGGCGCGTGCCCACGATCTTCCTCGAGCACAACACCCCGAAGCAGGGCGACGTGCCGTGCAGCCGGCACCCGATGGCCGACCGGGACGACCTGACGCTCGTCCACGTCACCCACTTCAACAAGCTCATCTGGGACAACGGCTCGACCCGGACCGAGGTCATCGAGCACGGCATCCCGGACCCGGGCCAGCTCTACAGCGGCGAACTGGGGCGGATCGCAACGGCGATCAACGAGCCGATCCGGCGGTGGCGGGTGACCGGCACCGATCTGCTGCCCCGGTTCGCCGACGTCGCGCCGGTCGACGTGTACGGCATGAAGGTGACCAGCCTGCCCGAGCACCTGGGCCTGGCGGGCGAGCGGATGGAGGTCTTCGAGGATCCGCCACAGGCGCAGATGCACGCCGCAGTCGCGCAGCGCCGGGTGTACCTGCATCCGCACCGCTGGACCTCGCTGGGGCTGTCGCTGCTTGAGGCGATGAGCGCCGGGACGCCGGTGGTGGTGCTGGCCACGACGGAGACGGTCATGGCCGTCCCGCCGGGGGCCGGGGTGCTGTCGACGGACGTCGATGAGCTGGTGGAGGGTGCCCGATGGCTCGTGTCCGACATCGAAGCAGCTCGCCGCTGTGGTGAGGTGGCCCGCCGCGTCGCGCAGACGCGGTACGGGCTGGCGAGATTTCTTGCCGACTGGGACGCGCTTCTGAAGGAGGTAACTTCGTGACACGACTGCGGATTGCGATGGTTTCCGAGCACGCCAGTCCGCTGGCGAAGATCGGAGGTGTCGACTCGGGCGGGCAGAACACCCACGTGGCCGAGTTGGCGGTCGCGCTCGCCCACCGTGGACACGAGGTGCGCGTATACACCCGCCGCGACAACCCCGACCTGCCGGACGTGGTCCCGTTCGCCGATCGCGTGGTGGTCGAGCACGTGCCGGCCGGCCCGGCCCAGTTCGTGCCCAAGGATGACCTGCTGCCGTTCATGGGCACGTTCGGGCGCTGGCTGGCCAGCCGCTGGTCGTCGTCGGACTTCACGCCGGACGTCGTCCACGCGCACTTCTGGATGAGCGGTCTCGCGGCGCTCACCGCGACGTCGTCCAGCCGGATCCCGGTGGTGGTCACCTACCACGCGCTCGGCTCGATCAAGCGCCGTTACCTGGGCTCCAAGGACACCAGCCCGGATACCAGGCTGGGCCTGGAGCGGGAGCTGGGGCATCTGGCCGACCGGGTCATCGCCCAGTGCGCCGAGGAGGTCGAGGAGCTGGGCAAGATGGGGATCCCGCGCGGGTCCATCCAGGTCGTGCCGAGCGGGGTCAACACTGAGTGGTTCACCCCGACCGGCCCCCGGAAGGAGCATTCGGCGGGTGGGCGGCTACGGATCCTGAGCGTCGGTCGGATGGTGGAGCGCAAGGGCTTCGCCGACCTGATCCAGGCGCTCTACCTGGTACCCGAGGCGGAGCTGGTACTGCTCGGCGGGCCTCCACCGGACCAGTTGGACCGCGAGCCGATGGTCGGCCAACTGCGGCGGCTGGCGTCCAAGCGCGGTGTCGCCGACCGGGTCCGGATCCTCGGCCAGGTGCCGCGCGAGGACATGCCGGCCTGGTACCGCTCGGCCGACGTGGTCGCCTGCGCGCCGTGGTACGAGCCCTTCGGTCTGACCCCGCTCGAAGCGATGGCGTGCGGCGTTCCGGTCATCGCGTACGCCGTGGGAGGGCTTGCGGAGAGCGTCATCGACGGGGTGACCGGCATCCTCGTGCCCCCGCGCGACATCCGGCGGCTGGCGGCCGCGCTGCGCTCGGTGCTCGGCGACGAAGTGCGCCGGATGAGCTACGCCAGCGCCGCCGTCGACCGGGTGCGTTCACGGTACACCTGGGAACGCACGGCCGCTGACGTCGAGCGCGTGTACGCCTCGGTCACCGGGGAACCGATCGTCGCAGGTGGTGCGCTTACGGAGGTCTCCTCATGACCCTGCTGTCCGGTAACGAGTCGCGCAGCGGCAGCGCAGATGACGCTGACGCGGGCGGCGGCAAACCGGGGATACTCGGCTTCGACCCGCTCGTCGACCGCCAGCTGGACACCGTCTGGCGGCGGTCGACGGTCGACGTGAAGCTCGACCGGCTAGCCGAAGCGCTGGAACTGTTCCGGGCCGAGGCGCCACGACTGGCCCGCTGGGGCGAGCACCTCGCCGAGGTGCTCGTCTCGGGCGGCCGACTGCTGGTGGCCGGCAACGGCGGCAGCGCCGCCGAAGCGCAGCACCTGGCCGCCGAACTGGTCGGCAAGCTGCGCGACGACCGGCCGGCGTACTCCGCGATCGCCCTGACCGCCGAGACGTCGAGCCTGACGGCGATCGGCAACGACTACGGCTACGAGCAGGTCTTCGCCCGGCAGGTACAGGCACACGGCCGGCCGGGCGACGTCCTCGTGCTGATGTCCACCAGCGGCCGCAGCAAGAACCTGCTGGCCGCCGCCGAAGCGGCGCGCGAACTCGGCGTCACCGCCTGGGCCATGACCGGTCCGCTGCCCAACCCGCTGAGGATGTGCTGCGACGACGCCCTGGCCATCCCGTGCGACCAGCAGACCGTCCAGGAACTGCATCTCGTCGCCGTACACGTGGTGTGTGAACAGATCGAGGCGGCGCTGCCCGCCACCGAGATCCGCGCCGGGCGGCGAATCGGCCGGGGAGTGCGGCGGTGAGCCGGGCTCCCCTGGTGGTCGTCGGCGACGTGCTGCTCGACCGGGAGGTGCTCGGTACCGTCGAGCGCCTGTGCCCGGAGGCGCCCGTACCGGTGTTCGACGAGACCGAGGTCCTCGACCGTCCCGGCGGCGCCGGCCTCGCGGCGGTGTTCACCAGTTCGGCGGCCGCAACCGGGCCGCCCCGTCATACCAAGCCCGGCCGTGCCCCCCGAGAGGTCGTGCTCGTCGGCGCGGTCAGCGCCGACGCGGCCGGAGACCGGATCCGCGAACTGCTCGCCCGCGCCGGAGTACGGCTGGTCGAGGTGCCGCTGCTCGGCAAGACCCCGGAGAAGATCCGGCTACGCGCCGGCGGGCACCTGTTGATGCGGCTGGACCGGGGCAGCGACCCGGCCGAGATCGGCGCGGCGCCGGCCGAGGCGATCGAGGCGATCCGCGCGGCCGGCGCGATCCTCGCCAGCGACTACGGGCGCGGCGTGTGCGCACACCCGCAGATCCGAGCCGTCCTCACCGAGCGCGCCCAGCGCGTGCCGCTGGTGTGGGATCCGCACCCGCGCGGCGGCCACCCGGTTCCGGCGACCCGCCTCGTCACGCCGAACCGGGCGGAGGCGGCCGGCTTCGCGCAGTCCAACGTGGGCACGACGCACAGCGGGGAGTGGCCGCTGACCGCGGCGCTCAACCCGCACCAGGCCGACGGCCTCCCCGCGCACGCGAACGGCAACGGACACGCTGCGCTCAACGGCGCGGGACGCGCGGCGCACGCCGCGAGCAACGGCCATGCCGCCGGCAACGGACGTGCGGCGAGCAACGGCAACGGGCACGGTGCAAACAACGGCCACGGGCCGGCCGGGCACTCCGACGCCTCGACCGCGGACCTCGCGCGGGCGGCGGGGATGGCGGTGCGGCTGCGCCGGTTCTGGGGAGCCAGCGGCGTCGTCGTCACGCTCGACGACCGTGGCGCGGTGCTGTCCGACGGCGTGAACCCGCCGTTGCTCGTACCCACGCCGTTCAGCGCGCGGGGTGACAGTTGCGGGGCGGGCGACCGGTTCGCCAGCGCCGCACTGGCGTCGCTGTCGGAGGGCTCGTCGATTCTCGAGGCGGTGACGACCGCCGTGACCGCCGCGACCGCCTACGTCGCCGCCGGCGGGGCGCTCTCGCTCTGCCCGGAACTGCACGAGCGCACCGACGACCCCGCATCGGCAGTGATCATTTGATGCTGGAGGAGAAGCGAATGCCAGGTTCGGTAATCGTCACAGGCGGTGCGAGCGGCCTCGGCGCCGCGATCGTCTCCGCGGTGCAGAAGGCCGGCGGCACCCCGTACGTGCTCGACCTCAAACCCCCCGCCGAGGACGTGCCGTACCTGACGGTGGACCTGAGCAACACCCGCGCCGCGGAGGAGGCCACCCGGGCGCTGGTCGAGCGGGCCGGCATGGTCAACGGCGTCGTCACCGCGGCCGGCATGGACATCCCGGCGCCGCTCGACGGCATCTCCGGCGCCGACTGGGAGCGCATCGTCGCGATCAACCTGTTCGGCACCGCCGCCGTCGTGCGGGCCGCCCTGCCGGCGCTGCGCGAAAGCCACGGCACCATTGTCACGGTCGCGTCCACCCTGGGCATCAAGGCCGTCGGCGACGCCACGGCATACTGCGCCTCGAAGTTCGGCGTCGTCGGCTTCACCCGGGCCCTGGCCGCCGAACTGGCCGGCGAGGTGAACGTCACGCTGCTGATCCCGGGTGGGATGAAGACGGCGTTCTTCGACGAACGCGACGACAAGTACAAGCCCGGACCGGACGCGCCGCTCAATGACCCGGCGAACACGGCGAACGCCGTGATGTTCGCGCTGTCCCAGCCACCCGGCTGCGCCGTACGCGAAATGATCGTCTGTTCCGAGGTGGAGTCGTCGTACCCGTGAAACCTGTTCTGCTGGCCCTCCGGGCGCTCGGCATCGGGGACCTCGCCACCGCGGTGCCGGCGCTGCGCGCGCTCCGGCGCGCCTTCCCGCGCCACGAACTGGTGCTCGCCGCACCGCCCGCCCTCACCCCTCTCGCCATGGCGATCGGCGCGGTCGACCGGGCCTTTCCGACCGGGTCGTTCGTGCGCGATCCCATCGACGAAATCCGGTGGAACGCCCGCCGCCCGGACATCGCGGTCAACCTGCACGGCAAGGGTCCGCAGAGCCACCGCGCGCTGCTGGCGGCGGACCCGATCCGGTTCCTCGCGTACGCCCAACCGGCGGCCGGCTGGCCGGACGGTCCGAAGTGGAACGAGGACGAGCACGAGCGGGACCGCTGGTGCCGGCTCCTGCACTGGCACGGCATCCCGGCCGACCCGGACGACCTGGCCGTTCCGGCGCCGCCGCCGGTGCCGGAGTGGGCCGGCGCGGTCGTCGTGCACCCCGGCGCGAGTGGGCCGGAGCGGCGCTGGCCGGTGGCGCGGTTCGCGGCGGTGGCGCGCCGGCTGGCCGCCGCCGGCCAACGGGTCCTGGTGTCCGGCTCGCCCGGCGAGGCCGCGGACGCGCAGGCGCTCGCGGCGGCGGCGGGCCTGCCGCCGAACTCGGTCCTCGCCGGCCGCACCGATCTGGGCGCGCTCGCCGCGCTCGTCGCGCACGCCCGGCTGGTCATCTGCGGCGACACCGGCGTCGCGCACCTTGCCACGGCCTACGGCACCCGCTCGGTCCTGCTGTTCGGACCGGTATCGCCGGAGCTATGGGGACCGCCGCCGGGTAACGACCGGCACACCGTGCTCTGGCGCGGCCCCCACGGGCTCGCCGACATCGGGGTGGACGACGTGTACGTGGCGGCCTGCGCGCAGTTGGAGGCGGCCGCGTGGGACGGTGGCCTGGACGCCCTCGTACCCGAGCATGGTGGTGGCGTACGTGATGCGGCTGCGACGCGCTGACCCCAACCGATCCGGCTACACCCGACGGCGGCGCGGTAAGGGCTTCACCTACCTCGACGCCGACGGCCGGGTCATCACCGACCCGGACGTGATCGCGCGCATCCGGGCGCTGGCGATCCCGCCGGCCTGGGTGGACGTGTGGATCTGCCCGGACCCGTGCGGGCACATCCAGGCCACCGGTGTGGACCAGGCGGGGCGGCGGCAGTACCGCTACCACGACGTGTGGCGGGCCAAGCGGGACGCGGAGAAGTTCGAGCACATCCGCGTGGTCGGGGAGCACCTGCCGCAGTTGCGTAAACGGGTCGCGGGCGACCTGGCCCGCCGCGGTCTGTGCCGGGAGCGGGTCCTCGCGGCCGCGGTCCGGCTGCTCGACCAGGGGGTGTTCCGCATCGGCGGCGAGGCGTACGCCAGCGCGGACTCGAGCGCCGGCGAGCCGACGTACGGGCTGGCGACGATCCAGCGCGACCACGTGAGTGTACGCGGGGCGACCATGGAGTTCCGGTATCCGGCCAAGGGCGGTATCGAGCGGGCGCAGCGCATCGTCGACGACGAGGTGGCGCCGGTGGTACGCGCGCTGCTCAAGCGGCCGGACCCGAACCCGGAGCTGCTGGGCTACCGGGTCGGCAGCCGGGGGCCGTGGCGCGACGTACGCAGCGCGGACATCAACGACTACCTCAAGGACGCGACCGCCTGCGACATCAGCGCCAAGGACTTCCGCACCTGGCACGCCACCGTCCTCGCGTGCGTGTCGCTGGCGTCGCCGGAGGCCCTCGACGCGAAGTCGGCGACCGCGCGCAAGCGGGCCGTGAGCCGGGCCATGCGCGAGGTGTCCGAGCACCTGGGCAACACCCCGGCGGTCGCGAAGGCGTCGTACGTGAACCCGCGGGTGGTCGACCTCTACCACGCCGGGGAGACGATCGCAGCCGCCCTGTCGGCTATCCCCCGGGCGTGTGACGGGTTCGCTGCCCGGCACGAGGCTGAGCAGGCAGTACTTCAGTTGCTGAACGGAGGCCCCGGCTGAACCTGCTCGCCTGAGCCTTTCCATGGACGGGCGTGCGCGGTACGGTCAGCCCGTGGCAGCCTCGACCTCGATCGTTGTCGCTCCGGCAGCCGCTCCCTCCGACGAGCAGGCACGCCGCTCCACGGCCGCCGACGCCGAAGCCCACGAACTGCTCACGCTGCTGGCTGACCTACCGGCCGGCGGTGCCGAGCACACCCTTGTCCGGGAGCGGCTGATCGAGCGGTTTCTGCCGCTGGCCGAGTACCTGGCCGGGCGGTTCCGCCACCGGGGCGAGCCGTTCGACGACCTGTTCCAGGTGGCCAACCTCGGCCTGATCAAGTCGGTCGACGGCTATGACGTCAGCCGTGGCGCCGCGTTCGCGAGCTACGCGATCCCCATGATTCTCGGTGAGCTCAAGCGGCACTTCCGGGACAAGGGCTGGGATGTGCGGGTGCCGCGCCGGGTGCAGGAACTGCGCGTGGAGATCAGCAAGGCGACGGGCCACCTGGCGCAGCGCCTCGGCCGGTCGCCGACGGTCGCCGATCTCGCGGAGTACCTCGGGGTGCGGGAGGAGTACATCGTCGAGGGGCTTGACTCGGCCCATGCCTACCGGGCGGTGTCGCTGCAGACCCCGATACCGGGGAATGAGTCGGACCGGCACCTGGCCGACCTGGTGGGCGACGTCGACCACCAATTGGAGTCGGTCGAGGACCGCGAGGCGCTCCGCCCGCTGATCGCGAAGCTGTCGCGTCGGGAACAGCGGATCATCGCGCTGCGGTTTTTCGGCAACATGACCCAGACGCAGATAGCCGCCGAGATCGGCGTCTCCCAGATGCACGTGTCGCGGCTGCTCTCGCAGGCGCTCAGCGCGTTACGCAGCGGCCTGCTCGCCTAGGCTGTGGCTCCGTCCGGCCCGCTGATCTGGTACACGCTGTACGCCTGCTTGATGACCGGGTGCGCAACGTTACGCACGTGCACGCCGCCGGGGGTGACTCCACGCTCGGTGCCGGCGTGCGCGTGCCCGTGCACGGCGAGCTCCGGGCACACCGCGTCGACGACTTCGCCCAGCAGGTAGGACCCGAGGAACGGGTAGATCTCCAGCGGCTCGCCCAGCAGCGTCTCCGGGGTCGGCGAATAGTGGGTCAGTGCCACCCGCACGTCGCAGTCCAGGCCGTTCAGCGCGGCGCCCAACTCTTCCGAGATGACGCGGGTGTGCCGGATGAACGCCTTCATCTCCGGCTCCCCGAACTCGCTGCCGCACCTGCCGGCGAACCCGCCGCCGAAACCCTTCGCGCCGGCGATGCCCAGCCTGATCCCGAAACAGTCGATGACGACGCCCGTTCGTTCGAGGACGGTGATCCCGCCGTCTTCGAGGATCTTCGTGACCTCGTCCTGGGCGTCGGAGTGGTAGTCGTGGTTACCGAGCACCGCAACCACCGGTACGGACAGGCCACCGAACTCGGTGACCACGGAGCGCGCCTCGTCCCCGGTGCCGTGCCGGGTCAGATCGCCGGCCAGCAGCAGCACGTCGGCCTTGTCGCCGATGCGCTGGAGCGCCGGACGAAACCGACCCAGCACGTTTTCGTCGATGTGAACGTCGCCGACGGCCGCCACGCGTACGCAGTTGGGCGGCCGGTCGGTGTTGTCGGTGGTGCTCACACTTCCTCCGCCTCGTCCGGTTCGTGTACGCGGGTGACACCGAGGTCGTACTCCACCGTCAGGTCGGGGAACTTCTCGGCCACCACCTGTTCGATGACTTCCTTGCGCTTCGGGCTCTCCACCTCTCCGGTCACGGCGAAGGTGCTCTCCTCCAGGTGGCTCACCCGGATTCCCTGCTCGGACACGCGCTCGTCCTCGGTGAGCACGCGCTGCACTTCGGTCTCCCGGTACACGTCCGGTTTGGTCCTGCTCATCCAGACACCTCCTTGAGCTGTGCGCGGCGCTCTGTCGCCGAGCTGACCTCCGCCAGCGAGATGACGTTCAGCCGGTCCAGCAGCACCATGAACGCCTGCGCGTAGGGGGAGCGCGCGGTTTCGCGTTCGACCCGGCCCCAGTCGATCTGCTCGCGCATGGACTGGGCCACGGGCAGGGCTTTTGAGAAGTCGCAGTAGTGGGGCCCCATCGACAGCAACTTGTGAATCATCAGCTCGGTGGCCGAGAGGACCGGCATGTGGCAGGCGTTCACCGACAGGACGTCGGTGTCGGCGAGGGTCTCATCGGTGACGGGACGCTGGACCGGGGAGTAGATCAGGTCGACGAGGCGGTCCTCGTCGTACACCTTGACCAGCCACCCCTCCGGGGGGATCTCGGCGTGGAAGCCGACCTCCACCAGACCGGTCAGGACCCGGTGGGCGTCCTCTTCCTTGATCAGGAAGTCCACGTCGTGGTCGCAGCCACCGCCGCCGCGGGCGTACACCGCGAAGCTACCTGCCAGTGCGAAGGGAACTCCCATCTCCTTGAGGTGAAACGCCACCCGCTTCAGGGTCTGGATGAGCGGCTGTTGATCCTCAGGTAGAGGCATCGCAGGCTCCTTGTGGTCAGTCGGCCCGCACCTCCGGGGCCGACCGGGACCCTGGTGCAGATACCCGTCACCGAGTGGTCTCACACAGGTTTCACCCGCCCCATTCGCCGCTGACCAGGCAGGTATCCCTACTGTTTGATGGTCATCAGTGGGGGTACGACCGGTCCATGCGCGTGCTCGGCATCAATGCCGTCTTCCACGATCCGTCCGCCGCTCTCGTCGTAGACGGGCAGGTCGTGGCTGCCGCGGAGGAGGAGCGGTTCAGCCGGCGCAAGCACGGAAAACGGCCGGTTCCGTTCTCGGCGTGGGAGCTTCCGGAGCAGGCGGCGGCCTGGTGCCTGGCGAGCGCCGGCATCGACGCCGCACAGGTCGACGCCGTGGCGTACCGGCGCGACGCGCTCACGGGAGTGGGCGGCTTCGACGAGCGCTTCCCGCGGGCCTTCCGGGAAGACGCCGAGCTGGCGTACCGGGTGCGGCGCGCGGGGGACGCGCTCACCGTCGGGCGCCGGCGGGTGACCCATCCCGTACGCCCGGAGGGCTTCTGGGTGAGCCTGCGTACCCAGGCCGGCAACGCCGACGACGCGCTGCTGCGCCGGCTCTACGGGCCCCGCTGGCGGGAACTCCTGGAGGCGCCGCCGGGCCGGCGGCCGCGGCATGTCGCAGTGACCGCGGCCGGCCTGGTCGCAGCCGGCTCGCTCGGCTTGGCTGTACTGTTCGCGCGTCCCCGTCGAGTTGCGCGAGCCGTCGGGGCGCTGGCCGGGGCGGCGTGGCTCGCCGGCACCGCCGAGTTCGCGGCGGCCCGGATCACCCCGGGGCCGCTTTGCCCGAGTGAGCTCAGCAAGATGCTGGTGACCAGCGCATTGATCCCGCCGTACGCGACCGTGCACTGGCTGCGCGGGTGGCTGCGCGCGTCGTTCATGCCCCGCTGACCGGTTCGGTTCGCTCGGTTGATCGACTCGGGCCGAAGGTGCCCCTGTTTTCATGATCGAACGTGTGTTCGAATAGGCTCGTGGAACGACGTAAGCACTGGTGGAACGGCACGTGGGGTCGGCTGGCTCGGCACGACATCTATCTGTACGAAGACGGCGGCCGATGGATGGTGGAGTCGCGCGAAGGTGGCGCCGACGGGCGCAGCCGGTGGTACGAGTACGGCGATGAGGACGCGGCTACGGAGCGCGTCCGAGGCCTGCTGGCTGACAGCCCGCACTGGCGACAGCTGAGCTGAGGTTCCACGCAAGAACGTTGCGCCGCTCGGCCATGTACGCAACGGATCGCCGGAAGCGCGCAAGATGGAGCAATGGCTGCGAGCGTGGGCGCCCCTTACGGTGTTGACTTGTCTGGAAGTGCGTAAGCCGCTCTACGCAGGAGGTGCGCCGATGACGGCTGTCGTCCCCGGCCTGACGGCCCCGGCGGTCGCCGAGGCGGAGCGCTGGACCGCGCACAACTACCACCCGCTGTCGGTGGTCATCGCCGACGCCTCCGGGGCCTGGGTGACGGATGTGGACGGCAACCGGTACCTGGACTGCCTGGCCGGCTACTCCGCCCTCAACTTCGGCCACCGGCATCCGGCGCTGGTTGCCGCGGCTCGGGAGCAGTTGGATCGGGTGACCCTGACCAGTCGCGCTTTCCTGCACGACCAGTTCGGCCCGTTCTGCCGCGAGCTGGCCGAGCTGTGCGGGACGGACCTCGTACTGCCGATGAACACCGGCGCCGAAGCCGTCGAGACGGCCATCAAGGTCGCCCGCAAGTGGGGGTATCGCGTCAAGGGCGTACCCGACGGCAAGGCCACCATCGTGGTCGCCGAGAACAACTTCCACGGGCGTACGACCACGATCATCAGCTTCTCCACCGATCCGGACGCAAGGGCCGATTACGGCCCGTACACCCCCGGGTTCCGCATCGTCCCCTACGGCGACCTGGACGCTCTCGCGGCGGCCATTGACGAGACGACCGTCGCGGTGCTGATCGAGCCGATCCAGGGCGAGGCCGGCGTTCTCGTGCCGCCGCCGGGCTACCTGCCGGGTGTTCGTTCGCTCTGTACTTCTCATGACGTCTTGTTCATCGCCGACGAGGTGCAGTCCGGCCTCGGCCGCACCGGCGCGACGTTCGCCTGCGACCACGAGGGCGTCAAGCCCGACATGTACGTGCTGGGCAAGGCGCTCGGTGGCGGGGTCGTGCCGGTGTCCGCCGTCGCCGCGTCGCGCTCCGTTCTCGGGGTGCTGCGGCCGGGGGAGCACGGGTCCACGTTCGGTGGGAACCCGCTGGCGTGCGCGGTCGGCCGCGCTGTGGTCCACCTCCTCCGGTCCGGGGAATTTCAGGAACGCGCCCTCGCTCTGGGTTCGCAGCTGCACGAACGGCTCGGTGAGCTCGTGGGTAAGGGCGTAACGGCGGTACGGGGTAGGGGACTGTGGGCCGGTGTGGACATCGACCCGGAACTGATGACCGGCCGCCAGGCGTGCGAGCGGCTCGCGGAGCGGGGTGTCCTGGTCAAGGACACGCACGGCTCGACGATCCGGCTCGCGCCGCCGCTGGTCGTCACGCCCGAAGAGGTGGATCTCGCCGTCGACGCGCTGTCCGCAATCCTGGGTTCTTAGCAATCTTGGAAGGTTTGACATCGCATGCGATGTCAAACCTTCCAAGATCCAGGTCGCCCGAGGAGTTATCCACAGCAGACAGTGACGGGGCGGCGGTGCCATCCCCGGGTTGGCCACACTCGGCCGCATGTACGTGCGCGATGAACCCTCCCTTCCCGCGGACGACGCACCGGAATTGGAGTGGCTGCTGTTCAGGCAGAGCCACGTGCTCAGTCGGGCGCAGGCGATCGCCGCGGTCGGGCGAGGTGCGCTGCAGAACCTCCTGTCTCGAGGGCGCTGGCAGCGGGCCGAGTGGGGTGTGGTGATCGCACACAACGGCCCATTGACCCGTGACCAGCGGTTGTGGGTTGCGACTCTCGGCGCCGGCGAAGGCGCAGTCTGCGCCGGGCGGACGGCGGCGACGCTAGAAGGGCTGCGCTCTTCCGACGCAGATCCGATAGACATCCTGGTTCCGGCCGGCCGGCGGGTACGTCGCGTCTCCGGCGTACGAATCCACCGCACCGAGGTGCTCCCTGCGCATCACGTACGCCCTGGTGCGCCGCCGCGCACCAGGATGGCCCGATCAATCGTCGACGCGGCTTCCTGGGCACGCACCGATGACGATGCCCGTGCCGTAGTGGCTGCGGCGTTCCAGCAAAGGCGAGTGTCGAAAGAAGAGATCGAGGCCGTGGCGGCCGTGCTGACCCGCAGTCCTCGACGTGCTCTCGTGCTGGAGACCACGCGATATGCGGCAGGAGGGGCGCACTCACTATCCGAAGTGGATTTGGTCAAGCTGTGTCGGCGTTTCGGGCTGCCGTTACCCGACCAGCAGACGGAGCGGGCCGACGCGAGTGGCCGACGACGTTATCTGGACGCGTACTGGCGTGAGTGGAAGGTGCACGTCGAGGTGGACGGCTCTTTCCATCTCGAGGTTCGCACCTGGTGGGCCGACATGCAGCGACAGAACGATCTCTGGATCAAGGGCGATCGAGTGCTGCGGTTTCCGGCCTGGGTCGTGGCGCATCGACCGGATGAGGTGGCGGCGCAGATTCGAGCCGCGCTGTGCGCAGCCGGGTGGAGCCCACCTTCCCCTGGATCTTGGAAGGTTTGACATCACATTCGATGTCAAACCTTCCAAGATCGCAGAATCAAACTCGGTGGACGCCCTGGCTCGGGGTCGCCACGAACGAGTCCGGCGCGGTGAAGCCGGCCGAGGCGAACGCCTCGGCCACCGCAGAAGCGACCGCCGAAGCGCGCGAGGCGTCCACGAGCGCCAGTACGCACCCGCCGAACCCGCCGCCCGTCATCCGGGCCCCGTACGCACCATTTTCAAGCGCCACTTCGACTGCCGTATCAACCTCCGGCACGGTGATCTCGAAGTCGTCGCGCATCGACTTGTGTGAGGCCGTCATCAGCGGGCCGATGCCTCGAATATCCCCAGACCGTAAGAGGTGCACGGTATCCAGGACCCGCTGGTTCTCGGTGACGACGTGGCGTACCCGGCGCAGGGCGACCCCGTCGAGGCGGGAGAACACCTCGGGCCCGACATCCCGCAGGGCACGCACGCCCAACGTCCGTGCCGCGGCTTCGCAGACGGCGCGCCGGTCGGCGTACTCGCCGTCAACGTGCCGGTGCGGCGCGTTGGTGTTGACGACCAGGACCGAGAGTCCGGCCGCCGCCACGTCGAACGGGATGTGCTCCACGGAAAGGGTGCGGCAGTCGAGGAAGAGCGCGTGGCCGGCCCGGGACAGGGTGGACGCCGACTGGTCCATGATCCCGGTGGGTGCGCCGACGTACTCGTTCTCGGCCCGCTGCGCCAGCCTGACCTGGGCCTCAGCCGAGAGATCGAGACCGCCCAGGGAGCACAGCGCCGCCATGACCGCGCACTCGATCGCAGCCGAGGACGACAGGCCGGCGCCGATGGGTACGTCGCTCGCGATGGCGATCCGGGCCGGGGGCACGTCAGCGCCGGAGTCCCGCAGCGCCCACACGACCCCGGCGACGTAGGCGGCCCAGTCGGTCACCCCGCCGGGCTTCAAGTCCGACGGGTCGAAGGAGACCGTCCCGTCCTGCCCCTCCGAGCACACCGACCACCCCGAGGAGGCCGGGAGCACCGCCGCCGCGGTCACCTGGGGGAGGGCGAAGGGCAGCACGTACCCGTCGTTGTAGTCGGTGTGCTCGCCGATCAGGTTGACCCGGCCGGGCGCTGCCCACACCGCGGCCGGCGCGGCGCCGAAGGCCGAAGAGAACAGTCGCGAAGCCCGTGCAATTGGCGTCACAGCGCCACCTCCCGCAGTTGCTGGGTGGCCTGTTCCGGACGTACGTCGTTGATGAACACGCCCATCGCGGACTCCGATCCGGCGAGGTACTTCAGTTTGCCGGGTGCCCGCTGCGTGCTGAACAGCTGCAGGTGCAGGTAGGAGAGGTCACGATCGAGGCGTACGGGGGCCTGGTGCCAGGCCGAGATGTACGGCATGGGGAAGCCGAACAGCCCGTCGAAGCGGCGCAGCAGTTCCAGGTACACCGGCCCGAACGCGTCCCGCTCCTCGTTCGACAGGGCGGGGAGGTCGGGCACCTGGCGGTTCGGGTACAGGTGCACCTCGTACGGCCAGCGGGCGGCTGCCGGTACGAACGCCGTCCAGTGCTCGTTCTGCGCGACGATCCGCTCGCCCGCGGCCCGCTCGGCGGCGAGGACGTCGGCGAAGAGGTTTCCGCCCTCGTAGGAGCGGGCCGACGAGAGCATCCGCCGCGTCCGCGGCGTGACGAACGGGTACGCGTAGATCTGCCCGTGCGGGTGGTGCAGCGTCACGCCGATCGCCTCACCGCGGTTTTCGAAGCAGAACACCTGCTCGACATCGTCCAGGGCCGAAAGCTCCGCGGTCCGGTCGGCCCACGCCTCCATCACCAGTCGCACCCGCTCGGGCGTCAAGGCGGCAAACGACGAGTTGTGGTCGGAGGTGAAGCACACGACCTCGCACCGTCCGTGGCCGGGAGTGACCTCGGTCAGTCCGGAAACAGCCGCGAGCGATCCGGAGCGGTGCGAGAACGACGGGAACCGGTTCTCGAACACGGCGACGTCGTAGTCGTACGCGGGGACTTCACTCGACCGGTCCGGCGTGGATGGACACAGTGGACACTCGTCGGTCGGCGGCAGGAAGGTACGGGTCTGCCGGTGCGCCGCGATCGCGACCCACTCGTCGAGGATCGGGTCGTAGCGGATCTCCGAGGTCGGCGGCGGAGGCGGCAGCTCACGCCGGTCCTGCTCGACGCGTACCACGGTGTCGTCGGAGTCGAAATAGATCAGCTCGCGGCCGTCGGCCAGGTGCGTTACGGTTCGTTTCACTCTTGCTCTCCCGGTACGTCGACCACGATCAGTTCGCCGACGCGTTCGCTCAGTTGTTCCTGCGCCCCCGAAGGTAGGCGCGAGTCGGTGATGAGTACGTCCGCGTCGTCGAGCGGCGCGATCGTCGCGATGCCTACGGTCTCCCACTTCGTGTGATCGGCCAGGACCACCAGCCGCCGGGCGGCGGCGACGAGTCGGCGGTTGATGCCCGCCTCCATCAGGTTCGGGGTGGTGAATCCGGTGCGGGGGCTCATCCCGTGTACCCCGAGGAAGAGCACGTCGACGTTGAGCGAGGCGGCGGCCGCTTCCGCGACCGGACCGGCGAGCGCGTTCGACGGGGTACGGATGCCGCCGGTGAGCACTACCACCTGATCGGAGCTTCTGAGCGCGTCGGCGACCGGGAGCGAGTTGGTCACCACGGTCAGGCCGGGCACGTCGAGCAGGAGCGCGGCGAGCGCGGCGGTGGTGGTGCCGGCCGACAGCGCGACCGCCGTACCGGGCTCGACCAGTTGTGCGGCCCGGGCGGCGATCGCCGACTTCTCCGTACGCTGGCGGACCGACTTCGCGTCGAAGCCGGGCTCCTCGGTCGACCCCGGCCCGGAAACCGTGGCGCCGCCGTGCACCTTGTCGACGAGGCCGCGCTCGGCGAGGGTCTCCAGGTCGCGGCGGATGGTCATGTCCGAGACGCCGAACTGCTGCACCAGTTGGCTGACCCGCATGCCGCCGTGGCGGCGCACCAGGTCGAGGATGGCCGACTGCCGCTGCTGCGCCAGCATCGCGCGGTTTCCCTCCCAACCGATCACAATCCAACAAAACTCAACAGTACGCGGTGGGTCCGGCGTGTCAGCGGCGAGGGTGTTCGCGGTTGTTTCCGCGTTCGGTAACGCGCTTTGATGTGGAGCGGGAGGTGACGACGCGTGGCTTTCGGTGTCGTCGACGAGGTGCGGATCGACCCGGCCCGGGGTCGGGTGTACGAGCACGGCTGGCAGAGTTGGAGCCCCACGACGATCTACCCCGCCGACGCCACGTCCTGGCGACCGGTGCGCCCCGGTGCCCGGGTCATGTCGTACCGGCCCGGTAAGCCGGGACCCGCCAGCGGATTCCAGGGCGAGGGGCTACTCGCCGTCGATCCCGGTGACGGTGGCAAGGCCCGCCTGTACGCGACCACCGACGGACTGAGTGAGGTGGCGTCCATCCGGGCGACCCTCGCGGGCGGCCGGTTACGGGTGAGTACCGACGGGCCGGTGCTCGTACTCACCCACGCGTCGATCGACGGTGCCCTGTCGGCGTGGGGCGACGCGTTCGCCCGCGCGGTCGGGGTGGCCCCGCCGCGGTCGCCGCCGACGGGCTGGTGCTCCTGGTACCAGTACTTCACCGAGGTCACCGACGCCGACATCGACGAGAACCTGGCCGCGTTCGACGAGCACGACCTGCCCGTGGAGGTCGTACAGGTCGACGACGGCTGGCAGTCGGCGGTCGGTGACTGGCTGACCCTGTCCGACCGGTTCGCGTCAGTCGCCGAACTGGCCCACCGCGTACGCGACACGGGCCGGCGCTTCGGCATCTGGGTCGCCCCTTTCCTGGTGACCCGGCACAGCCGGACCGCCCGCGACCACCCGGACTGGCTGCTGCGCGACGCCGCCGGGCTCCCGGTGGAGGCCGGGTTCAACTGGGAATCGCCGCTGTTCGCGCTGGACGCCACGCACCCGGGGGCGCGTGGCTACCTGGCGGAGGTGTTCGGCCGGCTCCGCGCGTACGGCATCGACTATTTCAAGGTCGACTTCATGTACGCGGGCGCGCTGGACGGGCGCCGGCACGACGGTTCCCGCCCGCTCGACGCCTACCGGTCCGCTGTCACCGCGATCCGCGAGACGATCGGCGACGACGCGTACCTGCTCGGCTGCGGCGCGCCGATCCTGCCCAGCGTCGGGCTCTTCGACGCGATGCGGATCTCGGCCGATGTCGCGGTCACCTACGCCGCCTGCGACGGTGACGCGTGCCAGCCGTCGCAGTTCGGCGCGACGATGTCGACCATCGGCCGGGCCTGGCAGCACGGCAGGTTCTGGGTCAACGACCCGGACTGCATCGTGGCCCGCCCGCAGATCGAGCGGCGGGAGGAGTGGGCCGACGTGGTGGCCCGGTACGGCGGGCTGCGCGTCTCGTCGGACCGGATCGCCATGCTCGACGACTGGGGGCTGGCGACGACCCGGCGACTACTGACCGAGGTGCCCCCGCCGACCCCGTTCGCCGCCCCGTCCTCATGATCACGGAAGAGTCTCCGTGATCATGAGGAACTAGGGCAGCCAGGAGTTGTCGGTGCCGACCGTGACCAGGCGCTGGGTGGCCCGCGACAGGGCGACGTAGAGCGTACGCACGCCGGAGCGCCCCTCCGCGCCGATGGCCGCCGGCTCGACGACGATCACGCCGTCGTACTCCATGCCCTTGGCCTCCAGGCTGCCCACCACCTGCAGGCGGTCGGAGTCGACACCGGCGAACCAGCCCGCGACCTCCTGCTGCATGGCCATCGGGGCGATCACGCCGACCGTGCCGGCGACCTCGCCGACCACCTCGACCGCCGCTTCGCGGGCCATGGCGGGCAGGTCGGGCGCCACCACCAGATGGTGCACGGGCAGGATGCCCGACGAGCGCACCGCGGTGGGGAGCTCCAGCTGCGGCTCGGCGTTCCGGATCACCGCCGCGGCCAGGTCGAAGATCTCGGCGGCGTTGCGGTAGTTGGTGGTGAGCGTGTACTCGCTGCGCCGGCGGGACCCGAGCGCCGCGTCCCGTGCCCGGGCCGCCTCGGCCGCGTCGGCCCACGCCGCCTGCGCGGGGTCGCCCACGATGGTCCAGCTCGCGTACTGGCCGCGCCGCCCGACCATCCGCCACTGCATCGGGGAGACGTCCTGCGCCTCGTCCACCACGATGTGGGCGTAGTCGCGGTAGTCCTCCGGCCGGGCGGTGGCCACGGCACGGGCCGCGGCCATCCGGTCGGCGTACGTGGTGACCTCCCGGACGCCCTCGGCCACCTCGAACGGGTCCCTGCGGCGCCGCTTGCGTACGGCCGGCGAGCCGAGCAGCTCGTCGAGCTCGTCGAGGAGCGCCACGTCGGCCACTGTCAGCTCCTCAGCGCCTTGGTAAGCAGCCGCGAGCCGGTCGATCTCGACGCGGGACAGGATCCCGTCGGCGTACCGGCGCAGCCGCGCCGGGTCGGCCAGCCAGCCGAGCACCTGCTGCGGCGTCAGGATCGGCCACCACGCGTTCATGAACTGGATGAACTCGCGACTGGAAGCGATCTCGGAGGCGAACTCCTCCCGCGTCTGCTGTCGGTGCGCCGGCAGCAGTTCCACGCTCTGCCGCCACAGGATGTCCAGCACCTGCCCGGCTGCCTTGGCCCGGACGGCGTTGCGCTTGGGCCCGGGCGCGAGGACCGCGTGGCGCACCTCGTCGAGTGCCCGGCGCCCCAGCTGCAGCAGCTGGCCCCGGTAGAGCACCCGGAACCGGTCGGGCGAGCCGGGCGCGGCGTCGCGCGCCGCCCGGGCCAGTACCTTGCTCATGCGCAGCGAGCCCTTCACGGCGGCGACCTCGGTCGGGTCCTGCCGGGTGGCCGTCACCCTCTCCACGATCTGGCCCAGCGACCGCAGCGTCACGGTCTCCTCGCCGAGTGAGGGCAGCACCCGGCTGACGTAGGAGACGAACACCTCCGACGGGCCGATGACGAGCACACCGCCGCTCTCGAACCGGTTGCGGTCGGCGTAGAGCAGGTAGGCGGCCCGGTGCAGGGCGACCGCCGTCTTGCCGGTGCCGGGGCCGCCGCGCACGATCGTGACGCCCAGGGCGGGGGAGCGGATCGCGTCGTCCTGCTCCCGCTGGATCGTCGCGACGATGTCGCGCATGCCCCGACCGGTGGCGCGGGTCAGCGTGGCGAGCAGCGCGCCGTCGCCGATGACCGGCATGGTGTCCGGGGCCGCGGCCGGGTCGAGCAGGTCGTCGGAGACGTCGAGGACCTTCTCCCCCGAGCTGCGCAGCGTGCGGCGGCGGACCACGCCCATCCGGTCGGTCGGCGTCGCGCGGTAGAACGGGGCGGCGGCCGGCGCGCGCCAGTCGACCACGAGCGACTCGTGCGCCTCGTCGCGCAGGCCGAGCCGGCCGATGTAGCGCGCCTCGCCGCCGGGCACGGCCGGCTCCACCGGGCTGGTGTACTCGTCGCTCTTGCGCGCCTCCGGGGCCAGGTCGAGGCGGCCGAAGACCAGGCCCTCGTACTCGGCGTCCAGCGCATGCCGGCGACGTGCCGCGTGGAAGACCATCGCGTCGCGCTCGACCAGCGCGCCGTGGGTGCCCGCCTTCGCCAGGCTGTAACCACCCTTCTCCACCTCGGCGGCGCTGCGGCGCAGTTCGCCCAGCCGGGTGTACACCCGGTCGACGTACCGTTGCTCGTTGGCGATCTCGGACTGGCGAACGGAGTCGGAGTCGTGGACAGGAGCGGACAAGCGTGACTCCAGCGGTCGGGAACGGGCCATGGCGAGCCTACGCACTGTGGCACCGTGAAGGTTCATGCGCCGGGCTGATGTCGCAGGTGTTTACGGTCGGTGACCGTAGGCGCATCAGCCGACGGTCGTCTTCTCCTCTGGTTGCGGGACTTCCACCTCCTCCTGCAGGCGTCGGGCCATCCTGCGCTTGAGGTACATCGTCGTGGCGAGGCCGGCGACCAGGGCCACGACCAGTGCCAGCCAGGAAAACTGCTTGAGCCAGTGCTCGGCGGCCCGGCCGGCGTAGAAGATCGCGAAGGCCGTGCCGTAGGCCCAGACGATGCCGCCGGTCGCGTTGGCCACCAGGAACTTGGGGTACGGCACGCGCAGCGCGCCGGCGAGCGGGCCGGCCAGGATGCGCAGCAGCGCGATGAACCGACCGAAGAACACCGCCCACACGCCGTACCGCTGGAACAGGCGCTCGGCGTGGGCCAGGTGGCTCGGTCCGAAGTGCTTCGGGAAACGCCGCCCGAACTTCTCCAGGAGCGTGCGACCGCCGCGCCGGCCGACCGCGTACCCGATCGAGTCGCCGACGATCGCGCCGATCGACGCGGCCAGCCCGACCAGCCACGGGTTCGTCAGCCCGGTGCTGGCCAGCAGGGAGGCCCCGACCAGGGTGAGTTCGCCAGGCAGCGGAATGCCCATGCTTTCGACGCCGATGACGAGGCTGACCACCGCGTAGATCGCGGCAGGTGGGAGGGTGGCCATCCATGCCTCGACGAGATGCACTGTTTCTCCCTCCCGTAGCCGGAGCCCGGCTGCCTGTTGGGAGTTTACGCGGGTCGCAGCGAGCGTCGCCGACGTCGAGAGCGGATTAGGAGCTTCCCTACCTCCGCGGGCTCAGGCCGCCTCGGCCGCGCCGGCCGGGAACACGGGCGCCGCGGTGCCGCGCGGCGATCCGTCCGGGCCGGTACGCGGCGGGATGGCAGGTACGCCGCTGGCCCGCTGGCAGACGCGTGCGATGGCGCCGGTGACCTCGTCCGGGCACTCCAGAGGGAGCATGTGTCCGGCGTCCGGGCAGATCAGGTGCTCGGCCCCCGGTAGCGCCTTGACGATCGTCTCCGCGCAGCTGCGTGGCGTGAGGCGGTCCTGGCCGCCTTCGAGGACGGCCGCCGGCAGCGTCGCCATGTGTACTAGCGCGTCGACCCGGTGCTGCTCCTCGAACCAGGGCCGGAAGCCGCCGATCGTGGTGAGCCGGGCGTTGCCGATCATGCCGGCGGTCAGGCGTACGGCGGACGGATCGGCGATGCGCCCGAATCCGAGCCAGCGGATGCCGGGGGACAGGACCGGCATGACGGTGCGGTGCAGGCGCCAGGGGCCGGACCGGGCCAGCAGGGCGGCCCCGGTGATCTCGAGGGCGCGGAAGACCCGGGCGACGCCCGGAGCGAGCCCGTACGTGGTGTGCGCGGTGCCCTCCGCGGTCGTGCAGATGAGCGCGACCCCGGCCACCCGCTCGGTGAACTCGGTCGCGTGCCGGTGCGCGTACTCCATGATCGTCATGCCGCCCATGGAGTGGCCGACGAGGATGACCTTGCCCTGAGGTGCCCGCTCCTGTAAGACGGCGTGGAGATCGTCCGCAAGCTGGGTGAGCGTGGTGGTGCTCCGCGAGCACGCGGTCGACAGCCCGTGGCCGCGCAGGTCGAAGGCGAGGATGCGCAGCGGGGCGCCCAGTTGGGCGGGCAGGTCCGCGATCTGGCGGCGCCACAGCCGGTTGTCGAGGGTCCAGCCGTGCAGGAACACGACGGTCAGCGGGCTCGCGGGGTCGCCATGCTCCTCGATGTGCAGGCGTACCCCATCCGGGAGCGTGACCTCTGCTTGGGACGACATGCCTACCGATACCCGGGCGGTACTCATAAGTAACAAGGTAGTTATGAGTTAGTCATCTGGGTGATCACCGTCGCATTTCTGCCGGTTCAGCTTCCTGCTCGGGGACTTGTGCCCGATCCTGGACGGGTGACGTCTAGCCACCCGTTCGGCGAGTCCCTTGCGTTCGAGTCGACTCGCGGTGCTGCCGCGAGTTCTCCACTCGACGCCGAGACGCCGCTCGCCCGCCTGCTAGCTGGAAACCAACGGTTCGTGGCGGGGCAGCCGCGATACCGCCATGACGTGAACGCGCCGGCCGCGCGTACGGCCGCCCATCGCCCCTGGGCTCTCGTGATCGGCTGCCTGGACTCGCGGGTGCCGCCGGAGGCCGTGCTCGACCAGGACTTCGGCTCCATCGTCGTGGTGCGCACCGGCGGCCACGTGCTCGATGAGGTGGGGCTCGGCTCCGTCGAGTTCTGCGTCTCCGTCTTCGGGGTGCCGCTCATTGTGGTGCTCGGCCACCAGTACTGCGGTGCGGTCTCGGCGACGGTCCAGGCGATCGACAGCGGAGACCGCCCGGGCGGATTGATCGGCCGGCTGGTGGACGAGATCGAGCCGGCCGTCGATGGCGACGGGGATCCGGCGGAGCGCGTGGAGCGGGCGGTCGATCGCCACATCGCCCGCACAGTGTCCAAGTTGTCGGAACTTGCGTTGATTCGGGAACGCGTCGCGTCCGGTGCGCTGGAGGTCATCGGTGCCCGCTATCAGGTGGACTCCGGGCGGGTCGCCATCCTCGGCCGTTAGCCGCCGGATGGCCGCGAACGCCGTCTCAGATCTCCATGCGGCGCTGTTTTAGGTCTAAATAGTGAAAGCCCCCACGGTCACCGTGGGGGCTTTCGACAGTCGTGAACGGGTTGACCGTCGGCTCAGCTCTCGCCGAAGACGCCGGCCTCGACCAGACGCTTCTCGGTGGCGTCCCAGCCGTGGTCGGGGTGGGCCGAGGCCAGGGCGCCCAGCTCGGCGCGGATCTTGGCGGCGTGGCCCGCGCCCGCCAGCACCCGGATCTCCTCGACGAAGGCGTCGGAGTCGGTGCGCAGGTGGACGGTCTTGCCGTTGGTCAGGTTACGCACGTACGCGAACCGACCGTTGTTGAGAGGAATGACGTACTTGAACTCGCCCAGGACGCTCAGGGCGCCGCTCGCGCCGGCCTGGCCGGCGCGGACAGAGGCGCGCGCGGTCTTCGAGGTGTTGCTCGCCACGGCGGGACTCCTTGCAGAGAAAACGTGCAGAGAAAACGGGAAAAACAAAGCGGCACAGGGCGCCGAGGAAACTGTACACGAGACTGCGTGACGATCTCATCCTCGGCAGTGCGTACTGTCCGTCTCGCCTTGCGCTACGGAGCAGTCACTAGTTACCTGAACAGGTCCCGAGCGTTAGATATTTCGTCAGCAGCTGGCCCACTTGTGCACTGGCGCGCCGCCGGTGCCAACCGGCATCATGAACACAGTCCTTCCGAGATCGAGGTCGTAGGGGAAGACGCACCTCGGCTCCCGGGAGGTCTATCGTGCCAGCACATGGCGTTGTGTACGTCCACTCGTCCCCGCTTGCCGTGTGTCCACACGTCGAGTGGGCCATAGCGCGTGTCCTCTCGGCGCCGGTGCGCCTCGAGTGGACCGCACAGCCGGTCGAGCCGGGCGCTCGGCGGGCTGAATCCGCCTGGACCGGCAAGCCTGGCACCGGCGGCGAGCTCGCCGCCGCCCTCCGGCAATGGCCGATGATCCGTTTCGAGGTCACCGAGGAGCCCAGTACCGGTCTGGACGGCGAGCGCTACATGCACGTGCCCGGCCGCGGCCTCTTTCGCGCCGCCACGAGCGCCAACGGCGACATCCAGCTCTCCGAGGACCGGGTGCGCGCGCTCATGGCGACGGCGGCCGGGTATGAGGCTCTCACCCACTCCCTGGACAAGGCGCTCGGCACCCCCTGGGACGTCGAGCTGGAGCCATATCGTCAGGCCGGCGAAGGTAGCCCCATGACGCTGCTCACTAGGGTCGGCTGAGGAGCGGCGAGTCTGGTTGAGTGGATCCCGTGCGTGTGCTAGCCGGGATCGCTGCCCTCATCGCCGTGACGCTGCTCGCCGGGTGCGGGAGCGGGGTCAAGCTGACCCCGGCCGATCGCGGCGAGTTCAGGAGCCCCGCGCCGACCGCCAGCCAGCGCGCTGATGCGGCCGCCCGCGCCGCGGCTCTGGCCGCCGGGCTCAGTGATTCCGACCTCGTGGGGCAGGTGCTGATGCCCTTCGCGTACGGCGAGGACGCGACGAAGGTGAGCAGTGCCGCAGCCACGGCCAACCGCGAGTACGCCGGTGTGGACACCGCGGCGGAGATGGTCGAGAAGTACCGGCTGGGCGGCCTGATCCTGATGAACAGATCGGCCGGGGATCCGACCGCCAGCACCAACAAGACGAGCAACCTCACGTCCCCGGCCCAGGTGCGTACGTTCACCGACGGGCTGCAGGCTGCTGCGGCGAAGCTGCCGGCGTCGGTGCCGATGCTCATCGGCACCGACCAGGAGTACGGCGTGGTCAACCGGCTGCGCGACGGGATCGTCCAGCTGCCCAGCGCACTGGCGTTCGGCGCCGCGGGTGACCCCGCGCTGACCCGTGGAGCCTGGGCCGCTGCCGGCGCGGACCTGCACGCCGTCGGCATCAATGTGGATTTCGCGCCGGTCGCCGACGTGGTGGGGCCGGACGGCGGGTTCATGGGCTCGCGTTCCTACGGCTCCGATCCGAAGGCCGTGTCGGAGCAGGTGAGCGCGGCGGTGCAGGGCCTGCGGGACGCCGGGATCGCGGCGACGCTGAAGCACTTTCCAGGTCACGGACACACCAGCGGCGACAGCCACACCGAGTTGCCGGCGTTGAGCCAGAGCGCTGACGCACTGGCAGCCGGTGACCTGCCGCCATTCACGGCCGGCATCAACGCCGGCGCGGACCTGGTCATGTCCGGGCACCTGGACGTGCGAGCCATCGACCCGGGCGTGCCGGCGTCGTTCTCGTCCCACGTGCTGATCGACCTGCTCCGCGGCCGACTCGGATTCAAGGGCGTGGTGGTCAGCGACGCGATGAACATGGCACCGGCGCAGAAGTACCCGCCGGGCGAGGCGGCCGTCCGGGCCCTGGTCGCCGGCAACGACCTTCTGCTGATGCCGCCCGATCTCGCCGCCGCGCAGCGCGGCCTGCTCGACGGGCTGCGCACCGGCCAGTTGCCCAAGGCGCGGCTGGTGGAGGCGGCGACGAGGGTACTGGCCGTGAAGCTCGCCCGGGCCGAGTACCAGCAGCCCGAACTGGCCGGCGTGAACGGTGCCGAGGGCCGGGCGGCGGCCGCGAAGGTGAGCGCCGCGGCCGTGACGATCCTGCGCGGTGGCTGCCAGGGCGCCCTGGTGAAGGGACCGGTCACCGTGACCGCGTCGGCCGGGCGCGACCAGCAGCGGGCCTGGCTCGTCGATGCGCTGCGCCGGCGGCAGGTGGCGGTGTCGTCCAGCGGCGGGGCCGAGGTGCGGCTGGTGGGGTACGGCGACGACATCTCCGACCTCCGCGCGGGTGCGGCGGTCACCGTGTCCATGGACGTGCCGTCGCTGCTGGGGCAGGCGAGGTCGCCGGTGCTGCTGGCCACGTACTCCTCGACCGAAGCGTCGATGTCGGCGCTCGCCGACGTGCTGACCGGTGCCGCGCCGGCGGCCGGACGTTCCCCGCTCGACGTGTCCGGTCTGCCCCGATCGGCCTGCGCTCGTTGACCTTGCGTAGTTGATTAATTCCTATTCGTGACGGCCTAGCATCTTTTGGCCAGCCGTGGAGGGTGACCGGCGCATATCTGACCCGTCGTCGCCGGAAGCACACGAGCCCGGGAGCGGATCGACCGCTCCCGGGCTCGCCTTGGGCCCAGCGCTATTCAACAGGGATCACTGCCGTGCGCTCGGCACGCGGCTTACAGCGGGATGTTGCCGTGCGCGCCGCGCGCAGCCGGAGCGGCCGCGAGCGCCTCCGCGATGCGCCGCCGGGTCTCGGTCGGCTTCACCACATCGTCGACGACGCCGATCTCCAGCGCCCGGTTGACCCCGCCGGCCACCCGGGTCTGCTCCTCGATCAGTTCGGCGCGCAGCGCCTCCCGTTCATCGGCCGGAGCGGCGGCGAGCTTCTTGCGGTGCAGGATGTTGACCGCGGCGGAGGCGCCCATGACGGCGACCTCGGCGTTCGGCCAGGCGAACACGGCGGTGGCACCCAGGGAGCGGGAGTTCATCGCGATGTACGCGCCGCCGTAGGCCTTGCGGGTGACCAGCGTGATCCGCGGCACGACGGCCTCGGCGAAGGCGTGCAGCAGCTTGGCGCCGCGCCGCACCACACCGTCCCACTCCTGGCCCACGCCCGGCAGGTATCCGGGGACGTCGACCAGCACGATCAGCGGCACGCCCAGGGAATCGCACATCCGCACGAACCGCGCCGCCTTCTCCGCGCTGGCGGAGTCGAGGCAGCCGCCGAGACGCATCGGGTTGTTGGCGATGACCCCGACCGTACGGCCGCCGAAGCGTCCGAGCGTGGTGACGATGTTGGGCGCCCACTTGGCGTGCAACTCCACACCCGGCTCGTCGAGGATCGCGTTGACCAGCGGCTTGACGTCGTAGGCGCGGTTGGTCTGCTCGGGCAGCAGCGCCGACAGGTCGACGTCGCTGGCCACGTCGGCCGGCTCGATCCGACCCTGGCTACCGAGCAGCGAGGCCAGCTGGCGGGCCTTCTCCAGCGCCGACTCGTCGTCCTTCGTGGTCACGTGCACCACGCCGGAGCGCCGACCGTGCGTCTCGGGGCCGCCCAGCCGCTCCATGTCGACCTGCTCGCCGGTGACGCTGCGCACCACCTCAGGGCCGGTGACGAAGATGCGGCCCGCGGCGGACATCACCACAATGTCGGTGAGCGCCGGGCCGTACGCCGCGCCGCCCGCGGCCGGGCCGAGGACGACCGAGATCTGCGGTACCCGGCCGGAGGCGCGCACCATCGCGGCGAAGACCTGGCCGACCGCGTCCAGCGAGACGACCCCTTCGGCCAGCCGCGCCCCGCCGCAGTGCCACAACCCCAGCACCGGTACCCGCTCGCGGACCGCTGCGTCGATGGTGTCCACAATGTGGCGGCAACCTTCGGTGCCCATGGCGCCGCCCATGCGGGTCGCGTCCGTGGCATACGCGACGACCGGGGCGCCGTCGATCTCGCCGCGGGCAGCCAGTACGCCCGAGTCGTCGCGGGGCGCGAGCAGGCGCAGCGTCCCCTGATCGAACAGCGCCCGAAGCCGGACCTCGGGATCGCGGTAGTCGATCACCTGAGCGTCAGCGGATATCGATGTCAGTGTCATGGATTCTCCGGAAGAATCAGGCGCGGGCGAAGACCAACGCGGCGTTGTGGCCGCCGAAGCCGAACGAGTTGTTCAGCGCGGCGGGGATCTCCATGGGGCGCGCCTTGTGGGCGGCCACGTCCAGGTCGACCTTGTCGTCGGGGTCGTCCAGGTTGATCGTCGGCGGCACCACGCCGTGGTGGATGGCGAGGATGGTGGCGATCGACTCGATCGCACCGGCCGCGCCGAGCAGGTGCCCGGTCATCGACTTGGTCGACGTCACCACCGGGTGGTCGCCGAGGGCCTTGTGCAGCGCGATGATCTCCGCGACGTCGCCGACCGGGGTCGAGGTGGCGTGCGCGTTGACGTGCACCACGTCCGACTTGGCGATGCCGGCGTCCGCCAGCGCCATCGCGATCGCCCGCGTGGCGCCCCAGCCCTCCGGGTCGGGCTGGACGATGTCGAAGCCGTCGGAGGTCATGCCGGCACCGGCGAGCCGGGCGTACACCTTGGCGCCGCGGGCCCGGGCCCGGTCGGCCCGCTCGAGCACGATCACGCCGGAGCCCTCGCCGAGGACGAAGCCGTCCCGGCCCTTGTCGAACGGGCGGGACGCCTTCTCCGGCTCGTCGTTGCGGGTCGACATGGCGCGCATCGAGGCGAAGGCGGCCATCGGCAGCGGGTGGATGACCGACTCGGTACCACCGGCGACCACCACGTCGGCCCGGCCGGACCGGATCATGTCCAGGGCCCAGGCGATCGACTCGGCTCCGGTGGCGCAGGCACTCGTCGGGGCGTGCACCCCCGCCTTGGCCTTCAGCTCCAGGCCGATCCAGGCCGCCGGCCCGTTGGGCATGAGCATCGGGATGGTGTGCGGCGACACCCGGCGGGGACCGCTCGCCTCCAGGACGTCGTCCTGGGCGAGCAGCGTGGTCGCGCCGCCGATACCCGAACCGACGACCACGCCCAGCCGCTCCGGGTCGAGGCCGGCGTCGGCGAGGCCGGAGTCCGCCCACGCCTCGCGGGCGGCCACCACGGCGACCTGCTCCGAGCGGTCCATCCGGCGGGCCTGCACCCGATCGATGGTCGGCTCGACGGCGAGTTGACCGGCGATGCGCACCGGGAGCTGCGCCGCCCACTCCGGGGTCAGGGCGCTGACCCCGGAGCGGCCGGCGAGCATGGCGTTCCAGGTCGACGCGACGTCCCCGCCCAGCGGGGTCGTCGCGCCGAGCCCGGTGACTACGACCTCAATACTCACGCCTGTGCCTTGGAGATGTACGACACGGCGTCGCCCACCGTCTTGAGGTTCTGCACCTCGTCGTCCGGGATCTTGACGCCGAACTTCTCCTCGGCCGCCACCACGACCTCCACCATCGACAGCGAGTCGACGTCGAGGTCCTCGGTGAACGACTTCTCCTCGGTGACGTCGTCCGGGTTGACCCCGGCTACCTCTTCGAGGATCTCGGCGAGGCCGGCAACGATCTCGTCACGGGTCATTTGGGTTTTACTTCCTTCCTTGTTGGCACGCTTGGTCGTGAACGCCGGGAGGGCGCTACGGACAACGGACGACCTGTCCGGCGTACGTCAGGCCGCCGCCGAAGCCGAACAGTAGTACCGGGGAACCTGACGGCACCTCGCGACGCTCGATCAGCTTCGAGAGGGCCAGGGGGATGCTCGCCGCGGAGGTGTTGCCCGATTCGACGATGTCCTTCGCGATGATCGCGTTGGGCAGGTTGAGCCGCTTGGCGATGCCTTCAATGATGCGGGCGTTGGCCTGGTGGCAGACGACCGCCTTGATGTCCTCCGGCTCGTACCCGGACCGCTTGATCGCGTCGAGGGCCAGCGGGGCGAGCGCCGTGGTGGCCCAGCGGAAGACCTGTTGGCCCTCCTGCTGGATGTACGGGCGCCAGCCCTCGATCCGCACCGCGTCGCTGCGCTCCGGCACCGAGCCCCAGAGCACCGGACCGATGCCGGGCTGCTCGCCCTCGGGTACGGCGGTGACGACTGCGGCGCCGGCCGCGTCGCCGAACAGGATGCAGGTGGAGCGGTCGGTCCAGTCCGTGAAGTCGGACAGCTTCTCAGCCCCGATCACGATCGCGTTGCGCGCCGCACCGGCCCGGATGGCGTGGTCGACGGTGCCCATCGCGTACGAGAAGCCGGAGCAGGCCGTGTTGATGTCGTAGGCGGCCGGCGCGTCGATGCCGAGCTTCGCCGCGACCCGGCAGGCGACGTTGGGGGAGCGGTCGACCGAGCTGCAGGTGGCGACGACGACGAGGTCGATGTCACCGACGCCCAGGCCGGAGTTTGCCAGCGCCTTGTCCGCGGCGGCCGCGGCCATGTCGGCGACGGTCTCGTTGTCGGCGATACGCCGGGTGACGATGCCGACCCGGTCGCGGATCCACTGGTCGTTGGTGTCGACCATCTCGGCCAGGTCGTCGTTGGTGAGCACGCGGGTGGGCTGGTAGTGGCCCATGGCGAGAATCCGGGAGCCGACAACAGGTTGGGTCACGGCGTTACCTCTCTTATTGACTGGCTCGCGGATGTCTAAAGACCGCCACCGATGCGGGCGACAGGCTGGCCGGGCGCCACCGGGTCGTCGGGGTGGGCGAGCCACTCGACGAGCGCGCCCGACTCGTGGGCGGTCACCTCGACCGCGCCCTGGCGCGTGCTCACCTGGCCGATGACCTGGCCGTTGCGTACCTCGGCGCCCTCGGCGACGTCGTCGGCGGGGGTGAAGTTGCCGGCGGCGGTGGCGACGACGACCCGGAACTGGAGCGTCGGTTCGTGGCTCGGCGCGGCGCCGTGACGGGCGATCAGATCCTTCGCCGCAGCCAGGTCGTCCGGCGTGTTCACGGTGACGATCTCGACGCCCTTGAGCGCCCGCTTCGCCAGGCCGGCCAGGGTGCCGGCCGGCGGCAGCTCGATGACCGCCGTGACGCCGATCTCCGCGAGGGTCTGCATGCACAGGTCCCAGCGCACCGGCGCGGTGACCTGGCGGACCAGGCGCTGGAGCATCGTCGGCCCGTGGTCGACCGCGGCGCCGTCGCGGTTGGACAGCAGGATCCGGGTGGGCGCGCCCGTGGTGATGCCGCCGGCGACGGTGGCGAGGGCCTGCTCGGCAGGCGCCATGTACGGGGTGTGGAAGGCGCCGGCGACCGACAGCGGGATCACGCGGGCCTTGGCCGGCGGCTCGGCGGCGAGCTTCTCGAGGCTGGACAGCGCGCCGGCGGCGACGACCTGGCCGGCGCCGTTGCGGTTGGCGGGGTAGAGGCCGACGGCCTCGATCGCGGCGATGACCTCGTCCGGGTCACCGCCGAGCACCGCGCTCATGCCGGTCGGTTCGAGAGCGCACGCCGCCGCCATCTCGCGCCCGCGTACCGCCGCGAGCGTGACGGCCGCCTCCGGCGTCAGGACGTCGGCGAGAGCCGCGGCGCCGATCTCACCCACGCTGTGGCCGGCGACGACGCCCACGTCGTACATGGGCAGCTGTTCGGCGGCGAGCAGCGCGGCCGCGACCAGCAGCGGCTGCGTGCGGGCAGTGTCCTTGATGTCCTCGGCGCCCGCCTCGGTGCCCAGGTGGACGAGGTCGAGTCCGGCGAGCGCCGACCACCAGCGCAGGCGGGCCTCGGCGCCGGGAAGGTCGAGCCACGGGGTGAGGAAGCCAGGCTTCTGGGACCCCTGTCCGGGGGCGAGTACGGCGAGCACGGGTATGACTCTTCCGGATACTGACCGGTATCGGGGTTAACGCCAGCCACCAAACTCGACGACATCTTTTGGAGGATCCCTCCAAAAGATGTCCGCCGCTGGCTTTTGGTAACCGGAACGTTACTCGGTGCTAGCCACCGGTTGGTGGGGCGGGAGGCACGGCCGACGGGTCGAGCCGCCCGACCGTCAGGGCGATGCGGAGGGTGAAGGCGTCCCGCGCCACGAGGGGCGTAAAGCCGGTCACTTCCCCAATACGGCGCAGTCTATATCGGACGGTATTGGGATGGACGAAAAGGGCGCGTGCCGCACTCTCCAGGACGCTCCCGGCGGTGAAGAACGCGTCGAGGGTGTCGAGCAGTTCGCCGCCCGCGCGTACGAGGACGCCGTACACGTCCTGGCGCAGGATCCGGCGCGCCTCCGCATCGCCGGCCAGGGCTCGCTCGGGCAGCAGGTCGCCAGCGGACACCGGACGGGGCGCGGCAGGCCAGGCGGGGGCGGCGCGGTACCCGGCGAGGGCGGCCCGGGCCGACTCGGTGGCCTCGTCCAGGCTGGGTACGGCCGGCCCGACGACGACCGGGCCGTCGCCGAACCCGACCAGGAGTTGACGGGTGGCGGCGAGGGGGTCGGGCGCGCCGGCGAGGACGACGACGAGGCGGTCGCCGTGCACGCCGCCCAGGATGTCGACGCCGATGCGCCGGGCCGTCCGGTACACGGTGTGCAGCACCATCGTCGCCTCGCCACCCGGTGAGCGGCCGACCGCGACGGCGACCGGCGAGGCGTCTCCCCAACCCAGCGCCGCGGCCCGACTCGCGACCACGTCCGAGGAGTCCCCGCGCAGCAGCGCGTCGACGAGCAGGGCCTGCAGGCGGGTGTCCCACGCCCCGCGGGTCTCGGCGGCGCGGGCGTACACCCGGGCGGCGGCGAAGGCGATCTCGCGGCTGAAGCGCAGGATGGCGTCCTGGATGGCCGCCTCCTCGCCCGCGGCGGCGAGGTGGGGCACCTGCTCCTCGGCCACCTCAATCGTGATCTTGACCAGCTGGACGGTCTGCTGCAGGTTGATCGAGCGGGCGAGCGCCCTGGGGGCGGCTTCGAACACCTCGTCCGAGACCGCCTGCGGGCCGCCGTCGTCCCCCTCGCGCCGGCGCAGCCACTCCACGAGAGACCGGACGCCGGCCTGCGCTACCAGCATGACCCAGGCGCGCTGGTCGGCGGGCAATTCCCGGAACCAGGGCAGGACCTCGTCCATGCGCGCGACACTCGCGGTCGCCAACGAGCCGGCGGCCTGCTCGATCGCCCGGATGCTGGCCCCGAGCGGGCCCACGTCGGCCGCGTCGTCGTCGGGCCGCTCGCCGGCCTCCACCTGCCTGGTCATGCTCCTGAGCTTGTCATGATCCGGCGCGCGGCGCGGGGGCGGTGCTCGGGTGCGGCTGTTCGTCACAGCTTCTTGCCCGACCGCCCGTCATGGATTCCCGCTCGACCACCCATCATTTTGAAGCACATCAATATTGAAAGACGTTGACATGTATGTCATCCGCTGTTAAAACGTTAGTGAGAGCGCTCTCTCACCAGGCGGGCCCGGGGAACAGGAGAAAGCGCGCTGTAAAGACCTTGTTTCCCTCTGTGGAAAGGCATTCCGATGAGTTCACCAGTGCACGCGCTCTCCCATCGCCGGGGGCGCGTGGTCCGGATCCTGGCCGTCATGGCGGTCGTCGCTCTTGCCGTAGCGGGCTGGCTGACCACCAGGATCAGCGCCAGCGCTGCCGTGCCACCGCCCGCACCGGGCTGGAGTCTCGTCTTCGGTGACGACTTCAACGGCCCCGCCAACACCGGCGTCAACCGGTCCAACTGGCTCTACTCTCTCGGCCACGGCTACCCCGGCGGCGCCGCCAACTGGGGCACCGGTGAGATCGAGACAATGACCGACAGCACCGCCAACGTCTTCCAGGACGGCCAGGGCCACCTCGCCATCAAGCCGATCCGGGACGCCGCGGGCAACTGGACCTCCGGTCGCATCGAGACCCAGCGCACCGACTTCGCCGCCCCGGCCGGAGGCAAGCTACGGGTGGAGGCCGCCATCCAGCAGCCTAACGTCAGCGGCGCGGCCGCCGCCGGCTACTGGCCGGCGTTCTGGATGCTCGGCGACGCGGCGCGGCCGGTAGGCGCCACCAACTGGCCCAGCATCGGCGAGTGGGACATCCTGGAGAACATCAACGGCCGCGACTCGCACTTCGCCGCCATGCACTGTGGAGTTTCGCCCGGCGGCCCCTGCAACGAGACCACCGGCATCGGCAGCGGCGAGCGCGCCTGCCCCGGCTGCAAGACCGGCTTCCACACCTACGCCATCGAGTACGACCGCAGCACCTCACCGGAGACCCTGCGCTGGTTCCGCGACGGCCAGAACTTCTTCACGATCAGCCAGAACCAGCTCGACGCCACCACCTGGAACAACGCCACCCACCGGGGCTTCTTCATCATCCTGAACGTCGCCATGGGTGGCGGGTTCCCCGCGGCGTTCGGCGGCGGCCCCACCGCGGCCACCCAGTCCGGCGTACCGATGCTCGTCGACTACGTCTCCGTGTACACCAGTGGTGGGGGCGGCGGCACGACGCCTCCGCCGCCCCCGCCGCCGGGTGGCGCGCGCGACGCATACTCCACGATCCAGGCCGAGAGCTTCAACGCCCAGTCCGGTACGCAGACGGAAGCGACCGCCGACACCGGTGGCGGGGAGGACGTCGGCTGGATCGGCAACGGCGACTGGCTGCAGTTCGACAACGTCAACTTCGGGTCGAGCGCGGCCACGCAGTTCAGCGCGCGGGTCGCCTCCGGCGCGGCCAGCGGCGTGAGCGGTCTGGTCGAGGTACGCCTGGACAGCAGGACGAGCGCGCCGATCGGCAGCTTCGCGACCGGCAACACCGGCGGCTGGCAGAGCTGGCGCACCGTGCCGGCCAACATCGCGGCGGTCACGGGTACGCACACGGTCTACCTGACCTTCAGCAGCGGCCAGCCGGCCGACTACGTCAACGTCAACTGGTTCACGTTCGGTCACTGAGGTCCCGCTCGTTTTGCAGGAGGGTGCCCCGCTAGGTGCGTCGGCACGTAGCGGGGCACCCTTCTGGCGTGGAGGGGAGGATTCCCGCCGCTGATCTGGCCGGAAGGGGCGCGCCGGCGCCGAAGGCGCGCTGTGACCGGGTGCGGGCCTGGCACGATGGGCGGATGGGCGACTGCGATCTGGTGATCGTTCTGCGGTACCGCAAGGCGGTGACGTACGGCTTCCATGTGCTGCTCGGCGCGCTGGAGGAGCACACCTCGGCGGTGTCGTACGACGTGCGGTTCGGTCAGTCGGTTGACGACACCGTCGCCGAGATCGAGGCGGCCGTAGGCCGGGCGTCGCGGGTCCTCGTACTGTGGTCGTTCTACTCCCCGGACGCCGAGGCGCTCGCCGCGGAGCTCGCGCTGATCCGGGCGAAGGTGGACGCACCGAAGGTGCTGCATGTCGCGGGCGGCGTACACGCGACGGCCGAGCCCGTGCAGACGCTCGACGCCGGCTGGGACGTCGCGGCGGTCGGCGAGGGGGAGACGACGCTGCTGCGGCTGGTTGACGCCGTAGGGGATCCCACGTCAGTGCCCGGACTGGTCTTCCGCGACGCGGCCGGGAAGATCGTGAAGACCGGCCGCCCGGAGCGGTTGCCGCTCGACACCTTCCGCGGATTCTCGTTGCGGTGGAACAAGTTCAACGCCCTTGAGATCACGCGAGGGTGTCTGTACTCGTGCCGGTTCTGCCAGACCCCGTTCATGTTCTCCGCGCGGTTCCGGCATCGAAGCATCGCCAACGTCCGCTGGCACGTCGACCAGATGCGCCAGCGCGGCCTGCGGGACGTCCGGTTCATCACCCCGACCGCGCTCTCGTACGGCAGCGACAACGAGGAGCCCAACCTGGCCGCTGTCGAGGAGTTGCTCGCGTCCTGCAAGGAAGGCATCGGCCCGGACGGGCGGGTGTTCTTCGGTTCGTTCCCCAGCGAGATCCGGCCCGAGCACGTCAGCCGCGAGGCGCTGCGTCTGGTCAAGCGCTACTGCGCCAACAACAACATCATCGTGGGCGCGCAGTCCGGCTCGGACCGGGTGTTGGACGCGGCCAAGCGCGGTCACGGGGTGGAGGAGGTCAGGCGCGCCGCTCGGCTCGGCGTCGAGGAGGGCTTCCGCATCAACGTCGACATGATCTTCGGGATGCCGGGGGAGGACCAGGCCGACGTGGCCGCCTCCCTGGCGCTCGCCAGGGAGCTCGCCGACCTGGGCGCCCGCATCCACGCACACACCTTCATGCCGCTGCCCGGTACGCCCTGGCGGGAAGCCCCGCCCGGCGACGTCGACCCGGAGACCATCAAGGCGGTCGACCGGCTCTCGCAGCAGGGCGCGTTGTACGGCCACTGGCAGCGCCAGCGCGACCACGCCGTCCGGCTCGCGGCCGCGGCCGAGGCGTACCCGCGTCCTGGCCGCAGCCGCACGATCCTGCCGCAGGTCCCGAGGGACGCCCAGGCGCATTAAGGCTATGAATCCCGTCCGTTAGCAGGCCGCCGCGCCCAAGCTGGCCACAGTGCCACTGGGCGCATCCGGCAGGCCACTCACCGCACTGGATGATGCGCTCGTCGCGGTCACCGTGCGGAGATCTTGTCCCTGCGCTCCCTCAGCGCCAGCCTCCCAGTACGGGGGCGCATAGCCGCAAGTCGATTTACGCGGCGATTGTCCAACCCAGGTTGGCCGACGGAGGAGGACGTACGTGCGGGCTACCAAGGTTTTCGTAAGGCGCCGTCGAGCAGTGGTCGGGCTGCTCGCGGCCGTGGCGGTTGCGGTACCGCTGTCCGTGACGGGGGCGGCAGCCGGTTCCGCCAATGCGGCGGATTCCACGTCGAGGAAGTGCTCGTACACGTCAAGCCAGGACGTCCCCGCCCGGATGCGGGACGGCACCATCCTGCGTTCCAATGTGTTCACGCCGACCGCTCCGGGTAAGTTTCCGGTCATCCTGATGCGGCTTCCGTACAACAAGGACGTCGCCCAGACCTACGTCTATGCCGCCCCTACTTACTACGCCTCCCACTGCTACGTCGTGGTGATCCAGGATGTCCGCGGGCAGTACAAGTCGGACGGCACCTTCTACACCTTCCGCAACGAGGCCACCGACGGCTACGACAGCATCGAGTGGGCCGCCCGGCTGCCCCACGCCAACGGCAAGGTGGGGATGTACGGCTTCTCCTATCCCGGAGCCACCCAGTGGCTGCCGGCGACCCTGCGCCCGCCGCACCTGGTGACGATCGTCCCCGCCATGACGGCATCGGACTACCACGACGGCTGGACCTACGAGGGCGGGGCGCTCGACCAGTCGTTCGCCGAGAGTTGGCCGCTCACCACCCTCGCCAACAGTTCGGTCCGGCGCTACCCGGACGGCGCCGCGCTGGACGCGGGGATGAACCAGGCCGCGCAGGACCTGTTCAGCAAGTGGTACTGGCAGCTTCCGCTCAAGGACTTCTCGCCGCTGTCTCCCCAGGACCCGCGGGTGGCGCCCTACTTCTACGACTGGCTCAAGCATCCGGACAACGACGCGTACTGGCAGCAGTGGAGCCTCCGCTCGCGCTACTCGCAGGTGACCGTTCCGACGCTGAACTTCGACGGCTGGTACGACATCTTCGTCAAGGGGGCGCTGGAGAACTTCCAGGGCATCCGCGCGCAGGGTGGCTCCGAGGCGAGCCGGCGCGGCAGCAAGCTCGTGGTCGGGCCCTGGGTCCACATACCGTGGAACCGCCAGGTCGGCCAGGTCGACTTCGGCCCCCAGGCGGACAATCCCATCGACCAACTTCAACTCAAGTGGTTCGACTTCTGGCTCAAGGGCATCCGCAACGGTGTGGACAAGGACCCGGCGGTCCGGATCTTCGTGATGGGCGCCAACAAGTGGCGGACCGCCGACACCTGGCCCCTGCCCGGGACCGAGTATCGCAACTACTACCTGGGCAGCCTGGGTAACGCGAACACGTTGACCGGCACGGGGACGCTGAGCGCCGGCGTACCGATGTCCGGCAGCGCGACCGACCACTACGTCTACGATCCCGCGAACCCGGTACCCAGCTTCGGCGGCCGCTTCCAGGCCTCGGTCCCCGGCGGCCCGTACGACCAGCGGCTGATCGAGCAGCGGCCGGACGTGCTCGTCTACAGCACGCCTCCGCTGCAACAGAACACCGAGGTCACCGGCCCGATCACGGTCACCCTCTATGCGGCTTCCTCCGCCCCCGACACGGACTGGACGGCCAAGCTGACCGATGTTCACCCGGACGGCACGTCGATGCTCATCGAGTACGGAATCCAGCGGGCCAGGTATCGCGACTCCGAGACCGAGCCGAGCCTGATAACCCCGAACCAGATCTACAAGTACACGATCGAGGTGTGGCCGACCAGCAACCTCTTCAAGGCCGGCCACCAGATCCGGCTAGAGATCTCCAGCAGCAACTTCCCCATGTTCGACCGCAACCCGAACACCGGGCACCCCTTCGGCCAGGACGCCGAACTGCAGCCCGCCAACCAGACCATCTACCACGACGCCGAACACCCGTCCGCGATCACCCTTCCGATCATGCCGAACCCCATCGCCGACTGACACCCGGGGAGGGACGGCCCGGTGCGCACGCCGGCGCACCGGGCCGTCCCGTCCTAGCCCGCGTCGTCCAGGGCGAAGCGCAGGTACCGGTCGGCGGAGCGGCGCACCGCCTCGGCACCGTCGGTGTGCACGATCAGATCCCACCAGGCGCCGTACACGCGGTTGAACGCGAACGGCGCCATCAGCGCGAGCGCCCGGCGGATGGTCCGTGGCCGTTCGGGGATCAGGTTCGGGTAGCTGACGCAGTCCCACAGCACATTGCCGCCGGGCGCGTGGACGAGCAGGGCGCGCTGGCCGATGGCGAAGGCGGGTGCCGTGCCGACCCCGGTCACCCCGGGGCCCTGCTCGCGGAGTTCGCCGCGGCGACTACCGGCGGCCAGCTCGGCCAACGAGGTCCAGCGCTGGCCCTCCCAGCCGACGTACTGGCGCTCGTCGAGGCAGATAGGACAGTCCTCGCGCGGCGCCGGGTACTGGACGCCGCAGGTCGCACAGATCGGTAGGTCAACGTCCATTGTGGGATGGCATTACGCGTACTCCTGCCGGTACCGGTTCAGCGCCTCGTGGATCCCGTTGACCACCCGGTCGATCGCCGCGGAGTCGGTCGGGTCCCACACCCCGTACAGATTGATGTTGAGCCCGTTGACCGTGACGCCGCCCGAATGGTTCGTCATGTCCCGGTCGGTCGGTATCCAGGGCCTCACCGCGTCGGTGGTCGTCCCGGCGAGTCCCTGCTTGACACCGGTCAGGAGGTTGCCGGTCGCGCGTTCCATGGTGGCCAGCGCGAAGTCCGCGGCCGATTCCGCGGCCGATTCCGCGGCCGTCCGGCCGAGCCGTGCGGGCAGTCGGGCGAGGACCTCTGTCGCGGCGTCGACGAGGGTGGAGGTCGTCGAGTTGGCGGCGTCCAGGGTGGAGCCGACCAGGCTGGGCAGGGAGCCGACGCCGCGTGACCGCAGCGCCGACCCGACGCCGGCGCCGACGGCGGCGGTGGACCGATCGAACAGGTCGAGAACGAGGCGGCGCGCCCGCTGCGGCAGCGCCGCGAATGCCTGGCCGGTGTCGCTGACGAGTTCCCGGACGCCGAGGTACTTCTGCGACAGCCGACGAATGACGCCGCCCCAGAAGGCAGCCTGGGTGGACGCGAGGCGGATCACATCGGTGACGAAGACTGCCGCGCCGGCTGCTCCCGGCGAGAGGCTGCCGAGGAACGCGCCTACCGCCTGCCCCAGCCGGGGCAGCGACCGGCTCAGCTCGGTCGCGACCGGAGCGGAGTCCCTGACCAGCTCTCGTAGGCCCGGCATGGCGTTGCGGACGAAGCCCGCCACTCCTTCGGCCATCGGTTCGATCACCGGGGCCGCGTCGGCGACCAGTCCTTTCAGCTCGGGGGCGAGATCGTTCGCGAGCCGGCGAAACGTGTTGACCGCGCCCACTATCGGGACGAGCGCCGACGTAGGCTCACCGCCATCCGGGCCCTGAGGCTCGATGTCGAGCTCGCGACCCTCCTGGTCGGCGTTGATCCGCAGGTAGACCGCGGCCCTCATGCCGCGTACTTTACGGCACCGCGCACCGTCCGCACGTCGGCGCGAAAGCGCCGCCGTAGCCCCGTCGGGCAGGGTAAATCGCATCCCGGCACCCGAGCTGCACCCCCGCGGCTCCACTGGCCGCAACCGGTGTTCGCTGCACTTGCGGCAACGAAAGTACCTGCCTGGAGGTCGAATGCTGCTCAGCTCCCTGCTCGCCAAGTCGCTGGCGGCGAAGATCGCGTTGGGCTTTGTCGGCGCGTCCGTCGGTGCCACTGCGGTGGCCGCCGAGGCGGGTGCGCTGCCGGACCCGGTCCAGCAGGTGGCTCACCAGGTCGCCGGTTCCGTCGGCGTGCCCGCGCCCGCGACAGTGCCCTCGCCGCCTGAGACGTCGCCGACGGACGTACCGTCACCGGCGCCGTCGGCCTCGGTCAGCACGCGGCCGTCCGCGTGGCCGAGCCACCGCCCCGAGGCGCACGAGTCGGAGTCGCCGCACGCCGAGGACGACGGCAACAAGCCCGACTGCCACTCCGGCAAGCCCGACTGCGAAGACCACGGGCGCGATGACGGCGACAAGAACAACCACGGCGACGACCAGGGCCACCAGTCCGGCAAGGACAAGGCGAAGAAGTCGGAGTACAAGACTCCGCAGCCGAAGGAGTCAAAGTCCGAGTCGCGCAAGTCGGGTTCCGGCCAGCACGGCGGCTCGGGCGACAACAACGACTGAGCCGCCCACGACCTACCGCAAAGAGTGACTCTTTGCGGTGATCTCTCAGCCGTCCAGTTTGGACAGCGCCGCCCGTAGCCGGTCCAGGGTGCGGGCGCGGCCGAGTACCTCCAGCGACTCGAACAGCGGCAGGCCGACCGAACGGCCGGTCACGGCCACGCGTACCGGTGCCTGTGCCTTGCCCAGCTTGAGCCCGCGCTCGGCGCCCACCGCCTCGAGCGTCGCCTTGAGCGACTCGGCGTCCCACGGCGCGTTCTCGAAGGCGGCGATCGAGGCGGAGAGCAGATCGGCGGCGCCCTCCTTCATCGCCTTGCCCCATGCGACCTCGTCGATCGCGGGCTCGTCCAGGAACAGGAAGTCGACGTTCGGCACGATCTCGGACAGGACCGCCACCCGCGTCTGCGCCAGCGGCGCGACCGCGGCGAACACCTTCGGGTCGAAGTTGCCCGGGTCCCACGGCGGCGCCGCGACGGGTGTCGCTCCGGGCGCGACCGGGGTGCCGGTCAGCCACGGCTGGCAGGCCTCGATGAACTCCTCGGCCGACAGCGCCCGGATGTACTCGCCGTTGAACGCGCGCAGTTTCTTCTCGTCGAAGAAGGCGGGGGAGGGGTTGACGTCTTCCAGCCGGAACTCCTCCTCGATCACCGACCACGGGACGATCTCCCGGTTTCCGGTCGGCGCCCAGCCCAGCAGCATCAGGTAGTTGCGCATCGCGTCGGGGAGGTAACCCTCGTCACGGTACGACTCCAGCGCGACCTTGTCGCGGCGCTTCGACAGCTTCTGACGCTTCTCGTTGACGACGATCGGCACGTGCGCCCAGCGCGGCGGCTGGTGGCCCAGCGCCTCCCACAGCAACTGCTGCTTGGGAGTGTTGGGCAGGTGCTCCTCGGCGCGCATGACGAGGGTGATCCCCATCGTCGCGTCGTCGACGACGTTGGCCAGCAGGAACACCGCCGACCCGTCTGCGCGGGCGATGACGAAGTCCTCGATATTCGCGTTCTCCGTCACGACCGAGCCGCGGACCACGTCCATGACGACGGTCTCGCCCTCGTCAGGCGTGCGGAACCGCAGCGCCCGCCCCGGGCCCGGCTCCAGGCCGCGATCGCGGCAGTAGCCGTCGTAACCGGTGAACTGGCTCCCGGTGCGGGCCTGGACCTCTTCGCGGGTGCATTCGCAGTAGTACGCTCGGCCAGACTCGCGTAGCCGTTCAGCCGCCGCACGGTGCTGCTCCGCGTACGAGGACTGGAAGTACGGACCCTCGTACGTGCCGCGCTTGATCCCGATCCAGTCGAGCGCGTTGATGATTCCCTCAGTCCACTCCGGGCGGTTGCGCGCGGCGTCCGTATCCTCGATACGCAGCACAAATACACCGTTGTGTTGTTTGGCATAGATCCAGTTCTGCAGCGCCGAGCGGGCACCGCCGACGTGGAACATACCGGTCGGAGAGGGAGCAAAGCGTACGCGTACCGTCACGGTTTCTACCTTATGGCCCGTGTCCCCGACGCGGCACGCGGGCCGGCGCACAGGGTCGCGTTCGTTGGTCGGCCTCAGTAGATTGGCCAGACGGAGTACCTGCCGTGTCGGGGGAGGAATCGTAATGCACATGCCGAGTCGTCGGTCGCGGGCCCGGTTGGTTGGGGTGGTGGCCGTCGTCCTGGCGTTGGCTGCGGCCACCGGATGCGCGCAGAGTGACAAGGCGACCTGGCGCGGCGCCGGCACGGGCATGCCCTCCGGTGAGGCGGGTGGCGCCGGCACGAAGAAGGCGCCGGGTGAATTCAAGATCACGCCCGCGGCTGACGCAACCCAGGTCTCCGTGCTCGACCCGATCAAGGTCACCGCGCAGGACGCCACCCTGGAGGCCGTGACCGTCACCAACCCCGACGGCAAGCAGGTCGGCGGTGAGTTGGGCGCCGACCGCAAGTCGTGGAGCAGCGGCGAGCCACTCGGCTACGGCAAGCAGTACAAGGTGACGGCGACCGGCACCAACAGTGCCGGCCAGCACATCGAGCAGACCAGCGCCTTCACCACGCTGAAGCCGAAGAACCAGACGCAGCCCTACCTGCGGGCCAGCGACACCCACCTGCTCAAGGAGCGCGACACCTACGGGGTCGGCCAGACGATCCAGGTGTGGTTCGACGAGCCGGTGCCGGACAAGGCGACGGCGCAGACGTCGCTCAAGGTGACTACCAGTCCGCAGGCGGAAGGTGCGTGGCACTGGTTCGGGGCCCAGCGCGTCGAGTGGCGCCCGAAGGAGTACTGGAAGCCGGGCACCAAGGTCAGCGTCTCGACGGACGTCTACGGCAAGGACCTGGGCGACGGCCTGTACGGGCAGAGCGACGTGAGCGCCTCCTTCGCCATCGGCCAGTCGCGGATCGCGATCGCGGACAACAACACCAAGCAGATGCAGGTGTACGTCGACGGCCAGGTGGTCCGCACGATGCCGGTCAGCCTGGGCAAGGGCGGCTACAACAAGACCGCCGACGGCCAGACGATCAATTACTGGACCAACGGTGGGCCGCACGTGGTCCTCGACAAGGCCCCGGTGACGCGCATGACCTCGGCCAGCTACGGCGTCAAGGATCCCAAGGATCCGAACTACTACGACGAGAAGATCACGCTCACCGTGCGGATCTCCAACGCGGGCGAGTACGTGCACATGGCTGACTGGAACATCCCCGCCCACGGCCGGCAGAACACCTCGCACGGCTGCATCAACGTCGCTCCGGCGCACGCGAAGTGGTTCTACGACACCTTCATCCCCGGCGACGTCGTCGACGTGAAGAACAGTCCGATCACGCTGAAGCCGACCGACGGCATCGGGGCGTGGACGCTCAGCTGGAATGACTGGACCAAGGGCAGCGCCCTCTAAGTGAGGCGCAGGGGCGGGGCTGGCTAGGTAGCCGGCCCCGCCTCGCTGTATGTGTCTAGTCCGCGGCGACCCTATCGCGATACCCGTCGATCTCATGGCTGCGTGGGCTCCCCATACAGGTGCCGCAGCCATGCGGGGTGCTGCGTGGATGAAATATCCGAAAAGTGGCGTCTAGCTATTCATGACTTTCACTATTGTGACCTGACGCACACGAAGTTACCCTTCAGTAACCCCCGTTACCGATTGGTAACTTTCTCCTTTCCTGGAGGCGTTCATGACGCTGCGTCGATCCGTCGTACTCTCAGCACTCCTCGCCGGTACCGTTGCCGCCTCGTTAGCCGTCCCGTCGGCCGCCGCCAGCACCACGGCGGTCCATACCGGCGCCGCCCCCCGACCCGCAGTCGCCGCAGGCACCGCGATCACCGGATTCCGGTTCGTCGACATTCCCTCGAAAGACGGCGTGGTACTGAAAGCCAACGTCATCGCCCCGGCGGCGACCGGCCGTTATCCGGCGATCGTGTTCGTCAACAGTTGGGGACTCAACGATCTCCAGTACGTCGCGCAGGCGTCGGCGTTCGCCCGCCGCGGGTACGTCGTCCTCTCGTACACCACCAGAGGGTTCTGGGACTCGGGCGGGGAGATCGACGTAGCCGGCCCCAAGGACATGCTCGACACCAGGGCGGTGGTGGACTGGCTGCTGGCCAACACGGCCGCCGACCCCGCGCGCGTCGGCATCGCCGGCGTCTCCTACGGCTCCGGGATCAGCCTGCTCGCCGCCGCGTTCGACCCGCGGATCAAGGCGGTCGTCGCCATGAGCTGTTGGACCGACCTGGTGACCTCGCTCTACGGCAACGACACCCGGCACCCGCAGGCGGTGTGGCTGCTCAAGACCGTCGCCGACCTGGTCGGCCGGCCGAGCGCCGAGTTCACCGCCATGGCCAAGGCGTACTTCAGCAGTGACGATCTGGACCCGCTCAAGACGTGGGGTCGGATCCGCTCCGCCGCGACGTACGTCGACGCCATCAACCGCAACCGGCCGGCGATCCTGATGGCCAACGGGTACAACGACACCATCTTCGCGCCCAACCAACTGGTGGACTTCTTCGGCAAGCTGACCGGACCGAAGCGACTCGAGTTCGCGCCCGGCGACCACGTCATCGCCGAGGGGTTCGGCCTGCTCGGGTTGCCCAACCACGTGTGGGACAGCGCCTATCGGTGGTTCGACCGGTACCTCGGCGGCAAGCAGACCGGAATCGACACCGAGCCGCCCGTCGTCCTGCGCCGCCCCGGCAGCGACGCCGTCGAGTCGTATCCCGACTGGGCGCACGTCAACACCTCAACCCAGCGCATGTACCTGGGTAAGCCGGGCGGACTGATCGCAACCGGCCCGCTGTCCACGGACCCCGGATCGGACAACTGGAGCCAGCCGATCTCGATGGGGTCGGACACGTTCGCCGACGCCGGGGTGGCCCTGCTGACCAACGGTTTCGCCGCGCTGACCGGCATCCCGCCCATGGTCTGGATGCCCGCGATCCTCCGCAGCAACGCGGGCGTGTGGATGTCCGACCCGCTACCGGCCGGCGGCGTGATCCGGGGCTGCCCGAAGCTGCACCTGACGATCAACTCGGCGCAGCCGAAGGGAACGCTGATCGCCTACCTGTACGACACCGGCCCGCTCGGGGTCGGAAAGCTCATCGGCCACACGCCGGTCACCTGGCTGGAGCCCACGCAGACGATCGACCTCAAGATGGAGGCGATGGCGTACGACGTGCCGGCCGGGCACCAGCTCGCCCTGGTGATCGACACGGTGGACCCGCTCTATCTCGGCGCCAGTCGGTACGGCACGACGATGGCGTTCACCGGAGGGTCCTGGCTCGACCTCCCGCTCCGCTGACCGCCCTCGTAGATCTTGGGCACTTAGACCGGCGATAACCGGCCTAAGTGCCCAAGATCGTAGGGGCTAAGAATCGCCGCCGGTCTCGCCGACCGGGGCGGCGTTCACGTCGTCGATCGCGTACTTCTTGGCCGCCTCGGCCGGGGCCGACGCGCGGACCTCACCGCGGCGGGCAAGCTGGCGCAGCGTCGCCACCACGATCGACTCGGCGTCGACGTGGAAGTGGCGGCGCAGCGCGTGCCGCGTGTCGGACATGCCGAACCCGTCCGTGCCGAGCGAGGTGTAGTCGCTCGGAACCCAGCGGGAGATCAGGTCCTGGACGGCCCGCATGAAGTCGCTGACGGCCACGACCGGGCCACCGGTCGACTCCGACAGCTTCTGCGTCACGTACGGAACCCGCTCGTCCTGCCCGGGGTGCAGCAGGTTGTGCTCCTCGGCCGCCACGGCGTCGCGGCGAAGCTCGGTCCACGAGGTCACGGACCACACGTCGGCGCCCACGCCCCAGTCCTCGGCCAGCAACTGCTGGGCCTTGAGAGCCCACTGCAGGCCGACGCCCGACGCGAGGATCTGGGCCTTCGGGCCGTCGACCGCCGGCGCCTGGGCGTACCGGTACATGCCCTTCAGCAGCCCGTCGACGTCCAGGTCAGCCGGCTCGACAGGCTGGTGGATCGGCTCGTTGTAGACGGTCAGGTAGTAGAAGATGTTCTCGGGGTTCTCCCCGTACATCCGCCGCAGGCCATCCTGGATGATGTGCGCGACCTCGAACCCGAACGCCGGGTCGTAGGTCACCACCGCCGGGTTGGTCGCCGCGAGGAGCAGCGAGTGGCCGTCCTCATGCTGCAGTCCCTCACCGTTGAGGGTGGTGCGGCCGGCCGTGGCGCCGAGCAGGAAGCCGCGGGCCATCTGGTCCGCCGCTGCCCACAGCCCGTCGGCGGTGCGCTGGAAGCCGAACATCGAGTAGAAGATGTACACGGGGATCATCGGCTCGTTGTGCGTCGCGTACGACGTGCCAGCGGCCGTGAACGTGGCCACCGAACCGGCCTCGTTGATGCCCTCGTGCAGGATCTGGCCGGTCTCGGACTCCCGGTAGGACAGGAACAGCTCCCGGTCGACCGGGGTGTACCTCTGCCCGAACGGCGAGTAGATCTTCGCGGTCGGGAACATGGCGTCCATGCCGAACGTGCGCGCCTCGTCCGGGATGATCGGCACCCACCGCTTGCCGATGTTCTTGTCCTTCATCAAGTCCTTCATGAGCTTGACGAAGGCCATCGTGGTGGCGACCTTCTGCTTGCCGGAGCCCTTCTTGATCGTGCTGTACGCGTCCGACGACGGCAGCGCGAGCGGGATCGTGGTGGTACGCCGGGACGGCACCCCACCGCCGAGCTGCTTGCGGCGCTCCCGCATGTACTCCATCTCGTCGGAGTTGTCGGCCGGCTTGTAGTACGGCGGCAGGTAGGGGTTCTCTTCCAGCGCCGAGTCCGGGATGTCCAGGTAGAGGCGGTCGCGGAAGGTCTTGATGTCCGCCAGCGTCAGCTTCTTCATCTGGTGCGTGGCGTTGCGGCCCTCGAAGTGCGAGCCCAGCGTCCAGCCCTTGATCGTCTTCGCCAGGATGACGGTCGGCTGGCCGGTGTGCTCCATCGCCGCCTTGTACGCCGCGTAAAGCTTGCGGTAGTCGTGCCCGCCGCGCTTGAGGTTCCAGATCTCGTCGTCGGTCAGGTGCTCGACCATCTTGCGGGTACGCGGGTCGCGGCCGAAGAAGTTCTCCCGCACGTACGCGCCGGACTCGGCCTTGTACGTCTGGTAGTCGCCGTCCGGCGTGACGTTCATCAGGTTGACCAGCGCGCCGTCGGAGTCGGCGGCGAGCAGCGGGTCCCACTCGCGGCCCCAGACGACCTTGATCACGTTCCAGCCGGCGCCCCGGAAGAACGCCTCCAGCTCCTGCATGATCTTGCCGTTACCGCGGACCGGGCCGTCGAGGCGCTGCAGGTTGCAGTTGATGACGAAGGTGAGGTTGTCGAGCTCCTCGCGGGCGGCCACGCCGATCGCGCCGAGCGACTCGACCTCGTCCATCTCGCCGTCGCCGAGGAACGCCCAGACGTGCTGCTGGCTGGTGTCGGAGATGCCACGGTCGTGCAGGTACCGGTTGAAGCGGGCCTGGTAGATCGCGTTCAGCGGGCCGAGACCCATGGAGACGGTGGGGAACTCCCAGAAGTTCGACATCAGCCGCGGGTGCGGGTAGGACGGCAGGCCGCCACCCGGGTGCGACAGCTCCTGGCGGAACCCGTCGAGCTGGTCGCCGGTCAGGCGGCCCTCCATGAAGGCCCGCGCGTAGATGCCGGGGGAGGCGTGGCCCTGGAAGTAGATCTGGTCACCACCGCCGGGGTGCTCCTTGCCCCGGAAGAAGTGGTTGAAGCCGACCTCGTAGAGGCTCGCGGCCGACGCGAACGTCGAGATGTGACCGCCGACACCGACCTCCGGACGCTGTGCCCGGTGCACCAGCATCGCGGCGTTCCACCGGATGTACGCCCGGATGCGACGCTCCACGAACTCGTCGCCGGGGAACCACGGTTCGCGTTCCGGCGGGATCGTGTTGATGTAGTCGGTGGTGGTCAGTGGCGGCACCCCGACCTGGCGCTCCCGAGCGCGCTCGAGCAGGCGCAGCATGATGTACCGCGCGCGCTTGGCGCCCCGTTCGTCGACGACCCCGTCTAGGGATTCGACCCATTCGTTAGTCTCGTCCGGGTCGATATCAGGCAACTGGCTGGGTAGACCGTCGCTGATAACCGGGCGCTTGCGTTCGGTGGACACAGGCGTTCCTTCGGTATGTGTCTGGTGTAAAGCTTTACGGAACCATGGTGCACGCTCCTACGGGTCTCCGTCACGCCAGTTGGGGGACAACTGGGATGATCAACACATGTACTCATCAGTAATAACGCTCCGGACGGGGTCCACACCCGTCGTTCGTGACATAACGGATGAGGCGGCCGAGTTCGTGGCCGGACGAGGCGACGGGCTGCTCCACGTTTTTGTGCCGCACGCCACTGCCGGCATAGCGATCATCGAAACCGGCGCGGGCAGCGACGACGACCTCCTGCGCGCCCTCGACGACGTGCTACCCACCGACGGCCGCTGGGTGCACCGCCACGGCTCGCCGGGGCACGGGCGCGACCACGTACTGCCGGCGTTCGTCGCCCCGTACGCCACGCTCCCGGTCATCGGCGGGAAGATCGCCCTGGGCACCTGGCAGTCGATCTGCCTGGTCGACCCGAATGTCGACAACCCGACACGGCAGGTGCGCTTCTCGTTCCTGCAGGGCTGACGTCACTTCCTGAGCCTTTCCCTGGCACGGGGAAGTTGGTTTCGGACATGCTGTCCGTCGTGACCACGCCTCAGGACCTCGATGAGCGTTTCCGGGCGGTGCTCGGTGGGTTGAGCCCGGCCGACGAGAAACGCGAGCCCGACGATCCGGTACGCGAGGGCACGGCGCTGACCGGCGTCCAGGCCCGGGAGCTGTTCTCCGCCCAGCTCGCCAGCCGGCACCTCGATCTCGCCGCGCGCTGGCTGCGCAGCTTCGACCAGGGGTACTACACCATCGGCTCGGCCGGCCACGAAGGCAACGCGGCCGTGGCCGCCGCGCTGCGCCCGACCGACCCGGCGCTGCTGCACTACCGCTCGGGCGCGTTCTACTGCGCCCGCGCCGTCCAGGTGCCCGGCAGCGACCCGATCCGGGACGTCCTGCGCGGGCTGGTCGCCTCCACGAAGGAGCCCATCACCGGCGGGCGCCACAAGGTCTTCGGCAACCCCGACCTGCACGTGATACCCACCACCTCCACCATCGGTTCGCACCTGCCCCGCGCCGTCGGCGTCGCGTACGCCATCGAGCGCGGCCGGCGGATCTCCCGCTTACGCGCCCAGACCACCGGCTGGCCGGGTGACGCCGTGGCGGTCTGCTCCTTCGGCGACGCCTCGGTCAATCACGCCACCACCCTCGCCGGCCTGAACACCGCCGGCTGGTCCAACCACACCGGCCTGCGGCTGCCGCTGCTGTTCGTCTGCGAAGACAACGGCATCGGCATCAGCGTGCGCTCCCCGGCGGGCTGGGTCGCCGAGACCCTGCGATCCCGCCCCGGCATCCGGTACTTCGCCGCCGACGGCTGCGACGTCGCCGCCACGTACGACGCGGCGGTCGAGGCCGTTTCCTGGGTACGGCGACAGCGGCGCCCCGCCGTGCTGCACCTGTCCACGGTGCGGCTGATGGGCCACGCCGGGGCCGACGCCGAACTGGCCTACCGCAGCCGGGCCGAGATCGCGGCCGACCTCGACCGCGACCCACTGCTGGCGACCGCCGCGCTGCTCGTACAGGCGGGGCTCGCCACCCCCACCGACCTGATCACCCGCTACGACGAGGTCGGCTGGGAGGTTCGCCGGATCGCCGAGGAGACTCTCGCCGAGCCGAAGCTCGCCTCGGTCAGCGAGGTGACCGCCCCGCTCGCGCCCCGGCGGCCGGTACGCGTGGCCCGTGCCATTTCCGACGCCGCCGCGACATCCGGCAGCGCTGCCCGCCGGGAGGCCTTCGGCGGCCGGCTGCCCGAAGAGGCGGGCGGGCTCACCCTCGCGCAGACCGTCAACGCGACGCTGACCGACGCGCTGCTCGCGTACCCGGAAATGGTCGTCTTCGGTGCGGACGTCGCGGCCAAGGGCGGGGTGTACGGGGTGACGAAGGGGCTGCGCGACCGGTTCGGGGTCGGCCGCGTCTTCGACACGCTGCTCGACGAGACGTCCATCCTGGGCCTGGGGCTCGGCACGGGCCTCGGCGGGATGCTGCCGGTCCCGGAGATCCAGTACCTGGCGTATCTGCACAACGCCGAGGACCAGTTGCGTGGCGAGGCGGCCACGATGCAGTTCTTCTCCGCGGGCAGCTACCGCAACCCGCTGGTCGTACGGGTGCCGGGCCTGGCCTACCAGTCCGGCTTCGGCGGCCACTTCCACAACGACAACTCGGTCGCGGTGCTGCGCGACATCCCCGGCGTCGTCGTCGCCGTGCCGGCGCGGGCCGAGGACGCCGGGCCGCTGCTGCGTACCTGCCTCGCGGCGGCCGTGGTCGACGGCAGCGTGTGCGTGTACCTGGAGCCCATCGCGCTCTACCACACCCGTGACCTGCACGCCGACGGCGACAACGAGTGGCTGGGGGAGTATCTGCCACCGGAGCGTTGGGCGGAGGCGCACGTACCGATCGGCCGGGCCCGGGTCTATGGCGTCGGCTCGTCACAGGACCTGACGATCATCACGTTCGGCAACGGGGTACGGCTGTCGCTGCGGGCCGCCGCGCGGCTGGCCGCCGAGGGGGTGGGCTGCCGGGTGGTCGACCTGCGCTGGCTGTCGCCGCTGCCGGTCGCCGACATTATCCGCGAGTCCTCGGCCACCGGCCGTGTGCTGGTCGTGGACGAGACCCGGCGCAGTGGCGGGGTCGGCGAGGGAGTACTCGCCGCGCTGGTGGACACGGGGTACGTAGGGGTGGCGCGCAGGGTCGCGGCAGTAGACTCGTTCATTCCACTTGGCCTGGCCGCGGCGCATGTGCTCGTGTCCGAGGACCAGATCATCCAAGCGGCTAGGTCGCTAATGGCGCGTTGATTTTTCTGTTCGTTCGGTGAGCCACTTGCGCCGGGGGCCGCAACTGTGTGGACTACGCGCTAACAGCGTCCACGTCCGCGTCCGAGAGAGTGGATACTGCTGCTAGACGTACAAGACAGGGAGGCACTAGACAGTGAACGCGACCGCGGGTCAGGCCGACGTAAAGAGCCTGGCGGACCGGTTCGGGATCGAGCCGGGCATGGTCGTTATGGAGATGGGGTACGACGATGACGTCGACGAGGATCTCCGCGACACGCTGATTGACCGGTGTGGCGAGCTGGTGGACGAGGACACCGACGAGGTGGTCGACGCCGTGCTGCTCTGGTGGCGGGAAGGCGATGGCGACCTGGTCGAGACGCTGATCGACGCGCTCGGACCGCTGACTGACAACGGTGTGGTTTGGCTGCTCACGCCCAAGGCCGGGCGCGAGGGGCACGTCGAGCCCAGCGACATCAACGAGTCGGCTCCGACGGCCGGACTGCAGCAGACCTCGACCGTCAACGCCGGCAAGGATTGGACGGCTGCCCGTCTCGTCGTTCCGAGGAACGCCCGAGCCAAGCAGCGTTGATACCGTCCGTCTCCGGTCCGCCGGCCCCCGTGTGGCCGGCGGCTGGCCCTGGCGTGCCCCCATCGCGACAGGGCAGCGCCGTATTCTCTGAGGCGACGAATCCAATGTCCGACCATTTTGGTCGACTATTCCGGCGACCGGAGGAGAAGGCATGCCGCTTGAGGTGGGGGCCCAGGCGCCCGATTTCATCCTCAGGGACCAGAACAACCAGGAGGTCCAGCTTTCGGGCTTCCGGGGCAAGAAGAACGTCCTGCTGGTGTTCTACCCGCTCGCGTTCACCGGCACGTGCCAGGGGGAGCTGTGCCAGGTTCGCGACAACGTCGGTGACTTCCAGAGCGACCGGGTCCAGGTGCTGGCGATCAGCGTCGACTCGGTCTACAGCCACAAGGTCTGGGCCGAGCGGGAGGGCTTCGACTTCCCGCTGCTGGCGGACTTCTGGCCGCACGGCGAGGTGGCTCACGCGTACGGCGTGTTCAACCGGGACAAGGGCTTCGCCAACCGGGGCACGTTCGTGATCGACCGCGAGGGGATCATCCGGTACGCGGAGATGAACGAGCCCGGCGAGCCCCGCGACCAGGAGGCGTGGCGGAAGGCGCTGGCCGAGCTGGCCTGATCCGTTTCCCATGATCACCTAGAGCTGTGGGTGCTATGGCGCCGCAAAGTCTCGGTGATCATGGGAAACGGCCTGCCGCGGAGGCGGTATCCTTTCGCGGCAAGGTAAGCTAACCGCCGATTCCGGGTGCGTAGCTCAGTGGAAGAGCACCCGCCTTACAAGCGGGGGGTCGCTGGTTCGAACCCAGCCGCGCCCACACCGGATGACCTGGGTATCTCCCCAGGTCATCGTCTGTTTTTCGGGATCTTCGCCGCCGCGTTCCATTGACCCTGGACGTCCCCCATTGGCCGTGGTTCGCCGGTCGTTGGGGCACGCGGGGGCACGAACCCCGGCGCGGTCTGTGCCGTCGACCCACCCGCCGGGGAGCGGGCCGGCTCCGGGGCCGCCACAGTCGACGGACCGGGCAGCATCACGACCAACGCTGGCGGTCCACGGTCGGGCCGTGGTCTGCCGGGGCGGCTGTTACTCCTGATCTCGGACGGGTGTTCCGCGGGCTGACTGAAGCTGTCGACGGCCGTTGATCGTATGATCAGTCAGTCGGCTCTGTCTGAAAGGATGAGTGTGATGCAGTTAGCGTGCTCGGCGGTGCGTTCCGACGGCGAGATCACTGTTGTCCTCGCGGGCGAGTCCGACCTGGCGACCATCGACCAGCTCCGTGACGCACTGTTCGACGCCGTCGCGGAGCGCCCATCCCGAGTCGTGGTCGATCTACGCGGGCTCGTTTTCATCGACTCGATGAGCATCAGCGTACTCATCGCGGCCCGTCGGGCGGCGCTGGAGCACGAGGCTGAATTCGTTGTCACCAATCCAACCCGCCAGGTGCTCAAGGTCCTGACGATCGCCGGTGTGCTCGACGTGCTCACGATGACCGAACCCGGCGGCGCTGAGTCCGGCATGGGGCTCAGCGCCTAGCGCGTGCCTCCACCGCGTCAGGCCTGGCGAATCGCCTCGCCGGCGATCTCGATCCGCACGGTCTTGCCCACGAGGACTCCGCCGCCTTCGAGGGCGACGTTCCACAGCAGGCCGAAGCTCTCGCGTTCGATCTCAGCCGTCGCGTTGAATCCGAAGATGTCCTGCCCATAGGGGTCGCGACGAGCCCCGCCGAACTCCACCTGGAGGTCGACCGGCCGGGTGACGTCCTTGATCGTCAACTTCCCGGTGATCACGAACCGTCCGGCCGCATTGGCGGACTGCTCTACGAGCTTGTTGGTCTCGCCCCGAAAACCTGGCCGATGGCTCTTCAGCCGGGCCCAGAAGAAGATCGGATCGGTGCTCGCCTGCCACTTGATCCCGGTGCTGCGGTACTCCAGCGTGGGGTACTGCTCCACGTCGAGGAAGTCGGCGCTGCGCAGGTGCGTGTCCCGGTCGGCGGTCCCGGTGCTGATGCTCGCTGTCTGGATGGTCGCGGTCACCGAGGAGCGCAACGGGTCCTCGTCCACCACGATCTGCGCGGTCGCCTCGGCGAACTCGCCGCGGACGGGGCTCACCATCATGTGCCGGGCCAGGAAGCCGATCCGTTTGTGCGCCTGATCGAGAACGTAGGTACCGGGCGCCGGGATGGTCATGCCCTGCCAGGACCGCGTGGTGAAACCGGTCATTGTTATGCGTTTCCCCTCCCGAAATGTGCTCGGATGCTACCAGCGCGTGGTAGCGGTTCCCGCCAACCCGGTTGCCGAGAGTGAGCATGGCAGCAACGGGTCTCCGCAGTGACAGCGGGTGGAGGACGGCGCCGCCGAAGCGGGCCATGGAAGGCAGCCGACAAGTCAGCAATCGTGACTACTGGGTCACTGCGCGGCCGCCAGTGGTTGCGGCGGGCCCGCGATTTCCGATAGGACTGCCGTGACTGAAGCCCTGACGGCGGCCTCAGGCGGGAGAAGATCGTGAAGCTCGCGTACGTGGTGGACCGTTCCAACGGTGAAACCACGATCGTCCTGGCCGGTGAAGTCGACGAGACGACCAACGATCAGTTACGACACGTACTGTTCGACGCGGTGTCCGAGCGACCGAAGCGGCTCACGGTCGACCTTCGGGGCCTGATCTTTCTCGACTCCGGCGGTATCGGCACCCTGGTGGCCGTCCGACGAGCCGCGATCGAGCGCCGGTGCAGGTTCCGAGTGACGAGGCCGCAGGGGCAGGTGCTGCGCGTTCTGACCGTGGCCGGCGTGCTCACCGCGCTCACCGCGGCCGACTCCGCACGCGAGGCGGGAGGCGGCATCGGCGCGGCGTCCGGCATCTAGTACGCCGGCCGGTCATGCCGATACGACGCCGTGGTACGCCCGTTCGCCGTGTTGTTTCTTGCCGGCGGGCGGATGCCGCACCTGTCGTAACCGGCGCTGCTGCTGGCGGAGTTCCGTACGCGGCGGAAGTGGAAGCGCGCGGGGCGGCAGCGCGAGACATAGACCGGTACCATTCGCCTATGGGAGCTATCAGGCCTTGGCACCTCGCCCTACTCCTGGTGATTCTGATGCTTCTGGGCGGTGGGATCGGCGCCGCGCTCTGGGCGGTCGGTCGCAGCCGGAAAGAGCCGTAGCGCGGGCGGTCGCCATGACTGGATCGCCGTTCGTTGCCCGATGCCACCGTCACAGGCGAAGATCCAACGGTGGTGGTGTCTGAGCGGCCTCTTACCTATCGGCGGTTGACCCGCGCGGCGCTTGGCACCGCGGTGGTCTTCGCCGTCAGTGGCGTGATCCTGGGGACCTGGGTCTCCCGGCTGCCGGCGACCCGCGACCGACTGCACGCCAGTCCCGCGGAGTTGGGCCTGGCCCTGCTCGCCCCGGGCGTGGGTTCGCTCGTCTCCATGCCGTTGACCGGATGGGTGTGCCGGCGCTTCGGCAGCAGAACGGCCGTGGCCCTCACCGCGCTGCCGTGCTGCGTGGTCGTCTTCCTGCTGGCGATCATGCCGTCACTGGCCACGCTCGCGGCGGCGCTGTTCGTGTGGGGGCTGTGCTTCGGCGCGTGGGACGTGTCGATGAATGTGCAGGGCAGCGCCGTCGAGCAGCGTGCCGGCCGGGCGTGGATGCCGCGTTACCACGCCTGCTGGAGCGTCGGCGGAATCGTCGGCGCGGCACTGGGCGGCCTGGCTGCGCGCGCTGGCGTACCCGTACCGGTGCATTTCGGCCTGACTGGGGCGTTTGTCGGGGCGTTCGTACTCGGTGCCCTGCGCCTCTACATCCCGGACCGGGAGGCCGAGCCGCCGGAGAAGACCAGCAAGCGCGGAGCGTGGTCGGCGGTGCTGAACCGACGCCTCGCCGCCATCGGCCTCATCACCCTGTGCACGATGATGATCGAGGGGGCTGCCGCCGACTGGCTCGCGCTGTACCTCGTCGACGAGCGGCACACCGGCCCCTCGGTCGGTGCCGCCGGCTACGCGGTGTTCGCGGGCGCGATGGCGGCCGGGCGATTCGCCGGCACACCGATCACGGAGCGGCTGGGCCGCGACCGCACGGTTCGGGCCGGGGGGATCGTGATCGTCGGCGGAGTGCTGCTGACGGTGCTCGGCCCGGGGACGCCGCTGGCGTTCCTCGGAGTGGTCGGGTGGGCGCTCGGAGTCTGCCTGATCTTCCCGTCGGCGATCAGCGCCGCAGGGGAAACGCCCGACCGCCCGATGGACGCCATCGCCGCCGTCTCCAGCATCGGGTACGCCGCGCTGCTCATCGGGCCGCCGCTCATCGGCGTTCTCGCCGAGCACACCGGCCTGGGGCGGGCCCTGCTTGTGCTGCTGGTCCTGGGTGCGGCAATCGGTGTTCTCGCACCGGTGGTACGCAGTCCCCGGTGACGTTTGTCGAACCGGGACCAGGGGAGTAGCCGGAGGATGACGACGCCGCGCGAGCGAACCCCGGCGCGTATCACGCTCACCGTCATCGGCATGGTGCTGCTCACCGGCCTCGCCCTCCTCCTGGTGTACGAGACCCGCCGCGTCCTGACCTGGATCGTCATCGCCGCGTTCTTCGCCACCGCGCTGCATCCGCTGGCGAGCTGGTTCGAGCGGCGCGTTCCCTGGATCCGGCGCGGGCTGTCAACGCTGCTGGTCTTCCTCCTGGTGTTCCTCGTCCTCGCCGGGCTCGTGGCGGTCTTCGTGGTGCCGTTGGTCAACCAGGGAACCCAGTTCGTCAACGACCTGCCGCGCATCATCCACGACACCCAGGCCGGCCGTGGCCCGCTCGGTGGCCTCATCAATCGATTCCACCTGCGTGACTACGTAGCAGCGCACGGCGCCCAGCTGCGGGAGTTCCTGACCCGCCTCGGCGCGCCGACGCTGGGGTTTCTGCGCGGCACGGCCACGACCGTCGCCGGCATACTCACGATCTTCGTGCTGTCGTACCTGATGGTGCTGCAGGGCCCGCGCATCGTCGATGGGGTCCTGGACGTGTTGGCGCCACGCTGGGGCAAGCGTGTCCGCCGGGTCGGTCGCGAGTGCGCGCGCATGATCACCGGGTACATCACCGGAAACCTGCTCATCAGCCTGATCTGCGGGGTGCTGACCTACGTCGTGCTGGCGGTGATGCGGGTGCCGTTCGCCGGCCTGCTCGCGCTGTTCGTGGCGTTCGCGGACCTCATGCCGCTCATCGGTGCCACGCTCGGCGCGGTCGTCGCGACGCTGGCTGCGTTCCTGCACTCACTCACCGCCGGCATCGTCGTGCTCGTGTTCTTCATCGTCTACCAGCAGATCGAGAACCACGTGCTGCAGCCGCTGATCATGGCGCGCACCGTACGGCTGGACCCGTTGACGGTGGTGATCAGCATCCTGATCGGCGTCGAACTCGCCGGCCTGCTCGGCGCGCTGCTGGCGATCCCGGTCGCGGGGGTCCTCCAGGTGGTCGTCCGGGACGTCTGGAGGGAACGGCGCGTGCGGCACGCCGCGGATCGGCCGCCGCCCGACGGGGGGAAGGCGGAGCCGCCGCCGGTCGGGGCGGGGGCGGAACCGCCACCCGGCGAGGGGGTCACCCCTCGTCGCACTGGGTGAGCTGTCGTTCACAGTGGCACCACACCCAGGTCACCCTGGGTCTAGAGTGGGCGCGGGCAGCTGTGACGTTCGGTACATCGGGCGTCACCCGCGGCGCAACCTGAGCGTTCCCCTCCGTGAGGAGACCTCTGACTGCCGAGGCCGGTTGGCGACGCTCCGCGAGAAGCGCGCGGAGCTTGAGCGCAGCCGGGACGAGGCGCTGTCGCAGATCGGCCGGGAAGAGGAGTTCCGCCGCTCGGGCCGGGCGCCGCTCGCCGGCGACCTGCCGGAGGACCTCGTACGGCTCTATGAGCGCAGCCGGGAGCAGACCGGCCTCGGTGCCGCGCTGCTGCGCGCTGGCCGCTGTGGCGCCTGCCGGCTGGACCTGAACGCGAGTGAGCTGAACCGGGTGAAGGCGGCGCCCGCCGACGAGGTGATCCGGTGCGAGGAGTGCGGGTCCATCATGGTCCGCACCGAGGAGTCCGGCCTGTGAGAGTCGTCGTCGAAGCCGACGGGGGTTCCCGGGGCAATCCGGGTACGGCCGGGTACGGCGCCGTCGTGCTCGACGCCGACACCGGCGAGCTCCTGGCCGAGCGGATGGGCGCGCTGGGCGTCACCACCAACAACGTCGCCGAGTACCGGGGTCTGATCGCCGGCCTGACCGCCGCAGCCGAGTTGGGCGCGGACGAGGTGGAGGTCCGGATGGACTCCAAGCTCGTCGTCGAGCAGATGTCCGGGCGCTGGCAGATCAAGCACCCCGGGCTGCGGCCCCTCGCTGCGCAGGCGGCCGACCTGGTGCGCCGGTTCAAGTCGGTGAAGTTCAACTGGATCCCACGCGAGCGCAACAAGCGGGCCGATGCCCTCGCCAACCGGGCGATGGACGGCAAGCCCGCGCCTGAGGAGCCCGCTTCAGCCGCCGTTGCGACGGCAGCCCGCGCCGATTCACCCGCAGCTTCGGCTCAGTCCTGGGCGCCGCCGGCCGGGCCGGCCACCCGGCTGATCCTGGTTCGGCACGGCGAGACCGAGTACACCGCGCGCCGGCTGTACTCCGGCCGTGGCGAGGCGCAGTTGACGCCCCGGGGTCTGGCGCAGGCACGGGCGGTGGCGTCCCGGGTGGGTCCCGTGGCGGCGGTCGTCACCTCGCACCTGAGCCGTTGTGCCCGTACGGCTGAGCTGATCGCGCAAGCGGCCGGGGGAGTGCCCGTACGCGTCGAACCCGACCTGGTGGAGTGCGACTTCGGCAAGTGGGAGGGGCTGACATTCGCCGAGGTGAACGAGCGCTGGCCGGAGGAGATGCAGGCCTGGCTGGCGTCGCCGGCGGTTGCGCCGCCCGGCGGCGAGTCCTTCGACGAGGTCGCCGTACGCGTGAGCCGGGCGGTGCAGCGTCTGCGCGAGGCGTACGCCGGTGAGCGTGTCGCTGTCGTCACCCACGTGTCGCCCATCAAACTGGTACTGCGGGAAGCGCTCGACGCCGGCCCGGGCTTCCTGTACCGCTGCTACCTCGATCCCGCCGGTATGTCTACTGTGGACTACTGGCCCGATGGCGGGATCGCCGTACGCGGCGTCAACGAAACGGCTCACCTCGCCGACACCGGCTGACGGCGAGCCGGCACCACCTCACGACGGAAGGTGGCGACCATGCAAAGCTCGTGGGACCAGTGGGTACGCGACACGATCGCCGACGCCGGGTGGGCGGTCGTGGCGGCAAGTGGCGGGACGCCGTACGCGTTCACGATCGGCCTCTGGCGGTCGTACGAACTGCCCGAAGTGGCCATGTTCGGTCTGCGTGAGCAGGACATGCAGATCTGGCTCAACAACTGCGCCCGGCGCCTTCGCGACCTCGGGAAGCCGTTCGCCGACGGTGAGCCGTTCGGCGGCGTTCTCGAGCGCTTCCCGGTGCAGACCCGACCGATCCACCCGTCGTGGCACCGGGCGCTGTTCGCCGCGATGGGCGGCCACTACGGCACCCTGGACGTGCCCGTACTGCAGGTGGTGTGGCCGGACCGGGAAGGCCGCTGGCCGTGGGCGGCGGCGGCGACCGTGACCTGCCGCGAGCGCCAGCCCCGCGGGTGGGTGCCCGTGGACGAGCACGCAGCCGGTGCCTGGCGCCTGGTCGGTGAGCTGTCGCCTGCCTGGCCGTTCCCGTACCTGGAACCGGACGCCACTGTGCTGGCCTCGCCCGAGGTCGTGGCCGGCACGCTGCCCATCATGGCGGTCACCCACGACGCCGACGGGGCCTGGGATTTTCTCGACGAGCGCGGGTATGCCGACGAGGCGGCCGGCTGGGTGTACTTCGGTGAGCTGTACAAGGCGCAGCCGTGGCTGGCCCGGTTCGCCGACATGGCGGCGGACAGCCAGGCGTGGCGCGATGACGACGGGCAGTGGCACACCCGCCGCTTCAGTACCGCGGTTGCGGAGGTGGATACCGCCTGATTCCGCCGCAGCAGCGGGTCGACCGTTCGGCGCAGCGGGAGAGCCATTGGGCGCAGGGGACCGAAGCCCAGGGTCTCCATCCGCTACCGCTCTGGTTACCTCCGCCACACCCGCGTGGGTAAGGAGGAGCATCGTGACATCCCCCCAGAACGAGCCAGCGCCACCGCGTAGCCGCGACGACCGCAGCCCGCTGTACTGGCTGCTGCTCATACCGGTTGTGGTGCCGTTGCTCGTGCCGCTGTTCAACGCCAACGACCCCAAGCTGTTCGGGCTTCCGCGCTTCTACTGGCTGCAGCTCGCCTTCATCATCATCGGCGTCGGCACCACCACGTTCGTCTATCAGATGACGAAACGGCGGGGGTGAGCGGCCGTGTGGAGAAACCACCTCACCGAGATCGTCATCTTCACGATCCTGTTCCTCGCCGTCAGCGCGCTCGGCTTCGTCGCCGCCCGGTGGCGTCGCCCCGAAACCCTCGAGCACCTCGACGAGTGGGGACTGGGCGGGCGCAGCTTCGGCGGCTGGATCACCTGGTTCCTGCTCGGCGGTGACCTGTACACCGCGTACACGTTCGTGGCCGTGCCCGCGCTGCTGTTCGGCGCCGGCGCGATGGGTTTCTTCGCGGTTCCGTACACAATCATCATTTATCCGATGGCGTTCCTGGTCCTGGTGCGCCTCTGGTCGGTGTCGCACCGGCACGGCTTCGTCACGCCGGCCGACTTCGTGCGGGCCCGGTTCGGCTCGCCGACGCTCGCGCTGGTCGTCGCGATCACCGGCATCGTCGCCACGATGCCGTACATCGCACTTCAGTTGGTCGGCATCGAAGCCGTTCTGAAGACGATGGGCATGACCGGCGACTCGATGCTCGCCCGGCACGCGCCGATCATCATCGCGTTCGCGATCCTCGCCGGGTACACGTACCAGTCCGGGCTGCGGGCGCCGGCGCTGATCGCGTTCGTCAAGGACATCCTCATCTATATCGTGATCGCCGTTGCGGTGCTGTACATCCCGTACAAGCTCGGCGGCTGGGACAAGATCTTCGGCGCGGCCGACGCGAAGTTCGCCAAAACGCCGTCGCCGACCGACGGCACGCTGTTGAACGCGGCCAACCAGTGGCAGTACGTCACCCTCGCGTTCGGGTCGGCGTTGGCGCTGTTCCTGTACCCGCACAGCGTCACCGCCGTGCTCGCCAGCCGGAGCCGTGGCGTGATCAAGCGGAACATGTCGGCGCTTCCGGCGTACTCGTTCCTGCTGGGTCTGATCGCGCTACTCGGCTACATGGCGATCGCGGCGGGCATCCAGCCGATGGCCGGCGCCACGGCCGGCACCGTCGACAGCAACACGGTCGTGCCGCTGCTGTTCGAGAAGATGTTCCCGGACTGGTTTGCGGGCATCGCGTTCGCCGCGGTCGGGATCGGGGCGCTGGTGCCGGCGGCGATCATGTCGATCGCGGCGGCGAACCTGTTCACCCGCAACATCTACAAGGAGTACCTGCGCCCGGGTGCCACCCCGGAGCAGGAGGCCAAGGTCAGCAAGGTCACCTCGCTGCTGGTGAAGGTGGGCGCGCTGGCGTTCATTCTCTTCCTCGACCCGCAGTTCTCCATTGACCTGCAGCTCATCGGCGGCGTGGTCATCCTGCAGACGCTGCCGGCGGTCGCGCTGGGCCTGTACACCCGGTGGTTCCACCGCGGGGCGCTCATCACCGGTTGGATCGCGGGCATGGCGGCCGGGTTCTGGATGCTGTACGTGACGCCGAACGCCGCCACCAGGCACCAGCACTTCGGCGGGTCCGCGTTTGCGCTCTCGCACCTCGGGTTCGACACGAAGGTCACCGTGTACACCGGGTTCCTCGCGGTCGGGGTCAACCTGGTGGTGACGGTGCTCGCGACGCTGGTGCTGCGCGCGATGAAGACGCCCGACGGTGTCGACGCGACGGTGGCGGACGACTACCACGTCGACGAGGGCGATCCCCGGGTCAAGGACCTCCCGGAGCCGGTGACGGCTTGACGGTTTCGCGCGATCTTGGACACTTGGACCGGTCCTAGGCGGTCCAAGTGTCCAAGATCTGCGGGCTAGCGGTACGCGCGGATCAGCAGATACACACCGATGACGCTGGCGAACGTCACGATCAGCGCGCGGAGGACCCGCGCCGGCAGCCGTCGCGCGAGGCGGGCACCGAGGTAGCCGCCCGTAATGGTGGCCGGCGCGAGCACCGCCACGTCGGCCCAGTCGACCGGGCCGAACAGCGCGAACACCACCACTGTGACGAAGCCGACTAGAGCCGAGAGGGCGTTCTTCAGGGCGCTGACACGGGCCAGGCTCGTGGCGAGCACCAGCCCTAACGCCGCGACGAACATGACGCCCAGCGCCGCGCCGAAATACCCCCCGTACACCGAGCCGAGCAGCACCATGCCGTGCAGCGCCAGCAGTCGGTGGCGCGGCGACATCTCGTGAGGGTGCCCGACCACGCCGCGCAGGCGCCCCTGGAACGCGAGCACCGCGCCCGCGCCGAGCACCAGGAACGGCACCACCTTGTCGAACGCCTTGGCGGGAGTCGCCAGCAGCAGGACACAGCCGGCGGCCGTACCGACGATCGCGGTGGGCGCGAGGGCGAGGAGCCGACGGAAGCCGTGCTTCCCGTCCTCGGCGGCGAGGTTCGCGAGATCGTGCCGGCTGCCGACCACACTGCTGACGTACCCGGGGAAGACCGCGACCGAGTTCGTCACGTTGGCGGCGACAGTCGGTAGGCCCGTCGCCACCAGCGCCGGGAACGTCACCAGCGATCCGCCGCCGGCGATGGCGTTCACGGTGCCGGCGGCGAGCCCGGCGACCAGAAGCAGTGCGATATGTGCGGCAGTCATGGTGATCGCCAGGCTAGTCGCAATTCATGGATGCCGGTATGCGTTGTGACACGCACAGATCATGGGAAGCGTCGGCCGGCCGCAGGTGTTTGTACCATTGGACGTGCGATGGACGAGTCGACCGGGCGGCCGCGTCAACGCGGCTTTTTCAGCCTCGTTGCCGAGGAACGTCCGGGCTCCACAGGGCAGGGTGGTTGTTAACGGCAACCCGGGGCGACCCGCGGGACAGTGCCACAGAAAACAGACCGCCACGCGGCTTCGGCCGCGGGGTAAGGGTGAAACGGTGGAGTAAGAGCCCACCAGCACCCCGGGTGACCGGGGTGGCTCGGTAAACCCCACCCGGAGCAAGGCCAAGAGGGTCACCGCCACGGCGGTGACCTGCGCAGGCGATTGAGGGCTGCCCGCCCGATGCCTGCGGGTAGGCTGCTAGAGCCTGTCGGTGACGGCAGGCCGAGATGGATGGCCGCCGGCCCGCGTGAGCGGGTCACAGAACCCGGCGTACAGGTCGACTCGTCCGTCGCGCCCCTGCTCGCGTACCGCCTCGCCGTACGCGCGTGATCGCTATACCGTCTCATGTCGTGACAGCCGCTGAGATCACCGTCGCCACCTCGGCAGATCGTGGACGAGTCATCGGCTCGCTGGTCGCCGCATTCATCAACGATCCCGTTCTGCGCTACCTGTTCCCCGAAGAGGCGAGCTATCCGCAGTACGCCGCCGCCTTCTTCGGGCACCTCTTCGACAAGCGGGTGCACAAGGAAACCATCTGGATGATCGGGCGTGGCGCCTCCGTCGCGATCTGGGAACCCCCTGCAGCGCAGAACGAGTCGCCGGACGAGACTCTCGCTCTCGGCGCGCTGGCCCAACTCCCGGCCGATGCGCTGGCCCGTGTCCACGCCTACGACCGGGCGGTGCACGCCGTACTGCCAACTGCCCCGTTCTGGTACCTAGGCGTTTTGGGTACCCACCCCGACAACGCCGGCCGTCGCTGGGGTCATGCCGTCATGAAGGCCGGACTGCGCCGTGCCACCGAAGACGGCCTGCCGGCGATCCTCGAAACCAGCAACCCGGCCAACGTCGAGGTGTACCGCCGCGCAGGCTGGGAGGTGGTGCGCACCGTGACAGAGCCGCTGAGCATCTGGGTCATGCGACAGTCGACTCGTTGATGCTGTTGCGTGATGACCACCCGCTTGATCGGGAGCGGCAGGACGAGGTGCGCCGCGCACCCGGGCCGACCTGCGCAAATGTGGCGTTTCTCGCAGGCGTACCTGTATCGCTCCATCGGTACGGTGGAAACCGTGAGTGCATGTGCAGTGCTGCGTTGTCAGGAACAGGTGGACAGGGCCGTCGCCAGCAACCGCTTCGGAGTTCGAGTCGAGTGGGGCGTCTGCACACAGCACGCTGAGCGGATCAGCTTGGGTGAAGTCTGGCGAACCGATTACGAGCAACGCGTCCTCCTGATGGGGGTGGACGTGGTCGTGCCCGAGGAGTACGTCTTCAACGGAGTCGCGATCGGCCAGGCGAGGGACAACGTCGCGACCGAAGACGAACCGCTGTTCCAGGTCGAGTTCCGCCTCCGCCGCCGCTTTCCCCGCGGCAACGCCAGGGATGAGCGCGAGGTCTCGATGTTCGTGTCGAGGCAGCAGCTGCGCAAGCTCGGCGAGGACTTCATCAAGTTCGCCGAGTAGTCGCCTTGACCTCGTGACCTGGCCTGCGGAGACCACTGCCGGTCGGGGTACTTGAGATCACCCCTGCGCTACGAGTCCTTGCGCGGTCTGCGTCCCCGTTACCGGAGGGCGATTCGGAGTAACGGCTTCGTCGATGCGCGCGAATGGAAACAGGAGCGGGCGGGTGTACGACGTCGATTTGGCGGTCGAGGCGGCCCGCCGCGCCGGTATGTGCGCGGTTCTGTTCAATGACAGCGCTCAGGCGATAGCCGAAATCGAAGCTCAGCTGTAGCCTCCACTCCTCAAGGAGGGGCCATGGCGGAACCGGATTTGATCATGGCGCGGATCGGTCAGGGTGTCGAGCTCGGCCAGCGCGGCGAGCGAGCCGCCGCCCGCAGCCTTTTCGCGAAGATCTGGGACGAGATCGGCCTGACCGGTGATGCCTTGCACCGTTGCGCTCTCGCGCATTCCATGGCCGATGTTCAGGACGACGTGCGCGAGGAACTGATGTGGGACCTGCGGGCGTTGGAGGCGGCCGATTCACTTACGGACGAACGCGTATGGCAGGCCGGCGTCAGCGGATCCGTACGCGGTTTCTACCCCTCGTTGCATCTCAACTTGGGCGAGGCCTATCGCAAACTCGGGGATCTGGAGCGGGCACGGCATCATCTGGAACGTGGGTGGGCCGCGGTAGGGGTGCTCGCCGATGACGGGTACGGGCAGATGGTCAAGGGCGGTCTGGATCGGCTCGCCGAACGACTGCGGATGATCTGAACCTTGGCCACAGCGGTTCGCACCGACGCGCCTGGGTAGGCGCTCAACGTTGCTGTGCAGAGGAGAGGCGAGGGGCGCGATCGCGATGGTGACCAGGGATGAGGTAGCTCCGTACCTCGAGACAATGGATTTTCCGGCGCTCAAGGAGGACATCGTCCGCGAGGCCGAGAAACTGGGTGCTCCTGAGGAGGTGCTGAAGGCCCTTCGAGGAATGCCGCCGGTTGACTACCACAACAAGGACGAGGTTCTCCGCTCGGCGAAGACCGAAATTGCGGAAGAGACCCCGGCGGAGAAGGCGGTGAAAGCGCGCGACAAAAAGCACCAGCGCGTCGCCGAGTATCTGCGCACCCCAACCCTCTAGCGCCCAGGCGTTTTGTCGCTGCCGGCACGCCGACGGCGCGCTTGGCATGCCTTCGTCCGAACCGAGAGATCCGGATCACATGATCCGGATCTCGTCGTTTCCGGCTCTGTCGCGGCAGCCTATCGGCGATGCAGTCGCCGAAGTCAGGTAGCGGATGCGTGACCAAACGTCGAAACATGCGAGCCGCTGACGTCGTTCTCGGGCTCAAACATCACGGCAACACAAGGCATGTACGGCAAATTCGGATGCCGTCGGGCCGTCTTGGGCCGCGTTTCGCTAGCCCGGTTTAGGGCATCATCATCATGCCCTGTTGTCACTCGGACGGGTCTACTGTGGAAGCTGTTGGTCAAATTTATAAGGATCGGTGGTGGACGGCCGATGTGGGGGGCAGTGTGAAGGACATGAGCAACAGTGGTGCTGACCAGTACTACTGGTGCCTTTCACATCACCGCGTCGAGACCGGGGACAACGTCTGCGCTGCGGTGGATCGACTCGGACCGTACAACTCGGCCGAGGAGGCCGAGCGTGCGCTCGACCGAGTAAGAGTTCGAAACGAGACTTGGGATGCGGAGGACGCCCGCTGGAACGGAGAAACGGGGTAGGCGCGCTGTAGTAGCGCCCGCACCGACCAACCGGCGGAAGTCCCCGACGAGGGGGAAACAGACGATGGCCGCAGCAAACAAGGCCACCACCACGAGACCGGCTGCCAAGCGCGCGGCTGGTGCGACCACCACCAAGACCACGGGTACCCGTGCCGCGGTCAGCAAGGCTGCGACGGCGAAGAACACCGTGGCGAAGGCGACGACCGCGAAGACGGCCGCGCCGAAGAAGGCCGTGGCGAAGACGGCCGCGCCGAAGAAGGCCGTGGCGAAGAAGGCGATCGCGAAGGTGGCCCCGGCTCGCAAGACCGCGCCTGCCAACAAGGCCGCTGTCAAGACCGCGCCCGCCAAGAAGGCTGCCGTGAAGACCGCGCCCGCCAAGAAGGCGACCACCACCAAGGTGACGACTGCCAAGGTGGCGCCGGCCCGCAAGGCCGCGCCGGCGAAGACGGTTGCGGCCAAGAAGACCGCCCCGGCCAAGAAGGCTCCGGCCAAGACGACCGCGAAGGCCGCTCCGGCCAAGAAGGCCGTTGCCAAGACGACCGCGAAGGCCGCTCCGGCCAAGAAGGCCGTTGCCAAGACGACCGCGAAGGCCGCTCCGGCCAAGAAGGCCGTTGCCAAGACGACCGCGAAGGCCGCTCCGACCAAGAAGGCCGTTGCCAAGACGACCGCGAAGGCCGCTCCGGCCAAGAAGGCCGCTGCCAAGACGACCGCTGCCAAGACGACCGCCAAGGCCGCTCCGACCAAGAAGGCTGCTGTCAAGACCGCGCCGGCCAAGAAGGCTGCTGTCAAGGTTGCCGCCACCCGCCCGGCCACCGCTCGCAAGGCCGCGCCGACCGCCACCGCTCGCAAGGCGACGCCGACCAAGGCGCCGGCCAAGGCGACCCCGGCGACCAAGTCGGTGCGTCCGGCCGCGAAGACGGCCGTCGCGAAGGCCACCGGCACCGCGAAGACGGCTGTCGCCAAGACGACCGGCACCGCGAAGTCGGCCGCCAACATCGCGGCCAAGGCCGCGGCGAAGGCAACCGGCACCGCGAAGACGGCCGCGACGAAGGCGACGAAGGCCGCCGCCGGCACCGTTCCGGCTCCGCTCAAGCGGGTGAACGGCACGCGTACCAAGGTCGGTACCGCCCGCTAGTCGGGCAGGTGAACATCCGCAAGCAAAAGCGCGGAGAACACTCGCAAAGCAACGATGGGTGGGGCGCCGTACGCGAGAGTGATAGGACATACCCTGTGGCTCTCAGACGCGTACGTGCGCCCCATTTCAACTTCGGCGCACTGCGCCGTGAACTGAAGCTGCCGGACGGGTTCCCGGCGGCGGTACAGGAAGAGGCGGAGCAGAGCGTCTCCGAGCCTCCGAGACCCCCGGTCGACCGCACCGACATTCCGTTCGCGACGATCGACCCGGCCACCTCGCTCGACCTCGATCAGGCGATGTGTCTCCAGCGCCGCTCCGGTGGCGGTTACCGGGTGTACTACGCGATCGCTGACGTCGCATCCTGGGTACGCCCCGGCGGCGCGGTGGACACCGAGGCGTGGACTCGCGGACAGACGGTGTACCTGCCCGACGGCAAGGTGCCGCTGTACCCGAAGGTGCTCAGCGAAGACGCCGCGAGCCTGCTGCCGGACCGGGAGCGGCCGGCGGTGGTCTGGACGACCGACCTCGACGCCGACGGCGGCACGGTAGCCGTACGGGTCGAGCGGGCGCTCGTACGCAGCCGGGCCAAGCTGAACTACGAACGGGTGCAGTCCGACGTGGATGCTGGGCAGCCGGCTGAGCCGGTGGCGCTGTTACCGGAGATCGGCAAGCTGCTCATCGAGCGCGGCCTGGCCCGGGGAGCCATCAACCTGCCGATCCCCGACCAGGAGGTCGAGCGCGACGGCAACGGCTGGCGTCTGGTGCTACGCGCACCGCTCGCGGTGGAGGAGTACAACGCCCAGATCTCGCTGCTCACCGGAGTGACCGCCGCGAAAATCATGATCGACGGTCGGATCGGTCTCTTGCGTACGATGCCGGCGCCGCGGCCCGAGGCGGTGGCCAAACTGCGCGCCGCGGCGCCCGCGCTCGGCGTGGTCTGGCCCCACGGCGTACAGGTCGGTGGTGTCATCGCGACGCTTGACCCGGCCGATCCGCGCAAGGCGGCCTTCCTCGACGAGGCCATCGAGTTGATGCGGGGCGCCGGGTACCGGGCGTTCGCGGGGCAGGCACCGGCCGACGCGGGCCACGGGGCGGTGGCCGCTCCGTACTCACACGTGACCGCGCCGCTGCGGCGCCTCGCGGACCGGTACGCGACCGAGGTGTGCCTGGCGTTGCACGCCGGTGCCGAGGTGCCCGAGTGGGTACGGCAGGCCTTGCCGAACCTGCCCGATGTGATGTCGTCGACCGACCGGATCGCGAGCGCGGCCGAGCGCGGCGCGGTCGACCTGGTGGAGGCCGTCCTGCTCGAAGCGCGGGTGGGGGAGGAGTTCGAAGCGGCCGTGCTGGACGTCGACCCCGGCGTCGTCGCGCTCGACGATCCACCGGTACAGGCGCGCTGCGCGGGCGACGGACTGGTGGCGGGTACGCGGGTGCGGGTCCGGTTGGTCGAGGCCGACCCGTCCCGGCGAAAAGTGCTGTTCCACCTGGTCGAGTGACTGTAGGCATAGACAGACGCCCCGTCGCCCGGTATGACAGCAGGCATCGGCGACGGGAGGTGACGCGCGATGCTGCGGCGGCGGTACACGTTGCTGATTGACTGCGAGGAGAGCGGGTTCCGTACGGGCGTGCGCTTCTGGTCGGAGGCGCTCGGCGCCCGGGCCCGGCACTCCGGCGACCCGAAGGACCCGTTCGTCGAACTGCCGGGCGCAGCCGGTGACCTGCACGTCGAACTGCAGCGCGTAGGCGCCCCCGGCCGGTACCATCTCGATCTTTTCGCTCCTGACGTCGACGCCGAAGCGCACCGACTGGAGGCGCTCGGCGCCGAGAAGGTGCGCCGCGAGCAGGCGTGGTGGGTGATGCGCGCCCCGACCGGTCACCTGTTCTGCATCATCCCGGACTCGGCGCCATCACCCGACGACGAGGCCGACGACGAGTTCGACGACGAGTTCGACGACGAGGCCGACGACGAGTTCGACGACGAAGACGGGTTCGATCACGAACTCGATGACGGGCCGGCCGAGCCCGAGCCCCCGCAGGCGTACCCGCGGCTGCGGTCCGTACCGAACAGCTGACCCCTTAGGAGGTGGACCGCGTGCTCGACCCGCAGTCCGACGATGCCCAGGCCGACGGCTCGATCCCGGATCTCGTCGCCGCGGGTGAGTTCCGCGTGGCCCGCGACTTCCTGCTCGACCACCGTGGCGACTACGAGGCCGCGTACCGGGACTTCCGTTGGCCCCGGCTGGAGACGTTCAACTGGGCGGTCGACTGGTTCGACGGCGTGCTCGCCGCCGAGCGGCCGGACCAGACGGCGCTGTGGGTCGTCGAGTCCGACGGCAGCGAGACCAGGCGGACGTTCGCCGAGATGTCGGCGGCCGCCAAGCAGGTGGCGGCATGGCTGCGCTCCCACGGGGTGCGCCGGTACGACCGGATTCTGCTGATGCTCGGCAACCAGGTCGAGCTGTGGGAGGTGATGCTCGCCGCGATCCGGATCGGCGCGGTGGTGATCCCGGCGTCGACCCTGCTCGGCCCGGACGACCTGGGCGACCGCATCGAGCGGGGCAGTGTCGACCACGTCGTCGCGCGCAGCGTGGACGCGCCGAAGTTCGCGGGCGTCGAGGGCGCCTGGACGCGCATCGCGGTGGGTGAGCCGGTCCAGGGGTGGTTGGCCTACGACAAGGCGTACGAGTTCGCCGGTGACGAGGCGATCGAGGGGCGCAGCCGGGGCGACGACCCGCTGCTGCTGTACTTCACGTCCGGCACGACCGCGCGGCCCAAGCTGGTGGGGCACACCCACGCGTCGTACCCGATCGGGCACCTGTCCACCATGTACTGGCAGGGCCTGCGCCCGGATGACGTGCATCTGAACATCTCCTCGCCGGGCTGGGCCAAGCACGCGTGGAGCAACGTGTTCGCGCCGTGGAACGCCGGTGCGACCGTACTGGTCGTCAACCAGGCGCGGTTCAACGCGGCAGGCCTGCTGGACACGATCGTGCGCTGCGGCGCCACCACGTTCTGCGCGCCGCCGACCGTGTGGCGGCTGCTCATCCAGGCCGACCTGGGCGCCTGGACGGTTCCGCTGCGCGAGTGCGTGGCGGCTGGCGAGCCGCTCAACCCGGAGGTCATCGAGCAGGTACGCGCGGCGTGGGGCATCACCGTGCGCGACGGGTACGGGCAGACCGAGACGACGGCGCAGATCGGCAACCCGCCCGGCCAGCCGCTGAAGCTCGGCTCGATGGGCCGGCCGCTGCCCGGGTACCGGATCGTCCTCGCCGACGTGCTGACCGGGGAGCGGGTGCCGGACGGTGTGGAGGGTGAGATCTGCCTGGACCTCTCGGAGCGGCCGGTGAGCCTGATGCGGGGGTACCTCGACGACGACGGGCACACCGCGCACGTGATGCGCGACGGGCTGTACCACACCGGCGACGTAGCGATCCGCGAGGCGGATGGGTACATCACCTACGTCGGGCGTACCGATGACGTGTTCAAGGCGTCGGACTACCGCATCTCGCCGTTCGAGGTGGAGAGCGCGCTGATCGAGCACGACGCCGTGGTCGAGGCGGCCGTGGTGCCCGCGCCCGACCCGGTGCGGCTGGCGGTCGTCAAGGCGTACGTGATGCTGGCCGACGGCTACCAGCCGAGCCCCGAGATGGCGCAGGAGATCCTGCGGTTCGCGCGTGGACGGCTGGCGCCGTATCAGCGGGTGCGGCGCATCCAGTTCGCCGAGCTGCCGAAGACGATCTCCGGCAAGATCCGCCGGGTCGAGCTGCGCGGTCAGGAGGCCAGCCGGGTGGGCCGCGACGAGCACGAGTACTGGGAGGAGGATTTTCCGGAGCTAAAGTCCTGAAACGGTGCTGCGATGAGGGCCACGCGCGGGTCATGCGAGCCGGATCCGGTGCCAGACTGGCGGTATGGGCTTTGACCCGACGATCCTGCCCGACGTGTCGAACGTAACGGTCGGTCTGCTGGGAGGCACCGGTCCGCAGGGGAAGGGGTTGGCTTACCGGTTGGCTCGTGCGGGGCAGACAGTACGTATTGGTTCGCGGTCGGCTGAGCGGGGCGCGCAGACCGCCGCGGAGATCGGTAACATGCCCGGTGTCGTCAGCGGCGACCGCGTCAGCGGCGGCGACAACGTGTACGCCTGCGACGCGGACGTCGTCATCGTCACCGTGCCGTGGGCGGGGCATGGCGACCTGCTGTCCAGCCTCGCCGAGCACCTGCCGGGGAAGATCGTGGTGGACTGCGTCAACCCGCTCGGATTCGACAAGCAGGGCCCGTACCTGCTGCCCGTACCCGAGGGTAGTGCGGCGCAGCAGGCGGCGGCGCTGCTGCCCGAGTCGCGGGTGTGTGCCGCGTTCAATCACGTCAGCTCCGTGCTGCTGATCAACCCGCAGATCGCCGCCATGGAGCTCGACGTGCTCGTCCTCGGTGACGACCGGGAAGCGGCCAACGTCGTGCAGGCGCTCGCGATGCGGATCGACGGCATGCGCGGCATCCACGCCGGGCGGTTGCGCAACGCCGCCCAGGTCGAGGGGTTGACCGCGAACCTCATCGCCATCAACAAGCGGTACAAGGCCCACGCCGGTATCCGCATCACGGACGTATGAACCGCGACGACCTCGGGGAGCCGCTGTCGCTGGCGGCGTGGTTACGCTCTCACCCGTGAGGCCAGCCTTCGATCCATGGTCGCCGCTGTTCGTGGCGCACCCGTATGACGTGTACGCCTACCTGCGCGAGAACGAGCCGGTCAGCTGGTTCGAGCCCACGGGCCAGTGGCTGATCTCCCGGCACGCCGACGTCGACGCGCTGCTGCGCGACCGGCGCCTGGGCCGCACGTACCTGCACGTGGCCACCCATTCCGAGATGTGCCGGCCCGATGACCCCGCGCACCTCGCGCCGTTCTGGCACGTCATCCGCAACGGCATCCTCGACATGGAGCCGCCCGACCACACCCGGCTGCGGCGACTGGTCTCGCAGGCGTTCACACCGCGGCGGGTCGAGGCGCTGCGCCCGACCGTGCAGCGCATCGCCGACCGGCTCGTCGACGAGTTCGTCGCCGACGGCGGGGGAGACCTGATCGCACGGGTAGCAGAGCCGCTGCCGGTCACCGTCATCGCGGAGATGCTGGGCGTACCCGAGGCCGACCGGCACCTGCTGCGCCCCTGGTCGGCCGACATCTGCGGGATGTACGAGCTGAACCCTTCGCGTGAGGTCGCAGACCGGGCGGTCCGTGCCTGCGAAGAGTTCTCCGATTACCTGCGGGGCCTGGCCGCGGCGCGCCGCGGCGACCCGCGAGACGACCTCATCACCGCGCTGACCCAGGTCGACGGGCTCACCGAGGACGAACTCGTCGGCACCTGCGTCCTGCTACTCAACGCCGGTCACGAGGCGACCGTGAACACCACCGGCAACGGGTGGTGGGCGCTGTTCCGCAACCCCGGTGAGCTGACGCGGCTGCGGGCCTCGGCGGACCTGCTCCCGACGGCCATCGAGGAGCTGATGCGCTACGACACCCCGGCGCAGATGTTCGAGCGGTGGGTCCTGGAGGACATCACGATCTCCGGCGTCGACATCCCGCGCGGCAGCGAGGTGGCGCTGCTGTTCGGCTCGGCCAACCACGACCCGGCCGTGTTCACCGACCCGGCCCGGCTGAACCTCGGCCGCGCCGAAAACCCGCACATCAGCTTCGGCGCCGGCATCCACTACTGCCTGGGCGCTCCGCTGGCGCGGATCGAGCTGACGGCGTCGTTCGGCGCGCTGCTGGCGAAGGCACCGGCGATGAAGCTGGTGGAGACGCCGAAGTGGAAGCCCGGGTACATCATCCGGGGCCTGGAGACTCTCCTCGTTGAGGTTTAGCGGATCTTGGAAGATTTGGCATCGAATGCGATGCCAAATCTTCCAAGATCGCGCGAAGAACTAGATCGCGAAGAACTAGTGGAACGTGTGCTCGGCCGCTGGGAAGACGCCCTCGCGTACCTCCTCGGCGAAGCGGCGGGTCGCGTCGGACAGCGCGCCGGCCAGGTCGGCGTACCGCTTGACGAAGCGCGGCGCCTTGCCGGTGCGCAGGCCCGCCATGTCCTGCCAGACCAGTACCTGGGCGTCGGTGTCCGGGCCGGCTCCGATGCCGACGGTCGGGATGTCGAGCTCGTGCGTGATCTCCTTGGCGACCTCGCCGGGCACCATCTCCAGCACGACCGCGAACGCGCCGGCCTCGGCCACCGCGTACGCGTCCGCCATCAGGTCGGCGGCGGCGTCCCCGCGACCCTGGACCCGGTACCCGCCCAGCGTGTGCTCGCTCTGCGGGGTGAAGCCGATGTGCGCCATCACCGGGATCCCGGCCCCGGTCAGCGCGGAGATCTGGGCATCACAGCGCCGGCCGCCCTCCAGCTTGACGGCGTGGGCGCCACCCTCCTTCATGTAGCGGGCCGCCGTACGCAGGGCCTGGGCCGGGCCCTCCTCGTACGAGCCGAACGGCAGGTCCGCGACGACGAGGGCGCGCTTGCTGGCGCGGACGACCGCGCGGACCAGCGGAAGCATCTCGTCGACGGTGATCGGAAGGGTGGACTCGTACCCGTACACGTTGTTGGCGGCCGAGTCCCCGACGAGCAGGACCGGGATACCGGCCTCGTCGAAGATCGACGCGCTGTACTGGTCGTAGCTGGTGAGCATCGCCCACTTCTCGCCGCGCTCCTTGGCGGCGAGCAGATCGCGGGTGCGTACCCGCCGGCTGGTGACTCCGCCGTAGAGTGACGCGACCTCAGGCTGGGACATCACTGTCTCCCTCGCACTCCTCGAGGCCCGCTTGCCGGGTCCCCGGGCTACGAAGTCGATCGTCGCACCGGTGCCGCCCTGTGGGGCAACGGTCGATGCGAAATCTCACACGGACGTTTGGTGGAGATCGCGGCGCAGTCGCGGGTCGGTGACCTCGATGCCGTACGTTTCCGTGCCGACGCGGGAGATCCCGACGGCGAGGCCGACGTCGCGCAGGATCTCGCTGAACACCAGCGGCGGGATCCGGTCGAGGGGTACCGGGGCGACGGGATCCTCGACCTCACCCACCCACTGCTCGTACCGGCCCGTCTCGGGGTCGGCGACGCTCTCCGGTGCGTCCCGCGGGTAGAACCGCACCTGGTCGGTCACGATCTGCTGGTACGCCCCGGACTCGTACGTCCGCCCGTCGGTGGGCGCGACCCAGAACTCGGCGCGCAGCCCCCACTCGGGCAGCTCGCGGGTCGCGGGGGAGAAGCTGTCGTCGCGGTCCATCCGCAGCCGGTCGCGCCAGCCGCGCTGGGTGACCAGCGCGTGGAACTGGTGCTGGCGCAGCGCCTGCCCGGCGAAGCGGTTGGAGTAGACCTCGTCCGCCTCCTCGTCGGCGGTCAGCTCGTACACCTCGCGGTGGGCCTGTCTGAACGGCTGGCGGATGCCGTGGCGCGCCAGCCACTCGCGCCACGCCAGCACCTCGTCGGCGGGCCGGTTGGCCGGGTGCCACAGGCCTACCGTGGCGTCCGGCGCCGGTCGTACCTCGACGTCGTAGACGGTGCGCAGCGCGCCGTCGGCGTACCCGACCGGCAGCCCGTTGACGGTCCAGATGAGCCGACGGGCGAGGGTGGCGACCAGCGGATGGTCGAGGTACCGCTCCCGCCAGACCACGAAGCGCCAGGCGGGCGCGGACACGAACATCCGGTCGAGGCGGTTGCGCTGCGCGCGCAGCATCTTGCCGATGTCCCGGACCGTGGCCCGCAGTTCGGCGAGCCGCTCGGCGTGCCCCCGCCGTACCGCGGCCGGTGGCGACGCCAGCACGGCGCCGTCGGGGTTGCGCCAGATCAGCCGCGGCCGGCCGTCGACGATCCGCAGTTCGGCCGTGACGCCGTCGAACCGCTCGACCCGGCGACCCACCTCGGTCAGGCCGTACGTCGGGATCGACAGCTCCTCGACGTCGGCGCGCGACAGGCCGAGCGCCCGGGCGTGGGCTTCCAGCGCGGCGTGGATCAGCTTGAGCGTGCCGCGGTAGGTCACCCGGCTCGCCAACCGGGTGAGCTGCGCCAGCCCGGGGTCGCCCAGGCGCGACAGCGCGTACACCGCGGCGTTGGCCACCTTCGCGCTGCGCGGCCCGCGTCCGGCGACCGGGCGCAACGCCCGCTCGACCTGGTCGCCGAGCGTCCGGGCGGTCTCGGGGTGCGGCGGGATCAGCGCCAGCAGCCAGATCAGGCCGCGCAGGACGGTGGCGTTCTCCGGTACGACGTCGGCGTCCCCGTCGACCAGGCGCAGCCAACCAGCCGCGCGGACCCGGTACGTGTTCGGGCCCACGTCGGCCAGCAGCTCACCTCCCCGCCGCTGCCAGCGGCCGGACGGGCGGGGCGTGGTCGCCGTGGCGGCGAGGTCGACGAGCGCGCGCCACGCCGGCCCCAGCGCGTCGACGTCGGCGATCACCTGGTCGGCCCACCGCTCACCCGGGTGGAGGAGGCGCTCCATGAGCTGGCTAGACAGCTCCCTCCCGGCTGAATCCTTCTCTGAACCGGTTGGTGATGGGCAGCCGGCGGTCCCGGCCGAACGCCTTGAAGGTGATCTTCGGTCCGGGCGCGGCCTGGCGGCGCTTGTACTCGGCCGCGTCCACCATGCGCAGGACCCGGTCGACCAGCGCGGGGTCGTGGCCGGCTGCGATCAGCTCGTCGCGGCTCATGTCGCGGTCGATGTAGCCGATCAGAATCGCGTCGAGGACGGCGTAGTCGGGCAGCGAGTCGGTGTCCAGCTGGCCCGGCCGCAGCTCCGCGCTCGGCGGCTTGGCGATCGAGTTCTCCGGGATCGGCGGCGTCTCGCCCCGGTGTACCGCCTCGGCGTTGCGCCACTGCGCCAGCCGCCACACGAGCGTCTTCCACACGTCCTTGATCGGGTTGAAGCCGCCGACGGAGTCGCCGTACAGCGTCGAGTACCCCACCGCCAGCTCGCTCTTGTTGCCGGTGGTGAGGACCAGGTGACCTTCGGAGTTGGACAGCGCCATCAGGATCACCCCGCGTACCCGCGCCTGCAGGTTCTCCACGGCCACCCCGGACAGCGACATGTTCGCGAGGAAGGCGTCGACCATGGGCTGGATCGGCTCGATCCGGTAGTCCAGCCCGGTGCGCTTGGCCAGGTCCGCGGCGTCGTCGCGGGAGTGCTCGGACGAGTGCGCGCTCGGCAGCGACACCCCGACGACGTTCTCCGCGCCGATCGCGTCGCAGGCGATCGCGGCGACGACGGACGAGTCGATACCGCCCGACAGGCCGAGTACGACCGACGGGAAGCGGTTCTTGCGTACGTAGTCGCGCAGGCCCAGCACGAGCGCCTGCCACGCCTCCGCCTCGTCGACGGCCCGCTCGGCGACCTCGGGCGGCAGGAGGGCGGCCGTCGGGGCCGGCAGCTCACCGGTGAGCTGGAGCCGCTCGACCTTCATCTCCCCGAAGTCACCCTCGGTGTCTCTGTCGGCTTCGGGAAGATCCAGATCGAGTACGAGCAGGTGCTCGACGAACTGGGGACCCCGCGCCAGCAGCGAGCCGTCCGCCGCGACGACCATCGAGTCACCGTCGAAGACCAGTTCGTCCTGGCCGCCGATCATGTTCACGTACGCGACGCATGAGCCCGCCTCGGCCGCCCGGCGCTGCACCAGCGGCAGGCGTACGTCGTCCTTGTTCATCTCGTACGGCGAGGCGTTGATGTTGACGACCAGCCCGACGCCGGCCTGGCCGGCGACCGCGAACGGGCCGCCCGGCTGCCAGATGTCCTCGCACACGGTCAGCGCCACGTCGACCCCGCCGATGCGCACGACCTTCAGCGTGTCGCCGGGCACGAAGTACCGGTCCTCGTCGAACACGCCGTAGTTGGGCAGGTGGTGCTTGAAGTACGTGGTGACCACGCGCCCGCCGTGCAGCAGGGCGAGGGCGTCACGCGGGCCCCGGTCCGGGGCGGCGTCCGCGCCGAGCTTCGCCGGCCCGTCCGCGTCCAGGTAGCCGACCACCACCGCCACGTCGCCGAGGCCGTCGGCGGCCAGGTCCTCGGCCAGCCGGTGCAGGGTCTTCTTCGAGGCGGCCACGAACGACTCGCGGAACACCAGGTCCTCGACCGGATACCCGCTGAGCATCATCTCCGGGAAGGCGACGAGTTGGGCCCCGGCGTCGGCGGCCGTTCGGGTCTGCTCGCGCACGATGGCGGCGTTTCCGGGGAAGTCGCCGACGGTCGGGTCCACCTGGGCGAGGGCGATGCGGAGTTGCGGCATCTATCCATCTTCGCGCAGGCGATTCCGGGCCGGTGAGGTTCCCCTGCTCCTGAGGAGTCCGCGGAGCGCGCACCCCGAAAAATCAGCGTCTAATGGTCGCCCGTAACGTCCGCGTAACAAGGGCGGGCAAGACTTTGCCCGGAATGGCCGACTCGACCAGGGGAAATACCGTGGACCGACAGCAGGAGTTCGTCCTCCGCACACTCGAGGAGCGCGACATCCGCTTCGTGCGCCTGTGGTTTACCGACGTGCTGGGCACGCTCAAGAGCGTCTCGGTAGCGCCGGCCGAACTGGAGGCGGCGTTCGACGAGGGGATCGGCTTCGACGGCTCGGCCATCGAGGGCTTCGCCCGGGTGCACGAGTCGGACATGGTCGCCATGCCGGACCCCACGACCTTCCAGGTCTTCCCGTTCGAGGGGGGCATCAGCGGCGAGAGCGCCCGGATGTTCTGCGACATCCTGCTGCCCGACGGCTCGCCGTCCTGGGCCGACCCCCGCCACGTGCTGCGCCGTGCGCTGTCGCGGGCCGCCGAGAAGGGCTTCACCTTCTACACCCACCCGGAGATCGAGTTCTTCCTGCTCGAGGACGCGCCGGCCGACGGTAGCCCGCCGCGCGCGGTCGACCAGGGTGGGTACTTCGACAACACGACCCACGCCGCCGCGCGGGACTTCCGCCGGCAGGCCGTGCTGTCGCTGGAGCGGATCGGTATCTCGGTCGAGTTCAGCCACCACGAGGTCGCGCCCGGCCAGCAGGAGATCGACCTGCGCTACGCGGACGCCCTCACCACGGCGGACAACATCATGACGTTCCGCCACGTGATCAAAGAGGTCGCGCTCTCGCACGGCGTGCACGCGACGTTCATGCCCAAGCCGTTCTCCGACCAGCCGGGCAGCGGGATGCACACCCACCTGTCGCTGTTCGAGGGGGAGCGCAACGTCTTCCACGACCCCAGCGACCCGATGAAGCTGTCCAAGGTGGGCCGGGCGTTCATCGCCGGAATCCTTACCCACGCCCGCGAGTTCACGGCGATCACCAACCAGTGGGTCAACTCGTACAAGCGGCTGTTCCCGGAGATGGTCCCCAACCGGATCACCGAGTCGCCGGCGTACGTGTGCTGGGGGCACCTCAACCGGAGCGCGCTCGTCCGCGTGCCCGCCTACGGCAAGCCCAACTCCGCCCGGGTCGAGGTCCGCTCGCTGGACTCGGCGTGCAACCCGTACCTGTCCTACGCGGTGCTGCTCGGCGCGGGCCTGAAGGGCATCGAGGAAGGGTACGAGCTGCCGCCCGGCGCCGAGGACGACGTGTGGGCGCTGTCGGACGCCGAGCGCAGGGCGGCCGGGTACCAGGCGCTGCCGGAGAACCTGAACGAGGCGCTCGACGTGATGGCCGGCTCGGAACTCGTCGCTGAGATCCTCGGCGAGCACGTGTTCGACTTCTTCATCAAGAACAAGCGCACCGAGTGGGAGGAGTACCGCCGGGTGGTGACGCCGTATGAGCGGCAGCGCTACCTGACGATGCTGTGATCCGGCGGTAACACATTCATTGATGTCGAATGCGGTCTCGCGGCCGCATTCCATCGATGGCGTGCTGGGGACCATGCGGCCCGGGTAGCGCTCGCTCCGGCGACGAGATGTGGCCCGCGTGGCACCTGACCGGCGCGGGCCGACGCCGCGAAAGGCCCCGGTCCGCGATGCGGTAACTGCCGTGGTGGTGGGCAGGCAGGGTGGGTAGAGCCATGTCGCGCGGGAGGAGTGACCCACCATGGCTACCCGGGTGCAAATGGTGATCGACTGTGCCGATCCCGCGAAGCTCGCCGAGTTCTGGGCGCTGGCGCTGGGGTACGAGATGCAGGAGCCACCGCCGGGGTACGCGACCTGGGAGGACTTTTTACGGGCGCGCGGGATCCCGAAATCGGAGTGGAACGCCGTCAGCGCGATCGTCGACCCGTACGGCGTCGGGCCTCGTATTCACCTACAGCGGGTGTCCGAGCCCAAGGCCGGCAAGAACCGGCTCCATCTCGACCTGAGCGTCGGTGGCGACGCGGATGTGCCGGCCGAGGCCCGGCGGGAGCGGATCTTCGAAGAGGCCGCGCGGTTGGAGACGTTCGGCGCCACCCGGCAGCGCGCCGTCGAGGACTGGAGCGGTTTCTGGATGATCATGCAGGATCCCGAGGGCAACGAGTTCTGCCTGTACTGACACGGTCCACCGGCCGGCGACCGCACCGGATAGCCTCGTTGCGTGAATAGCGAAGCCGAGCACAACCGTGAGCCGGAGAACGAGGTTCCGCCACCGCGTGGCCGCCGGTGCCTCATCGTGGAGAACGACCCGACCGACGACGTGCGCCGGCTGGGCAACTGGCTGACCGAGGCCGGGCTGGAGCTGACGGTACTGCGCGCGCACGCCGGCGAAGCGGTGCCCGACAACCTCGACGGCTACGCGGCGATGATCGTGCTCGGCGGCGAGCAGAACGCCTATCCCGATCCGGACGGCACGCCGGGTGCGCCCTGGTTCCCGGCGCTGGAGCGGCTGCTGCGTAAGGCGGTCCGCGAGCGCGTGCCCACCCTGGGGGTGTGCCTGGGCGGGCAGCAGCTTGCCCGAGCCCACGCCGGCACGGTCGAGCGCAGCGCCGCCGGCCCGGAGATCGGTGCCCGGCTGGTCGCACGCCGCGACGTCGCCGACCGCGACCCGCTCTTCGCCGACGTGCCGTTCGCACCCGACGTCCTGCAGTGGCACCTTGACGAGATCACCGAGCTTCCGGCCGACGCGGTCCTGCTCGCGGCGTCGACCAGCTACCCGCACCAGGCGTTCCGCATCGGCGACGCGGCCTGGGGCATCCAGTTTCACATCGAGTGCGACATCGAGATGTTCGCGGAGTGGGTCTCCGGCAACCTGGACATCCTGGCGGAGCTGGGACGAGACCCGATCGAACTGCTGGAGACGGTCGACGCGGTCCTGGACGATATGGAAGAGGTGTGGCGGCCGTTCGCGCAGCGGTTCGCCGCGCTCGCGCTGACCGGTCCGGTGCGGATCGACCAGCGGTACCTTCCACTGCTCGGGGCCTAGAAGGCGGGTAGCACGATGACGAGGCCGGCGAGTGTGGCCGCGCGGCTGGCGCGGTGTGGGTTTACCGATGGGGCTCGGGCCCGTGAGCTGCTGGGCCCGCAGGGCCTGGGCGTGTTGGACGACAGCGGTCAGGCGACGGTCGGCGACATCGACCAGGCCTCGGCGGACGCTGGCGCCGAGGCGCTGCTGGACGCCTTCGCCCGGGCGGCCGATCCCGATCTGGCGCTGCTGCAGTTGCAGCGGATCGTGGAGGCCGAGCGGCGCGACGGCGCGTACGACGTCCTCGCCGCCGCGCTGTCCGACGAGACCCTGCGGGACCGGCTGATCAGGGTGCTCGGCACCTCGGCCACGCTCGGCGACTACCTGGTGGCCAACCCGGGGGAGTGGCAGGTGCTGTGCGCGGCCGAAGAGACCGTGCCGATCGGCGAGGATGCCGCCGACGTGCCGTCGCTTCGCCGGGCGTACCGGCGCAGCCTGCTGCGGATCGTCGCGGCCGACCTGACCGACGGCGCCGACATCGAGCAGACCATGGGGGCGCTGTCCGCCCTCGCGGACGCGACGCTCGAGGCCGCGCTGCGGATCGCCGCGGCCGAGCAGCCGCGGCACGCGAAGGCGTGCCGGCTCGCCGTCATCGCCATGGGCAAGTGCGGCGGCCGGGAGCTCAACTACGTCAGTGACGTCGATGTCGTGTTCGTGGCGGAGCCGACGAACCCCGACGCAGACCAGGAGGAGGCGCTTCGGGCGGCCACTCTCCTGGCCAGCCGAGTGATCCACGTCTGCGGGCTGGTCGCCTGGCCGGTCGACGCCGCGCTGCGGCCCGAGGGCAGCCGGGGACCGCTGGTGCGCACCCTCGCCTCGTACCTGGCGTACTACCGGAAGTGGGCGAAGACCTGGGAGTTCCAGGCCCTGCTCAAGGCGCGCCCCGCCGCCGGCGACCAGCTGCTCGGCGCGCAGTGGCTGCAGGAACTCCAGCCACTGGTCTGGCACGCCGCCGAGCGCCCCGAGGCCGTCCAGGACGTACGCGCGATGCGCAGGCGCATCGTCGACGCCGTACCCGCCGGCGAGCTGGACCGGGAGATCAAGCGCGGCCCCGGCGGCCTGCGCGACATCGAGTTCGCGGTGCAGTTGCTCCAGCTGGTACACGGGCGCGTCGATGAGTCGCTGCGCTCACCGTCCACCTTGGAGGCACTGCGGGCGTTGACCGACGGCGGCTACGTGGGCCGGGTCGACGGGCTGGCGCTGGGCGACGCGTACCGGTTCCTGCGTACCGTCGAGCACCGGCTGCAGCTGCAGCGGCTGCGGCGTACCCACACGGTGCCCGACGACCCGGCGGCGCTGCGGTGGCTGGCGCAGGCGCTGGGGTACTCCAGCGACGCTCGGCGCACAGCCGTCGAGGCGTTCTCCGCCGACTGGCACCGGTACGCCGGCGACGTGCGCAGGCTGCACGCCAAGCTGCTGTACCGGCCGCTGCTGGCGGCGGTGGCCCGGGTGCCCTCGGAGGAGCTGCGGCTCACGCCCGAGGCGGCCGGCGCGCGGCTGAAGACGCTGGGCTTCGCCGACCCGGCCGGGGCGCTGCGCCACATCCAGGCGCTCACCGCCGGGGTGTCGCGGTACGCGCTGATCCAGCGCCAGTTGCTGCCCGTCCTGCTCAGCGAGTTCGCCGACGCCCCGGAGCCCGACCGGGGTCTGCTGGCGTACCGGCAGGTGTCGGACAAGCTGGGCACCACGCCGTGGTACCTGCGCCTGCTGCGCGACGAGGGGCCGGTCGCGATGCGGTTGACCCGGCTGCTCGGGCTGTCCCGGTACGTGACCGACCTGCTCAGCCGCGACCCCGAGGCGCTGCGGCTGCTCGCCGACGACACCGAGCTGGTAGCCCGCTCGGCCGAGGCGCTCTGCGAGGGCTTCCAGGCCGCGGCCGCCCGCCACACCAACCCGGAGCAGGCCATCGCGGCCGTCCGGGCGCTGCGCCGCCGCGAACTGTTCCGTGTCGCCGCCGCCGACCTGCTGGGCCTGCTCGACGTCAGCGCCGTCGGGGAGGCGCTCGCCGACGTCACGGACGCCACCCTCGCAGCCGCGCTGGCCATCGCCAACCCGTCCGGGCTGCCGGTCACCATCATCGGGATGGGTCGCCTCGGCAGCGCCGAGATGAGCTACCCGTCCGACGCCGACGTGCTGTTCGTGTACGAGACGCCGCCGGGCATGCCCGACGAGGCGGCGGCCGGTGCCGCGCTCGCGGTCGCCGAGGAGCTGCGGCGGCTGCTGTCCATGCCGTGCCCCGACCCGCCGCTCGGAGTCGACGCCGACCTGCGGCCGGAGGGCCGCCAGGGCCCGTTGGTGCGCAGCCTCGACGCCTACCGCCGCTACTACGCGCAGTGGTCGAAGGTGTGGGAGTCGCAGGCCCTGCTGCGGGCCCGGCACGTGGCGGGCGACGCCGACCTGGGCGCCCGCTTCCTGGAGATGGCCGACCGGGTGCGGTACCCGATCGGCGGGCTGTCGCGCGAGCAGGTGACGGAGATCCGGCGGATCAAGGCGCGGGTCGACAGCGAGCGGCTGCCGCGCGGCGCGGACCCGGCGACGCACACCAAGCTCGGTCGCGGCGGCCTCGCCGACGTGGAGTGGACCGTCCAACTGCTGCAACTGCGGCACGGGCACGACGTCGAGGCGCTGCGCACCACGCGTACCCTCCAAGCTCTTTCTGCCGCCGCCGACTCCGGCCTGCTGGAGTACGGCGACGCCACGGCCCTCGACGCCGGGTGGCGGATGGCGTCCCGGGTACGCAACGCGCTGACCCTCGTACGTGGACGGCCGGTCGACCAGTTGCCGCGCCACGGGGTCGACCTCGCCGGCGTGGTCGCGGTCCTGAACGATTCGGCAGTCGACGACCCGCAGGAGTTCCTCGACGAGTACCTGCGGACGGCGCGGCGGGCCCGCCAGGCGGTCGAACGGGTCTTCGATGCGGGTTAGGGCCGCCGTTACGGTCGCCGGCGTGGTCGCGTTGGTCCTGTCGATTCTGTACCTGCTCGCGCCGCCGATGGGCACCGACCTGTCGGCCCAGGTGGCCCGCGCCGGGTTCTTCGCCCGCCACGGCGCGGTGCCGATCGACTTCGGCTGGTACGGCGGGCAGAGCCAGTTCGGCTACAGCCTGCTCACTGCGCCGCTCGGTGCCGCTCTCGGTGTACGCGTGCTGGGCGCGCTCGCGGCCGTCGTCTCGGCGGTGGCCTTCGCGTACCTGCTCATCCGCTGGCACGCGCCCCGCCCGCTGCTCGGCGCCGTCCTCGGTGCGCTGGTCCTGGTGGCCAATCTGGTCAGTGGCCGGACGACCTTTGCGGTGGGTACGGCGTTCGGTCTGCTCGCCCTGTGCAGCGTCTCGGCGGCGCGCCCGGCTCGGATTGTCCGCCTGGTCGCGGCGGCGGTGCTGGCGGCGCTCGCCACCTGGGCGAGCCCGGTCGCCGGCCTGTTCGTCGGGCTGGCCGGTGGGGCGCTGCTGCTGGCACGGCTCAACCGTCGTCATGACGGCCGCTGGGGTATTGACGGCAACGTGGCGGAGAGCCTCGTGCTGTGCCTGGCGCCCGCGGTCGCGCTCCTGCCGATGGCGGTGCTGTTCGGCAACGGCGGCGTGCAGCCGTTCACCGCCGAGTCGATGCGCATCAACGTCGCGTTGACGGCGGTGGCGTTCCTGATGGTGCCGGCGCGGCACCGGACGCTCCGCTTCGGCGCGGTACTCACGGTCATCCTGCTGCTGGCGGCCTTCTACCTGCCGAGCCCCGTCGGATCGAACGCCTTGCGGCTGCCGATGCTGTTCGCGCTGCCGGTGGTGGCCGCCTTCGCCACGCTGAGGCGGCGGTGGCTCGCCGCCGCTCTGGTCGCGCTGGTCTGGTGGCAGTCCCCGGTCGTCATCGGGGACCTGGCCCGGGCGGGTTCGGCGCCGGCGCGTGCGGCGTTCTACCGTCCGCTGCTCGACGAGTTGGCCCGGCGGGGTCCGGTCGGGCGTATCGAGGTGGTGCCGCTGCGGGACCACTGGGAGGCCGCGTACGTCGCACCGCTGGTGCCGGTGGCCCGCGGCTGGGAGCGCCAGTCCGACGTCGAACGCAACCCGCTGTTCTACCGGGGCGCGCTCGACCCCGACGAGTACGGGCAGTGGTTGCGGCGCAACGCGGTCAGCTACGTGGCGCTGGCGCCCGACAGTGAGCCGGACACGTTCGGCCGCCAGGAAGCCGCCCTGGTGGCCACGGCGCCGCCCTATCTGCGCGAAGTGTGGCGGGATCGGGACTGGCGGCTGTACGCCGTGGACGGCGCGACGCCGCTGGTCGACTCGCCGGGGCGGCTGGTGGAGGCGTCGTCGGCGGGCGTGACGCTGACCACGGACGCCCCCGGTGACGTGCTCGTACGGGTGCGGTGGTCGCGCTGGCTGACCGTCGACGGTTCGGGTGCCTGTGTGTCCCCGGCCGCGGACGGATGGACGACGGTACGCGCCCCGGCAGCGGGCAGCTACCGCCTCTCCAGTGACCTGCGGCCGGGGCCGGTGTGCCAGCGAGTTTCATCGGGCTGACGTTCGGGAAAGAGAGCCGGGTCCAACCATCTTTGGGGAGGCCTGGATGTCGACCGACGCCATCGTGATTCTGAAGGAAGACCACAAGAAGATCCGCAAGCTGTTCCGGGACTTCGAGCAGTGCAGCAAGGGTGCTCGGGCCACGAGGGGAAAGATCGTCGATCAGATCCTCGAGGAGCTGACGATCCACACGTACCTCGAGAACGAGGTCATGTACCCGGCGGTCCGCAACCTGATGCCGGACCTGGAAGACGACGTGCTGGAGTCCTACGAGGAGCACCATGTCGCGGACCTGCTCTGCATGGAGCTCGCCGCGATGAGCCCCGAGGACGAGCACTTCGACGCGAAGACCACCGTCCTTATCGAGAACGTCACGCACCACATCGAGGAGGAGGAGCAGGAGTGGTTCCCGAAGGTCCGCGAGGGTGTGGGGCGTAAGGAGCTTCAGATGATCGGCGAGGCGATGATCGCCAAGCGCGACGAGGCGCCGCGCAAGCCGACGCAGCCGAGCGCGTTGAAGAAGGCCATCGACGCGGTGATCGCCTGATCCTGCTTGCCGTGATCCTGAAGGCTTTTCCGCGCTCTGACCCGGAAAAGTCTTCAGGATCATCGGTGTTCAGGGGCGCAGGGTCAGCGTGTGCTTCGCCTCGCGCTCGATGCTCGCGCGCTGCCAGCGCATCGGCAGCGTCCCGCCGGTACGCCACAGCTCGAACTGGTCGTCGTAGTGGGTGCTGAACGCGTGCCCCGACTGCCCCATCAGCTGCACCCAGCGGGATTCGTCCAGGTTGGACAGGTCGACGACCATCCGCATCGACGGCACCCAGTCGACCTCGTACCCCTCGCGGGCGTCCCAGCCGGTCGCGTTGACGATCGAACCGCCACCCGACGCCGCGGCCGGACCGACGTTGAACAGCCACTCGACCGGCGCGATCCCCGACGTGCCGAAGGACTGGTTGCGGACCGTGATCTGATGCAGCGCACCCCAGCGCCACCCGCTCGGATCGTCGCCGAGCCGGCCGGCCAGCTCATCACTCGCGTCGCGCATCGCGCTCGCGACGACCTCGTCCCGGGTCGTCGGCTTTCCGCCGGTCTTCCACCACGGCGACGCCGGATCAGTGATCAGCGTGCGGACCACCTCGAACCAGCGGTCCTCACCGTCGGGCCGGCGATCGGCCGGCAGTTCGTCGAAGAGCCGCGCCAACAGATTCCGCCAGACCGCGTTGTAGTACGCCGCGGCCGCCGAACTCCGGGCCTGCGCGCTGCCCGGCGTGCCGTCCGCGGGCTGCTGGAAGTCCCAGCCGCGCAGTAGGGCCCGTGCCTTCGCCGTCGCACCGGTCACCTTCGCGTCCAACAGCAGCGGTACGAGCGTGGGCGCCATCCCGTTGCGGCTGTCGACCTGCATGCGGGCGACGTCGGCGACGCTGATCTTCCCGGCGGCCGAGTCGAGCATCTCCTTGATGCGCTCGGCCCGGTACCCGTACGTCCAGTCGTTGGTCAGGAAGTGCGGGTACGACGGCCCGATGACGGCCTGGTTGGCGGTCACCACGTAGCCGGCCGCCGGGTTGTAGGCGCTGGGGAGTTCGTCGAACGGGAGGAAGCTCTTCCAGTCGTAGGACGAGTCCCAGCCGGGTGCGGGCCAGCGGCCGTCGCCCTTGCCGCGCACCGGGATCCGGCCCGGCGCCTGGTACCCGATGTTGCCGTCCACGTCGGCGTAGATCAGATTCTGCGCCGGCACCTCGAACTGCGCCGCCGCCTTCCGGAAGTCCGACCAGTTGCGGGCCGCGTTGAGCGTGAAGATCGCCTCCGCGGTGCGGCCCGGATCCAGCGCCGTCCAGCGCAGCGCGACGGCGTAACCGGGGCTCTGCTTCGTCGCTGTGTCGGACCGCGCACCCGAACCGGTGACCGGCGCTGCGGCGCCGATGCCGCGCAGTTCGGCGGAGGCGTCGGACAGCAGCGGGCCGTCCTTGCCCGTACGGATGGTGACCGTCACCGGCTTGCCGCCGGCCACCTTGATCGTTTCCTGGCGCTTGTCCAGGTCGCGCCATTGGCCGTCGACGAGGTACCGGTCACCGTCGACCTTCTCCAGGTACAGATCGGTGACGTCGGGGCCGAGGTTGGTGAAGCCCCACGCGACGCGGTCATTGTGGCCGATGACCACGCCGGGCAGGCCGGAGAAGCTGAATCCCTCGACGTTCAGGCCGCAGTCGCAGTGCAGCCCGATCTGGAACCAGATGGCGGGCATGCTGGGGCCGAGGTGCGGGTCGTTGGCGAGGATCGGCTTGCCGGTGGCGGTACGCGAGCCGGCGATCACCCAGGAGTTGGAGCCGATACCGGCGCCGTTCGTGCCGAGCAACGCCGGAAGGTTCTTGAGGTCGCGGCCGAGCGGCGTCAGCACGGCCGCGAGTGGGGCCTCGCTGAGCGCAGTGCCGCCGCCGGCGCCGGCGGCGGCACTGCTCGCCCCGGTCGCCGTGAACGTCCCGGCCGTGACGGACCCACCGGAGACGATCGGCGCGTTCCGGTCGAAGGGGTACGCCGGGTACAACTGCTCCACCTGCGTCCGGGAGAGCCCGGCACCGAGCAGCGCCGCCCGCTCGATCTCCTGGCCCATGTTGCCGCGTAGGTCCCACGCCATGGCCTTCAGCCAGGCCAGGCTGTCGATCGGGCTCCACTGTTCGATGCGGTACCCGCTGTTCTGCAGGCCCAGGACCGCGTACTCCAGGCTCGCCTGGCTGCCCTGGTGGTCGCGCAGCCAGGCGTTGACCCCGTCCGCGTACGCCGCGAGGTACCGGCGGGTGTCGGCCGACAGCAGGTTCCACTCCTGCTCCGCGACCCGTCGCCAGCCCATGGTGCGCAGGTAGCTGTCGGTCTGGACCTGGTCGGCACCGAACAGCTCGGCCAGCCGGCCGGCGGTGACGTGCCGGCGGAAGTCCATCTCCCAGAACCGCTCCTGCGCGTGGACGTAGCCCTGCGCGCGGTACAGGTCGTCGGCCGTGTGCGCGTACACCTGCGGGATGCCGTGGGCGTCGCGGTACACCGTGACCGGGCCGGACAGCCCGGTCAGCCGGGCCACGCCGTCGTACTGGGCAAAGGACCGGCGTACGGTCCACACGCCGACGCCGGCGAGCACCAGGGCGACGGCGAGCAGCCCGATCAGCGTCCCGACGAGTACGCGTAGCCAGCGGGGTCGTCGACGCGAAACATGTGCATCGTTCACATCGACGACTTTAGAGGTAAGGATGGTCGCGAGGTACCAGTCGTGGACCGCGCCCTATCCGCTGATGGACGAGCGAGTACCGGTACGCCCTGCTGCGCCGGGAGTGGCCCCGGCGCTGAAACGAAAAACCGGGCCCGCCGCGGTGGCGGGCCCGGTTTTCCAGGGTTGTCTCAGCAGTCGAAGTACATCGCGAACTCGTGCGGGGTCGGGCGCAGGCGCACCGGGTCCACCTCGTTCGTGCGCTTCCAGTCCACCCAGGTCGAGATCAGGTCGGACGTGAACACGCCGCCCTCGAGCAGGTAGTCGTGGTCGGCCTCGAGCCGGTCGAGCACCGCGTCGAGCGAGCCCGGCACCTGCTGCACGTTGGCGAACTCGTCCGGCGGCAGGTCGTACAGGTCCTTGTCGATCGGCTCCGGCGGCTCGATCTTGTTCTTGATGCCGTCCAGACCGGCCATCAGCATGGCCGAGAACGCCAGGTACGGGTTGGCCGACGGGTCCGGCACCCGGTACTCCACGCGCTTGGCCTTGGCGTTGGTCCCGGTCACCGGGATCCGGGTGCAGGCGGAGCGGTTGCGCTGCGAGTACACGAGGTTGACCGGCGCCTCGTAGCCGGGCACCAGCCGGCGGAACGAGTTGACCGACGGGTTGGTGAACGCCAGCAGCGACGGCGAGTGGTGCAGCAGGCCGCCGATGTACCAGCGAGCCATGTCCGACAGGCCGGCGTAGCCGGTCTCGTCGTAGAACAGCGGCTCGCCGCCCAGCCACAGGCTCTGGTGGGTGTGCATGCCGGAGCCGTTGTCACCGAACAGCGGCTTGGGCATGAACGTCACGGTCTTGCCGGCGGCCCAGGCCTCGTTCTTGATGATGTACTTGAACAGCTGCATCTGGTCCGCGGCCTGCAGCAGCGTCCCGAACCTGTAGTTGATCTCGCACTGGCCGCCGGTGCCGACCTCGTGGTGCGAGCGCTCGACGGTGAAGCCGGCGCCGATCAGCCGGCGGACCATCTGGTCGCGCAGGTCGGCGAGGTGGTCGACCGGCGGGACCGGGAAGTAGCCGCCCTTGAGGGCCGTCTTGTAACCGCGGTTGCCGCCCGGCTCCTCGCGTCCCGTGTTCCAGGAGCCCTCGATGGCGTCGATGTGGTAGAACGACTCGTTCACGGAGTTCGTCGCGTACCGGATCGAGTCGAAGACGTAGAACTCCGCCTCGGCACCGAAGTACGCCGTGTCGGCGATGCCGCTCGCGGCGAGGTACGCCTCGGCCTTCTTGGCGACGTTACGCGGGTCGCGGCTGTAGGCCTCGCGGGTGAACGGGTCGTGCACGAAGAAGTTCAGCGCGAGGGTCTTCTCGATCCGGAACGGGTCGATGAAGGCCGTGGTCACGTCGGGCAGGAGCATCATGTCCGACTCGTGGATCTCCTGGAATCCCCGGATCGACGAACCGTCGAAGGCCAGGCCCTCGGTGAAGATGCTGTCGTCGACCGACTCGACCGGCAGGTTGAAGTGCTGCATCACACCTGGCAGGTCGCAGAAGCGCACGTCGATGAAGCGGACGCTCTCATCCTTGAGATACCGCAGGAGTTCCTCGGAATTGGCGAACACACGTCCTCCAGACTCTTGTGTTTCTCGCGAAGCTAGTCGAGACGGTAGGGGGGCGGGATTGCTCTTGGATGTCTCGACTGTTTCCGTCATGTTTCCGCGTACGATCCGCGCTGTTGGCCACGTCACGTCTGCGGTTGTACGCGTCACGGCGGTGACGGGGTGCCGAGCGCGACCGCCGCCAGGGGCCGAATAGGGTGGTGCCCCGTGGCGGAACAGCAGAAACCGGAAGAGTCGGCGACCGTGACCGACAGTAACGCGCCTGTGGCGACTTGGCCCATTGCGGATCTCCGCCGCCGGTTCGGGGCGCTCATGATCGACTGGCTGTTGTGCCTGCTCGTCGCCCGGCTCCTGGGCCCGTTCCCGAACAACTGGGCGCCGTTCGTGCTGATCGTCGAGTACGCGTTCTTCATCGGCCTGTTCGGCCAGACGCCGGGCATGCGGCTGACGAAGGTTGCCGCCGTGTCCGTGACGGACGGGCGGCCCATCGGGATCCCACGTGCCTTCCTGCGCGGGGTGCTCCTGGCGGTGCTGGTGCCGGCGCTGATCATGGATCGTCAGCGGCGCGGCTGGCACGACCGGGCCGCCGGCTCGATCGTGATCGCGACGAAGCCGTCGGCCGCGGCCTGAATCCGGCTCGACACGGCCTCAGCCAGGAATATTTGGATCAGCGGCCCCGCATCGCCCGGAAGGCGCCCTTCGGCGGCCGCATGTTCTTGGGGACCTGGCCCTTGGGCATCTGCGGCCGGGCCTTCAGCGCCTTCAGCCGCTTGTCCAGGGCGTTGACGTCCTTGCCGTTGAGCGTGCGAGGCATTCGCATGAGGGTGTTGCGCAGCTTGGTCAGCGGCATCAGGCCCTCGTCGTCGCCGATGATGAAGTCACGCATCTCGGCGCTGCCGATCACCTTCGCCAGGCGCCGCTTCTCCTGGCCCAGCAGCTGACGCACCCGCTGCGGGTTGCCCTCGCCGATCAGGATGATGCCGGGGCGGCCGATCACCAGGTGCACCATGTCGAACTGGCCCGTGTACTGCACCGCCTGGGTCACCCGCCAGTCGCCGCGCATGTTCTCGATCAGGGCGGCGGCGGCGCCGGGCTGGCCCTCCATCTCGGTCATCATCGCCGCGTTGGAGCGCAGGTTGAGCACGATCATCACGGCGAGCACGGCGATGACGAAGCCGAGCGGGAGCCAGGTCCAGCCCGCGCCCAGGGCCACCGCGATACCGGCGACCGCGAGCGGCACGATCAGCGCGATCAGGACAAGAGGTACGAAAAGCTTGTCCCGTTTCGCGGTGAACGAGAACACCATGCCGATCTGCTTGAGCCGATCGCGGAACTTAACTTTCTGGGGGGCGGTGGCCATGGGCCTGAGTCTAGTGTGCCCGGTCACCGGGCCTTTCCCGGTGCCGCGTCACCGCCCGACCGCACGCCTGATCGCACGACTGATCGCGGAGACCTTTCCGTACGGAGGGCGGAAAAGTCTCCAGGATCATGAGAGGAAGGCGCTTCGAGCGTCGATCGCCTGCTGGTAGAGCCGCCCCGCGCGGTACGACGAGCGGACCAGCGGGCCGGACATGACGCCGGCGAAGCCGATCGACTCGGCCTCCTCGCGCAGCTCGACGAACTCCTCGGGCTTCACCCAGCGCTCCACCGGGTGGTGGCGGGGCGTCGGACGCAGGTACTGCGTGATCGTGATCAGCTCGCAGCCGGCCTCGTGCAGGTCCCGTAGCGCCTGCGACACCTCGTCGCGCTCCTCGCCCAGGCCGAGGATCAGGTTGGACTTGGTGACCAGCCCGGCCGCGCGGGCCTGCCGGATGACGTCGAGGGAGCGCTCGTAGCGGAACGCCGGCCGGATCCGCTTGAAGATCCGCGGTACGGTCTCGACGTTGTGCGCGAGTACCTCGGGCCCCGAGCCGAACACCTCGGCCAGCTGCTCCGGCTCGGCGTTGAAGTCGGGGACGAGCAACTCGACGCCGCACCCGGGCACGAGCCCGTGGATCTGGCGGACGGTCTCCGCGTACAGCCACGCGCCACCGTCGGGCAGGTCGTCACGCGCGACGCCGGTGATCGTGGCGTACCGCAGGCCCATGGTCTTGACCGACTCGGCCACCCGTCGGGGCTCGTCGGCGTCGAACTCGGCCGGCTTGCCGGTGTCGATCTGGCAGAAGTCGCAGCGGCGGGTGCACTGGTCACCGCCGATGAGGAAGGTCGCTTCGCGGTCTTCCCAGCATTCGTAGATGTTGGGGCAGCCGGCCTCCTGGCAGACCGTGTGCAGCCCCTCGCGGCTGACCAGCCCGCGCAGCTGGGTGTACTCCGGACCCATCTTGGCTTTGACCTTGATCCACGGCGGCTTGCGCTCGATGGGGGTCTCGGCGTTGCGGGCCTCGATGCGGAGCATCCGGCGGCCCTCGGGCTGGACAATCGTCACCCGGTCAGCGTACGCCGACGGGCACTCTCAACGACGGGAGCGCGACGAGCGTCACGAATTGACCGATCGCTTTGGAGCGCGGCCCCGGTACGACTGTGACCAAGGTGACGGCTCACGCCATGATCGTCGGCAGGTGCCTCTCGACGATGGGGAGCACCTCGGCGATCGTCACGTCGCGGCCCAGCTCGGCGGAGAGCGACGTGACGCCGGCGTCGCGGATGCCGCAGGGCACGAAGTTGTCGAACGCGCTCATGTCGCAGTCGCAGTTGATGGAGAAGCCGTGCATGGTCGCGCCGCGGGCGACCCGGATGCCGATCGCGGCGACCTTGCGGTCCGGGCCCCGGTCGTCGGCCGGCACCCAGACGCCGCTGCGGCCCTCGACCCGCGTCGTCTTCAGGCCCAGCTCGGTGCAGACGTCAATGATCATCTGCTCGACGCGGCGCACGTACGCCACGACGTCGACCGGGTCCGGCAGCTTGACGATCGGGTACCCGACGAGCTGGCCGGGGCCGTGCCAGGTGATCTTGCCGCCCCGGTCGACGTCGACGACCGGGGTGCCGTCCATCGGCCGGTCCCACGCCTCGGTGCGCTTGCCGGCGGTGTACACGCTCGGGTGCTCCAGCAGCAGCACCGTGTCCGGCTCGGTGCCCGCCACCACCGCGTCGTGCAGGCGGCGCTGCTCGTCCCAGGCGGTTACGTAGTCGATGAGGCCGGCATGCACCGTACGCACGGTGCCAAGGTTCGCACTGGTCACGTCGATGAGCGTAGCGCTCCCGGCTCGCTACTCGCGTGTATCCATGTGAGCCCCGGTGTCATCCGGGGTACCGGGTCGCCGGTACCCTCTCGGCAATCTGACAGTGCGTGCCACTTTGTGATCACGGGGAGGCGGAGCGGTCATGACGGTCGGCAATCAGGGTGGGACTCCGACGGCGGTGCGGCGACGGCTGCGCTGGCTGCTGCCGGCGCTCGGCATTATCGCGTTTTTGCTGGTCGGAGGCCCGCTCGGCAGCCTCGCCGGCAAGGTCGCCGAGGTGCAGAAGAACGACAGCGCCGAGTACCTGCCGGCCAGCTCCGAGGCCACGAAGGTGCAGGAGCTGGCGAAACGGTTCGTCGGCCGGGAGAGTCTGCCGGCGATCATCGTCTACAGCCGGCCGTCCGGCCTCACCCCCGCCGATCGGCAGAAGATCGCGGCCGATGTACGGGCGATCAGCGATCGCCTCGGCGACAAGCTGGCCGGGCCGCCGCTCGGGCCGATCCCGTCGGCCGACCGGCAGGCGTCCCAGGTCGTCGTGCAGTTCGCCGGCTCGGACCCGCAGAAGCTCAAGGCCGACATCAAATGGATCCGCGACCGGGCCGGCGACACCCCCGGGCTGCGCGGGCACGTCGGCGGACCGGCCGGCATCCTGGCCGACCTGATGAAGGTGTTCGACGCGATCAACGGCATGCTGCTGCTCGCCACGGCCGGAATCGTGCTCTTCATCCTCGTCGTGGTGTACCGCAGCCCGATCCTGCCGCTCGCGGTGCTCGGCGTCGTGGGCGTGTCCCTGGGCATGTCCAACGGACTGGTGTACCTGCTGGCAAAAAATGACATTCTGACCGTGTCGGGGCAGACGCAGGCGATCCTCGACGTCCTGGTCATCGGCGCCGGAACCGACTACGCGCTGCTGATGGTCTCCCGGTTCCGTGAGGAACTGCGCCGGCACTCCTCCCGCTACGACGCGATCCGCACGGCCTGGCGCGCCTCGGTCGAGCCGATCGTCGCGAGCGCAGCCACCGTCATCCTCGGCCTGCTGTGCATGCTCGTCTCCGACCTCAAGTCCAACCAGGGGCTGGGCCCGGTCGCCGCGATCGGCATCGCCTGCGCCCTGGTCTGCATGCTCTTCCTGCTGCCGGCCGTCCTCGCACTGTGCGGACGGGTCGCGTTCTGGCCGTTCCTGCCGCGCTTCGGCTCCCGCCCGGTCGAGGAGCACGGCGTCTGGGCGCGGATCGCCCGGCTGGTCGGCGCGCGCCCCCGCCTCGTGTGGGTGGCGACGGCGCTGATCCTCGGCCTCTTCGCAGTCGGCCTGTTCCGGCTGGAGACCAACGGCATCCCGCAGACCGAGCAGTTCATCGGCAACCCCGACTCCAAGGTGGCCCAGACCGACATCGGCCGGCACTTCCCCGCCGGGGCCGGCAGCCCCGCCATCGTGGTCGCGCGCGCCGACAAGCTGCCGGAGGTGGTGAGCGCGGCGCAGGGCGTACCGGGCGTGGCGCAGGCGGTCCCGTACGCCCCGGTTCCCCCGCCGGCGGCGACCCCGCCGATCGCCACCCCGCTGCCGAAGATCGTGGACGGACTGGTCCGGGTCGACGTCACCCTGGCCGTACCCGCGGACTCGCCGCAGGCAGACGACGTCATCCGGGCGCTGCGGGCGAAACTGCACGCGCTGCCCGGCGCGGACGCGCAGGTCGGCGGGTTCACTGCGATCAACCTGGACGTGCAGACCACGGCGCAGCGCGACCGGAAGGTGATCATCCCGCTCGTCCTGGCGGTGGTGTTCGTCGTGCTCATGCTGCTGCTGCGGGCCGTCGTCGCCCCGCTGCTGCTGATCGTGACGGTGATCCTGTCGTTCTTCGCCACGCTCGGCGTCTCCGGCGTCGTGTTCCGCGACCTGTGGGGCTTCGCCGGGGCGGACTCGTCGTTCCCGCTGTTCGCGTTCGTGTTCCTGGTCGCGCTCGGGGTGGACTACAACATCTTCCTGATGACCCGGGTACGCGAGGAGGTCGGCCGGCGCGGCCACCGCACCGGCACGCTCGCCGGCCTGTCCGTGACCGGTGGCGTCATCACCTCGGCGGGCGTGGTGCTCGCGGCGACGTTCGCGGCGCTGTCGGTACTGCCCCTCGTGTTCGTCGCCGAGATCGCGTTCACCGTGGCGTTCGGCGTGCTGCTCGACACCCTGGTGGTGCGGTCCCTGCTGGTGCCGGCGCTCACGGTCGACGCCGGCCGGGTGGTCTGGTGGCCCGGAAAGCTGCGCCGGCAGGCGGACCCGGAGGGCGCCGGGGAGCGGCAACCCGAACTGGTGCCTTAGCGGACCTGCCAGAGCCAGACGTCGTCCACCCGGGTCGGCTCGCCGAACAGCTCGGTCAGTAGCTCCAGGAGCAGGCCGTGCCGGCGGTTCCAACGGTTGCCGTACCCGCCGTCGGGCAGCACGATCACGTTGCCGCCCCAGTACTGCAGGTCGGAACGCGCCTCGGCCTGCATGACCGGGCTGATCGCCAACGGCCGGTCACCCCTCAGCGCGGCCTCCGACAGCATCGTCTGCATCCACCGCGGCGGCGGCCCGATGCGGCCCCGGCCGTTCGAGTCCGGCCCGAGGAAGAAGCCGGCCGGGACGCGGAACGTCTCGCCGTCGCCGCCCGCCAGCACCGCCGCCTGCCAGCGCTGACCGTCGGGGAGCCAGTCTGACGGCAGCGGCGCCGGGATCAGCGTCTCGCCCGGCCGCACGTACTCCCGCCAGTGCCCGGAGCTGATGAAGTGCGGCACCGGTGACCGGTCCATGGTCAGCAGCGGCGCCGGCACGACCGGCAGGAGGCCCATCGCTACCGCGGCGGCGACCAGGCGGCGGTGCTTGAGCCGCGGCAGCCGGTCGAGGCTCAGGGCGAGCAGCACGCCGGCGATCGCGGTGACGATGAGCGCGAACCGTCCGGGGAGCGCCGAGTCGAACAGCGGCGCATGCTGCAGCAGCTTGTACGGCAGCGGGACGCCGGTGCGGTGGTGATTGAACTTGAGCACCGGGCCCAGCGACAGCACCGCGAACAGCAGCGCGCTGGCGACGAGGGCCCGGGCCAGGGCGCGCCGGGCGGCGCCACGGGTCAGGCGCAGCGCCAGCACGGCCGCCCCGATCAGCAGCAACAGCCCGGGTACGCCGAAGAAGCTGTTCTCCTCGGTCGGGTTGGGGGCCAGCCGCCCGGCCAGCCCGAGCACCCCGGCGAGCGACCGGCGCGGGAACGCCCCGTACGCCATCAGGTCCTCGCTGTGGGTGACCTGGTTGAACCCGGTCCCGTGGTAGCTGCCGGGGCCGGCGAACATCATCCAGATCGGGTACGCCAGGAGCACGCCCGCGGTGACCGCCGTGGTGGCGAGCCCCTTGGCGAAGGCGACGATGTGCTCACGCGGCTCGCGGTAGCCGGCGACCAGCAGGAAGCCCAGCAGTACGCCGCAGGCCAGCGCGGCGAAGAACAGCGTCTCCGCGCCCAGCGAGAACTGCACCGCGACCAGCACACCGAGGATCAACCCGTTGCGTACGGCGCGTCCGGGCCGGCGCAGTTCCAGCACGCGCCAGATGATCAGCGGTACGAGGTACCCCGAGGCGAAGTTGACGTGCGCGTTGGCGTGCGAGACGAGCCCCGGCGCGAAGCCGCAGAACAGCCCGCCGACGATCGCGGCGGCCGGGGTGCGCACGAGCTTGCGCGACAGCAGCAGGTACCACGCGACCGGGGTGGCGGCGACGCCGAACGTCAGCGCGACGGTGAACGTGACCGACGGGCCCAACAGCAGCGTCACCGGGGCGAGCACCCACCCCAGTACGGTCACCGCGGTGTTGACGGCGAGGTTGACGCCGCCGGGCGCGTTGAGCAGGTCGGTCCAGAGCGGGTTGTGGCCGCCCCGCAGCGTGTCCGCCGCGTAGGCGAGCAGCCACTCGAAGAGCGCCTGGTCGCTGGCGTTGATGGTGATGGCCCGGCGGTCGGGGTGGACCCACAGACCGCCAAGGAGCCAGGCGGCGCCGACCAAAGCCAGCGCCACCATGAGCGCGTCGGCGCGTCGGCGGCTACGTCGATCAGCTACCGGCTTGTCGCGGGTCCCCGCCTGTGCGGTGCCGTCGATCGTCCCGGCGCTCTGCTGCGTCACTGACACTCGGGGCAGCGTATCAACGCTTCCCGTGCGAGCCGTGGTTGCGCCCGTCAATCGGCATGGTCGACCGCCCAACGCAGCGCGGACGTCACGTCGCGGTACCGGAAGTCGAAGCCGGCCTTCGTCAGTACGCCGGGGAGTACCCGTTGACTCGCGAGGGCCTCGTCGGCGAACTCGCCGAGCGCGACCCGCAGCGCGAGGGGCGGTACGGGTACGAGCGCCGGCCGGCGCAGTTGGCGGGCCAGCGCGCGGGTGAACGCGGCGTTGGTCACCGGATTCGGGCCGGTGAGGTTGACCGGCCCGGCCACCTCTGGCCGGTTCAGGAGGAACCGCACCGCGGCCAGCCAGTCCGGCAGCGAGATCCACGGCAGGTACTGGTCGCCGCTGCCCAGCTTGCCGCCGGCGCCCAGCCGGAAGATCGGCACGAGCGGCTTCAGGAGGCCGCCGTCGCTGTCGAGGGGCAGTCCGGTACGCAGATGCACCACCCGTACGCCGGCGGCCTCCGCCGGGGCTGTGGCGGCCTCCCAGTCGCGGCAGAGGTCGGCCAGGAAACCCGTGCCGGCCGGGGCCCGCTCGTCGATCGCCCGGTCGCCGGTGTCGCCGTAGAACCCGACGGCCGAGGAGTTGAGGAGGGCCGTCGAGCCGCCGGTGGCGGCGATGGCCCGGGCGAGGGTCGCCGTGGTGTCGATCCGGCTGTCGTGCAGTTCACGCTTGTACGCCGGGGTCCAGCGCTTGCCGCCGACGTTCGCGCCGGCGAGGTTGACGACGACGTCGGCTTCGGTGATCGCGGCTTCGTCGACGCGCCCCCGACCGGGGTCCCAGCGCGTCTCGTCGCCGGCCCGCGGTTCACGGCGTACCAGCCGGCGGACCTTGTGGCCGTCCTCGTGCAGGAAACGGACCAGCCGGCTGCCGAGGAACCCGGAAGAACCCGCGATGAGGATCCGCATGACGTCTCCTCTCAGTTCATGGAAAGGGTCCGGGCACCATAGGTGCCCGGACCCTCCGTGATCATGCTGGCGTCACGCCAGGCCGAGCTCCGACTCGAAGTTGCCGCCCTCGAGCCGCTCCTTGATCGTCGTCAGGAACCGGGCCGCGTCGGCGCCGTCGACCTGACGGTGGTCGTAGGAGAGCGCCAGGTAGACCATCGAGCGCGGCACGATGACCTCGCCCAGCTCCGGGTCGGTGACGACGACGGCCCGCTTGACGACGGAGCCGGTGCCGAGGATGCCGACCTGCGGCTGGTTGATGATCGGCGTGTCGAACAGCGCGCCCCGGCTGCCGGTGTTGGTCAGCGTGAACGTGCCTGCGGACAGGTCGTCCGGGGTGAGCTTGTTGGTACGGGCGCGTTCGGCCAGGTCGGCGATGCGCTTGGCCAGCCCGGCCAGGTTGAGGTCACCGGCGTCGTGGATCACCGGAACCATCAGGCCCTTCTCGGTGTCCACCGCGATGCCCAGGTGCTCGCCGTCGTGGTACGTGACGGTGCCCGCCTCCAGGTCGATCGAGGCGTTCACGTTGGGGTGGACCCGCAGTGCCTCGACCGCCGCGAGCGCGAAGAACGGAAGGAACGACAGCTTCACGCCGTGCGTCTGCTCGAACTGCGCCTTCGCCTGCTGGCGCAGCTTGGCGATCCGGGTGACGTCGACCTCGACGACGGTCGTGAGCTGGGCGGAGATCTGCAGCGACTCGACCATCCGCTGCGCCGTGATCTTCCGGATCCGGGTCAGCTTCTCGGTGCGGCCACGCAGCGGGCTCGGCTGCGGCTTCACGTACGGGGCCGACGGCGCCGCGGTCCGAGCCGGTGCCGCCGCCGGAGCGGGCTTGGCCGCCGCCCGCTGGCGCTCGGCGGCGTCGAGCACGTCCTGCTTGCGGATGCGCCCGCCGACACCGGTGCCGGTCAGGCTCGACAGGTCCACGCCGTGCTCGCTGGCGAGGCGGCGGACCAGCGGGGTCACGTACCCAGCGAAGTCGTCGACCGCCTGCGCGGTGCCGGCCTGCGGGCCGGTCCCGTTGCCGCTCGCCTGGGCGGGCGCCGCCGCGGGGGCCGCCGCCGCTGCCGGGGCCGGCTGCTGGGCCGGCTGCTGGGCCGGAGCGGTCTGCTGCGCCGGGGCAGCCTGCGCGCCACCGGCCGCGCCGATGACCGCCAGTTCGGCACCGACCGCCACGGTCTCGTCCTCGGGCACCTTGATCTCGAGCAGCGTGCCGCTCGCCGGCGCCGGGATCTCCGTGTCGACCTTGTCGGTCGAGACCTCCAGCAGCGGCTCGTCCGCCTCGACGGTGTCGCCGACGGACTTGAGCCAGCGGGTGACGGTGCCCTCGGTGACCGACTCGCCGAGCGCCGGCATGGTCACGGAGGTCGTCGGCCCGCCGGCTGCGCCGTTGGGCGACTGCCCACCGCTGGCCTGCGGCTGGCTCGCTGCGGCGCGGCTCGCGTCGGGGGCCGGCGCCTCGGGCTCCGACTCCTCGGCCGCGGTCGTGGTCGGCTGGACCGGCTCGGGCCGCGTCTCGGCCTGTCCGGTGCCGGCCGGCGCGCTGTCGCCGACCGACTCGCCGTCGCCGGCGATGATCGCCAGCTCGCTACCGACCTCGGCGGTCTCGTCCTCGCGGACCACGATCCGAGCGAGAACGCCGGCCGCGGGGGCGGGGATCTCGGTGTCCACCTTGTCGGTGGAGACCTCGAGCAGGGGCTCGTCGGCCTCCACCCGGTCACCCTCCTGCTTCAACCAGCGGGTAATGGTGCCCTCGGTGACGCTTTCGCCGAGCCGCGGCATGGTGACCGATACCGGCATTTCACAAACTCCTCATGTGTAGCTGGTGTCGCCAGCTTTTCACGTCGTCAATAGCTACTGGGTGGTAAGGGTTCTTGATCACCCGTGGACGTGCAGCGGCTTGCCCGCGAGCGCCAGGTGGGCCTCGCCGAGCGCCTCGCTCTGGCTCGGGTGCGAGTGGATGAGCTGGGCGACCTCCGCGGGGAACGCCTCCCAGTTGTAGATCAGCTGCGCCTCGCCGATCAGCTCGCTCACCCGGCTGCCGACCAGGTGCAGGCCGACGACCGGCCCCTCGGGGGCCCGGACGAGCTTCACGAAGCCCGCGGTCTTGAGGATCTGGCTCTTGCCGTTGCCGGCCAGGTCGTAGGTGACCGTCTCCACCTTGTCGCCGTACTTCTCGCGCGCCTTGGCCTCGCTCAGGCCCATCGACGCGACCTCCGGCTCGGTGTAGGTCACCCGCGGGATGCCGCTCTCGTCGATGACCGGCGGGTTCTGGCCCGCGATCTCCTCGGCGACGAAGATGCCCTGCTGGAAGCCGCGGTGGGCCAGCTGGAGACCGGGGACGATGTCGCCCACGGCGTACACGTTCGGCAGGTTGGTGCGCAGGCGCTCGTCGGTGAGCACGAAGCCGCGGTCCATCCGGACGCCCTGCTCCTCGTACCCGATGTTGGCCGTGACCGGCCCGCGGCCGACGGCGACCAGCAGCAGCTCGGCCTCGATCGTCTCGCCGCCCTGGATCGTGACCTTGATGCCGGAATCGGTCTTCTCGACCTTCTCGAACGGCTTGCCGACCTTGAAGGCGATGCCGCGCTTGCGGAAGGCCCGCTCCAGCGCCTTCGAGCTCTGCTCGTCCTCGGCCGCGACGAGCCGGGGCAGCGCCTCGACGATCGTGACGTCGACGCCGAAGGACTTCCATGCGCTCGCGAACTCGCAGCCGATCACTCCGCCGCCCAGGATCACGGCCGAGGCGGGCACGTGGTCGAGCGTCAGGGCGTGCTCGGAGGTGATGACCCGCTCGCCGTCGATCTCCAGCCCCGGAAGGGACTTCGAGTACGAGCCGGTGGCGAGGACGATGTTGCGGCCGACGTAGCGCTGGCCGTTGACCTCGACGGCGTTGGGCGCGACCAGCCGGCCCGCGCCCTCCACGTACGTGATCTTGCGGGACTTGATCAGCCCCTGCAGGCCCTTGTAGAGCCGGCTGATGACGCCGTCCTTGTAGGAGTTGACGGCCTTCATGTCGATGCCGTTGAACGTGGCCTGCACGCCGAACTGCTCCGCCTCGCGGGTGGCGTCGGCGACCTCACCCGCGTGCAGCAGAGCCTTGGTGGGGATGCAGCCGCGGTGCAGGCAGGTACCGCCGACCTTGTCCTTCTCGATGAGCACGACGGACAGGTCGAGCTCCGCGGCGCGCAGCGCGGTGGCGTAACCACCGCTGCCGCCCCCGAGGATTACTACGTCGTAACCGGCGTTCGGGTCGCTCACGTGTTGTCTCCCTGGCGGTGCACGGCCGGTCACGGGCGGCCGGCGCTATTCATAATCCTCGGACATCTTGTCACTGTCTGAAGGGATCTGGGGAATGAGGTGCCCTACGACACGCTGATCCGGCGTACCCTTTGCGCACACTCGGCCTGACGCGGAGCGCGCCAAACGGGGAGGGGATGGTCGGTGGCATTATTTCGCCGGCGCCGGAAGGCGGGCGTCGCCGGTTCGGCGGCGGCCAGCAAAGCTGACCTCGAGCATCTGGAGCAGTTCGTGCGCAGCCGGCGCGGTGTCGAAGCGCTGATCGAGCCGCGCACGACGGTCACGGAAACGACCGTCATCCTCATCGCCCATGACGGTGAGTGGACCCGTCGGCGCATCGGCAGTCCGGACGAGGCGCGCCGGTTCGGTTTCCGGCTGGGAATTCCCGTATACGACGTCGCGTTGGTCGGATACCCGCAACGTATGCGCGATTACAACGCGCGACGTAAGCGGGCCGAAGCCGGCTGATTTATCCCTTTCGTTCTTGAGAATTGCGTCGCCAATGCCTGCGGTTGAGTGCGCTACCCAATGGGTTCGGCCGTTTCGTAGCGCACTCGCCACCGGCGTGACAGCTCAGCCGTTCGCGGCCACGTCCTCGATCAGCGCGGTCAGCGTCCGCACCGGCACCCCGGTGCCGCCCTTCGTCCAGTACCCGAACGGCTCACCCGAGTGGTACGCGGGACCGGCGATGTCCAGGTGCGCCCACGGCAGGCCGGACGGGACGAACTCGGACAGGAACGCGCCACCCTGCAGCATGTGACCGGCACGGTCCATCCCGGCGTTGACCTGCGAGATGTCGGCCACCTCGGACTCCATGCCCTTACGCACGTCGTCCGGGATCGGCATCGGCCACGCGGGCTCGCCGACCTCGTCGCCGATCTTCTTGAGCCGGTCCATGAACGCGGCGTCGCCCATGAGGCCGGCGACGCGCTTGCCCAGGGCCACCACCTGACCGCCGGTGAGCGTCGACGTCTCGACCAGGTAGTCGGGGTTGTCCTCGCCGGCGCGCACGATCGCGTCAGCCAGCACCATCCGGCCCTCGGCGTCGGTGTTGAGCACCTCGACGTGCTTGCCGCCGTACATGCGCACCACGTCACCGGGGCGGTACGCCGATCCGGACGGCATGTTCTCCGCGAGGGCCGCGTACCCGGTCACGGCCACGTTCGGCGTGAGCGCCGCGATGGCGAGCATGGTGGCGGCCACTGCGGCGGCGCCGGCCATGTCCGACTTCATCTCCCACATGCCCTGCGCCGGCTTGATGGACACGCCACCGCTGTCGAACGTGATCCCCTTGCCGACGAGCGCGACGTGCCGCGCCGGCGAGCCCTCCGGCCGGTACGACAGGCGGACCAGCCGCGGCGGGGCCTCCGAGCCCTGGCCGACGGCGAGGATGCCGCCGTACCCGGCCTCCTTGAGCGCCGTCTCGTCGAGCACCTCGACCTGAAGGCCGGCCTTGGTAGCCGCCTCGGCGATCGCGTCCGCGAAGTCCGGCGGCCGCAGGTCGTTCGGGGCGCAGTTGACCCAGTCGCGGGCCCGGCAGACCGCCGACGTCACCGCCACGACCCGGGCCAGCTCGACCGTCATCGTCTCGTCACCGGCGTCGGGTACGTGCACGCTCACCGCGTCCACCGGATCGCGCCGGCCGGGCGCCGGCTTCGTCTTGTACGCGGCGAACCGGTAGCTGCCCAGCAGCGCGCCCTCGGCGATCGCCCGCAGCGCGTGGACGGCGTCGGCGCCGCCCGGGTCGTCGGAGAGCGGGAGGCTCAGCGCCACGTTGGTGGCGCCGGCAAGAGCCCGTACGGCCGAACCGGCGGCCCGGCGCAGGATCTCCGCCGCCGGTGCCGCGCCGGTCGGCTCAGGGCCGAGCCCGACCGCTACGACCAGGGGCGCCGTCACCGCACCCAGGCTGGCCAGCTTCGTGACCTCACCGGGCGCGCCGGCTGCGCCGAGCAGGGACAGCGTCTCGCTGAGGCGGCCGTCGAACGCGGCGGTGATGCTCTCCGCCCCGGATGCGAGGAGCAGTGGCGGCTGGCCGGCCACGGGTTCGGCGACGCTGTGCACGCCGATGACGACCGCGTCGACGCGCAGCTCAGCAGGATCGGTGTCCACCAGGTTGAGCGAGGTCACAGGTTCTCCGTCCGCTGGGATAAAGCACGTTAGGCGCCGATGCTAGGCGACGATCACGGGCGGCGGGGACGAACCCCCAGGTCCGACGCGATAGGTTGCCACCCATGAGCGAAGCCTTGCTGCGTCCGGTGCTCTACCCACGTCACGCCGAGCTAGGCGCGAAGTTCGCCGCCTTTGGCGGCTGGGAGATGCCGCTTGAGTACGCGGGCGGCGGTGTGCTCAAGGAGCACACGGCGGTCCGCGAGGGCGTCGGGGTGTTCGACGTGTCCCACCTCGGCAAGGCGACGGTGCGCGGGCCGGGCGCGGCCGGCTTCGTCAACGCGTGCCTCACCGGCGACCTGGGCCGGATCGAGCCCGGTCAGGCGCAGTACACGCTGTGCTGCGACGACGCCACCGGCGGGGTGGTCGACGACCTGATCGCCTACCTCAACGCCGACGACGACGTGTTCCTGATCCCGAACGCGGCCAACACCGCCGAGGTCGTCCGCCGGCTGGCCGAGGCCGCGCCGCCGGGGGTCGAGGTCACCAACCGGCACGCCGACTACGCGGTCCTCGCGGTGCAGGGCCCCCGCTCGGCCGACGTGCTGACCGCGATGGGGCTGCCGACCGACCACCCGTACATGAGCTTCGCGGTCTCCGGCGACGTCATCGTCTGCCGCACCGGCTACACCGGCGAGCACGGGTACGAGCTGGTGGCCCCGGTCGACCAGGCCACCGAGCTGTGGGACGCGATCATGGCCGCCGGTCAGGAGCACGGCATCCGCGCCTGTGGGCTGGCCGCCCGGGACACGCTGCGCACCGAGATGGGTTACCCGCTGCACGGCCAGGACCTGTCGCTGGAGATCACGCCGGTGCAGGCCCGTGCCGGCTGGGCGGTCGGCTGGGCCAAGCCCCGGTTCTGGGGCCGCGAGGCGCTGCTGGCCGAGAAAGAGGCCGGCCCGCGCCGGGTGCTGTGGGGGCTGGAATCACTCGATCGGGGCATCCCCCGCGCCCACATGGCGGTGCTCCGCGGCGACGAGACCGTCGGCGAGATCACCAGCGGTACCTTCTCGCCCACGCGCCGGGTCGGTATCGCCCTCGCCCTCCTCGACACGGCCGCCGGGCTCGGTGCGGGCAGCGAGGTCGAGGTCGACGTGCGTGGCCGGAGCTCGCGGATGAAGGTCGTCAAGCCGCCGTTCGTGCGGCCCGGCGTCCGTTAGTCCGTCAGGACAGGGCCAGCCCCACATAGGCGACCGACACCCCGACCTCGACGACCGCGCCGAACACGTCGCCGGTGACGCCACCGATCCGGCGCACGACGTGGCGTACCAGCAGGGCGGTGGCGAGCAGCGCGACGGCGACGGCGACCGGCCCCTGCGCGGGCAGGCCCGGCACCGCGGGCAGCGCCAGCACGGCGACGAAGACCAGGCCCACGACCGCGGAGAACCAGCCGACCGTACCCGCGACCATGGCGCCGAGGCCGTCCGGGCGCGCCGCCGGGACACCCCGCCGGCAGGTCCAGGTGACGGCCAGGCGCCCCGCCGCGGTCGCCGCCGCGATCCCGGCGAGCGCCGCGGGCCACGGCCGGCTCAGCACGGCGGCCGCACACGTGGCCTGCAGCAGCAGCACGAGGACGATCGCCGCCACCCCGAACGGGCCGACGTCCGGCTTCTTCATGATCTCTAACGTGCCGGTGGCGTCCCGGTACGAGCCGAGCCCGTCGACCGTGTCGGCGAGCCCGTCGACGTGCAGTCCACGGGTGAGTAGCACCCCGAGGCCGACCGTGACGACGCCCGCGACCAGGGCCGGGGTGCCCAGCCAGCGCAGCCCCAGGCCGGCGCCGCCGAGGACGACTCCCAGCGCCGCGCCGACGAGCGGGGCGAGCGACATCGCGACGGCGGCCGTGGCCCGGTCGACGCGCCCGCCGCGGACCGGCGCCACCGTGAACGTGGTCAGCGCCAGTCGCAGCCCGGCAGCGGCCGCCCGGCGCTCGCGCTCGGCGCCGGCGACAGGGTCCCGCTCGGCGCCGGCGGCAGGGTCAGACACCGGGCGCGGTGGGTAGCGCCGCCGCGCCGGGCGCGGTGGGTAGCGTCGCCGCGAGCGTGAGCGCCGAGCGCAGCGTCGGCAGCGCCGCGAGCGCAGCCGCGCCTTCGCCGAGCCCCAGCTTGAGATCCAGGACCGGGGAGAGGCCAAGCACGTCCGCGCCGAGCCGTACGCCCGGGTGACCGCCGGTGTCGGGCAGCAGGATCCAGTGCCGGGTCTGCGCGCCGAAGTCCCGCGCGACGAGCGCGGCCGCGATGCCCACCGGGCCGTCGAGCAGCACCGGCGTACGCCGGGAGACGGCGCCCAGCAGCATGCCGGTCGCCACGGCGTGGTCGGGGCCGCCGAGCGCGGCGAGGATCGTGCGCGGGTCCCGGGCGTGCGGGCGTACGCGGTGCAGCGCGTCGCGTACCGCCGCGCACCGGCGCATCCACGCCAGGTCGTCGATCCGGCCGTCCGCGGTGAACACGCGGCCGAGCAGCGCGGCCGCTTCGCCGTTCGCGGTCAGGGCGATCACCGCGGCGGCCACGGCGTCGGCGCCCGCCCCGCCGGAGCCGATCACTATCAGGTCGGTGCCGGCGTCCACCGCGCTTTCGGCGAGCTGCCAGCCGTACCGCAGCGCCGCGTCGACCTCGGCGTCCGACATCGCGTCGGCCTCCTCGACCGCGGCAGCGCCACCGACCCGGACGGTCTGCACCCCTACCCCCGCGGCGCCGGCGAGCAGCGCCCACACGCCCTCGCCGCGCTCGACCGCCTCCAGGCGGCGGGCGGACTCGGCGGGGGAGTCGCCGGCGGCGACGCCGCCGGCATGGTCGGCGTGCAGCAGGAACATCTGCACGGTCTGCCAGGGCCGGGGGATCTCCTGCCGCTGGGTGCCCGCGGCGAACGTGACGACCGGGGCGAGTGCGCCCAGCCCCGCACCCGGAACGTCGAGCCTGGCCAGCCGCTCGCCGGCCGCGGCGGAAGAGGGCTCGTCGGGCATCGGCAGGTACATGCCGACAGCGATGGGTTGTGCCGCTTCGCCGGCTTCCACTACGGGCAATGTCGCCGTCTCTGCCCCGGCCCAGGTGGCCGGCGCCGGCGTCGCGACCTGCGCGCTCGCGTCCGCGACGCCGGCTGCCGGGCTGATGGCCGGGTGGGTGACCGGCGTGAACGCGGGCGCGGCAGCGGCGGCGGCGCCGCGCGGATCGGTGCCCTTGAGCCAGGTGGGCTGGCCCGCGACGACGAACGCCACCCCGTCGCACGCTGCGGCCACCGCCTTGTTGACTTCGCCGATGGCGTCGGCGAAGAGCCGGCCGGCCGCCGTCGGCGGGACGACCGAGAGCCCGACCTCGGGGCTCACGAGTACGAGCAGGCTCGCGGAGCAGTCGCGGACGGCGGCGGCGAGCGACGTGGCGGGCTGGTGCCCGAGGGCTTCGGGTGCCTCGTCGCTCCACGCCCCGGCGGCGTCCAGGCTGGCGGTGAGCCAGCCGCCCAGGTCGTCGACGAGCAGCGCCTCGTCCGGCTTCGCCTCGGCGAGCAGCGTGATCAGGCGGTCCGGGTCGGAGCCGATCTCCTCCGTCGCCCATCCGGCCGGGCGGCGCGTGCGGTGTGCCTCGACCCTCGCCGTCCACCCCGGATCGTCGCCGCTGGCGCCGGCGGTCGCCACGTACCGGACGGTGCCGGTGCCCGATACCAGATTCTCGGCAAGCTCGGACTTGCCCGAACGGATCCCGCCGAGGACGAGGAAACGCCTGGCCGACTGCTCTGACATGCCCCGTACCCTATGGCGCGGGGTTGAGCGGTTGGTGCCCGGCGTCCGAACTTCGTGCCAGAGGTCGTTAGGCTGACTGCGGGGTCGATGGGGAAGGGGTGCACGAGATGGCGTGGACGTGGCGGTACGAGGACGCCCAAGGGCGGCCTGTTGATGGGCCGCACGAGGCGTTTTCCAGCCAGTCCGACGCCGAGTCCTGGCTCGGGCAGTCCTGGCGCGACCTGCTCGCCGCCGGTGCGGTCACGGCGAGCCTGGTCGAGGAGGACCGGGTGGAGTACCGGATGAGCCTCCTGCCGCGGGAGGAGTGAGGTGCTCGGCAGCCAGCGCCGGCCGTACGAGGCGAGCCGCGCGCAGTTCCGACCCAGCCCGATCTTCCTCGGTCTCGTCGCCCTGATGGCGGTCAGTGGCTGGCTGGCCTGGACAGATCTGGGCAACGCCCGGCTCAACGTGTTCCTGTTCGTGGTCGCGGGTTGGCTCGTGTCCCTGTGCCTGCACGAGTACGCGCACGCCATCACCGCTTTCCACGGCGGCGACCAGATGGTGGCCCACCGGGGCTATCTGACGCTCAATCCGCTCAAGTACACGCACCCGTTCCTGTCGTTCGTGATCCCGCTCGTCTTCGTCCTGCTCGGCGGCATCGGCCTGCCGGGCGGCGCGGTCTGGGTCGACCGGCACTCGATCCGCAGCCGGCGCTGGGACAGCCTCATCAGCTTCGCCGGCCCGGCCACCAACCTGCTGTTCACGATCGTGCTCGTGCTGCCGTTCGCGGTCGGCGTCGACACCGCCGCGCACGAGACGTTCTGGGCAGCGGTGGCGTTCCTGGCATTCCTCCAGCTCACTGCGGCGGTGCTCAACTTCGTGCCGATCCCCGGCGTCGACGGGGGCAACCTGATCGAGCCGTGGCTCAACCCGCAGTGGCGGCGGGCGTTCCAGCAGATCGCGCCGTACGGCATGCTGATCCTGATCGTCCTGCTGTGGACGCCGCGCATCAATGCGCTCTTCTTCAAGTTCGTCTTTTTCCTGGCCGACCTGCTCGGCATGCACTTCGGCGCGCTGCAGAACGGCTTCTACCTCTTCCCACATCTGAATATCTGACCTGCTGCCAGCGAGGTACATCTGTTCCGCCGCCGGCGAGGTGGGTCCCGACTACGGGACAATCCGTCATTGTTAGTGTTCACCCCTCGAAGCACATGTCCGAGGAGTGAACACCGTGACCGAGCCACCTCCCGTGGACAGCGAACTGGCGACCCGGTTGCGGCTCGCGGTCGGCCGCCTGGCCCGCCGGATCCGGCTGGCCACCAACGACATTCCGCCGCTGCAACTGTCGGCGCTGGCGACCCTGGAACAGCACGGCCCGCTGCGCTCCGGGGAACTCGCCGCCCGCGAGGCGGTGACCGCCCCGACCATGACTCGGGTGCTCGCATCGCTCGCTGACCGCGGTCTGATCACGCGGGAACCCGACCCGACCGACGCCCGCTCGGTACGCGTGTCGCTGTCACCTGCCGGCGTCGAGGCGCTCGTACGGATCAGGTCGGAGCGTACGGCGCTGCTGGTCGCCCGGGTCGCCCGGTTGACCGAGGAGCAGCGGGTGGCGCTCGTCGCGGCGCTTCCCGCGCTGGAAGCGCTGGTCGAAGAGGACTGCTGACGTAACGGGGGTGTCCGGGTGGCCCGGACACCCCCGTTTTCGGCGTTACGGGCGCTGCAGCGGGCTCTCGGTCTTGGCGGGGTCCCGTTCGACGATCGGGTCCAGCGCCTCATCGATCGCCTTCAGCAGGTCCGCGTCGAGCTTGACGCCGGCCGCCTTGACGTTGTCCTCGAGCTGCTCGGGGCGGGTGGCGCCGACGATCGCCGACGACACGTTCGGGTTCTGCAGCACCCACGCGATCGCCAGCTGGGCCATGGTGAGGCCGGCCTGCTCGGCGAGCGGCTTGAGCTGCTGTACCCGGGTCAGCACGTCGTCTTCCATGAACCGCGCGATCATCGCGGCGCCCGACTTCTCGTCGGTGGCCCGGGAGCCGGCCGGCGCGGGCTGGCCGGGCAGGTACTTGCCGGTCAGGACACCCTGCGCCATCGGCGACCATACGATCTGGCCGATGCCCAGCTCCTCACACGTGGGCACGACCTCGCTCTCGATGACCCGCCACAGCATCGAGTACTGCGGCTGGCTGGAGACGAGCTGGATCTTCAGCTCGCGGGCCAGCGCGTGCGCCTCGCGGATCTGCGAGGCCTTCCACTCGGAGACACCGATGTAGTGCGCCTTGCCGGAGTGCACGATGTCGGCGAAGGCCTCCATCGTCTCTTCCAGCGGGGTTGCGTAGTCGTACCGGTGGGCCTGGTACAGGTCCACGTAGTCGGTCTGTAGCCGCCGCAGGGAGCCGTTGATGGACTCCATGATGTGCTTGCGGGACAGGCCGCGGTCGTTGCGGCCGTTGCCGGTCGGCCAGTACGCCTTTGTGAAGATTTCGAGGCTCTCCCGGCGCTGGCCGGCGAGGGCCCGACCGAGGACCTCCTCCGCGCGGGTGCCAGCGTAGACGTCGGCCGTGTCGAAGGTGGTGATGCCCAGGTCGAGGGCGGCGCGTACGCACGCGGTCGCTTGCTCCTCTTCGACCTGAGAGCCGTGGGTGATCCAGTTGCCGTACGAGATTTCACTGATGAGCATGCCTGAACGGCCAAGGTGACGGAACTCCATGACCTTGACCCTAGCGCTGTCCAGTAAGGAGCGCCCGGGCCGGCGGTTAGTACCGTGACAGTTCCAACCGGACCGGGGCTACTCCTGAATCTTCCACGGTTGAAAATGCCTCAGCGTGGACTGTCGACCTTGGCCGGATCCCGCTCGATGACCCGCCACAGCATCGAGTACTGCGGCTGGCTGGAGACGAGCTGGATCTTCAGCTCGCGGGCCAGCGCGTGCCCGGCGCGGATCTGCGAGGCCCGCCACTCCGAGACGCCCAGGTAGTGCGCCTTGCCGGCATGGATGATGTCGGCGAAGGCCTCCATCGTCTCGTCCAGCGGGGTGTGCTCGTCGTAGCGGTGGGCCTGGTAGAGGTCTACGTAGTCGGTCTTCAGGCGGCGCAGGGAGCCGTCGATGGACTCCATGATGTGCTTGCGGGACAGGCCGCGGTCGTTGCGGCCGGGACCGGTCGGCCAGTACACCTTCGTCAGGATCTCCAGGCCCTCCCGGCGCTCGCCTTCGAGCGCGTGGCCCAGCACCGCCTCGGCGCGGGTGTCGGCGTACGCGTCGGCCGTGTCGAAGGTGGTGATGCCCAGGTCGAGGGCGGCGCGCACGCAGGAGAGCGCCCGTTCCTCCTCGATCTGCGAGCCGTGGGTGATCCAGTTGCCGTACGAGATCGTACTGACCTGCACTCCGGAGCGGCCGAGGTGTCGGAACTCCATAATCCCGACCGTAGCGCGCTTACAAGATCGGTCGAGCGTCGCTGAGCAGGCGGTCGAGCTGGTCGGTGACGTCTGTCCGGCTGGCGAACCGCGTCTCCAGCAGCCGGCGGCCACGGCGGTCCAGCGCGCCCCAGCGCTGGGCCGGATCCGTGATCAAGAAGGCGACGGGATGGATCACCACGACCGGATGGACCGGCGGCACGATCAGCCGGCCGGTGCGGTCCACCACGCCCCGGTAGTGCCCGAGCGCGACGATGGCGAGGCCCTCGTCGCTGAAGCCGTCGATGTACCGCCCGTCGTGCAGCGCCGTGACGAAGCCGTCGTAGCGCAGCGGCACGACGATCCGGCCGGTGCTGTCGACCGCGCCCCAGCGCCCGCCGCGGCGTACCGGCGCCAGCCCGCGTCGGAACGGCCGCACGTCGTCGTAGCCGGTCGGAATGAGGACGGCGTTGGCCTTGTCGACCGCGATCCAGCCGTGCGCGCCGTCCCGGGATACCCAGGCGATGCCGTCGGAGAAGTTGCCGACGCCCAGGTACCCGGCGGTGTGGTCGATCTGCAGCTCCCCGCTCTCGTCGATCAGCTCCCAGAAGCGGGAGCCCGGTCGCTGCACCCACGCGACGCCGTCCCGGAAGGGCTGCACGTCAGTGAAGCGTGGCGGGATCCGCAGCACGCCGAGGTCGTCGGCGAAGCCCCAGCGCCGGGTGTGTTCGTCGAACTCCGCCGTCAGGGCCGTTCGGGCACCGACGATCTCGTCGCGCGAACGCGGGTACGGGCCCCAGTCGCTCTCGGCCACCCGCCGGAACACCGCGTCCAGGGCCAGCTCGGTCTGCGCGATGAGGTCGGGGTCCTCCTCGCCGCGCAGTTCGAGGGCCTTCTCGAAATGGTTGCACGCCTCGATGAACCGGCCCTGGTCATAAGCGCATTTACCGGTCTGCTGGTAGATCGCCGCGCGCAGGCGGTCGGGCAGTTCGGTGGAGTTGGCGAGCACGAACAGCCGGTCGGCCGCGGCGTGCTCGCCGCGCCATTGCAGCACGTGCGCGAGCCGGGCCTGTGCGATCGCGATCCGCCGCAGCTCACCGGTCGCCTCCGCGTGGGTGAGCGCGAGCTCGCCGTCGGCGAGGGCCTCGTCGAGGTCGCCGAGGATCCGCGAGACCACCGCGCGCAGGCTGAGCAGCCGCGCGCGACGTCCGTTGTCCTCGACGCGAGCGAGTTTCGCGGTGAGTAGCCGCCGGACCTCGATGAGCTCGTCGATCTCGGCTACGTCGACGATCTCCCGGAGCGTGTCCGGGTCGAACCGCCATCGGAGCTCCGCGAGGATGCCCTCGGCGTCCGGGCCGGACGGCGCGGACGCCGTCGCGCCGTTGCCGTCCGTGCCGGATTGCCGGAGTACGGGCAGCGCCCCGCTCTCCGGGTCGCCACTTGTGGAGGGTGGGCCGGAGACGGGTGGTGCCGAGACGGGTGGTGCCGAGACGGGTGGTGCCGAGACGGGTGGTGCCGAGACGGGTGGTGCCGAGACGGGTGGTGCCGAGACGGGCGGGCCGGAGACCGGTGGCGCCGACACCGGCGGTGCGGCCGGCGGCGGGGACAGGGGAGTGCCGGGGCGTAGGGGCCCGTACCCGGGCCGGGGCGCGGGCGAGGCGCCGCGGGGTGGGCCGGGTGGCGGCGGGTACGCGGGGCGGGCGGGTTGCCGGAACTGCGGGGGCGGAGGGCCGGGGTGCCCGGGGTGCCCGGGTGGCACGGCGGCGGGGCGCGGCGGCGTAGGTGGCCGCTCCGGCCTGCGGTGTGGCGGCAGCGGGGTGGGGGAGTCGCCGAGGTCGGGGTTGCGCCGGTTGCCGGGCTTGGTGCGGGCCCAGGGCATGGTGGGCAGGGACGCCCAGGTAGGCGCGGCGGTTCCCGGCTCTTCGTCCGGGTGCACGTCGCTCACCCTCAGATCCCCTCGCCCCAAAGAGAAGTCACCCGCGCTGGGAATTGACCAGCGTCCCAAGGCTGGTCCGGAGTACATTCTGGCGCGGTCGCGGAAGGAGGGTACGACTTGAGACCCGTCACCGCTACCGTGGCGCGCCCCGATATGACCACATTACGCATGTACGCCGCAGTAGCAGCCGCTGAATTCCGTCGATATGCCACGTATCGACAGGCGATGGTTGCCGCAATGTTCACCAACTCCGTTTTCGGGTTCCTCCGCTGTTTCGTCCTGCTGGCCGTCGCGGGCGGCGCCGCGGGCGGGGCGGCGGCGGGCTACCCGCGCGACCGGCTGGCGACGTACGTGTGGATCGGACAGGGGCTGCTCGGCACGGTCAACATCTGGAGCCCACCGGAGCTTGCCGAGCGCATCCGCACCGGTGACGTCGTGGCCGACCTGCTGCGCCCGGTCAACCCGGTCATGGCGTACCTCGCCGCCGACCTCGGGCGCTTCGGCTACGCGGCGGTGACCCGCCTGGTGATCCCGATCGCGGTCGGGGCCGTCGCGTTCGACCTCTACGCGCCGGCCCACCCGGTCACGTACCCGCTGTTCGTCGGATCGGTCCTATGCGCGACCGTGGTCTGTTTCGCCTGCCGGTACCTGGTCAACGCGACCGCGTACTGGCTGCTCGACTCGCGAGGCCCGCAGATCGGCTGGGTCGCCGTCTCGTCAGCACTGTCCGGGATGGCCTTTCCGCTGGCGTTCCTGCCGGCGCCGCTGACGACCGCGCTCTACCTGGCGACCCCGTTGCCGTACCTGATCCAGGTGCCCGCCGACGTGCTCGTGGAGCGGCATCCACCAGCGACGATGGCCGCGATGGTCGCCGGACAGGTGGCGTGGGCGGCCGTGATGCTGGCCGCGGCCCGGCTGGTCCAGCGCCGGGCCGAGCGCCGGGTGGTGATCCAGGGTGGCTGACGGGACCCTCGCGATCTACCGGCGGCTGGTGGCGGCGCAGGTGCGCAGCCAGGCGCAGTACCGGGCGTCGTTCCTGGTCGAGCTTTGCGGCACCGTCCTGTTCGCCAGTGTCGACGTGCTCGCCGTCCTGGTCGTGTTCCGGGTGGCCCGCAGCGTCGGCGGGTTCGAGTTCCGCGCGGTGTTCCTGATGGCGGCGCTGTCGACCTGCGCCTTCGCGCTGGCCGATCTGACCGTGGGCAGCATCGAGCGCATCCGGGCGTACGTGCGCACCGGCCTGCTCGACGCGGTCCTGGTCCGGCCGCTCGGTGCGCTGCCGCAGTTGCTCGCCGCGGACGTGGCGCCGAAGCGGGTCGGCCGGGTGCTGTTCGGCATCGGCCTGGTGGGCGTCGCGGCGCACACCGCCCGGCTGGACCTGACTCCGGCCCGGTGGCTGTTGTTGCTGGTGACCCCGGTTGCCGGCGCCGTGCTGTTCGGCGCGATCTTCGTGGCGAGCGCGACCGTCGCGTTCTGGTGGATCGACTCGGGGGAGTTCGCGGCCGCCCTGACGTACGGCGGGCGGGACCTCACCTCGTACCCGATGACCGTCTACGGCGGGCTGTTCCGCCGCGTCTTCGCGTACGGTCTCGGTTTCGCCTTCGTGGGTTACTACCCGGCGCTGGCGCTGCTCGGCCGGCGCGATCCGCTCGGCCTGCCGGCCGTCACCGGTTGGCTGGGGCCGGTGGTCGCGCTCGGCGCGGCCGGCGTGGCGGCATCGGCGTGGAAGGTCGCCATCAGGCACTACCGGAGCACCGGGTCATGACCGTCATCGACGTGCGGGGTCTGCGCAAAGACTTCACGGTACGGGTGAAGGCCGGCCGGTTCCGGCGCGAGGCGCGCACCGTGGCGGCGGTCGACGGCGTGGACCTGGCCGTCGAGGCCGGTGAGATGCTCGGCTACATCGGCCCCAACGGTGCCGGGAAGTCCACGACGCTCAAGATGCTGACCGGGGTGCTGTACCCGTCGGCCGGCCACGTCCGGGTGTGCGGGCTGGAGCCGGTGCCGCGGCGCACCCGGCTCGCCCGGCGCATCGGCGTGGTCTTCGGCCAGCGCTCCCAGCTTTGGTGGGACCTACCGCTCCGCGAGTCGTTCGAGTTGCTGCGGCACGTGTACCGGGTCCCGGCGACCGATCACCGGACCCGGCTGAAGTGGTACCGCGACCTGCTCGACCTCGACGCCTTCGCCGACCTCCCGGTGCGGCAGCTGTCGCTCGGCCAGCGCATGCGCGGCGAGCTGACGGCGGCGCTGCTGCACGGCCCGGAGGTGCTGTTCCTCGACGAGCCCACGATCGGCCTGGACGTGGTGAGTAAGCAGGCCGTCCGGGGCTTCCTGGCCGACCTGCGCGACGCGGGGGACACGACCGTCGTGCTGACCACGCACGACCTCGCCGACATCGAGCGGCTGTGCCGGCGCCTCGTCGTGATCGACCACGGTCGGGTCGTCCACGACGGGACGCTCGAGCGGCTGCACGAGCGGTACGGGTCGCGTCGGCGGGTGGTGGTCGACCTAGACGAGCCGCTCGCCACCCCGGTCGACCTACCCGGCGCCACCGTGGAGTCGGTGAGCGCGGACGGGCTGCGGATCAGCTACGCCCTGGACAGCGCGACGGCCGGCGCCCTCGTCGCCCGGCTCGCGGCCGTCGCGTCGCTCCGTGACATCTCGGTCGTGGAGCCGGACATCGAGGACGTCGTGGCGCGGCTGTACCGCGCCTAGGCCCAGGCGCCGATGCTGCAGCGCCTAGACCTTGGCGCCGATCTTCACCCGCGGCTTCGGGATGCGCATCCGTCGGTAGCTCAGCGCGCGCATGAACGCGTACATGTACAGGCCGCCCAGCCGCTGGTCCGTCTTTGGGAAGCGGTCCCGTACGAGGCGCTTGATCTTGCGGGAGATGAGGAAGCTGTCGACGACGACGGCCAGACCCAGCAGCATCCAGACGATGTTCCCGGCGAGGACGACCTCTGCCGGAAGCGCCTTCACCATCGAGATCAGCAGCAGGACGAACGCGAAGCTGAAGAACCAGGTGCCGGCGTTGAACCGGGAGTCCACGATGTCGCGGACCAGCGCCCGCTCCGGGCCCCGGTCGCGCGCCGTCAGGTGGCGCTCGTCGCCGGACATCATGCCGGCGCGCTGCTCGGCCCGGGCCGCCCGCTGCTTCTCCCGCGCCCGCCGCATCGCCTCCTTGCGGTCGGCCGGCGGGGCCTCCCGCACGGTGCCCGCGCGCGGACGCTTCGGCGTGGCCTTGCCGAGCTCCTGCTTGCTCGGCGTGTACCCCTTACGTTGGGGCGCGGTGGCCTCGGCCGCGGAAGCCTCGGTTAGGGCATCCTCGACCAGGTCGGCTGACTTACGGCGAAAGAGCGACGGCACGCGGTGAAGGGTATCCGACGTGGCAAGTCACGTCCCACCTGCGGACGGTCAGGGGCGTTCGACGTGCGCGCCGAGCGCGGCGAGCTTGTTCTCGAAGTCCTCGTACCCGCGGTTGATCAGGTTGACCCCGTAGACCCGGGATGTGCCCTCGGCGGCCAGCGCAGCGATCAGGTGGCTGAATCCGGCCCGCAGGTCGGGGATCACCAGGTCCGCCGCGTGCAGCTTGCTCGGGCCGGCGATCACCGCCGAGTGCATGAAGTTGCGCCGCCCGAAGCGGCAGGGCGTTCCGCCCAGGCACTCCCGGTACGTCTGGATCGTCGCGCCCATGCTGTTCAGCGCCTTGGTGTAGCCCAGTCGCCGCTCGTACACCGTCTCGTGCACGATCGACAGCCCGCGGGCCTGGGTCAGCGCCACCACCATCGGCTGCTGCCAATCGGTCATGAAGCCGGGGTGCACGTCGGTCTCGAGCGCCACCGCGCGTAGCTCGCCGCCCGGGTGCCAGAACCGGATGCCGCCGCCCACCGGTGCGTCGTCGACCTCGAAGGCGCCGCCGACCGACAGGTACGTGTTGAGGAACGTCATCATGTCGGCCTGGCGCGCGCCCTCGACGAACACGTCGCCCTTTGTGGCCAGCGCCGCGGCGGCCCAGCTCGCGGCCTCGATGCGGTCGGGGATCGGGCGGTGCACGTACCCACCGAGGCGCTTGACGCCCTCGATCTCGATGACCCGGTCGGTGTGGACCTTGATGATCGCGCCCATCTTCTGCAGCACGCAGATGAGGTCGATGATCTCCGGCTCGATGGCGGCGTTGCTCAGTTCGGTCACGCCCTCGGCCCGCACGGCGGTCAGGAGGATCTGCTCGGTGGCACCTACGCTCGGGTACGGCAGCGACAGCTTGGTGCCGTGCAGGCCGTTGGGCGCGGTGATCTCCATCCCGGACGCGGTCTTGTCGACGATCGCGCCGAACTCGCGCAGCGCCTTCAGGTGGAAGTCGATGGGCCGACCGCCGATGTTGCAGCCGCCCAGGTCGGGGATGAACGCGTGGCCGAGCCGGTGCAGCAGCGGACCGCACAGCAGGATCGGAATCCGGCTGGAACCGGCGTGCACGTTGATCTCGTCGGCGTCGGCCTCGCCCGCGTCGGTCGGGTCGAGGACCATCTCGCCGTCCGCGCCGTCGGTGACCCGTACGCCGTGCAACTCCATCAGGCCGCGCACGATCTCGACGTCGCTGATGGCCGGCACGTTGAAAAGACGGCTCGGTGAATCGCCCAGCAGCGCGGCGACCATCGCCTTCGACACGAGGTTCTTGGCCCCCCGGACCCGGGTCTTTCCGTGTAGCGGCGTGCCGCCGTGCACGACGAGGACGTCGTTCAACGCAAACCTCCGGGGCTGCAGCGAGCGTGGGGGGAAGGACTCGGAAAGATCACGGTCCGATCTCGCCCCGGCAGCATAGCCCCGCCGGCCCCCATCCAGCGATCAGCGGAGTACCCAGGAGGGATATAAATCGAAACACCTCGAACTGCATGAGGCGTAGCGTGAGCGTATGCGGCCGGAAGGTGACCGCCGATCCGCCGCGCAGTGGATGCTCGGCGCAGGGTGAGGGCTACGGCAGGGCGAGCATCTGGTCGAGCGCGGCCCGGGCGTAATGCGCCGTCTCGGCATCGACTGTGATCTCGTTCACCACCCGGCCGGCGACCAGTTCCTCCAGTGCCCAGACCAGGTGCGGCAGATCGATGCGGTTCATGGTCGAGCAGTAGCAGACCGTCCGGTCCAGGAAGGTGATCTGCTTGTCGGGGTGGGCGTTGGCCAGCCGCCGCACCAGGTTCAGCTCGGTGCCGACCGCCCAGGCCGACCCGGCGGGCGCGGCTTCGATCATCTTGATGATGTACTCGGTCGATCCCACGTAATCGGCGGCCGTCACCACCTCGTGCCGGCACTCGGGGTGGACCAGCACGTTGACGCCGGGGATCCGCTCGCGCACCTCGGTCACGCAGTCGAGGGTGAACCGCCCGTGCACCGAGCAGTGCCCCCGCCACAGGATCATCTTCGCGTCGCGCAGTTGCTGTGCGGTCAGCCCGCCGCCCGGCTTGTGCGGGTCGTAGAGCACGCAGTCGTCGAGCGTCAGGCCCATCTGCAGCACGGCGGTATTGCGCCCCAGGTGCTGGTCGGGCAGGAAGAGCACCTTCTCGCCGCGCTCGAACGCCCAGCGCAGCGCCCGCTCGGCGTTGGACGAGGTGCACACCACGCCCTTGTTGCGACCGACGAACCCCTTGATGTCGGCCGACGAGTTCATGTACGTGATCGGCACCGTGCGGCCGGCGATGTCCAGATCGAGCAGGGTGTCCCAGGCCTCTTCGACCTGCCCCAGCGCGGCCATGTCCGCCATCGAGCAGCCGGCCGCCAGATCGGGCAGCACCACCCGCTGAGTGTCGGAGGTGAGGATGTCGGCGCTCTCCGCCATGAAGTGCACGCCGCAGAAGACGATGTACTCGGCCTGCGGCCGGGCTGCGGCCTCCTTCGCCAGCTTGAACGAGTCGCCCGTCACGTCGGCGAACTCGATCACCTCGTCGCGCTGGTAGTGGTGGCCGAGGACGAACAGCCGGTCGCCGAGCGCCGCCTTCGCCGCCGCCGCACGGGCGACGAGGTCCGGGTCGCTGGGCGCGGGCAGTTCGCCCGGGCAGTCCACCCCTCGCTCGCTGGCCAGGTCGGAGCCCCGACCGAGCAGGAGAAGAGCGGTCGCGGTCGACGAAGGTTCAGCCCAGGTCACGCGATCAATACTTGCACGTCGTGTAGGTGCCGGCGCGCGTGCACCCGGCGCTTATGCGGACGGCGTACCGACCCACCCCGGTGACCTGGCAGACTCCCTGCTCATGCGGGTACTGGTCGGTCCGGACAAGTTCGCCGGCACGCTGTCGGCGGCCGAGGCTGCCGCGGCCGTGGTCGAAGGCTGGCGGGAGGTCGCGCCCGACGACGAGATCACCGTACGGCCGCTGTCCGACGGCGGCCCGGGCTTCTTGGATTCACTCAGCCTGGACTCCCTCAGCCTGGATGGCGCGCGCCGGATCCCGGTCGACACCTACGACCCGCTCGGCCGCCCGGTCGCCGGCGCGGTGCTGCTCGACGGCGAGACCGCCTACGTCGAGAGCGCCCAGGCGTGCGGCCTGCACCTGCTCGCGCCGGCCGAGCGCGATCCGCGGGTCACCACCTCGTACGGCCTCGGTCCGCTCATCAGCGCGGCGGTGGAGCACGGCGCCCGGGATGTCGTCGTCGGCCTCGGCGGCTCCGCGACCAACGACGCCGGAGCGGGCATGCTCGCCGCGCTCGACGCCGCGCCGCTCGACGCGGGCGGGTACGCGCTGCCCTACGGCGGCGCGGCGCTCGTGGCCTGTGCCCGGCTCGGCGGCGTCCCCCGCCTGCGGGGTGTCCGCCTGGTCGCGGCCACCGACGTCGACAACCCGCTCACCGGCCTGCACGGGGCCAGTTCGGTGTTCGGGCCGCAGAAGGGCGCCAGCCGCGCCGACGTCCTCGAACTCGACGCCGCCCTGGCGAAGTTCGCCGAGGTCCTGGAGCGTGACCTGCCCGGCTGCCCGCCCGGCCTCGCGGACGCACCCGGCGCCGGTGCCGCGGGTGGGCTCGGCGCGGCCATCCTGGCGCTGGGCGGGCGCTGCGAGTCCGGAATCGGGCTGGTCCGGCGGCTGTCCCGGCTCGACGAGGTGCTGGACGCCGTCGACGTGGTGATCACGGGCGAGGGCTCGTTCGACCACCAGTCGCTGCGCGGGAAGGTGATCTCGGGGGTCGCCGAGGCGGCCCGCGACCGGGGGCTACCGTGCGTAGTGCTCGCCGGCCGGATCAGCGCCGGGCGTCGGGAGGCGGCCAGGATCGGCGTGACGGCCGCGCACTCCCTGGAGGAGCACTTCGGGTCGGTGGAGGAGGCGATGAGCCGGCCGGCCGAGGGGCTTCGGGCGCTCGGGGCCCGGGCCGCCCGGCAGTGGAGCCGGTGACCCGCAGCACAGCGGCCCCGGCGGTGAGCTGAGCAGATGGGGCCAAGTGGCGACGTGTGCCACAATGGGAATGCTCTCCGGGGTGGCTGTTGTTGCCCCCGGGTGAACCGTATAAGCCAGCGCAGGGAGCACATACCGTGACCGCTTCGCAGACCGAATCAGTGAAGGCCAACCCGGCCGGCGTCGTCCTGAGCGACGTTGCCGCGCAGAAGGTCAAGGCTCTGATCGAGCAGGAGGGCCGCGACGACCTGCGGCTGCGCGTCGCCGTGCAGCCCGGTGGCTGCTCGGGCCTTCGCTACCAGCTCTTCTTCGACGAGCGCTCGCTCGACGGTGACGCCGTCACCGAGTACGACGGCTTCGGGGTCGTCGTCGACCGGATGAGCGTGCCCTACCTGACCGGCGCCACGATCGACTTCGCCGACCGGATCGACGCACAGGGCTTCACCATCGACAACCCCAACGCGCAGGGCTCCTGCGCCTGTGGTGACTCGTTCCACTAAGGTCGCAGCACCTACCTGAAGACGGCCGTGCCACCTCAAGGCACGGCCGTCTTTGATTTGCGTCGATAGGCTGGCCCGCGCGGGCGCTCCACTGGAGAAGACACCTCGAGGTTGACATGAAGATAGCTGTGGCGGGTTCGATCGCGACCGATCACCTTATGCACTTCCCGGGCCGGTTCGCCGAGCAGTTGCTGCCGGACCAGCTCCACAAGGTGTCGCTGTCGTTCCTCGTCGACGACCTCGTCGTGCGCCGTGGCGGGGTAGCGGCCAACATCGCGTTCGGCATGGCGCAGTTGGGCCTGCGGCCGGTCCTGGTCGGCGCGGTCGGCGCCGACTTCGCCGACTACCGTTCCTGGCTGGAGCGCCACGGCGTCGACTGTGACTCGGTGTACGTCAGTGAGGTCGCGCACACCGCCCGCTTCGTGTGCACCACCGACGAGGACATGTGCCAGATCGCCTCGTTCTACGCGGGCGCGATGGCCGAGGCGCGCAACATCGAACTGCAGCCGATCGCCGACCGGCTCGGCGGCATCGACCTGGTCCTCATCGGTGCCGACGATCCCGAGGCGATGGTCCGCCACACGGAGGAGTGCCGCGAGCGGGGGTACGCGTTCGCGGCCGACCCGTCCCAGCAGCTGGCCCGGATGTCGGGCGAGGAGGCGCGCACCCTCATCGAAGGCGCGGCGTACCTGCTCACCAACGACTACGAGAAGGAACTGCTGGAGACCAAGACCGGCCTGTCCGATGCCGAGATCCTCGACCGGGTCGGTGTCTGCGTGACCACGCTGGGCAAGCACGGCGTACGCATCACCGGGCGAGACATGGAGCCGGTGCACGTGCCGGTCGCGCGCGAGACCCAGGCGTACGACCCGACCGGCGTCGGCGACGGCTTCCGCGCCGGGTTCTTCGCCGGCCTGTCCTGGGGGCTGTCGCTGGAGCGGTCGGCCCAGATCGGCTCCCTGCTCGCGACGCTGGTGCTGGAGACCATCGGGACCCAGGAGTACACCGTGCGCGGCGACGACTTCGTCAAGCGGCTCGCGGATTCGTACGGCCACGAGGTGGCTGACGATGTTCGCGCCCAGCTATCTCTGCTAGGCCGGTAGGGGTAGCGGGAGTAGTCTCGCCTGGTGCCTTTCGAAGTGACCGGCCTGATCGTGGCCGCCGTAGTCCTCCTGGCGGCGACGGCGTTCGGGCTCGTGAAACGCGCTCGGGACGGCAAACTGCGGCAGCCCTCGCGGTCGGAGGACCGCGAGGTGCTCGCCCGGTTGGGCGTCGACGGCGCCACCCCGGTGACACTGCTGCAGTTCTCGTCCGCGTTCTGCGCCCCGTGCCGGGCCACCCGGGCCATCTGTGCCAGGGTGGCAGCCGAGACGGAGGGCGTACGCCATATCGAGGTGGACGCGGAGTCCCATCTGGACGAGGTCCGGGCACTCGGGATAATGCGGACGCCCACACTACTGATCGTGGATGCGGCCGGCCGGGTGGTACGCCGGGCCGCCGGCCAGCCACCCACCAGGGCGCACTTGTTGGCTGCCGTCAGCGAGGCTCTGACATCCGGGAGTAAGACAGTCGGGAGTAACCGGTAATGCTCGACCCGCGCGGCCCCCGCTTCGCCGCGATCATCACGTCCGTGGTCCTTGTTGTGGTGCTCATCACCGGTAGTGGATGGCTCGCGCTCGCGCAGGCCGTGGTGTTCGCCGTCGGTGCCGCGAACATCCGATACGCGCCGTACGCGTGGATCTACCGGAAGTTCGTGGCGCGCCACCTTGGCCCACCCCCGCCCGTCCGGGAGCCCTCCGAGCCGGTGCGCTTCGCCCAGGGCGTCGGCTTCGCCTTCATGACCGTCGGCACCGCCGGCTACCTCGCGGGCGCCCCGGTCGTCGGTCTGATCGCGACGGCGCTGGCTCTCGCGGCTGCTTTCCTCAACGCGGCCTTCGGCTTCTGCCTGGGCTGTGAGATGTACCTCCTGCTCAAGCGCGTGCGGGCGGCGCTCCCGACCAGGTGAGTCGTGGCTAGATGAGCCGCCGGACGTCATAGCCGGACCCGTTCGCGCCGACGTACTCCTGGCCCCGCATCCGACACCACGCCGGGATGTCGACCGCGGCGGCCGGGTCGTCGGCCAGGACCCGCAGCACCGCCCCGACGGGAAGCTCGGGCAGGCGGCGGGCCAGTTCGATGACGGGCAGCGGGCACCGCAGCCCCCGGCAGTCGAGGATCTCTGGATCGCTCACAGCCCGCTCACCCCCGCCTGGGCGCGTAGCTCGGCCACAACGCCGGGCAGCACCGCGAGGAACCGGTCGACCTCCTCGGACGTCGTCTCCCGGTGCAGCGAGATCCGTACGTTGCCGTGCGAGAGCACTCCCATCGCCTCCAGGACGTGGCTGGGGCGCAGCGTCGACGCGGTGCACGACGAGCCGGACGACACCGCGAAGCCCTGCCGGTCCAGGGCGTGCAGCAGAGCCTCCCCGTCGACGTACAGACACGAGAACGTCACCAGGTGCGGCAGCCGGTTGACCGGGTCCCCGACGACCTCGACGTCGGGGACGGTCGCGGCCACGGTCGTACGTACCCGTTCGACCAGCGGCGCCAGCCGGGCGGCCGCCGCTGTCGCTGTGTTCTGCACCGCTCGTAGCGACGCCGCCGCCGCGACCACGGCCGGCAGGTTGGGCGGCTGGGCGGTCGGGCGAGGGTCGAGCCAGCGGGTCCCCTTGCGGACGACCAGTACGCCCACGCCGGGCGGGCCGCCCCACTTGTGCGCGCTCGCCGACAGCAGCGACCAGCCGGACGGCAGCTGTCCCCACCCCGCCGACTGGGCCGCGTCCACGTACAGCGGGACGCCAGCGTCCGCGCACAGCGCCGCCGCCTCGTCCACCGGCTGGACCGTGCCGACCTCGTGGTTGGCGCTCATCAGTGCGGCCAGCGCCACACCCGGCGCTTTCACGGCCGTGGAGAAAGCGTCGAGGTCCACCCGACCGAGCCGGTCCACCGGTACGGACTCGCCTGCTGCTGCCTGCAGCACCGCGGAGTGCTCGACGGCGGAGTGGACGAAAGTCACACCAAACCGGCGGCGACCAGCCAGCCCGCCGCGTACGGCAAGGGCCGCCGCCTCTGTACCGTTGGCGCAGAAGTGCAGCTCGTCGTCGCGTACTCCGAGGGACTCGGCCATCGAGCCCCTCGCCGCGTCGAGGAGCTGCCGCGCCCGACGGGCTTGCGAGTAAAGCTTGCCCGGGTCAAGCCAGCCGTCGTCGAGTGCGGCGATCAGCGCTTGGCGGGCCACTGGGTGTAACGGCGCGGCGGCCGCCGCGTCAAAGTAGGTGGACACAAGTCCAGGGTAGGGACACGGTGACCCCCTGCCGGGTGGGCCGGTCGTGGTCGAGTAATCTGCGACCGTCGGTTACGCCTTCCGGGCGGCAAACGTCCGGATCGTCGGAGCGGACCGGCGAGCGGGGTTGCGGCCTTGGCTAAGGAGGCAAGTGCAGGTGTTCGCAAGGGGTTCGGGCGCGAGTTCCGCGCGGGCGCGTAGCCGCCGAGGGTGGGTCGGCACGCGCGTCGTCGGTCTCGGTGTTACTGCGCTCGCCGCCGTTATGGCGCTCTCCGGCTGCTCGCTCGGTCAGGTCGGCTCGGCGTTCAAGGGCTTCGGCTGGCCGGAGTACGGCGTTTCGGACCAGTCGCACCGGATGTACGACCTGTGGGTCGGCTCCGTCATCGCCGCGCTGGTCGTCGGTATCCTGGTGTGGGGCCTCATCTTCTGGTGCGTGATCCGCTACCGCAAGCGCGGCGAGGAGCTGCCGCTGCAGACGCGGTTCAACCTGCCGATCGAGCTGCTCTACACGATCGTGCCGTTCCTGGTCATCGCCGTGCTGTTCTACTACACGGCGACCACGCAGACCTACGTGGACAAGATCAGCAAGAACCCGGACGTCAAGGTCGAGGTCGTCGCGTTCAAGTGGAACTGGCAGTTCCGCTACCTGGACGACAATGCGAAGGGTGCCGACGGGCAGGCGCTCGACACCACCGGCACCAGCGACTACATCCCCGTGCTGGTCGTGCCGACCAACAAGAACGTCCTGCTCTATGAGACCTCGAAGGATGTCATCCACTCCTTCTGGGTGCCGGACCTGCTGTTCAAGCGGGACGTGTTCCCCGGCAACGTGGTCAACAAGTTCCAGGTGACCGTCCAGAAGGAAGGCGCCTACGTCGGCCGCTGTGCTGAGCTGTGCGGTGCCTACCACTCGATGATGAACTTCGAGCTGCGCGCGGTGTCGCCGGACAAGTACGACCGCTTCATCGCAGCGCGTAAGCAGGGTATGAGCACGCCGGACGCGCTCCAGAGCATCGGCGAGGCGCCGTTCGCGACGTCGACGCACCCGTTCAACACCGACCCGACCAAGCGCTCAGCGAGCTGACGGCGGACAAGGACGCAACATGAAGAGCGAGTTCAAGCTTTTCGCCGTGATCGCCGGCTTCCTCTTCGGGATGTGCGCGGTCTACGGCTGGTGGACCTGGCAGGACAGCGACCCCCACCGGGTCGAGTGGATCGGCACGGTCGCCCTGGTCCTGTCCGGCCTGCTGTGCACGATGTGCGGTGGCTACTTCTGGTTCATCTCCCGCCGGATCGACCTGCGGCCCGAAGACCGGGCCGACGCGGAGATCGACGAAGGCGCGGGCGAGGTCGGCTTCTTCAGCCCCGGTAGCTACTGGCCCTTCGGCCTGGCCCTGGCGGCCTCGCTGGCCGGCCTCGGCATGGTGTACTGGGCGCCCTGGCTCATCGCCGTGGGCATGATCGCCGTGATCCTGACGACCGGTGGCCTGCTCTTCGAGTACTACACGGGCTCGCGCCGCAGCGCGGAGCACTGAGTCTCACAGCCTCACAAGCGACAAACGCCGCAGCGCCCTCCTGAAGGAGGGCGCTGCGGCGTTTTTGGTGCTTACCCCCGACCGGCGCGCTCCGGGCGCGCGGTACCTGTCGGCGGCTGCAGCGGTGGCTGACGCAGAGAACTCAGGCGCCGAGAACCCGAACGGCATGGGGGCGGAGAAATCGAACGGCGAGAGACGCCCTCTGTGCGCCGTTACGGCGTTTCCAGGCGAAGGTTTACCCCCCGTATAGGGCCCGGTCTAACCGGGCCGTTTCCGGGGAATGTAGGTCCACCGCCCAATCGGGCGGCAGCTCTGCGGGCCGCGCGTCAGGCGGCCCGCGGTGACGTCGCTACGGGCCGCCGCTCCAGGCGTACCGGTGGGAAGGACGCGATGAGCAGCGCGTCGCCGCATCCGGTGCAGACCCACTCGTCGCAGTCGGCGTCGTGGCCGTCCCGGCACGGCGGCTGCTCGAACACACATACCGTCGCGCAGTGGCTGCAGTAGAGCTCGAGGAATCGCACCGCCGGCACCTCCCGTTCACCTCACCCGCGACCATGCCACGGCTGCGGGCCGCGGCGGTGGAGGTGGAGGTCGCTCGGCGTGTCGAGTCCGAGCCGGCACACAAATCCGAGCAGGCACACAAAAGGGAGGGGCGCCCGCCGGATGTCCGGCGGGCGCCCCTCCCTTGGTTGAGCGCGGATCAGTGCTTGCCGCTGCCGATCCCTTCGCGGGACGGTGCCGGCGACACCGGCGCCTCCGCGGGAAGGGTCCGCTGGGCCGCCTCCTCGACCGGGAAGAAGAAGCCCTTCACCGTCGGCACGAGCGCGCCGATGCGGTTCATCTTCTTCGGTACGACCCAGCCGGCGTACGGCAGCTCGGTCGGGTGGCCGTGCGCATCCACCGGCGACAGTGGCTGGTGCACCTCGACGAAGGCGCCGTTGGGCAGCCGCTTGATGATGCCGGTCTCCATGCCGTGCGCGAGAACCTCCCGGTCGTGCTGCTGGAGACCCAGGCAGATCCGGTAGGTCACCCAGTACGCGAGCGGCGGGAGGAGCAGCAGGCCGATACGGCCGGCCCACGTCATCGCGTTCAGGCTGATGTGGAACTTCTCCGCGAGCACGTCGTTGGCGCCCGAGATCATCAGCACGAAGTAGAACGCCAGCGCCATCGCGCCCAGGGACGTCCGGGTGGGTACGTCACGCGGACGCTGCAGCAGGTGGTGCGACTGCTTGCTCTTGAACTTCCGCGCCTCGATGAAGGGGTAGAAGAGCGGCAGCATCGTCAGCACGCCCGGCAGGAAGACCGTCGGCCAGAACAGCGGCGGCAGCGTGTAGTGGTGCCCCGGCCACAGCGGGAAGCGGGCCTCCCACGGCGGCATCAGACGGGTCGAGCCGTCCAGGAACATGACGTACCAGTCGGGCTGGCTCGCCGCGGAGACGACCGCCGCCTTGTACGGGCCGAACAGCCAGACCGGGTTGATCTGGAAGAGGCCGCCGAGCAGCGCGATGACACCGAACACGACCATGAAGAACGCGCCACCCTTGGCCGCGAAGCCCGGGAACATGCGCACACCGACGACGTTGTCGTTGGAGCGCCCCGGACCCGGCCACTGCGTGTGCTTCTGCTTGACCAGTAGGCCCATGTGCGCGGCGATCAGGCCGAGCAGGATGGCCGGCACGAGCAGCACGTGCGCGATGTAGAGCCGACCGAGGATCACGGTGCCCGGGAACTCCCCGCCGAACAGCGAGGTCGCCACCCAAGTACCCACCACGGGGATCGACAGCATGATCGCGTGCGCGATGCGCAGACCGGTGCCGGAGAGCGCGTCGTCCGGCAGGGAGTAGCCGGCGAAGCCCTCGACGAAGCCCAGCCAGAACAGCAGCACACCGATGACCCAGTTGAGCTCACGCGGCTTGCGGAACGCGCCGGTGAAGAACACCCGGAGCATGTGCACCACGATCGAGGCCATGAACAGCAGCGCCGCCCAGTGGTGCATCTGCCGCATGATCAGGCCGCCCCGGACCTCGAACGACAGCTGCAGGCTCGACTCGTACGCCCGGGACATCTCGATGCCGTTGAGCGGCGTGTACGGGCCGTTGTAGTGGACCTCCTCCATGGAGGGGTCGAACCAGAGGGTCAGGAACGTACCGGTCAGCAGCAGGACGATGAACGAGTAGAGCGCGATCTCGCCCAGCAGGAAGGACCAGTGGTCGGGGAAGACCTTGTTGAACAGGCGCCGCAGCGGGGCGGATACCTGTAGTCGGTCGTCGATCTCGCCGCCGGCCTTGGCCGGCAGCGCCGCTACGTCAAATTTCCGTCGCTTCATGGGCGCTCCCAGAACCCGGGCCCGATCGGAACCCTGAAATCAGACTTGGCCACGAAGACGCCGTCCTCGACGCTCAGCGGCAGCATTGGCAGCCGGCGGGTGGCCGGGCCGAAGACCGGCCGGGCGTTGTCGGTGATGTGGAACTGCGACTGGTGGCACGGGCACAGCAGCCGGTTGGTCTGCTGCTCGTAGAGGCTTGCCGGGCAGCCGGCGTGGGTGCAGATCTTCGAGTACGCGACGAAGTTGCCCCAGATCGCCCCGCCGTCCTCGGCGTTGACCGCGACGTTCTTGAGGTTGGCCCGCAGCTCGCTGGCGTCCTTTTCCCGCAGGTGGATCAGCAGGACCGGCGAGTCGGCGTGCTCGTTGCTCGCACCGTGCGGCACGCCCGGGTAGACGGTCATCTGGCCACCGACGCTGACGTCCTCGGGGCGGACCGCGCTGCCGTCCTCGCGGGTCAGCTTCACCTTGTGGCCGTCCGCCGGCTTCCAGGCGGTCTCGAACAGGATGTGGTCCGGCTTCTTGATCAGGCCACCGACCAGCGGCGCGGCCGCGGCGACGCCGAGCGGCGCCGCACCGACCAGGAGCGCGCCCTTCAGCAGCGGGCGGCGCTTGATGCCGGTCTCGTCGACCATGTTCAGGATGGTCGCGCCGGTCAGGGCCCGCTCCGCCTGGTCCGCCACGTCGTGGCGCTCCTGGATCGACACCTCTTCCGGCAGCAGCTTCTTGGCCCAGGTGACGATGGCGATGCCGAGCAGGAACAGCGACCCGCCGAGCGTGATGCCCAGCACCGGGTTGTAGAGCTTGTCGAGCCCGTTGCCCGGCTCGTACTTCCACGGCCACCAGATGTAGGCGACCACGAAGCCCAGACCGAGGAGGCCGGAGAGCACGAGCATGAACGCGATCGTCCGCTCGACGCGCTTCTCGGCGCGGGTGCCGGGCACCGGGAACCGGGGGGCGTAGTGGACGATCTCAACGCCGTCCCGCCGCGCACCCTCTTTGACCAGGTCAAATCGGGTTAGCGAAGGATCTTTCACGTCGAAGTCGACGTCAGTGTGGGTACTCATGACTTTCCTGCAATCCACAGCGTGACGAACAGGATGGACACCATGCCGACCAGGAAGATCACCAGGCCCTCGGGGACCGGGCCGTAGCGGCCGAGACCGAAGCCGCCCGGGTCCTTGTCCTGCTTCTGGAACTGGACGTACGCGATGATGTCGCGCTTCTCCTGCGGCGTCAGCTGGTTGTCGCCGAACACCGGCATGTTCTGCGGGCCGGTCAGCATCGCCGCGTAGAGCTGGCGGTCGGTGGTCGGCTCCAGGCTCGGCGCGAACTTACCGGACGAGAGCGCGCCACCGTTGGTGCTGAACGCGTGGCACGAGGCGCAGTTGACGCGGAACAGCTCACCGCCCTTAGCGACGTCGCCGCCCTCGCGGAGGTTGTCACCCGACGGCAGCTGCGGGCCGCCACCCAGCTCCTGGACGTAGGCGCCCATCTGCTGGGCCTGTTCGGTGGTGAACATCGGCTGCTTGCGCTCGACCTGTGCCTGCTGCGGGCGGGCGGCGGGCATCCGGCCGGTCTCCACCTGGAACTCCACCGCAGCGGAGCCGACGCCGATCAGGCTCGGGCCGCGGCCCTGGACGCCCTGGGCGTTCGGGCCGTGGCACGTGGCGCAGCTCTGGTCGTACAGGCGCTTGCCCAGCTGTGCGGCCTCGGTCAGCTTGGGGGTGTCCTCAGCCTGGCTGCCGGGCGCGAAGGCGGTGTAGATGCCCCCGACGATGGCGAGCGCGGTGACCAGCCGTAGACCCGCGAAGACGCGGCGACGCAGGCGGCTTCTCCGCACCGGACTGGCGAGAAGCCTGCCGCGTCGGGCCTCGCGTGGCGGACCGGCAGCGCCGGCCGAATCGTCGAAAGTCATGTCCTCAACCTTTGTCATCAGGTACTTCGTCTGAAGCCACGCCGACCGGATGTGAAATTTGGACCGTTCGCGTCACTTCAGCAGGTAGATCATGCTGAACAGCGCGACCCACACCAGATCGACGAAGTGCCAGTAGTACGACACGACGATCGCCGAGGTGGCCTGTGCAGGGGTGAAACGCCCCATGGTGGTGCGGATCATAAAGAAGATGAAGGCGACCAAGCCGCCGGTCACGTGCAGACCGTGGAAGCCGGTGGTCAGGTAGAACATCGACCCGAAACCGTCGGCATTGATCTTGACGCCCTCTTCGACCAGTACGCGGTACTCATTCGCCTGGCCGAGCACGAACACCAGGCCCATGGCGAAGGTGAGGGCGAACCACCGGCGCAGTGCGTGCACGTTGCCGCGCTCGGCGGCGAACACACCGAACTGGCAGGTCACCGACGACAACACGAGGATCGTCGTGAAGGTGACGGCGTACGGCAGGTTCAGGTGTGGAGTGTGTTCCTTCCACAGGCCCGGCGCCGCCGCCCGGATGGAGAAGTACATCGCGAACAGCGCCGCGAAGAACATGAGCTCACTGGAGAGCCACACGATCGTCCCGACGCTGACCATGTTGGGCCTGGTCAGCGAATGGATCTGACTCTTAGAGATGGCTGGGGCAGCAGTCACGCGGCCATTATTGCCTCTGGGTAGAGCCGCTACGCGTCGGGGTCGCCGCATTCGTGCGTGTCGCCACCTTCGTGGGCGGTCCATACCGCTCCTGGGCGCTGCGGGCGGCGCCGGATAGCCTCTTGTCCGTGCAGTATCCAGGCCCTGCGGTCGCCATTCTCGCGCACGGTGGGGGCGATGAGCCCCTTCCGCCCGCGCAGGCTGGCACCCTGCTCCAGCTAGACCTCAACCCGTTGCTCGTGGTTTCCCTGCTGGCCGTCGCCATCGCGTACCTGTACGCGGTGTGGCGACTGGAGCGGCGTGGCGACCGGTGGCCGGTGCTCCGGACGGCCTCGTTCGTCGTCCTGGGCCTCGGTGGTATTGCGTCCGTCACACTGACCGGCGTCGGCACGTACGACACCACCCTGCTGTCGGTCCACATGGTGCAGCACATGGTGCTGTCCATGATCGCGCCGATCTTCCTCGCGCTCGGTGCGCCGGTGACGCTCGCGCTGCGCACCCTTCCGGCCGGTGCCCGCCGGGTCCTGCTGGCGGTGCTGCACAGCCGGGTGGCCAAGATCTGGACCTACCCGCTGTTCGCGTACGGGCTGTTCGTGGTCACCCCGTTCATCCTGTACTTCACCAGCCTGTACGAGCTGGCCATGCGCCACACCTGGGTCCACGAGCTGACCCACGTGCACTTCATCGCGGTCGGCTGCCTGTTCTTTTGGCCGCTGGTCGGGATCGACCCGCTGCCCGGACGCTGGCCGTACACGGGCCGGGCCATGCTGATGTTCCTGTCCACGCCGTTCCATACGGTGCTTGGACTGACGGTGATGCAGAGCACCACGCTGCTCGGCGGCGACTGGTACCCCTCGCTCGGCCTGGGCTGGGTGGACCCCTTCGTCGACCAGCGGGTGGCCGGCGGCATCCTGTGGGCCGGTGGTGAGGTCGTCAGCGTCACGATGCTCGGCGTGCTCGTGGCGCAGTGGATGCGGCACGCCGAGCGCGAGGCCCGCCGGGAGGACCGGCGGCTCGACCGGCAGGAGGTGGCGGAGACCGCCCGGCCCGCGGCGGAGGCGACGGACGCTGCCGGCGTGCCGGCGGAGGACGGCTCGCCGGAGATGCTGGCCGCCCCTTGGTGGGAGCAGCAGGGCGGGTACGATCCCCACGGCAGTCGAGACACTCAGGGAGCCAGCAGGCGATGACCGAGAGTAGCTACACGGTTCTGCTCTACAGCGACGACCCGCAGGTGCGGGAGCGGATGCGGCTGGCCATCGGCACCCGGCCGGCCAAGGACCTGACGGTGGAGTTCGTGGAGTCGTCCACGTACGCGGAGACCGTCCGGGTCATCGACGACCAGGACGTCCACCTGGTTGTGCTCGATGGCGAGGCCAGCCCGGCGGGCGGCATCGGCATCGCGCGCCAGCTCAAGGACGAACTGTCCGACGCGCCGCCGACCTGCGTGGTGATCGCCCGGGCAGCCGACCGCTGGCTCGCCGCGTACGCGAAGGTCGACGCGACCCTCGTGCACCCGCTCGACCCGGTGCTCACCGGACGTGCCGTCGCCGACCTGCTGCGTGGACGCGCAGTCGTGACCAGCTGACGTCATGACCGAGCGAAGTTGGCGGACTCTGCTCGCGGCGCTGCTGCGGGCCGAAGAGCTGTCCACTCAAGACACCGCCTGGGCCATGGGCGAGATCATGGCCGGCAGCGCCACCCCGGCGCAGATCTCGGCGTTCGCGGTCGCGCTGCGCGCCAAGGGGGAGACGCCGGCGGAGATCACCGGGCTGGTCGAGGCCATGCTCGGCAACGCCGCGCGGGTGGACCTGCCCGCCGATCTCCGTGCGTCCGCTGTCGACATCGTCGGCACCGGTGGAGACGGCGCGCACACCGTCAACATCTCCACGATGGCCTCGATCGTCGTGGCCGCTGCCGGGGTGCCGATCATCAAGCACGGCAACCGGGCAGCCACGTCGAAGTGCGGGGCGGCCGACCTGCTGGAGGAGTTCGGCATCGCGCTCGACCTCGGCCCGGCCGAGGTGGCCAAGTGCGTCACCGAGGTGGGGATCGGCTTCTGCTTCGCCGCGCGGTTCCACCCCGGCATGCGGCACGCCGCAGCCCCGCGCCGCGAGGTGGGCGTACCCACATTCTTCAACTTCCTGGGGCCGATGACCAACCCGGCACAGCCAGCGAACGCCGCAGTGGGCTGCGCCGACCCGCGGATGGCCGGCGTCATGGCCGAGGTGTTCGCGCGCCGCGGCGATTCGGTGCTCGTGATGCGCGGTGAGGACGGGCTCGACGAGTTCACCACCACCGGACCGACCCGGATCTGGGCGGTCCGGGACGGCCACGTGACCGAAACGGTCGTCGACGCCGCCGATCTCGGCGTGGCCCGCTCTCGGCCGGAGGACCTACGCGGCGGCGAAGCCCCGTACAACGCCCAGGTGGCGCGCGCCCTGTTCGCCGGCAAGACCGGCCCGGTACGCGACGCGGTGCTGGTCAACGCGGCCGCTGCGCTGGTCGCACAGGGCGGCTGGGGCGATGACCTGACCGCTTCCCTGCGCGCGGCCATGGGCCGGGCGGCCGCGGCGATCGACTCGGGCGCCGCCGCCGACCTGATGCGGCGCTGGATCGCCGCGGCGCAGAGCGCGTAGACCGCGCCGTTCACTACCGGCGCGCCGCGCTGAGTGCTCAGACGCGTGCCGCGCTGAGTGCTCAGACGCGTGCCGCGAAGGCGGCCACCCGCGCCGCGAGCGGCGCGGCCGCGCGTACCCAGGTGAAGTGGTTGAGCGGGGCGCTGGCTTCGGCGACCGGGTAGTGCACCCGCTCGATCGGCGCGGCCGACAGCTTGGCGCACAGGTGGTCCATGGTGGACGGAGGCGTGTGCCGGTCACCGTCGACGCTGATGGCGAGGACGGGGGTCCGCACGGTCGCCAGCGCCGCCTCCACGTCGGCCCCGTCCAGCCGGGGGAAGCGCCCGTACCTGGCCGTGTAGGCCCAGTCCCGGATCACGCCGCGCGCCTGCCGCCCTCCGAAGCTCCAGCCCGGCCAGACCCGGAGCAGCGCGGAGGTGGCCGCGATTCCCTGGGTGTACGGCAGGACGGCCAGTCCGTGCCCACGGGGATAAGCTCGCCAGTACGGCGTACCCGACGCGACCAGCACGAGGCCGGCGATATCGGACGGCTGGTGGGTGGCCAGGTACAGCGAGCAGATATGCCCGCCGAGTGAGTGGCCCAACAGGAGGGTCTGCCGCCCGTCCAGGCGCTCCTTGAGCGCCTCCTGCACGGCGGCGACGTCGGCGACCAGGTCCGCGTAGCCGTACGTCGAGGCGCGGCTCGGTATGGGCGTGCTGGCGCCCGTGCCGCGCAGGTCCGCCACGACGACGGAGAGCCCGGCTGCGCCCAGTTGGTTGGCGAACCGCCGGTAGTACCCGGCCGGCACCCCCATCGCCGGCCAGATCACGACCGCCGGGCCAGCCGTGTCCGGATAGAGGTGCAGCCCGATGCGGTCGCTGTCCCGGTCGACGTACTCCTGTGCGTAATCCACGGCGGAAAGCATAGATCTACTGATCAGTAACTTTTCGGCTGATCCGATATGGTCCGTCGATGCGACCTTCCGACCTCTCGCTGCCGCGCGTGCCCGGGACTCCCACCCTTAGCTCCGACGGTGCCAGCGCGGTCGTGTCCGTACGGCGAATCGACCTCGACGCGGACGACTACACCAGCCAGTTGTGGCTGGTACCCACCGACGGCTCCGGCCCTGCGCGGCAGGTCACCCATGGCTGGCGCGACAGTGGCCCGGCGATCTCTCCGGACGGGCGGTGGCTGGCGTTCATCCGGGCGGTACGCGAGGAGCCCGCCCGCGACGCCGACCCGAGAACGGCAAAGGCGGGTAAGCCGCAACTGTGGGTGATGCCGCTCGCCGGCGGTGAGGCGCGCCGGCTCACCGACCACCCGCTCGGCGTGGACCGGGCGCCGGGGTGGAGCCCAGACTCGACTCGGCTGGTGTACACCGCGCGGGTGCCGGCCGACGGGCGGTACGGCACCGTCCCGAGCCGCGGCGCCGAGCAGGAGCCGCCCCGGCGCATCACCGGATTCTGGTACCGCCTCGACGGGGTCGGCTTCACCTTCGACCGGCGTCGCCACGTGTTCGTGGTGGACGCTCTGGCCGAGGCGGCGAAGCCGGCCCAGGTCACCGAGGGGGATTTCGATCATGGTGAGCCGGCCTGGAGCCCGGACGGTGAACTGCTGACGTTCACGGCGGCCCGCCATGACAGCCACGACGACGACCTCTTCACCGATCTCTGGGTCAGCCGGCCGGACGGCAGCGGCCTGCGCGGGCTCACCGCCGGCGGCTTCGGAGTGAGCCAGCCTCGGTTCTCCCCGGACGGCGCGACGGTCTTCTTCGTCGGTGTGGAGACCGACGGCCGCCATGCCGTCTGCCGCAACGACATGCTCTGGTCGGTCCCGGTGGCCGGCTGTGCCCCGAAGGCGCTGACCGATCCGAGCCGGCACGGCCTGACCGCGGTGGAAGGGGAGATCGCCGTCGTGCCCGACGGGGTGCTGGTCCTGAACGAGAACCGGGGCTCCGTGGAGTTGCTGCGGATCGGGTACGCCGGCGGCGAACCGGAGGTGCTGGTCGGCGGCGAGCGGCAGGTCCTGGGCGTGGCTTCCGCGGGCGGCACGACGGTCGTGACGCTGGCCGACCCGACGACGTGGGGTGAGCTGGCCGTGGTCGTACCGGGTGGGGAGCCTCGGCGCATCACCGACTGGAACGCCGGCTACGGCCCCATCTTCGCGCAAGAGGAGATCAACGCGACCGCGCCGGACGGGTACCCGGTGCACGGCTGGGTCGTCCGGCCCGAGGGCGACGGCCCGCACCCCGCCCTGCTGATGATCCACGGCGGCCCGTTCACCCAGTACGGCTGGCGGCTGTTCGACGAGGCCCAGGTGTACGCCGGGGCCGGGTACGCGGTCGTGATGGGCAACCCGCGCGGCTCCAGCGGGTATGGCGAGGCGCACGGCCGGGCCGTGATCGGCGACGTCGGCGAGGTCAGCGCGCGGGACCTGCTGGCCCTGCTGGACACCGCGTTGAAGGCGCCCGACCTGGACGCCTCCCGGGTCGGCGTGCTCGGCGGGTCGCACGGCGGGTTCATGGCCACGTGGATGGCCGCGCACCACGGGGACCGGTTCTCCGCGGCGATCAGCGAGCGGGCCGTGAACGCCATCGACAGCTTCGCCGGCTCGTCGGACATCGGCTGGTTCTTCGGCGAGGACCTGTACGGCCCGGACCCGGCCGAGTGGGACCGGCAGAGCCCGCTCAGCCACGCTGACCGCATCGACCTCCCGATGCTGATCATCCACTCCGAGCACGACTGGCGCTGCCCGGTCGAGCAGGCGCAGCGGCTGTACGTCGCGCTCAAGCTGCGCGGCGTACCGGTGGAGCTGCTGCTCTTCCCCGGTGAGGGGCACGAGCTGTCCCGTTCCGGCCTGCCCTCGCACCGGGTGGCGCGCTTCGCGGCGATCCTGGAGTGGTGGCGCCGCTGGCTGTGACCGTCGGCCGGGGAGACCGGCGCGACCCGCGGGTCAGTCGGTCTCCTCGAAGCCGATCGCGAAGGTCTCCTCGAGGTCGTGCTTCGAGTACGCCCGGAAGGCGATGTGCGACTCGGTGTTGATCACGCCGGGCACCTTGGAGATCCGGCCCGCGATCACCTCGGCGATCTGGTCGAACTCGCGGACCCGGACGATCGCGATCAGGTCGACGTTGCCCGCGACGGAGTAGACCTCGCTCACGCCCGGCAGGTCTGCCAGAGACTGCGCGACCTCCGGGATGGAGTCGGTGTCGCAGTCGATGAGGACGATGGCGTTGATCACCGTGGGCTCCTTTGCGCGGGTTGGGCGGAACCTCCACATGCTACGGCGCGGCCGCGACGGTCAGATCACGACCGACCCGTACGGCGTCGACGAGGTGCTCGTCCGGTCCGACGTACCCGCCGGGCCACACCACGCCGCGGGTGACCCGGCCCTCGACCCGCGCACCGGCGCCGACCACCGCCTGGACGAGCTGCCCGGTGATGTTCGCCGTGGCGTCGACCAGGCTGCTGGCACCCGCGGCGTGCAGGTTGGCGGCCAGGTAGTCGACGGGCGTGCCGGTGTCGAGGAACAGCCCGGCGTACTCCACCACCGTCAGCGCTCCGGCGGCCTCGGCCGGGCGCCAGACCGTACGGACCAGATCGCTCGGTGCTGCCGCCAACGAAAGCACCATCGACCAGGGCAGCAGCGACAGGCCGGCGAACCGGTACGGGCCGAACTCGCGCTCGGCGTCCCCGGCGGGTACGCCGAGCAGCCGTACGGTCTCGCCATCCCACCCGTCGAGCAGAGATTCCACGTCGGGGCCCGGCGGCGCTGACCCGGCCAGGTAGGCGTCCGCGTTGGCGACCAGCACGCCTCGCCCGTCGATCCAGTTCCGCAGGTTGCCGATGCCGCCCGACGTGCCGAGGGGCGCACCGGGTTCGACCGACAGGTGGGCCCGGTCCCCGACGTGTGACACCACCTGCTCACCGAGGTAGCAGGCGTTCACCGCCACCTGCGCCGGGCCGGAGAGCCCGAGGCCGGCCAGCCGGGCGAGGGCCCGGTCGAGCAGGGGCACGTTGCCGACCGGGCAGAGCGCCTTCGGCCGTACTTCGGTCAACGGGCGCAGTCGGCGCCCCTCGCCCGCGGCCAGGACCACCGCGCAGACCTCAGTCATCTTCGGGGCGGCCGGCCAGTGGGCCGATTCCGTAGTGGGCGAGCAGGCGGGCGGTCGGCCCGGTCAGTCGCGGTAGCGCGTCGAGCGGGTGCCAGGCCGCTTCGTGCACCTCGGCCTCGTCGACGGTAAACGGCTGGTCCGCCGGTACCGACGCCTCGAAGACCATGTCGACCCAGCGGCCTGAAGAGTGGACGATCGCGTTGGGTACGCCGGGGCGCAGGTCTGCCGGGTCGACCCGGATCCCGGTCTCCTCGGCGAGTTCGCGTGCCGCGCCGACGACCGGCCGCTCACCCCGGTTGAGCAGGCCGCCGGGCAGCGACCAGCCCGGCCCCGGTGGTTGGCGCAGCAGCAGGATCCGCCCCGGCGACCGACCGTCGGCGGCCCGCACGATGGTGACCGCTCCGACGATGTAGTGCGCGGTGCCCATCCGGACCAGCCGGCGCCGCCACCGCAGCGGCAGCCGGTAGAACGCCCGGAACGCGGTCAGGCGCAGCGCCCGCAGCGCGGCGGGTCGGGGGGAAGCGGCCATTGCGCAAGGCTAATGGGTCGGTGGGGGAGTGTGGTGGTCGACCGAGGCGATCAGGCGGTCCACCACCTCCGGCGCTGACAGCTTGTGGTCGGCGACCGCTACGAGCAGCGTCTCCACGTCGGGGTAGCCGAGCTTGGCCGCGAGGCGGATCAGCGGCAGGTCACTGCCGAGCCCGCGGCCGCGCTGCCGCAGCGCCAGCCCGATCGCCAGCCGCCCGAGGCGTACCTTGTCGGAGATCGTGACCGCCAGCGGCTCGGAGTCGGCGAACCAGTCGGTGAGGTGCAGCCGGGCCTGCGGTGTCTTGACGAACTGCAGCCAGTCCCGCGACGGCCCGGGCGCCGGTGCCAGGTCGTCGACGTCGAACTCGTCGCGCTGACCCTCCCGGGTGATGATCTCCACGACGTCGCCGTCGTCGAGCTCGGACGACAGTGCGACCAGGCGCCCGTTGAGCCTCGCCGCGATACATCGGTCCCCGATGTCCTTACCCAGCGTGTACGCGAGGTCGACCGGCGTCGCCTCGGCCGGCAGCAGCACCGGCCGCCCGGTGGACGTGAACACGATGATCTGCGACTCGGCCAGGTCGCAGCGCAGCGACGCGAGGAACTGCGCCGGGTCGGTCGCGGCGCCTTCCCAGTCGAGCACCCGGCGCAGCCACGCCAGCTGCTCCTTCTTCGCACTGCCGGCGGATGCCGCGTCCTTCGAAAAGCGGAAGTTGGCGACGATGCCGTACTCGGCATCGCGGTGCATCGGGGCCGTCCGGATGAGCACCTCGAGCAGCTCGTCATCCGGCCCGAGCACGGTGGTGTGCAGCGAGCGGTACAGGTTGTTCTTCGGGGAGGCGATGAAGTCCTTGAACCGGCCGGGCACGGGGCGCCATCGACCGTGCATCGCGCCCAGCGCGGCGTAGCAGTCGGTGTCCGGCCCATGGACCACGATGACGATGCGCGGCAGGTCGTGCGGCTCGGGGTAGTTGCCGGCGACCGTGTCCTGCCAGATCGAGTACAGGTGGCGCGGGCGCGGGGAGACGGTCGCGTCCACCCGGACCCGGCTCAGCTCCACCTCCACCTCGGCGACGACCCGGCGCAGATACGACTCCCGGCCACGGCGGTACTTGAGGTAGTCGGCGATGAGGGCGTGACCGCTCGGGCTGAGCGCCTTGAGGACGCAGTCCTCCAGTTCGCGCTTGAGCGCCTGGATGCCCAGCCGGTCGCACAGCGGCACCAGGACGTCCCGAGTCGCGCGGGCGATGCGCGTCCGGGAGCCGGGGGAGCGGGCGTCGAGGGTACGCATGTTGTGCAGCCGGTCGGCGAGCTTGATGACGAGTACGCGCACGTCCCGGCCGGCCATGATGATCATCTTGCGGATGGTCTCCGCCTCGGCGGCGTCCCCGTAGAACACCTTGTCGAACTTGGTGACCCCGTCGACTAGCAGGGCGACCTCGGGCCCGAAGTCGTTTTCGAGGGCCTGCAGCGTGTAGCTGGTGTCCTCGACCGTGTCGTGGAGCAGGGCGGCGACGAGGGTGGTCGTGTCCATGCCGAGGTCGGCGAGGATCTCGGCGACCGCGAGCGGGTGGGTGATGTACGGGTCGCCGCTCTTGCGTGTCTGTCCCCGGTGCATCTGTTCGGCGATCGTGTACGCCCGGCGGAGCAGGTTGGCGTCGCCGCCTGGGTGGGCCGACCGATGTGAACGGACCAGGTCACTGATCGGATCGGGGGCGGTCGGCCACGGCAGCATCGACAGCAGTCGCTGGGTGAGGCCCGGTGTGGTCGGAGGGGTCGGCGTGGCCACGGCGGGGGCCGAGAAGGCGGGCTCGGGCGACCTGGTCTGCGTGGGGACAGGCCCCGGCTTCTTCGCCGGGGCGGCGGCCTTGGGTGGTGTGCTTCTGGTGGGCGTCTTCGCCTTCGGTTGGGCGCCACGCCTGGATGGGGCCGGTGTCCGGCCGGAACCGCCGCGTGGCCCTGGACGGCTTGCCACCGCCGGTCTGGGTTCGGGCGCGGACTTCCCCGCCGAGTTGTCCGGCCATTCACGGGTGGCGGCGGGCGCGTCGGCGCGCGTACCTCGGTCGCGGTCGAGTTCGTCCTCGGGTGCTGGGTTCGGGCGCGGCAGCGCGTCGTTCACGTGCGGCAACTCGTCGTTCGCGTATGGTAACTCGTCCCAGCCAACCGCCTCTGTGAGTGCGCCCGGCGCAGACTCCAGGCGCCCGCTGATCCCGGAAACGCCGGAATCCACTCGGACACCTCCTCTGACCGGGCTGGCCACCAGAGAGTGGGGGGTGTACCAAGCCTAGTGAGCCGACAGGCCGCCGAACGGCCATTTGAGAATGTTCGTTCGTCCGATCGGCTAATCACCCAAGTGGGTGATATGGCCGCTGGCGGCCTCGGCGGTGGTGAGCAGCTCGCGCCACCGACCGGCACCGTCCACAGGGGACGCCCATCCGGCGTCGACCTGCACCAGTCGCGTCTCTGGGCGTTCCAGCCACGCCAGCACCCGCTCGGTCTCCTCCGGACTTGCGCAGGGTACCGGACCGGGGCCGGCCTGTACGGTCTCGGCCGTCGCGAGCAGCGCGTCGAGGGTCGGTCGTGGATGTACCCGGGGCGGGGAGGTGCCGGCTGCTGCCAGCCGGCCGTGGCGGATGACCGCCAGCTCCCAGCCGCCGGTCGCGGCGGGCCGGGCGGCGACCACCTCACGCAGCGACGTCAGCGACGCCAGTCGCTGCATGCGTACGGATGCCTTCAGGAACGCCACCAGGCGCCCGCGCATCGCCGCCGCCTCCTCGTAGCGTCGCGCCTCCGACAGCGAGCGCATCCGCGCCAGCAGCCGGCGGACCACCTCGCCGGGATTGCCGCCGGTGGCGGCGCGGAACGGTTCGGCAGCAGCCGCGGTGTACTCCTCCGGCGTGATCCGGTGCTCGCACGGCGCCGGGCAGCGCCCCAACTCGGCGAGGGCGCACGCCGCCACCGTGCGGCGGGTCGACAGGCGCTGGGTGCACTGGCGTAGCGGCAGTACCTCGTGCACGCCCGCAGCCGCGAGCTCGGCGAGGCGGCGGGAGCCGAACGGGCCGAGGTAGGCCGCGGCGTCGTCGGCGAGTTTGTTCACAATGGACAATCGCGGATAGGCCTCGGTGGTCAGCTTGAGCCAGACGATCCGCTCCGGAAACTTCGACCGACGGTTGTAGGGCGGCTTGTGGGCGGCGATGAGGCGCAGCTCGCGCACCTCCGCTTCGAGGGAGTGCGCACACTCGATCGCCTCCACCCGCTCGGCGGCGGCCAGCATCTCGGTGTTGATGCGGGCCCGTTTCTCCGAGGCGGTGAAGTAGCTGCGGACCCGCGTGGCAATGGCCGAACTGGTGCCGACGTACAGCGGGCGCTCGCGGCTGTCGCGGAAGACATACACCCCCGGGGTGTTGGGCAGGTTCTCGGCGAGATGCCGTTTCTTCCGCTGGGCCGGGCTGATCGCCTTGACGAACTCCAGCGCGTCGCCGAGCGAGTGGACGCGGTGCCCACCGAGCCGGCCGATGAGGGCGTGCAGCACGTCGACGGTGGCGCGGGCGTCGTCGAGGGCCCGGTGGCACGGCTGCCGGGCGTTCCCCAGCCACCGCGCCAGGGTGGCCAGCTTGTGGTTGGGCACTTCGTCGCGGGTCAGCACGCGCCGCGCGAGCGCGGCGGTGTCGAGGACGAGCGGCTTGGGCCATGTGTATCCGTGGGCCGCGCACGCCGCCTTCAGGAAGCCCATGTCGTAGGGGGCGTTGTGGGCGACCAAGACGGCGTCCTTGGCGAACTCCAGGAAACTGGGCAGCACGCTGTCGATACGCGGGGCCGGCAGGACCATCGCCTCGGTGATGCCGGTGAGCACCGTGATGTACGGCGGGATGCGCTCGCCGGGGTTGACCAGCGTCGCGAACTCGCCGAGCTCTTCTCCGCCCCGCACCTTGACCGCGCCGATCTCGGTGATGCCGCCCCCGTCCGGTGAACCACCGGTGGTCTCCAGATCGACCACCACGAACGTGGTCGCGAACAGCGAACGGGCTCGTGCGTCGTCGACCAGCGCGTCCAGGGTCTCCTGATGGAAGGTTTCACGCACTGCTTCGGCCACGGCGGGCACGCTACGGCCTCCCTCTGACACTTTGTCGGCGCCGCTCCTTTTATGGTGATCGGGGTCTCCCGGACCTCCTCGGTCACCGGGGCGGGGCGCGGGCCGAGGCAAGATCGGCCGGCTGGTGAGGGCGATCCCGGCGTCAGCAATGCGACACTTGTCGCATGCCCGCACCGGAGCAGTTCCCCGATGACGTAGCCGAGGCTACCGGCGCTCCTATGCGGGACCAGGACTTCGAGCCGGAGCCGGCGCTGCCGGAGCCGGTGCGGCAGCGCGTGATCACCCTGGCGGCCGCCGCGATCACCGGAATGCCGAGCGACGAGCTGCCCATGGCGCTGCGGCGGGTGGCCAAGTTCGCGCCCAACCGCCGCGCCCGGCTCGGTGGGCCGATCATCGCGACCCAGCTCAGTGGGGATCCGCTCCTGCGGCAGCGGCTGGCGACGCGGGTCGTCGAGGAGGCGGGCGAGCTCGGCGCGGCCATCGCCGGCGGGACCCCGCCGGCCGCCGCCGACCCGGTCGACGTCGCCGCCCTGGCGTACCTGGCCCGGCCGGAGGGCTGGCGGGACCTGATCGTGGCGGCCAGCAGCGCGGTACGCGCCGACACCGCGAGCGCGGCGGTCGAGGAGCGGATCCGCGAGATCGAACAGCGGGTCTCGCGCGCCGAGCACGATCGCGCCGTGGCCCGCGTGGAGGCCGACAAGCTGCGCGACGAGCTGGCGAGGCTGCGCGACGAGGCCGGCGGACTGCGCGAGGAGGTCCGCGCCCTCGGCAAGGCGATGCGGGAGGCGCAGGCGCGCGAGCGCAAGGCGAGCGAGATGCTGGCCACGGAGAAAGGGCGAGCCGCCCGCGCCACCGCGGACCACGAGGCGGAGGTACGCCGGCTGAAGTCGAAGCTGGCCGAGGCCGAGTCCCTGGCCGGGGCGGCCCGGCAGACCGCCAAGGACGCCCGGGCCGTCGACGACGCGCGGCTGTGGCTGCTGCTGGAGACGATCGGCCGGGCGGCCGTGGGGCTGCGCCGCGAATTGGCGCTCGAACCGGCCGACCGGCTGCCGGCGGACTTCGTCGCCGATGTGCACGCCGAGCAGCCCGGCGCCACGGGCGGCGCGACGGGCGCCCGCGCCCTCGACGCTGATGATCCGGTCCGGCTGGACCACCTGCTCGCGCTGCCCAAGGCGCACCTGGTCGTCGACGGGTACAACGTGACCAAACGCGGGTTCGCCGAGATCTCGCTGGAGCAGCAGCGGGGCCGGCTGGTCAACGGGCTCGGTGGCCTCGCGGCGCAGACCGGCGCCGAGGTCACGGTGGTCTTCGACGGTGCCGAGCGGGTCGTCGGCCTTCCACCGGCCCCCCGCGGGGTGCGGGTGCTGTTCTCCCGCAAGGGGGAGACGGCGGACGAACTGATTCGCCGGCTGGTACGTGCCGAGCCCGCCGGCCGCCCGGTCGTGGTCGTCTCGTCGGACCGGGAGGTCGCCGACGGGGTGCGCCGCCACGGCGCGTACCCGCTCGGCGCGGACGCCCTGCTGCGCCGCCTCGCCCGCTCCTGAGGTTTTCTGTCGTACCCCTGTTCTAGCGTCTGGTTACCCACGGTGGTGGACCGCTAGGAGGAGCCGATGCTCATCGACTGCGACACGTGCAAGGTGCGCGGGCAGGCATGCGGGGGATGCGTGGTGAACCTGCTGTTCGGCCAGGCGGCGCCGACGGTCGGCCCGGACGTCGGGGCCGGCTGGGGAGACGCCACGGCCGGCCTGGCCGACGAGGAGGAGCGCCGGGCGCTGCAGGCGCTGGCCGACGCCGGTTTCGAGGTGACCGTGCTCAGCCGCGAGGACAGCCCCCCGCGGTTACGGCTGGTCCCCCCGATGCGGCGCGGGCACCACGCCGCATAGCCCCCATTAAGATTGGCTCGCCCGATCAAGCGGGAGGAGCCGCGATGACCCCTCGGTGGTGGGCCGCCGCCGCGCTCGTGGCCTTGCTCGCCGCGTTGGCCCTGATCACGGCGCTGCGGGTGCCGTGGACCAGCCCGCCCGCACCCCGCGCCGACCAGATCGCCGCGCTGCGGGAACTGCCGGCCGACGCCGTCGCCCGTGGTCGGGAGTTCCGCTCCGCCCTGCGGCCGAGCATGTACGGCGGCATGGCGATCGGGCTCGTCGCCGCGCTCGCGCTCGGGCTCACCCCGCTTGGAGCCGCACTCGTCCGGTTGGCGGGCCGGCCGTTCGGCGGACACTGGCTGGCCCAGGCGCTCCTCGGCGGGCTGCTCGTGGTCTTCGCCGGTGAGCTCGTCGGCCTGCCGTTCGCCGCGTGGCGGCACAGCGTCGTGCGCCGGTTCGGCCTGTCCACCCAAGGGTGGGGCGGCTGGGCGGTCGACCTGCTCAAGGGGTACGCGATCGCCGCGGTACTCGGCGCGATCGTGCTGGTCGGGTTCTACACGATCACTCATTTCGCGCCCCGGTGGTGGTGGGCGTTCGGCGCGGCGGGCGCCGCCGGGTTGACGGTGCTGCTCACGTTCGTGTTCCCGGTCCTGATCGAGCCGGTGTTCAACAAGTTCACGCCGCTGGAGGCCGGTCAGCTGCGCAGCGACCTCGTCGCGATGGCCGACCGGGACGGTGTGCCGGTCTCCGACGTCCTGGTCGCCGACGCGTCCCGGCGCACCAGGGCGGTCAACGCGTACGTCTCCGGGTTCGGCCCGACCCGCCGGATCGTCGTCTACGACACCCTGCTGCGGGAGGCGCCGGCCGCCGAGGTGGAGTCGGTGGTCGCGCACGAGCTCGGCCATGCCAAGGACCGGGACGTGGTGACCGGCACGCTCCTGGCCGCGCTCGGGGCAGCCGCGGCGGTCTGCGCGTTCTACCTGCTCGGTTCGTGGGCCGGGCTGCTGCGCCGGGCCGGGGTCGAGTCGCTGGCCGAGCCGCGCGCGGTGGCGCTGCTGCTCGCGATCACCACGGTCGCCGGGCTCGTCGCCGGGCCGCTGCAGAACGCGGTGTCCCGGCGCATCGAGGCGCGCGCCGACCGGCACGCCCTGGCCCTCACCCGCGACCCGGCGACGTTCGCGGCCATGCAGGCCCGGCTGTCGCAGGTCAACCTGGGCGATCCCGACCCCAACCCGGTCGAGTACATGCTGTTCGCGTCGCACCCGTCGACGGTGCAGCGGATGGCCACCGCCCGAGCCTGGGCAAGGAGCGCACGATGAGCCGGACCCTGCTGGTCACCAACGACTTTCCGCCCCGGCCGGGCGGCATCCAGCAGTTCGTCCACAACCTCGCGGTACGCCAGCCGGCGGACTCCGTCGTCGTGTACGCGTCGACCTGGAAGGGCGCGGAGAAGTTCGACGCCGACCAGCCGTTCGAGGTGGTACGCGAGGAGACCGGGATCCTGCTGCCCACCCCGCGCGTCGCGCGTCGGGCGGCGGAGCTCGCGCGGGCGTACGGCTGTGACACCGTCTGGTTCGGGGCAGCCGCGCCGCTCGGGCTGCTCGCCGACGGCCTGCGCCGGCGGGCCGGCATCCGGCGGGCGGTGGCGCAGACCCACGGCCACGAGGTCGGCTGGGCGGCCCTGCCCGGCGCCCGCGGCCTGCTGCGACGCATCGGCTGCGGCACCGACGTGGTGACCTATCTGGGGGGATACACCCACGCCCGGCTGGCCCCGGTGCTCGACGACGTGACGGAGTTGCGCCGGTTGGCGCCCGGGGTGGATACCGACGCGTACCACCCGGACGTCGACGGTTCGCAGGTGCGCCGGCGGCACGGCCTGTCCGACCGGCCGGTCGTCGTCTGCGTGTCCCGGCTGGTGCCCCGCAAGGGCCAGGACGCGCTCATCCGGGCGTTGCCGGAGATCCGCCGCCGGGTGCCCGGGGCGGCGCTGCTGGTCGTCGGCGGCGGACCTTACCGGCCGTCACTGGAGCGGTTGGCGCGTGAGAACGGCGTGGCCGAGCACGTGGTCTTCACCGGCTCAGTGCCGTGGGAGGAGTTGCCGGCGCACTACGCGGCCGGCGACGTGTACGCGATGCCCTGCCGGACCCGTCGGGCCGGCCTCGACGTGGAGGGGCTCGGCATCGTCTATCTCGAGGCGTCGGCGACCGGCCTGCCCGTCGTGGCGGGCGACTCCGGTGGCGCGCCCGACGCGGTCCGCGAGGGTGAGACCGGCTACGTGGTGGGCGGACGGGACGTCGCGGCGATAGCCGACCGGGTGGTCACCCTGCTCGGCGACCCGGACCTGGCGCGCCGGCTGGGCGTGGCCGGTCGGGCCTGGGTGGAGGCCGAGTGGGGCTGGCAGCACCAGGCCGACCGGATGCGGGAGCTGTTGTATCCGTGATCCTGTAGAGAAAGCGGGGTTATCGGTCCACTTTCTCTACAGGATCATGCAATCAGAACTTCGGGGTGTCGGGGGCCTCGAGCAGGCCGAGCCGCAGCGCGGTCATCAGCGCCTGGGCCCGGTTGGCCGCGCCCAGCTTCTCGTACAGCTTCGAGATGTGGGTCTTCGCCGTCGACTCGGACACGAACAGCTGCTTGGCGATGCCCGCGACGCTCATGCCGTCGGCGAGCAGGCGCAGCACCTGGCCCTCGCGCGGGGAGAGCTGCGGGCCGGTCGGTGCCAGCCGGCGCTTCATCGCCTCGGCCAGGTCGGCGGCGGTGAACGCGCTGGGCGCCGACGCGGCGTGGCGGGCGGCGGCGACGACCTCGTCGGCCGGCGCGGTCTTGGGCACGAAGGCGCTGGCGCCGGCTTCGAGGGCGCCGAAGAGCTGGTCGTCACCGGCGTACATGGTCAGCACGACGATGCCCATGTTGGCGCTGGTCTTGCGCAGCGCGCGGGTGGCCTCCAGGCCACTCCCGTCGGGGAGACGCAGGTCCATGATGACGACGTCGGGCTGCAGTGCGCCCGCCTGGCGGATGGCCTCGGCCGCGGTTGCCGCCTCACCGACCACCTCGAACTGCCGGTCCCGCTCGAAGGCGTGCCGAAGCCCCCGGCGGATGAGGTCGTGGTCGTCGACGAGCAGGACCTTGGTCCGTGTGGTCGAGGTGACGGGTGTGGACATATCCGGAGCTCTCCCCTTTTAGTGTGACTCACACGCTACCGCGCCGAGGCGCTGAGCCGAGCACAACGGCCACCGTCGTGCCGTTGGGAACTCGCGGTCTGATCTCCAGACGGCCCCGGATACGTTCCGCTCGTTCCGCCATGATTGCAAGACCGTATCGGCCTTCTTTGGGCTGGTCCACCATTCCATGCCCATCATCTGATACTTCGATTTCGGCAAACGGTGGATCAATGGTGCAGGTGACCCAAAGGTTCTCGGCCCCGGCGTGCTTGCGTGCGTTTGTGATCGCCTCCTGGGCGATGCGCAGTAACTCGGCTTCGGTGGCAGCGGGCAGCCGCGCGGTCGATTCGTCCAGCGACAGGTGCACCCGCAACCCGGCGGACTGCCCGACTGTACGCGCGTAGTCCGCGATCGCCGTCGCCAGTCCGCCGTACCGGTCGACCTCGCTGCGCAGTTCGAAAAGCGACAGTCGCAGTTCGGTGATGACCCGCGTGACCTCCGAACGCAGGACCCGAAGCTCCTCGGTGGTCGCGTCGACGTCCGGGAGCGCGGCCAGAGCGTTGTCGATGCCGTACCCGACCATGACCAGTTCCTGCGCGACCCCGTCGTGGATCTCGCGGGCGAGCCGTTGCCGCTCCTCCGACGTCGCGATCGACCGGACCTCGTCGAAGAGCAGCGCGGCCTCCAGGCGCAGCGCCGCCGGTGCGGCGACCTGCGCTGCCTGCGAGATCATGGCCGGCGGGTACGCGGCGGGCGCGTCGATCTCCAGCACGATCAACCCGACCGTACGGACACCAGCGATCAACGGCACCACCAGTGCCGACACCTCGGTCCCCGGGGGCACGGCCGACCGCGCCTGCGACCGGTTGGCCGTCTGCGGCTGCTGGCTGGCCCACGCGTCGGCGATCGCCGAGTCGGCGTCCAGACCGGTCTCCCAGTCGACGCGGTCGGCCCCCATCTGGGCCAGTACGACCAGTCGCCCGCCGCCGCTCGCCGACAGGACCGCAGCCCGGGACGCCGGTGCCACCGCGCGTACCTCGTCGAGCAGGTGCTCGGCGAGCCCGCCCGGGTCGAGCGTCGCCCCGGGCAGTTGCCGGGCGACGCTGCGCAGCTGAGTCAACAGGCGGGTGGCCTCCGCGTACGGCTGGGGCGAGTCGCGCTGGGACAGCAGGCTGTGCTGCAGGGCGGTGGAGACCGCCGCGGCGACGGCGGTGAGGCCGAGCCAGTGGATGCTCGAGCCGGTGAACCCGGTGCGAGCCAGTTCGGGGTCGATGAGGCGGGCCGCGACGAGGACCACGGCGGCCGCCCCGAGCAGGACGGGCACCTCGTACCGGCGGCGCATCAGGGTGGCCGCCACGACCGGCACCCACAGGTAGGACAGCACGATGGCGGCGGTGCCGACGCCCGCACCGGGCCGGTCGGCGATGTGGGTGATCGCGGCCGCGGCGAGGCAGGTCGTGATGACCTCTGCCAGGCGCGCCAGCGGTCCGATGACCCGGTGGTCGGGCATCAGCAGAGCGGGGACGGCGGCCACGGCGATCAGCGCGATCCAGCCGAGCACGCCGAGGGTCGGTGCCGCCCGCAGCGACAGGGCCGCCATGAAGGCGAGCATCACGGCCCGGACCGCGATCCCCAGCAGGCGCGGCCGGGGCAGGAGCACCGGAGCCAGCGGCCCGTCAGCCACCATAGATAGCGGCGATCTCGTCGGCGTACTGCTTCATCACCACGTTGCGCTTCACCTTCAGGGAAGGGGTCAGCTCGCCGGTGGCATCGGTGAAGTCGCGAGGCAGGATCCGGAATTGCTTGATCGCTTCGGCCTTCGAGACCGCCTGGTTAGCGTAGTTGACCGCTTCCTGGATGGTGGCCCGTAGCTGCTCGTCGTCCCGGAGGTCAGCGACACCTGCGTCGGCGGGCTTGCCGTGCTCGGCCTTCCACGCGGGCAGCGCCTCCTCGTCGATCGTGACGAGCGCCGCGATGAACGGCTGCCGGTCGCCGACGACCATGCACTGGCTGACCAGTACGTGACCGCGCAGGCGGTCTTCGAGCACGGCGGGTGCGACGTTCTTGCCGCCGGCGGTGACGATCAGCTCCTTCTTGCGGCCCGTGATGCGCAGGAACCCGTCGTCGTCGAGGTCCCCGAGGTCGCCGGTGCGGAACCAGCCGTCCGCGTCGAGCGCTTCCGCCGTCGCGGCCTCGTTGTTCCAGTACCCCTTGAAGACCTGGTCGCCCTTGACGAGGATCTCGCCGTCGTCGGCGACGCGCACGGTGGTGCCGGGTACCGGACGGCCAACCGTGCCGAGGCGGACCCCGTCGTCGAAGTTGGCCGCGACGACCGGGGAGGTCTCGGTCAGGCCGTACCCCTCGCGGACGTCCAGGCCGATGCCCCGGTAGAAGTGGGCCAGCCGGGTGCCGAGCGGCGCCCCGCCGGAGATCGCGTGCCCGCACCGCCCGCCGAGGGCGGCGCGCAGTTTCCCGTACACCAGCTTGTTGAACAGCGCGTGCTGGGCGCGCAGCAGCAGGCCGGGGCCGCCGGCGTCGAGCGACTCGCTGTAGGCGATGGCGACCCGCTCGGCACGGGCGAAGATGCTGCCCTTGCCGTCGGCCTGTGCCTTCTGCGCCGCCGTGTTGTACACCTTCTCGAACACGCGCGGCACCGACAGGATGAAGGTCGGCTGGAACGACTGCAGGTCGGCGACGAGATTCTTGACGTCGGCGGTGTGGCCCATCCGGGCCCGCGCCAGCACGCAGCCGGCCTGGATGATCCGGGCGAACGAGTGGGCCAGCGGCAGGAACAGCAGCGTCGACGAGTTCTCGCGGAACAGCGACCGCAGCTTGGGTACCGAGTTGGCGATGTCGAAGTACAGATTGCGGTGGGTCAGCAGGCAGCCCTTGGGCCGCCCGGTGGTGCCGCTGGTGTAGATGATCGTGGCGATGTCGTCGGCGCCGACCGCCTTGCGGCGCCGCTCCACCTCGTCGGCAGGGACGCCCGAGCCGCCGGTGACCAGCTCGCTCACGGCGCCCGCGTCGATCGTCCAGAGGTGTGCCATCGCCGGGAACTGGTCGCGGACCTGCTCGACCGTGGCGCGGTGGGCGTCGGTCTCGACGAAGCAGCCGACTGCGCCGGAGTCGGACAGGATCCAGGCGACCTGCTCGGCGCTGGAGGTCTCGTAGATCGGGACGGTCACCGCGCCGGCCGCCCAGATCGCGTAGTCGATCAGGGTCCACTCGTACCGGGTCCGGCTCATCAGTCCGACGCGGTCACCGACCTGCACCCCCGCGGCGATCAGACCCTGGGCCAGGGCGACGACCTCGTTGCGGAACTGCCCACAGGTCACGTCCTGCCACTGGCCCTCGACGCGGCGGGCGAACTGGACATCGTCGGGCGCCACTGCGGCGTTTTCCCACACCGGGTCGGTGAGGGTGGCCGAATCGTCGATGATCGCGACCGGCGGTACGGAAAACTCCCGCACGTCGACTCCTCGGAGGTATGGCTGGGGGGTATCCGAAACCTACCGGCAACGCGGATGCAACTGTATGGGGGGTTCCATCAGTCGTTCCGGGTGGCGCGAGGCAGGTCACGTGAGACGGTGGTCGACCGCTCGGCACCTGCGGCGGAGCCTCGCGCGTGCGCGCGGGCCAGCGAGGGTAGCCTGCCGTTCATGACGGACATCTCGACGCAGTCGATTGTGATCGACGCGCCGTGCGAAAAGGTCGCTGAGGTTATCTGCGACTTCCTTCGTTACCCCGAGTGGGTGTCGGCGGTCAAATCCGCCGACGTGGTGGAGGAGTACGAGGACGGCTACGCCAGCCAGGTGCGCTTCGTCCTGGACGCGGGCGTCGTAGCCGACGAGTACACCCTCTCCTACGACTATGCCGACGATCTCTCCCGCATCGAGTGGCACCTGGTCAAGCCATCGAAGATGCAGAAATCGCAGGCCGGCTCGTACGATCTGGCCGACAACGGCGACGGCACCTCCACGGTGACGTACACCTTGGCAGTGGAGCTGTCGATTGGAATGCTGGGAATGTTCAAGCGCAAGGCCGAAAAAATGATCATGGATTCTGCGTTGAAGGAGCTCAAGCGCCGCGTCGAGTCCCAGGCGTCGGCATGAGTAAGGCGACCTCCCGGCCCGGCTCCGCCCGCGAGGAGGCCGAGCGACTGGTGACGGTCGGTCTGGCCGCCGCGTCGACGGCGCTGCACGGCATGGAGGCCAATCGCCAGCTTCGCGGCCTTGCCGAACAGGTGTTCAGCTCCGACCGGGTGCACGATCTCGCATCCGGGCTGGCGGGCTTCCTCGGTGGCTCCGGGAATAGCGAGCGCGATGGTTCGGTTGGCGATGGTCCGGTGGGAGGCTCCACCGGACCATCGACGGCCGGCTTCTCGACCGGCTCGGCCGATTGCTGTGTGTGCCCGGTGTGCCGGCTGATCGCCACGCTGCGGAATCCCAGTCCCGAGTTCGCCGAACGGTTGGCGTCGGCGGCGGGTGATCTTGCCGTCGGACTCAGCGGTTTTCTGCGGGCGTTGAACGGTGCCGTGCCCCGGCCGGGCCATCACGCCGGCGACGACCCGTGGCACGCGGCGACCACGGAGGCGGCAGCCACCGAGCCGGCGGCGACGCCGGCGCCGGCTCCGGAGGCGCCGGCACCGGAGCCGGTCGCGAAGAAGACCACCGCCAAGAAGGCCACCGCCAAGAAGGCGCCGGCCAAGAAGGCGCCGGCGAAGAAGGCGCCGGCGAAGAAGGCCGTGGCGAAGAAGGCTGTCCGGAAGGCGGTCCCCGGGGACGCCGACGACAGCCCCGCATGACAGACGAAAGCAGGCACGTGTGTCGTTGACCATCGGAGTCGACATCGGGGGGACGAAGGTGCTCGGCGGGGTCGTCGGGCCTGACGGCGAGGTCCTGGCCCAGGCCCGGCGACCCACGCCCGCCCACGATCCGACCGGTACGTTGATCATGATTTTCGACGTCATCTCGGAGCTGATCGCCGCTCATCCGGTCGACGCGATCGGCGTCGGCGCGGCCGGCTGGATCGACTCCACGCGTTCGAAGATCATGTACGCCCCCAACCTCGCCTGGCGCGACGAGCCGTTGCGCGATCACATCGCCGAGCGGTTCAACCTTCCGGTCGTGATCGAGAACGACGCCAACGTGGCCGCCTGGGCGGAGTTCCGGTTCGGCGCAGCCCGCGACGCGTCCGACTCGATGGTGCTGTACACCGTGGGTACGGGCATCGGCAGCGGCATCGTCCTCGGCGGTGAGCTGGTGCGCGGCGCCTTCGGCGTCGCCGCCGAGATCGGCCACACCCGGGCCGTGCCCGACGGTCAGCTCTGCGGCTGTGGGCGTCGGGGCTGCCTGGAGCAGTACGCCAGCGGCAGCGCCCTGGTCCGCTACGCCCGGGCCACCGCGCAGGAGGCGCCCGACAAGGCCGAGCTGCTGTTGTCACTGGCCAACGGCCTTCCGCAGGCGGTCAACGGCCCGATGGTCACCACGGCCGCGAGGCAGGGCGACCCAGCCGCGATCGCGGCGTTCGAGCAGATCGGGTACTGGCTCGGCAACAGCATGGCCGACATGGTGCAGGTCCTCGATCCGCAGGTGATCGTGATCGGCGGCGGGGTGATCGACGCCGGCGACCTGCTGATCGGACCGGCCGAGGCCAGCTATCGCGACGCCCTGGAGGCGCGCGGCCGGCTGCCGGTGGCGAACGTGCTCGCTGCGCAGATGGGCAATCTGGCCGGGGTCGTCGGCGCGGCCGATCTGGCCCGCCGCTGACGGCCATGGGGGACGGCCCACGGCTGCGCCTGTTGTCGTACAACGTGCACAGCCTGCGCGACGATCTCGACGCGCTCGCCGCGGTGGTCCGAGCCGCCGACCCCGACGTGGTCGTCGTGCAGGAGGCGCCGCGCCGGTTCCGCTGGCGCAGCAAATGCGCGGCGCTCGCGCACCGCTTCGGCCTCGTCGTGGCCGGCGGCGGCCTGCCCGCCCTGGGCAACCTGGTCCTGACCAGCCTGCGGGTACGCGTCCATGAGCAGACCTGCGTCCGGTACCCGCTGACGCCCGGCCGGCACATGCGTGGGGCGGTGCTCGTCCGGTGTGACGTCGGGGGCACCCGGTTCGCCGTCGCCGGCTCGCACCTGGCCACCGACTCTCGTGAGCGGCCGGCCCAGGCGGAGCACCTGCGGCGGCTGCTCGCCCAGGCCGACGAGCCGCTGCTGCTCGGCATCGACCTCAACGAGACCCCGGACGGCGGCGCCTGGCGTACCCTCGCCGGCGCCGGCCTGATCGACGCGGCCACGACCATGGGCCGCGCGGAGATCCCGACGTTTCCGGTGACGGAGCCGCGGCGCCGGATCGATGCGATCTTCGTCGACCCACGCTGCGAGGTCGGAGACTACCGCGTCTTCGACCCGCCGGAGGCCCGGCGTGCGAGCGACCATTTTCCGTTGCTGGCCGAGGTTGCTCTGCCCGGCAGCTGATCATGCCGCGAGGGTGGACAAGACGCTTCCTCTGCGGACAAGATGCCGTGCCGGGGAGGGAGTAATTGTGGACGACCAATACACGGTCCGGCCGGACACCGCGGCGTCCGCGGCGCGGGTCTGGCACGACGGTCAACCGGTTTACGACCGCGGGGACACCGTCTGCGTGATCGGCGCCGGCGGCAGCGGCCTGACCGTGATCAAGAACCTCCGCGAGGCCGGGTTCAGCGTCGACTGCTACGAACGCGAAACCAGCGTCGGCGGCGCGTGGAACTGGCGGCACGATCGCAGCCCCGTCTACGCCAGTACGCATCTCATCTCGTCCAAGCCCTTCACCCAGTTCCCCGACTTCCCGATGCCGGACGACTGGCCGGACTACCCCCACCACTCGCAGATGTTGACGTACTTCGAACGGTACGCCGACCACTTCGGGCTGCGGGAGCACGTCTGGTTCGGCACCGAGGTGGCCCGCGTCGAACCGCTGCGGGACGGCCGGCGCTGGGACGTCACGGTCCGCGGGTCCCGGGGCGGCCAGGAGCGCACGTTGCGCTACGCCGCCGTGGTCGTCGCCAACGGCCACAACTGGTCGCCGCGCTACCCGGAGATCGAGGGCCTGGACGACTTCCGCGGGCAGGTGCTGCACGCGAGCGCGTACTCCGACGCCGCGCAGCTACGCGGGCGCAAGGTGCTCGTCATCGGGGGCGGCAACACCGGCTGCGACCTCGCCGTGGAGGCCGCGCAGCAGGCGACGCGCTGCTGGCACTCGACACGCCGCGGTTACTGGTACGCCCCCAAGTACGTGCTGGGCCGCCCCGCCGACCAGGCGAACGACCTGCTTCGCTGGCTGCGGCTGCCGCTCGCGTTGCGGCGGTGGCTGTTCACCCGGCTGCTGAGGCTGACCGTCGGTGACTTCAGCCGGCTGGGCCTGCGCGAACCGGACCACAAGCCGTACGAGTCGCACCCGGTCGTGAACAGCCAGCTCATGTACTACATCGGGCACGGTGTGATCACGCCGGTGCCGGACGTCGCGCGGTTCACCCGCGGCGGCGTCGAGTTCGCCGACGGCACCAGCGCCGATCCGGACCTGGTCGTGCTGGCGACGGGGTACCAGCCGGTGTTCGAGTTCGCCAGCCCGGAACTGCTGGGCATCGACGCCGACGGGCGGCCCCGGCTGCGGCTCCAGCTGTTCTCCCGTACCCACCCGACGCTCGCCGTCGTAGGCCTCGTCCAGCCCGGCAGCGGCATGTTCTCGATCGCGCACTGGCAGGCCGTGACGGTCGCGCGCTGGCTGCGCCGGTGGGGCGCCGATCCGGAGCGGGCGGCAGCAGCCTGGGGGCGGCGGCAGGGCAAGCCGGAGCGGCGGTTCGTCCAGGGGCGGGTCGCCGACTCCAGCCGGCACTGGTTCGAGGTCGACCACGTCGTCTACCTGCGGGCGCTCCAGCGCTCCCTCGACGAGCTGGAGGCGGCGTGACGACCAAAATCGTGCGGCAGCGGGAGTGGGCGCTTCCACCCGCGCCGGTGCGCCGCGAGGTGCTCAGCGCCGCGCCGACCGACGCGGGCGCCGCGCCGCCCGTGCTCTTCGTGCCCGGCTTCGGCCATGGTGCGTGGGCGTTCGCCGAGTACTGGCTCGAGTACACGTGCGAGCGTGGCTTCCCGGCGTACGCGATGAGCCTGCGCGGGCACGGCGAGAGCGGCTCGGCGTCCAAGGCGACCCTCCGGGCGTACGTGCACGACGTCACCCAGGTCGCCGCGAGCCTGCCCCGCCAGGCCGTCCTCGTCGGGCACGGCGCATCGGCGCTGGTCGTGGCGATGGCCCTGGCGCGGTACCCGGCCCGGGCGGCGGTGCTGGTGTCGCCGGTGTTCGGTGGTCCCGGCGCGGCGTTCTCCGCCCTGCTGCGCAACCCGCTCGCCACCGTGCCGGCCGTCTTCGGCCGTCCCCTGCGGCCACGGCGTGGACAGCTGTTCAGCCGGGAGCTACCGGTGGCGGACCGTACGCGTCACGCCGCGCGGCTGGGCGGGGCGTCGGCGCGGGCCCAGTGGCAGTTGGTGGCCCACCGGGCGCCCGAGGACCCGGTCGGTGCCCCGCCGGTACTCGTGGTCGGCAGCCCCGACGACCGCATCGCGGGCCGGGCCGCGTTGACCGCGGTGGCTCGCCGGTACGGCGGCGCGCCCCTTTTGTTCCCCGGCATGGGCCATGACCTGATGCTCGACATGCGCTGGAAGGAACCGATCGCCGCGATCCTGGACTGGCTGGACAAACCCGACCAGTAAGCCGGTCAGACGACTGCGCCGTCGTCGTCCGGGTCTTCTTCCTCGTCGCCCGGGCGCAGCCGCCAGATCAGCGTGATGACGCCGGCCAGCAGCGCGCCGAACCCGAGCAGGAGGGCGACGTCCGCATCGATCGGCAGCAGTTCGGGCTTGAAGAACAGCAGCAGGCCGCTCACGATGCCCACGAGTGCGAGGACGACCGGGGCGGGCGGCCGGGGCACCGGCGGGGGAGGTGGCGGCGTGTAGCCCTCGTCGTTGTCGTCGGGCACGTCCGCGCCGAACGTGTCGAGCGCGTCCAGCAGCGTCGGCTCGTCCGGCGTACGCCGGACCGGCCGGTCGAGCGCCTGGCCGCTCCGGTCGCCGGTGCCGTCGGCCGCCTCGGCCTTGCCGGTGTCGAGCCCGAGCCGCTGACCCAGCTCAGGGTCGGTGTCGCTCAGGTCCCGCGCGGAGATGTTCTCCGCCTCCGGCCAGGGCGCGGTCGCCGTGTCGACCTCGGCGTCGTACGCGGCCACGATGCTCGCCCACGCGGCGTCGAGGTCGGCGGTGCCGGTCGTCCCGGTCCCGGTGGTCGAGTCGTGGACCGGCCCGGCCGCGTCGTTTGACGGTGCGGTGTCCGGCGGCGTGACCGGGGCTGCGTTCTCGTCGGCCCGCAGTCGGGCGAGGTAGTCGCGTGCCGTGGCCAGACGCTCGCGGTCGGCGTACAGTCGGTCGGTCGGCCGGGCCGGCAGTGTGGTGGTCCGGGTGACGGGGTGCAGGTCAGTGGCTGGCAGCAGATAGGCAGCGATGCCTTCGCCGGCCAGCACGTCGAGCAGGTGTTCGCCCACGCGCGGATCGACATCGCCCACCGCGGCATACTCGGCCGCGCTGAGCCCGTTGTCGCGCCTTCCGCGCCGGGAGCCACCTGCTGGCACCGGCTCTGCCCTCCCTCGCGGTCAAAACCCCGGCGAAGCGTACGCCGTGGCGGGCCGCTGACCGAAATCCTGACACGGTTGCCCGCTGTTCGGGGAGTGCGTTGTGGTGTGACGTGTTGGGTTCGTAGGCTCAAGTGCAAACCAGACGGATGCGGCCGGCGGGGTCGTAGTGCGTCGGTGGGCAGGCAACCGGTGCATCTGGAAGGACGCGTGTGCTCTACTCGCTGCTCAAATACATCATCCTCGGCCCATGGCTGCGGTTGATCTTTCGGCCGGTGGTTGAGGGCCGTGAGCACATTCCCGACGAGGGGCCGGCGATTATCGCGAGCAACCACCTGTCCTTCTCGGACTCGATATTTATGCCGCTGATGGTCAAGCGTCGGGTCACCTTCGTGGCCAAGCAGGAGTACTTCACTGGGCGCGGCCTCAAGGGTTGGCTGACCAAGATGTTCTTCGTGGGTACGGGCACCGTCCCGGTCGACCGGTCCGGTGGTCGGGCGGCCCAGGCAGCCATCGACACCGGGCTACGGGTGCTCCGCGAGGGCAACCTCTTCGGCATCTATCCCGAAGGGACCCGTTCCCCCGACGGCCGGCTCTACCGGGGCAAGACCGGGGTCGCCCGGCTCGCGTTGGAGAGCGGTGCGCCGGTCATCCCGGTGGCGATGCTCAACGCCGACGAGATCCAGCCGCCCGGCAAGATCCTTCCGAAGATCAAGCGGGTGCGGATCCGGTTCGGCGCGCCGATGGACTTCTCCCGCTACCAGGGGATGGCCGGCGACCGGTTCATCGAGCGTGCGGTCACCGACGAAATCATGTACGAGCTGATGGAGCTGTCCGGCCGCGAGTACGTCGATGTCTACGCCCAGAAGGTGAAGTCCGGTCAGGCCAAGGCCGCGCGGTCGGAGCCGTCCGAGCCGGCGGAGCAGTCCGCCGCCGTCGCCGCCTGACGGTCAGCCTGCCGCCGCACCGCTCGGCCCGGACTCGTCCAGGCCGGCCAGCCGCAGCAGCCCCGGCGCCTGGTTGCGGTCGGCGAACGTGACCACCTCCCGGCGTACCGATTTGCTCCGGTCGTCGTCTTTGCTCCGGTCGTCGTCGCCGAGGTGGCGCAGGGAACGGGCGGCGGCCGCCAGCGACAGCATCCGATTGGTCGTGTGGCCCATCTCCGCGTACCGATCCGCGGCCGCGAGGTGCAGGTCCGCGGCCCGATGGTGGTCGCCGTCGGCCGCGGCGACGCCGCCGGCGACGGTGCGCGCCGCGGCCTCCACCCAGGCCGTCCGGTGCGGGACCTCGCCAAGCATCTCCCGCAGCAGCGCGGACGCGTCCCGGCCGGCGACCGCAGCCGCGTGTGACGCCGCGTCCACCCACTCGCCGCTGGTGAGCGCGCGCACCGTCCGCCATGAAGCGACCAGCTCGGACAACAGGTCGGTGGCCTCGTCGCCCCGCCCCTGCAGTGTCCGGCACAGCGCGACGTGCGAGAGCGCGGTCCACTCCAGTCGGTAGAAGCCGCTGCGGCGGCCCGTCTCCAGCAGCGCGTCAACCTCGTCGGGGTCGGCGCAGCCGACGTCCTCGCCCCGCATGATCCGCACCTCGGCGCAAAGCCCGCGGACCTGCAGGTCCCACTCCCCGCCGCTGGTGGCCAGGTCGGCCTCGGCGGCGAGCATCTTGTCCCACTCGCCGTCGACGTGGGCGCACATCGCCTCGAAGGAGTAGCCGGTCACCAGGTTGTGCCCGCCGGGCATGCCGAGGCGCACCTCTTCCAGCAGTGCGAGCGAGCCCGCGTAGTCGCCCTCTTCGCGTACGGCGCACGACAGGTTCTGGATCGCCCGGCGCAGGGCGAGCAGGTGCCGGCTGCGGCACAGTTCGGTGACGGCCTGCAGTTCGGCCAGGCCCCGGCGATCACCGGCCTCGTAGCGGGCGGTCGCCACGGTCACCCGGGCGTTCGCGGCCACCTCGACCAGGCCGAGCCGCTCGGCCATGTCGGCCGCCTGCCCCGCCGCGGCCACCGCCGGGTCGTGCTCGTGGTTGAGCATGTGCAGCCGGCCGAGCTCGGCGAACGCGTCGGCCTTCTCCGGGGTGTCCGGCAGCCCGTCGAACAGGTCGACCGCGCGGTGCAGGCAGCTCAGCGCGGCCGGCCGGTCGGCCTGCAGCCAGGCCGCCTGGCCCAGGAGAGTCCACACGCGGGCCGCGTGCGGCCGGTCGCCGGCCGCGATCAGCTCGCGAGCGAGCCGACGCAGCCGCTCCTCACCGCCGCCGGTCAGGAACTCGTCCCGGTCGGCGTAGAACGCGATCTCGGTGGCGAGCAGTTCGACGCCGAGCCGTTCGCGTACCTGCGCCTGGTCGGTCTCGTCCAGGTCGAACAGTCCCAGCGCCCGCGCGGCGTGGGCGGCCGCCATCTCGTGCGCCTGCAGCGCGTACGCTCGGCGGGCCGCGCGGCGCAGCGCGTCCCGGGCGGCCGGGGCGTACCGGTGGGCGTCGACGCCGAGGGTACGGGCGATCTCGTGCGCGGTGTACCGGTGGTGGGCCACCACTTCGGCGAGGTCGGTGGACCGGTCGCCGCTCACCCGGTCGAGCCACTCGGCGGTCCGCTCGTGGCGGGCCATCCGCTCGGTCCGGGGCAGCCGCTGGTAGCAGACGTCGCGGACGAGCACGTGACCGAAGCGGTACTCGGGCTGGTCGGCCATCGTGGAGGTGGGCTGCTCGTGGATGAGGTCGCGCTTCTCCAGCCGCCGGAACGCCCGTTCGACCACCTCGGCCGGCAGGTTGAGCGCCGCGGCGACCGCGCCCGACCAGAACTGCATGCCGACCACGGCGGCGGCCTGCAGGACGGTCCGGTCGGCCGCGGCGAGCAGGTCGACCCGGTTGGCGATGACGGCGTGCACGCTGTCGGGCATCGGCAGCCCGTCGGGCAGGATCAGCGCCTCGGCCGGACGTAGCCGGCCCTGCTCGATGAGCATCCGGGTGTACTCGTGGGCGTAGAGCGGATTGCCGTCGGCGAGTTCGACGAGCGGGTCGAACATCTCGGCCGGGAACGCCGCCCGGCCCAGCAGGTGCGCGTACATCGTGGCGATCTCGGGCCGGCGCAGCGGCGGGAGCGCGATGGTCAGCGAGCCGGAGATCGTGCCGGCCCAGCCGGGGTTGCGGTCGACCAGCTCCGGCCGGGCGGTGCACAGCAGCATCAGCGGTACGTCGCGCACGGACGCGCCGAGCAGTTCGACGAACCGGAGCATTTTCTCATCGGCCCAGTGCAGGTCTTCGAAGACGAGTACGGTCGGCCGGCGGGACGCGAGCGCGACGACGAAGCGCCGCCAGGCCGACTCGGCATCCTCGGCGCCGAGTACGGATCCGCGCAGGCCGACCAGCGGGCTCAGGGCGTCCGACAGGCGCGCCATCTCCTCCGGCCCGACGAGGTCGTGCAGGGCCCGATCGAGTCGTTCGCGGGCGACCTCGGCGCTGTCGGTGTCGAGGATGCCGGCCTCGGCCTTCACGATGTCCGCGAGGGCCGCGTACGTGACGTTCTCGCCGAACGGGGGGCAGCGCCCGGTACGCCAGGCGACCGGTGTGTCGAACAGCTGCTCGCTGTGCTGGTAGAGCTCGCGGACGAGGCGGCTCTTGCCGATGCCGGCGCGGCCCAGGAAGCTCACCAGCTGAGGCGTGCGGTCCTGTAGCGCCCGGTGCAGGGCGTTGACGAGGAGCCCCAGCTCGTGCGTGCGGTTGACCAGCGGGGCGCCGTCGGCTTCCCGGTCGGGGTGGGTGCGCTGCAGCGGGGCGACCGCGAGCCACACCTCGGTCGGCGACGACCGGCCCTTCAGCGTGACCGGCGCCTGGGCGGAGTACCGGACGGTCGACTTCGTCATCGCGTACGTGGCGCCGTCGACGACGACCCCGCCGGGCGGCGCGACCGACTGCAGCCGGGACGCGGTGGTGACGACGTCTCCGGCGACGATCGCCTGGCCGCCGTCGCGGGCCGCCGCGACGTCGACGAGCGCCTCCCCGGTCGCGATGCCCACCCGGAAGCGCCCGACGAACTTGCCGGCGCGGGCCGGCCCCGCGGCCGGGTCGTCGGGGGCGTACCGCGCCAGGACCCGCTGGAGCTCCAGGCCGGCGCGTACGCACCGCACGGCGTCGGTCTCGGTGGCGATCGGTGCGCCGAACAGCGCCATCACCGCGTCGCCGATGTACTTCTCGACCACGCCGCCGTACTGGCCGATGACCCGCCGGGCGGTGGTGAAGAAGCCCTGCTGCATCTCACGGACCAGCTCCGGATCGGACTGCTCGACGTACGGTGTGAAGTCGATCAGGTCGACGAACAGGACGCTGATGCGCCGGCGGTCCTCGCTGGGTGCCCTGCCCGGGGCGGGGGACCGGAGCGGGTTGCCGCAACCGGTGCAGAACGCGACGTCGGTGCCGAGCGCCCGACCGCACTCAGGGCAGACGAGGGTCAGTTCAGCGCCACAGCCGCCGCAGAACCTGTCGTCGGCGGCGGCTGGGCGGGCACAGCGAGAGCACGAGGTGGCGATAGTGCCGCTCCTTCGACGATGCCTCTCCTTCTGTCTGGCGCCCGCCCATCTTCACACGCCACCGCCATCGAAACAGTTGCCCGTACGGTCTGCGCAGCTGTACGGAACAAGACAGTTTTCGCGGCCGTGGCGGGTCTAGAGTTCGAGCCGATGTGATCGAGCTAACCAGTGGGAGTCATGAATGGTCCAGGTGCGACTTGCCCAAGAGTGGACAGACGGCGAAGGCTCGACACACGCCGCTGGTGAGACGGTCGACGTCGATGCGGTAATGCTGGCGGAGCTTGAAGCGAACGGCATCGTCGCGCCGACGGACAAGCTGCCGACCGACAAGCTGCCGACCGGCGAGTCGCCGACCGATGAGCTGCCGGTCGTCAAGTCCGTGGCGCTGTCCGACCCGAAGCAGCCGAAGCCGGACTGGGCGGGCATGACGGGCGTCGAGGCCTGACCCCTACCGGGGCTTGACGCCTGTCGGGCGCGACCGTGGTCTCCGGGCTGGGGGCCACGGTCGCGGTTTGTCGGGCTGTCCTGGAGCGGACCGGGCGGGCGGTCAGCGTTCGCTCATGCCGGCCCGGCGCCGGAGCGCGCCGAGGTCAGTCACGACGATGCGCCGGCCCTCGGTGCGCAGCCAGCCGCGGCCGGCGAAGGATCCGATCGCCTGGTTGACGCTCTGCCGGGAGCCGCCGGCCATCTCGGCCAACTGGCTCTGGTTGAGTTCGATCGTGACCATCGGCGCGTGCGTGTCACCGGCCAGGCGTACGAGCGTCTTGGCCACCCTGCCCGGCAGGTCGAGGAAGACGTGGTCGGCGTTCTGCTCGGTCAGCCGCCGGATCAGGCCGCCCAGCGAGCGCATCACCGCATCGAGGATGCGCGGGTTGGCGTGCACGAGTTCCAGGAACGAGCCGCGGGACAGGGCGAGGGCCTGGCAGTCCTCGATCGCCTCCGCCGACGCCGACCGGGGTGAACCGTCCAATAGCGACACTTCGCCGAGCACGTCCGGTGGCCGGATCACGGAGAGCACGGCGCGCTCACCCGTCGGCGCGGTGCGGAACACCATGACCGCACCGCGTCTCACCACGATGAGCGACTCTCCAGGATCGTTCTCGACGAACAGCAGTTGACCCTTGCGGTACGTCCGCGGCACGGCCGCGGCGATGACCCGCTGGCGCACCTCCGGCTCGAGCACCGCGAACATCTCCACGCCGGTCAACGCATCGCCGGGATCCGGCAGCCGAACCTCCACGGTCCAACCCCTCCCCGGTAACAACCCGAACAGTTGCCCCAGATCATGACTGCTCGGTTGCCGCCGTGTACACCCCTGGGGCGGACTGTCCGATTCTCGGACCGTCGCAGGTTAGCCGCCCACCCGGTGGGCGGCGAGGATCAGGTGCCAGTGATCATGACCTGTTGCACAAAAGGGCGACGGGGCGCTGGCACGGCGGTCGTGGCCAGGGTGAAGGATGGGTGACGATGCCGTACCGCTACTTCTACGACTGCGAGTTCATCGAGGACGGGCGCACGATCGACCTCGTCTCCATCGGCGTGGTCGATGAGCGGGGCCGGGAGTTCTACGCCGTGTCCACTGAGTTCGACGAGGCCAAGGCGATCCCATGGGTGCGCCGGAACGTGCTCGACAAGCTGCCCTCGCCGGCCGACCGGGCGTGGCGCTCACGGGAGCGGATCCGCGAAGACCTCCACGACTTCCTGACCGAGCCGCTGCACACCGGCGACGCCGACGAGATCGAACTGTGGGCCTGGTACGCCGCGTACGACCACGTGGCGCTGGCCCAGCTCTGGGGGCCGATGACGGCGCTGCCCCGCGACCTCCCGCGCTTCACCAAGGATCTCCGGCAGTTGTGGGACGACCACGGCCGGCCGGAGTTGCCGACCATGTCCGACCGCCACAACGCGCTGGTCGACGCCAGGCACAACCTCGCCCGCTGGCAGGCCATGGGCCCCTGCGGACAGGGGCGCAGGTAGCGCCCGCGTTACCGCTTGGTAGGGGAAGCGCCGTCCTGATTCATCGACGTCCGTCGTGGGATTGTTGCGTTCGCGGCTGTGATGCGGACTACAGTTCGCAGTTGCGGCCCGCCCCGGGTCGGCAACGATGCCGAACGTGGGGCCGGACCCTTCGGATCGCGTCCGGTCTCCGCCCACGGGGCTCGCCTGTCGTTTATGCGCAAACAATTGGGAAGGACGACCAGTTATGCGTATCGGCGTGCTCACCGGTGGTGGTGACTGCCCCGGCCTCAATGCGGTCATCCGTGCCGTGGTCCGCAAGGGCGTCTCCACGTACGGCCATGAGTTCGTAGGTTTCCGGGACGGCTGGCGCGGCCCGCTCGAGGGGCTCACCCGCCCGCTCGGTATCCCGGACGTGCGCGGGATCCTGCCGCGGGGCGGGACGATCCTGGGCTCCTCGCGTACCAACCCGTTCAAGATTGAAAACGGCGTCGAGCGGATCAAGGCCAACCTGGCCGAGAACGGCGTCGACGCGCTCATCGCCATCGGCGGGGAGGACACCCTCGGCGTGGCGTCCAAGCTGACGGACCTGGGCGTCCACGTCGTCGGCGTACCCAAGACGATCGACAACGACCTCGGCGCGACCGACTACACCTTTGGCTTCGACACCGCCGTCAACATCGCCATGGAGGCGATCGACCGGCTGCACACCACGGCCGAGAGCCACCACCGCACGCTCGTCGTCGAGGTGATGGGCCGGCACGCCGGCTGGATCGCCCTGCACGCCGGCCTCGCCGGCGGCGCCAACGTGATCCTGCTGCCGGAGCGGCACTTCGACATCGAGCAGGTGGCCGCGTACGTGGAGAAGCGCTTCCAGACGCAGTACGCCCCGATCGTGGTGGTCGCCGAGGGCGCGACCCCCCTCGAAGGGCAGATGGTGCTGCAGGACCAGGGCCGGGACGCGTTCGGCCATGTCCGCCTCGGCGGCATCGGCCAGTGGCTGGCGGGCGAGCTCGAGGAGCGCACGGGCAAGGAGGCCCGGACGGTGGTCCTCGGGCACATCCAGCGCGGCGGCACGCCGACCGCGTTCGACCGGGTGCTCGCGACCCGGTTCGGTCTGCACGCGATTGACGCCGTCAACGACGGCGACTTCGGCACAATGGTGGCACTGCACGGCACCGACATCGTGCGGGTGCCGTTGGCTGAGGCGACCCGCGAGCTGAAGACCGTGCCGATGGAGCGGTATACCGAGGCCGAGGTCTTCTTCGGCTGAGCACTTTGGCAGGGTGGTCGCGGGGGCGCGAGCGCGTCCCCGCGACCAAGCGCGGGGGAGAGGTTGGGCATGCACACGATCGCGGTGATCGGCACCGGCAAGATGGGCGAGGTGCTCCTGTCGGGGCTGCTGCGCGCCGGCTGGCCGGTCGACCGGCTGCTGGTCACGACGCGGCGCGCCGAGCGCGCGGCCGAGCTGCGCGAGCGGTACGGCGTCGAGGTGGTCGACAACGACACGGCCGTCGAACGGGCCGACGTCCTGGCCATCGCCGTCAAGCCGCAGGACGCCGAGGTGCTGATGTCCGAACTCGGACCGGGGATCCCCGCCGACAAGCTCGTCGTGAGCCTCTGCGCCGGCCTGCCCACCTCGTTCTTCGCGAAGTGGCTGCCCACGGGCACCCCGGTCGTGCGCGTCATGACCAACACCCCGGCCCTGGTCGACGAGGCGATGACCGCGATCTCGGCCGGTGCCCACGCCACGGCCGCGCACCTGGCCCTCGCCGAGGAGATGTTCCGGCCGCTGGGGAACACGATCCGGGTACCGGAGTCGCAGCAGGACGCGGTGACGGCACTGTCCGGCTCGGGCCCGGCGTACTTCTACTACCTCGTCGAGGCGATGACCGACGCCGGCATCCTGCTCGGCCTGCCCCGGCAGGTGGCACACGACCTGATCGTGCAGACCGCGATCGGCTCGGCGATCATGCTGCGCGACTCCGGCGAACACCCGGTCAAGCTGCGTGAGGCGGTGACCTCACCCGCGGGTACGACGATCAGCGCGATCCGGGAGCTGGAGAACCATCGGGTACGTGCGGCGCTGCTCGCGGCGCTCGAGGCCGCCCGGGACCGCGCGCGTGAGATCGCCGACCAGAACCTCTGAGCCGAATTCACTCACGTGTTCACGCCTTCCGCCAGCCGCTGCGCTCTGTTTACGGTTGTAGACGTTCAGTAGTGCCTCGCCTCTGGGGGTAAGACGGCCGGCGCTTCCCCTCTCGCCGGCCGGTCCGCCGCCGGCCGCATGTGCGGCTGGCGGCGGTTTCTGCACAGGTAGAGCGGTAATCGCCGGTAGATTTCTTCGCGTGCGATTCGAAGTGACGCGGGCGCTGGACGCTATCGAGCGCCGCCTGAGTACGGACCCCCTGCGCACCGGAGCCGTGATCGATCTTGGCGAGATCGTCCGGCTCGTCGACCTCGACGGCGGCCGGCCGGCGCAGCTGATACGAGTCGGCCTGGTCATCGATGCCTTGAGTCGGCAGATGGGCGACGATGGCCTGGCGCTGTACCCGGTGGCGTCGCGCGGCCTGCTCTCCGACACGGATCTCACCTCCAACGAGCGGATGGTCATCCGCCGCTGGTCCGACGACGGGCTCGCCGAGGTGGTGCCGGCCGAGGTCGCCGCCCTCGTCCGGGTCTGCGAGGTCGCCGCCTCGATCGGCCAGCCGGTGATCAGCCGGGAGCCGCTGCCCGGGTACGCCGGCATCCGGTTCGCCCCGGCGACCGCGCCCGGTGGCGCTGCGCTTGAAGGCGGTCGCGGTACGACCCCGAAGCGCCCCGCCGCCGTCGGTCGCCGCTGGCAGTGCCCGGTACCCGACTGCGCGAGCTTCGGCTCGACGGCGGGCCCGTTCTCCGGCGGCGCGGCCCGCGACGGCCGCCAGCCACCGCCCCGGCTCGTACGCGGGGTGGCGCACTGCCCGCGCCACGGCGAGCGCCTGGAGGACAAGGGGTCGCTGCCGTTCGCGGTGCCGATGGTCGCCCGCGTCGGCGGCGCGGTGCGGGAGCGGTTCGTGGTGACCGAGGGGCAGTCGACGGTCGTCGGCCGCGCGCCCGACAACGGCGTGGTGCTCGGCCCGTACCTCGACGGCGAGGCGGTGCGCCGGGTCAGCCGGAACCACGTACGCCTGGAACTGCGCGGCGACGAGCTGCGCGTGACCGACCTGAGTACCAATGGCACGGTCGTCCTGAGCCGCCCCGGGCCGCAGACGGCGCCGCGCCCGGTGGGGCTCGCCCTCGAGCAGCCGTACGTGCTCGGGGAGTGGGACCTCGTCGAGCTGTTCGAGGGCGTGGAGGTGTGCCGGGCCGACCGGCAGAGCGCCTCGGACGGGATGGCACAGCAGCAGTCGGTCATGGGTGACGCGCCGACCATGGCGATGCGGCTGCCCCGCTCCTGACCTGGGGTCTTCAACGGCACGCTGCGGGGTAGAAAAAGCCTGTGCTCATCGTTGTGGACGGCGCGAACGTGGTGGGATCCGTGCCGGACGGCTGGTGGCGGGACCGGGCCGGCGCCACCGAGCGGCTGCGTGATGCGCTCGCCGCGGCCGGCCCCGGCGCGCTGGAAGGCGCCGCCCTCGATGACGAGGTGGTGCTCGTCGTCGAGGGTGCGGCCCGTCGGGTGCCGGCCGTGCCGGGGGTCCGCGTGGTCGCCGCCGACCGGTCCGGTGACGACGCCATCGTGGACCTGCTCCGGCGGGAGGGCACCGGCGATGAAGTCGTCGTCACCGCCGACCGTGGCCTGCGGGACCGGGTGACCGAGCTGGGCGCGCGGGTCGTCGGCCCGAGCGCGCTGCGGATCAGCCGCCGCTAGGCCGCCCGCGTTGCGCATCAGCCGCCGCTATGCCGCCCGCGTTGCGCATCAGCCGCCGCTATGCCGCCCAGCTCGCGCTCAGTGCGCCGTCACGGGCCAGCGCCATGCCCTGTGCCAGCCCCGCCTCCAGGGCCGCCACCCGCCGGGACGGGTCCAGCACGTTCGGCCCGATCGCCGTCCGTGCCCCGGCGTCTGGCTTGATGAGCACGACCGAGGACCGTTCACGCAGTGCGGCCACCTCCTCGATCGGCGCGCCGAACGGGGAGGTCTCGGCCATCGGCGCGATCACGACGATCTCGCGATGGCCGGCGGCCAGGTCGGCGTTGGTACCAGACCGTAAGCCGCCGTCGATGTAGTGCCGGCCGTTGATCGCCACCGGCGGGTACACGCACGGCACCGCGCAGCTCGCCGCCACGGCGCGCACCAGCGGTACACCCGAATCCCGGTCCCAGGTCACGGCCGCACCGGTCTCGGCGTCGACGCCCGTGATGACGAGGCGCCGCTGCGGCCAGTCGGCCTGCGGCATTCGCGAGGCGAACCACTTGACCTGCCGCTCCGGGTCGCCGAGTGGCGCGCTCATGGCGATCGCGCCGACCCGCGCCCGCGCCTCCCGAGGTTCGAGCGCCGGGTCGCGCAGGATGCCGAAGGTCCGCATGGCCAGCTTGAAGTCGATCGTGGGGGGCTTCTGCTCCTCGTCCTCCCGCTGCATCGCCGCCGCGACGTCCAGGTCCAGGCCGATCGCCACCATCGTGCCGACGATCGAACCGGCCGACGTGCCCACCACCAGGTCGGTGCCGGTCAGGTCGATGCCGGCCCGGCGCAGCCCGTACAGCACGCCGACCTCCCAGGCGATGCCGGTGATCCCGCCACCGCCCAGGACGAGCGCAGTGCTCACGCGTAGAACCTCGCAACGGTTTCGGCTACGCAGCAGGGCTTGGGTGCGCCCTCCACTTCGACGGTGACGCGGGCGACCACCTGCACGCCACCTTCCACCGGGGTCACCTCGACCAGTTCGACGCCGCCGCGCACCCGGCTGCCCACCGGCAGCGGCGCGGGGAAGCGGACCTTGTTGAGCCCGTAGTTGACCGCCATGCGTACGCCGTCGACCCGGTAGACCTGGGCGTTGAGCATCGGTACGAGCGACAGGGTCAGGAACCCGTGGGCGATAGTGCTCTTGAACGGCCCCTTGGCCGCTCGCTCCGGATCGACGTGGATCCACTGGCGGTCACCGGTCGCGTCGGCGAAAAGATCAACCCTCTTCTGGTCGATCTCCTGCCAGTCGCTGTACCCGAGGTGTTGGCCTACTGCATCGGCAAGGGCAGCCAAAGATGGGAACTCTCTCATGCACTCGGAGTGTAAGTTCCTTGGCTGTGAACGTCGATGGCCGTACGGCGCGGGCGATTCGCACCCGCCGGGCGGTCGTGGACGCGTTCCTCGCGCTCCTCGCAGAGGGCGACCTGCGGCCGAGCGCGGAGCGCATCGCCGAGCGGGCCAGCGTCTCGCTGCGCGCGCTGTGGACGAACTTCGCCGATCTGGAGACGCTGTACGCGGCGGCGGGGCAGCGTCAGCTCGAGCGCCAGACCGAACTGGCCCGGCGGATAAATCCCCGGCTGTCGCTGGAGCAGCGGGTGGCCTCGCTGTGCCGGCAGCGCGCGCAGGTGCTGGAGTTCCTGGCCCCGGTGGCGCGGGCGGCGCAGCTGCGCGAGCCGTTCTCCGCCCAGTTGCGGGCCAACCGCGCCCGTCAGTACGAGATAGCCCGCGACGAGCTGGCCCGGCTCTTCGAAGCCGAGCTCGCCGAGGCCGGCAGCGGCGCCGCTGAGCTGCTGAACGCGCTCACCGCCGCGACCACCTGGCCGGCGTGGTCGGCGTTGCGCGACGATCTGGGCCTGGGGGTGACCGCGGCCCGGCAGGCGATGGTGCGCACGGTCTATTCACTACTTTCCCAACGAGTTACCGATCAGTAGAGTGCACTTCGAGTGCACGTTCTTCGAAGGGACGGACCATGGCCCGAGTCGCGATCGTTACTGGCGCAGCCCGTGGGATCGGCGCCGCAACCGCCGAGCGGTTGGCAGCCGACGGGTTCGACGTCGCCGTGCTGGACCTCGACGAGGCGGCGTGCAAGGACACCGTCGACCGGATCGCCGGGGCCGGCCGCCGTGCGCTCGCGGTCGGTGCGGACGTCTCCGACGCGGGCGCCGTGGACGCCGCCGTCAGCCGGATCGCCGAGGAGCTGGGCGCGCCGGGCGTGCTGGTCAACAACGCCGGCGTGCTGCGTGACAACCTGCTGTTCAAGATGAGCGACAGCGACTGGGACACGGTCATGAACGTGCACCTGCGTGGTGCGTTCCTGATGAGCCGGGCGGCTCAGAAGTACATGATCGAGCAGAAGTGGGGCCGCATCATCAACCTGTCCAGCAGCTCCGCGCTGGGCAACCGGGGCCAGGCCAACTACTCGGCGGCAAAGGCCGGCCTGCAGGGCTTCACCAAGACCCTGGCCATCGAGCTGGGGCAGTTCGGCGTCACGGTCAACGCGGTGGCCCCCGGCTTCATCGTCACCGACATGACCGCCGCGACCGCCGCGCGGGTCGGGATGGACTTCGAGGAGTTCCAGGCCGCCGCTACCCGGCGGATCCCGGTGCGCCGGGTGGGCCGCCCCGAGGACGTCGCGCACACGATCTCGTACCTCGCCAGCGATGGCGCCGGCTTCGTGTCCGGACAGGTGATCTACGTCGCCGGCGGACCGCTCAACTAGTCACGGACGCCACCGCGTAGTCACGGACGCCACCGCGCCCAGCTGGCCAGATCGACCGACGTGGCCAGCTGGGCGCCTACTCTAGGCGGCATGGCACGCACCCGGCTGTATCGCAACGGAGTCCTGGAGGCCGAGGATTTCCCGGTCGAGACGATCGCGGAACGCCTCTCCGACGACGAGGCCGTGGTGTGGCTGGATCTGTGCAAGCCGACCCAGGCCGATTTCGACCTGATCAGCGAGGAGCTGGGCCTGCACCACCTGGCGGTCGAGGACGCCATGAAGTTCGGCCAGCGCCCGAAGCTCGACCGGTACCGCGACCACCTGTTCATCTCCGCGTATGCGGTCCAGCTGGACGGCAGGCTCGGCCGGCTCACCACCTCTGAGATCGGGGTCTTCGCCACGCCCCGGGTCGTGGTCACCGTTCGGCGCGACGACCGGTTCGACCTGGAGGAGGTGGTCGCCCGCTGGGACGACAACGCCGACCTCGCCAAGTACGGGGTGGCGTTCCTGCTGCACGGGCTGCTGGACACCCTCGTCGACGGGCACATGGCGGCGGTCGAGGAGCTCGACCAGTCCCTGGAGAGCGTGGAGGGGATGCTCTTCGACGGTGGCCGGACGTCCGCGCACGCCGTGCAGCGGCGCTCCTTCCAGCTGCGCCGCAGCCTGGTCATGCTCCGGCGGGTCGCGCTGCCGATGCGTGAGGTCGTCAACGCGCTGATGCGCCCCACGCTGCACGTCGTCGGCGAACCGATGCTGCCGTACTACCAGGACGTGTACGACCACGTGCTGCGCGCGAGCGAGTGGACCGAGTCGCTCCGGGACCTCGTGACGACGATCTTGGAGACGAACCTCACGGTCCAGGGCAACCGGATGAACCTGATCATGAAGCAGCTGACGGGCTGGGCGGCGATCATCGCAGTTCCTACGGCGGTCACCGGCTTCTACGGCCAGAACGTGCCGTACCCCGGCTTCGGCAAGTGGTGGGGCTTCGTCGCCTCCATCACGGTCACCGTCGTGATGTCTGTTGCGCTTTACATCACATTCAAGCGCAAAGACTGGCTCTAAGACTGTTTTGTCCCTGTCCACCCACCGGGATCACAGCAGTCCTCCGGCGGGTTCGTTGTCGGCGAAAGTACCCTGGTCGTCATGCCGGAGGAGTGGCACCACTTCAGTTACCCCGGGCCGGAGATCGGCCGTCAAGCGCTGACCCAGGAAGAGATCGACGCGTTCGGTCTCGACCGATGGCGCGAGCTTCCGCGTGCCCAGACGCCGCCGTGGTCCGACCCGTCGGTGGTCGACGAGGTGGCGTCGGTGCTCAACACCGTCCCGCCGATCGTCGCGCCGTACGAGGTCGACCAGTTGCGCGAGCGCCTCGCCCTGGTCGCCGACGGCAAGGCGTTCCTGCTGCAGGGCGGTGACTGCGCGGAGACGTTCGCCGACAACACCGAGAATCACCTGCTGGCCAACGCGCGCACGCTGCTGCAGATGGCCGTCGTGCTCACGTACGGCGCGAGCCTGCCGGTGATCAAGGTCGGCCGCGTGGCCGGGCAGTACACCAAGCCCCGCTCGTCAGCCCTCGACGCTCTCGGACTGCCGGCCTACCGCGGCGACATGATCAACTCGCTGGACCCGGACCCGGAGGCGCGGGTGGCCGATCCCCAGCGCATGATCCGGGCGTACGCCAACGCGTCGAGCGCGATGAACATGCTCCGGGCGTACCTCGGCGGCGGCATGGCCGACCTGCACGCGGTCCACGACTGGAACAAGGGGTTCGTGCGCGACTCCGCGGCCGGGCAGCGCTACGAGGCGATCGGGCGCGAGATCGACCGGGCGATGGGCTTCATGAAGGCCTGCGGCGTCAACGACGACGAGGCGCTGCGCACCGTCACGCTGTACTGCTCGCACGAAGCCCTGGCGCTGGAGTACGAGCGGCCGCTCACCCGCATCGTGGGGTCGAAGGCGTACGGGCTGTCCGGGCACTTCCTGTGGATCGGTGAGCGCACCCGGCAGCTCGACGGCGCGCACATCGACTACATCTCCCGCATCGCCAACCCGATCGGCGTCAAGCTCGGGCCGACCACCACGCCCGACTACGCGATCGAGCTGTGCGAGAAGCTCAACCCGGAGAACATCCCGGGCCGGCTCACGCTGATCGCGCGGATGGGTAACGGAAAGGTCCGCGAAGCGCTCCCCGCGATCGTGGAGAAGGTCACCGCCGCCGGCGCCCGCGTGGTGTGGCAGTGCGACCCGATGCACGGCAACACGATCGAGTCGTCCAACGGGTACAAGACCCGCCACTTCGACCGGATCGTCGACGAGGTGCTCGGCTACTTCGAGGTGCACCGCCAGCTGGGCACCCACCCGGGCGGCCTGCACGTCGAGCTGACCGGCGAGGACGTCACCGAGTGCCTCGGTGGCGCCCAGGCGATCGAGGAGCTCAACCTGTCGGAGCGGTACGAGACCGCGTGCGACCCGCGCCTGAACACCCAGCAGTCGCTCGAGCTCGCGTTCCTCGTGGCGGAGATGCTGCGGGGCTGAGGGCTCGCCACGGCACGCCAAGCGCGAAGAGGGAACACCAGTGATTGACCTTCGCTCCGACACGGTCACCAAGCCGACCCCGGCCATGCTCGCCGCGATGGCCGCGGCCGAGGTCGGCGACGACGTGTACGGCGAGGACCCGACGATCAACGCGCTGCAGGCCGAGGTCGCGGCCCTGTTCGGGCACGAGGCGGCCCTGTTCGCCCCGACCGGTTCGATGGCCAACCAGATCGCGATCCAGCTCGTGGTCCCGCCGGCCGAGGAACTGCTCTGCGACGCCGATGCGCACGTCGTCACGTACGAGATCGGGGCCGCGGCGGCCATCGGCGGCGTGTCCAGCCGCACCTGGCCGGCCCGCGGCGCCGATATCGACCCCGACGAGGTCGCGGCGATGATCCGCCCCGACGGGTACTTCGCGGTGCCGACCCGCGCGATCGCGGTCGAGCAGACCCACAACCGGGGCGGCGGCGGGGTCATCCCGCTGGCCACCCTGGAGCGGCTGCGGTCGGTCGCCGACTCCGCCGGCGTCGCCCTGCACTGCGACGGCGCCCGGATCTGGCACGCCCACGTCGCCGACCAGGTGTCCCTCGCCACCTACGGGCGGCTGTTCGACACCCTGTCGGTCTGCCTGTCCAAGGGGCTCGGCGCGCCGGTCGGCTCGCTCGTCGTCGGCTCGGCGGAGAAGATCGAAAAGGCCCGCTGGATCCGCAAGCGCATGGGCGGCGGCATGCGGCAGGCCGGGGTTCTCGCGGCCGCCGGGCAGTACGCGCTGCGCCACCACATCACCCGGCTCGCCGACGACCACGCCCGGGCCCGGCGCCTCGCGTCGGCTCTGGCCCCGTTCGGTGTGGTCGATGCCGAGTCGGTGCGGACCAATATTGTGCCGCTGGACCTGACCAAGGCCCCGGTGGACGCGCTCACGGTCGCCGCCGCCGCCCGTGCGGCGGGCGTACTCGTGTCTGTGCTGGGCCCGCGCACCGTACGCCTGGTCACGCACCTGGACGTCGACGACGCCGGAATCGACCGGGCGATCGAGGTGCTCACCCGCGTCTTGTCATGATCAGCGAGAGTTTAGGGCGCTATAACGCCCCAGACTCTCGCTGATCACGGGCGAGGGGCCAGGGACCGCAGCAGCGCGATGTCGGCGGGGTGCCCCACGCCGTCGTCGTTGGGCGTCTCCACGACGACCGGTACGCCCGCAGCCGCCGGATGCGCCAGCAACTCGCCGAAGGCAGCCGCACCGATCGTGCCCTTGCCGATCGACTCGTGCCGGTCGCGGGTGGAGCCGAGGGCGTCCTTGGAATCGTTGGCGTGTACGAGCCACAGCCGGTCCGGGCCGACGGCGGACACCAGCGCGTCGAGCGTCGCGGTCATGCCGCCCGGCGTGGCCAGGTCGTGTCCGGCGGCCCAGGCGTGGCACGTGTCGAAGCAGGTGCCCAGCCAGGGGTGGCGGTCGACCGCGTCGAGGTACGGGCTGAGGTCCTCCACCCGCGCGGCGAGGGAGCGGCCGCCCCCGGCGCTCGGCTCGACCAGCAGCTTGGGCCAACCGGCCGCGGCGGCTTTGTCGAGCAGCGGCAGCAGCGTCTCGCGTACCTGGTCGGCCGCCTTGTCGGCGTGCTCGGCGTCCACCGCGCTGCCGGCGTGGAACACGACGCCGCGGGCGCCGATCGCCGCCGCCCGGGTCAGCGCGTGCTCCAGCGTGGCGACGGAGCGCTCAACCGTGGCCGGCGTGGGCGAGCCGAGGTTGACCAGCAGCGACGCGTGCACGTACGCCGCGACGCCCCGGTCGGCGCAGCCGGTGGCGAACGCCTCGTCCTGGCGCGGATCGCCGGCTGCGAGGGCCCAGCCGCGCGGGTTGGACACGTACACCTGCACGGCCTCGGCCTCACTGCGCTCCAGGTAGCGCAGACCCGCCTTGGCCAGCCCACCGGAAACCGTCGCATGGCCGCCGATCAACGACCGGGGAACCGCATCCTGATCTACCCGAAGCACCACAGCACAATCGTCGTACCCGGTGGCACCTGCTGACCCTCCGGGGGGTTCTGAATGCGAACCGTGCCACCACCGATGACCTGTGCCTGCAGGCCCAGTCCGGCGAGGACCTGCCGCGCCTCGACGGCGTTGCGGCCGACCAGGCCGGGCACGGCGACGAGCGGGGGCCCCTTGCTCACCGTGAGCGTGATCGTCGTGCCGGGCTCGACGCCCGTACCGTCGACGGGGTCCTGGGTCAGTACGGTGTTCGCCGGTTTCGGGCTGTCCTGCTGGCTGGTGACGACCTTGAGGCCCATCGAGGTCAGCGTCGCCTGCGCCTGGTCGAGCGGTTGCCCGATCACGCCGGGCACGGTGACCGGCGCCCGACCGCGGCTGACCCTGAGCACGATCTTCGCGCCGGGCTTGACGGACGTCTGCGCGGGCGGGTCGGTGCTCACGACCATTCCGGCCGGCACCACGTCGTCGTACACCTGCGTGACCTGCACGACGAGCTTGAGCTTGGTCAACTCGTTCTGCGCGAGGACGGCGTCCTTGCCCGCCTCGTCGGGCACCAGGTAGCGCTCGGGGCCCAGCGACAGCGACAACGTGATCGTGCTGCCCCCGACGACCCGCCGGCCCGCCCCCGGGTCCTGCGCCACCACGGTGTCCTTGGGGACCTTCTCGTCGTAGCGCCCCGAGTCGAAGCGCACGCTGAACCCGTTCCTCTGCGCGAAACTGATCGCGTCCGCTTTCGTCAGAGCTACCAGCTCCGGCGCGGTGGTGAAGCGGCCGATCCCGAACCACCAGCCGCCGACGGCGACGAGCAGGCCGAGTACGGCCAGCATGGCGGCGATCGTCAGCCGTCCCCGAGGGCTGCCGAGCACCCGCTTCTTGAGGTTGCTGAGGCCACCCGCGGCCGGCTCGTCGTCCTCGATCTGGACCCGGCGTGGGCGGGGCGGCTGGGGACGGGCCTGGGGCAGCCGCGCCCACTCCGGCCGGTCCTGCGCCAGCGTCGGGTCCACGTGCAGCGGGGCGGTGGCCGTCGGAGGCGGCCCCAGATGGACCGTCGCGTCCATCGACACCGTCGCGTCGGCGTTCCGGCCGGTGTCGTACCGCGGGACCATCACCGTCGGTGCGGCCTCGGGCCGCGTCCGGGCGGGCTCGGCGGCGGCGCTGACGGCGTCGCGCGCCTCCTGAACCTCCGCCAACAGCGCGCCGGCGTCGGTGGGGCGGGCGTCCGGATCCCGGCGGGTCGCGTGCGTGACGAGGTCGTCGAGGACCGACGGCAGGGCGGGCACGTACCGCGACGGGGGCGGGACGTCCCGGTCGACGTGCTGCCAGGCGACCTCGACCGGCCGCTCCGCCTCGTAGGGCACCCGGCCCGTGAGCATCTCGAAGAGGACCAGGCCGGCCGAGTACACGTCGGCCCGCGGGTCGGCGCGCCCCTCGGTGACCAACTCCGGCGCGACGTAGGCGACGGTCGCGAGGAGCTGACCGGCGCTGCTCGGCGCGTCGGTGCTGGCCTCCTCGACGGCCCGGGCCAGCCCGAAGTCGGTGACCTTGACGACGCTGTCGAGCAGGCTCTGGTTGGGTGCCTCCGCGACCAGGACGTTCTCCGGCTTGACGTCGCGGTGCACGAGTCCGGCGCGGTGCGCGGCGGCGATCGCGGAGAGCATCTGCTCCATGATCGCTAGCGCGTCGGCCGGCTGGAGCCGCCGCTTGTCGGCGAGGATCTCCCGCAGTGTCCGGCCTCGCACGTACTCCAGCACCAGGTAGGGCAGGCCCTCGTGGGTGCCCTGGTCGTAGACGGCGACCACGTTCGGGTGGGTCAGCCGTGCGATCACTTTCGCCTCGTCGGTGAACCGCTCGACGAAGCTGGGCTTGTTGGCCTGCGTCGGATGAATGATCTTCAGCGCGATGGTGCGCTCCAGGCGCTCGTCCATCGCGGTGTAGACGGTCGCCATTCCGCCACGTGCGACCCGCGCGCGAACGCGGTAGCGTCCGTCAATGAGCGCCCCGATGAGGGAGTCGGCGACTGTCGTGTCCATCGGCAGCGAGTGTACGGCGGATGTAGGCCGTATGTTTGGTGAGACGTGCCGGGGTTGCTAATCAGGGCGTCGTGGTGGCTGACGGCGTGACGGCCGGTAGCGGGGTGTGGCTGACCGTACTTGCTGGCATCGGTTCCGGCGCCGGGCTGTGCGACGGCGGCGTGGTGGTCGCCGAGGCGGACGGGCTGGGCTTCGCTGTGACGGACGGGCGGGTCGCCGGGGTTGGCGACACGCGTACCGACGCGGACGGCGACGGCCGAGGCGGCGCCGTGGTCGGGAGCTGGCGCTGTGTGGCGGACGTCACGGACTGTGGCGCGCTGGCCGGTGCCGTCTGCGGGGCCGACGGCGTCGCGGGCGCGTCCACGAGCGTGATTCCCAGACTGCCCGTGACGGCGAAGAAAGCCCCCATGGCCGAGGCGGTGATCGCGCCCGTCACGCTCAGCGTGGCCACCAACCGGCGCGGGTCGCGCAGCGGCGTCCAGATGCTCTGCCGTTCCGCATCGCGCGACTGTTCTGCATCGCGCGACTGTTCCGCATCGCGCGACTGTTCCGCATCGCGCGCCCGGAGAACGGGCAGGGCGACGGTCGGCTCGAAGTCGACCTTGGACTCGAAGTCGGCCTTGGACTCGACGCCGGCCTTGGCCTTCGAATGGTGGTCGAGGTCGTAGCGGAGCGAACGCCACACACCGGTGACCTCCCGGCGCACTATGTCCCAGGGCTTCACGACGCTGTCCCTTTCAGTACCGTCTCTGGTTCTTCGTACTGTTGCGGTTGACGGGAATCTATTGGATCTCTACATGCGGGACATGGCAGGGTGAAAGGGTGACCGATCAGAGTGGGGAGCCGCAGCGCTGGCTGGTGCTTCCGGACATCGCCGAGTTGCTGGGAATTCCGATCACCAAGGTGCACCAGTTGCTGCGGGACGGCGAACTTATCGCGGTGCGGCGTAACGGTGTGCTGCGCGTGCCTGCGGAACTCGTAGCCGGCGACACCGTGCGCAAGCACCTCCCGGGAGTACTGACGTTGCTGCGTGACGCCGGGTACAACGACGAAGAGGCCATCCGGTGGCTGTATACGGAGGACGAAACGATTCCGGGGACCCCGGCGACGGCATTGTCGGGTGACAGGGCCAGAGAAGTCAAGCGCCGCGCGCAGGCGCTGGGTTTCTGACCGGTCGAATCGGTGCGCCACCTCATCTATCTCGGCGTCCTGCTCGGCTGCTTCGCGGCGGCGATCTGGCTGGAGCCGGTCCTGCGGGTGGGCGTGCTGCGTCGTTGGCGCCGCCTGTTGTTGACGTTGCTGCCCGTCGTCGTCGTGTTCACGGCGTGGGACCTGGCCGCGATCGCCGCCGGGCACTGGACCTTCGACTCGGACCAGACCACCGGGGTACTGCTGCCGGGCGGTCTGCCGCTGGAAGAGTTCCTGTTCTTCCTGGTCGTACCGGTCTGCGCGGTGCTCGGCTTCGAAGCGGTCCGCACGGTACTGGCCCGGTGGCGCCGGTCATGACCTACACCGCCGCCGCGGCGTTCGGGGTGCTCGCCGCGCTCGTCCTCGATGTCGCGGTGCTGCGTACCCGGCTCGTGGCCCGCGGGACGTTCTGGGCCACGTACCCGATCATCTTCGGGTTTCAACTGCTGTCCAACGGCCTGCTGACCGGGCTCGGAGTGGTGCGCTACGACCCGGAGACGATCCTGGGCCTGCGGATCGCGTACGCGCCGGTCGAGGACCTCGCGTTCGGATTCGCCCTCGTGCTCTCGACCCTGTCGGTGTGGGTGTGGCTGGGGCACCGGGAGGCGCATCCCTAGGTCAAGCGACGGGTGGCGGCCGAGGCCAACTGCGTCAGCACCTCGACACCCTCGGGGTCGAGACGCACGGTGCCCAGCGCCGCCAGGGCGGACCGGGTCAGCTCGGCGATGCGCTCCTCGGTGCGGGCCAACGCCCCGGTCGTGGTGATGATCTCACGAAGCCGCTGGATGCCCGCCTCGTCGAGGTTCGGATCGCCCAGCCCTTCGCGCAACTGCCGAGCCTGCTCCCCGTCGGCCGCCTCGAACGCCGCCGCCACCAGGTAGGTGCGCTTGCCCTCCCGCAGGTCGTCGCCGGCCGGCTTGCCGGTCACCGCCGGATCGCCGAACACCCCGAGGACGTCGTCGCGCAGTTGGAACGCCTCGCCGAGCGGCAGGCCGAACGCCTCGTACGCCCGGAAGATCTCTGGCGGCGCGTCCGCGAAGGCGGCGCCGAGCAGGAGCGGCCGCTCCACCGTGTATTTGGCCGACTTGAAGCGCGCCACCAGGCTGGCCCGCTGTAGCGACGTGTCGCCGGTGGCCTGGGTGTGGATGTCGAGGTACTGCCCGACGGTGACCTCGGTGCGCATGTCGTCGAAGACGCCGCGCGCCCGGGCCAGGGTCACCGGGTCCAGGCCGCTGCTGTGCAGCATGTCGTCCGACCACACCAGGCACAGGTCGCCGAGCAGGATCGCCGAGGCCGTGCCGAAGTCGTCCGGGTCGCCGAGCCACTTCGAGCCCCGGTGCAGCGACGCGAAGCGCCGGTGCATGGCCGGCTCGCCCCGGCGGGTGTCGGAGCCGTCCATCACATCGTCGTGGATGAGGGCGCTGGCCTGGACGAACTCGAGCGCGGCCGCGCCCGCCACGACCTCGTCGCGGTCGGCCCCGCCGGCGGCCCGGTAACCCCAGTAGGCGAACGCCGGGCGAAGCCGCTTGCCCCCGCCGAGCACGAACTGCTCGATCGCGTCGGCGACCGGCAGCAGCGCCTCGTCGATGCTCTTGAGGTGGTCACGCCTGCGGGCCAGGAACGTGCCGAGGGCCGCATCCACCCGCGTACGCAGGTCCGCCCGGTCCAACACAGCCGCCGTCACGACACCCGAACCTAGTCTCATCCGGCCCGGGCCCCGGCGGCACCCCCCGGCGACCCGCCGCTCGTGGTCGGCTGTGACCTGCGCGACCGTCCAGCTATGTGCAGTACGCCGAGCACCGGCGGCACGCAGCAGCTTCCCGACCGGAACATCCGTAATGTCCAGCCACGCCCGGCACCGTCACCGCGCCGGGCCCGGGCGACGGCGGTGGCGCGTTCCAGCTCGTCGAGCGGCACGTCGAGCACCACCGCCAGCCACCGCAGCCAGCGCTGGCTCGGGATGCGCTCCTCCCGTTCCCAGCGGGAGACTTCGTGGCGGGTCAGGGTCGGCACGCCCGACGCCGCGCACAACAACTCCGCCACGCGTAACTGCGACCGGCCCGACGCCAGCCGCACCCGTACGAGTAACGCTCCGATGGACTCCGGGTCGGAGTCCAGTCGTCGCGACGGCGTCATCACGCAACCTCCGTCTGGTTGACGCCTACGGTGTCGCGACCCCCGAATCTGTGCGGACCCCCGCGAGGACAGTGGTACCGCAGGGGTCTGACGGTTCGTCAGCGCCGGTACGCGGCGGAGATCACGCTCCACCTACCGGGACAACCAGGGCGGATACCGGCCCATCTTGGGTAACGTCCCAGCCATGGCTCTCGGACTCCCATCAGTGATGCCCGGTGAGAGGCCCTCGATCGGCGATCTGGTGCGTTCTTCGGGGCCGACGTTCTCGTTCGAGTTCTTCCCGCCCAAGACTCCCGACGGCGAGCGGCTGCTCTGGCAGGCGATCCGCGAACTGGAGTCGCTGAAGCCGTCGTTCGTGTCCATCACGTACGGTGCGGGCGGCTCGACCCGTGACACCACCATCGCGGTGACCGAACGCATCGCGACGGAGACGACGCTGCTGCCGCTGGCGCACCTCACCGCGGTCAACCACTCGGTCGCCGAACTGCGCCGTGTCATCGGCAACTACGCCGAGGCGGGCATCCACAACATGCTCGTGCTGCGCGGCGACCCGCCGGGCGACCCGCAGGGGGAGTGGGTGGCGCACCCCGAGGGCCTGCAGTACGCCGATGAGCTGGTTCGACTCGTACGCTCCAGCGGCGACTTCTGTGTGGGGGTGGCCGCGTTCCCGGAGAAGCACCCGCGCTCGCCCGACCTGGAGACGGACATCGACTACTTCGTGCGCAAGTGCCGGGCCGGCGCCGACTTTGCCATCACGCAGTTCTTCTTCCGCTGGGAGGACTGGGCCCGACTGCGTGACGGGGTCGCCGCCCGGGGCTGTGACGTGCCGATCATCGCCGGTGTCATGCCGGTGACCAACGTCAAGAGCATCGAGACGATGGCGAAGCTGTCGGGCGCGGCCTTCCCGGCCGACCTCGCCGAGCGGCTCCGCGCGGTCGCCGACGACCCGGCGGCGGTACGGGAGATCGGCGTCGAGGTCGCCTCCGAACTGTCCGCCCGGCTGCTCGCCGAGGGCGCGCCGGGCATCCACTTCATCACCCTGAACCGGTCCACGGCGACCCGGGAGATCTGGCACCACCTGGGAATGGGCGCCACCCCGGCGAACCGCTAGCTCAAGCGGCGATGTGCGCGGGTAGCGGCAGGGACCGGCCCAGGATCCCGAACGCGCGGTCGTCGCCCGGGAAGTAGAAGTCACGCAGGACGTCGACGAAGCCGAAACGGCGGTACAGCCGCCAGGCGCGAGAGACGTCCTCGTCGGCTTCCGGGGTCGACAGCAGGACGGTGCGGTGTCCGACGCCGGACAGCAGTGCCCGCAGTTGCCGCTGGCCGATGCCGTGCCCCTGCGCGGCCGGCCGTACGTGCAGTTCCACCAGTTCGAAGCAGTCCGACATCCACGCCTTGCCGTCGTCCCGGCGAAGCGCGGCCCTGATCTGGTCGTGCCACCACTGCCCCGGGGTCGAGGTGTAGCCGTACCCGAAGCCGAGCAGCGAGCCGTCGTCACCGAGCGTGGCGACCCCGCGGAAGCCGGGCCGGCCGGCGTGCGCCGCCACGTACCCGCGCCTGGTCTGCAGCAGCTCGGCGTTGTAGCCCATGGCCGATCCGTAGACCTCGATCACGTCGTCGAGCCGGTGGACCAGGTCTTCGGGCTGCCACCGCACCAGCCTCATCACCGGTCGTCCCTCCCGTTCCAGCCGCGCACGTCGTGGTCACCGTCGACATGTAGGACCGTACGCGAACCCGGTGAGACCGGTGGTGGGGAGGTTCTCACGCCACCTCGGCCGGGGCGCCTGACGTGATGCGGACGAGTTCGGCGTACGTGATCGGGAAGACGGCCTGCGGGATGCCGCCGGCGGCCCAGATCTGGTCGTACCCTGCCAGCGCGGTGTCCACGAGGGTGCGTACCGGCTTGGGGTGGCCCAGCGGGGCGACCCCGCCGATGACCTGTCCGGTGTGTCGGCGCACGAAGTCGGGGGTGGCCCGGCGTACCCTCATCGCCCCGACAAGGGTGGCGACCTTCGCGGTGTCCACCCGGTGCGCGCCCGACGTCAGGACGAGCAGCGCCTCACCGTCGGCGTCGAAGATCAGCGAGTTAGCTATCTGGCCGACCTCCACACCGAGCGCCGCCGCGGCCGCCACCGCGGTGTGGACCGCGTCGGGCAGCACCCGGACCGTGCTCGGTCGGCCCTCGGCGTCGCGTGCGCTGGCCTGGTCGAGCGCGTCCTGCACCGCCTGTGCGTTGGGGTGAAGCTGCATGGGTCCATCTTGGCTGATCAGTCGGCAAACTTCTTCAGGTAGGTGGCAGTTCGGGGACGGCCTCCGGCACGGCCGTCCGGGCGGTCTCGGCGAGCACGACGCCGGTGAGGATCAATGCGGCGCCTCCCAACTGGACCGGGGTGAGCGCCTCGCCCAGGGCGAGCCAGGCGACCGCGCTGGCGAACACCGGCTCGACCATCCCGATGATGCCGGTGCTGGTGGGCGGCAGGTGCTGCAGCGCCACCGTGAGCAGCAGGTACGGCGTGATCGAGCCGAGAATCACCACGTAGCAGCACAGCAGCCAGACCGGCAGGCCGCCGCTTTCGGCGCTCAGCAGGTGGGTGGGGAAGTGCCACCACGGCCGGACGGCGGCGCCCGCGAGCGCTGCCGTCCCGTATGCCAGACAGGTCAGCGACACCGGATCACGGCGGGCCGCGCCGCGGGTGCCGACTACGTAGTAGACGGCGAGCAGGGCTGCCGCGCCGAGGCCCGCGACGATGCCGACGGGGTCCAGGCGTAGATCGCCCCAGATCTCCGCGACCCCGGCCAGCCCCGCGAGGCTCAGACTCAGACCGATCCACAACCGTGCGCGTACGGGCTGGCGCTGGCCGAACCTGGCCCACAGCGCGACGAGCAGCGGCGCCGTGTACTCGAACAGCAGCGCGATGCCCACCGGCAGCCGGCTGATCGAGATGAAGTACAGCAGGGGTACGAGCAGGAAGCCCGACAGTCCGTACCCGAGCAGCAGTGGCAGTTCGCGGCGGGTGAAGCGCAGGCGGCGGGGGTTGAGTGCGAGGGTGAGCACCAGCAGGCCAATGAACGCGCAGGTGGACCGCAGCGTGGTGAGCTGGAGCGGATCCATTCCGGCACGGAGGACGAGCTTGGAGACGGTGCCGTTGACCGCGAACATTGCGCCGGAGACGACGACCAGGACGGCGCCGAGGGCGGGACGGGCCGCGCCTCGAGTGCCGGAGGCACTCAGCGCGCGTTGGGCCGTCACGCTTCCTCGGTGGTGAGCGCGTGGACCGGGTGGAGCAGGACCAACCCCGCCGTCATTCGTGCCTCCGGTCTGCGTTCGGATCTTCGCGTACCAGAGGTTAAATCCCGCTGGATCTCACCGCGGCGCGTACCGGTCCACGGCGCGCCGGGAGTCGACCAGGCCCCTGGCCACTCGCCATTGCCCGATCGGTGCGGTTCGAACTTCTGTTCGAAAATTTTCCGCGGCTCTTGAGTTTTCGTCGGGGGTCCGGTGTAGTCTTGCGTCAAGTTCGAACACTAGTTCGATCGCCGGAAGGGGCGATTCGCGGCGTCTCTTCCGACAGCGGTTCGCGACCGCTCGAGGTCCGGTCATCGCGGGCCGGCCTCACAGCGGGACCGCCAGCCGGCGCCCCCGACCCCCGGGCGGCGGCTGGCGGTCCGCTGGCCGGGCGTGGTGTGGGGAAGCTCCACGCCCGGCCGGCACGCTGCTGCGTCTTCCTCCGCAGCAGTCTTCGACAAGCACGCGCCCCTGAGGGAGACCTGATGCCGACGAGCCGAGCGACGAGCACGACGCGCCAAGCTAAGAGAGTGCCCGGCCCCAGGTCCGCTACCGACCAGGATGGGCGTCAGGAACTGCCCGTTCCGGCGCATGCGCTGCCTCACCGCAGCCCTCGGGAGCTGCTCTCGCTGGCCCGGCAAGGGCTGGAAGAGGCGGCCGAGACCCGCAAGGACGGGCTGCGTTACGCCACCGCCCACCTCGCCGCATTGCGCGCCGCCGCCGCCGTGCTCGCCGCCCGTGCCCGCCCCGCACCGGGCCGGCGCAGCCGCCTCACCAGCGTCTGGGAGCTACTGGTCCTGGTCGCGCCGGAGCTGAGCGAGTGGTCCTCCTTCTTCGCCGCCGGAGCCTCGAAGCGGGCCGCCGCCGAGGCCGGCATTCCCCGGGTCGTCACCGCTCGGGAGGCCGACGACCTGATCCGATCCGCGGAGCAGTTCATCGCGGTCGTGGAAGTAGCGCTCGGCCTGTCCTACCAGTCGCTGTTGGACGGCCGCCGCCTGGCCAGCTGACAACACACGCGCAGCGACACCTGCGCTGACGACGCGCGCGCTGACAAACGCACGCGCGCCTCATGTCACCCGGGCTGGGGGCTCGGGAGGGATCATCAACGGGGGGAGCAGCCGCGGTGGCTGGCCTATCCACAGCTACTTCGCCAGCATCGGCTTCGCTGGCGGTAACTCCGGCGCCGGAAGTGCTGAGACCGGCGACGCGAACATCGGGCGACCGGTCCGGCAAGGGGCTGGCCATCGTACGGGCGGCCGCTCTCACCGGCACGATCCGGCGGGCCAGCGACCACGCGGCCGAGGCGTTCGGCAGTGAGCGGCTCCTGCCGGTTCTGCCCGAGTTACGAGCGCTGCTGCCCGGTCGGGGGCTGCGCCGCGGCGCCACGGTCGCGATCGCCACCGTCGGCACCGCTCCCGAGGTCTCCGTCGAGGGCCTGGCCCGCCCGACCCACCAGGCCCACCAGACCCAGCAAGCCCGGTCCACCGGCGCGACCTCTCTTCTTCTCGCGCTGCTGGCCGCCGCGTCCGGGGCCGGCTCCTGGTGCGCTGTCGTCGGGGTGCCGACGCTCGGCGCCGTCGCCGCCGCCGAGGCGGGGATCGCCCTCGACCGGCTGGCCCTCGTCCCTTACCCGGGGCCCGACTGGGCCACGATCGTCGCGGCGCTGCTCGACGGCGTCGACATCGTGGTGGCCGCGCCGCCCGGTCCGATCGCCCCGTCGACGGCAAGCCGGCTGGCCGCCCGGGCGCGGCAGCGCGGCAGTGTCCTCGTGTCGTACGGGCGGTGGGACGGCGCCGACATCACCCTCGACGCGGTACGCGGGGTGTGGCACGGCCTCGGCCAGGGCCGCGGTCGGCTGCGCTGCCGGCAGCTCACCATCATGTCTCGCGGGCGCGGGGCCGCCGCCGCGCCCAAGCGGACCGAGGTGTGGTGGCCCAAGGCGTCCGGGCCGCTGGCCGCCCACCTGGAGCGGTCGTTGGCGCCTGCGCCGTCCACGATGGGCGCCGAGGGTGCCGCTCTCCGGGCGACTGGATAACCGGGCGTGCGGACGCTGGTGCTGTGGTGTCCGGACTGGCCGGTGATAGCCGCCGAGATCGTCGAGGGCGTGCCCGCCCACGGACCGGTGGCTGTCCTGCACGCGGGTCGGGTGCTCGCCTGCTCGCCCGCGGCCCGCGCGGACGGGGTCCGTCGAGGCCTGCGCCGGCGGGAGGCGCAGGGGCGCTGCCCGCAACTGGTCATCGTCGACCACGACGCCGGTCGCGACAGCCGCGCGTTCGAGCCGGTACTGGCTGCGGTCGAGCAACTCGCCGCCGGCGTCGAGGTGGTCCGGCCCGGCGTGTGCGCGGTCGCCGCCCGCGGCCCGGCCCGCTACTTCGGCAGCGCGGAGACCGCCGCGGAGCTGCTGGTCGAGCACATCGCGCAGGTGTGCGACGTCGAGGCGCAGGCCGGCATCGCCGACGGCGTGTTCGCCGCGACCCTCGCCGCGCGGGCCGGGCGGCTGATCCCTCCCGGCGGGACCGCCCCCTTCCTCGCCGGGCTCGACGTCGCCGCGCTGGGCCGGCCAAGCCTCGTCGACCTGCTGCGCCGACTGGGCATCCACACCCTCGGAGCCTTCGCCGCGCTGCCCGCGAGCGACGTGCTCGCCCGGTTCGGGTTCGACGCGGCGCTCGCCCACCAACTCGCCGCCGGACGGGACGAGCAGCCCCTGGCGCCCCGCCAGCCACCACCCGACCTCGACGTCAGCGAGGAGTTCGACGAGCCGGTCGACCGGGTCGACGCCGCCGCGTTCGCCGCCCGTACCCTCGCCGAGCGGCTGCACCAGCGCCTCGCCGGACACGGGTTGGCCTGCACCCGGCTGGGGATCGAGGCGCGCACCGTGCACGGCGAGGAGCTGTACCGCACCTGGCGCCACGACGGGCTGCTGAGCGCCGCCGCCATCGCCGACCGGGTGCGATGGCAGCTCGACGGCTGGCTGACCACGGCGGGAAAGCGCTCCGTGGCGACCTCCGGCCTGGTCGCGCTGCGCCTGGTCCCCGAGGGGGTGGTCGAGCATGCCGGCCTCCAGTTGGGGCTGTGGGGCGAGGCGGGCGAGGAGCGCGACCGGGCGCACCGCGCCCTGACCCGGGTACAGGGCCTGCTCGGGCCGGAGGCCGTCGTGCTCGCCGAACTCGGGGGCGGGCGGTCGGCCGCCGACCGGGTCCGGCTGGTGCCCTGGGGAGACGAGCGCGGTTCCGGTGGAGCAGGTGAGCCGTGGCCGGGCCGGCTGCCGCCACCCGCCCCGGCGACGGTCCTGCCCCAGCCGCTGCCCATCGGTGTCACCGCCGCCGACGGCACGCCGGTCGGGGTCACCGGCCGGCTGGCGGTGACCGGGGAGCCGGCACTGGTCACCATCGGCGACGCCCGGCCGGTGGAGGTGTGGGGCTGGGCCGGCCCGTGGCCGGTCGAGGAGCGCTGGTGGGCGCCGGCGGAGGCCGATCGGCGGGTGCGGTTCCAACTGCTGCTCTCCGACGGCCAGGCCCTGCTGGTGGCGCTGTCCGGCGGCCAATGGGTACTGGAGGCGGTCTATGACTGACGGGGAACGCTGATGGGCTTCAACAATCCGGATGTTCCGTGGTCCCGGATGGAGCGGGTGCTGTCCGGGCGCCGCATGCCACCGGTCATCGACCCGCTCGCCGACGGCCCCGACGGCGGGGACTCGCCGGCGTGGAGCCGCAAGCGGCCCGAGTACAGCGCACCGCCGCTTCCGCGCCGCGGGGGCGCCACCCCCTACGCGGAGCTGCACTGCCACTCCAACTTCAGCTTCCTCGACGGGGCGAGCCACCCCGAGGAGCTGGTCGAGCAGGCCGCCCGGCTGGGCCTGGAAGCGGTGGCGATCACCGACCACGACGGGTTCTACGGCGTGGTGCGCTTCGCCGAGGCGGCCCGCGCGCTCGACATCAGGACGATTTTCGGGGCGGAGCTGTCGCTGGGCCTGCCCGGTCCGCAGAACGGAGAGCTCGACCCGGTCGGCCGGCACCTGCTCGTCCTGGCGAAAGGCCCGGAAGGCTATGCGCGGCTGTCCCGGGTCATGTCCACCGCACACCTGCGGGGAGAGGAGAAGGGGCGCCCGGTGTACGACCTCGAGGAGGTCGCGGCCGAGCTGCGTGACCACGTGCTCGTGCTCACCGGCTGCCGCAAGGGCCACGTGCCCGCCGCGCTGCTCACCGACGGGGTCGACGCGGCGGCCAGGGAGCTGGACCGGCTGACCGCCCTGTTCGGGGCCGAACACGTCGCCGTCGAGTTGACCGACCACGCCCACCCGGGTGACGACGAGCGCAACGACGCCCTCGCCGACCTGGCAGCCGCCGCCGGGCTGGGATGCGTCGCCACCAACAACGTGCATTACGCGGCGCCCGCGCGCCGCCGCCTGGCCGCGGCCCTCGCCGCGGTCCGGGCGCGGCGGAGCCTCGACGAGATCGACGGCTGGCTGCCTGCCGCGGGCACCGCCTACCTGCGCAGCGGCGCGGAGATGGCCGAGCGCTTCGCCGCGTACCCCGGTGCGGTCGAGCGGGCCGCCGCTTTCGGCCGCGAGCTGGCCTTCGACCTCAAGCTGGTCGCCCCGCGGCTGCCCGACTACCCCGTCGGTGAGCCGGGCCTGTCCGAGATGGACTGGCTGCGCCACCTGACCATGCGCGGCGCGGCCCGCCGCTACGGCCCGCGCGGGGAGCACCCCAAGGCATATGCACAGCTCGAGTACGAGCTGGACATGATCGAGAAGCTGGACTTCCCCGGGTACTTCCTGATCGTCTACGACATCGTCGAGATCTGCCGCCGGCTCGACATCTTCTGCCAGGGCCGGGGCTCGGCGGCCAACTCGGCGGTCTGCTACGCGCTCGGCATCACCAACGTCGACGCGGTCCGGCACGGGCTGCTGTTCGAGCGGTTCCTGTCCGAGGAGCGCGACGGGCCGCCCGACATCGACGTCGACATCGAGTCCGACCGGCGCGAGGAGGTCATCCAGGCCGTCTACGCCACGTACGGCCGGCACCACACCGCCCAGGTCGCCAACGTCATCTCCTACCGACCGAAGTCGGCGGTACGCGACATCGCGAAGGCGTTCGGGTACTCGCCCGGTCAGCAGGACGCGTGGAGCAAGCAGATAGACCGGTGGAGCGAGGTCGAAGAGAACGAGGAGATTCCCGAACAGGTCGTCGAGTACGCCAACGAACTGCTGACATTCCCCCGGCACCTGGGCATCCACTCCGGCGGGATGGTCATTTGCGACCGCCCGGTGATCGAGGTGTGCCCGGTGGAGCACGCCCGGATGGCGGGCCGCACGGTCCTGCAGTGGGACAAGGACGACTGCGCATCGGTGGGGCTGGTCAAGTTCGACCTGCTGGGGTTGGGGATGCTGTCGGCGCTGCACTACGCGTACGACATGATCGGCCTGCGCTGGGATCTGTCCACGATGGACCTGACCGATCCCGAGGTGTACGAGATGCTCTGCCGGGCCGACTCGGTCGGGGTGTTCCAGGTGGAGAGCCGGGCCCAGATGGCCACCCTGCCGCGGCTCAAGCCCCGCAAGTTCTACGACCTGGTGATCGAGGTGGCGCTGATCCGGCCCGGGCCGATCCAGGGCGGCTCGGTGCACCCGTACATCCGGCGGGCCAACGGTCTGGAGCCGCCGACGGTGCCGCACCCACTCCTGGAGAACGCGCTGGCGAAGACCCTGGGGGTGCCGCTGTTCCAGGAACAGCTCATGCAGATGGCCATCGACGTGGCCGGGTTCTCGCCGCAGGAGGCTGACGAGTTGCGCCGGGCGATGGGCGCCAAGCGCTCTCTTGCGCGCATGAGCGCCATCCGGGACCGGCTCTACAACGGCATGGGGGCCAACGGCATCACCGGTGAGCTGGCCGACGACCTGTACAACAAGCTGGCGGCGTTCGCCAACTACGGCTTCCCGGAAAGTCATGCGATGAGCTTCGCCTATCTGGTGTACGCCAGCGCCTGGCTCAAGCGGTACCACCCGGCGGCGTTCTGCGCCGCGCTGCTCAACGCCCAGCCGATGGGTTTCTACTCGCCGCAGTCCCTTGTGGACGACGCGCGCCGGCACGGGGTGACGGTCCGCCGGCCGGACATCAATGCCAGCGGTGCGAAAGCTGTCTTGGAGCCGCCGATCGACGGGGAAGCGCCGGGGGAGCGGCCGTACGAGTGGGGGCGCGGCGGGCGGGTGGTGCGGCTGGGGCTGGGTTCCGTGCGTACCCTCGGGGTCGGCGTGGCCGAGCGCATCGAAGCGCGACGGGCCGACGGCGGCCCCTATCGTGACCTGGCCGATCTCGCCCGGCGGGCGGAGTTGACCACCGCACACCTGGAGGCCCTGGCGACGGCGGACGCGTTCGCGTGCTTCGGGCTGTCCCGGCGGGAGGCGCTGTGGGCGGCTGGCGCCGCCGCTCAGGAGAGGCCGGACCGGCTGCCGGGAACGGTGACCGGGATCGAGGCGCCGATGCTGCCCGGCATGGACGCCGTCGAACGGATGGTCGCGGACGTCTGGGCGACCGGCCTGTCGCCCGACTCCCATCCGGCCCAGTTCGCGCGTTCATATCTGGACCGCATGGGGGCGATCCCGGTCGCGCGGCTGCAGACGATCGAGCACGGACGGCGGGTGTTCGTCGGCGGCATCGTCACCCACCGGCAGCGCCCCGCGACCGCGGCCGGGGTCACGTTCCTCAACCTCGAAGACGAGACCGGCATGCTCAACGTCACCTGCTCGCCGGGGTTGTGGAGCCGTTACCGGAAAACCGCCCGGACGTCGTCCGCGCTCGTCGTCCGGGGAATCCTGGAGCGGGTCGAGGGGGTGGTCAACCTGCGAGCCGACCACCTCGCGCCGCTCAAGCTCCCGGTACGCCCGGCGTCGCGCGACTTCCGGTAAGGGTTCCGAGATCTTGGAAGATTTGACATCACATGCGATGTCAAATCTTCCAAGATCCTGAAATTCAGGAGTGGCCGCGGATCGGGTGCGGCCGGTACGGCGCCTCGAGCCGCTTGATCTCCTCGTCGGTGAGTTCGAGGTCGAGGGCGCCGAGGGCGTCCTCGAGGTGCTGGAGCTTGGTGGCCCCGACGATCGGCGCGGCAACGCCCGGCCGGGACAGCAGCCAGGCGAGCGCGACCTGGGCCGGCTTCACACCACGCTCATGCGCCACCTCCACGACGGCGTCCACGACCGCGAAGTCGTCGTCGGTGTAGAGGGTGTCGCCGAACTCGTCGTTGTTGGCGCGGACGGTGCGCTTCTCGCCGCCCCGGCCGCGCGTACCGGCGAGCAGCCCCCGCGCGAGGGGACTCCACGGGATCAGGCCGACGCCCTGGTCCAGACAGAACGGGATCATTTCCCGCTCCTCCTCGCGGTACACCAGGTTGTAGTGGTTCTGCATCGACACGAACCGCGTCCAGCCCTTGAGGTCCGCGGTGTACTGCATCTTCGCGAACTGCCAGGCGTACATGCTGGAGGCGCCGACGTAGCGGGCCTTGCCGGCGCGCACGATGTCGTGCAGTGCCTCCATCGTCTCCTCGACCGGCGTCTCCGGGTCGAAGCGGTGGATCTGGTACAGGTCGACGTGGTCGGTGCCCAGGCGCCGCAGCGAGGCGTCGATGCTGGCCATGATGTGCTTGCGGGACAGGCCCCGCTCGTTGGGGCCCGGCCCCATCGGGTTGAAGACCTTGGTGGCCAGCACGTAGTCGTCGCGTTTCGGGAAGAGCGCCGACAGCAGCCGTCCGGTCACCTCCTCGCTGGCGCCCAGTGAGTACATATCGGCGGTGTCGAAGAAGTTGATCCCGGCCTCGACCGCGCGGCGCACGATCGGCTCGGCCTGCTCCTGACCGAGCACCCATTCCCGCCAGGTGCTGGTGCCGTAGCTCATCATGCCGAGACAGATCCGGGAGACCTTGAGGCCGGTCGAGCCAAGTCGTACATACCTCATCGTTCGATCTTCGCGCTCGGGGACGATTCCGGCGACCCCGTCCCCCTCGTTGTGTCGGCTGCCGGAGGTGACTTAGGGTCGGCAGAGAACACACCCACGGGAGTCCGGTGCAACCGGGCTGAGAGGGGGGCTGTCAGCCCCCGACCGTCGAACCTGATCCGGGTCATGCCGGCGCAGGGAGGGAGGACTGATGCCCCCTGTTGGGCGGCTGCACCTGATCACGGACGCGCGTCCGGGACGCGACGCGCTCACCGTCGTCGTCGCTGCGCTCGCGGCGGGTGCCGACACCATTCAGGTACGCGTACCGGACGCCACCACCGACCGGGAAGCGTACGAGCTGACCCGCGAAGTCCTGCGGATGTGCCGGGACGCCGGTGCCGCCTGCCTGGTCAACGACCGCCTGCACATCGCCCTCGCGCTGGGCGCCGACGGCGGTCACGTGGGCGCGGACGACCTGCCGGTGGCGGCGGCCCGGCGGATCCTGGGCCCGGACGCGATTCTCGGTGCCACCGCCCGAAACCCGGAGACCGCGCGGCGGGCGGTCGCCGACGGTGCCACGTACCTGGGTGTCGGGCCGGCGTACCGGACGTCCACCAAGGACGGACTGCCCGACCCGATCGGCGTGGGCGGGGTCGCGGTGGTCGCGGGCGCGGTGACCGTACCCGTGATCGCGATCGGCGGGGTGACGGCCGAACGCGCAGGCGAGCTGACCAGAGCCGGCGCCCACGGCGTCGCGGTCGTCGGCGCGGTCAGCGAGGCCGACGATCCCGGAAAGGCCGTGACCGAACTACTGCAAGCCATAGGGGAGTCGAGATGACCACGCGGGTCGCCGTCGTCGGCGGCGGAATCATCGGTCTCGCCGTCGCGTGGCGCTGCGTCCAGCGCGGCCTCGACGTCACCGTTTTCGATGCCAGCGACGAGAAGGCGACCACCGTCGCCGCCGGCATGCTCGCCCCAGCCGCCGAGATCCACGCCGGGGAGGAGGAGGTGCAGCGCCTGCTGGCCGACTCGGCCGGGCGCTGGCCGCAGTTCGCGGCGGAGCTGGAGAAGGCGACCGGCATCGAGGTCGGCTACCGCGACGAGGGCACCCTGCTCGTCGCGCTCACCGACGACGACCTGCGCGAGGTCAGGCGCCTCTGTGGCGTGTACGAGCGGGCCGGCCAGCCCGTACACGAACTGACCGCACGCGAACTGCGGGAGCGGGAGCCGCTGCTCTCACCCCGGGTACGCGGCGGCGCGTACGCCCCGCAGGACCACCAGGTGGACCCGCGCCGGGTCCTCACCGCGCTGCGGACAGCCCTGAAAGGTCGGGTCGTCACCGAAATGGTGACCGACCTGGCCGGCGTGGACGCCGACGTGACCGTGGTCGCCGCCGGGGTGGGCACGCGGGCGCTGACCGGCCTTCCGGTCCGTCCGGTCAAGGGCCAGACCGTACGGGTGACGGCGCCGCAGCCACCGCTCCGGCACATCATCCGCGGCTACGCCCGCAACCGCCCGGTCTACCTCGTACCGCGCCGCGACGGCGAGCTGGTGATCGGGGCGACCGAGGAGGAGCGCGGCTTCGACACCTCGATCACCGTGGGTGCCGTCCTCGACCTGCTGCGCCCCGCCGCCGAGCTGCTCCCCGAGGTCGTCGAGTACCCGGTGAGCGAGATCGCGGTGGGGCTGCGCCCCGGTACGCCGGACAACGCCCCGATCCTCGGCGCGCTCAAGGGAGACATCGCGGACAGCGGCCACGGCCGCATCCTCGTGGCCTCCGGCCACTACCGCAACGGTGTCCTGCTCACGCCGCTCACCGCCGACCTGGTCGCCGAGCTGGTCACCAGCGGGGTGTCGCCGCAGGGGATCACACCTTTCGCACCGGACAGGGAGGCGCTGTGGACCTGATCGTCAACGGAGAACTCCGAACCCTGAGCGGCCCGGCGAGCGTCGCCGACCTCGTCAGGGAGCTGACCGACCGCCTGACCGGCGTCGCGGTCGCGGTCAACGGCGCGGTCGTGCCGCGGTCGGCCTGGGCAGCGACGTCGCTCAACAAGGGCGACGCGATCGAGATCCTCACGGCGGTGCAAGGTGGGTAGCGGCGACGACTTCGTCATCGCCGGGGAAGCCTTCGGCTCCCGGCTCATTCTTGGAACCGGTGGCGCTCGGAATCACGCGGTGCTCGACGAGGCGATCCGCGAGAGCGGCACCGGCCTGGTCACGGTCGCGCTGCGCCGGATCGACCCGAACGCGCCCGGCACCCTGCTGGACGTGATCGAAAAGGCTGGCGTGCGGGTGCTGCCCAACACCGCCGGCTGCTACACGGCTGTCGAGGCGGTCAAGCTGGCCCACCTGGCGCGGGAGGCGTTCGACACCAACTGGATCAAGCTTGAGGTGATCGGCGACGAGGACACCCTGCTGCCGGACGCGGTCGAACTGGTGAGCGCGGCGCAGACCCTGGTCGACGACGGGTTCACGGTCCTGCCGTACACCACCGACGACCCGGTGCTGGCCCGGCGGCTGGCCGACCTCGGCTGTGCGGCCGTGATGCCGCTCGGCGCGCCGATCGGCTCCGGCATGGGCATCCGCAACCCGTACAACATCGCCTTGATCCGGGAGACGGTGAACGTACCGGTGATTCTGGACGCCGGGATCGGCACGGCCTCGGACGCGGCGCTCGCGATGGAGCTCGGCTGTGACGGCGTGCTGCTCGCCTCGGCGGTGACCCGCGCCGAACGGCCGAAGGAGATGGCCGCGGCGATGCGGCACGCGGTGATCGCCGGCCGGCTGGCCTACCGCGCCGGGCGTATCGCGCGCCGGCTGTACGCCACGGCGTCGAGCCCCCTGGAGGGGATGCCGCAGTGGTGATCGTGTTCACCGACCGGCGCCAGGCCCGCCACCCGCTGCCCGACGTGATCCGGGCCGCGGTCGACGGGGGCGCGCGGACCGTCGTCCTGCGGGAGAAGGACCTGCCCGACGACGAGCGGGCCGCGCTCGCCGCACGCCTGCACGAGGTGCTCGCGCCGGTCGGCGGCCGGCTGCTGCTGGCCGGGCGTACCGCCGGCCCCGACGGGCAACACCTCGCCGCAGCCGACCCGTGGCCGCAAACGCCGCGCGGCCTGGTCGGGCGCAGCTGCCACGACGCGGATGAACTCGCCCGGGCCGTGGCGGAGGGCTGCGACTACGCCACGCTCTCGCCCGTGTTCGCGTCGACCTCCAAACCCGGGTACGGCCCGCCACTCGGCGTCGACCGCTTCCGCGAACTGTGCGCCGGTGCCGGCCTACCCGTGTACGCCCTGGGCGGGGTCGAGTCGGCCGACCGGGCAGCAGCGTGCCGCGACGCCGGGTCGGCCGGGGTCGCCGTGATGGGTGCCGTGATGCGCGCCGACGACCCGGCCGCCGTTGTGAAGGAGCTGATGCCGTGAACCCGCCCGTGGCGTTGACGATCGCCGGTTCCGACTCCGGCGGCGGCGCCGGCATCCAGGCCGACCTGAAGACGTTCGCGATGCACGGCGTCTTCGGCACCAGCGCGATCACGGCGTTGACCGCACAGAACACCGCGAAGGTACGCGCGGTGCAGGCGGTCGAGCCGGACTTCGTCGCCGAGCAGCTCTCGGCGGTCCTCGACGATCTGCCTGTCGCGGCGGTCAAGACCGGCATGCTCGCGACGGCCGAGACCGTCCACGTCGTGGCCCGCTGGGCCCGGCGGCTGCCGCGGCTCGTCGTCGACCCGGTCCTCGTCTCCTCCAGCGGCGACTCGCTCTTCGACGGGGCTGCTCGCCGGGCGTACCTGGAAGAGCTGTTCCCGTTGGCGACCGTGGTGACACCCAACTCCCGCGAGGCGGGGGTCCTGGTGGGCCGGGAGGTGGGATGCGTCGACGACGCGATCACGGCCGCCCACGAGCTGGGCGCGACCGGCCCCACCTGGGTCGTCATCAAGGGCGGTCACCTCGACGGCGGCGGGGAGGCGGTCGACGTGGTCTGGCACGACGGCCGGGTCGAACTGCTGCGTACGCCCTGGGTCGACACCGCGAACAACCACGGCACCGGCTGCACCTTCGCGGCCGCCACCGCCGCGCGCCTGGCCCGCGGCGACGACGTGCGTACGGCGCTGGAAGGCGCGAAGTCCTATGTCCACCGTGCCTTGGTCGAGGCCGCTGATTGGCGGCTCGGGGCCGGGCACGGCCCGCTCTCCTGGGAGGCTATTCAATGAGGCGCAAGGTCTACGCGACCGGTACCCGCTCGGATGTCCGGGTGCCGTTCGCGGAGGTGACGCTGTCCGGCGACAATCCGCCGGTCCGGCTCTACGACACGTCCGGGCCCGGCAGCGATCCGGTTGTCGGCCTGCCGGAGCTGCGCGCGGAGTGGATCGCTTCGCGAGGTGATGTCGAGGTGGGGCCGGCGTCCGGCCCCGCCAACGCGGGCCGGACGGTGCGGCGGGCCGCGGCCGGCCGGACCGTCACCCAGCTGCACTACGCCCGGCAGGGGATCGTGACCCCGGAGATGGAGTTCGTGGCGCTGCGGGAAGGCCTCGACCCCGAGGTGGTCCGCGAGGAGATCGCCACCGGTCGGGCCATCCTGCCCAACAACATCAACCACCCGGAGTCCGAGCCGATGATCATCGGCAACCGGTTCCTGGTGAAGGTCAACGCCAACATCGGCACGTCCGCGGTCACCTCCTCCATCGAGGAGGAGGTCGCGAAGCTGACCTGGGCCACTCGCTGGGGCGCCGACACGGTCATGGACCTGTCCACCGGCAAGCACATCCACGCCACCCGCGAGGCGATCGTGCGCAACTCGCCGGTACCGATCGGCACCGTGCCGATCTACCAGGCGCTGGAGAAGGTCGGCGGCGACCCGCTGAAGCTGACCTGGGAGGCCTACCGGGACACCGTCATCGAGCAGGCCGAGCAGGGCGTGGACTACATGACCGTGCACGCCGGGGTGCTGCTGTCGTACGTGCCGCTCACGGTCGAGCGCGTCACCGGCATCGTCTCCCGGGGCGGGTCGATCCTCGCCGCGTGGTGCCTGGCCCGGCACGAGGAGAACTTCCTCTACACGCACTTCCGCGAGCTGTGCGAGATCTTCGCGCAGTACGACATCGCGTTCTCGCTCGGCGACGGACTGCGGCCGGGCTCGATCGCCGACGCCAATGACGAGGCGCAGCTCGCCGAGCTGAAGACGCTCGGCGAGCTGACGAAGATCGCCTGGGAGTACGACGTGCAGGTCATGATCGAGGGGCCGGGTCACGTACCCATGCACAAGATCAAGGAGAACGTCGACCTGCAGCAGGAGTGGTGCCACCAGGCGCCCTTCTACACGCTCGGGCCGCTGACGACGGACATCGCGCCGGCGTACGACCACATCACGTCGGCCATCGGCGCCGCGATGATCGCCATGTACGGCACCGCGATGCTCTGCTACGTCACCCCGAAGGAGCACCTCGGCCTGCCCGACCGCGACGACGTGAAGGCCGGCGTCATCGCGTACAAGATCGCCGCGCACGCCGCCGACCTGGCCAAGGGCCATCCGGCGGCGCAGGCCTGGGACGACGCGTTGAGCAAGGCACGGTTCGAGTTCCGCTGGGAAGACCAGTTCAACCTGGCCCTCGACCCGGACACCGCCCGGGAGTACCACGACGAGACGCTGCCCGCGGAGCCGGCCAAGACCGCGCACTTCTGTTCCATGTGCGGCCCCAAGTTCTGCTCCATGCGGATCAGCCAGGACCTGCGCAAGTACGCCGACGAACACGGCGTCGACGCGGTCGGCGCGATCGACCTCGGGCTGAAGGAGAAGTCGGCCGAGTTCGTCGCCACCGGGGGAGAGGTGTACCGGTAGGCACCCCTGTTCAACAAGAGGGGAAGAACGCCGCCCCGTGCCCAACCGCGGGTAGGCTCCTGGACGTGGAGCCCAAGGGAAGCGCCTCGCCGCGTACCGCGGTGGTCTGGGCGGTGCTGCGTGCGGAGTTGGACCGGGCCACCGGGCCGCTGACCGTTCTCGACGTCGGCGGCGGCACCGGTGGTTTCGCCGTGCCGCTCGCGATCGCTGGCCACCAGGTCACCGTCATCGACGCCAGCCCGGACGCGCTCGCCGCGCTCACCAGGCGCGCCGCCGAGGCGGGCGTCGCCGACCGGGTACGGGCGATGCAGGGCGACGGCGACGACCTCGCCGATCTGGTCGCGCCGGAGAGCGCCGACCTGGTGCTGTGCCACAGCCTGCTCGAGGTCGTCGATGATCCGGCCACGGTGGTCAAGGCGCTCGCCGCGACGCTGCGCCCCGGTGGGGTCGCGAGCGTCCTGGTCGCCAACCGGGTCGCGGCGGTGCTGGCCCGTGCGGTCGGTGGGCACCTCGGCGTCGCGGCGGCGCTGCTGACGGACCAGGAAGGCCGGACCGGCGCCCGGGACACGCTGCGTCGCCGGTTCGACCTCGACACGGCGACCCGCCTGCTCACGGACGGCGGCCTGGTGGTCGAGCAGACCAACGGCGTACGTGTGGTCGCCGACCTGCTGCCCGGCGCTGTCCTGGAGGGGCAGACCGACGCGCTGCTCGCTTTCGAGCTTGCCGCCTCCGAACTGTCGCCCTACCGGGAGATCGCCACCCAACTTCACCTGTTCGCCCGCCGGCCGGCGGACTGAGATGGACGTCGTCCATCCCAGGTACGGCGCCGAAACCATCGCTGAGGTGCTCCCCGGGGTGCTCAGCGCGTTCGGTCTGCCCGGGGTAGCCGACCCGCTCGGCCTGGCCGGCGGCCCGCTCGCCGGGGTGCGCCGGGTGGCGATGCTGCTCGTCGACGGCCTGGGCTGCGCCCAGCTTCCGCTCGCGGCCCCGTACGCGCCGACCCTCGCGGAGTTCGCGGCCGGCCGGCTGGGCACGGTACGCACCATCACGAGCGGGTTCCCGTCCACGACGCCGACGAGCCTGGTGAGTATCGGCACCGGTGCCCCGCCCGGGCAGCACGGTGTGATCGGCTTCAACGTACGGGTCCCGGCGACCGGCCGGATCCTCAACCACATCCAGTGGTGGGACGACCCGGATCCGAAGGAGTGGCAGCCGGTGCCGACCCAGTTCGACCGGGCGGCCGCCGCCGGTATCCCGGTCACCGTGGTCAGCCGGGCCGAGTTCGCTGGCAGCGGCCTGACCGTGGCGGCGTACCGCGGAGCCGACTACCGGGGCGCGGCCGGCGTGGACGCGCTCGCCACCGAGATGCTCGCCGTGCTGAACTCCGAGGGTGGCCTGGTCTACGGGTACCACCCCGATCTCGACCGGGCCGGCCACACGTACGGGTTGGCGTCGAACGAGTGGGCCGCGGCGGCCGGCGACGTCGACCGGCTGCTGACCCGGTTGATCGAGGGGCTTCCCTCGGACGCGGCGCTGGTGGTGACAGCCGACCACGGTCAACTCGACATCCCCGCCGACGGGCGGCTGGATCTCGACACCGACCCGCGCCTGCGTACGGGGGTCGAGGCGGCGGCCGGGGAGCCCCGGGTGCGCTACCTGTACACGCTGCCGGGGGCCCGCGACGACGTCATCGCCGCGTGGCGGGCGGTGCTCGGTGACGGGGCCTGGATCGTGCCCCGCGAGGAGGCGGTCGCGGCCGGCTGGTTCGGGCCCGTACCCGAAGAGCACCTCGCTCGCGTCGGCGACGTCGTCGTGGCCTGCCACGACAGCAACGTGGTGGTGGCGACCCGGTCGGAGCCGGAGTTCGTGGCCCGGATGGTCGCCTTCCACGGTTCGTACACCGCCGCCGAGATGCGAGTCCCACTCTTCGTGGCGGGTGGCGCGTCGTCGCCGAACTTGTCATAGGTCGGCAGTAGCCTCCCCGTCGTGGGGCGCAGCCAGGCATTGCCGCGGGACGGCGGGACGGGGGAGTTTGGCCCCGACGCCGACGACACCGGCTGCCCGATGCTGCACGTGGACATGGACGCGTTCTTCGCGTCGGTGGAGATCCGTCGCCGGCCCGAGCTGCGCGGTAAGCCGGTGATCGTGGGCGGTGCCGGGCCGCGTGGCGTCGTCTCGTCGGCCAGCTACGAGGCCCGCGCCTACGGCGTCCGCAGCGCCATGCCGGGCGCGCGGGCCAGGCGGCTCTGCCCACACGCGGTGTTCCTGCCGGTCGACGGCCCCGCCATCGCGGCCGCCTCGCGCGCCGTCATGGCGATCTTCCGGGACATGACCCCGCTGGTCGAGCCGGTGTCGGTGGACGAGGCGTTCCTCGACGTGTCGGGCGCCGGGCGGCTGCTCGGCCGGCCGGCCGAGATCGCGGCGGCCATCCGCCGGCGGGTGCTCGACGAGCAGGGATTGACCTGCTCGGTCGGGGTGGCGCCGACCAAGTTCGTGGCGAAGTTGGCGTCGACGCGCGCCAAGCCGGACGGCCTGGCAGTGGTGCCGGTCGACCGGGTCCTCGACTTTCTGCACCCGCTGCCGGTGGAGGCGCTGTGGGGCGTCGGCGAGCGCAGCGCCGAGGTGCTGCGCCGGCTCGGGCTGGTCCGGGTCGGTGACCTGGCGCAGGCGCCGCCCGGCATGCTGCGCTCCGCGCTCGGCGAGGCGGCGGCGCAGCACCTGCACGAGTTGTCGTGGGGCAGGGACCCGCGCTCGGTGGTCCCGGAGCACGTCGAGAAGTCGATCGGGGCGGAGACGACCTTCGACGTCGATGTGTCGGACCAGGATGTCCTCCGCCGGGCCCTGCTGGCCCTGGCCGGCAAGACCGCCGGCAGGCTGCGCCGGGCAGGCCAGATCGGCCGCACGGTGGCGATCAAGGTCCGGCTGGCTGACTTCCGTACGTTCAGCCGGTCGCGCACTCTGCCGGTGGCCACGGACGTCACCCGGGAGATCTTCGAGACGGCCTGGGCGCTGTTCCAGGCCCTGGGCACCGGCGAGCGGATCCGGCTAGTCGGCGTACGGGTCGAGGGCCTGTCACCGGTCGATGCGGCGCCCCGGCAGCTCACGCTCGGCGAGAAGGACAGCGGGTGGCGGGAGGCGGAGCGGGCGGCCGACGCGGCGGCGGCGCGGTTCGGCGCGGGGGTGGTGCGCCCGGCCAGCCTGCTCGGGGGGCGTACGGAGCCGCAGTCCGGTCGACGTCCACCGGCAGTGTGATCTGACCCCGTAACATAGGACGGGGGTCCATTGAGCGGGGAAAAACAGTACGCTTGGACGGTCGTCCGGCTTTCCGACCCGCTTAGCCGCTCGTAAACTTGCGACTAAGCAGCCGGATGGCTGTCACGGTCTGTCGATCCGTGCGGATCGGCCCTCGAGGACCGGGGAGGAGTACCGTGCCGCTCTCGGAGCACGAGCAGCGGCTGTTCGAGCAGATCGAGCGGTCGCTAGCCGAGGACCCGAAGTTCGCCTCGGCGGTGCGCGCCACCGACCCGCGCTTTCACGCGCGTCGTCGGATAGTCATCGCTGCCGTGCTGTTCCTAGCCGGCATCGCGCTGTTGATCTATGGTGCGTTCAGCAAGGTAGCCCTGGTCGGTGTGGCCGGATTTGTCGTTATGCTCGGCTCGGCAGTCTTTGCGATGCAGTCGTACCGGCAAGGGCAGAACAGGGACCTGCGGGCGGTCGGTGGAACCGCGACCCGGCGCACTCGGCCGCGCCGCTCGTCACTGGTTGACCGGCTGGAGGAACGCTGGCGGCGTCGTCCCGAGGACAATCGCTGACTTTCAGACCCACAATGAAAGGGACCCGGGCGTTTTAGCCGGGTCCCTTTCATTGACTTTGGCGCTTTTGTCCTTAACCACGTTTCTGGACCGCGCGGCTTCAACGGCGCCCGCCGGGCAGCAGCCGGCGCGGGTGCAGCACTCGAACCAGTGAGTCCCGGCGCTCGCTCACTGCCACGGTCAGCCGCGTCGTCGCTTCGCCCGCGGCGGCCCGCCAGCGGCTCAGTACCGACGCCGGCAGGAAAGCCGCCCGCAGTCGGGTGCGCCACGACACCCGCTGCCGGATCGCGTCACGTACCGCCCGCAGGGAGCCGGTCAGATCGTCGCTTCGCAGCGGTTGGCGGGCATACCGGGCGCGCTCTTCGGCCTGTCCGAGGAGCCGCGCGCCCGTCGCCGCCCATTCGTCCAACGCCGCCGTCTTGACCAGGTGCTCGGAGGTCGCCCGGGGAGTGCTGGCCAGATCGAGCGGAAGCCGGTAGTCGACCATCGTGTCGATCAGTTCGTCCCACGCCGCGTGGGCCCGCCGGCGAGCCAGGCCGGCCGCGGCGTCGTCGGCGACCACCAGATCCGCGCCGCCCGCCGACCTCGTGGCCGGCGCGGACGCACCGGTCACCCGCGGATCGGCGATCCGGTCCGGGCGCCGGCGGCGCCGCAGCAGGGCGCGCCACAGGGCGGGGACGAGCAGCAGCGCCAGGGCCGCGAGCACGCCGAGCGTGGTCGGAATCGGTACGGGCGACGCGGGCGGGGTCACCGTCGCTCCGTTGCCGTCCGGACCGAAGCGGTCCTGCCGCGGGTCGCTGGTCGGCCCGGCCGCGGCGGCCTGGTCCGGCCCGCCGGGGATCGGAAGGTCGTCGCGGGGGGCGGTGGCGCCGGGGACGTCCGCCGGCCGGTTCGGGTCGGGCGCCCACGCCGAGTCGACCCCGCCGACGAACGTGGCCGGGGTGGCGTCGAAGGGCACCCAGCCGAAGCGTTCGAAGTACACCTCGGTCCAGGCGTGCAGGTTGCGGTTGGTGAGCGTCCAGGTGTCCCCGCTCTGGCTATTGCCCCGGCTGAACCCGAAGGCCACCCGGGCCGGGATGCCCGCCGCCCGTACCAGCCAGGCCATCGCCGCCGAGTACTGCTCACAGAAGCCCTGTTTGTTGTTGAGGAAGTCGACGATCGCGCTGCCGCTCGTGCCGCTCTTGGTCTCCAGGCTGTACCGGAAGCCGTTGTTGGCGGAGAAGTAGCTGTGGATCGCGCGCACCTTGTCGTACGGCGTGAACTTGCCGGAAATGATCTGCGCGAGTCTCCGCTCGACCTCGGGGATCCTCGGCACCGCCGTGTACTGCCGCTGGATGGGGTCGTCCGCGTTGAGGGCCCCCGCCTCGCGTAGGGCCTCGGGGCTGTACTCCGCGCGCACGTAGTCGAAGCCGTACTTCTTGTCCCGACTGCTGCTCTGGCGGGAGTAGATCAACTGGTCGTTGCGGTCGTAGAACCAGGACGAGTCCAGGCTGCTGGTCCTGGTCGGCTGCAGGTAGACCGGGAGCGTGTTCATGTTCAGCGCCACGATCTGCACCTGAGCGTGGTACGGCCGCAGGGCAACCCCCGGCCCCTGCTGGGCCGTCGGCCCCGGCAGGTTGGCGGTCGCCGCCAGGCCCCCGCCCGGTCTGCGGTTGCGGAACCCGGCCGGCGTCACCTCGTCGGCCACCCCGAACCGCAGGTAGTACGGGTTGGGATCGTTGGTCTGCACCTTCACCATGTCGAAGGTGCGGTTGTTGTTCAGTTCGCCGCTCAGTACGGCGTAGAGATCCACCGACGCGCCGTTGCCGCCCCGGCCGAGGCCGTTGCCGATGCCGCTGCCGTCGGTCGGACCGAACCGGTCGAGCAGGCCGGCGTTGCTGCCCGGTACGGCCATCGGCACCGTGACGGCGATGACCACCCCCACCAGCGCGAGCCGCCTCCCGGCCGCCGCGAGGGGCGAGGGTTCCCACGCGCTGACGTCCCGGCCGTCACCGGTGAACCGGCGCCCGAACCGGCGGACCCGGTGGACGTTGTCGGTGGCCATCAGCCACAGGAACCCGGCGGCGCCGGCCGCGAACGGCAGGACGTTGACGCTGTCCTCGCGTACCGCGACCGGAACGGAGTAGATCGCGAGCATCGGCAGGCCCGCGAGGGCCGGACGGCGCAACACCATGGTGAACAGGTCGATCACGATCGCGACGGCGCCGATACCGAGGGTAGACAGGAACAGCAGGCCTTGGCGGTCGGCCACCGGTACGCCCTGGTCGCGCATGTCCGTACCGGCGCTCACCAGCAATTCGTTGAAGTGGGCGAACGTCTTGGGCGTCGGGATCAACCCGAGGAGTTCATGTCCACTGTGGAAGACCCAGGTGAGTACAAAGAGGAGCGCCAGCGCCATCGCGGCCGTCGGGATCCAGGAGGCGACGCGCAGGTTCCGTACGACGAGCGCGACCCCGGTGGTCGTGATGACGACGATGAGCGCGTCGACGAACCACGTCCAGGTGGCGAACACACTCGTCAGCGGCAGCGCCGCGAGCAGCGTGGCCGCGGCGGCCACGAGGGTGACGTGACGGCGCTGGGTCACGGTCGACCCCCCGACACCGTTTCCGCCATGGCGGCGCGGTAGGCGAAGCCCTCCGTACCCCGCGCGACCTGGGGCCAGAGAGTGGGGAGCCGGGCGCCGTGGGTGACCGGTACGACCCGCCATCCGGAGCGGAGCAGGCTCAGCGCGGCGGCGGAGTGCCGGTCCGCGGACGCCGCGCGGTCGGCCGCCGACTGGCTGAGCCAGGTGGTGCTGTCCAGGAACAGCGCCACGCAGGTCGTGCCGTTGCCACGCAGCCCGGCCAGGAGTTCCGACTCGGCCGCCGACAGCGGGCCGAACAGGCCGATGACCAGTCCGGCGTCGGAACGCCGCCGGACCCGTTCGACCAGCGTTGCGAGGTCGCTGTCCGCCGACAGCTTCACCTCGGCGAGGTGCGTCAGCAGTGCCGCCGCGCCGTCGACCTCGCTGACCTCCACGTCCACGCCGGCGCCGGTGACGAGACGGAGCTTGTACCCGCTCTGCCGCAGGTGCAGCGCGATGCTGGCCGCGGCGGAGACCGCCCACTCGAAGCTCGCCGTCGGGCCCTCGCCGCGGTGGGCGCCGGCCCGGGTGTCGAGGACGATCGTCACCCGGCTCTCCCACGGCTGCTCCTCGCGGCGCACCATCAGCTCGCCCACCCGCGCGGTCGAGCGCCAGTGCACGCGCCGCAGGTCGTCGCCGTGGCGGTACTCGCGGGTCGCCGCGTCGTCGTCCCCGTGGACGGCGACCGCGCGGGCCCGGTTCTCGCCCGTGCCCGCGTACTCGCCGGCGAGCCGGACCATGGGGAGTCCGACGATCTGTGGGATGACGGTGAGCCGGTCGACCGTGGCGAACGAGCGGGCCAGCTCGCACAGGCCGAACGGGTCGGTCAGGCGGACGACCAGCGGGCCCACCTCGTAGCGGCCCCGCACGTCGGCGCGCACGCTGTACGCCACCGAGCTGGCCTGGTGGGCGCCGAGGCGCTCCAGGACGAGGCGCGGCCGGGTGCCCAGCGCGTACGGGAGGCGGTCTTCCAGCAGCAGGGTGCCGGTCAGCAGCCGGGACAGGTTCTGCAGGCGCAGCACGACCCGGGCGGTCGCGCCCACCTGTGCCTGGGGCGGGTCCAGCGTGCGGGTGCAGGCCAGCTTGTACCGGGTACGCCCGACGTAGCCGGCCGCGAGCAGCGGCAGCACGCCCAGCAGCACGGCGACCCGCAGGAGGTCCTTTTCCCCGAGGATCAGCGACGCGAGCGCCGAGGCCAGGGCCGCGGCCACGAAACAGCGCCCACGCGTGGTCAGTCCGCGCAGCGCCTCCCGCACCTCAGCGCCTCCCGGGGTCGTACTGGCCGCGGGTGTCGTACGGGGAGCGGTGCCGGTCGGTCGGCACCGGCAGGCGGCGCACGATGTCGGCCACGATCGCGTCCGTGGTGCGCCGCGACAGCTGCGATTCTGCGGTCGGGATGATGCGGTGCGCGAGCACCGGCACCGCGAGGGACTGCAGGTCGTCGGGGAGGACGTAGTCGCGCCCGTCGAGCGCGGCAACCGCGCGGCCCGTGCGCAGCAGTTGCAGCGTGGCGCGGGGGGAGGCGCCCAGGCGGAGGTCGGGGGACTCCCGGGTCGCGGTGACCAGGTTGACCGCGTACTGCCGGACGGCGTCGGCGGCGTGTACCTCGCGCACGGTGGCGATGAGCCGGCGCACGGTGCCCGCGTCCGAGACCGGCAGGAGATCGAGGACCGGGTCCTCGGCGCCGTGCCCGTCGAGCATGGCCAGTTCGGACTTGGCGTCCGGGTACCCCATCGCGATGCGGGCGGTGAAGCGGTCGCGCTGGGCTTCGGGCAGCGGGTACGTGCCCTCCATCTCGATCGGGTTCTGGGTGGCGACCACCATGAACGGCGTCTGCAGCGGGTAGGTCACGCCATCGACCGTCACCTGCCGCTCTTCCATGCACTCCAGCAGCGCGGACTGCGTCTTCGGCGAGGCCCGGTTGATCTCGTCGCCGACGACGATGTTGGCGAACACCGCGCCCGGTTTGAACTCGAAGTCGCGCACTTCCTGGTTGTAGACGCTCACCCCGGTGACGTCTGAGGGCAGCAGGTCCGGGGTGAACTGGATGCGCCGCACCGAGCAGTCGATGGAGCGGGCGAGGCTCTTCGCGAGCTTCGTCTTGCCGACGCCGGGGACGTCCTCGATGAGGAGGTGCCCCTCGGCGAGCATCACGGCCAGCGCGAGCCGGATGGTGGCGGTCTTTCCCTCGATGACCCTTTCGATATTCGCGACGATCGCTTCGGTGGCCGCGCGGAACTCCGAAGGGGGCAGGGGCCTGCCGAGGTCATCCTGGGTGCGCTGGGTCGTCACGGGCCTCCTCCTAGGCGTACGCGGTGCGGCCACCGTCGAACATGGCGACCGGACAGCCGGTGACGGAGGCCGGTCCGTTACGTTTCCCGCAGGACGTCCGCAGTGCTCAGGTTATCCGTGTTCGCCGGAGGGTGCCGGACACCCTTTCAGCGCGGGATGCTAACAGTACCCCTGCCAGCCACCTTCGTGATCACCTCAGCTGTCGGAATTCCTGCTCGTTGTACGGCCGCCGCGCAGCTGGAGGATCAGATCGACCACGAGCGCTGTCCAGCCGGTCTGGTGTGACGCGCCGAGGCCGGCGCCCGAGTCGCCGTGGAAGTACTCGTAGAACGGCAGCAGGTCGTGCCACGCCGGGTCACGCTGGAACAGCTCCTGGTCACCGAAGACCGGGCGCCGGCCGTCGGCGTCGGAGCGGAAGATGGCGATGAGCCGGCGGGACAGGTCGTCGGCGACGTCGCCCAGGCTGTGCCGCTCGCCGCTGCCAACCGGGTACTCGACTTGGAGATCGGCGTCGAAGAAGCTGCCGAAGCGCCGCAGCGCCTCGATGAGCAGGAAGTTGACCGGGAACCAGATGGGCCCGCGCCAGTTGGAGTTGCCGCCGAACAGCCCGCTGGTCGACTCGCCCGGCTCGTACCCGACGGTGAAGTCGGTGCCGGCGAGGTGGACCGTGAACGGGTGGTCGGCGTGGCTGCGCGACAGGGTGCGCAGCCCGTAGTCCGACAGGAACTCCTCCGGCGAGAGCATCCGTTCGAGGATCCGCACGAGCTGGTCCGGGCCGACCATCGACAGCAGCCGTAGCTCCTCGCCGCCGCGCGCCCGCTTCGAGCCCACCACGTCGCCGTACTCCGGACGCTTGGTGAGGAACCAGTGGATGCGTTTGGCGAGCTCGGGCAGCCTTTCCAGCGTCGCGGAGCTGACGAGGGTGGTGGCCGCGAGGGGCAGCAGGCCCACGACCGAGCGGACCTTCAGCGGTACGGTCTCGCCGCCGTCCAGCCGGAGCACGTCGTAGAAGAACGCGTCCTCGTCGTGCCACAGGTCGTGGTAGTACGCCGCCCCGGCGATGTAGGCGAAGTGCTCGAAGAACTTGACCGCGATGTCCTGGTACACCGGGTCGTGGATGGCCAGCTGCAGCGACATGTCGAGCAGGTTGAGCGCGTACATCGCCATCCACGCGGTGCCGTCCGACTGTTCCAGGACCCCGGCCACCGGCAGCGCCGCGGACCGGTCGAACGGGCCCACGTTGTCCAGTCCCAGAAAGCCGCCCTCGAACAGGTTGTTGCCGCGCAGGTCCTTGCGGTTGACCCACCAGGTGAAGTTGAGCAGCAGCTTGTGCATCACCCGTTCGAGGAAGTCGTAGTCGGTGCCGCCGTCCAACTCGAACACCCGCAGCGCCGCCCACGCGTGTACCGGCGGGTTGACGTCACCGAACGCCCACTCGTACGCCGGGATCTGGCCGTTGGGGTGCATGTACCACTCGCGCAGCAGCAGGAGGAGCTGCTCCTTGGCGAACTCGGGGTCGAACCGCGCGATAGTGACGCAGTGGAACGCCAGGTCCCAGGACGCGTACCAGGGGTACTCCCACGGGTCGGGCATGGAGATGATGTCCCGGCAGTTCATGTGCCACCAGGCGCTGTTGCGCCCGTTCCGGCGGCCGGGCGGCGGCGGCTCGGACGCCGGGTCGCCGGCGAGCCAGCGGCGCACGTCGAAGTGGAAGAACTGCTTGCCCCACATCAGCCCGGCCGCGGCCTGCCGGACGATCTCCGCCTCCTCCGGCGGGGTGCCGGCGCCGACCACATCGGCGAAGTACGCGTCGGCGTCGGCGCGGCGGTCGGTCATCACCCGGTCGAAGCCGCCCGCGAGGTCGAGGGGGGCGGCCGGGGCGGGGGTGCCCTCCGGATCGGTCAGCGTCAGGCGCAACCGGATCTCGACACGCTCGCCGGGCGCCGCGGCCAGCAGGTAGTGCAGCGCCCCCTTGGTGCCGACGACCGCCGGGTTCACCGTGTCGGCGCCGTTGACGACGTGATCGTTGATGCCGTCCTTGGAGTACTGCGACCGGCCGGGCTTCCCCCACAGGCGCTCGGCGTTGGTCTCGTTGTCACAGCACAGCGACTGCGGCGTGCCGTCGCCGATGAGGACGAGTCGGCCGAGCGACTGGTGCTCGGCCACCAGCGACCGGTCCTTGCCGCGGATCACCGGCACGTACTCGTGCCCAGGCAGCCCCCACGACCAGGTGTTGCGGAACCACAGCGTGGGCAGGACGTGCAGGGTTGCCGGGTCGGGCCCGCGGTTTTCGGCCACGATGCGGATGCACATGTCCGTCGGGGAGGCCTTCGCGTAGTCGACCTCGACCATCCAGTACCGGTCGGAGTCGAACACGCCGGTGTCGACCAACTCGTACTCGGGCTCCGTGCGGCCCCGGCGGCCGTTCTCGACGTCAAGTTCCGAGTACGGGAACTCGTTCTGCGGGTAGTGGTAGCGCCAGCGCATCCAGGAGTGGGTCGGCGTGGAGTCCAGGTACCACCAGTACTCCTTGACGTCCTCGCCGTGGTTTCCGCGGTCGCCGCCCATCCCGAACATGCGTTCCTTGATGATCGGGTCCTTGCCGTTCCACAGGCCCAGGGCGAAGCAGAACGTCTGCAGTTCGTCGCAGATGCCGGCCATGCCGTCCTCGTTCCACCGGTACGCCCGGGAGCGGGCGTGGTCGTGCGGGAAGTAGTCCCACGCGGTGCCCCACTCGCTGTAGTCCTCGCGGACGGTGCCCCAGGCGCGCTCCGACAGGTACGGCCCCCAGGCGCGCCACGGCCGCTCGCCGGAGTTCGCCTCGGCCAGTCGGGCGCGCTCGGCACGGGGGTTGTTTTCGATCACTGTCGGCTCCTCGATCACACTGGGCATTGTCCCCAATGCCGAATACGTCCGACCACCACGGAGGTTGTCGATGGCTGTCGTCCCATCGGTCACGTTCGGCCCGCAGGTCTGCGGCGACCTTGACGCGGGTACGGCCCGCGAATGGCTGGTCGCGGACGGCTGTGGTGGCTACGCCATGGGTACGGTCTCCGGCCTACGAACGCGCCGCTACCACGCGCTGCTCGTGGTGTCGGGGGAGACCGCTGCCGCCCGCCACGTCGGCCTGGTGGCGCTCGATCCGGTGGTGACGCTCCCGTCGGGAGCGGTGATCCGCCTGGGCACCCACGAATGGGCCGGTGGTGCGGTCGCACCGCAAGGATACCGGTTTCTGGAGTCGTTTTCCCTGGTAGACGGCCTTCCGACGTGGCGCTGGCGGATTGGTGACGTCGTCGTCGAGCGCGAGTTGGCGATGGTCCACGCCCAGGCCTCGCTGGCGGTCGTGCACCGGCTGGTCGCGGGCGAGGCGACGCTGACCCTGGAGGCGCTGTGCACGTGGCGCGACGCGCACGGCGAGCGGGGCGCCGACGCCGGTGGTCTCGCCATGACCCCGGCCGCCGACGGCGTGGTGATCGCCGATGCCTACCGGCTGGCCGGACCCAACTGGCGGCCGGCCGGGGAGTGGCACTTCGGGGCGTACGCCCGGGAGGAGGCCGCGCGGGGACTGGCAGCCGTCGAGGACCTCTGGTACGCCGGACGCTTTTCCGCGGCCTTGAAGGCCGGCGAGGTCCTCGAGGTCTCGGCCTGGGCCGGCGCTCTCGCGGCGCGGCCGCCACGGCCGACGATGGTGGTCGAGGCGGCGCGGCAGCGGGCCCGGGAGGTGGTCGAGGCGGCCGAGCCCAGCAGCGGCGCGGCGGCGACCCTGGCGCTCGCCGCCGACGCGTTCGTGGTCAGGCGCGACGTCCCCGACGTCGTCGCCGGCTATCCCTGGTTCGGCGCCTGGTCACGGGACACGATGATCTCCTACGAGGGGCTGTTCCTGGCGACCAACCGGATCGACGAGGGTCGCGAGCTGCTGCGCGGGTACGCGGCGACGATCTCGGAAGGGATGTTGGCCAACACCGCCGACACGGGCGCCACCGAGTACAACACCTCCGACGCGACGCTGTGGATGCTGCACGCCGTGGCCCGGCACGTCGCGCGGACCGGCGACACCGACCTCGCTGCCGAACTGGTCGAGCCGCTCGACGCCGTGGTCGCCGCGCACCGCGCCGGCACCCGGTACGGCATCCGGATGGATCCGGCCGACGGGCTGATTGCGCAGGGCGTGCCCGGCGAGGCGTTGACCTGGATGGACGCCCGGGTGGACGGGGTGGCGATAACGCCCCGGATCGGCAAGCCAGTCGAGATCAACGCGTTGTGGATCAACGGGCTGGGCGCGCTGGCCCGACTGCGCAACCTGCTCGGCCGCGAAGCCACCGACCTGAACCGGCTCCGCGACCGTGCCAGGGCCAGCTTCGCGCGCCGGTTCCCGGCGCCGACCGGCTGGCTCTACGACGTGGTCGACGGGCCGGACGGCGACGACCCGGCGCTGCGCCCGAACCAGTTGCTGGCGTGGTCGCTGCCGCACGGGCCGATGCCCGACGGGGGCGAGATCGCGTTTCGCGCGGTCAGCGAAAATCTGCTCACCCCGCTGGGGTTGCGCACCCTTGCGCCGACCGATCCGGCGTACCGGGACGTGCACCGGGGCGGCTCCGCGGAGCGGGACCGGGCGTACCACCAGGGCACCGTCTGGCCGTGGCTGATCGGCCCGTACGTCGACGCCGCAGTGACCTTGCGCTCAGTGCCGGCAAAGTTACTAGCTGGTATCGATGTACATCTGTCAGAGTGGGGAGTTGGGTCGGTCAGTGAGACCGCCGACGCCGATCCGCCGCACCGGGCGACGGGGTGCCCGTTCCAGGCGTGGTCGGTGGCGGAGGCTCTTCGGGTTCACGAAAGAATCGGGTAACCGTTACTTCGGGGAAACGCTTTTTGCTTCGTCGGTAACCCTCACCAGGCAGGATGAGCTCCGATCCCACCGACAGTTCACCGGTACGAGGGAATAAAAATTGCCCTAAATGCCGGAGAATCACGTCCGAACGGTGATCATTGGCGACAAAAGGGGCCGCGGCGTGGACACCATCACCAGTCTCGATGATCTGAAGAACTCCCGTCCGCTGCGTGTGCTGATGCTGTCCTGGGAATTTCCGCCGGTCGTCGTCGGCGGGCTCGGGCGGCACGTCCATCAACTCTCGACCGCGCTCGTCGCGGCCGGACACGAAGTCACCGTCGTTGCCCGGCACGCGCCGGGAGCGCCGCTGGAGGAGTACGTCGACGGCGTCCGGGTGGTGCGCGCCCCCGAGGACCCGCCGCTGTTCCCCCTGTCGACGCCGTCGCTGCTGGCTTGGACGATGGCGTTCAACCACTCGCTGACCCGGGCCGCGCTACGGGTCGCCGACGCCGGGGAGTACGACCTCGTCCACGCCCACGACTGGTTGGTCGCCCACACCGCGGTGACCTTGTCCGAGCACCTCGGGCTGCCGCTGGTCGCCACGATCCACGCCACCGAGGCCGGCCGGCACCAGGGATGGTTGCCCGGCGACATGAACAAGTGCATCCACTCCATCGAGTACTGGCTGGGCCACGAGGCCACGCGGGTGCTGGTCTGCTCGGCGTACATGCGCTGGGAGGTGGGCCGCCTGCTCGAACTGGACGCGGGCAAGGTCGAGGTCGTCCCCAACGGCGTCAACGCGGCCCAGTGGCGCCCGAAGCCACGGTCGGTCGCCGCGGTCCGGTCGCGCTACGCCGGCGAGGGCCCGGTGCTCGGCTTCGCCGGCCGTCTGGTGTACGAGAAGGGCGTGCAGGACCTGATCGCGGCCATGCCCCGGCTGCGGATGGCACACCCGGGCCTGCGGCTGGTCATCTCCGGCGACGGGCCGTACTCCGACGAACTGCGCGACGAGGTACGCGGACGCCAGCTCCAGCGCGCGGTCAGCTTCACCGGCTTCCTCGGCGAGGACCGGCTGCCGCCGATGCTCGCGGCCATGGACACCGTCGTGGTACCGAGCATCTACGAACCGTTCGGCATGGTGGCCCTCGAGGCCGCCTCGGCCGGGGCGCCGCTGGCCGTGGCCGTGACCGGTGGCCTGACCGAGATCGTCGAACCCGGCGTGACGGGCGTGACGTTCCCGGCCAAGGACCCGGACGGCCTCGCCGAGGCGGTCAGCAGCCTGCTCGCCGACGCGTCGTACGCCGGCAAGCTGGCTCAGGACGCCCGCGCCATGGTCGCCGAGCGGTACAGCTGGGCGACGGTCGCCCGGCGCACGGTGGAGGCGTACGGGAGCGCGCTCCGCCAGGCACCCGGGTTCTCGGCTGTTTCGGCGGAGGCTGTTTCGGCGGAGGCGCCGGCGGCGCTCGCCCGGGTCGTGCGTCCGCGCATCGTCGTCCCCGAGGGCAACCTGCTGTCGCTCTGATCGGCACGGCTCTGTCTGCGGGGATCTTCCCCTGTTCTGCGAGGCGGGCGCCCCAAGCGGGGCGCCCTCCTTCCGTACCATGTGCCTCCACCCGCTCCGGCGCGCTACACTCGCGACCATGACCCGGCAGTTCCGGCTTCTTAGCGGGCCGTGCTGATCGCTGAAGACGGTGAATGGCACGGCGACCCCTCCTGTGTGAGGGGTTTTTTCATGCCCTCCGACCGCTTTGACATGCTGACCGCGAAGAACCGGTAGACGAAGGTGGCGAAAACGAGATGAGCGAGGCAGCCGACACGACGGCGGTGCACGCGGCCGAGAACGCCGGCGACACCCCGCCGTTCCGGTACACGGCCGCGATGGCGAACGACATCGAGGCCCGCTGGCAGGACTACTGGGCGGAGCACGGCACGTTCCACGCCCCCAACCCGACCGGCCCGCTCGCTGACCCCAGCCACCCGCGCTTCGGGGCAGAGAAGCTGTACGTGATGGACATGTTCCCGTACCCGTCCGGGTCGGGCCTGCACGTCGGTCACCCGCTGGGCTACATCGGCACCGACTCCTACACCCGCTTCAAGCGGATGACCGGGTACAACGTGCTGCACCCGATGGGCTTCGACGCGTTCGGCCTGCCGGCTGAGCAGTACGCCGTGCAGACCGGCACCCACCCGCGCACCACGACCGAGGTCAACATCGAGCGGTACCGGTCGCAGCTGCGCCGGCTGGGTCTGGCGTACGACGACCGGCGCAGCTTCGCCACCACCGACGTCGCCTTCTACCGCTGGACGCAGTGGATCTTTCTGAAGATCTTCAACTCCTGGTACGACCCGGAGCAGCGAAAGGCCCGGCCGATCGACGAGCTGGTCGCGGAGTTCGAAGCCGGTGAGCGGCCCACCCCCGACGGCCGGCCGTGGGCGGAGCTGACCGAGGTGGAGCGCCGCGTGGTGATCGACGACCACCGGCTGGCGTACGTGGCCGAGGCCCCGGTCAACTGGTGCCCCGGGCTGGGTACCGCCCTGGCCGACGCCGAGGTCACCGCCGAGGGGCGCAGCGAGCGGGGTAACTTCCCGGTCTTCCGGCGCAACCTGCGGCAGTGGATGATGCGCATCACCGCGTACGGTGACCGGCTGCTGGAAGATCTGGACAAGCTGGACTGGCCGGACAAGGTCAAGACCATGCAGCGCAACTGGATCGGACGGTCCGTCGGCGCGCACATCGACTTCCCGTTCTCCGGCGGGGCGCTGCGGGTCTTCACGACCCGGCCGGACACGCTGTTCGGCGCGACGTACATGGTGCTGGCGCCCGAGCACCCGGCCGTTGACGGCATCGTCCCGGCCGCCTGGCCGGAAGGCACGCGGCCGGCCTGGACCGGCGGTCACGCCACGCCGGCCGAGGCGGTCGCTTCGTATCGTCAGTTCGCAGCGAGCAAGTCGGACGTGGAACGCCAGGCCGACGCCAAGGAGAAGACCGGCGTCTTCACCGGCGCGTACGCCACCAACCCGGTCAACGGCGCCCAGATTCCGATCTTCATCGCCGACTACGTGTTGGCCGGTTACGGCACCGGCGCGATCATGGCGGTGCCCGGGCAGGACGAGCGGGACTACGAGTTCGCGGAGGTCTTCGACCTGCCGATCATCCGTACCGTGCAGCCGCCGGCCGACTTCGAGGGCAAGGCGTACACCGGCGAGGGCACGGCGATCAACTCCGCCGCCCCTCACGGACTCAGCCTGGACGGGCTGAGCATCGCCGACGCCAAGGCGAAGATGATCCAGTGGCTGGAGGAGAGCGGCCACGGCACCGGCGCGGTCACGTACCGGCTGCGGGACTGGCTGTTCAGCCGCCAGCGGTACTGGGGTGAGCCGTTCCCGATCGTCTACGACTCCACCGGCCTGCCGGTCGCGCTGCCGGAGTCGATGCTGCCGGTCGAGCTGCCCGACGTGGAGGACTTCTCGCCGCGTACGTTCGACCCGGACGACGCCGACACCGACCCGGAGACCCCGCTGTCGCGGGTGCAGGACTGGGTCGAGGTCACCCTGGACCTGGGGGACGGGCCGAAGAAGTACTGGCGCGAGACGAACACGATGCCCCAGTGGGCCGGCTCGTCCTGGTACGAGCTGCGCTACCTGGACCCCGACAACGACTCCGCGCTGGTCGACCCGGAGAACGAGCGGTACTGGATGGGCCCGCGCGATCGCGGTGACGTCGGCGGCGTGGACCTGTACGTCGGCGGGGTCGAGCACGCGGTGCTGCACCTGCTGTACGCCCGGTTCTGGCACAAGGTGCTGTACGACCTGGGCTACGTCAGCAGCCGGGAGCCGTTCCGGCAGCTGTTCAACCAGGGGTACATCCAGGCGTACGCCTACGTCGACGCGCGTGGCGTGTACGTGCCGGCGGAGGAGATCGTCGAGTCCGACGGCCGCTACTTCTACGGTGACCAGGAGGTCAGCCGCGAGTACGGCAAGATGGGCAAGTCCCTGAAGAACGTGGTCACGCCGGACGAGATGTGCGAGGTGTACGGCGCCGACACGTTCCGGGTGTACGAGATGTCGATGGGTCCGCTGGACGTCTCCCGCCCCTGGGAGACCCGCGCCGTGGTCGGCGCGCAGCGGTTCCTGCAGCGGGTGTGGCGCCTGGTCGTCGACGAGCAGACCGGGGCGACCCGGGTGGTCGACTCCCCGGCCGACTCCGAGACCCGCCAGCTGCTGCACCGTGTGATCGCCGGGGTCCGCGAGGACGTGGACGCGATGCGGTTCAACACGGCCATCGCCAAGTTGATCGAGCTGACCAACCGGGCCACCACCGTTTCGGCGGCCGGCGCCGCGCGGGAGGTCGTGGAGCCACTGGTGCTGATGATGTCGCCGTTCGCCCCGCACGTCGCGGAGGAGCTGTGGCGCCGGCTGGGCCACGACGAGACCGTGGCGTACGTGCCGTTCCCGGAAGCCGATCCGGCGCTGCTGGTGGCGGCGACCGTCACCTACCCGGTGCAGGTCAACGGCAAGGTGCGCGGTCGGGTCGAGGTGCCGGCGGACGCCGATCAGGACGCCGTGCGGGCGGCCGCGTTGGCCGAGATCGCCGATCACCTGGCGGGCAAGGAGCCCCGGAAGGTCATCGTCGTACCGGGGCGGATGGTCAGCGTCGTCGTCTGAGCGCAGCCCGCAACGCGCAAGATCCGCGCAGTTTGGGCGAAACTGCGGCATCCCCCGGCGGGATAGCAGCAGTTAGGCCCAAACTGCGCGGATCTTGAGGGCGCGCTCAGCGCGCGACGGCGCTTGAGGGCGCGCTCAGCGCGCGACGGCGGCCAGGCGCTCCCGGCGCAGCCGGTCGGGCCAGGTGTCGTCGATCGGTGCGAGGTCGCCGCCGGTGGCCCAGCGCAGCAGCAGATCCGCCAGGTCGGGGTTGCGGGCCAGGGCCGGGCCGTGCGAGTACGTGCCCAGAATTCGGCCGTTCCAGGCGCCCTCGGTCTGCCCGTCGTTGCCGATGCCCGTGGTGACGCGGGCGAGCGGGTGAGCGCCGGGGCCGAGGTGGGTGCGCCCGCCGTGGTTTTCGAAGCCGGTCAGCGGCGGCAGGCCGAGCCGGGGGTCGATCTCGCCGGCGATCTCGCCGACGGCCCGGGTGGGGCCGCGGTCGGAGTGCAGGTCGAGCATTTCCAGGCCGCGGCACTGGGTTCCCTTGGCGTAGAACGAGTGGCCGAGAAGCTGGTACCCAGCGCAGACGGCGAAGACGACGGCGCCGCGGTCGACGGCCCGGTGCAGCCCGCCGTCGGCGGCCAACCGCTGGGCCGCGAGCGACTGCGGACCGTCCTCCCCGCCGCCGAGCAGGTAGATGTCGCCGTCTGCGGGCATGGGCTGGTCGGAGCGGACCTCGATGCACTCGACCGGGAGACCACGCAGGGCGGCCCGGTGCTCCAGGATCAGCAGGTTGCCCCGGTCACCGTAGGTCGACAGCAGGTCGGGGTAGACCCAGACCAGCCGCAGTCGGGATTCAGTTGACACGATCGAGCTCCGCTCGGATGTCCTGGAACGCGGTGTAGTTGGCGATAACTTCCAGCCGGCCCGGCGGCACCGAGGCCAACGCCTGGCTGAACGACGGTATGTGCTCGAACGGGATCGCGTTGACGGTCAGCCGTACCGCGAGGTCCATCGCCCGGTCGCCGGAGATGAGCACACGGCGCCCGCGCAGCGGTGAGAAGTCCACGTCGTACAGCCACGAGGTGTCCAGGCCGTCGGGGTCACGCGCGTTGATGGACAGCAGGGTCGGCACCTGCTCGGCCATGTCGAAGGCCTCCAGCCAGCCGGCCGGGTTCTTCGCCAGCAGCAGCCGGATCAGGCGCCCGTCGCGCTCCACCGTGGCGTAGCGGCCCGCGACCGACTTCACTTCGGCCAGCCGGGGCAGGGCGTCTTCGACGCGTACCCGGAAGTGGGCCGCGACGGCGAGCGCGGTAGCCGCGTTGGCCCGGTTGACGCGGCCGGGTAACTGCAGCTTCACCTCGTGGTACGTGCCGGTCGGGTCGACCACGCCGTCCTGCTGGACCGTCCACTCTGGAACGGGTCGGCGCAGCGGGCAGCCGTTGCACCACCAGGCGTCGCCGTTGCGTTCGATGGCGGAGCCGCACTCGGGGCACACCCACGAGTCGTCGTGCCAGCGCTGCCCGGCCGCGACCCAGGTGACGTGCTCCGCCGACTGGGCGGCCCAGGTGACCATGGGGTCGTCGGCGTTGGCCACCACGTGAACGTCGCGCCCGACGAGGGTCTCCCGCCACAGCGCGGCCATCATGGCGACCTCTTTGGCCCGGTCCAGCTGGTCGCGGCTCAGGTTGAGCAGGGCCACCACGCGTGGACGGGTGGTGTCGAGGACCTGCGGGAGGTAGTGCTCGTCGACCTCGAGCACCGCGTACGGCGTCGGGCCGGCCTTGGCGAGCGCGGACGTGTGCCCGGTGGGCATGTTGGCGCCGAGCGCATTGCTCGCGACCTCGCCGAGCACACTGACGGCCGCGGTGGTGAGCCTCGTCGTCGTGGTCTTTCCGTTGGTGCCGGAGATCAGCACGATCCGGCGGCCGGCGGCCAGTTCGGTGAGCAGGTTCGGGTCGATCATGAGCCCGATCCGCCCGCCGATGACCGAACCGTCACCACGTCCGGTGGCTCGAGACAGGGCGGCGGCGCCGCGCGTCGCCGACGTAGCGAGTTTGGCCCGCAGTGGCAGCTTCTTCGTCGTCATCACGCTCTCACGGGGTCGGCGATACGGCGACCCTACCGTCCGCCGACCGGGCGTGCTGGATCGGGAGGGGCGGACGGGGACGGCCGATCGGCGGCCCTCCATCGCGCCGGGCCGCGCTCCACTTCACCCCACCACGGGATGGGACGATCCACGACACGCCAGGAACAAAAACCCAAAAAACGACTTTTCGCCACGGTTCGTGGGGCACCATCGTGTCGGAATAGTGACGGGTGTTCCGGTCCCCGGTGGTGCCCTCCACCGCGCTCCACCCTCCCTGAACTGCGCTTTTTCGCGGCTCGACGCCGTTACTCGGCGCCATTCTGCGTTGACGGTGGAGGGAAGTGGAGTAGAGTGGGGCGCAATGGCGGAGCGGGGGGCTCTGCCGGCCCCGGGGGGGACCGCGGAGCGCGGGAGGGGGGTAGGGGTCGATGTTTCTCGGCACCCACACTCCTCGCCTGGACGAAAAGGGCCGGTTGATCCTTCCAGCGAAGTTTCGAGATGAGTTGGCGGGAGGTGTCGTGATCACCAAAGGGCAGGAACGATGCCTCTACGTGTTTCCCGTCTCCGAGTTCGCCCGCATCGCCAGTCAGCTGCGTGAGCAGCCGATGACGCACAAGGCCGCCCGGGCCTACAGCCGGGTGTTCTTCGCCAGCGCACACGACGAGGTGCCCGACAAGCAGGGCCGGGTGACCATCCCCGCGCATCTGCGGGAGTACGCCGGGCTGGACCGCGAGCTTGTCGTGATCGGGGCGAGCACCAGGGTGGAGATCTGGGACCGGCAAGCCTGGGATACCTACCTCGCCGAAAGCGAGGAGGACTTCGCCGGCATCGAAGAGGGGGTGCTGCCCGGCGGGCTGTGACCGATCGCGCAGCAGTCCACAAGGGACGCATTTCACGCACCGGTCAAGGCGCACCGCCAGATCTCCAGCCGCTAGGACTCCTGGCTCTACTTCCCCAGTGCCAGGCGGACGAGCGGATGGGGATCTGGCGGTACGTCGACCGGCCGGCAGCACAACCGCAGGTCTGATGGTGACCGCGAATCGCCATCAGGCCTGAGGCCACGAGGGGGTCGACATGGGGGAGCAGGGTATCCACGTACCCGTTTTGCTCGAGCGGTGTCTCGGGCTGCTCTCTCCCGCCCTTGATCGGCCGGGAGCGGTGTACGTCGATGCAACCCTCGGCCTCGGTGGTCACGCGGAAGCGGTCCTCGAGACTCATCCGCAAACGACCCTCATCGGACTGGACCGGGACCCGCAGGCGCTTGCGCTGGCGGGGCGGCGGCTGGAGCGGTTCGCCGACCGTACGCACCTGGTGCACGCGGTCTACGACGAACTGCCCGAGGCGCTCGAGCGGCTGTCGCTCGGCCCGGTCCACGGGATCCTCTTCGACCTCGGCGTCTCCTCGTTGCAGCTCGACGAGGCGGCGCGGGGGTTCGCGTACGCCCAGGACGCGCCGCTGGACATGCGGATGGACCAGAGCCGGGGGCGTACGGCCGAAGAGGTGGTCAACACCTACAGCCATGGCGAGTTGAGCCGGATCCTGCGGGTCTACGGCGAGGAGAGATTCGCATCACGGATTGCGGCGGCGATCGTTCGGGAACGGACGAAGGCACCGCTGACATCCTCGGCGCGGCTGGCCGAACTGGTCCGGGACGCCATCCCGGCACCGGCGCGGCGAACCGGCGGACATCCCGCGAAGCGCACGTTCCAGGCGCTGCGCATCGAGGTCAACGAGGAGTTGGCGGCGCTCGAACGGGCGTTGCCGGCTGCTCTCGACGCGCTCGCGCCGGGTGGCCGGGTGGTGGTGATGTCCTACCACTCCCTGGAGGACCGGTTGGTGAAGCAGGCGCTGGCGACGCGTACCAGGTCGACCGCGCCCGTGGACCTGCCGATCGAGCTGCCCGGCACCGCACCGACCTTCCGGCTGTTGACCCGGGGGGCGGAGCCGCCGAGCGAGGCGGAGGTGGAGGCGAATCCGCGCGCCGCTTCGGTGAAGCTGCGCGCGGCCGAACGGGTGGACCCGAACGCGACGGGCCAGCCACAGCAGGGAACAGGAACGGCCCCACAGGGGCGCAAGGACGGAGGGCGGCGGCCGGGGCGGGAACCCCGGCCGCCGCGCCGGCCGAAGGCAATGCATCAGCCCGGTGCACCGACCGCGAATCGGCGCACCGGGGAACTGAATGGACGGTCCACATCGGATCAGGACTGAGGATCGTCCACTACGCAACCCAAAAGTTGCGAAAAGGGGTGAAACTGTATGACGACAGCACTGCCGTACCGGCGGCAGCAGGTTACACCGCGCTCGGGGGGCCGGAGCGCGGGGGATCGGCGTGCGGCCATGGATCGGGAGTACGGCAGCGGAGCGCCTGTCACGGTGGGCAACACCGCGCTGGCGCCGCAGTCGGACAGCGAGGCGGCCGCGAACCGTCCGACGCTTCCGCGACTGCGGGTGGCTCCGCCGGCGCCGGTCAGTGTTCCCAAGGCGCCCTTCGTGGCCGGCGTACTGGCCGTGGTGGTGGCCGGCGTGGTGGGCATTCTGGTGCTCAACACCAAGATTAACGAAAATGCCTTCCGGCTGGAGGCACTGCAGAAACAGCAGGGCCGGCTCGACCGTACCGAGGCGCAGCTGACCCAGGACCTGGCCGAGAAGGAGTCGCCGACCAGTCTGGCGGCAGCGGCCCGGCGGCTGGGCCTCGTGCCCGCCGACAGCCCGGCGTTCATCACGCTGCCTGACGGCAAGGTCCTCACCGTGCCTCGGCCGGCGGCGGGCCAGTCGAGCGCTGCCGGCACGAGCACGCAGAAGAACAGCGGCGCTACCGCCGGTCAGCCCCGGCGGTAACACGTGCCGTCCCGCCCGACCGACCCACGTCGCGCCCCGCGTAGCGGCGTCACCGACCCGTCGATCGACCCGACGGGGGCGCCACCGCGCGGGGCCGTGGCGCGTGGGGCCAGCCAGGGCCGTTCGGGTATCAGCGACGCGCGTCGCTACACCCCGCGCGGGCGCAGCCTCCGGGAGGCCGACGCCGAGCGGGGGCAGCGCAGCCGCGGCGGTGACCCGTTCCGGCCGGCGCTGCAGGTGGTACAGGGCGGGGCGGGTGAGCCGGTACGGCGGGGTGGCCGGGGCGTCGTGGACGAACCGCCCCGGCGGCCTTCGGCGGCACGAAACAGTGACCGGTCCCCGGCTGGGAGCGCAGCGGCGGCAGCAGCGGCCAAGGCGCCGGCGGCTAAGGCGCCGGCGGCTAAGGCGCCGGCGGCTAAGGCGCCGGCGGCCAAGGCGCCGGCGGCCAAGGCACCGTCGCCCGGCGGCCGGCGAACGCCGCGCGTGCAGCCCCCTGCCGGTCGACCGCACGCGCCCGCACGCAGCGGTGGCACGGGCGGTGTCCGCGCGGGGGGTGTCCGCGCGGCGGTGAAAGCGGCTCAGGCGAAGCGTGGCGCGCCCGCGCGGCGGCCCAAGCGCCAGGTCCGGCTGCCCGAGCCGCGCCGGCGACTGCGGCTGGCGAGCGTGCTGATCCTCGCCATTTTCGTCGTGATCAGCGGTCGGCTCGTGGAGCTGCAGCTCATCGACGCCAAGGCGTACGCGGCCCGGGGGCTGGTCAACCGGATCGAGCGGGTACCCCTGCCCGCGCCGCGCGGCACCATCTACGACCGCGACCGCAACATCCTCGCCCACAGCGTCGAGGCGCGCCTGGTCTACGCCGACCCGGGCATGGTGGAGGACCCCCAGGCGGCGGCGCGGCAACTGGCCCCGCTGCTCGGCAAGCCGGTCTCGGAACTGCTCCCCAAGCTCGTCAAGCACGCCCGCGAGGACGGCACCCCGGTGCGGTTCGAGTATCTCGCGCGCGGGGTCGACGTGGCGGTCGGCGAGAAGGTGGACGCGCTCAAGCTCGCCGGCGTCGTCGTGAACAGCGACGAACGCCGCGACGTGCCAGGCCACGACCTGGCCGCGAACCTCATCGGGTTCACCGGCTACGACCTGCGGGGCGCGGCCGGGCTGGAGTTCCAGTACGACCGTGACCTGCGCGGGGTACCGGGTGAGCGGGCCTTCGAGGTCGGCGGCGGCGAGGTGAAGGCCGAGATCCCCGGCGGCTACCGCGTCGAGACGCCGGCCCGGCCCGGTTCGTCGCTGCAGCTGACCATCAACAGCGATCTTCAGTTCCGGGTGTACTCGGTGCTGTCGCAGCAGATGAAGAAGATCAACGCCGACTTCGGCTCGGCGGTGGTGCTCGACGTCAAGACCGGTGAGGTGCTCGCGCAGGCGAGCTACCCCGGCTACGACGCCGCCGAGCCGATGAAGGCGCAGCCGAAGCAGCGCCTGGACGCCAACACCGACCTCGTCGTCGACCCCGGCTCCGTGTCGAAGGTCATCGCGCTGGGCGGCGCGCTGCAGGAAGGGGTCGTCAAGACCGATACGGCGATCCCGGTCGGCCCGGCCATCCGCAAGGGCGACACCACGTACAGGGACACGCATCCCTTCCCGGAGGGCACCCGGCTGACGCTGCCCGGCATCCTCGCGTACTCGTCCAACGTCGGCACGATCCGGATCGCCGACCAGTTGGGACCGCAGAAGCTGTACGAGTACCAGCGCAAGTTCGGCCTCGGTAAGGCGACCGGCGAAGGGCTGCCGGGCGAGGCGTCCGGGCTGATCCAACCGCCGGAGAACTGGAGCGGGTCCAGCTACGGCTCGATCCCGATCGGCATGGGCATCTCGACCACCCCGCTGCAGATGGCCGCCGTGTACGCGGCGATCGCCAACGGCGGAGTGTGGGTGCAGCCGCACCTGGTGAAGGCGAAGGTCTCAGCCGAGGGTCAGGTCACCCCGGCGCCCGCGCCGCGTACTCAGCGGGTGCTGTCGACCCAGACCGCGGATGCGCTGCGGCAGATGCTCGAGGCGGTCGTGACCGTCGAGGACGCGACCGGGCGCAAGGCGGCCGTCCCCGGCTACCGGGTGGCGGGCAAGACCGGCACCGGCCAGTTCGTCGGGCCGAACGGCAAGTACGTTTCCGGCGAAGTCGGCTCGTTCATCGGTATGGCGCCCGCCGACGCGCCGCGCTACGTCATCGCGGTGTTCGCGCATACCCCCAAGGGTGAGGGGGGCACCGTCGCGGCGCCCGCGTTCTCCGACATGATGGCCTTCGCCCTCGGCCAGAGCCGCGTCCCGCCCAGTGCCACGCCGCCGCCGTCGTTCCGGATCACCGAGTGAGGTGGATGCGGACGTGGGCCGCCTTGTCCAACTGCCCGATGCCGTAACGGGTAGGGTCTAGCCCCGTGCCCGGCTACCCCCGCCCTCGCAACGTGCCGGCGACCCCACTCGATCAATTGGGTGCGCTGTTATCCGAACCTGTCGAGCCTTCCGCTACCGCCGCTGTCACCGGGATCACCCACGCCAGCGACGAGGTCCGGCCCGGTGACCTGTACGCCGCGCTGCCCGGCGCCCGCCGGCACGGCGCCGAGTTCATCGCGGACGCGAAAGCAGCCGGCGCGGTGGCGGTTCTCACCGACGCGGGCGGGGCCGACCGCGCCGCGGTGGCAGGGCTGCCCGCCCTGGTCGTCGCGGATCCCCGCGCGGTGCTCGGCGTCGTCGCGTCGCGGATCTACGGAGACCCCACCAATCGGCTCGCCGTCATCGGGATCACCGGTACGGCCGGCAAGACATCCACTGCCTACCTGATCGAGTCCGGCCTGCGGGTGGCCGGGCGTACCACCGGGCTGATCGGGACCGTCGAGACCCGCCTCGGTGACCTCACCATCGACAGCGCCCGCACCACTCCGGAAGCGACGGATCTGCACGCGTGCCTCGCCGTCGCGCTCGAGCGCGGGGTGGACGCGGTGGTCATGGAGGTGTCCAGCCACGCGCTCACCCTCGGCCGCGTGGGCGGGGTGCGGTTCGCCGTCGGCGGCTTCACCAACCTCGGCCTGGATCACCTGGACTTCCACGCCGACGTCGAGGACTACTTCGCGGCCAAGGCGCGGCTGTTCGACGGCCGGTGCGCGGTCGAGATCGTCAACATCGACGACGAGTACGGCCGGCGCCTGGTCCGTCCGGGGACCGTGACCTACTCGCTGTCGCAGGGGGACTGGTACCCCTCGGAGATCACCGATCTGGGTTTCGCGCAGCGTTTCGTGGCGCACGGGCCAGACGAGATCGCCGTCGAGGCGGGCGTCGCCCTGCCCGGGCGGCACAGCGTCGCCAACGCGCTGCTGGCGATCTCGTCGCTGGTGGCCGTCGGCGTCGACCCGGAGGTGGCAGCAGCCGGCGTGGCCGCCTGCCAGGGCACGCCGGGACGGATGGAACGGGTCCAGGTGCCCGGCCCGGTGCTCGGCATCGTCGACTACGCGCACAAGCCCGACTCGGTGGCCCAGGTACTCGCCGCCCTGAACGGCCGGGACGGCCGGGGCGGGGACGGCCGGGGCCGGGTCATCTGCGTGATCGGCGCCGGTGGCGACCGGGACCGGTCGAAGCGACCGCTCATGGGCGCGGCCGCCGCCCGGGGCGCCGATGTCGTGATCGTCACCGATGACAACCCGCGCACCGAGGATCCGGCCATGATCAGGGCCGAGGTGCTGGCCGGTGCGTGTGACGCCACGGGCGGTTCCGCCGCTCTCATAGAGGTGGCAGGCCGCCGCGCGGCGATCGCGGAGGCGGTGGGCCTGGCGGCCCCGGGTGATGTCATCGCGTTACTCGGTAAGGGACACGAGCGCGGACAGGAGGTAGGCGGCGAGGTGTACCCGTTCGACGACCGCGACGAGTTGGCGAAGGCGCTGGCCGTGAGGTTCGGACCGACCGCTGCCGGTACGGCGGATCAGGTACCGGCCGGGACGGGAGGCCCGCGATGATCCCGCTGACGCTCGCGGAGATCGCCGAGATCACGGGGGCCGACCTCGTCGGCGCCGCCCCGACGGACCGGGTGACCGGCACCGTCGAGTACGACTCGCGCAAGGTGGGTCGGGGCGGTCTCTTCGTCGCCTTCCCCGGCGAGAAGGTCGACGGCCACGACTACGCCGGGGTCGCGATGGCCGCCGGTGCCGTCGCGGTGCTCGGCAGCCGGCCGGTCCAGGGCGTACCGATGCTCGTGGTCGGTGACGCGCTGACCGCGCTCGGGCGGCTCGCCCGTGCCGTGCGCGACCGCCTGCCCCGGCTGACCGTCGTCGGCATCACCGGGTCGTCGGGCAAGACCACGACCAAGGACCTCATCGGGCAGACCCTCGCGCACCTCGGCGAGGTCGTCGCCCCCGCCGGCAGCCTCAACAACGAACTGGGCCTGCCGCACACGGTGCTCCGGGCGACCGCGGAGACCCGGTACCTGGTCCTGGAGATGGGCGCGCGGGGCGTCGGGCACATCCGCTACCTGTGCGACATCGCCCGCCCCGACATCGGGGTGGTGATCAACGTCGGCTCGGCGCACCTGGGCGAGTTCGGCTCGGTCGAGCGGATCGCGACGGCCAAGTCCGAGTTGGTCACGGCGCTGACCGCGGACGGCCTCGCGGTCCTCAACGCCGACGACCCGCGGGTGCGGGCCATGTCGGCGCTCGCCCGGGGACGCGTGACCCTGGCCGGCGAGGCGCCGGACGCAGCGGTGCGGGCCGAAGCGGTCGTCCTCGACGAGCGCGGCCGGGCGTCGTACGACCTCGTCGCGGCGGGGCGGCGGGCCGCCGTGAGCCTCGGCGTGACCGGCCGCCACCAGGTCGGCAACTCGCTACTCGCGGCCGCCGTCGCGACCTCGCTGGGCATGGCCGTACCCGACGTCGCCGCCGCGCTGAGTGAGCTGGAGCTGATGTCGAGCCGGCGGATGGACGTGTTCGACCGTGCCGACGGCGTCACGGTCATCGACGACTCGTACAACGCCAACCCGTCGTCCATGGCGGCTGCGCTGACCGCGCTGGCCGAGATGGGCCGGGCCCGGCGCACCATCGCGGTGCTGGGCTACATGGCGGAGCTGGGCGAACACGAGCGGGCCGGGCACGAAGAGGCCGGCCGACTGGCCGCCGAACTGGGTGTCGGCCTGCTCGTGGTGGTAGGGGACGCGGCCGCGCCGATCGGCGCCGGCGCCGACTCCGTAGCAAATTGGGGAGGGAAGTCCGTGCTCGTGACCGACCAGGACGCCGCTATCGCGGTCCTGCGCGACGAGCTGAGATCGGGTGACGTGGTCCTGTGCAAGGGATCGCGGTACCGCACCTGGCAGGTGGTCGACGCCCTGCGCGAGACGGCCGAGGCGGCAGGGGTGCAAGCGTGAGAGCGGTTATCGTCGCGGCGTTCGCGGCGTTCATCCTGTCGATCCTGCTCACCCCGATCGCCATCAAGGTCTTCACGCGGTTACGGGCCGACCAGCCGATCCGGGCCGAGGGCAAGGTCCCACCCCACCTGGCGAAGAAGGGCACCCCGACGATGGGTGGGGTGGCGTTCATCCTGGCCACCGTCGTCGCGTACATCGCCGGACACCTTGTCCTGAGCACGCTGCCGGACGTGCAGTTACGACTGACCCCAGCCGGGCCCACCGCGACCGGAATCGTGCTGCTCGGCCTGTTCATCTGCACCGGTGCGCTGGGCTTCCTCGACGACTACCTGAAGGTCAGCAAGAAGAACAGCCTGGGCTTGAACAAGCGGGGCAAGCTGATCGGACAGGCGCTCGTCGGCGCCGTGTTCGGCATCATCGCGCTGTACTTCCCGAACAAGGCCGGTGGGACGGTCGGCAGTACCTACCTGTCGTTCGTCAAGGAGATCTACTGGCTGGAGATCGGCAAGGTCGGCGCGGTCCTGCTGTTCATCTTCGTGGTCATGTCGATGTCGAACGCGGTCAACCTCACCGACGGTCTCGACGGTCTGGCCACCGGCGCCTCGGTGATGGTCATCGGGGCGTACGCGCTCATCGGCTTCTGGCAGTACCGGCACTGGGAGACGGACAAGGCGTACTCGGTCGGTGCGGCGTACTCCTACAACGTCCGGGACCCGCTGGAGGTGGCGATCATCGCCGCCGCCGCGGCGGGGGCGTTGGCCGGCTTCCTGTGGTGGAACACCTCGCCAGCCCGTATCTTCATGGGCGACACCGGTGCGTTGGCGCTCGGCTCGCTGATCGCCGGGCTGGCGTACTCGACCAACACCGTGCTGCTCGTACCGATCCTGGGTCTGCTCTTCCTCATCATCACGGTCACCTGGGTGATGCAGATCGGCTCGTTCCGCCTGACCGGCCGGCGCATCTTCCGGATGGTCCCGCTCCAGCACCACTTCGAGCTGGCCGGCTGGAGCGAGGTCAACATCGTCGTTCGATTCTGGATCATCGCCGGGCTCGGCGTGGCGATCGGCATCGGCCTGTTCTACGCCGACTTCCTGCGGGTGGTGACGAAGGCACCGTGAGCGAGGCCAGGTACGAGTACGCGGGGCGGCGGGTCCTCGTCGCGGGCGCCGGAGTCGCGGGCGTCGCGTCAGCCCAGGTGCTGATCGGTGCCGGCGCCGAGGTCACGGTCGTCGACCGGGCTGACAGCGCCGCGCTCGACCGGTTGCGTGCGGCGGGCGCGAAGGTGGTCGTCGGAGACGGGCAGGACCTGCTCGCCGGGGTCACCGACGTGGTGGTCTCGCCCGGGTTCGCTCCGCACCACCCGCTTGCGGCCGCGGCCGTCGGCGCCGGGCTCGACGTGTACAGCGAGCCCGAGCTGGCCTGGCGGCTGCGCCGGCCCGACGCGGCGCCGTGGCTGGCCATCACCGGCACCAACGGCAAGACCACGACGACGACGATGCTCGCGGCGATCCTTACCGCCGCCGGGCTGCGCACGGCCGCGCTCGGCAACATCGGTGAGCCGCTGGTCTTCGCGGCCACTGAATCCGCGGCGGCCTACGACGTGCTCGCGGTGGAGCTGTCGAGCTTCCAGCTGCACTGGTCGTCGAGCCTGGCGCCGGAGGCCGGCGCGCTCCTCAACCTGGCCGACGACCATCTCGACTGGCACGGCGGCTTCAACGCGTACGCCGGGGCGAAGGCGGCGATCTGGCGGTCGGCAGGCGGCGGCGCCGCCGTCGGCAACCTCGGCGGCGTCGCCGTCGGCAACCTCGACGACGCGCGGGTCGCTGGCCTGCTGTCACGGGTGGCGGGCCGCCGCGTGGGCTTCACCCTCGCCGAGCCGGCGCCGGGACAGTACGGCGTCGCCGACGGGTGCCTGATCGCCGACGGGGTGGAGCTGATCCCGGTCGACGCGATCCGCCCGCCGGGCGCGCACAACGTTGCCAACGCCCTCGCCGCGGCGGCCCTCGCAGCCGCGTACGGGGTCGGCCCGGACGCCATCCGGGCGGGTCTGGCCGGCTACGTGCCGCAGGGGCACCGCAACGCCTACGTCGCCACGGTCGCCCACGTGGCCTACGTCGACGACAGCAAGGCGACCAACCCGCACGCGGCCCTGGCTTCGCTCACGGCGTACCCGCGCGTCGTCTGGATCGCCGGTGGACAGCTCAAGGGCGTGGACATCAGTGACCTGGTACGCAGCGTCGCCGACCGGCTCGCCGGGGCGGTCGTGCTCGGCGTCGACCGCGCCGAGGTCGCCGCGGCGCTGGCGCGACACGCCCCGGGGGTACCGGTGGTCGAGGTCGCCAGGGCCGATGATGGGGCGATGGCCGAGGTCGTACGGGCTGCGGCGACGCTCGCGAGCCCCGGCGACACGGTCCTGCTCGCGCCGGCGGCGGCATCCCTGGACATGTTCGCCAGTTACGCCAAGCGCGGGGACGCGTTCGCCGCGGCGGTCCGAACGTTGGAGAGCTAGCACGTAGGAGGGGGTGTCGTGAAGACCCAGACGACCGTCGAGGACAAGGACATCCCCGCCGCGCCCGTACCCACGCCGGTACCCACGCCGGTGCCGGCGGCCGGGCGGCTGTCCGGGCCACTCGCCGCGCTGCGCGGGCTGCTCGACCGGCCGCTCGCGTCGTACTACCTGCTGCTCGCCAGCGTCGGACTGCTGCTGATCTTCGGGCTGGTCATGGTGTTCAGCGCGACCAGCGTGGAGAACTTCGCGGTCGGCCAGAGCGCATACGCCTCGGTGGCCAAGCAGGCCGGCTGGGCGGTGGTGGGGCTGTTCGGGTTCTGGATCTGCCAGCGCCTGCCGATGCGCACCTACCGGGCGATCTGCAGGATCGCGATCATCGGCTGCATCGTACTGGTGGTCGTGCTCGACACGCTGGCGTTCCTCACAGCCCTGAACACACCGCCCAACGCCGCCCCGGTGCCGTTTCGGATCGGCCCGCTGTACGCCAGGGAACTGTGGCTCTACGTCGGCCCGCTCTCGTTGCAGCCAGCTGAACTTGCCAAGCTGGCGCTGGCGCTGTGGGTGGCCGACGTCCTCACCCGCAAGGGTACGAAGATCACCAGCTGGCGTGAGCTGTTCCTCCCGCTGTTCCCCGTAGCGTTGTCGCTGTTCGCGCTGGTCGGCTACAACGACTTCGGCAGCATGACGATCCTGTTCGTGCTCTTCCTCGGCGTGCTCTGGGCCGCGGGCGTGCGTAAGCGCGTGTTCGCGGCGCTGTTCGCTCTCGCAGCGCTGGGTATGACCGCGCTGATCTCTCTGCAGCCGTACCGCCAGGAGCGGCTGACGGTGTTCCTCGACCCGGCGCGCGCCGACCGCAACGGGCCCGCGTACCAGTTCTTCCAGGGCCTGTATGCGATCGCCAACGGCGGCTGGTTCGGGGTGGGGCTGGGCAACGGGCACCTGAAGTGGGGGCGGCTGCCGGAGGCGCACAACGACTTCATCTTCGCGGTCATCGCCGAGGAACTCGGCGTCGTTGGCTGCGTGGTCCTGTTGGCAGTCTTCAGCGTGCTCGCCTATACCGGCCTGCGCATCGCCAGTCGGGTGGAGCACCCGTTCCGCCGGCTCGTCGCCGCCGGCATCACCTGCTGGCTGGTCGGCCAGGCGATGATCAACATCGGCGGGGTGACCGGCGTCATGCCGATCACCGGGGTGCCGCTGCCGTTCATCTCCGACGGTGGCACGGCTCTCGTCGTCGCGCTCGCCGCGGCCGGAATCCTGACGTCCTTCGCCCGCGCTGAGCCCGACGCCGCACGAGCGCTACACGCCCGTCCACCGCGTCAGTGGGTACAGCTAGTCTGGGCGCCGTTGCCACCGCTGCCCAGCGGTGGCGCGGGGCGTCGCGCGACGGCACCGGGTGGTGCCGGGCCGCGCGGTGACGGCGGTGGACGCGCCAAGGACCGCGTCCGGAACCGCTAGCCGGAAAAAGGGGAGGAGCGCACAGATGCCTGTACGGTCGGTCGTGCTGGCCGGCGGAGGCACCGGGGGGCACATCTACCCGTTGCTGGCATTCGCCGACTGTCTTCGACAGCACGATCCGCAGTTACGCATCACCTGCCTCGGCACGCCGAAGGGGCTGGAAACCGAGCTGATCCCGCCGAAGGGCTACGACCTGCGCAACGTCCCCGCGTACCAGTTGCCGCGCTCGATCAACATGAACCTCGTGCGCACTCCCGACCGCATGTGGCGCGCCGCGCGCGCGACCCGGGAGGTGCTCGACGAGGTCTCGGCGGACGTGGTCGTCGGCTTCGGCGGCTACGTGTCCGTCCCGGCCTATCTGGCGGCCTGGCGGCGCAAGACGCCGGTCGTCATCCACGAGGTCAACGTGCCGCCGGGCGTCGCCAACCGGATGGGCATGCGCTTCACCCGCAACCTGGCGGTGGGCTTCCCGCACCAGGTCGAGCAGGTGCCGGTGCTGCGCCAGGCGCGCGTCACCGGGGTGCCGATGCGGCGGTCGATCACCACGCTCGATCGAGCCGCCCGCCGCGCCGAGGCCCGCGCCCACTTCGGGCTCCGCCCCGATCTGCCGACGCTTTTCGTGTTCGGCGCCTCACAGGGTGCCCGGTCGATTAACCTCGCCATGGCCGGGGCGGCGAAGGCGATCACGGCCGCGGGCGTACAGGTGCTGCACATCATCGGCGCTCGCAACGAGCCGGTCGACATCCCGCCGGACCTGCCCGTGCCGTACGTGACCGTCAAGTTCCTGTCCGAGATGGAGCTGGGATATGCGGCCGGTGACCTGGCCTTGTGCCGGGGCGGCGCCATCACGTGCGCGGAGACCGCGGCCGTCGGGATGCCCGCCGTCTACGTGCCACTACCCTACGGAAACGGGGAGCAGCGCCGTAACGCGTTGCCGATCGTCGACGCCGGGGGTGGGTTGATCGTCGACGACGGCGAGCTGACCCCGGATTGGATCGAGCGGACGGTGGTTCCGCTGGTCCGCGACGAGGCCCGCCTCGCCGAAATGAGCAGGGCCGCCGGGGCGTACGGGCGCCGCGACGGCGACGAGGCACTACGTGCCTTCATGTATGAGGTGGTAGGGCAGTGAGCGGGAACGAGCCCAGAAAGGTGATGGGTCAGTGAATGCGGCCAAGCCGGATCAGCTCGCCGAGCTGACGGCGGAGGACCTGGGGACGGTACACCTCATCGGGGTCGGCGGAGTGGGCATGAGCGGGCTGGCCCGCCTGCTGCTCACCCGCGGCGTTCCGGTGTCCGGCAGCGAGCTGCGCGAGTGGCCGTCGCTCGCGGGCCTGCGGGCACTCGGCGGCACCATCCACATGCAGCACGTAGTGTCCAATCTGGACGGTGTCGACACGGTCGTGTACTCGACCGCGATCCCGGCCGACCACCTCGAACTGGTCGAGGCCCGCAGCCGGGGCCTGCGGATCCTGCACCGGTCCGAGGCGCTCGCGGCGGCGATGGCGGGGCGGCGCACGATCGCGGTGGCCGGCACCCATGGCAAGACCACGACCACGTCGATGACGACGATGATCCTCCAGCACGCCGGCCTCGACCCGTCGTTCTTCATCGGTGGCGAGATCTCCGAGGCCGGATCGAACGGCCACCACGGCAGCGGCGAGTTCTTCGTCGCCGAGGCCGACGAGAGCGACCGGTCGTTCCTGGTGTACCGCCCGCACGTCGGGATCGTCACCAACATCGACGCCGACCACCTCAACACGTACGGCGACCTGGCCGGCCTGGAGGACGCGTTCGTCCAGTTCTGCCAGCGGGTGGACCCGGACGGATTCGTGGTCACCTGCGCCGACGACCCCGGCGCGCGCCGGCTGGCCGAGCGGGTCCGGGCCGAGGGCATCACCGTGTACACGTACGGCGAGGCCGAGGACGCCGACCTGCGCATGACCGAGGTCGTCTCGTCGGTCAACGGCGTGCGGTACATGGCGGCGCTCGACGGCGAGTCGCTGGGTGAGATCTCGCTGCGGGTGCCAGGTCGCCACCTGGGGCTCAACTCCGCGGCGGGCGTTCTCACCGCGTTGAAGCTGGGGGTCGAGCCGGCGGCGGTCGTCGAGGCGCTCGCGGAGTTCTCCGGGGTGCGCCGACGCTTCGAGCTCAAGGGCACGGCGGCGGGCGTGCGGGTGTACGACGAGTACGCCTACCACCCGACGTCGATGACCGCGGCGATGAACACGCTGCGCGAGGTTGCCGGCGACGGGCGGCTGATCGTGGTCTTCCAGCCCTACCGGGTCTACCGCACCCGTGACAACGAGGCGGCGATCGCGGCGGCGCTGGCGATCGGTGACGAGGCGATCGTGCTGGAGGTGTTCGGGCCCGGTGAGGTCCGGGAGCCCGGTGCGGGCGGCGTGTCGCTGACCGCCGCGATCGGCCTTCCCGGCGACCGGAAGGTGTTCGTGCCCAGCTGGGACGACGTGCCCGCGGAGGTCGCCCGCCGGGCGCGCGAGGGCGATGTCGTCGTCACGATGGGTGCGCCGCCGATCTCGCTGATGGGCGACGAGTTGTTGGCCGCGCTGGAGGCCGCGGTCGAGTCCGGCGACAACGGGTACGTGGCGCGCCACGCCCGCTCCGAGTGACGTAGTTGAGCAGCAGATGGCGCCTGGTCCGGGCGCGCCGCGACGCCGTACCGGACTCGGTCCGTCTGTTCTCGCAGCGGGCCCGGCGGCGCCGGCTGCGCGCCGCGCTGCCCTGGCTGGTAGCGCTGGGTGCCGTCGTGCTCCTCGCCATCATCGGCGCCGTGGTGTACACGACGCCGCTGCTCGGAGTGGCCGGCATCCGGGTCACGGGTGCCCGGTTGGTGACCGCCGACCAGGTACGCGCGGCGGCGCGGGTGGCGCCGGGTACCCCGCTGGTACGGGTCGACGTCGACGTCGTGGCCCGCCGGGTCGGCGGGCTGCCCCCCGTTTCCCGGGTGACGGTCAGCCGGTCGTGGCCGCGCACGCTGGTCATCCGTGTCGTCGAGCGCACCCCGGCGGCGGTGGTGCCGATGGGCGACCGGTACGCGATCGTCGACGGTACCGGCACGGTGTTCGACTCGGCGCCGGTGCCACCCGCTGGTCTGCCCGTGCTCAAGCTGCGTACCCCCGGCCGGGACGACTCGGCGACGCGGGCCGCGCTGACCGTCCTCGCCGCGCTGCCGCCGGGGCTGCGCGAACCGATGGCGGCGTTGGTGGCGGACTCCCCGGCCCGGATCCGCCTGGAGCTGCGGGACGGCCGCCAGATCGTGTGGGGCGACGCGACCCAGAATGACGAGAAGGCGCGCGTGGCGCTCACCATCCTTGGCAACGGTCAGAAAGTGACGGATGTGAGTGCGCCGTCGGTGGTGACGACCCGCTGATCGAGGGTGTCCTCGTTGATTCAGGCATCGGCCGCGGGGGTGGGCGTGATACTTCCGGCGTTCGCGGCGCTGTAGAAGTTTATTGACGGTCGCGCGGCGACACGCCGACGCCGGTCCTTGGATCGCGGCGGGTCGGCACATACCTTTCCACCAGGCATTAGTTGACATAACTATAAGCCTCTAGTAAAGGGTGAGGGTTTAGCGACCCTCGCGCCGTCTGCAACAAGCGGACGCCGCCCGTGAGGGGCCGCACCCGATGCGGACGCCCGTACCGGACCGGCGCTCGACGATACTCAAGGGGAAAGGCACGTCCGATGACACATCCGCACAACTACCTGGCGGTCATCAAGGTCGTCGGCATCGGTGGTGGCGGCGTCAACGCCGTCAACCGAATGATCGAGGTCGGGCTCAAGGGTGTCGAGTTCATCGCGATCAACACGGACGCGCAGGCGTTGCTGATGAGCGACGCCGACGTCAAGCTCGACGTTGGACGTGAGCTGACGCGGGGCCTCGGTGCCGGCGCGCAGCCCGAGGTCGGAAAGAACGCCGCCGAAGACCACCGCGACGAGATCGAAGAGGTGCTCAAGGGCGCCGACATGGTCTTCGTGACCTGTGGCGAGGGCGGCGGCACCGGCACCGGTGGCGCTCCCGTGGTCGCCAACATCGCCCGCAAGCTCGGTGCGCTCACCATCGGTGTGGTCACCCGTCCGTTCTCCTTCGAGGGGAAGCGCCGGCAGGTGCAGGCCGAGGCGGGTATCGAGGAGCTGCGCAACCAGTGCGACACGCTCATCGTGATCCCGAACGACCGGCTGCTCGCCCTCGGCGACCGTGGCATCAGCATGATGGACGCCTTCCGCCAGGCCGACCAGGTGCTGCTCTCCGGTGTCCAGGGCATCACCGACCTGATCACCACGCCGGGTCTGATCAACCTCGACTTCGCCGACGTCAAGAGCGTCATGAGCGGCGCCGGTAGCGCTCTCATGGGCATCGGCAGCGCACGCGGTGACAACCGGGCGGTGGAGGCGGCCGAGGCGGCGATCTCCAGCCCGCTGCTGGAGCAGAGCATGGACGGCGCACGGGGCGTGCTGCTGTCCATCGCCGGCGGCTCCGACCTGGGCCTGTTCGAGATCAACGACGCGGCCCAGCTCGTCACCGACGCCGCGCACCCCGACGCCAACATCATCTTCGGTGCGGTCATCGACGACGCGCTCGGCGACGAGGTGCGGGTCACCGTGATCGCCGCCGGCTTCGACGGCGGGGCACCGGCCTACAAGCCGGCCGAGCCGCCGCGCAAGGTCGTCGCCGCCGCTCCGGTGGAGCCGCAGGCGCCGGCCGCCCCGCCGCGGCCGGCCGCGCCCCAGGCCACGCCGCGCCGCGTCCTGTTCGACGACGTGGACGTGCCCGACTTCCTCAAGAACGGCGCCTGACCACCGCAGAGGGGGAGGCGGCGTATCCGCCCCGGGCGTGGGCCCGGGGCGACCGCGCCGTATATCTGGTGACTATGACTATTGAGGAAGGCGCCGACCCGCGGCGGGCGGAGTTGGCGCAGCGGCTGTCGGACGTACGCGGGCGCATCGCCGCCGCCTGCGTCGAGGCCGGGCGCGATCCGGCGGAGGTGACGCTGATAGCGGTCACCAAGACCTACCCGGCAGCCGACGTCCGGCGACTGGTCGAGCTTGGCGTGCACGACATCGGCGAGAACAAGGACCAGGAGGCCGCGCCGAAGGCCGCCGAACTGGCGGCCGCCGGCGCGGCGGTGCGCTGGCACTTTGTCGGGCAGTTGCAGCGCAACAAGGCCAAGTCGGTCGTCAGGTACGCCGACCTGCTCCACTCCGTGGACAGCAGCACGCTCGTGGCGGCGCTCGACCGGGCCGCCACGGTCCACCGGGAGCGGCCGCTCGACGTGCTCGTGCAGGTCAGCCTGGACGCCGATCTGGAGCGTGGCGGCGCCGCGATCGGCGCGGGCGTCCCCGAGCGCGACCTCGAACGCGTGGTGGCGGCGGTGGCCGAGTCGGAGTCGCTCCGGTTGCGCGGGGTGATGGCGGTGGCGCCGCTCGCCTGGGATCCGCGGTCTGCCTTCGATCGACTCGCCGAGGTGGCAAGCGTCATACGGCGCGACCACCCGGATTCAACAGTGGTTTCGGCGGGTATGAGCGTCGATCTCGAAGCGGCTATTTCAGCAGGCGCGACACATGTCCGCATTGGTGCCGCGTTGCTCGGGAAACGAGCGGCGTTGAGGTAGCCTCGCGAGTGGGACATTGAAACTACACGAGTGTGGTTTTGTCAAGGTCGGCGCCGGCGGGCGCCGGCGCGAGTTTGGGGGCACGGCACAGGGCAGTGCCGCACGGAGGTAAGGGGCGCGGCATGGGAGCAATGCGGAGGGCCGGGGTCTGGCTCGGCCTCGTTGAGGACGAAGACGAGCGCGCGTACTCCGAACGCGGCTACGACGAGCGCGGCTACCGGTACGGCGAGGACTTCGGCGACGAGGACGAGGTCGACGAGCAGTCGGCCGTCTCGACCCGGAGCCGGGTCAGCGAACGGCTGGCCGCGGAGCGGGAGGCCCGCGTTGAGCGCTCGACCGTGCGGTCTATCGCCCGTTCGCCGCAGTCGACGGTCAGCTACCCCACGCGGGAGAACCTGGCGCTCGCGCCTCGGGTGAGCGAGCGCCCGGCCACCCAGGCCGAAGAGGACGAGCGCCGCTACCAGATAACGACACTGCATCCGACCACATATAACGAGGCCCGGACGATCGGTGAGCATTTCCGCGATGGCGTGCCAGTCATCATGAATCTCACCGAAATGGACGAGGCGGATGCTAAACGACTGGTTGATTTCGCGGCGGGGCTTGCGTTCGGCCTTCGCGGTACGATCGAGCGCGTCACTAACCGCGTGTTCCTGCTCTCGCCGGCCAACGTCCAGGTCACGGCAGAAGACAAGGCAAAGATCGCCGAGGGTGGGTTCTTCAACCAAAGTTGAGTGAGGATCCGGTCCACCGTGCTATCGGTCGCCATGCAGGTCGTCTACCTGGTGCTGTACGCCTTCTTCCTGGCCCTCCTCGCGAGGTTCGTGATGGGGGCCGTGCTGCAGTACGGTCGTCGATGGCATCCGGGGCGCGGAGCGGCCGCGGCGCTCGAGGTTGTCTGGAGCGTCACTGATCCCCCTCTCAACGCGTTGAGGCGAGTGATCCCGCCGCTTCGTGTTGGTACTGTGAGTGTCGACCTGGCCTCCCTTGTGCTGCTGGTTATTCTGTTCGTGCTGATGAACGTCGTGGTACGGCGTCTGATCTAGGTGACGGCCCGTAGTCACGACGCCACGCGGCCGCAACTGACCCGAGGAGTTTCGATGCCGCTGACCCCGGCCGACGTCCACAACGTCGCATTCAAGAAGCCCCCCATCGGCAAGCGGGGGTACGACGAGGAGGAGGTCGACGCCTTCCTGGATGAGGTTGAGCGCGAACTCGCCCGTCTGATCGAGGAGAACAACGAACTGCGGGCGCAGGCCGAGCGGGGCGGCGGTCGCAGCGTGGGTGGCGGGGGCGCGTCCGACGCCCGTCTGGCCGCCGAGCTCGCCGAGCTGCAGAGCCAGTTCGACCGCGTTCAGCGCGAGAAGGCGGCGGCGGAGCAGGCGGCCCGAGGCATGCAGGCCGAGCTCGAGCAGGTCCGCGCTCAGGGCCCCGGGGCGGTCACCGGTGACGGTGAGCAGCAGGCGCTGCGGGTGCTCATGATGGCCCAGCGCACGGCTGACGACCACGTCAACGACGCCCGCCGCGAGGCCGACAAGCTGCTGTCCGACGCGCGCACCAAGGCCGAAGAGGTCACCCGCGAGGCGCGGGCCAAGGCCGACGCCCTCGAGCGCGACGCGCGCCAGCGCCACCAGGAAGCCATCGCGGGCCTGGACACCAAGCGCACGGCGCTGCAGAAGCACATCGAGGAGCTCAAGCAGTTCGAGCGCGAGTACCGCACCCGCCTGAAGGCGTACCTCGAAAGCCAGCTGCGCGACCTGGACGGCCGGGCGCAGGGTCTTGAAGCGGACCTTACCCGGACCGAGAACGGCCGGTCGGCCGGCGGCAACTCCGGAAGCATGGCGACGCTCGCCGGTGCGTACGGCTCCCGGTCCGGCATCGACGCAACGCGCTAACAACCGGTTCACGGCGGCGAGCCGCAGCTCGCGATGCGCCGCCGTGTGGTCGCCCGTCCGGGGGCTCGTTCGTTAGACGTGCGAGACAGGTCAGGGACGATTACCCGCGGAGGATTGGCCGTGATCGTCGGAAGTCTGATCCTCATCGTCGGCGCTACCGTGTTTCTCGCGGTGGGCCTGGTCACCGGCTCCGACCCGTTTTTGGTCGGTTCGATCGCGGCGAGCCTGCTCGCCGCGATCGCACTCGTTGTCGGCGGCCGTCGGGCCGGTGCTGACCGGGAACCCGATGCGGAGGCGCCCACACTCGCCGAGACCGTGCCCGCTGATGCCGCGCCCGCGTCCGCTGACGCCGCGCCCGCGTCCGTTGCCGGCGGCGACCAGGAAGACCAGGCGGGCACCGGGTCGGACGGCTCGGTATCCGGTCAGCGTGAGCCGGCGACCGCGGTGATCCCGGCCGCCCGCGTCGGGGCGGACGAACCGGCGGTACTGGAAGAGGCGCGGGAGCGCGACCCGTCGGTCGTCGTGCCGGAGTCGGTGATCCCGGCCCAGGGGGGCGCCTCCGGTCGGCGCCGGGAGTTCCTGCTCGACAACGCCTCGGAAGCCACGGACGACGAGGACCCGCCGGATGAGCCGGTGGCCCAGCGGGTGCCGGACGGCGACGCGGCCGAGGTGGCCCGGATGAGCAATGAGGTGCTGGTCATCGATGGCCGCCCGCGTTACCACCTGGCCGGCTGCGTACACCTGCTTGGCCGGACCAGCGAGCCGTTGCCGGTCTCCGAGGCCGTCGAGTTGGGGTTCACCCCGTGCGGGCTCTGTGAGCCCGACCGTGCGCTGCTCGCCGAGGCCCGCGGGGTCTGACGCCCGCTACTCCGGCAGAATTGAGACGTGTTCACGATCGCCGTCCGGGTCAAGCCCGGCTCGTCGCGTACCCGGGTCGGGGGCTCCTACCCTGGCCCGCACGGTCCGGCGCTGGTGGTGGCGGTGAACGCGCCGGCGGTGGACGGCCGAGCGACGGAGGCCGCGCGCCGGGCCATCGCCGAGGCGCTGGAGCTGCGTGCCGGAGCGGTCACGCTGCGTACCGGAGCCGCGAGCCGGGACAAGGTGTTCGAGGTCGAGCAGCCCCCGCCTGATCTGGCGGAGCGGGTAAGCCGACTGCGCGATCCGGCCCGGTGAGGCTCCCCTCGGACTTGGCGCAGAGTCCGATTCCCGACACTGCGGGGTTCAACGCGCAGGGGTGTGGGTATGGGACGCCGATAATTCGACGGCGGGGCGGAAGCAAATAGCGCATAATTGCGCGTTCCGGCCGGCCGATGTTGCGTGGCAGGTTTGTCGGACGCACGTACGTTCCGTATTCTTGCCACTCTCTGGAGTGCGCGGCGTTTTCGTCGCGCGCCCGTTTTGCATTTTTGGAGGACGCCATGGCGGCTCGGGCGGGCGCGGTGCGGAGGGCCGGCGCAGCGACCAGTTCCGCCAAGAAGACTACGACGGGTAACCGTCGCGACGAAACCTCCAAAAGCGTGACTAAGGAAACTTCGGCACCCGCCGACCCGGTCGAGGCCACGCCCCCCGGCGTGACGTCGACCAGGACGTCCCGACGGCGTGCCCCCGGGCCGTCCGGAACGTCTGCACCAACCTCTGCGCAAGCACCGGTAACCGCCGCGACGACCGCGGCCGAGGGAGCGACGATGGCTAAGACCGCCGACAGCAAGACCGCCACCGACACGGCCGGCATCAAGACCGGCAAGGCGCCTCGCGCGCGCTCCGCGGCTGACACCGAGAAGATCCGGGCGGCTCTGTCCGAGCGCCGTGACGGGCTCAAGACCGAGTACGACCAGACCATGGCGGAGATCGCCGAACTGCAGCGCGACCGGTTGACCGATTCGGCCGGCGACGACCAGGCCGACACCGGTACCAAGACGTTCGAGCGCGAGCAGGAGATCTCGCTGGCCAACAGCATCCTGGAGCGGATCACCCAGGTGGAGCGGGCCCTCGAGCGCCTCGACGAGGGCACGTACGGCTACTGCGAGCGGTGCGGTAGCACCATTCCGGTCGAGCGGCTCGCCGCGTTCCCGTCGGCTACGCTGTGTGTCACCTGCAAGCAGCTGGAGGAGCGGCGCTGAACAGCGAGGAGACGTTGGCCAGCGGTCCGAGCCCGGAACTCGCGGCGCAGCAGTCCGCGCCGACCGCCGGGCCCGCGCCGGCATCGGAGACTCCGGCACGCCGGCACCGAACGATCGGGGTGCTCATCCTCGCCAGCGTCGTCGTGCTGCTGATCGACATCGTCACCAAGCAGCTCGCGGTGAGCGGGTTGAGCGGGCGCGAGCCCGTACGGCTGCTGGGTGGGGCGGTGTACCTGGACCTGATCCGCAACAGCGGGGCCGCGTTCAGCCTCGGGACCGGGTACACGTTCATCTTCCCGATCATCACCATCGCGGTCGTCGGCTGGATCGGCTGGGCGGCGGCCCGCCGGCTGCGGTCGGTGCCGTGGGCGCTCGCGCTCGGGCTGGTCGCAGGCGGCGCGCTGGGCAACCTCACCGACCGGATCTTCCGCGCGCCCGGTCCGATGGTCGGGCACGTGGTCGACATGATCAGTGTGTTCGCCCCGCGGGGTGAGTTCTTTCCCGTGTTCAACGCGGCCGACTCGGCTCTGTGCGTCGGCGTGACGCTCGCGGTGCTACTCGAGTTGACCGGCCGGCGCCTCGACGGTACCGGTACCCGAAACCGCGACCGCGAGAGTGTGCCAGACTCCGCAGGTGGCTGAGGTTCGTTCACTTCCCGTCCCCGATGGTCTTGACGGCCTGCGGTTGGACCAGGCGATCTCCCGGTTGTTCGGGCTCTCCCGGATGGCGGCCGCCGCGGTCGCCGAGGCCGGTGACGCGCTCGTCGACGGGGTGCCGCGGCCGAAATCCGAGAAGGTCAACGCCGGCGACTGGCTGGAGGTCACGCTGCCCGGCCCGGAAGCGCCGGTGCCCGTCAAGGCCGAGCCGGTGCCCGGACTGAAGGTCGTCTACAGCGACGACGACATCGTCGTGGTCGACAAGCCGGTCGGTGTCGCCGCCCATCCGAGCCCGGGCTGGAGCGGACCGACGGTGACCGCGGGCCTCGCCGCGATGGGCCACACCATCGCGACCAGCGGCGCCGCCGAGCGGCAGGGCGTGGTCCACCGCCTGGACGCCGGCACCACCGGGTTGATGGTGGTGGCCAAGAGCGAGCGGGCGTACAGCGTGCTCAAGCGCGCCTTCAAGGAGCGCACGGTGGACAAGCGCTACCACGCCGTGGTGCAGGGGCACCTCGACCCGTTGCGCGGCACGATCGACGCGCCGATCGACCGCCACCCCACCCACGACTACAAGTGGGCCGTGGTGTCCAGCGGCAAGCCCAGCGTCACCCACTACGACACGCTGGAGGCGTTCCCGGCGGCGAGCCTGCTCGACATTCACCTGGAGACGGGGCGTACCCATCAGATCCGGGTGCACTTCTCCGCGCTGCGCCACCCGTGCGTCGGCGATCCCATGTACGGCTCGGACCCGACGCTGTCGGCCAGGGTCGGGCTCAACCGCCAGTGGCTGCACGCGCGCCAGCTCGGGTTCGAGCATCCCGCGACCGGCGAGCACGTGCAGTTCACCAGCGAGTACCCGGAAGATCTGGCCCACGCCCTGTCGGTGCTGCGCGGCGAGGAATGAACCTGCTTTCGGAATTGGCCGAGGCGGCCGCCCGGCTCCGGCGTGGCGCCCGGCGCCTGCGCGGCCTGGTCATGGTGGCCATGCTCGCGGCGCTGATGATGACCGTGGCGACGGCCTGGTTCGTCGGTCGCGGCACTGGTAATGCGAGCGGCGGCGACCAGACCGTCGGTGACGTGGTCCGGGTCGGGGTCGTTGACGGCGCCTCCGTGCCCGACTACGAACAGCGCAGCCGTGCGGAACTTGCCGACCTGGTACGCGGCGGCAGCCCCGGTGAGCTCGTCGCCCTGGTGACGCTGCGCGGCTACCTGACCCCGGACCAGCTGGCGCCGGCGCTGGGTGGAGTCGCGCTGACCCAGGTGTACGCGCGGGTACCCGAGCCGCACCTGCAGACCCAGATCGTGCGGCTGGACGCGTACCGGGTGCCCGACGACGTCACCGGGGGGATGGACCGGGTGGCCGCGAAGAAGGACGCCGAGGCGGCCGACTACGCGCGCCTCGCGGCGAACCTCGGCACCACGGACTCCGAACGCGAGTTGCGTGCCGTGTACACGAAGGGTCATCAGATCGCCGCCGTGGAGGCGGCCGGGTACCGCTCCCACTGCGCCTGCGTGTACGCGGCGGTCGTACGCGCGACTCCCGCGGCACTGGATCAACTCGCCCGACGCGGCGAGGTGCGCGTGGTCGATCCCACGCCGGAAGTACGACGGCTGGATCGGGCGGTGTTCCTGCCACCCCTGCCCGAACAGCGGGAGCGGGTCACCGCTCCGGACAACTCTGGGCAACCGACAGCATCTCCGGCGGTTGCGCGCCGTTGAACCCGCAGGGCTTAGTTGCCCGTATGAACATTTCGAGTGGTCGTACATCGGTCCGGTCCGTAGCCTGATGGGGGCGGTACACAGGTGGCAGGAGGGCGGCGAACGTTGGAGCGCACCGGGGCCGGCTGGAGTCGAGCCGCCGAGCCGACTGGCCGGTGGCGGTCGCTCCTGGATCGCGCGCTCAACGGCCGATCGGGAGAACAGGCGCTCCTCGACGACGACCGGCTCGATCCCCGGGCGCCGCTACCCGAGCGCTTCGAGCCCGACCCACGTCCGCCCGCGCGCTGGCAGTCCGCGCCGGTGGCCGCGGCCGACGGCGACGACTGGGCGGCGGGCGTGCTCCGCGCGAACCTCGGTGGGCCGCGGGTGCTCGCCTTCGCCAACCCCAAGGGCGGCGTCCACAAGACGACCGCGACCGTGCTCGCCGCTGCCACCGCCGGGAGTGTTCGCGGGCGCGGCGTGCTCGCCTGGGACGACAACGAACTGCGCGGCACCCTCGGCCTGCGCGCCGGCAGCGCCCGCCACGCCCGTACGATCCGGCACCTGCTCCACGACCTGATGGAGATCGAGGCCACCGACGGGTACGAGCTGCGCGACCGCCTCGACGACTACCTGCGGCACGCCGCTGACGGCAGCTACGACGTGCTCGCCGGCGAGGAGGACTCCCGCTTCGCGCAGAAGCTCGACCCGCACATCGTGCGCAGGGTGCTCGAGCTGCTCTGCCGCACCCATGACGTGGTCTGCGTCGACACCGGTAACAACGTGGAGAGCCCCAACTGGCGCACGGTGATCCAGTCGGCGGACCAGTTGGTGGTCACCACCGTGCCCCGCGAGGACGCCGCGTTCACCGCGGACTGGATGCTCGACCTGCTCGAAGAGGCGGGCCTCGGCCGGATGGTCAAGAACGCGGTGACGCTGCTGTCGTGCCCGACGCCCGGCAAGTCGGCGCTGCTGGACGACCTCGCGGCGCACTTCGCCAACCGCACCCGCGCGGTCGTCGTCGTCCCGTACGACCCGCAGTTGGAGAGCGGCTCCAACATCGAGTACGGGATGCTGAGCCCCGCCACGAAGCGGGCCTGGCTGCGGGCGACCGCCGTGATGCTGGAGCCCTTCGCCCGCTGATCTCTCACCCCCGCCCGCTGTCGGTGGGTGGGGTTACCATCGCTCCCGTCGCAAAAGGGGGGGAGGTTGGCGTGGGCGACTCGTTCGTGCACCTGCACGTGCACACCGAGTACTCGATGCTGGACGGCGCGGCGCGGCTGAAGCAGCTCTTCGCCGAGACCGCCCGGATGGGCATGCCGGCCCTCGCCATGACCGACCACGGCAACCTCTACGGCGCCTACGACTTCTACCAGCAGGCCACCGCCGTGGGCATCAAACCCGTGATCGGGGTCGAGGCGTACGTCACGCCGGGCACCGACCGGCGCGACCGCAGCCGGGTGCGCTGGGCCTCCGGCGGGGAGAACGACGTCTCCGGCGGCGGCGCGTACACCCACCTCACCATGCTCGCGGCCGACGCCGACGGCCTGCGCAACCTGTTCCGGCTCGCGTCCCGGTCCAGCCTGGAGGGCTTCTTCTACAAGCCGCGGGCCGACCGGGAGCTGCTGCACGAGTACGGCAAGGGCCTCATCGCCACGACCGGCTGCCCCTCCGGCGAGGTGCAGACCTGGCTGCGCATCGGCGACTTCGCCAAGGCCTGTGCGGCGGCGGCGGAGCTCCGCGACATCTTCGGCCCGGACAACTTCTACCTGGAGTTGATGGAGCACGGGCTCGACATCGAGCAGCGGGTCCGGGCCGACCTGCTGCGGCTGGGCAAACGGCTGGGCTTGAAGCCGGTCGCGACCAACGACCTGCACTACACGTACGCGTCGGACGCCGACGCGCACGAGGCGCTGCTGTGCGTACAGTCCGGCTCGACCCTGGCCGACCCGAAGCGGTTCAAGCTCGACGCCCGCGACTTCTACCTGAAGTCGCCGGACGAGATGCGCAGGCTCTGGGACGCCGAGATCCCGGGCGCGTGCGACAACACCTTGGAGATCGCCGAGCGGATCGGTGACTACTCGGCGGTCTTCGCCCCGCGCAATCTGATGCCGCGCTTCCCGGTGCCGGCCGGGGAGACCGAGGAGTCGTTCCTGCGCGCGGAGGTCCACCGGGGCCTGGCCCGCCGGTTCCCCGGCGGGGTCCCCGCGACCCACCGCCGGCAGGCCTCCTACGAGCTCGACGTGATCTGCCAGCTGGGCTTTCCGGGTTACTTCCTGGTCGTGGCCGACCTGGTCGCGTACGCCAAGGCGAGCGGTATCCGGGTCGGCCCGGGCCGCGGCTCGGCGGCGGGGGCGCTCATCGCGTACGCCCTGGGCATCACGGAACTCGACCCGCTCGCGCACGGCCTGCTGTTCGAGCGGTTCCTCAACCCGGAGCGGGTGTCGATGCCCGACATCGACATGGACTTCGACGAGCGCCGGCGCGGCGACATGATCCGATACGCGACGGAGAAGTACGGCGCGGACCGGGTCTCGCAGATCATCACGTACGGCACGATCAAGGCCAAGGCGGCGATCAAGGATTCCGCCCGGGTCCTCGGCTACCCGTTCGCCGTCGGTGACCGGATCACCAAGGCGATGCCGCCCGCGGTGATGGGCAAGGACATCCCGTTGTCGGGGATCTTCGACCCGGCGCACCCGCGGTATGCGGAGGCGGTCGAGCTCCGCCAGCTGTATGCGGCCGAGCCGGACGTGCAGAAGGTCATCGACCTGGCCAAGGGGCTGGAGGGGCTGAAGCGGCAGTGGGGCGTGCACGCGGCGGGCGTGATCCTGTCCCGCGAGCCGCTGATCGACGTGCTCCCGATCCAGAAGCGCGAGCAGGACGGCGCGATCATCACGCAGTGGGACATGGGCGCCTGCGAGTCCATCGGCCTGCTCAAGATGGACTTCCTGGGCCTGCGCAACCTGACGATCATGGATGACGCGCTGGCGGCGATCAGGACCAACCGGGGCCTCGATCTGGTCCTGGCGGACCTGCCGCTCGACGACAAGCCGACCTACGAGCTGCTGGCCCGGGGCGACACGCTCGGGGTGTTCCAGCTCGACGGCGGCCCGATGCGCTCGCTGCTGCGCTCGATGGCGCCGGACAACTTTGCGGACATCTCGGCCGTGCTCGCGCTGTACCGGCCCGGCCCGATGGGCGCCAACGCCCACAACGAGTACGCCGACCGCAAGAACGGCCGTAAACCGGTGGTTCCCATCCACCCCGAGCTGGCCGAGCCGCTCGCCGACATCCTGGGCGACACCTACGGGTTGATCGTCTACCAGGAGCAGGTCATGGCGATCGCGCAGAAGCTCGCCGGCTACTCGCTCGGCGCCGCGGACCTCCTGCGCCGAGCGATGGGCAAGAAGAAGAAGGAGATCCTCGACTCCGAGTACGTGCCGTTCTCCGAAGGCATGCGCGCCAACGGGTACTCCGACGAGGCGATCAAGACGCTCTGGGACATCCTGGTCCCGTTCTCCGACTATGCGTTCAACAAGGCGCACACCGCCGGCTACGGCCTGGTGTCCTACTGGACGGCCTACCTCAAGGTCAACTACCCGGCCGAGTACATGAGCGCCCTGCTCACCAGCGTCGGTGACGACAAGGACAAGATGGCCGGCTACCTCGCCGAGTGCCGGCGGATGGGCATCAAGGTGCTGCCGCCCGACGTGAACGCCTCTTTAGCGCGGTTCGCGGCGGTCGGCGCGGACATCCGGTTCGGGCTGGGCGCGGTCCGCAACGTCGGCGCAGGAGTGGTCGAGGCGATCATCCGCTGCCGCAAGGAGCACGGCCGCTACGGCGACTTCTCCGACTTCCTGCGCAAGGTCGACGCGGTGGCCTGCAACAAGAAGACGATCGAGTCGCTGATCAAGGCCGGCGCGTTCGACTCGATGGGGCACACCCGCAAGGGCCTGCTGTCGGTACACGCCGACGCGATCGACGCGTACCTCGACGTCAAGCGCAACGAGGCGGTCGGGCAGTTCGACCTGTTCGCCGTCGTGTCCGGCGACGAGTCCGAGGGCGCCGGCCTGGTGGTGACGCCGCCGATCCCGGACACCGAGTGGGACAAGGCCGACCGGCTCGCGTTCGAGCGGGAGATGCTCGGCCTGTACGTCTCCGACCACCCCCTGAACGGGTACGCGCACGTGCTCGACCGGGTGGCCGAGCGGCAGATCGTGACGCTCTCGGCGGAGGGCGGCGGGGCTCCGGACGGTGCCGTCGTCACGCTCGCCGGCATCCTCGGCGGTGTCCACCGGCGGGTCACCAAGCAGGGCCGGCCGTGGGCCTCCGCGACGCTGGAGGATCTGACCGGTGCGATCGAGGTGCTCTTCTTCCCGAACACGTACGCGATGGTCGGCCAGCACATCGCCGAGGACGCCATCGTCGCGGTCAGGGGCCGGGTGGACCGCCGGGACGACCAGCCCCGACTCATGGCGATGGACCTCTCGTTACCCGGACCTCACCGTCCCCGATGACGCGCGGCCGGTGGTGCCGGCATACATGACAAAGACTTTGCGGGCGTCGGCGTCGGCCAGGTACCAGATTCGCCCGCCTGCGGTCACCTCGATCTGCCAAAGTGTCCCCGTGTCTACGGAGTGAGCAGTTGCCGTTCAGGTGTCACCGGAACGGTGTCGGCTGGGCGGTGCCGGCCGGGCGTGGCAGGATCGCCGCTGTGACGACCCCCGCCGTAGTCCCGGATCAAGCTTCCAAGCCGGCCTCCTCGGCCGAGCATGGCGGGGGGTGGCGGCGCGAGTCGCTGATCGCGCTCGCCGTCGCGGCCGTGATCGCCGCCCTCGGGCTGCCGCTGGGCCTGCTGTGGCGGGCGGTCGCCCCCAGGGTCGAGTTCGAGATGACCGACCTCGGGCCGACGCCGGTGCAGCCGGAGCCGGAGGGCTTCGTCGCCGGCGACGGGTGGTACGTGCTGATCACCTTCGCGACGGGGCTGCTCGCCGCGATCGTGGTGTGGGCGCTCGCGCGCCACCGCCGCGGTCCGCTGATCCTGCTCGGCCTGGCCGTGGGCTGCGTCGCGGGTGGTGTGCTGACGGCGTGGCTGGGCCACTACCTCGAGTACGCCCACTACCGGCAGCTGCTCACCAGCGCCCCGGTCGGCACGCACTTCCTGCGCCCGCCGTCCGTGCGGTCGGGCAGCGTCGGCCTGTGGTTCGGCTTCCTGCCCAGGGTGCAGGGCGCCGTCCTGGTCCAGGCGGTGACGGCCGTGATGGGGTACATGATGCTCGCGTCCTTCCACCTCGAGCCCGACCTGCGGCAGCCGGCGGACGACGACGCCGGTGCGGACGACGACGCCGGTGCGGACGACGAGGCCGGTGCGGGCGACGGCGTCAGTTCGGGGCCGACGGAGTCGCCAGCTCCGGCAGGCTCGCCGGCACGGCTTGAAGCTGATCCAGCAGCGCCACCTCGCGATTGAGCAGGGTGCGCTCGGCCCGTAGCCGGCTGACGGTGTCGGGCAGGGCGAGCAGCTGCTGGCGGTCGTCGGTGGTCAGCGAGGCCGTGGCGGCGATCAGGTGGGACAGCACGTTCGGGTCCTCGGGCAGTTGTTCGCCGGTGGGCGTGGACTCGCCACGCAGCATCCGGAGGTACCGCTGGAACACCGCGAGGACGCCGGGGGCGAGCGCGTCGGCCATGCCGGGCTCGCCCGGCTCCTCGTCCAGCCACTCCACCTGTGCGATCAGGTACGGCGCGGTCGTCGCGTCCACCTCGACGATGCGGAACCGGCGCCGGCCGACGGTCACGACGTCGAACTGACCGTCGGGGTGCTCGGTGACCTGTCGCAGGAGGGCGCTGCAGCCCACGTCGTACAGGCTGATCGAGGCGCCCGAGGTCAAGCCGACGGCCGGCTCGCCGCCGGGGCCGGTGTGCTCGACCTCCCAGCCGCTGCGGATGGCGACCACGCCGAATTCGCGGTCGGAGTCGGCGGGCAGGGCGATGATGTCGCGGATCAGTTCCCGGTAGCGGTCTTCGAAGACGTGCAACGGGAGCACCAGGCCCGGAAACAGGACGGTGCTCAGGGGGAACAGCGGTAGCGCTGCGGTCACGCCGCTGAGCGTATCCGACGGCCGTTTGCGTAATGTGCCGGTTACGTACCGTCCGTCCGATGCGAGAGCGCGGCGTGGATCTCATCCGCTGGACGGAACCGGTTCGCTTCCTGAGAGCCGCCTAGACTTCCCTATGTGCTGAACCGGATCGACCTGCGCGGCTCCACCGCTGACCCGCGCCGCCTGCTGCCCCGCGCCTCGCTCGACGTCTCGGCCGCCATGGAGCGGATCCGCCCGGTCGTCGAGGCGGTCCGCGAGCATGGGGCGAGCGCGGTCATCGAAGCAACCGAGCGCTTCGACGGCGTCCGGCTCGACACGCTGCGGGTACCCGCTGCCGAGATCGACGCGGCCGTCGAGGCGCTCGATCCGGCGCTGCGCGCGGCGCTGCTCGAGGCGATCAGCCGGGCCCGCAAGGTCCACTCCGACCAGCGTCGCGAGGACCACCTCACTCAGGTTGTGCCCGGTGGCACGGTCACCCAGCGCTGGCGGCCGGTGCGCCGCGTCGGCCTGTACGTGCCGGGCGGCCGCGCCGTCTACCCGTCGAGCGTGGTCATGAACGTGGTGCCGGCCCAGATCGCCGGGGTTGCGTCGATCTCCATCGCCAGCCCGCCGCAGCGCGAGACCGGCCGGCCGCACCCGCTCGTCCTGGCCGCCTGCGGCCTGCTCGGCGTCGACGAGGTGTACGCGGCCGGCGGCGCCCAGGCCGTGGCGATGTTTGCGTACGGCACGCAGGAGTCCGAGCCGGTCGACCTGGTCACCGGCCCGGGCAACATCTGGGTCACCGCCGCTAAGCGGCTCGTGCAGGGCACCGTCGGCATCGACGCCGAGGCCGGCCCGACCGAGATCGCGATCCTCGCCGACGACACCGCCGACCCGCGGCACGTCGCCGCCGACCTGATCAGCCAGGCCGAGCACGACCCCCTGGCGGCGAGCGTCCTCGTCACGCCGTCCGAGACCCTGCTGGCCGCCGTCGAGGCCGAACTGGACAGGCAGGTCGCCGCGACCAAGCACACCGAGCGGATCACCGAGGCGCTGACCGGCGAGCAGTCGGCCGTCGTCCTCGTCGACGACCTCGACCAGGGGCTGCGGGTGGTCGACGCGTACGGCGCCGAGCACCTGGAGATCCAGACGGAGAGCGCCCGCGCCGTTGCCGAGCGCGTCAACAGCGCCGGGGCGATCTTCGTCGGCGCGTGGTCGCCGGTGTCGCTCGGCGACTACTGCGCCGGCTCCAACCACGTGCTGCCCACCGGCGGGTGTGCCCGGCACTCGTCCGGACTGTCGGTGCAGACGTTCCTGCGTGGGGTGCAGCTCATCGAGTACTCGCAGGAGGCGCTGCGTGAGGTGTCCGGCCACGTGGTCACCCTCGCCGAGGCCGAGGACCTGCCGGCGCACGGCCAGGCGGTCAGTGTGAGGTTCAACCAGTGACTATCGACCTCAACGACCTCCCGCTCCGGGACGAGCTGCGGGGGATGCGGCCGTACGGCGCGCCTCAGCTCGACGTGCCGGTGCGGCTGAACACCAACGAGAACTCGTACGCCGTGCCCGACGTGGTCGTCGACGCCATGGCCAAGGCCGTCCAGGACGAGCTGCGCGACCTCAACCGGTACCCCGACCGCGACGCCGTCGCGCTGCGCACCGACCTGGCCTCCTACCTCGGCCACGGGCTGTCCGCCGCGAACACCTGGGCGGCCAACGGCTCCAACGAGATCCTCCAGCAGCTGCTGCAGGTCTTCGGCGGGCCGGGGCGCACCGCGCTGGGCTTCACCCCGGCGTACTCGATGCACCCGCTGATCTCGGTCGGCACGGGCACCCGCTGGGTCGACGGGAAGCGGGCCGGGGACTTCTCGCTGAGCGTGGAGCACGCGGTGGCGCAGGTCCGCGAGCACCGCCCCGACGTGGTGTTCCTCTGCTCGCCGAACAACCCGACCGGCACCGCCATGCCGATGGACGTGATCGAGGCGGTGGCGGCCGAGTCGACCGGCATGGTCATCGTCGACGAGGCGTACGCGGAGTTCGCCCGGCCCGGCACCCCGAGCGCGTTGACGCTGCTCTCCGCGTACCCGAGGTTGGTCGTCTCCCGCACGATGAGCAAGGCGTTCGCCCTGGCCGGCGCCCGCCTGGGCTATCTCGCGGCCGACCCGGCCGTGGTCGACGCGGTTCAACTCGTGCGGCTGCCCTACCACCTGTCGGCGCTGACCCAGGCCGCCGCCCGGGCCGCCCTTGCGTGCGCCGACACGCTGCTGGGCACGGTCGAGGCGATCAAGGAGCAGCGCGACCGGATCGTCGCCGAGCTGCGGACACGCGGGCTCGCCGTCGCGGACAGCGACGCCAATTTCGTCCTTTTCGGCGGGTTCGCCGACAGTGCCGGGGTCTGGCGACGGATGCTTGATCATGGCGTACTGATCCGCGACGTCGGCCTGCCCGGCTGGCTGCGGGTCACCGCCGGTACCCCCGAAGAGACCGACGCCTTCTTGGCCGCACTGGATCGGAGCATGTCGTGAGCCGCACCGGACGCGTGGAGCGCACCACCAAAGAGACCAAGGTGCTCGTCGAGGTCGACCTCGACGGCAGCGGCTCGGTCGAGGTCAGCACGGGCGTCGGCTTCTACGACCACATGCTCTCCCAGCTCGGCAAGCACGGCGGATTCGACCTGCGGGTGGTGACCGAGGGCGACCTGGAGATCGACGCCCACCACACCATGGAGGACACCGCGCTGGCGCTGGGCACCGCGTTCGCCCAGGCGCTGGGTGACAAGGTCGGCGTGACCCGGTTCGGCGACGCTGTCGTGCCGCTCGACGAGGTGCTCGTCCAGGCCGCCGTCGACCTGTCCGGCCGCCCGTACGTGGTGCACGACGAGCCGGCGAACATCGCGCCGTACATCGGGCAGATCTACGCGACCAGCATGACCCGCCACATCTGGGAGTCGTTCGGGCACACCGCGCGGATCACGCTGCACGTGAACGTGCTGCGCGCCGGCCGGCCGGGCGCCCAGCCCGACGCCCACCACGTCGTCGAGGCGCAGTTCAAGGCGGTCGCCCGGGCTCTTCGCCAGGCGGTGGCGCTCGACGGTCGGTCGGGCATCCCCAGTACCAAGGGGGTGCTGTAGGTGGCGCCGCGCGTCGTCGTCCTCGACTACGGCTCGGGCAACCTCCGCTCGGCGCAGCGGGCCCTCGAACGCGTCGGCGCCGACGTGACCGTGACCGACGACCTGGGGCTTGCCGCGGCCGCTGACGGTCTCGTCGTGCCGGGCGTGGGCGCCTACGCGGCCTGCATGGCCGGCATCGAGAAGATCGACGCCGGCCCGGCCATCGCCGAGCGGGTCCGCGGCGGCCGACCGGTGCTCGGCATCTGCGTCGGCATGCAGATTCTCTTCGAAAGCGGCGAGGAGCACGGCGTCGTGACGAAGGGGCTCGGTCTGCTGCCCGGCACGGTGACCCGGCTGACCGCGCCGGTCGTGCCGCACATGGGCTGGAACACCGTCGACTGGCCCGCTTCGTCGCTGCTGGGGCGCGGCGTGGAGCCGGGCACCCGGTTCTACTTCGTGCACTCGTACGCCGCTCCGCCGCTGGTGGAGGGCGCTGAGGTGGCGACGGCTGAGCACGGCGGGGCGTTCGCGGCGGCCATCGAGCGCGGCCCGCTGGCGGCGACCCAGTTCCACCCGGAGAAGTCCGGCGACGCCGGCGCGGCCCTGCTGGAGAATTGGGTCCGCTCGCTATGAGCAGCTCGCCATGAGCAAGGAGCGCGCCTTACGGCGGGCGGCGCGCGAGGCCGAGGCCCAAAAGGCGCGGGTACGCCGGGAGCGGGCCGCCCGCAGGCGCGACGCGCTGAACCGCCTCCGCCCGCGACTGCCCCGCCGGGGCCGCTCCGGCCGGCTGCCGTCCGGCCTGACCCGGGCCGAGCGGGCCGCCATCACGGTCGGTGCGCTGGCGGCGGTAACGTTCGTGTGGCTGCTGGTCGACGGAGTGTCGACCCGGATAGCCCTGACCATTTTGATCGCGCTCAGCGCGTCCATGTTGTTCGTACTTACTGTGAACCGGAGGACCTGACGTGGCCCTGACCCTGCTGCCCGCTGTCGATGTGGCCAACGGCCAGGCCGTACGCCTCGTCCAAGGAGCCGCCGGCAGCGAGACGGTCTACGGCGACCCGCTCGACGCCGCCCTCGCCTGGCAGCGCGACGGCGCCGACTGGGTGCACCTGGTCGACCTGGACGCGGCGTTCGGCCGTGGCTCCAACGCCGACCTGCTCGCCGACGTGATCAAGCGTCTCGACGTCGCCGTCGAGCTGTCCGGCGGTATCCGCGACGACGAGTCGCTGCAGCGGGCCCTCGCGACCGGCGCGGCCCGGATCAACCTCGGCACCGCGGCCCTGGAGAACCCGGACTGGACCGACCACGTCTGCGCCACCTACGGCGACCGCGTCGCGGTCGGCCTCGACGTGCGCGGGCACACCCTCGCCGCGCGGGGCTGGACCAAGGACGGCGGCGACCTGTTCGAGGTCCTCGACCGGCTCAACCGGGCCGGCTGCGCCCGGTACGTCGTGACCGACGTCCTGCGCGACGGCACGCTCACCGGCCCGAACGTCACCCTGCTGCTGCAGGTGTGCGAGCGCACCAAGAAGCCGGTCGTCGCGAGCGGCGGGGTCGCCAAGCTCGACGACCTGCGCCAGTTGGCGGCGCTCGAACCGGCCGGCGTCGAGGGCGTGATCGTGGGCAAGGCGCTGTACGCCGGGGCGTTCACCGTGGCCGAGGCGCTGGAAGTTCTGTCGGAGGAGCGGTGAGCGAGCGCAGCGAGCGAACCATGAGCTCAGTGCGTCGCGAATGCATCGCGGAGCGAAGCGAGGCGATGGTATGAGCGTAGCCGTACGGGTCATCCCGTGTCTGGACGTGGACGCCGGCCGGGTGGTGAAGGGCGTGCGCTTCGCCGACCTGCGCGACGCCGGTGACCCGGTCGAGCTGGCGGCCGCGTACGACGCCGCCGGCGCCGACGAGCTGGTCTTCCTCGACGTCACCGCGTCGGCCGACGAGCGGGCGACCATGCTCGACGTCGTACGCCGCACGGCCGAGAACGTGTTCATCCCGCTCACCGTCGGCGGAGGGGTCCGCTCGGTGGACAACGTGGACACCCTGCTGCGCGCCGGCGCCGACAAGGTCGGCGTCAACACCGCCGCCATCGCCCGGCCGGAGTTGATCGCCGAGATCACCGACCGGTTCGGCAGCCAGGTGCTCACGTTGTCGCTGGACGTGCGCCGCTCTGCGTCGGTGCCCAGCGGGTTCGAGGTGACCACGCACGGCGGGCGGCGCGGCGCCGGGCTCGACGCGGTCGAGTGGGCGGCCCGGGTGGCAGAGTTGGGCGCGGGGGAGATCCTGCTCAACTCGATGGACCGGGACGGCACCAAGGACGGCTTCGATCTGCCGCTGATCACGGCGGTACGGGCCGTGGTGGACATTCCGGTCATCGCCTCCGGCGGGGCCGGTGCGATCGAGCACTTCGCCCCGGCGGTTGGCGTCGGCGCCGACGCGGTCCTCGCGGCGAGCGTGTTCCACTTCGGGCAGTTGTCGATCGGCGAGGTCAAGTCCTCGCTGCGGGCGGCGGGCCACCCGGTCCGTTAGGTCGTCATGATCACCGAGAGTCTGTATCGCGAATCTCGGTGATCACCCTGAGTTTTGGGTGTCATAGCGCCCAAAACTCAGGGTGATCATGCGGACGTCGGTTTCAACCGCAGGCGCGCGGACCGAGAACAGTGGGATGAAGACGTGGGCCAGCGGCCCGATCGCCACCGCGTACAGCAGTGTCGCCCAGCCGACAGTGCCACCCAGCAGCCAGCCGACGACCAGGACGGTCACCTCGATCGTCGTGCGTACGAGCCGGATCGAACCCCCGGTGCGGGCCACGTACCCGGTCATCAGTCCGTCGCGAGGGCCCGGGCCGAGTCGGGCGCCGATGTACAGGCCGGTGGCGATCCCGTTGAGCACGATGCCGCCGATCAGGAAGGCCCACCGGGCGGCGAGCGGGTCGGGCGCGGGCAGCACCAGGAGCGCCGCGTCGACCGCCAGCCCGATCACGATCACGTTGGAGATCGTGCCGATGCCGGGGCGCTGGCGCAGCGGGATCCACAGCAGCAGGACGAGTACGCCGGTGGCGATGACCACGAGGCCGAACCGCAGGCCGGTGCGCCGGGCGATGCCCTGGTGGAACACGTCCCACGGATCCAGGCCGAGCCGGGCCTGAATCATGAGCGCCATGCTGAGCCCGTAGCAGACAAGGCCAATCTGTAACTGGATGAACCGGCGTACGAACTGGTGCCGCAGTGGTATGGCTACAGAGTTGCTAGTGGAGCCCATGCATGCCACTCTGAAGGCCAATCGGGGATGTAGATAGAGCCAATTTGGGGGGAGTGGCCTTGGCTGGCACCGTTCGTGGGTCTCAACTAGCGCGGCTTCTCGGCGGGTGGCAGGGCGCAGGCCGAGCGGGCGGGCCCGAGTATGCGCGACTCGCCGCCGCCGTCCGTGGCCTGCTCACCGACGGGCGGCTGGCGCTCGGCGTACGCCTGCCGGCCGAGCGCGAGCTGGCCCAGGCGCTCGGCCTGAGCCGTACCACCGTGACCGCCGCGTACCGGACGCTGCGCGAGTCCGGCCACCTGACCAGCCGGCGGGGCGCCGGCAGCTGGACCGCGCTGCCCAGCGGGCACCGTGTCGGCACCTCCGGGCTGTGGGGGCCGATCGAGGACGACGACACCATCGACCTCGGACAGGCGGCGCTACCGGCTCCGCCCGAACTGACCGCCGCGGTCGCCGCGGCAGCCGAGGACCTGCCGCCCTACCTCACCGGCGCCGGCTACCACCCGATGGGCCTGGCGGTGCTGCGTGAGGCCGTCGCCCGCGAGTACACCGAGCGGGGGCTGCCCACCCTGCCCGACCAGATCATGATCACGGCCGGCGTGTCGCACGCCCTCGACCTGGTGCTGCGGCTGCTCGTCGCGCCCGGACAGCGCGTACTGCTGGAGGCGCCGACGTACCCCAACGCCCTCACCGCGGTCGTCGCCAGCCGGGCCCGCGTCATCGGGTACGCCCTGGGCGATGCCGGCTGGGACTCTGACCTGCTGCTGAGCACCGTCCGGGACGCCCGGGCGCGGCTGGCGTACCTGATCCCCGACTTCCACAACCCGACCGGCCATCTCATGGAGACGGCGCTGCGGGAGCGGCTGCCGGCCGCGGCGCACGCGGTGGGCACCGACGTGGTCGTCGACGAGTCCTTCGCCGACCTGCGGCTGGACGGGCCGGAGCTGCCCCCGGCGGTGGCGACGTTCGACCGGGCGGCCCGGGTGCTCACCATCGGTGGGATGAGCAAGCCGTACTGGGGTGGCCTGCGTATCGGCTGGGTACGGGCGGCCACCTCGGTGACGGCCCGGCTGGCCGCCGCGCGGGTCGCGGTCGACATGTCCTCGCCAGTGCTCGACCAGCTCGTCGGGGCGCACCTGCTGGGCGCACGTCAGCAGGTGGTGGCGGCGCGCCGAGCCGAGCTGACCGCGCGCCGGGACACCCTCGTCGCCGCGCTGCGCGCGCACCTGCCCGAGTGGCGGTTCGTCGTACCGCACGGGGGCTTGAGCCTGTGGGTCGAGCTGGACGCGCCGGTCTCCAGCGCCCTCGCCCGCGCCGTGGAGGAGCTGGGCGTACGGGTGGCGGCGGGGCCCCGGTTCGGCGCCGACGGCACGATGGAGCGGTTCCTGCGGCTGCCCTACACCCTGCCGGAGGCCGACCTGGTCGAGGCGGTCCGGCGGCTGGCGCAGGCCCGGGAGAGCCTCGACCGGGTGCCGGTACGCCAACTGCGCGCCCCCGCGATCGTCGCCTGAGCAGCGTGCAGGGGAGGGCGTTCGCCCTCCCCTGCACCTTTGGCGTCAGATCTCGGCGAGCGCGCCCGCGTACATCTTCTCGACGTCGTCAGAGAACGTCTTCTCGACGACGCGGCGCTTCACCTTCAACGACGGCGTGAGCTCGCCGTCCTCGATGGACAGGTCGCGGGGCAGGATCTGGAACCGCTTGATGGTCTCCCAGCGGTTGAGCCGCTCGTTGAGTTGCTGCACGTAGCCGGCGACCATGTCGTGCGCCTCCTGGGAGGTCACGATCTCGGCGTACGGGCGACCGGCGAGCGGCCCGCCCGCGGCCCAGGCTGCGATGGCGTCGGGGTCCAGCGTGACCAGCATCGTGCAGTAGTTGCGCGCCTGGCCGATCACGAGCGCCTGCGAGGTGTACGGGCAGATCGACTTGAACATGCCCTCGATGTGGCTGGGCGCCACGTATTTGCCGCCCGACGTCTTGATCAGGTCCTTCTTACGGTCGGTGATGCGCAGGTATCCGTCGGCGTCGAGTTCGCCGATGTCCCCGGTGCGGAAGAACCCGTCCGAGGTGAACGCGGCGGAGGTCTCCGCCGGCAGGTTGTGGTAGCCGCGCATCACCGGGACGCCGCGAAGCAGGATCTCGCCGTCGGTGTCGAGCTTTACCTCCAGGTCGCCGAGGGACTGGCCGACGGTGCCGACGCGTACGTGGTCGGGGCGGTTGACGAACGAGCCAGCGAACGTCTCGGTCAGCCCGTACCCCTCGAGGATCGGCATGCCGGCGGCGTAGAAGAACTCGGCGATCTCCTTGGACAGCGGCGCCGAGCCGGACACCATGCCGCGCATCCGGCCGCCCATGCGCTCCTGCAACTTCACGAAGACGAGCTTGGTGGCGATCGCGTACTTGATCGACAGCCCGGCCGGGATCGGCTTGCCGGCCTGCTTCAGCGCTGCGACCTGCTTGCCCACGCGCAGCGCCCAGGTGAAGATCTTCCATTTCGCGCCGCCGCCGGCGCGGGCCGTGGTCACGACGGTGTTGTACACCTTCTCGAACACGCGCGGCGCGGCCGCCATGATGGTCGGCCGGATCTTGCCCAGGTTGTCGACGATCTTGTCGACCCGGCCGTCCACGTAGGTCGGCATGCCGACGTAGATGACCCCGCTCAGCAGCGTCTTGCCGAACGAATGCGACAGCGGCAGCCACAGGTACTGCAGGTCGTCGGGGAGCAGCAGGCCCATGTCGGCCTGGGACCGGCCCTGCCAGACCCAGCCGGCGTGCAGCAGTTCGACTCCCTTGGGCCGGCCGGTCGTGCCGGAGGTGTAGATCAGGGTGGCGAGGTGGTCGGGGCCGATGCCGTCGACGATCTCCTCGATCAGGCCGGGCCGCTGGGCGAGAAGCGTGTTACCGCGCCGCTCAAGCTCCGCGAGGCTGAGCGACAGCACGTCCGCCGTACCGGGCTCCCCGTCGATCACCACGATTGCGGCGAGGTCGGGCAGGTTGGCGTTCTTCATCTTCGCGGCCTGGTCGGCGTTTTCCGCGATGAGCACCTTCGAACCGGAGTCGCCGACGATGAAGGCGGCGTCCTCGGCCTCCGTCGTCGGGTACACGGTCGTGGTCGCCGCGCCCGCGCACATCACGCCGAGGTCGGCGAGCACCCACTCCAGCCGCGTGCTGGCCAGGATCGCGACCCGGTCCTCCGGCCGCACCCCCAGTTCGTACAGCCCGGCCGCGATCGCCTTGGCCCGCGTGCCGACCTGGGACCAGGTCAGCCACACCGGGTCGCCGACGTCTCCGGGCGCCGGGTGCGCGAACGCACGGGCGTCGGGAGTTGTTGCCACCCGCTTGAGGAACATGTCAGGGATGGACCGGTAGGGCAGCTCAGTCAACGGTGGCCTCCGCAGGGGTGTTCGTGATGAGGGTCACGGCCTGTGTTACCGAAGAGTAAGTTGCGGTGGGGCCTTTCGGCTAGTCCAGTCTGGCCTAGAGGCCGAATCGTGCTCTACGCACTTCGTCGACCAGGTCGTCCGGGCCGCTGGTATCGACCAGGGTCGCACGTTGCCGCCCGTAGAAGAAGAGAATGAGCTCACCCGGGTCGCCGCGCAGGGTGACCGCGGGTGTCCCGTCGCCCACCGTGAACGCGCCGTGACCGGGCGCCTCGACGCGGACGGTCGCGTCGAAGCGGCGAAGGTTGAGGCGGGCCAGCGTCGCTGCCCGCCGCCACAGCCGGGCCGCCAGGCCCGGGTCGAGGGGGCGGGGCTGCCAGCCGGGTTCGCCCCGGCGGACGTCCTCGGTATGCACGAAGAACTCGACGGTGTTGGCGGCCTCGTCCAGGGGCGCCAGGCTCATCGGGCTCCATCTCGGCGGGTGGCGCACCAGGTCGACCAGTTCGGTGTAGTCGTGGCCGTCGCGGTAGCCGCGCTGGACCCGCTCGGTCCAGCCGGCGAGCGGTCTGGCCAGGATGCCGACGACGGCGTCGGGGCGGCGGTCGCGCAGGGCCACGTGGGCGGCCAGGTCGCGCGCCGTCCAGCCGTCGCAGAGGGTCGGCGCGTCCGGCCCCACCTCCAGCAGGGCGTCGGCGAGGGCGTCGCGCTCCATCGGGGCGTACCTCGGCATGCACCCCATCATAGACGTAGATCATCATGTGACGCCGGACACAGTTGGTAACGAAGGTGCGGATCCGGCCGCGTCTGGTAAGGATGGACACCGCTAGCGATGACTTACCAGGGGAGCGGTGTTGAATAGCGACCGAGTGCTCGGCAAGGGATTTCGGGTACTCGGTCACAGCATCCGCGAGCAGCCCCGACTCTTCTCGATCGGCGTGGCCGGCAGCGTCCTGTTCAGCGTCCTCATCATCGCCGGGGCGTACATCGTCGGCGCCATCATCGGCCACGTGGTCGTACCGGCGATCGACCACCGTCACGTCGGCGTGGCGGCCCTGGCCGGCGGCGCCGGGGTGATCTTCGGTGTCAGTGCGGCCAAGGTGCTGGGCCTGTTCGGCCGGCGGCTCGGTGCCGGCGCGATGCAGTTCCGCCTGCAGGCCACCTACCGCCGTCGCGTCACCCGCCGGTACCTGGAACTTCCCCTGGCCTGGCACCACCGCAACGCCACCGGCACCCTCCTGTCCAACGCGAACGCCGACGTCGAGGCGGCCTTCTACCCGATCGCACCGCTGCCGTTCGCCGTCGGGACCGTCGTCATGCTGTTCGTCGCGGTCGCGTCGCTGTTCTTCACCGACTGGGTGCTCGCGCTCGTCGGGGTCGGGGTCTTTCTCGCGCTGCTGGGCATGAACATCGTGTACTCGCGGCTGATCTCGCCGCGGGTGTCGGCCGCCCAGCGGCTGCGGGCCGAGGTCTCCGCGGTCGCCCACGAGAGCTTCGACGGCGCGCTCGTGGTCAAGACGATGGGGCGGGAGGGCGACGAGACGCAGCGGTTCGCGGCGAAGGCCGGCGAACTGCGCGACGCGATGATCCGGGTGGGCCGGATCCGTGGCCTGTTCGACCCGGCCCTGGACGCGCTGCCCAGCTTCGGCACCCTGACCGTGCTGCTCGTCGGCGCCTGGCGGCTGCGTCAGGGCGCGATCACCGTTGCCGACCTTGTGAGCGTGGCCTTCCTGTTCACCGTGCTGGCGTTCCCGGTACGGGCGATCGGCTGGGTGCTCGCCGAGTTGCCGCGCAGCGCCGTCGGGTGGGAACGGGTACAGAACGTGCTGACCGCCACCGGCGACATGGCGTACGGGGAGGCCGAGCTGGCGGCCGATCCCAAGCCGGCGACCCTGCGCTTCGAGAACGTCGACTTCGCGTACGCCGCGACGGTGCCGGGTCGCGGCCCGTCAGGCACGAGCGAGCCGGCACCCTCGTTAGGGCAGCCCGTGCTGCACGGCGTGACGTTCGAGGTGCCGGCCGGGCGTACGGTCGCGCTCGTCGGGCCGACCGGATCGGGCAAGTCCACGATTGCCTCGCTCGCCGCCCGGCTGGTCGACCCGACCGCTGGCAGCGTGTACCTCGACGGGGTCGACGTGTCGGACCTGGCCCACGAGTCGCTCGCCGCGACCGTCGCGCTGGTGCCGCAGGTGCCGTTCGTCTTCGACGACACGGTCCGGGGCAACATCACCCTCGACCGGCCGGGCGTCGACGACGCAGGTGCCTGGGCGGCGCTGCGGGTGGCCCAGGCTGAGTCGTTCGTGTCCGCACTGCCGCAGGGGCTCGACACCACGGTCGGTGAGCGGGGCACGTCGCTGTCGGGCGGCCAGCGCCAGCGGCTGACCCTGGCCAGGGCCCTCGCCGGCGGCCCCCGGCTGCTCATCCTCGACGACGCCACCAGCGCGGTCGACCCGCGCGTGGAGGCGGCGATCCTGTCGTCCCTGCGCGACGGCGGGGCCGGAGCCTCCGTGCTGGTCGTCGCCTACCGCCGGGCCACCATCGCGCTCGCCGACGAGGTCGTCTACGTCGAGCACGGCCGGGTCGTCGCCCACGGCACCCATGCCGAGCTGCTGGCGACCGTCCCCGGTTACGCCGACCTGGTCACCGCGTACGAGAAGGCCGACGCGGAGCGGGAGCGCGAGAAGGCCTACGACGAGCCACCGGCGAACAGCAACAACCCCTCCGCAACCAACAACAAGGGGATCTCATGACGACCGCCGTGAGCCAGGCGTCCACCTGGTCCACCCTGCGGCGCGGGCTCGCGATGTCGCCCGAACTGCGCAGCGGGCTGGCCGGCACCCTCGTGCTCGCTTTCTTCGCGACGGCCGGCCGGGTGGCCGTCCCCATCGCGGTCCAGCGGGGCATCGACCACGGCCTGCTCGTGCAGGGCGGCCCGGACCTCGGCGCCATCGCGGGCGTCGTCGCCGTCACCGCCCTCGTGCTGCTGGTGACGATGATCAGCGCGTACCTGATGAACGTCCGCCTGTACACGGTCAGCGAGACGGCCCTCGCGGGCATCCGGACGAGGACCTTCCGCCACATCCACGACCTGTCGATGCTGCACCAGCAGAGCGAGCGGCGCGGCTCGCTGGTGTCCCGGGTGACCGGCGACGTCGACCAGATGAGCCAGTTCCTGCAGTGGGGCGGGGTGATCCTGCTGGTCAGCCTCGGCCAGCTCACCATCACCACGGTGGTCATGGCCACGTACTCCTGGCAGCTCACCCTGGTCGTCTACGCCGCGTTCGCCCCGGTCGTGTTCGTCATCCGGCACTTCCAGAAGCGGCTGACCGTCGCGTACGGGGTCGTGCGTGCCCACGTCGGCACGATGCTCGCCGCCATCTCCGAGAGCGTCGTCGGCGCGGCCGTGATCCGGGCGTACGGGGTGCGCCGGCGGACCGAGTCCCGGCTCGACGCCGCGATCGAGGACAACCGGCGCGCCCAGTTCACGGCGCTGCGGACCAGCGTCACCAGCTTCACGGCGGGGGAGTGGGCGTCCGGCCTGGCGACCGCGGCCGTGGTCGTCGTCGGTGTGCTGCTCGGGATCGGTGGGCACCTGACCGTGGGTCAGCTGACCGCGTTCCTGTTCCTGGTCACGCTGTTCGTCCAGCCGGTGCAGATCGCCACCGAGGTGCTCAACGAGGCGCAGAACGCGATCGCCGGCTGGCGCCGCGTGCTCGATGTGCTCGACCAGGCCCCGGACGTGGCCGACCCCGGCGAGGCAGGCCTCGATCTGCCACCCGGCCCGATCGACGTCCGGTTCTCCCACGTCCGCTTCGCGTACCCCGGCGGTCCTGAGGTCTTGAGCGACGTCGACCTCGCGATCCCGGCACAGATCAGGGTGGCCGTCGTCGGGGAGACCGGCAGCGGCAAGACCACCTTCGCCAAGCTGCTCACCCGGCTCATGGACCCCACGAGTGGGCAGGTGCTGCTGTCCGGCGTCGCGCTGACCGACGTACGCTTCGCGTCGCTGCGCCGCCGCGTGGTGATGGTGCCGCAGGACGGGTTCCTGTTCGACGCGAGCGTCGCCGACAACGTCCGCTTCGCCCGCCCGGACATCAGCGACGAGGACCTGTACCTGGCCTTCGCCGAACTGGGGCTCGCCGACTGGGTCGACGGGCTCGTCGAGGGCCTTTCCACGCAGGTCGGCGAGCGCGGCGAGGCGCTGTCGGTGGGGGAGCGCCAGCTGGTGGCCCTCGCCCGGGCGTACGTGGCCGACCCCGACCTGCTCGTGCTCGACGAGGCGACCAGCGCGGTCGACCCGGCCACCGAGGTACGGCTGCAGCGCACCCTCGACGCGGTCACCCGGGGGCGGACCACCATCGCGATCGCGCACCGGCTGTCCACCGCGCAGGCCGCCGACGAGGTGCTCGTCGTCGACCGCGGACGGGTCGTCCAGCGCGGACCGCACGACGAGCTCGTCCGCGACCCCGAGTCCGTGTACGGGCGGCTGTACGCGTCCTGGTTGGAACAGACCCGCGCGTCGTAACCGGGGCCCTTTGCGCCAAAGGTGCACCCTTGTGGCATGTCCAAAAGGTACGTCCAGCACTACCCGGTCGAGGAGTACGAGGGCGACTACGACGTCTACGGTGACCACGGCGATGACGAGTACGTGGAACCGGAGCCCGTCCGCCGTACCGCGCCCGCGTCGGTGCACCTCGTCGCGATCATCGGGTACGTGGCCGGGCTCGCGCTGCTCGCGGCCGGTGTCGCCGCCGTGGTGTATGCGCTGGGCGGTCACCGATACCTCGAAGGGCAGTTCGCGGTCGACCTGTCCGCGGTGACCGGCGCGGGCATCGCGGTCGGTGCGCTGCTCGTGTTCGCGGCGCTGTTCACGCTGGCCATCTCACGCAAGCTGCAGCGCGGCCGGCGGTGGGTACGGGTGCTCGTCCTGCTCCTCGCCGCGGCGAGCATCGCCCACACGCTCTACACCGGCCTGTTCGCCGTGGGCGGGTCGAACGTGCTGCTCGGGCTGGTCCTACCGGTGATCTACGTGGTGCTGCTGAACACGTCGGCGGCCCGGTCCTGGTTCCGCCGGCACACCTACTGATCCAGCGGGCCGCTGAGGTACCGCTGGATCGTCGGCGCGACGGTGGCGACGATCGTTTCGGGGGGCGCGCTCGCGAGCGGTTCGAGCTTGATGATGTACCGGGCCATGATCAGGCCCATCAGCTGCGACGCGACCAGCGACGCCCGCAGCGGCCCTTCGTTCGGGTCGAGTTCGAGGTTGCCGATGACGCGGCGCAGGATCTGGGTGGTGATGAACTCGCGCAGCATCCGCGCCGACCAGTCGTGGCTGACGGCGCTGCGGACCAGCGCGGCCGCCGGGGTGCCGGCGGGGGAGTCCCAGACGGTCACGAAAGTGCGCACGAGGCGCTCGCCGATCCCGTCGAGGCCGCCGGCGACGACCTGCTCGATCGCCTTGCCGGGGTCGATGGGCGCCTCCATGGCGGCCAGGAACAGTTGCTCCTTGGCGCCGAAGTAGTGGTGGACCAGCGCCGGGTCGACCCCGGCGCTGGTCGCGATCTGGCGGATGGACGCCTTGTCGTAGCCGCGCTCGGCGAACGCCTGCCGGGCCGCGGTGAGGATCGCCTCCCGGGTGTCGGAGTAGCCGGGCCGTCGGCCGGTGCGGGGCATGCCTCTCCTTGTTCCTACGAGGTCCGCCGGCGCAGCGTCGCCGCACCGAGCAGCAGCGCGACCACGATGCACCCGATCACCACGGCCACGTCGCGCCACATCGTGGCGGTCGGGTCGGCGTGCCGGCTCACTTCGGTGAGCGCGTCGACCGCGTACGTCATCGGCATCACGTTACTGATCGTTTCCAGCCAGCCGGCCATCTGGTCCCGCGGCCAGATCAGGCCGCACAGCAGCATCTGCGGCAGGACGAAGGCGGGCATGAACTGTACGGCCTGGAACTCGCTCTGCGCGAACGCGCTCACCAGCAGGCCGATCGCCATGCCGAGGACGGCGTTGCCGATGGCGAGCCCGGCGACGGTCCACGCGCTGCCGGCCGTAGCGAGGTCGAGCAGCGCGTACGCCAGCCCGGCCGCCACCGCCGCCTGTGCCGCGGCGGCGAGGGCGAACGCCAGGGCGTAGCCGAAGAGCAGGTCGAGCTTGTGCACCGGCGTGGTGAGCAGGCGCTCCAGGGTGCCGGTCGTCCGCTCCCGCAGCATGGCGACGCTGGTGATCAGGAACATCGCGATGAACGGGAAGACACCGAGCATGGTGACGCCGACCCGGTTGAAGATGGCCGGCTGGGAGTCGAAGACGTAGCGCATCAGGGTCAGCAGCAGCGCCGGCACGACCAGCAGCAGCCCGATGGTACGCGGGTCGTGGCGCAGTTGGCGCAGGATCCGCGCCGTCGTGTGCAGGGTGATCCGGGCCGACATCACGCCACCGCCTTCTCTTGCGCCAGCACGAGGCGCAGGAACGCCTCTTCCAGGTCATCGGTGCCGGTGGCGGCGCGCACCGCAGCCGGGGTGTCGTCGGCGACGATCCGCCCCTCGCGGAGGAGGATCAGCCGTTCGCAGCGCCCGGCCTCGTCCATGACGTGGCTGGAGACCAGCAGCGTGGTGCCGGCCCGCGCCAGGTCGTGGAACTGCTGCCACAGGTCGTTTCGCAGCACCGGGTCCTGGCCGACGGTCGGCTCGTCGAGGACGAGCAGTTCGGGCTTTGACACCCATGCGCAGGCCAGCGATACGCGGGCGCGCTGGCCGCCGGAGAGGGTCGTGACGAGCTGATCGGCGGCCTGCTTGAGCCCGACGTCGATGATCGCCTGGTCGGCCTGGCGGTGTCCGATGCCGTAGAGGGAGGCGAAGTATCGGGCGTTCTCGCGGACGGTCAGGTCGGCGTAGACGCTGGGCGCCTGGGTCACGTAGCCCACCCGGTGCCGCAGTGCTGGGCTGCCGGCCGGCTGGCCGAGCACGGTCACGCTGCCGGACTTGATCTTCTGTACGCCGACCACGCACCTTATGAGGGTGGTCTTGCCGCTGCCGCTGGGGCCCAACAGGCCGGTGACGCTGCCCCGCGGAACGGTGCAGCTCAGGCCGTGGAGCACCGGCCGCTTACCGCGTAGGACGACGAGGTCGTCGACGCCGATCGCGATCTCCATGGTGGCCTCCGAAACTCAACGAGCGTTGAAATCAACGGTAGGTGAATTCTTTGATCGGCACAAGACGATGTGACGGGGAGTGTGATCAGCTACAAGATCGACATGTACGGCTGTCCGGATCTTGGAGAGCAAGGCACCAATATTGATGCCTTGCTCTCCAAGATCTAAAGGATCAGAGCGCGAGTACGCGGTCGAGAAACTCCCGGTACCGCCGGATCGCCACCCGTAGCGACTCGGTGTCCGGATTGTCGGACGTGCGCCGGGGATCCAGGTCGGCGTGCTGGCGTTGCAGCGCCGCGGCGAGGGCGTCGACCGCGTCGGTCACGACGGCGGCCGCCGCCGTCACGGCGAAGTTCGGGTCGTCGACGAACAGGGTCCCGGCCGCACGGATGCGGGCGCGGAACGCCTCGGCCTCGGCGGAGGCGTCTCCCCACAGCGTGATGCGTGTCTCGGGTACGTCGCCGGGGCGCAGCGCGCCGGCCGACGGCGGCGCTGAGTCCGACCCGGTCTCCGGTTCATCGGTTTCGTCCGGCTCGGCCACCCAAGCGACCTCGGCAGGCTCGGCTGCTTCGGCCTGCTCGATGTCCGCTTCGTCGACGTCGGCCTCCGCATCGCGCGCCGGGGCGGTGACGGTCACCTGCTCGACGTCTGCGGCGGGCTCGGCCTCCCACGGCGCGGGCTCGGCCTCCCACGGCGCGGGCTCGGCCTCCCACGGCGCGGGACCGGCCGCAGGCTCCTCGTCGGCCGGCGCCGAGTGCGCGGGACGGAACGCGAACGGGCTGGGCTGCTCGTGCCATGGCTCGGTGGGCGGTTCCCACGGGGGGCGCTGGCTCGGTATCCCCGCTGTGCCCACCGCCCGTTGGGAGGGCAAGGTGTCGCCGAAGGGGTGCCCCGTCGTATCCGGGTCCATGATGCTCCTTATGTCCACTCGTCCGGCGGACTCGCGCCGCCGGGGCAGCACTGCTCGTGGGGAGCCGGGCAGGCAGATGCCATCGCCTCGGGTTAGATCTGGACGCGCCAACGCTTCGGTGCGGATCTCACGCATGCCGATGCGCCCCCACAAATTACCGCTGATGTCCCTGCCGCACACCCCCGCAAAAGGGGCTGTGGGGGCGGGCGTCCGGTGCACCCGGCGGATGGGAGAGAATCGGGCACTGTGCAGCTAGAACCCGACACGCAGCTCGATCCGGCCATCGCGACGCGGCTCAAGCGCGATCCGGCCGGCCTGATTCCCGCGATCGTCCAGGAAGCCGCCACCGGCACCGTCCTGATGCTGGCGTGGATGGACGACGAGGCGCTGCGGCGCACCCTGACCACCGGCCGGGCGACCTACTGGTCGCGCAGCCGACGGGAGTACTGGGTGAAGGGTGACACGTCCGGGCACCATCAGTACGTGCGCTCGGTGGCGCTCGACTGCGACGGCGACGCCCTGCTGCTGACCGTGGAGCAGGTCGGAGCGGCCTGCCACACGGGCGAGCACAGCTGCTTCTTCGACGTCCTCCGGGAGGAGAAGGCATGACGACCGGCGCCGTCGTACCCGACGAGGCGACCTTCCGCGCGCTGGCGCGTACCCGGCGGGTGGTGCCCGTGACGCGGCGGCTGCTCGCCGACGGCGAGACGCCGGTCGGGGTCTACCGCAAGCTGGCCGGCGGGCCGGGGACGTTCCTGCTGGAATCGGCCGAGCAGGGGGCCGGATCGGCCGGGGCGGTCTGGTCGCGGTACTCGTTCATCGGCGTGCGCAGCGCCGCCACGCTCGTGGAACAGGGTGGCGGCGCCCACTGGCTGGGTACCCCGCCTGACGGCGTGCCCACCGCCGGTGACCCGGCCGAGGTGCTGCGCGCGACGGTCGCGGCGCTGCACGCCCCGGAGCCCGACGAGATCGACCTGCCGCCGCTGTCCGGCGGGATGGTCGGCTTCATCTCGTACGACATGGTCCGCCGGTTCGAGCGGCTGCCCGAGCTCGCCGAGGACGACCTGGGGCAGCCGGCGCTGGGCATGATGCTCGCGACCGACCTGGTCGCGCTCGACCATTTCGCCGGCGCTGCGGTCCTCATCGCCAACGCGGTGCTGCCGGTCGATCCGTCCGACGACGACCTCAAGGCCGCCTACCACCAGGCCATCGGCCGGCTCGACGCGATGACGACCGCCCTGTCGCGCCCTACGCCGCCGATGGTGTCCACGGTGGACCGCGCCGATGTCGCCGGCGTGACGAGCCGGACGGCCCCCGGCGAGTACCCGAAGGCCGTTGAGGTGGCCAAGGAGGCGATCCGGGCCGGCGAGTGCTTCCAGATCGTGCTCGCCCAGCGCTTCGAGCGCCCGACCGACGCCGACCCGCTCGACGTGTACCGGGTGCTGCGCACCTCCAACCCCAGCCCGTACATGTACCTGTTGCGCTTCGACGACTTCGACATCGTCGGGTCGTCTCCCGAGGTGCACGTGAAGGTCACCGGTCGGCGGGCGATGCTGCATCCGATCGCGGGTACCCGCTGGCGGGGCGCGACGCCGGCCGAGGACGCCGCGCTCGCGGCGCAGTTGCTCGCCGACCCCAAGGAGCGCTCCGAGCACGTGATGCTGGTCGACCTGGCCCGCAACGACCTCGGCCGGGTGTGCAAGCCGGGCACCGTGGAGGTGCCCGAGTTCGCCACCGTCGAGCGGTACAGCCACGTGATGCACATCGTCAGCACGGTCGTCGGTGAGCTGGCCGACCGGTACTCGGCGTTCGACACCCTCGCCGCCACGTTCCCGGCCGGCACCCTGTCCGGGGCGCCCAAGGTCCGGGCGATGGAGATCATCGAGGAGTTGGAGCCGGTCCGGCGCGGCGTGTACGGCGGTGTCGTGGGCTACTTCGGGTTCGGCGGGGACATGGACACCGCCATCGCCATCCGTACCGCGCTGTTCCGTGACGGCATGGCGTACGTGTCGGCCGGGGCGGGCATCGTGGCCGACTCCAACCCGGAGGCCGAGGAGACCGAGACCCGTAACAAGGCTGCCGCGGTGCTCGCCGCGATCACGGCGGCGGAGACGCTGCGGCCGGCGCGATGAGCCCCAACCGGGTACGTGCCGTCGCGGTCCTGGCCTGTGCCGCAGGTGCCGGGCTGGCGCTGCTGGCCGCCGGCCGCACCTGGACGCACGTCACGGTGGTGCGCCCGGCGCCGCTGCCGGCCCTGAACGAGGCGAAGACCGGCGCCGCGCTGCTGCCGTGGTTGTCCGCCCTCGCCCTGGTCGCGCTCGCCGGGGCGGGCGCCCTGCTCGCCACCCGCGGGCTGGTGCGCGCCGCGGTGGGCGTACTGCTGGTGTTGTCGGGGTTTGGGCTGGCCGCCGGCGCGCTGTCGAAGCTGGGGGTCGCCACGCCGGCCTGGCCGGTGCTGACCGCGCTGGGTGGCCTGCTCGTCGCCGGCTCAGGCGTGTTGACGATGGTGTACGGGCGGGCGTGGCCGGGCATGAGCGCCCGGTACGAACGGCCGGCGGGAACGGCGACCGCGCCGCGCGGCGAGGCGCAGATCTGGGACGCTCTCGACCGTGGTGAGGACCCCACTCAATAGGGGGCTTGACATTATGCCGTACGCGCTGTGGTGACGACGCCCATACCCCGGACACCTACCCCGTTCGGACTCCGCTTAGCATCGGGCGCATGACAGCGGAAGAGGGGAGTCCGCAGAACCCCGAGCGTTTCCAGCCCGAGTCCGGCCACGTGCTGGATGAGATTCTGGCTGGCGTACGTGAAGACGTGGCCGTGCGCCAGGAGCGGGTTCCGCTGGAGCAGATCAAAGAGCTGGCCGCCGCCGCGCCGCCAGCCAAGGACGCGTACACGATCCTGCGCGCCCCCGGTGTGGGGGTGATCGCGGAGGTCAAGCGCTCGTCGCCCTCCAAGGGGCAGCTCGCGGAGATTCCGGACCCGGCAGAGCTGGCCCAGGAGTACGCGGCGGGCGGCGCGCGCTGTATCAGCGTGCTGACCGAGGGGCGCTGGTTCGGCGGCAGCCTCGAAGACTTCGCGGCGGTGCGGGCCGTGGTGGACGTTCCGTTGCTGCGCAAGGACTTCGTCGTCTCCAGCTACCAGGTGCACGAGGCCCGCGCGTACGGCGCCGACGTCATCCTGCTGATCGTCGCCGCGCTGGACCAGAACACGCTGACCGGCCTGCTCGACCGCGTCGAGAGCCTGGGCATGACGGCGCTCGTCGAGGTGCACAACGAGGAGGAAGCCGACCGGGCCCTGGACGCCGGTGCCCGCGTGATCGGCGTCAACGCCCGCAACCTGCGTACCCTCGAGGTGGACCGCTCGGTGTTCGAGCGGATCGCCCCCGGCTTGCCGGGGCACGTCGTCAAGATCGCGGAGTCGGGGGTGCGGGGCCCGCACGACCTGATTCGCTACGCGTCGGCCGGTGCCGACGCGGTACTGGTCGGGGAGGGCCTGGTGACCCACAAGAGTCCGCGGGAGGCGGTGGCTGAGCTGGTGACCGCCGGCAGCCACCCGGCGACGCCGAGGCCGACCCGATGAGCGAGACGGAGTTCGGCCCGGACGGAACAGGTCACTTCGGCCGCTACGGCGGCCGGTTCGTGCCGGAGGCGCTGATCGCGGCGCTCGACCAGCTCGACGTCGAGTACCGCAAGGCCATGACCGACGAGGTGTTCCAGGCCGAGTTCGGCCGGCTGCTGCGCGACTACGCCGGCACCCCGTCGATGCTCTACGACGCCACTCGGCTGTCGCAGCAGGCGGGCGCCCGGATCCTGCTCAAGCGCGAAGACCTCAACCACACCGGTGCGCACAAGGTCCGTAACGTGCTCGGCCAGGCGCTGCTGACCAAGCAGATGGGCAAGAAGCGGATCATCGCCGAGACCGGCGCCGGCCAGCACGGCGTCGCCAGCGCCACGGCGGCCGCCCTGCTCGACCTCGAGTGCGTGGTCTACATGGGCGAGGAGGACACCCGCCGGCAGGCCCTCAACGTCGCCCGCATGGAGCTCCTCGGCGCGACGGTCATCCCGGTGACCACCGGTTCCCGCACCCTCAAGGACGCGATCAACGAGGCGCTGCGCGACTGGGTCACCAACGTCGACGAGACGCACTACCTGCTGGGCACCGCGGCCGGGCCGCACCCGTTCCCGGCGATGGTGCGCGACTTCGTGCGCGGCATCGGCGTGGAGGCTCGCCAGCAATGCCTGGACGTCACCGGCGCGCTGCCCGACGCCGTCGCGGCCTGCGTGGGCGGCGGCTCCAACGCGATCGGCATCTTCCACGCGTTCGTCCCGGACACCGACGTGCGGCTGTACGGCTTCGAGGCCGGCGGCGACGGTGTGGAGACCGGCCGGCACGCGGCCAGCATCACCGGCGGCGGCCTGGGCGTGCTGCACGGCGCGAAGACGTACCTGCTGCAGGACGAGGACGGCCAGACGATCGAGTCGCACTCGATCTCGGCCGGGCTGGACTACCCGGCGGTCGGGCCGGAGCACGCGTGGCTGGCCGACACCGGCCGGGCGATCTACGAGCCGGTGACCGATGCCGAGGCGATGCAGGCGTTCCAGCTGCTGTGCCGTACCGAGGGCATCATCCCGGCGATCGAGAGCTCGCACGCCCTCGCCGGGGCGCTGCGGATCGCGCCGAGGCTCGCGGAGGAGCTGGGGCGTACCCCGACGATCGTGGTCAACCTGTCCGGCCGAGGCGACAAGGACGTGGAGACCGCAGGAAAGTGGTTCGAGGTCCTGTGAGCGTCAGTATCGCTTTTGAGAAGGCGAAGGCCGAGGGCCGCGCCGTCCTGGTCGGCTACCTGCCGGCCGGGTTCCCGACCGTCGACGGCGGGATCGCCGCCGTCCGGGCCATGGTCGAGGCCGGCGTCGACGTCGTCGAGGTCGGCTTCCCGTACTCCGACCCGGTCATGGACGGCCCGACCATCCAGCGCGCCGCGGAAGCCGCCCTCGCCGGCGGCGTACGCGCGGCGGACGTGCTCCGCACCGTCGCCGCCGTCGCCGACGCCGGCGCGTCCGTGCTGGTCATGTCGTACTGGAACCCGATCGAGCGCTACGGCGTCTCCGCGTTCGCCCGTGACCTCGCCGCCGCGGGCGGCGCCGGTCTCATCACCCCCGACCTGATCCCGGACGAGGCCGACGAGTGGATCGCCGCCTCCGACGAGCACGGCCTCGACCGGGTGTTCCTGGTGGCGCCGTCGTCGACCGACGAGCGGGTACGCATGACCACCGCGGCGTGCCGTGGCTTCGTGTACGCCAGCAGCGTCATGGGCGTCACCGGTGCCCGCGACCAGACCTCGACTGCCGCGCCCGTGCTGGTGGACCGGGTGCGGCGGCTGTCGGCCAACCCGGCCCTGCCGGTCTCGGTCGGGCTCGGGGTGCGCGACGGAGCGCAGGCCGCCGAGGTGGCGTCCTTCGCCGACGGGGTGATCGTCGGCAGCGCGCTGGTCGACGCTCTGCTCCGCGCGCCGGACCTCGATGCGGGCCTCGCCGCGCTGCGTGCGCTCGCCGCCGACCTCGCCGGGGGCGTACGCCACGCCTGACCCGCGTGGCGGTCAGCCCGCGGCGGCGACCGTGCTCGGCCGGGTGGCCCCGGTGACGTCGGTCCGCTCGCGCGCCAGATCCCGGCGCACCGTGCGCACGACACCGGAGCGGCCGGCGACGGCGTCGGCCAGGGCCGCCCGCGTGGTGGCGGTCAGCGACTCCGGCAGCGCGTCCGGCTCGTACCAGGACAGGCGGTGGACCCGGCCCGGCCAGTTCACCGCGACCTCGCCGGTGCGCAGCTTGCCGCGGAAGACGTGGACCGCCACGTCGGGTAGCTCGTCGTCGCCGCCGTCGTCGCCGGTGAGCTGGTAGAGGCCCACCAGGTCGATCAGTTCGAACTCCGCGCCGATGTCGGCGAAGACCTCGCGGGCGACCGCGTGGATCGGACTCTCACTGTCGCGTACCCGGCCCCCGGGCAGCGACCAGAGCGGATCCCCGAGGCGGATCTGGCACAACAGCAGGCGCCCGGCATCGTCGGAGAGGACGGCGGTGACCACTGATACGGACGGGCGGTCACTGATGAAACTAACGTCGGCGCTGACCGCCGAAGTGACCTGGCTCATATCGGAAGCCTAGAACCGGTCCCACGGCGTGACCACCGGGCGACGCAGATCGCGGGTGTTCGAGGTAGCGTGTCCACCTGTGACCCCTGTCGCGCTTACCTCCCTTGCCGCGATCCCGAGTCCGTCGCAGAGCGTGTGGCACCTCGGCCCGGTGCCGATCCGGGCGTACGCTCTGTGCATCGTGCTCGGCATCGTGGCCGCCTGTGCCATTACCGAGATCAGGATGCGCCGCCGCGGTGCGCCCGAATGGGCCGTCCTCGACATCGCCGTGTGGGCGGTGCCGTTCGGGATCATCGGCGCGCGGATCTACCACGTGATCACGTCGCCCGACGCGTACTTCGGTCCGGGTGGCCACCCGATGGGCGCGTTCCAGATCTGGAACGGTGGCCTGGGTATCTGGGGCGCCGTTGCCGGTGGCGCGGTGGGGGCGTGGATCGCCTGCCGCCGCATGGGCATCCCGCTGGCGTTCGTCGCCGACGCGCTCGCGCCGGGGCTTCCCCTGGCACAGGGGCTCGGGCGCTGGGGCAACTGGTTCAACAACGAACTGTTCGGCCGGCAGACCTCGCTGCCCTGGGGACTCAAGATCTACGAGTGGGACCCGGCGAGAGGCGCGGCAAAGACCGACTTCGCGGGCAACCCGGTCGTCCAGTCCGGGCTGTACCACCCGACGTTCCTGTACGAGTCGCTGTGGTGCCTCGGCGTGGCGATCCTGGTCTGGCAGTTGGACAGGCGTTATCGCTTCGGCCGTGGCCGGGCGTTCGCGCTCTACGTGATGGCCTACACCGTCGGACGGTTCTGGGTCGAGGCGATGCGCAGCGACGACGCGCACCAGATCCTCGGCATGCGGGTCAACAACTGGATGTCGATCATCGTCTTCGTCGGAGCGCTGATCTACTTCCTGCGGGTACGCGGCCCGCAGGAGCGCCTGGTCGTCGCGGAGTCCGGCGAGATCACGGTCGTGCCGGCCGACGGTACGGCCGCCGACCCGGCGGTCAGCGACGCACCGGTGCCGGCCGGCGCCGACGGAGCGGCCAAGGCCGCGGCGGCCGACGGAGCGGCCAAGGCCGAGGCGGCCGACGGAGCGGCCGACGTCGAGTTAGCCGATGCCGGGGCGCCCGGGAAGACCACCCCGGCCGCTCCCGCCACCGCCGGCGAGGCCCAGCCCTCCAAGCAGTAGATGCGCACGGCGGTCGTGGTCGGCGCCGGCATCGGCGGTCTCGCCGTCGCCGGCGCCCTGGCCCGGGCGGACTGGCAGGTCACGCTGCTGGAGCGGGAGGAGCGCATCCGTCTCGGGCGGGCGGCCCTGCTGCTGTGGCCGAACGGGGTACGTGCGCTGCGGACCCTGGGCCTCGACGACGGGCTCGACGCGATCGCGACGCCGGTGCCGGCGATCGGTGGTGAGGCGACGTACGTGGTGCACCACGAAGATCTGCACGACGCGCTCGTCGCCGGGCTCGGCGACCGCATCGACATCCGGACCGGGGTGACGGTGCGGACCGTACGCGCCGACGAGTACCGGCCCGCAGTCGGTGACGGGCGCAACACGTGGGAGGCCGACCTGGTCGTCGCCGCCGACGGGGTGCGCAGCGCGGTGCGGCAGCGACTCGTACCCGCCAGCGTTCCGGTCAGCAGTCGCGTCGCGTGGCGGGCGGTGATCCCCTGGTACCGAGCGCCGCAGTTGCCGGCCGGCGTGCCCGTGGCCGGAGAGATGCTGAGCGGGCGGCAGCGGTTCCTCCACGCCTCGCTGGGTGAGCGGGGTTCGGCCGGGGCGTCGAACCGGGGCGGCATCTACTGGATGGCGACGGTGCCGGGCGCGGCCCGCCCGGAGCCGCCGGAGGTCCAGCTTGCTCTGCTGCGGCGGTGGTTCGCGGGCTGGCACGAGACCGTAGGCACGCTGCTGGCGGCGACCGAGCCCGAGGACCTGGTCCAGGAGACGATCAGCGCGCTGCGGCCGATGCCGGAGTCGTTCGTGTTCCCCGGCGGTGGTGGCGGGTACGTGCTGCTCGGCGACGCGGCCCACGCCTTCGCGGACCATCCGGGACAGGGCGCGTGCCTGGCCCTGGCGGACGCGGTGGCGCTGCAGGCGCTCGTACGCGATGCCGCACCCGGCCCCGCACTGATCGACGCGCTGCGTGATTATCAGCGCGCCTGCCGGCCCCGAGTGGCACGCCTGGCCCGCCGGAACCGGCTCGCCCGGCTTGCGTTGCTGGGTTCATTGATCACCGAGAGTCTGGGGCGTCAAAGCACCCGAAACTCTCGGTGATCAAGGAAGGCGAGGGTCAGGCGGAGGCGCGGGTGCCGTGCTCCACGCAGCTGGCCCGCCAGCCGGCCGGCAGCACCTGCACCTTCATCCGGCGCCGGCACTGCCCGCAGTACCGGGGCGGCTCCAGCGCGCGGGCGGCCACGCACGTCTCATGGCCGCCGTCGGCGAGCGCCCGCCCGCATCGATCACACCACAGCATGGCTACAGGGTGGCAGAGAGAGCCTTGACCGGCATGCTCAGCTCCTCGAGCAGCGCGAGGTCCTCGTCCGGCCTGCGGCCGAGCGTGGTGAGGTAGTTGCCGACGATCACCGCGTTGACGCCGCCGAGGAGGCCGTCGCGGGTGCCGAGGTCGCCGAGCGTGATCTCGCGGCCGCCGGCGTACCGCAGGATCGTGCGCGGCAGCGCCAGCCGGAACGCGGCGATCGCCCGGAGCGCGTCCTTCGGGTCGAGCACCGGCTGGTCGGCGAGGGGGGTGCCGGGGCGCGGGTTGAGGAAGTTGAGCGGCACCTCGTGCGGGTCGAGCTCCTGCAGCTGGATCGCGAACTCGGCCCGCTGCTCGACGCTCTCGCCCAGGCCGAGGATGCCGCCGCAGCAGACCTCCATGCCGGACTCGCGCACCATCCGCAGCGTGTCCCAGCGCTCCTCCCAGGAGTGGGTGGTGACGACGTTGGGGAAGTGCGACCGGGCGGTCTCCAGGTTGTGGTTGTACCGGTGCACGCCGAGCTCGACCAGCTCGTCCACCTGCTCCTTGGTGAGCATGCCGATGGAGGCGGCGATGTTGATGTCGACGGCTTCGCGGATCGCGGCCACGCCCTCGCGCAGTTGCGCCATCAGCTTGGCGTCGGGCCCGCGGACGGCGGCGACGATGCAGAACTCGGTCGCCCCGGTGGCCGCGGTCTGCTTGGCCGCCTCGACGAGCGCGGGGATGTCCAGCCACACGGCGCGTACCGGCGAGGTGAACAGGCCGGACTGCGAGCAGAAGTGGCAGTCCTCCGGGCAGCCGCCGGTCTTCAGCGAGACGATGCCCTCGACCTCGACCTCCGGGCCGCACCAGCGCATCCGTACCTGGTGTGCCAGCTCGAGGATGGCCGGTATCTGGTCGTCGGGCAGCCGCAGCACCTCGAGCACGCCGGCCTCGTCGAGGCCCACACCGGTTTCCAGGACGCGCTCGGCGCGCGCGAGTACGGACTCAGGCATGGCCGTACCCTACAAGGCGCGTAGGACAGTCACCTGCGGACTCTCCTGTTTGCGCAGTTACTCACGCATCCGGGCGCGTACCCAGCGCAGCGTGGACTCGCCCTGGGCGCGTTGGAACCCCCGCAGGGTCGGCAGGCCGGGCGGGGACGGCCGCCGCGCGTAATCCAGGAAGAAGCCGGTCAGCCCGACCAGTACGCCGGTGAGGTCGCCCGGGTCGGCCGTCGCCGTCGTGTCCCGGGCGGCGAGGATCGCCTCGACGTCGACCCCGCCGTACAGGTGGACGTTGACCAGTACGGAGAGCGCGTCGAGCCACCGGGGGCCGGTCGCCGCCCACGGCCAGTCGACGATGCTGACGCCACCGTCCGGGCGCAGCAGCAGGTTGTCCGCCCGGACGTCGAGGTGGACAAGGGTGTCGCCGGTGAGCGCCGCCAGACCCCGGGCCGCCCAGCGCTGCAGGTCGTCCAGCTGGTCGACCGCCCAGGCGTCGAGGTCATCGGGCGTATCGGCGGCCAGTCGCCGCCAGCCGTCGAAGTCGTCGGCCAGTTGTGCGGCCGTGCTCGCCAGTTCGGGCAGCGGCGTCGGCGTGGCCTGCCGCGCCAGATCGTCCAGCGCGTCCAGGACGGCGGTCAGCTCACCGATCTCCCACGGAGTACGCGGATGGCGCCCCTCGACGTCCTCCAGGACCAGCACCACCCAGCCGTCGTGCTCGAACGTGCCGAGCAGCCGAGGAGCGGGAGCAGTGGGCGGGAGGGTGCCGGTGATCCGGGCCTCCCGGCGGTGCAGGTCCGGAGATTCGGCGTTCTGTGCCGGGCTGACCGCTTTGACGAACGCTCGCCGGCCGTTCGTGGTCCGTACCCGGTCGGCGCTGCCGGGGGAGAAGCCGCCGGGCTGGGAGACCGCCTCGCACACCTCGCCGCCGACGATGTCCTCGACGGCGGCACACACCTTCGCCGGGAGGTCAGCCCAGCCGATCCGGCTACCCGAGGCGCTGATCACGCCCGTCACGATGCCACCATCCGGCGGTCGCGGCCTCACCATTACCGGGTGGCCGGGGCATGGTCGACAGGATGGGCGTGATCTCGGCGAGCGCACCCGTACGCCAATCGATAACCTACTCGGTGCCATCATGGCGCAGACGGCCTGATGACGGCCGGAGCGGTGCTTGCAGTGGTAATTCCGCCGGTTAGACCTGCTTCGGGCGGAACAGGGCGCTTTGTGGAACTCAATACAACGCCTGGAGGCGTGCCATGAACTGGCTGGAACGCGACGCGGCGTCGATGTGGCAGCCATTCACCCAGGACAGCCCGTCGCAGCGCGATCGGCGGACCGTCATCACCCGGATCGAGGGATCCTGGCTGTACGACGTGGACGGTAACCGGGTCCTCGACGGCTCGTTGGCGGGCCCGACCGCTACCTCGGCGGGCCCGACCGCTACCAAGGAGCCCAGCCTCCCGCCGCCCGACCCGGACCTGCCGAGCGGCCCGAGCCCGACCGACCCGGAGGGGCCGACCGACCCCAAGCCCGACGAGCCGACCAACCCGACCGGCCCGGACGAGCCGCCCGCTGTCGGTCGCTTGCCCGAGGTGGTCGGGTGACCGCCGCCGAGATCAGCGCCCCGGTGACCGGGGCGCCCTCCTGCCACGACTGGCTCGACACCCTGACCGAGCAGGCCGCCGCACGCGAGACGGCCGGGCTGCGCCGCGACCTGCGCCCGCACGGGCCGGCCGAGGAGATGATCGACCTCGCCGGCAACGACTACCTCGGTCTGGCCCGGCACCCGGAGATCATCGAGGCCGCGGTGGCGGCGGTCCGGGCGTACGGGCTGGGCGCCACCGGCTCCCGGCTCGTCCGCGGGTCGACGAACGCCCACGACGACCTCGAAGCCGGCCTGGCCGACTGGCTCGGTACGCAGACCGCCCTGGTGTACTCGTCGGGGTACCTCGCCAACGTCGGCGCGGTCAAGGCGCTCGCCCGGCCCGGCACCCTCATCGTCTCCGACGCCTACAACCATGCGTCTCTCGTGGACGGCTGCCGGATGGCGAAGGCCGGCCGGGCCGGGGTGCAGACCGTCGTCACGCCGCACGCCGACGTGCCGGCCGTACGCGAGACGCTCGCCGCGCACCCCGGCCGCCCGGCGCTGGTCATCACCGAGTCGGTGTTCTCCGTCGACGGCGACCTCGCCCCGCTCCGGGAACTGCACGCCGCCTGCCGCGAGTACGGGGCGCTCCTGCTCGTCGACGACGCGCACGCCGTGGGGCTGCTCGGCCCGCGCGGCGCGGGCGGGGTCGCGGCGGCGGGCATCGCCGGCGAACCCGACGTCGTCGTGACGGCCACCCTGTCCAAGGCGTTCGGCGCGGCCGGCGGGCTCGTCGCGGGCCCCGCGCAACTGCGCCGGCACCTGGTCGACACCGGCCGTACGTTCATCTACGACACCGCGCTCCCGCCGGCCGTCGCGGCCGGCGCGCACGCGGCGCTGCGCGTGATCGCGGAAGGGGACGCGCTGCGCAAGGAGCTGGCTGACCGGGCCGCGTACGCGACCGCGCGTCTGCGCGCCGCCGGCCTGGAGGTGCCCACGCCGTCCGGCGGGGTCCTGTCCGTCACCGCCCCCGGGCCGCAGCAGGCCCTCGCCTGGGCCACCGCCTGCCGGGACCGGGGAGTCGCGGTCGGCTGTTTCCGGCCGCCGTCGACGCCGGACCAGCGGTCGCGGCTGCGGCTTACCATCAACGCCGGCGTGGCGCGGGCCGATTTCGAGCGCGCCATCGATGTGATCCTGGAGGAGCGCCCATGAGGCCATTGCGGGGGCCGGTCATCCTGACGGGTACCGACACCGCGGTCGGCAAGACGATCGTGACGGCAGCCATGGCGGCCGCCGCCACCCAGGCCGGCCTGCGGGTCGCCGTCGTCAAGCCCGGTCAGACCGGCACCGCTGAGGAGGAGGAGACCGACGCCGAGACCGTACAGCGCCTCGCCGGCCCGGCGACCGTGCGTACGCTCGCGTCCTACCCGGATCCCCTCGCGCCGCTGACCGCGGCCCGGGTCTCCGGTCTCGCCCCGCTCGTCCTCGCCGACGTGCTCAGCGCCGTCGAGGACCTCGCCGCCGACCACGAACTCGTCCTCGTGGAAGGGGCCGGCGGTCTGTTCGTACAGCTGGGTGACGGTGGCTGGACCGTCGCCGACCTCGCCATCACCCTCGGCGCCCCCGCGGTCGTGGTCGCGCGGCCCGGGCTCGGGACGCTCAACCACACCGCGCTGACGCTCGAAGCGCTCGACCGGCGGGGCGTGCCGGCCAGGGTCGTGGTCGGCTCGTGGCCGGATCAGCCGGAACTCGTGCACCGGACCAACCTGACCGACCTCACCGGCGAGCTCGCCGGGGTCGTGCCCGACGGTGTCGGTGGGTGGCAGCCCGCGCCCTTCCGCGAGCAGGCCGCCTACTGGCTGGCCCCGGAACTGCACGGCACCTTCGACGCCGAGAAGTTCCGGGGCGCTGTCGCCTCGCTCTAGCGGGTCGGCTCCCAACCCGGCATCGGGTACGCGGCGAGCATCTCGCGTACCTGACCGGCGATCGTGTTCAGGGTCGCCTCGTCGTCCTTGGTCGCGGCGTCGACCGCGTCGGACATCCACGCGGCGATCTGCGGCATCTGCGCCTCGGTGAGCCCCCGCGTGGTCAGCGCCGGGGTGCCGATGCGCAGGCCGGACGGGTCGAACGGCTTGCGCTGGTCGTACGGGACGGTGTTGTAGTTCGTCTCGATGCCGGCGCGGTCGAGCGCGCGGGCAACCGGCTTGCCGCCGATGCCCTTGTTGGTCAGGTCGATCAGGATCAGGTGGTTGTCCGTGCCGCCGGTGACCAGGTCGAAGCCGCGCTCGGTCAGGGCGGCGGCCAGGGCCTTGGCGTTGGCCACGATCTGGTGGGCGTAGCGGCTGAAGTCGGGCGTCGACGCTTCCTTCAGCGCCACCGCGATACCGGCGGTGGTGTGGTTGTGCGGGCCGCCCTGCAGGCCGGGGAAGACGGCCTTGTCGACCGCCTTGGCGTGCTCGGCGGTGGTCATGATCATTGCGCCACGCGGGCCGCGCAGGGTCTTGTGCGTCGTGGTGGTGATCACGTCGGCGTAGCCGACCGGGGACGGGTGCGCGCCACCGGCGATCAGGCCGGCGATGTGGGCGATGTCGGCGACCAGGACCGCGCCGACCTCGCGGGCGATCTCGGCGAACGCCGGGAAGTCGATGGTGCGCGGGATGGCCGTGCCACCCGCGATCATGATCTTCGGCTGCTCCTTGCGGGCCAGGTCGCGGACCTGGTCCAGGTCGATGCGGCCGTCCTCGCGGCGCACCTCGTAGCGCACCGGGCGGAACCAGGCGCCGGTCGCCGAAACGCCCCAGCCGTGGGTCAGGTGGCCGCCCATCGGCAGCGACAGGCCCATCACCGGGTCGCCGGGCTGGGCGAACGCCAGGTAGACGGCGAGGTTGGCCGGCGAGCCCGAGTACGGCTGGACGTTGGCGTGGTCGACGCCGAACAGCGCCTTCGCGCGGTCGATCGCCAGCTGCTCGATCTGGTCGATGAAGAGCTGGCCCTCGTAGTAGCGCTTGCCCGGGTACCCCTCGGAGTACTTGTTGGTCAGCACCGTGCCGGTCGCCTCGAGGACCGTGCGGGAGACGTAGTTCTCCGAGGCGATCATCCGTAGGACGTCGTGCTGGCGCTGGGCCTCGCCCTCCACCAGAGCGGCCAGCTCCGGGTCGGCGGCGTGCAGGGTCGGGATCGGCGGTACGTGCATGAGAGTCCTCCTGGCAGGGTCGGCCGAAGATCGGACACCCAGGCGCGCGGTGCCGCGATCGAGCTCGCTCCCCGGTGGTCGGTTCCACCTCTGTGATGCGCCAGTCACGAGTACGCCTTCGATCTTAGCCGGAGGCCCGTACGCTTGCGCCCGTGAGAACCCGGAGGTGGCTTGCGCTCGGTGTGGCGCTGCTGACTGTCGCTGGCTGCTCGTCGGGTACGCCGGGGGCCACGTGGAACTCCGCGCCCGTTGCGCCCGCTTCGTCGCCTTCGCCGGCTCTCTCCCAGGACATCACGCTCGCGTTCGCCGGCGATGTCCACTTCATGGACCGTACGGCTGACCTGTTGACCGACCCGGCGAGCGCCTTCGGCCCGATCGCGTCGACGCTGAAGGACGCCGACGTGAGCATGGTCAACCTGGAGACGGCCGTCACCGACCGGGGTACCCCCGAGTCCAAGCAGTTCCACTTCCGGGCGCCGGCCGCCGCCTTCGACGCCGTGCGTGGCGCCGGCGTGGATGTCGTGACGATCGCCAACAACCACTCGCTCGACTACGGCAAGGTCGGGCTGACCGACACCCTCGACAATGCCCGCAAGGCCGGCGTGCCGGCCATCGGGGCCGGTCACAACGCCGCCGAGGCGTACGCGCCGTGGGTGGCGAACGTGCGCGGCACCCGCATCGCCTTCGTCGCCGTCAGCCAGGTGCACGAGCTGGAGTACAGCTGGGCTGCGAAGGAGGACCGCCCTGGCGTCGCGATGGCCGTCGACCTCGCCCGCTCCGCCGCCGCGGTACGCGCCGCCCGTGCCGTCGCCGACGTCGTGGTCGTGTACGCGCACTGGGGCCAGGAGGGCAACAACTGCCCGACGGCTGAGATGAAGACGTTCGCGTCCCGGATGGCCGACGCGGGCGCGACCATCGTGCTGGGTACTCACTCGCACCTGCTGCTCGGCGACGGGTGGATGGGCAAGACCTATGTCGCGTACGGGCTGGGCAACTTCCTGTGGTGGCGCGACGACGCGTTCAGTAACGACACGGGGGTGCTGCGGCTGACGCTGCGGGGTGGCACCGTCACTCGCTCCGAGTTGGTGCCCGCGTCGATCTCGCGTACGACCGGGCAGCCGCTGCCGGTTTCGGGTACCGAGGCGGATGAAATCGGGAAAAAATTCGCGGATCTACATCCGTGTACGGGTCTGGGGCGTGTGCCCCGCAGCTAGCCTGTGGCCGTGATCAAGAGCAGGATGATCGGGTTTGCCGGGGCGTTGGCGGTGCTGGCCGGTGCCGTGGCAGGGTGCGGTGGTGGGGACGCCACGTTCCATTCGGCGGCTCCGTCCGCTCCTACGGCTCGTCCTGCTCCCGCCGGACCCCTCACCCTCGCGTTCGCGGGCGACGTGCACTTCACCGGCCGTACTGCTGGCCTGTTGAGTGACCCGGCGAGCGCCTTCGGTCCGATCGCGTCGGTGTTGCAGGACTCCGACCTGACCATGCTGAACCTGGAGACGGCGATCACCGAGCGGGGTACGCCCGAGCCGAAGCAGTACCGCTTCCGGGCGCCGATCACCGCGTTCGCCGCTCTGAAGGCCGCCGGGGTCGACGTGGTCACCTTGGCCAACAATCACGTGCTCGACTACGGCCAGGTCGGGCTCGCCGACACTCTCGTCAACGTTCGCCGCGCCGACTTCCCGTACGTCGGGATCGGGCGCAACGCTGAGGAGGCGTACGCCCCGCTGTACCTGACCGTGAAGGACGTCAAGATCGCGTTCCTGGCGTTCAATCAGGTGCACGAGTTGGAGTCGACCTGGGTGGCGCGCGACAACCGCGCCGGGGTCGCGATGACGCTGGACCTGGACCGTTCTGTGGCTGCGGTGCGCACGGCCCGCTCGAACGCCGACCTGGTGGTCGTGTTCAACCACTGGGGTCAGGAGGGCAAATCGTGCCCCACTGGTGAGCAGAAGAGCTTCGCAGCCAAGATCGCCGGTGCCGGGGCAGATCTGATCATCGGCTCGCACGCCCACACGCTGCAGGGCGACGGCTGGATGGGCGGCACGTACGTGGCGTACGGCCTGGCGAACTTCCTCTGGTACGGGGAATCGTTCAGTACGGAGACCGGGGTACTGAAACTGACCGTCGAGGGCCGCAAGGTGGTCAAGAACGAGTTCCTCCCGGCCGTGGTTTCCGCCACCGGCCAGCCGATTCCGTTGAAGGGCGACGCGGCCGCCAAGGTCAGCAAGCGCTTCGCCGGGCTGCGCCAATGCGCAGGGCTCGCTGCTGCGCCATCCTGAGAAACTCCTGGTCAGGGTTGGTTTCGGGGTCGATCGTGGGTGTCGGCGACGCGCCGAGGGGGGCCCGGTTTGGCAGTGGGGGGTTGGCTCGGCTAAAGTTCTCATCCGTCACCGGGAAACACAGCCGGTGGCGGTGCGGACGTAGCGCAGTTGGTAGCGCATCACCTTGCCAAGGTGAGGGTCGCGGGTTCGAGTCCCGTCGTCCGCTCGGAGGCCGCCAGAAATCTCGAGGCGACACCTCGGTGGAGTGGCCGAGAGGCGAGGCAACGGCCTGCAAAGCCGTGTACACGGGTTCAAATCCCGTCTCCACCTCGGAACGGCACAACAGAAGTACCGCCAAGGGCGATTGGCGCAGTGGGAGCGCGCTTCCTTGACACGGAAGAGGTCACTGGTTCAAACCCAGTATCGCCCACCAGATGAATCACCAGGTCAAGGCCCCTCTTCGGAGGGGCCTTCCGCGTTTCCTGATCTATCCGTGGCCGCCTCAGGCAGCAGAAAAGCAGCAAGAGCGTTCCTGATGCGCGCGTCACGGTCGTCCGAGCCGTGCGTGTACCGGTTCAGCGTCGTTGACGCCTGCTCGTGCCCCATGACCTTCTGCACGTCGTTGATCGGCACCCCGGACGACACCAACCAGGTCGCGTACGAGTGCCGCAGGTCGTGGAACCGCAGGCCGCCGGCCGCGTTCTTGGCGACGTGGGCCACCGCCTCCCGCTCGGTGGGGAACTCGGCCGACCACTCCAGCCCGGTCGTGTCCGGCCAGGCGGCGAAGTAGCTGCGCGGGCCGACCTCCACGACCTTGCCGAGCAGGCCAGCCCGGACCAGCGCCGGCCGCCAGACGCGAGCGCGGAACAGGGTCCGCCGCAGCGGGCCGCCGGCCTGGTTGGTGAAGACCTCTCCCAGAGGGCCGGACGCGAATTGCCGAGAGTGCTCGGCGAGCAGCTGTACGACGGCCGGCAGCAGCGGCACGGTACGGCGCCCGGCCTTCGACTTCGGAAACGGCTTCGCGGTGACGGTGCCGGCCACCTCGACGGCGACCCGGACCACGCGGACGAGGCCGGCGTCCAGGTCGACGGCGTCCCAGCGCAGGCCCACGCACTCACCCCAGCGCAGGCCGGTTCCCGCGGCGAGCCCGACGAGCGCCCGGTACCGCAGCGGGATTGCCGGAAGCAGCTGCTCGCCGAGCACTCTCGGCAATTCGCGTCCGGCCCTCTGGGAGAGGTCTTCACCAACCAGGCCGCCAGGCATCTCGCGGTCGGCTACCTGAGCAGCCCGCCGGCGCCGATGCTTCAGCAGGCCGTTGAGCTACGCAGCGAGGCACTTCGCCGGCGGCGCCAACACCAGTATCGCGCCGTCGAACTCAACGACCTGTACCTGATCGTCGGACGCCTGCAGGGCATCCTCGCCTACGCCGCGCTCGACCTCGGCGATCCGCATGCGGCGATGATCCACGCCGACGCCGCCTGGACCTGCGCCGAGCGCGCAGGCGACAACGAGCTGCGCGCCTGGACACGCGGCACGCAGAGCCTGATCTCACGCTTCGAAGGCGACTACGACCGCGCCACGGCCTACGTGCTCGACGGGCTGCCATACGGCACGCGCGGAACAAGCCGCCTGCGCCTGCTCTGCGGCTATGCCCAGTGCCACGCGAACCTGGGCGACTCGCAGGGCACCAACCGCGCCCTCGACCGCGCCCAGGACCAACGCGACCACCTGACCACGGCCGACTCCATCGGAGGCATCTACGAGTTCAGCGAGGCCAAACAGCGCTACTACGCCGGCAGCAGCCTGATCTGGCTCGACGGCGGACCAGACGCGCAACGAGCGGCACAGGAGGCGGCCCAGGCCATCGCCATGTGGGAGCACGAGCCGCCCGAGTCACGGTCGCTCGACGACGAGGCCTTGGCGCACGTCTACCAGGCCACCGCGCACCTACAGCTGCGCCAGTTCGACGTCGCAACGGCCGCGATCCGACCGATCCTCGACCTACCGCCCGAACGCCAGATCTCATGGATCCGCAAGCGCCTCGGCCGGTTCGCTGGCATGCTCCGTCAAGAGCCGTACGACAAGTCCAGGGAAGCCGTCGATCTGTACGACGAGATCCAGTCTTTCGCCGCGTAGCGCTGAACACCTGGCACATCGGAGGGCAAGTTCAACCAGTGCGCGCGAGCTACCTGGCTGGGCAGCTGGCCGACTATCGCCGTGATCTGCCGAACCGTGACCAGGGCTGAAGGACGAGCAGGCACACGAGGCAGATGCCGAATCCTCCAGCGGCAAACCCTGCGGAGCCCTTCCAACTCGGTGCGGCTTTGAGCGGGTAGATCTGGGCGAGGCTGCCGGTGTCACGAGCCTCAAGGGTGTCGCCGACCTTGGCGCCCGGTGGCAGTCCTCCGTCCAGCTCCATCCCCTGGCGTACGACCTTGCCGTCGTCGCTAACGAAGTCACCGAACCAGCCGCATCGCTGTCGTGGCGGCTGCCAACGGTCGCAGGACATCGGTTCGGTGAGGGTGAACGTGCCGGTGCGTCCAGCGCCATGAGCCGCCCGCCACTCCGGGACCGTCAAGACCAGGCCGCCGATCCCCATGACCGCCCCGAAGGCAACCCCAATGGCCGTTATGACAAGGACGACGGGGGTGCGGAACTTGAACGGATCTCCGGGCATGACGCGATCCTGTCGACGTGTGGTCAGGCAAGTGTTCGGTGCGACCGCACCCAGGCAGGGCCGGCGCGATGCGGTTGTATTGCCGCATTGTTCTCTACAGGATCAAGACGCCGCGCAAGCGTTGCCCGACCGTGCCGGCGCGGCGCGTCGCGCTCTGGACCTTCGGCCCGCCGCGCACGCGCCGGTCGGCCGCACCACGAGTGCCGTCACACCTGGCTTGAGCCACGGCCGGGCAACGCGTCACGGAGCACAGCGCGCCAGAGCGAGGACGACAACGCAGTTCGTGGTCGAAGCCCGAAGTCGCGGCGCAGCTGCCGCTGTGCGGTTATCCCCATGCCCCAGCCAATGACGGCCAGAAGCCAGGCCACAGGAATGACGAGCACCGCAGGATGGAACCCTGCGAACGTCACGGCGAAGCACACCATGAAGCCCAGCCAGCCAAGGCCGAAGCATCGCACGGCGACAACGGTCCGCCGGTACGCTCTCGTCTCCTGAATCTGGCCCAGGACAGCCTCAGTGGAATCGACCATCGTCCTTCCCCGCATGAGAGGTCGATCTTCCCTCATGCGACCGCCACTGCGCGACCCCGGAGATCCCTGGGCTCCGCCCAGACCCGGCCCTCCCTCAGAGATCGGGGCGGGACGGTCACCGGGCGGGCTCCCCTCGTCCGTGCACCGGGACGGCTGCCCGAGAACCCCCGGCCGGGCCAAGGCCGAGCCGCTTCGCGGTCGCCTTCGGCGAGCCTAGGCCCGGCCGGAGAACCTCGGGCAGGGCGCTGAAGGACGCCCGTCTGGACGACTATGACGCGGTGTACTACCCCGGCGGCCACGGGCCGATGGAAGACCTGGCATTCGACGCCGACTCGGGAAAGCTGTTGGTGGATGCGCTGGCGTCGGGCAAGCCGCTGGCCGTGGTGTGCCACGCGCCGGCGGCGCTGCTGGCCACCCGGGACGCGGACGGCACGTCGCCGTTCGCCGGCTATCGGATAACCGGCTTCACCAATGACGAGGAGGAGGCAGTGGGCTTGGCGTCCAAGGCGAAGTGGCTGATGGAGGACGAGGTCAAGAAGCTCGGCGTGGAGTTCTCCTGCGGCCCGATCTGGCAGCCGTACACCGTAGTGGATCGCAACCTGTACACCGGACAGAACCCCGCGTCCGCCGGACCGCTGGCCCAGGAACTTTTGAAGGTCCTCACCTAACCACAGTGCGGAACTGGCACGGCTGTCGCGTCCAGCGTTGCCGAGGAAGCTGTTCGGATTCAACCCCGAGGGAGACGACGATGACCCGAACAATGGCACCGTCATTCGACGGTGTGCATCACTTCGCGCTCACCGTCCGGGACCTCGACAAGAGTGTCGAGTGGTACAAGAAGGTCTTTCAGGGTGACTTGGTGGAGGGGAGAGTGCCGCATTACGGGCGAGAGTGGACCGGGTACGCCGAACTCGTTGTCGAGCCCCGAACGGGACTGGTGATCGGTCTGCATTACAACAATGCCAACAAGGGCGAGGAGATGGACGAGACACGCACCGGTCTGGACCACATCTCGCTGAAGGTCGACGGGCGTCAAGGCCTGGAGGCCTGGGTGGACTGGCTCGACAGCCTTGGTATTGCGCACTCCGGCATCCAGAGCAGGAAGGAGCCGTTCGCCTTCTCGACAATCGTGTTCCGCGATATCGACAACAACCAGCTGGAACTCATAGCCGTCGAGGTCTGACGGCAGAGTGACAGTTGGTTGGCGGCTTTGATCTCCTTGTCTATGGCGGCGACCTCGGTGATCAATTCCGAGGCCAGCTGCCGGCGGGTGCGGCCGACGATGCTTCGGGGCGGACCGTGCTCGCAGCGCCCCCAGCCGCGACCCAACCTCGCCAGCGTCCGCATACCGACGGCGTTGCCTCGTCGTGTCGTGTGCTCAGTCGAAGACGATGACCTGGCGGCCGACGACGCCGCCGCGGCCGAGGGTTTCCAGGTTTTCGTTGACGTCCTCGAGCCTGACCTTGGTCACGTTGTGCTTGATCTGTCCGGCGTTGGCGAGTGCCAGCACCTCGACGAGGTCGTTGTGATTGGACCAGAACGAACCGAAGTAGGACAGCTCTGTTCCGACGAAGGGGAACAGACGGTGTTCGACGCGGTCGCTCATCAGCCCGACGGACACCAGGGCGCCTTCGGCGCCCAGCAGGTCAAACCCCAACGAGACCGATGCCGTGGCGCCCGCACAGTCCAGGATCGCGTCGATCGTGCGCCGGCCGGTGAGTTTGGCGAGCTCGTCCTGGATGGCTTCGACGGACTTGTCCCTGGTGTTGATGCCGTGGTGTGCGCCGTTCTCCACCGCGACGGCCAGCTTGCTGTCGGTGCGGCCGAGTGCGACCACCGTCGATCCACCCGCAAACAACCTGGCGTACTGGACCGCATAGGCGCCCAGGCCGCCGATGCCGTTGATGGCGACCGTGCGCCCCGGCCCGAGCTTGCCCGCGTCCCGGAGCTTCTTTAACCCGCGGTAGGGGGTCACACCCGCGTCGGTCATCGGCGCGAGAATCTCCGGCGTCTCCACGCCTTCCCCTGACACCGGGATCGCGTGCCGGTACGGCACGGCAAGGTACTCGGCGAAGCCTCCCGGAGGGCCGAAGCCCACCCACCGTCCGTCGCCGCTGCACAACTGCTCGTTGCCCTCGCGACACTGCCGGCATGTACCGTCACCCCAGCTCGGGTAGACCACGACCATGTCGCCCTCGGAAAGGTGCGTTGTCGTCGGTACCGCGCTCCCCAACCCCGCCACGCGACCCGCGATCTCATGCCCGGGGATGTACGGAAACCTCACCGGGAACGGACCCTTGAAGTAGCCATCAACGAGCTGGTAGTCGCTTCGGCACATACCCGCCGCAGCGACCTTCACCAGGACCTCGTCAGGCCTGGTCTCGGGCACGGGAACCTCTTCGATCCGAAGGGGCTGCTGGTACCCGTACATCCGAGCGGCTCGCATCTGCACGATTCACTCGCTATCTCGCAAATCCAGGAATCACGCCATGCTCGTCGCCTGAGGAACTTCCGGAACGTCCGACGGCGGAACGCGGACGCCTCCCGCTCGCGCTACCCCGTGGTCGCGGCGTTATGCACACCATCCGCCAGGCCCGAACGGGTTTGCTGCACCGATGGGTGCCACCTGAGATGGCTTGCGCTATGGGCGGGCTGGAAGGATGTCGCTGGGCTGAGGCGGGGTCTCTGTTCCGTGATCGAGGGCATGATCCGAACCTGGGCGCCGACGAGTTCTGGGAGATGGCGCAGCCGCTGATCCCGGTACCGGCCAAGCGTCCCCAGGGCGGTGGCAAGCGGTGGGCCGACGGCCGGGCGGCGCTGGCCGCGATCGTGTACCTGGTACGGGCCGGCTGTTCCGAAAAGCGCTCGGCGCGTGCTTGCGGGCCTGGATGTCAAGGGTCCAGCAGGTTCTCCGCCTGCCTCATCATCTCATCGACGATTCTCGCTGCAGGTTCGATCGAGGTGATGGCGCCGACTCCGGTGCCAGCCGGGTAAACCATCAGATCCCAATCCCCGGTGGTGTCGACGCTCGGCGGCAGGTTGGAATACCTCGGAATGTCGTACGGCAACTTCGCCGAATGCGGAAACAACGTGGTATGCCCGATCGGAGCGCCCGGGGTGAACTCAGCCGGCGGGTTCGCATCCGCCTCGACGGCGAACGGGGTGGCCAGCACACGGTATGACTCGTCCGGCCATTCTGGTCCGAACACCTTCGTGACGATCGTCGCACCGTCCGACCGGACGAGCCGCTGCTTGTACTCCTCGTTCGCGTACGCCTCGACGGACGCGACGAAGCGGGTGCCGACCCAGACGCCGTCGGCTCCCTGGCTAAGGGTGGCGGCCACGTTCTCGCCGGTACTGATACCGCCCGCCCCGAGCAGCAACGCTTCCGGAAAACGTTGCCGGATCGCGCTCAGCAACTCCGCGCGAGACGAAACCGCCCGCACGTGCCCACCCGCCTCGCGCCCCTGCGCAATCAGGCCGTCGACGCCGGCCGCCATTGCCTGGACGGCGAGGTCGACGGAGGACACCTGCATCCACACCTTGATCCCGGCAGAGCGAAGCCGCGAGATCCACTCCGCAGGCGGAACGTCGTGGTGGAATACGACCAACGGGACTCGAAGCTCCACGCAGGCGGCGACGTGCTCCGGCGTGCTGGCCGGGCCGAATGCGGTCTCCGCGCAGATAAGGCCAACGCCCCACGGCTTGTCGGTGAGATCGCGGATCCGGCTGACCATGGACTGCAAACTCGGCACCGGATCGGGCGATGCGCCCAGCACACCCAGGCCGCCCGCATTCGACACCGCGGCCGCGAGACCTTCGTACGAGACGAATCCCATGCCCGCACTGACCAGCGGGTGACGTATCCCGTACTCCCTGGTCAGTCTCGTTGAAATCGGCATCTCACTTCCCAACCGCCGATCGGCGGAGACGGTCTACCGGCTTCTCGCCGGACGGTCGAACAACTCACCTGTGTACCCGCACGCCGCGCGCGCTCACGAAGAACGGGCCATACCCGCGATCGGACGGCTCCGCGCCTCGCGCCCGATCGGCGCCGAGGATCCGCCCGCCCCTCAACGGCCATAGCCGGCCAGCAGGTGCCGGCCGGCTATGGCCGTTGTGCGCGGTGGCACGGCGGCATCGATTGGGCCGACCGGGCGGTGCTGGTCGGCTTGGCGCGGCTGCTGCCTTGGCGGGAGCGGGGAGGTTCGCGGTGGGTGGCGGCGCCGTAGCCGAGTGGCAGCGTTGCTGCGGCGCCGTGCGAGCCTCCGGCACGACCACCGTCGCAGTCGCCGCGGTGTTGACGGGGTGCTAGGGCTCAGGTCAACTGCTGAAGGATCGTGGGATCTTGGATACGGTCGTCGCGGGCCAGGAGCAGAACCTTCGAGATGACCTCAGCGGTGCGGGGGTCGTCGTCGGCGAACGGCAGGAAGATCCGTCCCCGGTGCTGTGCGCTCACGGGGATGATGCAGATCGCGTTGCCGGGGATGCGGTGGACGACTCCGGAGCCGAGCTGTACCGAGTAGGTGCCGAGCTTGCCCTTGATTCTCGCGTGATGTCCGGTGACCTCGACGTTGTCGAGGCCGAGCAGGTCGGCGGTCTCCTCGACCAGGCGGCGTCGCATCTCGATCGATGACTCGGTGGTCTCCGGATCGACGCGGCCGGCGTGTGCCACGGAGACGACCAGGTCGAGGTCGCGCATCGTCTCACTGAACAGACGGGGCGGCACGTCGCCGACCGGGATGACCTTCCAGGTGCCGGCCTGAACGAACGTGACGTCCTCGACGGCGGCGTCTTCGACCTCGGCGGCGGTGCCGAGGCCGTTGAGTACCGAGCACCAGGCGGTGATCTTCTCCTGGTGGTATGTCCGGCTGAAGCCGACCTCGAAGTCGGCGACCCAGCCGCGGCTGGTGAACAGCCCGGCGGCCTGCCGCGCCTCGATCTGCTGACCGCTGTAGCGGCGTGACCGGGGCCCGTCGTCGAGTTCGGTCGCGGTCGGTATGTACAGCTCGCGGAACAGCTGCCGGAACGGTTGGACCCGCCGGCGGGTGAACAGCGCGTGTTGCAGTTGCGGCCATTCGCCGGAGGCGAGCAGATCCACCGGGTGCGCGACCCGCAGCGCTGACCCGTCGACGGGACGTTCCTCGTCGTCCGGGCCGACCAGCAGCCGGGCGTCCGGGGAGGCGAAGCCCACGACCCCCTCGTCGGAGACGAAGACCAGGTCGCGCAGCATCGGTGCCAGGACGGGATGCAGCAGCAGGTCGGCGAGCTCGTCGACGTTGAATCGTTCCCCGCGGACGCAGGACTGCTCCAGCGAACGCCGCATCCGTCGGGCCTGCTGGCGCAGCGTTGTCACACGGGTTTTCAGCTCGGCGACGGCCGGCACCTTTGCACTCGCGGCCGGTACCGACTTCATTGTCTTGCCGGCTCGGTCGACGGTCAGCTGCGGTGCGCCGTCAGCGTCGAGCGTGAGGGTGACGGTCACGTCGCCGTCCCGGGCGGTGACCGGGCCGGCGGCTAGGTCGCGGACGGCTTCCGCCTCCATTGCCCAGGTCAGCCGGCCGGGGTCCCGGTAGCCGGCGGTGCGGGCCAGGTTCTCCAGCCCGATCTCGGCTGCGGTCGTCTCAGAGGCGCGGCGCTGCGAGCCGGATGTGCGGTCGGAGGCGACGAAGCCGCGGATCAGCTCGTAGCGGGCCAGCAGTGCCGGGTCGGTCCGGCCGGAAAGGGGTAGCAGACCGAGAGCCCGCACCGAGTCCTGGTGGCGCTTGCCGCGGATGCGTTCCAGCAGCGCTGCCTCGTCCACCCTTCCGAGCAGGGCCTGCGCGAACAGTTCGGCGCGCTTGTGCCCGCCCGCCGAGGAGGCGTATTTCGCGGCGGCGAGTACGGTCTTGAACCGGTCGACGCCAAGCTCGGTGATCAGCTCGTTGAACCAGTCGACGTCGGCGGCGCCGCGGACCAGGTCGACGGCGTCGAGTGGGGTGCGTTGGCTGACCGCGGCGTTCCACTCGTCGCGGATCTCCCGGTCGACGCCCCAGGAGTCATCCTTGGTGTGGGCATGTACCCACCAGACGGCGGACTCGAAGCCGGGCCAGCCGAGGTGGGCCTCGATCAGACCTGCCCATTGTGGGGCGTACACGCCGAACTCGATGGCCCGTCTCGGGGTGATGCCGGCTGCGGCGAACGCCGCGGACAGCCGCTCGGCGGTGTCGTCCGGTCGCGGCGCATGGATGCGGACCAGGTGCGACAGCGAGCTTTCCCGGCTTTCGGTCCAGCTGTAGCCGCGGGTCAACGGGCGCCTGCCGAGGGCTGCCAGGACGGCGGTGACGCTCGGGATGCCGTAGGCCGAACGCAGCCGCTTCGCGATCGGCGTCAGCGGTACGGGCAGGTCGCCGCGGCGGAACTCACCGGATATGGCGGCATCCCGTACCTCGCTGACGACGTCTTGCACCGACGACGGCTGTGCCCACGCCGGAAGGCGCCGTGCGGTCAGCTGCGGCAGATCGTCGGCGTGGCGAACGGGTCCGCTGCGCCGGATGTCGCCGTCACCGAGCCGCAGTAGGGCGTCCAGCAGGTCGCCGCGGGTCGCGGTGCCGGCGTCGACCGCCCGGGCGAGTAGCTCGACCGAGGGATGGTGCCGCCACGGCTGGTCGAGCACCAGCTGGGCCGCCTGCTTGCCCCACCCCGGTGGCTGGTCGCTGACTCGCGGCCCGTCGAACACGTCGAGCGTGCCTTCGGGCTCGTCGACATACCGGGCCAACTGCCACAGCCGCCGGAGCTGTTCGGGTGTCAGTTCGGCCAGCGGCAGCAGGTGCGCGACGTCAGCGAATGCGGTGCGCGCGTCGCCGCCCTGGACATAACCCCACTGGTCGACCTCGACCCGGCGGCCGCGGCGTTTCATGGATTCGGGCGGGCCGAGCAGTTTGCTGAGCGGAAGGTCGTGCACGACGGCGCTGGCCGCATCGAGTGCGATGTCGATCCACGACGGCCGGAATTCGCGGCGGGCCAGCCGGGTGATGATCTGCCAGGTCAGCGGGGGCGCGTCCAGATCGGCTGGGCCAAGGTCGACGACCCGGCGCGAGGCGCGCAGCGCCCAATCTTCCCTGATGCTCGGGACGGCGAGCTGGAGGAGTAACAGCTCGACGCCGCCATCGGTCAAGGTGGGGGAGGTGCGCTCCCACCATGGGCCGATGATCTGGGCCAGCGGCAGCGGTGAACCCGCGGGCGCCGGTGGCAGCCAGCGCAGGTTCGCCAGTAGTTCGACGCCGTTGCCGGTCTCGACCTCGACATCGGAGTGCTCGGCGAGCCACGCGCGCAGTGAGCTGACGAGATGCTTGCAGCCTGGCTGGTAGCGCGCGAAGTGGTCAGCCGGAGGCGGGGCTGGTGCCACGGCGGGGGTCCGATCGGCCACGCGGTAGCGCAGCGCCACCGGGATCTCGTCGTCGGCCGCCGCAGGACTGCCGGCAACGGTGGCATCCGGGATGGAGGCTTGGTCGGTCACGGCGTCGTGCTGAGTCGACAGGCCCGCCAGCTTGGCCAGCTCCGCGGCCGCCCGTACCTGATCGGCGGTCCCGGCCCGCAGCGTGGCCGCCGAGGCGGCGACAGCCTCCGGCGGTTGCCGCAGCAGCAGCGTGATGGCGTGCTGGCGCAGGTCACTGCTCTTGCGGCGCAGCGCCCCTTCCAGTTGCCCGGCCTCGTCCGGGGTGATCACCGGCAGGGTGGCCAACGCGTCGAACACCTGTCGGCGGACCGAACTTGAGCCGTCGGTCAGGAGACCGAACAGGGCGGCCCGGTTGGTGCCGGGGTCCTTCGCCAGCCGGTGGGCGGCGCCCCACCGTCCCTGGGCGGACGCGGCCGCGAGTGCCTCGACCGGCGCGGCTGCGATCGTCCGGTTGGCCAGGATCACGTCGGCGGCGTGCGCGGCGCCGACGGTCAGCAGGCGGCTGCCGATCACACCGGTGTCGACCTGCTGCGGTTTGCCGAGTGTACGCACGCGCCGCAGGAGCACCTCGACGGCGTCGTCGTCGAGGGTGGCGTCGGTGTCACGGGCGTGCGGGCTGGTCGGCCAGGCGGAGACAGCCGTCGCGTAGACCGAGAGGTCCGGATCGTCCAGCGCAGGCAGGAGCGCATCGCGGGCGTCGTCGAGCCCGAGCTCGGCCAGCAGTCGCGCCGCGGACCGCCGGGTTCCGGCGTCCGTGGACCGCAGCAGGTCCGCGGCCACCGGGATCGCTTGTCGGGCATCGACGAACGCGGCTGCCCACAGCCGAGTGAACGTCTCCGCCGGATTACCCGGCCGGGGTGGTGCGGCAGACGAGTCCAGGGACTGCGCCAGGTCGGTCAATACGGTGGTGAGCTGACCGCTGGTCCGCACGGTGAGCTCCTCGCCGAACCACACCCCGGCCGCCCGGACGGTTCCAGCGAATCGCGTCAGGCCGTCGGCGACGACGACGTCCAGAATCCGGCGGAACGATCCCGGGCAGGCGAGGTCGGTCGCCTCGAGGATCGTCGACCGCAGGCCCTCCTGCCGTCCGGCCGTACGCAGCAGCGTGACCACCGGCTCCCAGCACTCGGGCCGGTCGCAGCCCAGCAGCGCCTGGATACCCGTCGTGGTGATCCCGCTGATCGGATGCCGGCCGAACGCGCTCGCCGTGAGCGTGTCGGCGATGTCGGACCTCCCGGAGCTGATCTCGGAGGCCAGCAGGCCAGCCAACGGTTCCAGGTACCCCGGCAGGTGTGACAGCCAGGTCGCGAACCACGCGACATCCTGTGGCCACTCCCTTCCGAGCCGAAGCAACTGCCGCAGCGACTCCATCCGAGTGAATCGGCTGTCGTCCAGATTCGAGCTACGGAATCCCCGGCGCTGCCATCCCAGCTGGTAGGGCGCGACCATCGACCACCGCCACCAGCGCGCCAGCGGATCACCGAGCGGCGGGCACACGGCCCCGAACGTCCGGGCCAATTGCCGGTCGTCTAGACCATCGAGCTCCAGGCCCAGCGCGCGCGTGCCGGTGCGCCGTGGGTCGCTCGACCACTCGTGCACCTTCTTGACCAGCGGCCCGGCGAACAGCCGCCGGGTCAGGCTTACCAGTGCCGGCTTGGTCGCGTCGCCGGCGAACGCCGTCAGCTGCTCCTGGGCCTCTTCACGTCTGAGCATGGCGATCAGCCACCAGCCAGCGCGACCAGGCGGACCAGACGCAGTCGGGAGGACGGCGTCACCACCACGCGCGCGTCCAGCTCGGTGACCTGCTCGCCGTCCAGCACGACGAAGTACAGCCCGTCGGTGAACGCCTCCAATGCCCGGTCGATCGCCTCATCCGCGGAGGGCGCCGGTGGCGTGTGGTGGCCGCCGCTGACGAACCGGCCGCTGGTATGGCCGGTGGCCAGGTCACCCGGCGTCAGGACCGACAGCAGCTGCTGTGCCTGCCGACGCGATTCGTACCCGGCGATCTCTGCCCGGACCAGGCTGGTCAGCAGGGCCCGCAGCGTGACCTCACCGGACAGGCCCGCGAACTCCCGGTCGACGACTTCACCCGGACGCCCGACGACCTTGACCTCGACAATCACTCACTGCCTCCAGCTGCGCCCGTTGGTGACGGTGCTCCCCGTGTCGGTCCGGTGTGAGTCGGCGCTCGATAGGTGTCGCCCGTTGTACCTCACGGTTCCGCCGCGAGCGCGGCCGGTTATGCAGCCGCGACCGGCAAGTGGATCACCGCGATGATGGTAGCCGCCATTTCAGCGATCATGGCTACACCTGAAGGCGGAGTGCTGCCCGCATCTCGGGTGCGAACCTTCGTCCTCCGCGTGAAGGGTGCCAAGTCAGAGTCAACGCTGTGACCAGCAAGGACGGTTTCCTGGCAGGCTGGCTGTCATGATGGTTCGCGCGCTGGCGTTCATGATCCTTCGGCGCGTTCTGAGCTTGGTCAGCTTGGGTCCTACGCCAGATGCCAAGGACGTGGAGATAGCCGTGCTGCGGCATCAGATGATGGTGTTGTGGCGTCAGGTCGCGCGGCCGCGCTACACGCCGATCGACCGGATGGTGTTGGCCACGTTAGCGAGGTTGCTGCCACGGGAGCGCTGGCGGGTCTTTTTGGTCACGCCCGCGACGCTGCTTCGGTGACACCGCGAGTTGGTGGCCCGCCGGTGGACTTACCCGATCACCGGACGAGACCGACGGGAGTTGGACCCGGAGGTCGTCGACCTGGTCGTGCGGATGGCACGGGAGAACCCGCGATGGGGATACCTGCTGATCGTGGGGGAGTGCCGCAAGCTGGGCGTGTGGGTGTCGGCGACGTCGGTGCGCCGGATTCTGCGTCGCCATCGGCTGGGGCCGGCACCGCGGCGCGGCGGGCCGGGTTGGACGGCTTTCCTGCGAGCCCAGGCCGGAGGGATGCTCGCGTGCGATTTCCTGACCGTGGAGACGGTGGGGCTGACCAGGCTGTACGTGCTGTTTATCGTCGAGCTTGAGCGTCGCCGGGTGCATCTGGTCGGGGTCACAGCGCATCCCACCGGTGCGTGGGTGAGCCAGGTGGCCCGTAATGTGTTGATGGACTTTGACGGCCACGTCGACCGGTTCCGTTTCCTGATCCGTGATCGCGACACCAAGTTCACGGCCGGGTTCGACGCGGTGTTCGCTGCGGCGGGTATCGAGACGATCAAGATTCCGCGGCGGGCGCCGAGGGCGAACGCGTACGCGGAACGCTGGGTACGGACCGTACGGACCGAGTGTCTGGACTGGACACTGATCTGGAACCGTCAGCATCTGCAGCGAGTGCTCACCGCTTATCTGGAGCATTACAACGCCGCTCGTCCGCACCGCGGCATCGGACTGGAAGTACCGGTACCGGCCGGTGCGCTCCGGGCTGTCGAGGCGTGCGCCGATCCGGACCTTCGTATCGAACGCATCGACGTCCTCGGCCGGCTGATCCACGAATACCGCCGCGCGGCCTGACCCTAATCACCGAGCCGGCTCTGCGCCCCGCCGGGCAACGTCCTCCCGTGCGGACCTCCATCACCCGCCCGGATGCGGCGGCGTCACGATCGACGCCGACATACCGTGCAACGCCGTCCAGCTGACCGGGCCACGCGCACCAGGCAGCCGATTGTTGCTTCACGCCCGCCCGGCCGATCGTCCAGGACGTGGTTGCCAAGCACGCCGTATGGCTAACCAATACCTTGGTCCCTGAAATGGCACCCTTCACCGACCGGTTCGGAATCCGGTGCCACGACCCCGGTTTCGACCATCCTGCTCTGCTGGGAAGGAGAGCAGGATGCCGCCCTACCGGGAGCCCGAGACCACGTCCACGGCATGCCTGACGCGCCTGTCGTGTCGCTCCTGAGTGGAACGATCAGGTCGGAAAGACTCATTGACACTTGCGCTGCCGCGTGTTTATGGTCGTGGTCATCTCCACGTTGATCTCTCCGCGAATTCGGATTGGAATGCAGTTTCGGCTCTAAACAGAGGGTACTGAAATCATGGCCGAGCAGGCACCGCAGAGACCGTTCGACAACGCTCGGTTCAGGGAAGTGCTAGGTCACTATCCCACGGGTGTCGTTGTCGTCACGGCGATACTCCAAACCGGCGAGCCGATCGGCATGGTGGTCGGTTCGTTCACCTCGGTCTCGCTGGACCCGCCGCTCGTCGCATTCTTGCCCGACCGGTCCTCGTCAACCTATGCGCGACTGCGCGGCACGCAGAAGTTCGTCATCAACGTCTTGTCTGCCGAACAGGAGCACCTCTGCAGGCTCTTTGCATCGAAGAGTATCGTGGATAAGTGGGCCGATGTCTCGTGGACTCCGGCGCCTTCGGGGGCACCGATTCTGGAGAACGCCGTCGCCTGGATCGCCTGTGAGCTCGAGTCGACCACCGAGGCCGGCGACCACGACATCGTCCTAGGCCGGGTCCAGGACCTTCAGGTACACAATCCCGCTTTGCCGCTCCTTTTCTTTCAAGGCGGCTACGGGCGGTTCGCTCCGTCATCTCTCGTGATTCCGACGGAGGCGGACCTGCTCGCCCCAATTCGAATCGCAGAGCTTGCCCGGTCACAGATGGAGCAGCTTGCCAACGAGCTGAACGTCGAATGCATGGCCCAAGCCAGGGTCAAGGACGACCTGATTTTCGTCGCCAGTTCGGGGCGCACCCGGGACGGTCTTTCCCCGAAGCGGGTAGGCCGCCGCGTCCCCGCCGTCCCGCCCCTAGGGGCGTTGTTCGTGGCGTGGGCCGATGACTCCGCCGTCGAGAACTGGCTGCGTCGGCTGCCCGCGCCGCTGGAGGAGACGCAGCGGGTCCAGTTGATAGACGGGCTGAGCCGGGCCCGCGAGCGAGGCTACTCCGTTGCGCTCCAGTCGCCGGTCTTCCGGGAGATCGAGGTCGCCGTGGATCCGTTCGCCAAGGGGCGGTTCACCCCGGCGCAGGAGCGTGACCTGGTGCGTCTCATGGCCGGGCTGAACGGCCTGTATGAGCCTGCGGACCTGAACCTCCCGGCCGGGGCCGCGGTCCGGTTGATCAGCGCCCCGGTGTTCGGGCATGAGGGCGCGGTCGAACTGGTTCTCCAACTCTGGGACCTGCCGGCAGGCCTGCCTGCCGCGGAGATCCAGCACTACGCCGACCGGCTCAAGGCGGCAGCCGATGCCGTGACGAAGTCGATGGCTTGGTCGGGAGTCAAGTAGGCCTGGAACGGGGCCGCATTCACGTACGAGAAACCTCGCCCTGATATGGCGATTGCGATTTCGCGGGATTATCTGGCCGATTCACATATCCCGGCGGATTCTGAGTTGCCGGCTGCATTCGCGGGGCGAAGACCGGCCCCGCGCGCCTTTTCGACGCCTCGCAGACGCCCATTGCCAATGATAGGAAACGTCTGGATGCGGCGGCCCTCGGTGGAATGTCTCTAGCCGTTCCGCGGCCAGGGCACCCGCCGGCGATCCTGGTCTGCTCGCGGTGAGTGCCACCCTCGCGACGGTCGGTGGAGCGATTCCGTGCCGAGGGTGATCATTGGGCTACTTAGTGTTACGAGGCATCGCCTGATCGGCTGAAAAAGACCCGCGGAAAGCGCTTGCCCGCCGCCGCTGTCGACTGTAGCGTGACGCCGCATACGTGACTGGAGTCACAGAGAGGCAGCCTATGTCTGGCAAACGGCTCAGGGCACTTTTAGCGCTAGGACTTGTATCTGCGCTCGGATTGGCGGGGTGTTCGACGGAGCCGAAAGGTGCGGCGAGCAAAGTCTTGGTCAGTGCGATCGGGACCAACCCGCCGCATTTCAACCGGCACCTGACGACCGAGATCGGCACCATGCTGGTCGGCAGCACGATCTACGAAACCCTCGTGCGGCTGGACGCCGACTATGCGCCGAAGCCGGGACTCGCCGAGAAGTGGTCCAGCAATACAGAGGCCACCGAGTACACCTTCAACATCCGTAAGGGCGTCAAGTGGCATGACGGCAAGCCACTGACGGCCAAGGATGTGAAGTTCACGCTCGACAAGTACATTCCGCTCAGTCCGCAGAGCTCGGCATACGCCAAATTCATCGACTCAGTCACGGCGCCCGACGACAGCACCGTCGTCGTGAAGTTCAAGACTCCTTACGCGCCATTCGTCGAAGCGCTGGCCAGCACCTGGATACTGCCGGAGCACATCTTCGGTGACGGGCAGCCGCTCGCGACCCACCCCGCCAACTCGAAGCCGGTGGGGACCGGGCCCTTCAAGTTCGAGAGCTTCGTCTCGGGTGACCGGGCGACCGTCGTGCGTAACCCCGACTACTGGGGCGACAAGGCTGACGTGGAGAAGATCGTCTTCAAGGTCATGCCGGACTCGAACGCGCGGCTCCTTGCGCTCGAGAGCGGGGAAGTCGACTACGTCTACGGCACCTACGTCGACAAGGCTTCCTACGATCGGCTCAAGAAGAACAAGAACCTCGCGTTCCTGCCCAACCTCGGTGGCGTGTCGACGGTCACCGCGCACGTGAACACGCAGAATCCCATGCTCTCGGACGCCCGCGTGCGACGTGCGATCTACCAGGCGCTGGATCGTGAATCCATCGCCAAGAAGGCGTACTACGGCTACGCCACCGCGGCGCGCGGACCGATCCCGAAGGACATGACGTGGGCGGTGAACGGCAAGGTCGACTTCACCAAGGAGCTTCCGTTCGACCCGAAGGCCGCCGGGCAACTGCTTGACGAAGCGGGCTTCATCACCGGCAAGCGCGGCCGTCTCCGCCTCGCGTACCCGTCCGAGTACCCCACTCTCGTCGCGGCCGCCGGCGTCATCAAGTCGAACCTCGAGGAGATCGGTATCGGCGTCGACCTGATCGCCGAGGACTTCCAGGTCTGGACGGAGCGGACGTACAAGAAGAACGACTACGACCTGTCCATCGTGTTCTACACGACGTTCGAGGACCCCAGCCTCGGTGTCACGCGGGCGTACATCTGCAACCCGACCAAGATTCCGTACCGCAACGCCTCCGGCCTCTGCGACACGCAGCTGGACGCGGCGTTCGCGGCCGCCGGCCAGACCACCGACCGCGCGAAGCGGGCAGAGTTGTTCGCCACGGCCGAGAGCCGGGTCAAGGAACTGCTCCACACCTACCCGATCGTGGTCGAGCAGCAGTTCCAGATCGGGCGGAAGGACCGCTGGTCCTTCGAGGAGGCCCACACCAGTCACCCCGTGTCCTGGGGACTGATCAAGTCCAAGTCGTAACGGTCTTTTCGCGGCGGGCACCGCTGCATCAGCGGTGCCCGCCGGTGGGGCTCCAGATGCACAGACGCTGACAGACGCATTTGAACCAAGTGAGGACCAGGTCCATGCGAAACGAGAAAATGATCCTGAGCGCCTTCCTGCTCCCGGGCGGGTACGACTGGCGTGCCTGGCGTCTGCCGGGAAGCCGGTCGGAGGAGCTGGGTCAGTTCGAGATCATCGCGGAGATCGCCCAGGCGTACGAGCGGGCGAAGCTCGACTCGATCTTCATCGCGGACATCATCTCCGCGGCGCCGCTTCTCGAGGGCGACGTCAAGATGGGCAGCCCGTACGAACCGGTGACCGCACTGTCCGCGCTGGCGTCGGTGACCAGCCGGATCGGTCTGATCGGTACCGTCTCGACGACCTTCAACCACCCCTTCACGGTGGCGCGGCAGCTGGGCGCGCTGGACGTGTTGAGCGGAGGCCGTGCCGGCTGGAACATCGTGACCTCCTCCCGGGCCGAGGAGAACTACGGCATCGAGATGCCGGCGAAGGAGGTCCGCTACCGTCGCGCCCTCGAGTTCGTCGACGTGGTCAAGCAGTTGTGGACGTCCTGGAGCGACAAGGCGGTCATCAACGACCGGGAGAACGGTCGCTGGGTCGACCCGGAGCTGATTCGGCTGATCGACCACGAAGGTGAGTTCTTCAAGGTAGCGGGCTTCATCAACCAGCGCCGTTCGCCGCAGGGGCACCCGGTGCTGGTCCAGGCCGGTCAGTCCTCCGGTGGCCTGAACCTGGGCGCCGAGGTGGCCGAGGCCATCTACACCGCCCAGCCGCAGCGTGAGAAGGCGATCGAGTACTACGCCGACTACAAGGCCAACATCCAGTCGAAGGGCAGAAACCCCAACCACACCAAGATCCTGCCGGGGCTGATCCCGTACGTCGGTATGACCGAGGACGAGGCCCGCGACGTGCAGAACAGTCTGGCGCGGTTCGTCGACTTCGACGCGCTGCGCGCCGACCTGGCGACCCAGTACGGCCTGAAGCTGGACGACGTGGACCTCGACGACCGGATCCCGGAGGAGCGGTTCGAGGGCAAGAACGACGACAACGCCGGCACCCGGTTCATGGCCTACCGTCACCTCGCCGTCGAGGAGAAGTACACGCTCCGGGAGATCCTGATCAACCGCAGCAGCGTCGGCGGCCACCTGATGCTGTCGGGCACCCCGTCGAAGATCGCCGACCGGATGATCGACTGGTTTGAGAACCGCGCGTGCGACGGCTTCAGCCTGAACGCCCCGGCGATTCCCCAGTCGGTCACGCAGATCTGCGAACTGCTCATCCCCGAGTTGCAGGAGCGGGGTTACTTCCGCACCGAGTACGAGGGCGAGACGCTTCGCGAGCACCTGGGTCTTCCCATCCCGCCCGCCTGGGACGTCTGACGCACCCTCGAGTCGACAGTCGACTAACTGGAAGACGTTGAGCTGCACGCGTCGTAGCCATATTCACGGTTGGAGCCGAACATGAGCCCGAACAGATATGCGCTGCGACGCGGCAGCTCACCACACGCTCAACTGCGGGGTTGATCCGGAATGAACAGTGCTTCTCCGCCTGCGGGCATCCAGGCGGTCTTTGATGAACGGTGCGCCTCATGAAAATAGCTTTCGTCGGCCACTACCTGAGACTGCTCGCATCGTCGATGCTGCTGGTCTTCAGCGTGGTCGTCATCATGTTCCTGCTGCTGGAACTGGCGCCAGGCGACCCCATTCAAGGCCTGGTCGGTCAGATGCCCGTGACCGACGAGTTCCGGGCGAGCATGGTCGAGGCGTACGGGTTGGACCGGCCGATTCACGAGCGGTTCATCGCCTACGTGGCCAACGTCGCGACCGGCAACCTGGGCTACTCCTACGCCAACCAGGCGTCGGTCGGCGGGCTCATCGTCGATCGGCTGGGAAACACCTTGCTCCTCACCGTGCCGGCCCTTGTTCTCTCGTCCGTGGCCGGGATCGTGCTGGGTGCCATCGCGGCGCGTACCCGTTCCCGCCGCGTCGACGGTGCCCTGTCGTTCACCGCGATCGCCGGGTTCTCGGTACCCAGCTTCTGGCTCGGTCTACTGCTCATTCTGATTTTCGCGTCGATGCTCGGCTGGCTGCCGGCCCAGGGCATGTCGTCCTACACCTCTACCGGCGTGTCGATTCGTCACATGGTCCTGCCGGTGATCGCGCTGGCGGTGACCGAGACCGCCTTCAAGCTGAGAGTGATGCGGTCCAGCATGATCGAGGTCCTCGGCCAGGACTACATCGACACCGCGCGGTCTAAGGGTCTGACGGGCAATCAGGTGTTGTGGCGTCACGGCATTTTGAACTCGATGCTGCCGATGGTGAGCGTCATCGGGTACAGCACGGGCTTCACCCTGGCCGGTTCCGTGCTGGTGGAGAAGGTGTTCGGCTGGCCGGGCATGGGCCTGCTGCTCTACGAGTCGATTCAGCGAAGCGAAAACATGGTCGTCATGGGCGTGCTGCTGGTCATCGCCGTGACGGTTGTGGTCGTGAACATTTTGACCGACGTCGTCTACGGCATCGTCGACCCACGAGTTCGGGCGCGACTCCACAGGGCCAGGAGTGCATGACATGTCCACAACTCCTACTTCACGCCAGGTCGAGACGGGCGACGGGGCCGAGCGCCCCGCGCACGCCGAGTCCCCGCGGGCGGTTGCGGCGACCGGAGACGGTGCCGTATCCCTATCGCCGCCGGCGGCCAGGCGCACGAGCAATAGTCTGCTCCGGCGGTTCTTCCGCCGGCCGATGGCCGTCGTCTTCGCGGCCTTCCTGGTGGCGACCGCGGTTGCCTGCTTCGTCGGGCCGTTCTTCGCCCACCCGCCGAACGCCGCCCGATTCGAGGTGCTCCAGGGACCGAGCGCGGCGCATCCGATGGGGACGGACCCGCTCGGTCGCGATCTCCTTGCCCGTGTCCTGGCGGGCGGCCAGGTGTCACTCATCGTCGGCATCTCGGTCGCGGTGCTGTGCCTGACGATCGCGATTGTCGTCGGCGGCTTCGCCGGCTACTACGGCGGTCTCGCGGACACGCTGCTGATGAAGGTGGCCGAGCTGTTCCAGGTCGTGCCGGCCATCATCCTCGCGCTGGTGGTCGCCGCGATGCTGGGCAGCAGCATGACGATGATCATCTTCATCCTGAGTTTCACCATGTGGCCTCAGGTGGCGCGAATCGTCCGGGTCGAGTCCATGAAGGTGGCGGAACTCGGGTACGTGGAGTCGGCGCGGACGGTCGGGTTCGGTTCGCTGAGAATCTTCTTCTCCGACGTCCTTCCGAACGCCATGCCGCCCGTGCTGGTCGCGACGACCATGACGGTCGGACGGGCGATCCTCCTCGAGTCGGGACTCGCGTTCCTGGGTCTGGGCGATGCGAACACCCCCAGCTGGGGCGCCCTGTTGAACACGGCTCAGTCGCACATCCAGACCGCGTGGTGGCTGACGTTCTTCCCCGGCCTGGCAATCTTCCTCGTCGTGCTGTCGACCAACATGCTCGGCGACATGCTCAACGACACTCTCAATCCGACACTGAGCCGCGTGAAGTAGGGGGTTGTCTCAGACATGAGCGTCGAGCTGAGTGATTCAACGCTGGGTGGCGGTTCACCCGCGAATGGCGTCGCGCCGTCCGGGGGTGCGCTGGTCGAGGTGAAGGGGCTGGCCGTCCGTCTTCCCACCGGCCCGAAGGACAGCGTCCAGGCGGTGCGGTCGGTCAACCTGACCATCCGGCCGGGCGAGCGCGTCGGGATCGTGGGGGAGTCGGGATCGGGTAAGTCGATCACCGGCCGGACGATCGCGGGCCTGCTCCCGGAGTCGAAGCGGGTACAGGTAGCGGGATCCGTCACCTTCCGGGGCAAGGAGATGATCGGTGCCCCGGCGAAGGAGTGGCGGGACATCCGCAGCCGCCGCGTGTCGATGATCTTCCAGGATCCACTGAGCTTCCTGAACCCGACGATGCGCGTGGGCCGGCAGGTGCAGGAGGCGTGCAGACGGGAGGGCTCCGCGTCCCGCCAGGAGATCCGCGACGAGGTCTACTCGTTCATGGAACTGGCCGGCCTGGCCCAGCCGGCCGAGGTGGCCAGGAAGTTCCCCTTCGAGCTGAGCGGTGGGATGAGACAGCGGGTGCTCATCGCGATCGCGCTGGCCAAGCGGCCGGAGCTCATCATCGCGGACGAGCCGACCACCGCGCTCGACGTCACCGTGCAGGCACGCGTACTGGCCTCCCTCAAGCGAAGCGTCGACGAACTCGGTATGTCGCTGCTGATGATTTCGCACGACCTCGCCGTGGTGGCCGGCCTGTGCGACCGGGTCTATGTGATGTGCGACGGTGCGGTCGTCGAGGAGGGTGACACCCACAGTGTCTTCACCGAGCCGAAGGAGGCGTACACCCAGGGGCTGCTCCGTAGCGTACGGAGCCTCTCGAGCCCGACCGGGGAACTGTACGCCGACAGCGAACGCCAGTCGTCGAGTAGAGGGGGTGCGTGACATGCGGCTGAGCGCAGAGTCCGTCACGAAGACGTTCGGGAAGACCAATCGGCTGGCAGGGAAGAGCACCGCCGTCCGCGCGGTGGATTCGGCGAGTGTGCACGTCGAACCGGGCGACTTCGTGGCGATCGTTGGTGAGAGCGGCAGTGGCAAGAGCACGCTGGCGCGCATGCTGCTCGGTCTCATTCCTGCGGACTCCGGCGTCGTTCAACTCGACGGCGTCCCGATCTCGGCAATGAACCGGCGGCAGCGGCAGCAGTACCGGGCCGCGGTGCAGTGTGTCCTGCAGGACCCCTCGGGCTCCCTGAACCCGAGGAAGACCGTGCGTACGTCGCTGGCGGAGGTCATCCGGTTCCATGGCATCGCCCAGGGGCGGGAGGCCGTCGAGCAGAAGGCGATCGAGACCCTGTCGCTGGTCGGGCTCAAGCCGGAGACCACCTACCTCGACCGGTACCCGCACGAGCTCAGCGGTGGACAGCGGCAGCGTGTCCTCATCGCGCGCGCCATCGTGCCGAATCCACGGATCATCATCGCTGACGAGGCGGTCTCCGCCCTCGACGTCTCGGTCAAGTCCGGAATCCTAAAGCTGATGAACGACCTCCGGGTGCGCCTGGGAATCGGTTACATCCTCATCACGCACGACCTTCCGGTGGTGAAGAAGGTCGCGGACTACGTGTACGTCATCAAGTCCGGGCAGGTCGTCGAAGAGGGCCCCACCGCTCAGATCTTCGCCGACCCGCAGCACGAGTACACGAAAACCCTCTTGGCAGCAGCCCCCGACCTGGATCTCGTACTCGCCGACAGGTTCGGGGAGTAGGTGCGTGCTCCGGGCCGCGCCCGCGATTCGAGTCCGGCCGCGCGGATTCGTCAGCGACGTCGCGCGGCACCCGTGACGCCGCCGGGTGCCGCGTAGCCGAGGCGTCCGGAAGGGGGCATCGCCGGGCCGGCCCTGCCCGCCGGTACGTGGCGTGCCCGAACGTAGGTCTTTCTGTCGGTGGAGTGATCCATCGTCATCCGAATCGGAGCGGAGCTAGCGGTGCGAAGAGTCGGAAATATGCCGCAACGGGCATCGCTTCAGTCGCGTTTCGCGGTGATCGTGACCGTCATCGCCACGGGCATCATGATCATTGCCTGCTTCGCCGAGTACGCGCTCGGCACGCTCGGCCCGGTGCTGGGGAAGGAGATGGGAATCTCCACCTCGTTCGTGGGGATTCTGACGTCGGTCATGTTCGCGTCGGCAGGTGTGGCATCGCTGCCTACCGGCTGGGTGGTGGACCGTTTCTCCGCGAGCGTGCTCGTTCTGATCCAGATCCTGCTGTCCACAGTCGCGTTCGCGGCGCTCGCGTTCCTCGAGACCTCCCGCGCATTCCTCGTGGTCGTCGTCATCACCGGGCTGATCATGGCGATGAGCAATCCACTCACGAACCGGCTCGTCCGGGTTCACTTACCGGCCGCCTTACACGTGCGGTCGGTCGGCTGGAAGTCCATGGGCCCTCAGATGGCCGCGTTGCTCGCCGGCATCGTGTACGGCCTCTCCGCGCACGGGATCTCATGGCGGGCCCTCACCCTTGTCATCGCCGTGGGCATGGCGGCATTCGGAGTGCTCTCGTTCGTGCTCATCCGCAGACCCGTCATGCCGGAAACCGATTGTCCGTCCGCAGCCGCCGCTGACGAACCCGACCTGCCTCAGGAGACCCGTCCGATCGTGTGGTGGCTCGTGCCGTTCGGCTTCTTCTCCGGCGGTGCGATCGCCAGCATCGGCGCCTACATCCCGCTGTACGCCTACCAGGATCTGCGGATGTCGTTCGTCCAGGCGAGCGCCGCAGGTGCCGTGATCGCGCTGGCCAGCATTGTCGGCCGCGTGCTGTGGCTGCGCTTCCTGACGTACGACAACGGGCCGGTTCTTCTGATCAAGGCGAGCGTCAGTTCGGCGGTGGCGGTCGCCCTGCTCGCCGTCTCGGTCGGCCTCCACCCGGTGGTCTTCTGGACAGCGGTGGTGCTCACCGGTGCCACCGCGCTGGTAATGGCGCCGCTCACCCAGATCATCGTGGTCCGCAACGCGAGTGCCCGGCACATCGGGGTCGCGAGCGCCTGGGTCGGCATCGGACTGTACGCCGGGTTCGCGTTCCAGCCCTGGCTCGTCGCCAGCCTGATCGACACCGTCGGGCTCGCGTACAGCTGGTATGCGGTATCGGCGAGCGGGATGATCGCTGCCCTGATCATGGCCGCGTACGTGACCTCGAACGCGAAGCGAAGAACTCAGGCGCTGCCGTGTCCTGCCGCTACCGCGGCTGTCGTGGACCACGTTTCGTCCTAGGCCCTTACCGCAATGACGCAGTCACAGTCTCCGACAGTGATGGAGGTTCCAGATGCCGGGCAGTTTGGCGCAGAGAATGCGAGACGGGGAGATCCTGCTCGGGTCTTTCCATGCTCTCCGCGATCCCACGCTCATCGAGTTGGTCGCCTACTGCGGGTTCGACTTCGTGATGATCGAGTACGAGCACGGCGTCCGGGACGTCGAGACGGTTCAACACCTGATCCGCGCCGCTGAGGTCGGTGGCGTCGAGGTTCTGGTCAGGATCGCTGTGGACGACGTCGGGTTGATCGGGCGGTTCCTCGACGCGGGCGCCTCCGGCGTGATGGTCGCCCACGTGTCCGACGCGGCAGCCGCGGAGGCAGCGGTCCGGGCCGCGATGTATCCCCCGGAGGGTTCCCGGGGTCTGGGCTTCGGGCGCAGGCAGGCGCGGGACGGCGTCAGCCGCGGTGACTGGGGAGACCCCGTTCGTTTGAACCAGGACACTCTTGTCTTCGCGATAGTCGAGGATCCCGAAGGGGTGCAGAACATCGACTCCATCGTGCGGGTTCCCGGCCTGTCCGGTATCACGCCCGGGTCTGGTGACCTCGCGCTGAGCCAGGGCCTGGACCGCGCCCATCCGACGGTGCTCGGCCAGGTCGACCGGATCTATGACGCCGTCCGGTCCAAGGACGACCAGTTTCTGATGGCGTTCCTGGTGGACGACCCGTCGGCGGTCGCGCACGCCGTCAGCCGCGGGGCGACGCTCCTGCTCTTCGGCCTCGACTCGATGATGATCCCGAAGATGTACAAGCAGCTGATCGCTGCGGTGAGGGACGCGCTGGCGTCTCCCGAGCCGGCCTGACGGCGGGAAGAACGATCGAACTCAGCAGAAAGGGAGCAGCGGAATGAAAGTCACTGTCGTTGTCGGCAACCCCAAACCGCAGTCGCGTACCGCAGATGCCGGTGCGCTGCTGGCCAAGGACCTCACCGACGTCGAGCCCGAGGTCATCGACGTCGTGGACTTCGCGCCCCGCCTGCTGGGCTGGGGCGACGAGCAGGTCGCGGACATCATCCAGCGGGTTCAGGGTTCCGACCTCGTCGTCGTGGCATCGCCCACCTTCAAGGCGACCTATACCGGTCTGTTGAAGCTCTTCCTGGACCAGTTCGCCACCGGCACCGGCCTGGCCGGGGTCGTCGCCGTTCCGATGATGCTGGGCGCCGGCCCGGCACATCACCTCGCTCCGGAACTGCTCCTCAAGCCGGTACTCGTCGAGCTGGGGGCGACCTGCCCGACCCAGGGGCTTTACCAGCTAGACAGCTCGTACCGCAAGGATCCGAGCTGGGAGGCGTGGCTGAAGCAGTGGCGTCCCGTCGTGACGTCGCTGCTTGACGGCGCCTCCACGCCGACGGGGTGAGCGCTTGGCGAAATGGAATAGGCTTTCCGCGTCCAGGCGCAACGGATGGAGGTGCCTCGATGGTTGCGCAGGAGGCGCGGACGGTAACCCTCTTCGACGTCGCCACGGAGGCGGGGGTGTCGCTGGCTACGGCGTCTCGGGCGCTGAACGGCAGTGCCCGCAGGGTCCGTGAGGATCTCCGGCTGCGAGTCCTGGAAGCTGCGGCGGCCCTGAACTACAGCCCCAACGCCGCGGCCCAGGTTGTGGCCAGGGGGCGTAGCAATCTCGTGGGGCTCCTGGTGCACGAGATCGCCGACCCCTACTTCTCGGCGATCGCCTCCGGCGTCATGGGGGCCGCGGAGAAGAGCGGCCTGCTGGTGACGGTGGCGAGCACCGGCCGTGACGCCGATCGGGAGGCGGTGCACATCGCGGCGTTCCGTGGTCAACGGGCCCGCGCCGTCATCCTCGCCGGGAGCCGGCTCGACGACACGGTGAGTCTGGAGCGGCTCGGCCAGGAGCTGGTGGCGTTCGAGGGTACCGGCGGCCGAGTCGTGATGATCAGCCAGAGCAAGCTGCCGGTGGACACCGTGGTGGTGGAGAACCACGCCGGCGCGCGGAATCTGGCCGAGACGCTCGTGGGGCTCGGCTACCGGCGGTTCGCCGTCCTCGCGGGTCCCCCCGGGCTGCTGACGGCGAGGGACCGCCTCGCCGGATTCCGGGCGGGTCTGGCCGGTGCCGACATCCACGGCGATTCCGTGGACGTGGTCCGCGGTGGGTTCGACCGCGAGGGCGGATACTCCGCGATGAACCAGCTCCTGGACCGGGGCACCGAGGCCAGATGTCTCTTCGCCGTCAACGACGTGATGGCGATGGGGGCCATCGCAGCCATGCGGGAACGCGGCCTGGAAGTACCGCGAGACATGGCCATGGCGGGGTTCGGAGACTTCAGCATGCTCCGCGACATCACCCCGACGTTGACGACCGTCACGCTCCCGCTCGAAGACATCGGAGCCTCGGCGCTCGACCTCGTTTTCCTGGAGCGCGCCGACAAGCCACGCTCGCGACGGATCCGAGGCGAAGTCGTTGTGCGCGCCAGCACGCCCCAGCGCTGACCCAGCTGTGGATACCGCGGCGGCAGGCATCCACATGATCGTTCTCGACGCCGGCATTCAGCCTTCTGCGGCGTCGTCTGCGCATTTCCGCAACGGCGGATTCAAGCGGTCGTCGCAACGCCTCGATCCGGAGGTGTCAATCCCCTGGAACCGTGGAGGACTCCGTTATATGTGGACGAATAGGCCATGATTGATAGAAATGAAGCCCATCGAATTGCCGTTGCCCAGCTCGAGTTAATCCCGACAAGATGGCTGCCTCCAGGTGATACATTGATGCTGGTCGAGAATGCAACGTTGGAGTTCCCTAAGGGTTGGGTATTCTTCTATCAATCTAGGCTATACCTCCAGACGGGTGAATTCAGTCACAAGCTCCTTGGTAATCGCCCATTCCTGGTCAAGCGATTCGATGGCGAGGTGTGTTGGTTGCCCATATTGAAGCCAATCGAAGAATCTGTATCGGAGGTGAATTGATGCTCCGCCGGCTGGTAATCGCGATGGCAGTCGGGCTGGGCGTATGGTAGAACCATTGATCCGGTTGGCCCCTTCTATTGTCGACATTGGGCGCCGTTGCATTGTCTGATTAGCGGACGTGTTGAACCTCGGTTTGGCCCAAGCTCAGATTGCGTGGGCGAGTTCGGTGAATGCGGCGGTGACCCGCAAGGTGGGTGGGGCGTCGAGTTCGAGTTCGTAGTGGCCGCGGCGAAGGTTCTGCAGGAAGGTGTGTCCGGCGATGACCGTCTGCGCGGTGTGGTCAGTTCGTAGGCCGCGCATCGGGCGTAGCCGGTGTTTGAGCCTGCTGTGATCAGCCTCGATCGGGTTGTTCGCGTACTGCTCGATGTGATGCCACGCGGCGGGGATGAGCTCGTCGAGCACCGCGGGATAGACCGCGGCGGCGTCGGTGACCACCTCGGTCGGCGTGACCTTCAACGCCGACAACGCCCGCCGGAAGAACCGCCGAGCCGCATCAGCGTCCCGGCGGGCAGCGACGAGCACGTCGATGACCTGCCCGTACTGATCTATCGCCCGGTATACGTAACGCCACACACCGTTGACCTTGACGTAGGTCTCGTTGACGAACCACCTGTCACTTGGCGCGTGGCGGCAGTATCGGGGAGCGTCGGCCAGCAGCGGCGTGAATCGTTGCACCCACCGGTAGACGGTGACGTGGTCGACCTCGATGCCGCGTTCGACCAGCAGTTCCTCCGCATCCCAGTAGGACAGATTGAACCGTAGGTACCAGCGGACCGCGACCACGATCACCTCCGACGGGAACCGGAACCCGGTGAACGCCGATCGCGGTGGCAGCCAAATGCGGGAATGGATCGACGACTTCACATCCCAAGTGTGTCTCGATCATGCCGGCGCTCAACGCAACGGACCCCGTCTGGATGACCGACGTAGCCTCGTTCTCCAGCCCGTACGCCTGGGTCTACTACCTCTACTGGCGGCGACCGGGAAGCTGGATCAGGATCAAGTGGTCCGTATGGGTCTTCTGAGCCGGGAGGGGAGTCTAGTGAGGTCGTTGCCCGCGGCTGCCGGTGGCCGTCGTCGCCAGCTCGTCCCGGTCCTCGTCGGGCTGCTCACTGGCCTGATCTTGGCTGCCGTCGGCGCCGCCTTCGGGGGGTGGCTCGGCTGGCGAGGGGGCGGGCCGCTGCCGAGCGACGCCGACGCGGTGGCCAGGGTGCAGCGGCTCGTGCCGCAGGCGACCGTGGTCAAAGTGGACCGCTGGGATCACGTGTTCGCCTATGAAGAACCTGGCGACGGCGCCGGACGTGTGCTGGTCGCGCTCGTCGGCAACGACGACTACAACGCCGGTTACGTCCAGGTGCTGCTGGCGGGCGGCGACGACGCCGGGACGGTGGCGCAGATGCGCCACCGGCTCGCGACCGAAGGCTGGCGGGTCGGGGCCAGCCCGTGGGATGACGGCGTGACGGCCCGGAACGGAACGCTGTCGATCACGTCCTACCCGGCCACGGAGAGCGGCTCACCGCTCCTGCGGAGCACCGGCAGCGGCCGGATCGCCGTAGAGGTGGGCCGCGACGAGCCGGCGCGGGTCTGGCCGTTCACCCTCGGTGGGTGGGTGGTCGGCTTCGTGCTGGGCGGTGCGCTCGGGGTCTTCACCGTTCGGCGGCTGGCCCGGATGCCGAGAATCGCCGGAACCGTCGTCGGGATCGTGGGCGGCGGGGGGCTCGCGGCGCTGCTGCCGGGTACCGTGCTCACGACCGTCGACCTCGTCCACTCGTACGCCGGATTGCCGGACACGGTGACCCCGCCGGCGATCTGGGGCGCCTACATGTTCTTCGGCATTAAGGCGCTCAGTCTCCTCGGTGCGTTGGCGATTTTGGTAACCACCGTTCTCGCGGCATTCATGAGATATGATGTCCAAAAATTGCGATAACGGTTGCGTGCCGACTTTGTAAGTCGGGGGAGCAACTCGGCTGGCAGAGGCAACGGTGGGCCAGCGCTCACGCGTGGATGGATCGGCAGGGACTGGCCGGACCGGGCGAGATCCACCTGATAGGGCGTCGCGGGTACTGCTCGTCGACTACTGGCAGCGGCCGGGACGTCGTATTACCGGAGGGGATCGTTGTCCAGAACTCTGATTGTCGGGCGAGCTGAGCTAGCGGCGCTCTCCTTCCCCTCGAGGGCGATTACTGATGGCACAGAGAACCCAACCTGGATTACCGTCCACTGCCTGCCCGTGCCTGCAATCGGGCGCGCCACGAAAATTCGCCTACCAGTGGACGCTACGTCCGCCAGGCGAATGCGTAGGACTTCCGCATTGGCTTATGTGAAGGGCAAGCTGGTCGATTCGTTGGTGGGGGTGTATGCGGCCGGTTTGTTGTGTGCGTACGCCTATCTCCACCTTCAGCACCGCGCTGTTCCCGATTGGGCATGGGTGACCGGCTTGGTGGCGGCGAACGTCGGCGGGTGGATGTCGGATCGAGTCCTTGACCGCACAGCCGGTGCCCAGTACCCGCGCTGCGCGACCAAGAAGCGCATCCGCCTGGCTGGGGTCGACGACACCGTTGCGGAGGAGTTGGCTGAACGGAATCCGGGTGTGGTGTTTGGGTACTGAGCTTCGTCAGGAGCCGAGGCGTGCCGTGAAAACGGCCTCTCGGGCGATCGCGACGCCCGTCGCGATAGCCCCGCGCAGCACCGCGTCGGTGCCCAGTTCGCCCACCGCGAGCCGGGCGCGCAGCGGCGTGATCCGCTGCAGTGCGGTCTGCAGGTCCGACTCGAGCATGTCGAGGTTCTGTCCGACACCTCCGCCGATGACGATCAGTTCGGGGTCGAGGAAGGCGCACACGGCGGCGATGAGCTGCGCGAGCCGCTCGGCCTCGCGCCGTACGGCGGTCAGCGCGGGCTGGACCCCCTCGCGGGCCGCGGCGAAGACCGCTGCCGCCGTCAGCGGATCGGACATGCCAGCCGCGCGGGCGTAGGCGACGACCGCGTCGGCAGCCAGCGCCTCCTCCAGGATTCCGCGTTCCGGATTGCGCGCCTGGTCGTACGGGGGTTCGCCGAGCGGGATGTAGCCGACCTCGCCGGCGGCGCCGGAGAAGCCACGGTAGATGTGGCCGTTCAGGATGAGGCCGAGACCGACACCGGTGCCGACGTGCAGGTAAGCGAAGTGGGTCACCCCTCGGCCGGCGCCCTCGCTGTGCTCGCCGAGCGCCGCGAGGTTCGCGTCGTTGTCGATCGTGACCGGGGTGCCGATCTGCGCCGTGAGCGCTTCTGCGAGGCCGGGTCGTTGCCAACCGGGGAGGTTGGCCGCGTACGCCACGCTGCCCTGCTGTGGTCGGAACACGCCGGGCGATCCGATCACGGTGTGGGTGATGGCGGTCGTGGGCAGGCTCGCCTTCGCGGCCGCGTCCGCCACGGCGGCGCTGACCCGCTCGACCAGGGCACGGGCCGACCGCGCATCGTTGCGGACGTCGATGCGGCTGAGTTGGTTGCTGGCGAGGTCGGTGACGACCAGGCGCAGCCAGTCGTGCCCGATGTCCACCGCCGCGACGGTCCCGGCGCTGGGGTCGGCTTCGTACAGCTGTGCCGGACGGCCGTGCCCGGTCTCCGGCCGGCCGGCCGCCCGGGCCAGTCCCGCCTGCTCGAGATCGGCCAGGGCCGCATGCACGGTCGGCTGCGATAGGCCGGTATCGCGGGCCAGTTGCGGACGCGTGGCCGGGCCGTTGGTGAAGAGGCGGTCCAGCAGCAGGCGCTGGTTCATCGTCCGCATCAACGAGGGGGCCACGGCGGGGGTGAGGCCTGCGGGGGTCTGGCCAGCCGACCGCATTGTTGCCCTCCAGGTGTCGGGTACGGATGTGCAGTTTAGGTAACGAATGACCAGTTAACGTAACGGAAAGATCTCGGGATTTGAACCGGTACTTGACCTTGAGGAGAGTTTAATAAATTCTCCTAAACATGTTGCACCTCGACCAGCTGTCGCAGGGGGCGCCACGGTCCACAGCGGTCATCGGTGTCGACTTCGGCGGCACCAAGATTGATGTGGCGTTGGCGTCCGCCACGGGCTCCATCCTGGAACGGCTCCGGCTTCCGACCCTCGCGCGCGAGGGTCCCGACCAGGCGTTGCAGCGGGTGGCTGAGGTGGTCCGCAAGCTCACCGCCGGTGCGGAGGAGCACGGGATCGCCGTCGTCGGTCACGCGGCGGTCTGTCCGGGAGTCGTCCAGGACGACCGGATCCAGCTGGCGCCCAACCTCCCCGGCTGGGAGGACCTGGCCATCAGCCGCCGGCTGGCGCAAGCGTTCGAGGTCGATTCCGTTCCGGTGTGGAACGACGTCCGGGCCGGAGCCCTCGCCGAGGCCCTCCGTGGGAACCTCCGGGGCGCCGACCCCGGCCTCTACCTCAGTCTCGGCACGGGAATCGCCGCGGCGATCACGATCAATGGAAGCGTGCTCGCCGGCGCCCATCACGCGGCGGGCGAGATCGGTTACGTCGGCATCGAGATGGCTCCATCCTCGTCGACCGACCGCGCCCCGCTCGAAGAGGTCATCGGGGGCAAGGCGCTCGGGGAACGGGCGTCCCGTCTGCTCGGCGAGGACGTCGACGCCGAGGCTCTGTTCAACCGCACGGACCCGGAGGCCCAACAGATCCTGCACCACGCCCTCGGCGTGCTGGCCGCCGCGGTGGCGAACTTCGCCGTCCTCATCGATCCCGCCCGCGTCGTCGTCGGCGGGGGAATGATGGCCTCCGCCGCGCCGCTGCTGGCGGTGCTGCGGGCCCAGCTCAACCGCACGGTGCCGTTTCCGCCCGAGGTGCTGGCGGCGCGGTTCACCGAGGACGCCTCCCTGCACGGGGCCGTCACCCTGGCGTTGAACGCCGCCGAACGCCGGCCCGGCCCGCTCCGGGCCGCTCTGACCCACTGACTCCACCCACGACCAGAGAGCACATCCATGAACCTGAGCGACGAGCTTGTAGCACGGGTGAACGCGGCCAGGGACGACGACGCCGCGGTCGCCATCCTGCGTGACCTGGTGTCGATCCCGAGCGTCACGGGCGACGAGGAGGCAGCCGCGCGCTGGGCCGCCGACCAGTTGCGCGGCGTCGTGTCCGCCGTCGAGGTCGACGTGTTCGCGCCGAACCGCGCGAACACCTGGGCCACCTGGGGCACCGATACGGAGTCGGCGAGCGGAGGCCTGCTGTTCCTGGGCCATCTGGACACGGTGCACGTTCGCGGCTGGACGGAGCACTGGGCCGGGACCGAGCGGGAGAGCCCCTACGGCGCCCCGATCATCGACGGGGCCGTGTGGGGTCGCGGTGTCGCCGACTGCAAGGGCGGCATCGCCGTCCTCATCGCCGCGCTGCGACAGCTTCACCGGTCCGGCCTCGCGCCGGTCAAGCCGGTGACGGCGCTGTTCGTCGCCGACGAGGAGAGCGGCGAGGAGGGGTCCGGCACCAGCGAGGGAATCAAGCGGGCGATCGCCGTCGCCGACCGGATGCCGATCCGCGCGGACCTGGCGATCTACGGCGAGCCGACGACGATGCAGGTCTACACGTCGCACATGGGCTTCTTCATCACCGACATCGTCCTGACCGGCAAGTCCGCCTACTTCGGCCGCCCGGAGCTCGGCGTCGACGCGCTGCGCGCCGCGGACGAGGTGCTCCGGGCGCTGTGGGCGCACGACGAGGACCTGCGGACCCGGGCCGCTGACCCGCTCATCGGCACCCCGTCACTGCTGGTCACCGGCGTGACCGGCGGCGGGTCCGTCGCCGTGCCGGGGGAGTGCCGGCTGAGCATCATCCGCAAGCTGACCCCGGACGAGGACCTCAGCGCGGCGCGCGACGAGCTGGAGGCGGTCATTCGCGGCGCGATCAGCGACCCGCGGGTCACGGTCAGCACGTCGTACCCGGCGAGCCGCGACCACGAACTTGGCGGTACGCCGCACGTCACCGACCCGGAGTTCGAGCCGGTGCGGATGCTGCAGCAGATCGTCAAGCGGCACCTGCCCGACCGCGGCGACATCGACGCCGGCCCGTACTGGTCGGAGGGGCCGTTCCTGCGCAGGGACCTCGGCATCCCGACGGTCTACCTCGCACCCGGCGACATCAGCCACTGCCATACCTTCGACGAGCACATGAACGTCGACGAGTATCTCGCCGCCGTATCGGTCTACCTACAGTTCATTGTGGATTACTGCGGTGTCCGCGACCTCGGCCACCCATCCGGGACCGCGCCACACCACACCTCAGCCAACCCAGGTCGCGAAGGGTAAGGAAATGAACCGTAAACGTTTAACGATTGGTGTCGTCGCGCTCGCCGCCAGCCTGGCGCTCGCCGCATGCGGTGGCGGGGCGGGCGGTGAGAAGTCGAGCAGCTCGGCGGTGCCGTCGAACACCGTCATCGACAAGAAAATCACCGGGACGGTCGGGCCGAAGGGCGAGCAGCCGACCCACGTCACCGATCTCAAGCTGACCGACGCCGAGGTCGCCCAGGTCAAGGCGGGCCACTTCAAAGCGGCGCTGCTCTGGCACGAGATGTCGGCGTGGTCGGGTGCCGTGCAGCAGGGCGCGCTGGACGAGTTCGCCCGGCTCGGCATCGAGGTGGTCGCCACCGCGGACGCGAAGTTCGACCCGGCGACCCAGGCCAACCAGATCCAGACCGCGCTGGCGCGCAAGCCGAACGTGATCCTCGGCCAGGCCGTCGACCCGACGACCGGTGGCGCGGCGTACCAGGCCGCCGTGGACCAGGGCGTGAAGCTGATCTACGCCGACCAGGCGCCGGAGGGGTACACCTGGGGCAAGCAGTACCAGGCCATCGTCACCGGTGACCTCTTCCAGCTCGGCAAGCGCGCCGCAGAGGCGCTCGGTAAGGCCATGGGCGGCAAGGGCGAGGTCGGCATCATCTTCTACGACGCCCAGTTCCACGTCACGAACATGCGTGACGCCGCGTTCAAGGTGACGCTCCAGAAGGAGTTCCCCGACATCAAGATCGTGGCGCAGCAGGGCTTCTCGGACCCCAACAAGGCCGAGGAGATCGCCAACGCGGTCATCGCTCAGCACCCGAACCTCGGCGGCATCTACACCAGCTGGGCCCAGCCCGCCCAGGGCGTGCTCGCCGCCCTCAACAACGCCGGCAACACGACGACGAAGCTCGCCACCATCGACCTCGACGACACCATCGCCACCAACATGGCCGCGAAGGGCGCCACGGTCGGGCTCGTCTGCGACAAGGCGTACGAGTTCGGCAAGGCCATGGCGGTCTCGGCCGCGTACTCGCTGATCGGCAAGCAGGCGCCGGAGTTCGGCATCGTCGACGCCGTCACCGTGACCCGCGACAACATCGCCGAGGGCTACGCGGCCTGGCACCAGGACGTGCCCAAGGCCGTCAAGGACGCCCTCAACAAGTAGTCGAGACGGATACGGCGCGAAGCCGCGCCGTATCCATCCGACCGTGACCACGGCGCCCTCTCGCGCCGACAAGCAGGACTTTCAACGAACAAGGAGCAGCACTCTATGAGAAGACGGGCTTTCGTGTCGCTAGCCGCCGCGGCGGGGGCGGGACTGCTGATCGGCGGTTGCAGCGTCGACAGCAACAAGTCGTCGACGGCCGCCAACTCCGGCAAGACGGTGGACTCCGTCATCGAGACCGACGCGGGCGGCCTCAAGCGCTACAAGTCGCCCGTCCCGCTGGCCGACACGATCGAGACGCGCGGACCGGACGGCGAGACCCCGGTGTGGTACCGCGACGTGAAGCTGACCCCCGAGGAGGTCGAGAAGGTCAAGAAGGGCAACTACCGCGCCGCGATCGTCTGGCACACCTCCTCGCCCTTCATGAACGCCCTCGCCACGGGCGTCAAGGAGACGTTCGAGCAGCTGGGCGTGCAGGTCATCGCCACCACGGACGCCAACATGGACCAGCCGCGGCTGGCCAACGACGTGCAGAGCGTGCTGGCCCTCAAGCCCGACCTCATCGTCACCATCGCGCTCGACCCGGTGGCCGACTTCGCGACCTTCAAGCCCGCGGTCGACCAGGGCGTCAAGCTCGTGTTCGCGAGCGTCAAGCCGAAGGACTTCAAGGCCGGCAAGGACTACATCAGCCTGGTCACCTACGACCTCAAGGGGCTCGGCGACGTGACCGCCAAGGCCCTCGGTGACGACCTGGGCGGCAAGGCCAAGATCGGGCAGATCTTCTACGACGCCAACTTCTTCGTGGTGAACGAGCGCGAGCGCGCGTTCGAGCAGACGCTGAAGGCGAAGTACCCGGGCATCGAGGTTGTGGAGCGGGCACCGATGGCCGACCCGGCCAAGGTCGAGGACATCGCGTCGGCGATGATCGCCCGGCACCCCGACATCAAGGCCATCTTCGCGCCGTGGGACACGGCCGCCGAGGGCGTGGTCGCCGCGCTGCGCAACGCCGGCCGCCAGGACATCGGCGTCTACACGATCGACCTGGGCAACACCAACGCCCTCGACATGGCTCGGGGTGGCCTGATCAAGGAGATGACCTCCACCCTGGCGGTCGAGTTCGGCCACACGCTCGCCATCTCCGGCGCCTACGGCCTCCTCGGCAAGCAGGCTCCGCCGATGGCCGTCGTGCCGGCCTTCCCGGTCACGAAGAAGAACCTCAAGCAGGGCTGGGAGTCGACGTTCGGCGTGACCCTGCCCGCCGACATCGCCGCCGCCAGCAAGTAGTCCGGCAAGCCGCCGCCCCGACAGCTCTGAAGGCATACGAAGGACGAGAAGGAGCATCGCCATGACCGTCAGCACCCAGGCGAGTCCGAGGGGGTGGATGAAGAAGTTCGACGCCAAGAACTACGTGGTCTACATCGGATTTGTGCTGGTGTTCGCGTTCTTCGCGGTCACCCAGACGCAGTACTTCCTGACCCCGGAGAACCTGGCGAACATCGTCATCCAGGCCGCGCCGGTGACGGTCATGGCGATCGGCATGGTCTTCGTGCTCAGTGCCGGCGAGATCGACCTGTCCATCGGTTCGGTCGTGGCGCTGTCGGCGCTCGCCGCCGCGGTGACGGCGCGCGAAACTGAACAGTGGTGGCTCGCGGTGCTCGTCAGCCTGGCCGTCGGTCTGGCCGTCGGCCTGGTCAACGGGCTGTTCGTGACCCTCGTGCGGCTGCCGTCCTTCCTCGTCACGCTGGCCACGATGGGGCTGGTGGCGGGCCTGGCGCGGCAGCTGACCAACCTGCAGTCGGTCCCGGTGACCGACAGCACGCTGGTGACGTTCTTCGGTGGCGGGGAACTGCTCGGCCTGCCGATCCTGGTGTGGTGGACCGCCGCGGCCGTCTTCGTCGGCTGGGTCCTGCTGCAGCGGAAGCGGTACGGCGCGCACGTGCTCGCTGTCGGCAACAACGCGTCGGCGGCGCGGGTCAGCGGTATCAAGGTGAACCGCGTGCGTGTCATGGTGCTCGTCGGGAGCGCCATGACCGCCGCGGTCGCTGGGCTGCTCTACGCCGGGCGGCTGCAGGGGGCCCGGTACACGTTGGGCGAGGCGGATCTGATGACCGTCATCGCCGCGGCGATCGTCGGCGGTACGAGCCTGTTCGGTGGCAAGGGCTCCGTTGTCGGCGCGCTGATCGGCAGCCTGCTGATGAGCATGCTCAACAACGGCCTGGTCCTCGCCGGGCTGTCGGTGTCCCAGCAGATGGTCGCCCGGGCGATCATCATCCTCATTGCCGTCTCCTTCTCGCTGCGCGGCAAGAAGAACCAGTAAGGAGACCCCATGTTCCTCGATCTTCTCCGCCGCCGGAACCCGGCACTGCTGGAGGCCGCGGCGACCCTCCACCGGGACGGCAAGCTGCCCCCCAACTGCTACGCCATCGACCTCGACGCGGTGGGTCGCAACGCCGCGGCGATCCGCGCCGAGGCGGACCGCCTCGGGCTCAAGGCGTTCGCGATGACCAAGCAGATCGGGCGCAATCCCGACGTGTCGCGCCGGCTGGTCGAGTCGGGGATCAGCCACTCGGTCGCCGTCGACCTGGAGTGTGGCGTCGCCGCCGCGTCCGGCGGCCTGCGGACCGGCCACATCGGACACCTGGTTCAGATCCCGCGACACTCCGCAGGGGACGCGGCGGCGCTGGAGCCGCTGTACTGGACCGTCTTCAACGACGAGAAGGCGCGGGAGGCGGCCGCAGCGGCCCAGGCTCTCGGCCGTACGCAGGACCTGCTGGCGCGGATCATTTCGCCGCAGGACAAGTTCTACCGCGGACACGAGGGCGGCTTCCCCGCCGACGAGGTGGTGGCCGTCGCCGACCGGCTCGACGCCCTGCCCGGTGCCCGGTTCGCGGGGATCACCACGTTCCCCACCGCGCTGTTCGACGCGGAAGCCGGCAAGGTACGCACCACGTCGAACCTGGAGACGCTGCGCGCGGCGGCCGCCGCGCTGCGTGCCGCCGGTCGTACGGACATCGAGCTGAACACGCCCGGCACGACGTCCACCGCGATGCTCGAACTCCTCGCCGAGGCCGGAGCGACCCAGGTCGAGCCCGGTCACGGCCTCACCGGTACGACCCCCTGGCACGCGGTCGAAGACCTCGTCGAGGACCCCGCGATCGTGTACGTCAGCGAGGTCTCCCACCTGTGGAACGACTCGGCGTACGTGTTCGGCGGTGGCCTGTACGTCGACCCGGTGCTCGGCAGCTCCCACACCTCCGCGCTCGTGGTCAACGACGCTGTGGAGCGGGCGCCGGTCCTCGCGGTGGACATGCCCGCGCCGGAGGCCATCGACTACTACGCGACGATCCCGCTCGACGGCCGGCGCGTCGCCGTCGGCGACACGGTGCTGTTCGGGTTCCGCCCCCAGGTGTTCGTGACCCGCGGCCTCACGGCCGCGATCTCGGGCATCTCGACCGGCACTCCGAAGGTCGAAGGAGTGTGGGCGGCCAACGGCGCGGCGCCGCTGTCGGCCCACGATGTCATCGCGCGCGGGAGGATCTGACGATGAACGCACCCCTGGTCCCGAGCGAGGTCGGCGCACCCGAAGGGTCGACGCCGCAGTTGCGCCTCGTCGGCCTCTCGAAGCACTTCGGCGGTGTGGTGGCCGTCAACCGATTCGATCTCGAGGTGGCCGCCGGCGAGATCGTCGCGTTGGTGGGCGACAACGGCGCCGGCAAGTCGACGCTCGTGAAGATGATCTCCGGCCTTTACCAGCCGAGCGCGGGCGAGATCTGGCTCGGCGGCAAGCAGGTCTCGTTCGCCGACGCGTCCGACGCCCGCCGGCAGGGCGTCGAGGTCGTCTACCAGGACCTCGCGCTCGTCGACGACCAGCCGGTCTACATGAACATGTTCCTCGGGCGCGAGCTCGTGAAGGGACCGCTGCGGCTGCTGGACCGCAAGCGGATGGCCCGCGAGACGCAGGAGCTCGTGGACTCCCTCGACGTACGGATCCCCTCGGCGAAGGCGACGATCAAGGAGCTGTCCGGCGGGCAGCGCCAGGGCGTGGCGATCTGCCGGGCGACGCACTGGGCGAGCAACCTCGTTCTGATGGACGAGCCGACCGCCGCCCTCGGCGTCGCGGAGACGGCCAAGGTGGAAGAGCTCATCCTGCGGCTGCGCGAACGTGGCGCCGCGGTGCTGGTCGTGAGCCACAACCTGGACCAGGTCTTCCGCATCTCGGACCGGATCACCGTGCTCCGCCGGGGCACGCAGATCGGTACCCGGTCCACCGCGACGACCAGCAAAAACGAAATCGTGTCGATGATTACGGGCCTGCAGCACGCGGACGCCTGACCTGCTCATACGGAGAAACGCATGTTCCTCAACAACCTGGTATCCCAGAACCCGGCGTTCGCCCGCGCGGCGATCGAACTGCACCAGTCCGGAGAACTGCCCCCGGACACGTACGTGATCGACCTGGACATGCTGGGCATCAACGCCGAGACGCTGTGCGGGGAAGCGCACCGGCTCGGACTCGACGTCATCGCCATGACCAAGCAGTTCGGGCGCAACCCGGTCGCGCTCGAGAAGCTGCGCGCCAGCGGGGTGGACTCCTTCGTGGCGGTGGACATGACCTGCGCCCGTGCCATCCGCGACGCCGACCAGCCCGTCGGCCACATCGGTCACCTGGTGCAGATTCCCCGCCACTCCGCGCCGGAGGCGGCGGCGATGGCGCCGCAGAACTGGACCGTGTTCGACGACACGAAGGCCGCCGAAGCGGCCGCCGCGGCCGCCGCCATCGGCCGGGACCAGCGACTGCTCGCGCGGGTGTACGACGAAGACGGGCTCGTCATCGAGACCCACGCCGGCGGCTTCGACGCCGATGACATCGAAGCGGTGGCCCAGCGGCTCGACGCGCTCGAGGGCGCCCACTTCGGCGGCATCACCAGCTACCCGGCGCTGGTGTTCGACCGGGAGGCACACAAGGTCGTGCCGTCGCCGAACCTGCGTACGCTCTCGCGGGCCGTCGAGCGGCTGCACAAGGCGGGCTGGACCGACGTCGCGGTGAACGGCCCGGGGGAGACCTCCACGGTCAACCTGGCCATGCTCGCCGACGCGGGCGTCACCCAGGTCGAGCCCGGCCACGGGTTCACCGCCACGGGTGCGTACCACGCCTTCGCCGAACTGCCCGAGCGCCCCGCCATGCTCTACCTCAGCGAGGTCAGCCACCTCGACGGGGACACCGCCTTCTGCTTCGGTGGCGGGCTGTACCTGTGCATCGGATCGGTCGACTACCAGCCGCAGGCGCTCGTGGGCGCGGACTACGAGACGGCGGTGAAGCAGCGGGTGGACGCCACCCTCAGCCAGAACCACCAGGTCATCGACTTCTACGGCCGGCTCGCGCAGACGCCGCAGCGTTCCCTGCGGCCCGGCGACTCGGTGGTGTTCTGCTTCCGGGCACAGGCGTTCTACACGCGCAGCCTCGTGGCTCCCGTCTCCGGTATCCAGAGCGGAAATCCGCGGGTCGAAGGCTTGTTCACCGTTGACGGGCGGAAAGTCTCGGTCTGAGTCGAGGAACAGCCGCGCGGATGCTGCGCCATGCGTGACCGCCGCTGCGGCGAAGGCGGCGGTAGTAGCTACGGCTGTAGCGGTTAATCGCTGATCGCGGCTCACATATGGGGTGATCGGCGGGGGAGCAGATTGGGAGCAGCAGGGCGTGCCGAACGGTGCCGAACCGCGCCGGACCGGGCTGAGCTGCTCGCATCGGCATACCGTGACCTGCGGCTTCTCCTGTTTGTGCTGGCCAGGGTGGCGCGGACCGTTCGTTTCTTGACCCGAAAGAGGTCACTGGTTCAAACCCAGTATCGCCCACCAGAGAAACAGCAGGTCAAAGGCTCGTTACCGGATCTTCGGTAACGAGCCTTTCGCGGCGCCGAAAACACCGCCCGGGCAGATCAAGCGGCATGTCGGTACTCGTGGAGGATGCCGTCGAGTCGGTCGCGTCGTCGGATGTCGAGGCGGGCGAGTCGGTCCGGTGCGGTTATCGGTTGGGGGGAGCGGGCGCAGGGGCGCCGCGGCGCGGAGCGAAGACGTACAGCCGTGCTCCGGTCAAGGGCTGGATCTCGAAGAAGTCGGCAGCGAGGATCGCGTGTGCTTGGCCGCGCAGGAAAGTGGCCCAGGTCTGCGGTCACGCTGGGGTGCGGGCTCGATCCCGTTGCGCCGCAGGATCTCCCCGACCGTCGAAGGGGCGACCTTGCGGGGGTAGTCAGCTCGCCGTGGATTCGCCGGTAGCCCCAGCTGGAATTCTCCGTCGCGGGAATCGGCAGGTCACAACCCGTGGATGGCGTTTTCGGCACCCACAGGGTTGACGAAGTCTGTGGTGCGTGGTTTCCGGCCGATCGCTTGCACCGTCGGCTGGTACGTCGTCGGAGTCGATTACCTTCCGGCCGAATCTGGTCGCCAACCAAAAGTTCGATGCTCAGTCGTACCCGCGTCCGAGGCTCGCGTCCTCCATCAGCACCGGATCCTGCTAATGGACCGTAGTGCAGGTCTGGACGAGGCGTACGTGAACCCGAATTTTCCACGCCTACGACTGAAACTGTTGACGTGTCGATCATGGCGTGGTTAAGGTTTGCGTATACGTAAGTGAACTTTCATATCCTGAAAGTTGAACACGGCCAGAGATGCGAGCCCCCAACCCGGGCTAGGGATCTTGGGTGCGTGGGAGTACGTCAGTTGGCTCCGAAAGCTACCGCTGGAGCAACTGTCCAGTAAGGTTCGGCACGCTACCGCATGCCGTATCCGTGACGTCCTTGTCTGATCATTGTCGCGCTAGAGGCTGTCCACCCATGGCAAAGTTGCCTCCGGTTGGTAGCAGCGTTTTGTTCGAAAACGAGTTGGTACGGGTCTGGCAGGTCGGCCTGGATCGTCGCGAGGAACTGCCGCTGCACCAGCACGAGGTGCCGCACCTGGCGATGCAGCACACGGATGGCCATCTGGGAGTGGCCGACGCCGACGGCTCGCGCGCACGGGACGTGACGGCAGACTCCTTCGAATAGCACCCGTGGGCGCATTGCGCGCACTGACGAACGTCAGCGACGCGCGGTACCGCAATATTCTGATCGGGCTCTGGGCTGAGGGAAAAAACGGCTGCACGACTAGCCGCATCCTGAATTTGAATATCGTTCAACGCCATACGGCGGGGTCGAACACCTCGCCAATGGCCGGCTGAATTACCAGCATTAGATAACGCGCGACCAAATCCGGTTAGCGCGTCGATGAATCCTGTCCTGAATTCCCCTGATTAATCGCGATCGTGGCGTGGCCACGAACTATTAAGCGTGGCATAACCGGCGCCGCGTAGAACGAGGAGAGTCAGATGGACGCACGACCGCTGTGGCAGATTCCGGCGACGCAGTTAGCCGCGATGATCCGTTCCCGGGACGTTTCGCCGGTAGAAGTCGTCGAGGCGGTGCTCGGCCGGATCAATCAGTTCAACCACGTGCTCAACGCGTACGTCGATGTGCACGCCGAGCGTGCCCTCGTCCAGGCGAAGGCCGCGGAGGCCGCCGTCGTCGCGGGGGAACCCCTCGGGCCGCTCCACGGCGTTCCCGTGTCCATCAAGGACAACCTGTGGCTCAAAGGCGATGTCAGCACCTCGGGGTCGCGGCTGATGAAGGACTTCGTCGCCCCCGACGACTCGCCGACGGTACGCCGGCTACACAGTGCCGGTGCGATCGTCATCGGTCGCACCAGCATGCCCGAGTTCGCGTGGCGGGGAACGACCGACAATCCGTTGCACGGCGAGTGCAGCAACCCCTGGGACACCACGAAGACGGCCGGCGGATCCAGCGGCGGTGCGGGCGCGGCGGTCGCGGCCGGCATGGGACCGCTCTCGGTCGGGTCCGACGGCGCCGGTTCCATCCGGATCCCGGCGAGCTTCTGCGGCATCGTCGGACTCAAGCCCACGTTCGGGCACGTCGCGCACTACCCTGCGCTCGGCGGCAGCGAACTCCTTGCTCACGTCGGGCCGATGACGCGTACCGTCGACGACTGCGGTCTGCTGTACCGGACGATCCGTGGCTACGACCCACGCGACCCGCTGTCCACTCTCGACCCGTCGAGCGGCGAAGAGTCGTTGCTGGACGGGACGAGCGGGCTGCGCGTGGCCTGGGCCCCGCACCTCGCCGACGTACCGGTGGAGCCGGAGGTCCTGGAGATCGTCACGCGGGCGGTCCGCACCCTGTCGACGCTCGTGCTGTCGGTCGAGGAGGCTACGCCGAAGCTGGAGTCGATCAACGAACTGCTCGACACCCTCTACGGCGTGGCGCAGGCGGGCGGGCACGCGAGCCGTCCGGCGGAGCAGAAGGCGCTGATGGACCAGGAACTCGTGGCGTACGCCGAGGCTCACCAGCACATCACCGCGGTCGACTATGTCGCGGCGGTGCGGCTGCGGCAGCAGAACGTCGCGATCCTGAACCAGTTCTTCACCGAATACGACCTCTTGGTCACGCCGACGGTGGGACTGTCAGCGTTCGGGCTTGGCGCCGTGAACCCGCCGGAGGTCGCCGGTCGCAAGGCCGACCATCTCGCCTGGGCACCGTGCTACCCGTTCAATTTCTCCGGTCAGCCGGCCATTTCCGTACCAGCGGGGCAGACCGCGCAGGGTCTACCCGTTGGCCTGCAGATCGTCGGCCGCAGGCACCAGGACGCCCTCGTGTTGGCGCTGGCCGCGGCCTTCGAGCGCATCCAGCCCTGGGCTCACCTCTGGCCCGCACTGTAATTCCGGATCGACGAAAACGATCGTTACACAACCGAAATTTCTCTCACGAGTAGAAGGTGGATCTCTGATGCAGGAGTTGCATCCGATCGGCAACAAGGTGTTGTTCGAAAACGAGTTGGTGCGGGTCTGGCAGGTCGACCTGGACAGCCGCGAGGAACTGCCGCTGCACCAGCACGAGGTGCCGTACCTGGTGATGCACCAGACGGATGGCCACCTGGGAGTGGCCGACGCCGACGGCTCGCGCGCACGGGACGTGGCGGCGGACACGTTCGAATGGCACGCCGTGGGCGAATTGCACGCGCTGACGAACCTCGGGGACGCGCGGTACCGCAACCTCCTGATCGAGTTGCGGACATTGCGCTCGAATCCTTGAGGCGATCTACCGCGCCGCGCGTCGCACACGTGTCATGTCAGCGAATCCTCAAGGTGAAGGTGGGTCATGAGTCCCCCCGAGGCACGAGTCGTCCAATCCGCGCTGAAGGTGCTGAAAGCGTTGGAGTACCTGTGTCGCGCTCCGCAAGCCGTATCGCTGGAGCAGTTGGCGCAGGAACTCTCGGTAACAGCGCCCACGGCGTACCGGGTCGTGAACACGTTGATCGAGACGGGATACGCGCGGACGAACGGCTTTCACAACGGGTACGTCGCGACGCTGAAGGTGATGGAGCTCGGCTCGCACGTCTACGGGTCTTTCGATCTGCGGGACGCGGCGCGGGCCGCATTCAGGCCGGTCGGAATGCGGTTTGGTGAAACGATCACCATCGCTAAGTCAGAGGGATCCGAAGCGGTCTTCATCGAGAAGATGCGGGCCGGCGCCAGTCTGGTGTTCTACTGCGACGTCGGGCGGCGCCTGCCGGTCCATATCGGTGCCGCCGGCAGATGCATCATGGCCCACCTCGACGACGAGGAGTTCGAGAACTACCTCGAGGGTGAGCTGATCGCGCGCACGCCCGAGACGCACACGTCACCCGACGTGTTGCGAGCACTCCGAGCGCAGACCGTCGAGGACGGTTACGTCTTGAGCGTCGACGAGGTCGACATCGGTGTTTCCGCGATCGCGGTGCCCCTGCTGGCCTCCGGTGGTCGCCTCCTTGGCGCAGCGGCCATCGCCAACACCTCGACGGCGTGGACCGCCCAAGACCGGGCCGACCGCGTCGCGGCGATGAAGATGGCCGCGGCCAGTATGGTCACGGCCGTCCCTGACAGGGAGGGGGCGCGGTGAGCGAGGCGGGTGCCACGGCCGGAGGTGAGCGCAGGCCTACTGACGGGCGCATCATCGATGATTGCGTGTATTCCCTCGGACCGGATACGCCCCACGCCGTCACGGTGCGGCCCGGCGAGATGTTCACCCTGCGAGCTCTCGACGCTTCGGGTAACCAGTTGCGTCCGGGGGTGGCACCCGACGCTATCGACCCCGCGAGGCTCTTCCCGGTGGCGGGTCCGGTAGGGATCGCCGGTGCGGGTGTCGGAGACGCGGTAGGAGTCGCGGTCCTCGATGTCCGGCCGGCACCCCACGGTCACGTCTGGACCCGGCCAGGGCTGGGATTCCGCAACCCCGGCTGGTTGGCCGTGCGCGAATTCGATACGCACGTCCTGTCGACCGGCGGGGTGAACGCACGGACCGTGCCCGCGCAGCTGCACCTCGGGACCCTGGGTGTACTGCCGGAAAGCTCGGCGCCGCCGCGAACGCTCGGTTCGTACGGGGGGAACCTCGATGTACCGTTCCTCGGCCCGTCGGCAATGCTGTGGGCGCGGGCCGCGGTAGCCGGGGGCGGCGTCTTCTGCGGGGACGTGCACGCCGCCATCGGTGACGGCGAGGTCTGCGGAACCGGTATCGAAGTGGCAGCAGAGGCCGACCTCGTCGCCACTTCACTCGCGTCCTGGCAGCTGCAGCACCCCGTCGTCATGGCCGAGGATCGGTGCTGGATCATCGGCATCGGTGCCAATTTCGAAGAGGCCGTCGCCGCTGTTCTGCCCACCGCCATTGCGGCGGTACGCGCGGCGTTGCGGGAAAGCGAAGAGCAGGCCTACCTTATCGCGTCGCTGCTCCTAGAGATCAAAGTCTGCCAACTGGTGAATCCGCTGACGAGCGTGGCGGTATCGCTTGGCGCGGGACTGGACCGGCATCTCGCGCCCGAAGCAGCGTGGCTGGCATACCAGGACCTCGTCCCGGTGAACACCCGTCACGACAAGCAATCCCCGGTGTGACGCCGACCGGCACCGACTGCTCACCAGCCGCCGTGCGGCGGCCCACGTTTCATCCGAAGTTCTGAAAGCCCATGCGCGGTTACGGGCAATCGCCGGCCACCGCAAGCGCGGGCCGCAACAAGCTGCGGTCGTGGTGAACACCAATGACGAACGAATGAAAGCGAGGTAGCCAAGGAATGCCCAGAATTGAACGCAGGCTGCGCGTCGGGTTGGCGGTGACGGCGGCGCTGGTCGTAGCGGCGACCAGTGCGTGCGCGTCAAAAGCCGGCGGGAGCACCAGCGACCCGATCAAGGTTGCGCATCCGCTGCCGTTGACGGGCGTGTACGCCGCTAACGGCAAGGACTTACAGAGTGGTTTCGAGATCGGGCTCAAGGAGTTCGGCTCCGAGGTCAACGGACGCAAGATTGAGGTGACGTTCGCCGACACGCAAGGGGACCCGGCGACGGCGCTGACCACCGTCCGCAAGCTGATCCAGGACGGCGCCCAGGTCGTCCAGGGCCCGATGGCGACCAATGAAATCGCCGCGGTCGCTCCGCTTCTGGCTCAGAACGGCATCCCGGTCAACGACCTTGGGCTGTGCAGTGCGGCCCAGTTGGACTCCTGGGCGAAGACGGGCAACGGTTTCACCTCGGGGTACTCCTGCGACCAGACCGCGTTGGTCGCGGCGGAATGGGCCTACAACGAGATGAAGTGGCGGCACATCACCCTGCCTGCCCTGGACTACTCGTGGGGTTGGGCGACCGCCGGCGGTTTCAAGTCGGCGTTCGAGAAGCTCGGTGGCAAGATCGATAAAGAGATCTGGATCCCGAACACCGCAGCGGACCTCAGCTCGTACGTCACGCAGATCCCGAAGGATACGGACGCGGTCTTCGCCGCGGTGGCCGGCGCCTTCTCAGTCAAATTCATCAACGCCTACAAGTCTTTCGGCCTCACCGGAAAGATCCCGGTGTTCGGCGTCACGCCCCTAATCGACGGCTCGATTCTGCCTACTATGGACCCGGCGGCCACCGAGGGCGTCTACGCGGGCGCGCAGTACTGCGACGGCATCGACACCCCCGAGAACAAGAAGTTCGTGGAGACCTACCACGCCGCGAACAAGCGTTACCCGGGCTACTACGCGGAGGCCGCGTACGTGCGGGCGCAGGTTCTCGTGTCCGCGTTGAAGGCCCGCAACGGCGACGCATCGGATCACAAGGCGATGGCCAAAGCCATGAAGCAGGTCACCATCAACGCTCCACGCGGGCCGGTGTCGATCAGCGACAAGTCCTTCTCGCCTATCCAGAACATCTACATCTGCCAGGTGAAGATGGTCAACGGGGAGCTGCGCAGCATCCCGATCAAGACCTACGAGAAGGTACCGCCGCAGGGCAACGTGCTCGACTACGCGACCTGGGAGAAGAACTTCAAGCGCTACACGCAGGCGCGGCCGTAGTAAGCGGCAGCCGCAACGCCCCGCGCTGATCCGCCTGGCGCGGGGCGTTGCCCAAACCATGGCTCGTCCGTCGACCACGCCGACGCGGCAAGTGAATTCGCAAGACCTGGGTCCGTCGGGACAATGAAGCATTCTGGGGGGCATCGATAGTGCAACTGTTAGTGCAGACGCTGAACGGGTTAACGCTGGCCGGCATCATGTTTCTTGTCTCCAGCGGCTTCACGCTCGTGTTCGGCGTCATGCGTGTGGCGAACCTCGCGCATGGCGCGTTCTATCTGCTGGGCGGTTACATCGCATTCTCGACTGTCCAGGTGATCGGTAACTTCTTCCTCGGTGTGCTCGTCGCGGCTGTCACCACCGCCGTGCTGGGCCTGGTGCTGGAGCGCACGCTGATCAACCGCATCCGCGGCAACGTCATGGCCGAGGTGCTTCTCACCCTCGGGCTGGTCTTCGTCATCGACGATGTCGCGTTGGCGATCTGGGGCGGCGATCCGCTGTCACTCAAGCTGCCGGGTCTCCTCGCCGAATCATCTACGCTGCCGGGGTCGCACCTCGTGTACCCGAATGCGCGGCTGCTCATCCTGGGCGTGGCGGTGCTGGTCGGTCTCGGGCTGTACTACCTGCTGCGTCGCACCCGGGTCGGCGCGATCGTGCGTGCCGGGGTCGACGACCGCGAGATGGTCGGCGCGATGGGGATCAACGTACGCCTGGTCTTCACCGCGGTGTTCGCCCTCGGCGCGCTGCTCGCCGGCATGGGCGGGGCGCTCGGCGCCACCGTGCTCACTCTCGGTCCCGGTAGTGACGCCACGATCCTGACGTTCGCGCTCGTGACCGTGATCGTCGGGGGCCTCGGCAGCTTCGAAGGTGCCGTGCTGGGAAGCCTCATCGTCGGCCTGTTGTCCAACTACGGCGAGGCCTACTTCCCGTCCCTGGCGCACTTCGCGCTGTTCGCCCCCCTCGTCGTTGTTCTGCTGATCAGGCCGCAAGGTGTTCTAGGAAGGACAACCGCATGAACGGGGTTCATGGGTCGGCGGACCGCGCCCAGCCGGCGAGACGGCCGAGACTTGGCGGTCGCGCGCAGTCCGTCCCGCTGGTTGCTCGACCGCAGGGCCCGATGCTGTGGATCGGGGCAGCCGCTTTCATCGCGCTGACGGCCCCGCTGCTGTCGCAGGGTGGCTTCTACGGCGGGCTGGTCACGCAGATGCTGATTTTCGCCATCGCCGCGATGGGGCTCGACTTCCTCGGCGGCTTCGGGGGCCTGGTCTCTTTCGGGCAGGCCAGCTACCTGGGGCTCGGGGCGTACGGCGTCGCGGTCTCCATGCGGTACGGGTACGGACCGTGGACCGCCGTCGGTATCTCGCTCGTCGTGATCCTTCTCGTCGCATTGATCGTCGGTCCACTGGCGGTCCGGGTGAGCGGCATCGGGTTCGTCATCATGACGCTCGCCCTGGGACAGATACTCTTCGGGCTCGCCTTCTCGTGGGTCGGCGTGAGTGGCGGGGACAACGGACTGCCCATCCTGAGCGCCCCGGTGCTCGGACCGATCGATCTGAACAAGCCGAGCCACATGTCGTTTGCCGTACTGGCGGTGTTCATCCTGTCCGCCTGGCTCCTACGCACCTTCGTCACGTCTCCGTTCGGGTTGTCGCTGCGCGGCATGATGTCGAACGAGCAGCGCCTCCGGACCCTCGGGTACGCCACCAGGCTGCACCGGTACGTCGCCTACGTGATCTCGGTGTTCTTCGGCGGACTCGCCGGCATCCTGTTTGCGTTCAGTAACGGTCTGATCAGTCCGACCGCGATGGACTTCCACCACAACGGCGTAATCACGATCATGGCGGTACTCGGCGGCCTCGGCACGCTGTGGGGACCGGTGCTGGGCGCGGTGATCATCATCCTGTTCCAGCAGTACCTGAGCATCTACGTCGACCGTTGGGCGACGGCGATGGGCGTCGTCTTCATCGCGATCATGCTCTTCGTCCCGGAGGGCGTATGGGGGCTCGCGCGCAAGGGGGCCCGCAGGCTCGGGCGGCAGTTGGGGCGGCCCGCCGCCGATGGTGCAACCACCCGCGCGCTCTCCGCTGAAGCGCGCGAGCCGCACCGCGATGGACAGAACGACGGTTCGGGCGACGAAGCGGAGGTCCGGGCATGAACACGACAGCGCCAGCACAGGCCGCGTCCACCGGCGAGGTGGCTCTGCGAGTGGAGAGCCTCGGGCGCCAATTCGCCGGGGTGAAGGCGGTCGACGGTGTCACGCTCAGCGTCAGTCGGGGCGCGCGTCTGGGCATCATCGGCCCGAACGGGGCAGGGAAGACCACGTTCTTCAACATGCTCTCCGGCGAACTCAAGCCGACGAGCGGTCGCATCGAGATGTTCGGCCAGGACGTCACCCGGCTACCGGCCCACCGGCGGGTGGCGTTGGGCCTTGGCCGTACCTACCAGGTCACGCGCGTGCTGCACGGTCTGACCGTACGCGAGAACCTGACGGTGGCCGTCCACGGTCTCAGCCGCTCAAAACTGGGTCTGCTGCGGTCGTGGCGTGCGTACCGACGGCAGATGGAGCAGGTAGAGGAGCTCGCCGCGTCCTTCGGCCTGGAGAACCGCCTGGACGTACTGGCCGAAGCGCTGTCGCATGGCGAGGTTCGCCAACTGGACGTGTGCCTGGCCCTAGCGCTTAAACCATCCATCCTTCTGCTCGACGAGCCGGCAGCTGGACTCTCCCCGGCTGAGCGGGTCGATATCCGGGCGCTGCTCAATCGACTGCCACCGGAGCTGACCCTGATCCTGATCGAGCACGACATGGACGTCCTCCGCAGCGCCGTGGACGAGATCGCGGTCCTGCACCACGGCGAATACGTCGCCCGCGGCAGCGTCGCCGAAATCCAGCAGAACGAGCTAGTCCGCGAGTTGTACCTGGGCAAGCAGGCGGAGGGCGCCGAGCTGCCCAAGGAAACGGCCCTGAACGCAGGCACAGAGAGCGGGGGTGGCCTCGTATGATCACCGTCCAGAACCTCCATACCTACCGGGGCCTTAGCTACGTCCTCCAAGGTGTCGGCCTGACCGCCGAAGGCGCTAGTTGCACCACCATCCTGGGCCGTAACGGCATGGGTAAGACGACGCTGGTTGAAACCGTCATGGGGCTGCTCCCGGCGCGAGAGGGGTCGATCGACCTAGACGGCAACGAGCTCGCGGGCAAGAGCCCCTATCAGATCGCGAGGCAGGGGGTCGCGCTCGTGCCGCAGGGCCGGCGTGTGTTCTCCTCCCTGACCGTCGAGGAAAATCTCACCCTCGGTGCGCGACGTGGCGGCAGTGCGAACCCATGGACGCTCGAGCGGGTCTACGACCTCTTCCCGAACCTCAGCCGGCGGCGACGTAACCGCGGCAGCGATCTGTCGGGTGGGGAGCAGCAGATGCTAGTCATCGGGCGTGCCGTGATGACGAACCCGCGGGTCTTGGTGATGGACGAGCCTTCCGAGGGCTTGGCCCCGGTCATCGTTGATCTCGTCGGAACGGTGATCGACCAACTGCGACAGCAGGGACTGTGCGTGCTGTTGGTGGAGCAGAACTACGGGTTGGCGGTGGACGTCGCCGACAAGATCTACATCCTGTCCGGCGGCCAGATCGTGTGGGACGGGACCTCGCGAGAACTCGAGCAGTCGCCCGACGTCCGCCATGAGCATCTGGGCGTCTGACGCTGTGGTTCGGGCGCGGAGCCGTGCGTCGATGGGGCGTGTCAGGTGATCTCTGATGCGCCTCAGAGACGCCATCGGAAGCGATGGGCGTGGGACGGGCTGGTCGATCCGTCCGCGCGCGGCCGCAGGACGGGTGCGCTTGTCTTGGTAGGCGTACTGCTCGTGGGCCTCAACCTCCGACCCGCGGTCACGAGCCTGGGCGCCGTGCTCGAGGAAGTGCAACGGGACCTGCACTTCTCCGGGACCGGCTCAGGCTTCCTGACAGCCCTTCCGGTGCTCTGCTTCGCGCTGGTCGGGGCCGGTACGCCGTTGCTCCTGCGCCGGTTCAACCACGAGAAGGTCGTCGCGGGTTCCTTGACGATGCTGGTGGCCGGGCTGGTAATCAGGCCATTTACGTCGCTGCCCGTCGTGTTCGCGGTGGCTAGCGCACTGTCGCTAGCCGGAATCGCAATCGCGAACGTGGTGCTCCCCGGTGTGGTGAAGGAGTACTTTCCGGACCGGGCCGGGCCCATCACAGGAATGTTCAGTGCCTTCGTCGCGCTCGGCACCTCGGCGGGCTCGGCGTTCACCGTTCCTTTTGGACACAGCGTCAACGGCGGATGGCGTGCCGGTTTGGGCCTCTGGGCGGCGGTCGGCGCTCTCGGCCTGGCCCCGTGGGTGGTCACGGCGTATCGCGCGGCTCGCGTACGGCGCGGCGGGACGCTCGGTGACGGGGTGAGCGCGTGGCGGTCACCGAGAGCTTGGGCTCTCATGGGATTCTGGGCGCTCCAGTCCGCCCAGGCGTACGTACTGCTCGGCTGGCTACCGGCGATCCTGCAGAGGTCGGGGCATACCCCCGGTGAAGCCGGCTGGTTGGTGGCGCTGATGGGCGCACTCGGTGCGCCCGTCGCCTTCGCAGTGGCCGTGATGCAACGACGCCGCGCCGACCAACGCGTGACCATGCTGGGCGTGATGCTCTGTTACGCGGGTGGGTACGTCGGCCTGCTGTACTACCCCGGTCCGCTCGCCGTTCTCTGGATGTGCCTGCTCGGACTCGCATCGGGGGCGTTTCCGCTGATGCTCTCACTGCTCGGCACGCGCAGCGCCACCCCGGCCAGCACCCATTCGCTGTCCGCCTTTGTCCAAAGCACCGGTTACCTGTTGGCGGGTGCCGCCCCGGTCGTGGCTGGATGGTTGTCATCGCAGACCGCGTCGTGGCGACCCCTGTTGATCATGATGATGCTCTTGCTCGTTCCCCAGACCGTGACGGGGATGATCGCAGCCGGGCCGTGGGTGCTGGACAGGGAGGTGCGCAACCGTGGTAGCTCAGGACACCAGCTACCTAGGTCAACGTGAAGGGCAGGACCATTGTGACCGGACGCGCCGTCCTTCGGCCTGAAGGGGCGAAGTGTTGTTGGTGACGCGCGAGCGGCGGTACCGGGAAGACATCGCCTGGGAATAGCGGCGCTCGCCGGCACGCCGCTTAGATGAGCGGTGCCTGCCGACCGGCGCCGGGGACAAGACGCGTCGAATTTTGCAGCGGGTAGGAAACCGGGCCGCCGCGTGCAAGGTGGGAGCTGTGTCGGCCGCGGGCTGGGGTTATCGGTGGGGGAGCAGAATGGGAGCAGCGGGGCGCGTTCAACGGGGCTGAACCGCGCCGGACGGGGTTGAGCTGCTCGCATCGTCGCGCCGCGACCTGCGGCCCCTCGTGTTCATGCTGGTCACAGCGTTACGGGCCGTTCGTTTTTGACACGGAAGAGGTCACTGGTTCAAACCCAGTATCGCCCAGCAGAGAAACAGCAGGTCAAAGGCTCGTTACCGGATCTTCGGTAACGAGCCTTTCGCTTTGTGCCCATTAAATTGGCAGCAAAATGGGAGCACCTGATCGTCTGCCTCTCTGGGGTCCCGATGGGCGTGCACCGGGTGGCCAGCCAGCGGTCCTGAAGCGCGCCGGAGACCGTCAGCAGCCCGGCGAAGGTGGCCAGGCGCCAGCGTGACATGGATCCTCCCGGTCAGAAGTCGACCGTGGGATCGCCGATCGCGGCCCGGGCCGAGTTCAAGGGACCCTTGAACACGATCCGCAGTCGGAGCACGTTCGTCACGTCCACGTTCAGATCCTCCGACTGGCCGAGCTTCACGCTGCTTTCCTTGATCACCCCTCGGTCGTCGGCCAGGATCTGCACGGTTACCGGTGCGCTCGAGCGGCTGAGGTCGTTGATCCCGAGGCGCCCGGTCAACGTCTTGTACTTGCGCCCGAGGTTGAGGTCGATGGACGCCTCCACGGCCGCCGTGCCGTTACAGCAGTAGCTGGTCTCGAAGGCGCTGACCGCCGCCTGGCCGTTGATCCCGACGTTGGTTGCGGCGTAATTGACCGCGGAGCTCGTGGCGATGAAGCCCTTGGACTGGGCGTCGTAACCGGAGATCGGTATCCCCGCCTTGATCCCGCCCGGCCAGCTCCGCGACGGCGACCCCGAGGCCGAGGCGCTACCACTGGGCTCGGCGCTACCCGAGGCCGACGGTGAGTCCGACGGCGACGGTGACGGTGACGCGGTCGGCGCGCCGGTCGGGGTGGGCGCCGCGAGGGCCGCCTGCTGCGGGGTCGACCCCGTGGTCGGAGGGTTGCCCGAGTCGTGCCCGGTCAACGCGTACGCGGCGCCGCCGATGGCCAGCAGCGCGACGACGCCCGCCGCCACGCCCACGAGTAGCCGCTGGCGCGAGCGCGCTTTCGGCGCCGCCGGTGCGGCCGGCGGCGCGGCCGGCGGCGGCGAGGGCAGGAAGCCGGCGGTCGCGGTCTGGTCGGCCGCCGTCAGCGTGGGCGGGAACATGCCGACGCCGCCGCCGGTCTCGGTGACCTGCGAGAGCGTGTCGGTGAGCGAACCCAGCCAGGTGCGCAGGTTGATGGGGCGGTTCGGTGGTGGTACGGACAGCGCGGCCAGCAACTGGTCGACCAGGATCGGCCGGCGCATGGTGATCGGGCTGGCCCGCAGCTTGGCCTCGACCGCGGCCAGGTCCGGACCGCCGACCTCGCCGACCGGCGGCGGCTCACCGAGGACCGCGTGCACGACGGTGGCCGCGAACGCGAACCGGTCCGCCTCGGGTGTGCTGCGCGCCCCCGCCTGGAACAGCTCGGGCGCGGCGTACGGGCGGCTGCGCCCGACTCGGCCGGCGCCGTCGGCGAGCCGGGTCAGGCCTAGGTCCACGAGTACGGTCGAGCCGTCCGGGCGCATCACGATGTTGCTCGGCTTGACGTCACCGTGCGCCACCGGCACCGCGGTCTGGCTGCCCGAATGCATCTCGTCCAGGGCCGCGGCGACTGTGGTCAGGGTCCGCAGCCGCGCGGACACGGTGGCGCCGGGGTTCTCGTCGAGCCATTCGCGCAGCGTCATGCCTTCGATCAGGTCCATGACGACGTACCGGCTGGAGCCGGCCGGCACCGTTCCCGTCCGGTGTCGCGGCGGTCCGGTGAACACCTCGAGGACGCGCACCAGGCCGGGGTGGCTGATGCTGCGCAGCAGGTGCCCGTGCCGCACCCAGGCTTCCTCGTCACCGGTGTCCGCCCCGGCCGGCAGGATCTTCACGGCGACGCTGCGCCGCCCCTCCGCCGACAGCGGCAGGACAGCCGTCCAGACCTCGCCCTCGGCGCCGCCGCCGAGGCAGCTGATCAATTGGTATGTCTCCGGCGCTGACGGCGGCCCCACCCAGAACCGGTCGTCGTCGGTCATGACGTCTCCCCAGAAGCAATTTGCGGCAACGCTAGCCACACTGTCAGCCATGTCAATTCATGAAAAGGTACATTCGTACTGTTACTACTATCCGGACAGCCTAGGTGGACAGTCGGCTGCCGGGAGACAGTGCAGGGATGACCGCACGGATCCGCGTGCTGTGCCGCGATCAGAACGGCACCCTGACGCTCTCCGCCGACCAGCCGCTCGAACCGGATCAGCCGGTGCTCCTGGGCCGGGAAGGCGACCTCGGCGTGGGCATCAGCCCGGTGGACCCGAAGGTGTCCAGGCAGGCCGTGCAGGTTACGCGTACCGATGCGGGCTGGCGCATTGTCGTGACCAACCGTAATGGCGTCATCGTCCATCCGTGGGGTCAGCCGCCCGGTATGGCCGAGCCGGAATCGGTGTTCTCCTGGCCCCGCCTGGCGCTGCGGGTCGTCGGTCGGCCGCAACTTCAGCACTGGATCCTGCTCGACGACCCAGCGCTGCAACCGCGCCGGCCCGAGCCGCTGCCCGGCACCGAACTGACCGAGAGCGCCGAGCAGCCCCGCCCGCTCACGGTGCCGCAGGAGCTCGCGGTCCGCGCACTCTTCGCGGAGCTGCTCACCTGGCCGCCGCTGGTGCCGGCGACCCCGCGCCAGATCAAGCAGGTCGCCTCCAGGCTCGGCGTGCGTACCGAGTCGATCCAGCGCCGGCTGGAAGAGGTCCGCAAGAAGGCCGGCATGGTGGGTCTGTCCCGCACCAGCCTGCTCACCGACCCCGAGTACCTCTACGTCCTCGTCCGCGCCGGTTACCTGGCGCCGGACGAGGACGACCTGCACCCAATCCTGACGGCGGCGGGCGCGGTCTGACAAATATCCACTCACGATTCCACGATCGGGCCCGCGGCCGGTACCGCCAACCCTGCTGTACAGCAGTCTCGTGGCCGCCGGCTATTCATGGTGACCTTGTTGGGCAAGCGAAACAGCGGAGCGGAAAGTGAAATCGGCTGATCGGTCAGCCGATTGAGCCACGAGCGGGAAGTAGGGCCGAAACCCGAACCCTACGCTTCGCTAACAATCGATGGCCCACTAATTAAGGGGTGGACGGTGCACTGGGGAGCGTACGAGGTGTTCTCCGTACTGTCGGGTCTAGCCATGGTGGTTCTTGCCGTGGTTCCCGGCATCAAGGCCAAAGACCGGATGTGGGCGCTCATCGCCGGCGCGCTCTACATCGGCTACGGAATCTACGTGGCCAAGCAGACGAGCGGGACGTTCGTGTTCCCTGTGTGGATCTTCATTATTCCATTCGGCGTGGTCATTTACCTCATCGTCACTCTGGCCAAGCGCTACGGGGCCAAAGAAGGAGAGTGACATGTCCGTCAACGAACCGACCTCTCGCCCCGCACCCCGTGCGGGCGATATCGTCAGCCGGGTGATCTTCGGCGGTTTCTGGTCCGTGGTCACGGTCGCCGCGCTCATCGCCGGCATCGTGGGGTTCTCGCACGGCCAGGCCGGCGTCGGCTTCGGCGCGCTCATCGTCGCCGTGCTGACCGGCCTGTACGCCCGGTACATCTTCCGGGGCGGACGCTTCCGGATTCTGTTCTGGTAAAGGAGAAACGACAATGGCAACGGGTACATTCGACAGCGCGGAAATCGCCAACCATGCGCAGCTGACCCAGCAGCGCGCGGCCGATCTGGAGCAGGCGGTCGTTAACCTGCGCTCGGCGGCGGCACAGCTCGCCGCGGTCTGGACCGGCCCGGGTGCGGCCGCCTTCCAGAACGCCCGGGAGCAGTGGGAGAAGGCCGTGGTGCCGCTGCAGGAGAGCCTGGTGAACATGGGTGCCGCGCTCAGCCAGACCAGCACCGCCTACGAGTCCAACGAGACGTCGATCGCCCGGGCGTTCGGCGCCTGACCGACGATGGCCAGGGGCAGCTACAACATCGAGGCGATGCGTCGAGCGGCGGCCAACCTCGACGCCGCAACCGCTTCGCTGTCCGAGTTGGCTCGAAACCTGACCGCGCTTCCCGCCGGGGCGGTGCCAGCCGTCGTGCACCACGCGCTGGACCGCCTCGGCCGGCGCGGGCACGACGTCCTCGCCGAGATCACGCAGGACAGCGCCGCCACCGCGAGCGGGCTCAGCCAGGCCGCCGAGTGCTACGACGACCTGGACCGCTCCCTGCTGCGCGGCTTCGGCGGTGGAGGGTGATGGCAATGCGCACAACGTCACTGCTGCACGGCGGCGATCCCTGCCCGGGTGACCCCGCCGGCGTGCATCAGGTCGTCGGACAGCTGCGCGCCGCCGCCGAGAACGTGTCGGACGCGGCCACGCTCATCCGGCGGGTCGCGAGCGACACGACCATGTGGACGGGCGCCGCCGCGGACGCCTTCGCGCAGCGGCACGACGAGCTGATCAGGCAGTTGTCGAGGGCGCGAGCCGCGTACGAGTCGGCGGCCGACGCGCTCGGCAGCTGGGTGCGCCAGCTGGAGCACGCACAGGCCGAGGCCGCCTCGATCGTGTACCGGGCCCAGGCTGCCGCGCAGGCCGCCGCGGCCCAGGCCGGTACCCACCACCTCGTTGGCGCGCGCCCACCGGCGCTGGCGGCGCTGCAGAAGGCCCGGGACGCCCTGGAACACCGGGCCCAGCAGGACGCGAAGCGGTGCGCGCAGGCGCTGGACGAGGCGAGCCAGCAGTTCGGCAACGTCCACCACGACCTGGGCCGGTGGGTCGCGCACGCCTGGGAGGACGTCCTCACTGAGGCGGCGGCCGCCAGCAAGATGCTGCACGTGGTCGACGACGTCGTCGGCATCGTCGCCCTCGTGACCGGGCCGATTCCCGTCGTCGGCCAGGTCGTCGGTGCTGTCGCCCTGCTGGCCCTGGCTGCGACGGTCGTGTGCGACGTGACGCTCGCCGCGTCCGGCCGCCAGTCCTGGTGGATCGTTGCCGAGGACGGCGTCTCGATCGCCTTCGCCGGTGCCGGGAAGGTCGCCGGACGGGTACTCCGGGAGGCCAAGGCGGCCGAGCAGTTCGGCGCGTCGGCGAGATCGGCCAGTCGCCTGGGCGGCGGCTTCACCCGGAGCCTGCGACCGGCGGAGGCCCGGTTGGCCACCGGCCAGGGCAGCATCAACGAGGTGAAGCTGTGGGCCGGCGCCCGCCGCGCCGCCCTCGGCGACGCCGCAGAGCTGAGGGCGCTCGCGCGCAACGCCCAGGCGCACGCGGAGGTGCGCGACGCGATCCGCGCGGTGCTCCGCAACCCGCTGGCGGAGCTGGCTTCGGGGGAGAAGGAGGCGCTCGCGGGCGCCAAGGCTTTCAAGCAACTGCCGCTGTTGTCACAGTGGACGCCCCAGGGCACCCGGCAGGCCGTCTCGATGGGCGTCTACGACGGGCTGAACGTCAAGGACGGCAAGGAAGCCATCGACACCCTGCGCAAGATCGACATCTGGGTGAACTGTGAACTGACCGGGCAACCCGTACCCGACTGGGACTCGATGTGATGGATTGGCAGCCCTGCGAATTCACCGCCCGCGACGGGGCTTCGGTACGGCTCAGCCTGCCGCCCGGCTGGTGGGCGCTCCCGCTGATCGGCGACGACCTGGCCGACCAGGTGCGGCGGTTCACCGACGCGAACATTCCAGCGGAGGCTCAGCCGTCGGTCCGGTCCGAGCTGAGCGCCGAGTGGCAGCGGCTGGCCCGCGCCGCCGCGACAGCGGCTGCCGTGCTGCTCGCCGGCGGAGCCGCCTACGACGAGGACGCCGACCAGATCGTCACCGCGTCGCTGACGGTCGTCCCGCTGCGCCTGTACGATCTGGCCGCCGACCCGGACGAAGACGGACCGGTCGGGCCAGCGGAGGTGCTGCGCCTACCGGCCGGCGCGGCGGTGCGCGGAGTACGGCTGGGTCGTTCCCCCAGCCCGGTCGGCGACGTGCTGCAGCTGCATGTCGAGTACCGCGTCGCCGACGCCTGGATGCTCGCGTTCTCGACGCCGGCGCTGCACCACGTCGAACAGCTCCTCCCTGCCTTCGACGCGATCGCCGCGACCCTCCAGCTGCCAGTGTCCGACGCGGCACCGTTCAGCTGACCGCCTTGACCAGCTCGGCCGGGCCGCCGCTCCAGCCCTGCCGGGCCAGGCCGACCGCACGCTGCACCGCCGCCTCGTCCAGGCTGGTGAAGCCGGCCCCGCGCAGCTCCGCCACGATCGCCCGCAGTCTGTCCGCGGTGGCCGGCATCGGGCCGGCGAGCGCGTCGGTCACCTCCAGCAGCGCCGGCACCCGGCTGGACCCGCCGCCGAGCCCGCCGCCGGTCGGATCGGCGACCTGCACCGGCGCCATGGCATGCCGGCGCAGCAGTACCGCCCGGCCCACCGGCTCCCCGCCGAGGTAGGCCTGCGGGATCCGGGTGAACGCGCCGAACAGCTGTATCCGCGGTGCCCGCGGACCGAGCAGCAGCCCCGTCCCGCCGGCGCCCACGTCGGCGAGGAACGTGCCGGGCGCGGGTGCGGCCACCTCGTCGTACCCGGTCGCCACCACCATGCCGGTCCCCGCGTGGTCGGCGTTGGAAAGGAAATCCCGTAGGACCGCATTGGCCTCGGTACGCACCAGCCGCTCCGCGTCGTCCACGAGGACCACGGTCGGGGCGTCACCCGCTGCCGCGAGCGCGAGCTGAGCCTGCCGCAGGGTCGGCTGCGGCGCGCTGAGGATGGCCGCGACCCCCGGTACGCCGGACAGGTCGCGCAGCGGCGAGGAGCGTACCGGCGACAGCACGACCACCTCGACGCCCCGGCCGACGAGTTCGAGGGCGATGCCGAGCAGGGTGCTGCTGCGGCCGCTGCGCCGCTCCCCCACCACGAACAGGCCGGGCCCGTCCGCGTGTAGGTCGCCTCCGAGCAGCGACAGCTCGTCGCCGCCGGCACCGAACGGCACCCACAGCGCACTGTCGGCCTCCGGCGGTCGGGGCAGGGCGTCCGCCTCGGCCACCGTGAGATACGCCGGGAGCCGGTCGACGCGCCAGGGTCCGGGCCCGTCATCAGCGCTCGCCGCCATCGCGCGCAGCGCCCGGATCTGGGCGTCCGGGTGCGGGTCGGTGCCGACCACGGCGACCTGGACGGTGCGGTAGGGCGGGGTGACCCGTACGGCCTGGCCGGGTCGGGGCTCGGCGGGCAGGGCGGTGGCCGGTACCCCGAGATAGGCGTAGTCCGCCGGGTCGAACGGCAGCGCGAGCCGGTCGTGGGACGCCTCGACGAGCGGCCGCGCCCGGCCGGACGAGAGCAGGGTGCTCGTACCCGTGATCGCGACGTGCACGCCCGCGGCCGGGCCCTTGCGGACGATGCGTACCAGCTGGTCGTGCAGTGCGCCGCTGTCGACCTCGCCGAACGTCTGCTGCCAGGTCTCCCAGTCGTCGATGAGCAGGACCGTGTACCCGTCGGCGCCGGACCGCTCCCGGAGGTTCACGGTCTGCTCGAGGCGCGCCAGCAGCCGCGCGCCCCGGTCCAGTTCGGTGTGCTCGACGACGGCGCCGCAGTGCGGCAGCTCGGCCAGGTCGGCGAGGCCCCCGCCGCCGCAGTCCATCACGTACAGCGCGACCTCGTCCGGCCGGTAATGGGCGGCCGCCGAGGCGGCGAGCGTGCGCAGCAGCGTGGTGCGCCCCGAGCGGGGTCGCCCGGCAACGAGGAGGTTGGTGCCACCGGTCAGCCGCCAGCCGGCGGTGGGCTGGGCGCGCTCCTCCGGGTGGTCCTCGCGGCCGTAGCCGAGACTCACCCCGGTCGGCTGCGGCGGGTCCACCTCGGACAGCGGGAGGACCGGCGGCGGCTCCGGCAGCCACGGGCGGGCCGGACCGTTGAGCGAGCCGATCCGCGCCGCGGCGCGCACCGCCTCGACGAGAACGTCGATGTCACGTACGTCGACGACCCCGGCCGCGGGCGGCGGGTACCCCAACAGCTCCCACGGCGCGCGGATCACCCGTACCGGCTGGCCCGGCGCGCGGCGGGTCTGCCCGCCGAGGAACGCCGACTGGAACAGCGTCACGGCCGCGTCCTCGCCGCGGCGCAGGTACCCGCGCCCCTTCACGGTCAACGAACCGGCGTCGGGAATCCCGACCACGTCGATCGAGTGCTCGGTGGGCAGGTGGAGCGCGATCTGCAGGTTGATGTTCGGCCGGATCTCGGACGGGATGACGCCGCGCGGCGTCTGGGTACCAATGATCAGGTGCAGGCCGAGCGAGCGGCCCTGGGTCGCGACGTGCACCAGCCGGGTCAGGATCTCGGGCGGGAGCTCCTCTTTGAGCATCGCGAACTCGTCGATGACGACGAGGAGCCGGGGCAGCCGCCGCGGGCACTCGGGCGGGAGGGCGCCCGTATCGCCGAGCTGCTGGTACTGCTCCAACTTCTCGACCCCGGCGGTGGCCAGGTAGCGCTGGCGGCGCCGCATCTCGCCCGCGAGCGAGTCCAGCGCGCGCATCACCTGATGGCCGTCGAGGTTGCTGATGCTGCCGACGGTGTGCGGCAGCCCGGCGAACGCGTTGAACGCGGCGCCGCCTTTGAAGTCGACCAGGATGAAGCCGAGCTCGTCCGGCCGGTTGGCCAGCGCGAGGCTACCCACGAGACTCTGGAGCAGCGCCGACTTGCCCCAGCCGGTGGCGCCCGCCACCAGCGCGTGCGGCCCGTTGGCGGCCAGGTCCACCAGCAGCGGACCGTCGCCGGTGCGGCCGAGCACCACGCGGGTCTGCCGCGGGGTACGGGCCCACTGCTCGACGAGCACCGGCAGGTCGAGGGTCGGCACCAGGTCGAGCAGCGCCACCTCGGACGGCAGGGCCACCGCCGCGGCCTGCGCCTCCGGGTCGTGCAGCGGGGCGAGGGCCCGCCCGATGCGTTCCGCGACGACCGGGCTGAGCTGGTCGGCCAGTACGGTCAGATCCGGTTGGCCGGTGCGGCGTAACTGGAGGTACCGGGCGTCGGCGCAGGTCACGGTGGCAGGGCACCGGTAAGGGAGCTGGTCGACGGCCACGACGAAGACCCCCACCTCGGGCCCGTGGCTGAGCACGTCGGCGAGGCCGGGGTGGTCGTACTCGGGCAGATCGTCCACGACGACCAGCCAGTTGTGCTGGTAGCGACGCGGACCGTGGGCCGCGGACTCCCGGCGGGCGGCGACAACCGCCGCGAGCGCGTCGATCTGCCCGCGCAGCGTGGCCTCGTCGCAGCCCACCCGTGCCAGCGGTCCGGTTGGCGGCCGGGCGTGCGGCAGCCAGCGAACCCAGTCCCATGTGGACCGCGCGTCGGCGTTGCCGGGGCGGGCGAGCACCACGATGCTCAGGTCCGCCGGCCCGGTCTGCACGGCGGCCTGCGCCACGATCCAGCGTGCCACGGCGCGGGTCTGCGCCCGTGGCCCGGTGAGCCCGATCGTGCCGAACGTCGCGAGGCTGACGGTGACCGGGGCGCCGGGAATCACCGGTGCCGGCGCATCCTCGGCGTCCGGATCGCGGACGGCCACCGCGCTGGGCTGGTCGGCCATGCCGAGGCGGACCTCCAGGAAGTCCTCGTGCCCCGGGCGTCGCTCCCACAGCCGTTTACCGGTGCGCTCAGCGGTGAGCACGACCCGCAGCACGTCCGGCGCCTGTCGGGCGCGGCGCGCCTGCTCGTCGGTGAGCAGGCCGGCCAACTCACTCTGCCGGCGCGACATCGTCTCCTCGTACCGCCGCTCCGCCTTCGCCCGCGTCCGGCGGCCCTGCCACCAGGTGGCGAAGCTGGACAGCGCCAGCGTCGCGGTGCCGACCGCGGCGAACAGCAGGAACATGAGGTTGTGCCACACGACGTACGCCACCGCGCCGAGGACCAGGCCGCTGACCGCGCCCAGGCCCATGGCGAAGCTGGCCCGGGACGCGGTCTGCGGCCGCCTGGGCAGCTCCACCACAGCCGGGACGGAAGGCTCCACGAACCGGTGCTGGCGTACGAAGCGCAGGCGGCCGTCGGGCAGTGGGGTGACGGCTGCGGCCTCCGGGTCGTCCGGATCGTCGCCGTTGGAGAGGACCAGCCGGTCGTCACCGATCTGCGCGACCATGCCGGGTAGCCAGCCGACCGGCCGGGTCAGCCGCTCGCCGTCCAGCAGCGTGCCGTGCCTCGAGCCGATATCGGCCAGCTCCACACCGTCCACCCGGCACCGCAAGGCGGCATGCCGGCGGCTGGCCTCTGGCACCGAGAGGCGGATCTCGTTCTCCGGCGACCGGCCGATCGTCACCGTACCGGTCGCCGGCAGCGCCATGATCAGCCCGGCGTCGGCGCCGGAGATGACCCGTAGCTGCCGTCTCCGGAGTGGCGGCTGAGACCCGCCCGCCTCGGCGTCCGAACCGTGCTGCCGTGACAGGTGGAGCACGCTGCCCGCGCGCACACCCGCGGCGACCACGGTCGCCGCGGGGTCGACCGGGCCGGCGTCCGTGCTGAGCCGGGCCTGCGCCGTCACGTCGAAGTGCCGCGCCAGTGCCACCCGCAGGTCGTCCACCCGCGCCTCGCCCGCGATGTCCACGTATAGGTCGTGCCTGGCGCCTGACAGCATGACGGTCAGCGGAATCCGCACCCGCGCCCCCTTCGTATCCGGTGGTCACCAGATAACGGGACACGTGCCGATTCGACAACCACCCATCCGTGCGGTCCGGGCGGTCATCCAGCCAGGCCACTGGCGTCGACCGTCGGGACAGGTACTTTTGCCGCAAATCCGCAGCACTGAATCAGGCCGGCATCATGGTTTCGCACCACCCGCTGTCCAAATAAATCGGCATGACAATCACATCGGGCGGTCTGCGGACCAACCGCCTGTCACTAACGGTGGTTTGTTGAGGCTGGTGGGGGTAGGGCGGACGGTAGTGGTTGTTTGGGCGCCGTTGCGTTGTGGGATCGGTGGACGTGTTGAACCCGTGTCGGGGTCCGCGGTCAGATCGCTTGGGCGAGTTCGGCGAACGCGGCGGCGTCGGTGACCACCTCGCTGGGTGTCACCTTCAGTGTGGACAGTGCCCGGCGGAAGAACCTGCGGGCCGCGCTGGCGTCGCGGCGGGCCGAGACCAGCGCGTCGATGACCTGTCCGTACTGGTCGACCGCGCTGCTCAAGTCTGCCTCGATCTTGCCAACGCTTAACGCAACGGAGCCAGACTCCCTGCCCGGGTCCAGTGCGGTGCCGGCAAACACTACAAGTGATTGGCGTTCTCCCGTACATCACGTAGCAGAAGGTATCGCCGCAGCGTGGCGTGGCGTTCCTGGTTCATGCGGTGCCGAGCTGTCCTTCGGTGCTCGTCCAACGTCGCGGCTGGCGCGCCCCGGCTGCTGATCCGTCGGGATCGATCGCGCAAGAATGTTGCTACTTATATCTTCCGCTACGCAATAGAAGTGTGGCAGGTTGGGGGTATGCACGTACGTCTAAGTGATGAATGGCCATGACCACGTCCAGCGCCTTGGTGCTCGGCGGAGCGGGAGGTATCGGCGCTGCGGTGAGCCGCCGGCTGCCGAGCTACCTCGAGGGTGCCTGGCGCAGCGGCGTTGGTGAGGGTGCCCCGGTCGCCGACGCCGTGACGGGTGAGCTCGTCACCCGGGTCAGCAGTGCCGGGCTCGACCTCACCGCGGCCGTGGCGTACGCGCGCGGCACCGGCCTGGCCGCGCTCAGCGCGACGACGTCCGGGCCGCGGCCGCGCGGCTCGCTTCGGCTGGATCCATTGTGTACGGCGACCCGGAGAAGGTCGACGTGGTGGGCGCCGACGCCGAGCGCGGCGCGTTCCTGTCGCCGGTGCTGGTGCGGGTGGACGACGTGGCCCGCCCGCAGCCCCACGAGGTGGAGGCGTTCGGGCCGGTGAGCACGCTCATGCCGTACCGCGGTGTCGGTGACCTGCTCGACCTGGTCGCCCGCGGCGAGGGATCCCTGGCCGGCTCGGTCGTCTCCTACGACCGGGGCTTCGTCCGCGAGGTCGTGCTCGGGGCGGCCGCCCACCACGGCCGCATCCTCGTCCTCGACCGCGACAGTGCGGGGGAGTCCACCGGGCACGGCACCCCGCTGCCCCAGCTCGTCCACGGTGGACCAGGCCGTGCCGGCGGCGGCGAAGAGGAGGGCGGCCTACGGGCCGTCTACGCCCACCTCCAGCGCACCGCCGTACAGGGCAGCCCCGCTGTCCTCGAGGCGATCACCGCGGACGGCAAATAGTCGACATAACGTCTCATTATGGTCAAGAATGTGTAGAACTTTCGAGACAGGAGAGCAGCGATGAGCATCCACTCTCGCACCGGCGCCGCCCCCACACCCACCGGGCCGCTCAGTCGGGTGGACTACAGCGAGCGCATCCCGAACAACGTCGACCTCGCCAGCGACCGGCGCCTGCAGCGCGCGCTCGAAGGGTGGCAGCCGAAGTTCCTCGACTGGTGGAAGCAGCTCGGGCCGGCCCTGCCGACCAAGGACGTCTACCTGCGCACGGCCATCGCTGTCGGCCGGGACGGCTGGGCACACTTCGACCACGTGCCCATGGACCAGTACCGCTGGGGCATCTTCCTCGCTGAGCGCGACCCCGACCGCAAGGTCAACTTTGGCAAGCACAAGGGCGAGCCGGCCTGGCAGGAGGTCCCGGGCGAGCACCGCGCCGACCTGCTGCGGCTGATCGTCGTGCAGGGCGACACCGAGCCCGCCTCGGTCGAGCAGCAGCGCACCCTCGGCCGCACCGCGCCGAGCATCTACGACCTGCGCAACCTCTTCCAAGTCAACGTGGAGGAGGGGCGCCACCTGTGGGCGATGGTCTATCTCCTGCACGCCTACTTCGGCCGGGAGGGCCGCGAGGAGGCCGAGCAGCTGCTCAAGCGCAACTCCGGCGACCTCGACGCGCCGCGCATTCTCGGCGCGTTCAACGAGGAGACCACCGACTGGCTGCAGTTCTTCATGTTCACGTACTTCACCGACCGGGACGGGAAGTACCAGCTCGGCACGCTCAAGGAGTCGGCCTTCGACCCGCTGGCGCGCACCTGCGAGTTCATGCTCAAGGAGGAGGCCCACCACATGTTCGTGGGCACCACCGGCGTCCAGCGGACGGTGGAGCGCACCGCCGAGCTGATGAAGGAGCACGACACCGCCGACATCTTCCCGTACGGCGGCATCCCGCTGGACGTGATCCAGAAGTACCTCAACTTCCAGTTCTCGGTCTCGATGGACCTGTTCGGTTCCGAGCAGTCGACCAACGCCGGCAACTACTACACCTCCGGGCTGAAGGGCCGCTGGATGGAGATCCGGCGCTCCGACGACCACGTGTTGCTGGACGCCACCCGTGAGATGCGCTACGTCGAGGACGGCGCGATCAAGACCAAGACCGTGCCGATGCTGAGCGCGCTCAACCTCGACCTGCGCGACGAGTACGTGGCCGACTGCGCCAACGGCGTCCGCCGCTGGAACCAGGCGCTCGAGGATGCCGGCCTCGACGAGCGGCTGTACCTGCCGCACGAGGGCTTCAACCGCAAGGTCGGCGTTTACGCCGGGCACCGGATCACCCCGCAGGGCGAGGTCATCGACGAGGCCATCTGGCAGGACCGGGTCGGTGACTGGCTGCCCACGCGGCAGGATCGCGAGAACGTGGCGGCTCTCATGGTCCCCGAGTACGAGTACGGCAAGTTCGCCGGCTGGATCGCCCCGCCGAAGGTCGGCATCAATGACCAGCCGGTCGAGTTCGACTACGTACACCTGGCCGAGGAAGGGCTCGTTTGACCCACCCTTTCGGCGATCACGCGTAAGGGGAGTGCTCAGTTCCGGGCGGCCGCGCTGTCGTCCATGCGGTTCCATTCGTCCTGGGCGCGCCGGTGCCACCGGTCGTGCAGGTCGTGGAAGGCAGCCGCCGCCCGCGGGCCCGGCCAGTCGTGGTCCAGCAGTTCGGCGGGGAGGTCGGGGTCGAGGAACGGGAAGAGCCGCCATTCCTGGATGAGAAGCACCTGGTTGACGAAGGCCTCCTGGTCCGACGACACCGTCAGTCCCTCGAAGCGTTCGATGAAGGTCAGATACCGCTTCTCCACGTCGTCGAGGTCCCAGGCGTCCGTGATCAGCTTGGCGGCGTCGCCGATTCCGGCGGACGGGCCCGTCCAGGCGTACGCGCGGTCGGTGAGATCGAGTTCGCGGATGATGTCGCGGACCGCGGCCTCCTTCGACGCATCGGGTACCACCCACAGGCTGGGGGCGGGTGAGCCCAGGCCGAGCCAGGTCAGTCGGGTGCGCAGCCGATGGCGGAGCTGGCGCTGGGTCTCCGGTACGCCGACGGTGAGGACGAGCCAGCGGCCGTCCCACCCGTGCGGCCTGCGCATGAAGCCGTAGATGCGGTCGGTGCCTTCTCTCAGTAGCCGGTCGCCGGCCGGCGTCAGGTTCCAGCGGACCCTCCGGCCGTGCCGGGTCGAGGTGAGCAGGCCCTCGGCGGCGGTCCGGGCGAGGGCCTGCCGCGCGGACTTCTCCTCGATGTCCAGGGCGTCGAGCGCGTCGACCAGCGTGCCTGTCCAGACTTCGCCCCCGCGCGGAAGGACGAACTCGCCGAGGATCGTCAGCAGGATCGAGCGTGCGCTGGCGGACGCCTTCTCGCGTTGGCGTTCTGCCGGCTCGGCCGCCCGGCCGGTCGCCGTGCGCGGTTGGCGCGGGGCCACGTCTGCTCTCCTGTCGTTCGACATTTTCGTGACGCGCATTCTGCCAGGTTAGGGCCCGACTCCAGGTAAAGGGCTCGGACCGGTTTCTCATCGAAAAGTAGCGCTCCATAAATGCTACAAACTCTTGACGTAGCACGGAAGGCCCGTCGAATATGAGGGGCACAAGCCTTCAGGCCATCCATCGCCCACGGAGTGCGCATTGACTGTCACCGAGAGTGCTGAAACGTTGCAGAGCGCGGCGAGTGCGGAGGCTTCACCGGTGACGCCTCCGGTGGTCCGCTTCGCCACCTCGCCAGACCGCTACCGGCACTGGGAACTCGAGCTGGACGGGGAGGTCGCCACCGTCACGCTGCGCGTCGACGAGCAGGGCGGCCTGGTCGGAGGCTACGAGCTGAAGATGAACTCCTACGACCTCGGGGTCGACATCGAGCTGTACGACATCGTCCAGCGGCTGCGGTTCGAGCACCCGGAGGTCAAGTCGGTCGTGATGACGGGCGGCCTGGAGCGGATGTTCTGCGCCGGCGCCAACATCCGGATGCTCGCCCAGTCCTCCCACGCGTGGAAGGTGAACTTCTGCAAGTTCACCAACGAGACCCGCAACGGCATCGAGGACGCCACCGAGAACTCCGGCCAGACCTGGATCGCCGCGCTCAACGGCACCGCCGCCGGCGGCGGGTACGAGCTAGCGCTCGCCTGCGACCAGATCGTCCTTGTCGACGACGGATCCTCGGCCGTGTCCCTGCCGGAGGTACCGCTGCTCGGCGTGCTCCCGGGTACCGGTGGCCTGACCCGTGTCGTGGACAAGCGCCACGTCCGCAAGGACCGTGCGGACCTGTTCGCCACCAAGTCCGAGGGCTACCGGGGCAGCACCGCCGTCGAGTGGGGTCTGGTGGACGCGACCGTACCGCGCAACGCCTTCGACACCGAGATCGCCCGGCGCGCCCGGGAGGCGGCGTCGTCGTCGAAGCGTCCCTCCGGGGCCACCGGGGTCACTCTGACGCCGCTGGACCGCAGGGACTCCGGTGACACCATCACCTACCCCTACGTTTCTGCGAGGATCGATCGAACGGCGCACCGTGTCGAGATCACCGTCGAGGGTCCGAGCGAGGCCCCGCCGGCCGACGCCGCAAAGGTGCTCGCCCAGGGCGTGGACTACTGGCCGCTCGCCGTGACCCGCGCGCTGGACGACCTGATCCTGCACCTGCGTACCAACGAACTCGAGCTCGGCATCTGGGTGCTGCGCGCGGTCGGCGACGCCGAGCGGGTGATGGCCTACGACGCCCAGTTGCGGGAGCTGGCGGGCGACTGGTTCGTCAACGAGGTGCGGCACTACTACAAGCGCACGCTCAAGCGCCTCGACGTGACCAGCCGCAGCCTCATCGCCGTCATCGATCCGGGCACGGCGTTCGTCGGCCTGCTGCTCGAACTGGCGCTGGCTGCCGACCGGCAGTACATGCTGGAGGGCATCTACGAGGATCGCGACGAGGAGGCCGTCCCCGCCACGATCCGGGTGAGCGAGTCGAACGACGACGATTTTCCGATGGGCAACGGCCTGTCCCGGCTGCAGTCGCGCTTCTGGGGTGACGAGAAGGGACTCACCGCCGTCCGCGACAGGATCGGCGAGCCGCTCGACGCCGCCGCCGCGGTCGACCTTGGCCTGGTCACCTTGGCGCTCGATGACATCGACTTCGAAGACGAGCTGCGCATCGTGCTGGAGGAGCGTGCGTCGCTGTCGCCGGACGCGCTGACCGGCATGGAGGCCAACCATCGCTTCGTGGGCCCGGAGACGCTGGAGACGAAGATCTTCGGACGGCTCACCGCCTGGCAAAATTGGATCTTCATTCGTCCGAACGCGTCCGGTCCTGACGGGGCCTTGCGCCGCTACGGCAGCGGTCGCAAGGGCGACTACGACCTCAAGCGGGTCTGACCATGGGCGACACAGAGTTCAATGCGGGCACCTGGCTCGTCCACCGCCACGTGACTGAGGGCCGTGGCGACCGGGTGGCGGTCCGCAGGGGCACGAGGCTACTCACCTACGCGGAGCTGGAGAACCTCGTCGGGACCGTCACCGCCGCCCTGCGCGCTCTGGGGCTCCGGCGCGACGACCGCGTCCTGTTTGTCGCCAACGACGACGTGCCCCTGTTCGCCGGCATCCTCGCGGCGTTCTGCGGCGGGTTCGTGGCCGTGCCGATCTCCACGATGCTGGGAGAGAAGGAGCTGGGTCAGACCATCGCCGATTCCGGCGCCGCGGTGGTGGTGGCAAGCGCAGAGTACGCGCCGCAGGTGCAGCAGGCGGTCGCCGCGGCGCCTGAACTGCGGCACCTGGTGTGCGACGGCGACACGGTGCTCACGGCTCCCGCTGGCGTCACGTCCTGGACCTGGGCGGAGCTGGTAGCAGCGGGGGAGCGGGAACCGCAGCAACGGCGCGAGCCTGCCAAGACCGGAGAGGACGCCTGGGCGCTGTGGCTCTACACCTCCGGCACCACCGGATCGCCGAAGGGGGCGATGCACCGACACGCCAACATCCGCCACGTCTGCGAGACCTATGGTCAGCAGGTACTGGGCATCCGGCCGGACGACGTCTGCTTCTCCATCGCCAAGCTCTTCTTCGCGTACGGCATCGGCAACTCGATGTTCTTCCCACTGTCCGTGGGAGCCTCCACAGTGCTCGAACCGCGCCGCCCCGCGCCCGCCGTGACCGCGGAGCGGATGCCCGCTGACCGGCCGACGCTGTTCTTCGGCGTCCCCACCTTCTACGCGGCGCTGCTCGGCAGCGACCTGCCCGACGACACCTTTGCCTCCGTACGGCTGGGCACCTCTGCGGGGGAGCCGCTGCCCGCGCCGCTGCAGCAGCGCTTCACCCGGCGCTTCGGCGTCGAGATCATCGACGGCATCGGCTCCACCGAGGCGCTGCACATCTTCCTGTCCAACCGACCCGGCGAGGTCCGCCCGGGCACCACCGGCCGTCCGGTGCCCGGCTACGACATCGAGCTTCGCGACGGTACGGGCGCGCGCGTGGCCGACGGCGAGCCCGGCGCGCTGTACGTGCGTGGAGAATCGATCGCCCTCGGCTACTGGCGCCGTACTGACGCCAGTCGCACCGTGTTCGCGGGCGAGTGGCTCAACACCGGCGACACCTACGTACGCGCGCCGGACGGCTTTTACACCTGTATGGGCCGCAGCAACGACCTGCTCAAGGCGGGCGGCATCTGGGTGTCGCCGGCCGAGGTCGAGAGCCGTCTGCTGGAGCACCCGGCGGTCGCAGAGGTCGCTGTCGTCGGCATCACCGACGCGTACGGTCTCGACAAACCGGTCGCCTGCGTGGTCCCCCGCGGTGAGGTCACCGCCGAGGAGCTCATCCAGTGGTGCCGCGACGGCCTGGCTTCGTTCAAGCGCCCCCGCCAGGTCGTCTTCCTCGACACGCTACCCAAGACCGCCACCGGCAAGCTCCAGCGCTTCCGGGTGCGCGAACTGGTGACGGGTCTCGCGGGAGATCAGCAGCCCATGATCATGCAAGGAGCCGGTGGATGAGTTCCCTCGACGTCGACCTGCTCATCGTCGGAGCGGGGCCGGTCGGCCTCTTCGGCGCCTACTACGCCGGTGTGCGCGGCCTCAGGACAGCGGTCGTCGACTCGCTGAGTCAGGTCGGCGGCCAGGTCAGCGCGATGTACCCGGAGAAGCAGATCTTCGACATCGCCGGGTTCCCCGCGGTCTCCGGTCGGCGGCTCATCGCCAACCTGGTGGAGCAGGCCGCGCCGTACGAACCGGTGTACCTGTTGGGCCAGGAGGCGCAGCGGCTCGACCGCGTCCCCGGCGACGGCCGGTCCGACCTGCTCGTGGTCAAGACCAGCGCCGGGACCGAGATCACCGCCGGGGCGATCGTGGTGACCGGAGGCATCGGCACGTTCACCCCGCGCCCGCTGCCGGCCGGCGAGGAGTTCCTCGGCCGGGGCCTGGCGTACTTCGTGCCGGACAGCGCCGACTACCTCTCTAAGAACGTGGTGATCGTTGGCGGGGGCGACAGCGCGGTGGACTGGGCCCTCATGCTCCAGCCCATCGCTGCAACCGTCACGCTCGTGCACCGCCGCGCCGCGTTCCGGGCTCACCCCGGCTCGGTCGAGCGGCTCAAAGCATCACCTGTGGACATCATCACCAACGCCCAGGTCACCGCAGCCCACGGGGACGGCCGGCTCGAACGGGTAGAGATCAGCGTGACCGGCGAGGAGAGCCCGCGCACGCTGCCGTGCGACAAGCTCGTCGCGGCCCTCGGCTTCACCGCCAACCTCGGACCGCTGCACGAGTGGGGCCTTGAGCTGCACGACAACCGCCACCTTGTGGTCGACTCCGCGATGCGTACCAACGTGCCCGGCATCTTCGCCGCCGGCGACATCGCCGACTACGACGGCAAGGTCCGCCTGATCGCGGTCGGCTTCGGCGAGGTGGCGACCGCGGTCAACAACGCCGCGGTGCACATCGACCCCGATGCTCAGCTGTTCCCGGGCCACTCGACCGACAGCCCGGCGTCGGCCCCGCTGCCCGTCCAGGCCTAGCGCGCACGTCTTCCATCAGGAGATCCACATATGCCGTACATCATCGCCGAGCCCTGCATCGACGTCATGGACAAGTCGTGCGTGGAGGAGTGCCCGGTCGACTGCATCTACGAGGGGGAGCGCAAGCTCTACATCAATCCCAAGGAGTGCATTGACTGCGGCGCCTGTGAACCGGTATGCCCGGTCGAGGCGATCAGCCAGGACCGGCGGGTCGCGCCGGAGCACGTCGACTTCGTCGAGGACAACCGTCGCTTCTTCGTCGAGGTGCTGCCGGGCCGCGACGCGCCGATCGGCGCGCCAGGAGGCTCACACAAGGCGGGCCGCATCGGCATGGACACCCCGTTGGTTGCGGGCCGGTAGGAGGACGACGACATGCTCGACGGCACCCCACTCATCGATGCGCACGTCCACGTGCCGATGCTGGACACGCTGCGGCCGGCTTGGCTGCAGTGGGCCCGCGACTTCGGTGTGGAAGGCATCCTGGAGGACGTCTGGGACGGCGACGGCGCGCCGCGCCCGGCGCGCCTCGACGAGGTCTTCGCCGCCCAGGGCGTCGACGTGGCGCTCCTGTTCTGCGAGTACAGCCCCAAGGCGACCGGAATGCAGACCTTCGAGGACCTGCTGCCGACCGTCGAGTACAACCCCGCCAGGTTCCGCCCCGTCGCCAACGTCAACCCGCACCTGCACTTCCCGATCGCGGCCGAGCTGCGCCGGCAGCTCGACCTCGGGGCAGCCGCGCTGAAGCTGCATCCGGTGCACGGCGGTTTCCGCTGCGACGACGCGGCGCTGTACCCGGCGTACCAGGTGCTCGAAGAGCGGGGCGTCCCACTCGTCGTGCACTGCGGCACCAGTTCGTTCCCGGGAGCGGCGAACGAGAACGCTGACCCGCAGTTCCTCATCCCGGTCGTGCGGGACTTTCCCGGGCTGAACGTCGTGCTCGCGCACGGCGGGCGGGGCTGGTGGTACGACGCGGCGGCCTTCCTCGCGCTGTCGAACGACACCGTCTGGATCGAGCTGTCGGGGCTGCCGCCCAAACGGCTGCCCGAGTACTACGCCAAGTTCGACCTCGGCCGCCTGGCCCGAAAGTGGATCTTCGGGACCGACTGGCCGGGCGTGCCGGGTACGGCGGTCAACGCCCGCGCCGTCGCCGGGCTGCTGCCCGACGAGGTCGCCGCGGCCGTTCTCGCGGGGAATGCGATGAAGGTGTACGCCGGCCTGCCGTCGATTCAGCCAGTGGGGGAGTGAGCAATGCCTGTCTACGCCCTTGGTGATCTGGTGCCCCGCATCCACCCGGACGCCTATGTCCACCCGGACGCCGTCGTCATCGGCGACGTCACCATCGGCGCCGAGTCGTCGGTGTGGCCGACGGCGGTGCTGCGGGCCGACTTCGGCCGCATCGAGATCGGCGAGCGTACGTCCATCCAGGACGGCACGATCCTGCACACCACCGCGCAGTGGCCGACCGTGGTCGGCAGTGACTGCGTAGTCGGACACAACGCTCATCTGGAGGGGTGCACGATCGAGGACCGCTGCCTTATCGGTTCGGGCTCACTGGTTCTCAACCGCGCCGTTGTGCGCGTGGGATCGGTGATCGGCGCCCAGGCGCTCGTACCCGAGGACCGGGAGGTCCCTGCCGGGCACATGGCGCTCGGCGTACCCGCCCGTACCCGGCCGATGGACACCGCCGTGCAGGCCGAATGGATCGCCCACGGAGTACGCGAGTACGTCGGCAACGCCAAGCGCTACCGGGATGAGCTGCGCAGGCTCGACCTATGAGGCTGGACCCGTCAGCGGCGGCGCTCCAGGAACGCGGTCATGTGGTCGTATTTGTCCGCGGTCTCGAACAGCACGGCCTGCGCCACGTCATCGAAGCGAGGGTGAGCGCCGGGCGGTGCGGCCAGGGCGAGCTTTGTCAGGCGCAGCGCCAGCGGTGCGTTCCGAGCGATCCGGGTGGCCAGCCGGTCCGCCGTGGCCAGCAGCTCGTCCTCGGGTACCAGCTCGTTGACCAGTCTGACCGCCAGCGCCTCCTCGGCGGACACCGTCTTCCGGCGAGCAGAATCTCCTTCGCGAGGGGCTCGCCGACCAGCTCACGCAGGCGCCAGCAGGCACCGGCGGCGGCCATGATGCCAAGCCCCGCCTCCGGATTGCCGAACCGGGCGCGCGAGGTTGCGATGCGGAAGTCGCAGGCATAGGCCAGCTCCGCGCCGCCGCCGAGGGCCGGGCCGTCGACGGCGGCGATCGTGGGTAGCGGCAGCCGGGCGATCCGGTCGGACAGGCCGCTGTTGATGCCCGCGAGCGCATCCTCGCGGCGGCGTTCGCGCAGCTCGCGAATGTCCGCGCCGTCGCCGGTACAGCCCACAGTTCAAGGCCGAGGCCGTGCAGATGGTGATCGAGACCGGCAAGCCGATCGCCGTGGCGGCCCGTGACCTCGGTTGGGGGCGGGACGCAGCCCGCCACCTTTCGCCGCTGGCATAGGCGCTCACGATTCCGGCCGATGTCAGTACCGCCAGCACCCGCGATCATGATTCGTCGGACGTGCTGACGTCCCTGTGTGTTGCCCTGCCTGTCGGTAACCACCGGACTTCCCCGTCGCCTTCTGTCCTTATTGGACGGTATGCGGGGCACCTTCCGCTGTCAGGTACATCAACAGGCGGAGACTCCGAAAGGCGGTGCCGAGCGCCCGCGACCGAAAATTGTGCTGTTTCTCACATTAACGCTCCGCTGGAACGCCTTCATCGACACATCTCATTTTGCAAAGTCGCACACCAGCGGCCTGTGGTCCGGCTTCACCGGGGCGTCCGGAAGGCGGTCGAGGGGCGTGACTGCGATCAATACGGTCGTGACCTAATGAACATTGATCAATACAATCAGTGCGCGTCTAGGAAAGGGGGACCGGTGGCGACGGGCATCTCTTCCGGACTACTGGACGAGCGACGCGTTCAGTCCCTGTTCAAGCAGACGATCCTCGGCCCACATGCCGGGCCGTTCGCGGTGACGATCGGGTTTACGGTGGCCGGCCAGTGCGTCGCGGCCCCGGACGCGTTCTCTGGCCAACGTTTTGACCCCGACGGTGGGTCTGCCTTCGCATCGGCACCGAAGGCGTCGGTGAATGCCTCGTGGCTAGTTGACGAGCCTGCGCTGGTGGCCACGGAGTGGTCGGCCGCGGCGCAGATGATGGGCAACGCACACCCCGGGCACCTGCCGTGCTGACCCGACGGCGGTCGACGCACTGTCCGGTGGACGGCGCCGACCTGGCTCGTCGGCTCACCGGGGCGTTCACGCCAGCCCGAGAATCCGCTGCCCCGGCGGCGACCACGACTTCGCAGCCTGGGCCGATGTCCACCCGCAGCCGACCGCGGCTGGCGGGCGACAGATGAGGAGGATCTGCACATGGGCAGCTACTTCACCACCGAGGGTCACGAGAGACTACGAGACGAGGTCCGCACCTTCGCGGAGGCCGAGGTGCGGCCCCGGATACCGGAGATGGAGGCGTCCCGGTCGGTCCAGCACGAGCTGTCCCGGTTGATCGCGCGCCAGGGCTGGATCGGTGTCACGATCAGCCCACAGTACGGCGGAATGGGCCTGGGGCACCTGGCGAAGACCATCATCATCGAGGAACTGTCGCGGGTCAGCGGTGCGATGGGCGCGATGGTGCAGGCCTCCCAGCTTGGCGTGGCGAAGATCGTGAACTTCGGCACGGAGGATCAGAAGAAGACCTGGTTGCCCGCGATCTCGGACGGGAGCTGTCTGCCCACCATCGCCGTCACTGAGCCGCAGTCCGGCGGCCACGTTCTCGGAATGGAGGCGAGTGCCGTCCGCGACGGCGACGACTACATTCTCAACGGCCGGAAGGTGTTCGTCGGCAACAGCCACGTCGGCGACCTGCACGGCGTCGTCGTACGCACCGGCCCGGGCTCCAGGGGGCTGTCGGCGTTCCTGGTGGAGTCCGATCGACCGGGCTTCTCGCTCGGCCCGCACCGGGTCGCGATGGGCCTGCACGGGTTCAGCTTCGGTGAGCTCGTCTTCGACAACTGCCGGGTCCCGGCGACGAACCTGCTCGGCGCCGAGGGGGACGGGCTGGCCGTGGCGTACTCATCCAGTGTCCTGTACGGCCGGCCCAACCTGACGGCCGTCTCGCTGGGCATCCACCAGGCCCTCATGGAGGAGACCTCGGCGTTCGTCGCCCAGCGGTACCGCTACGGCAAGCCGCTGTACGAGCTGCCCTCGATCAAATTGAAGGTGGGGCAGATGCAGTCCCGGCTGATGACGGCCCGGCTGGCCGCCTACCACGCGGTCCACCTGCTCGACCGGGGACTGCCCTGCGACGCGGAGCTGATGAACGCCAAGCTCATCAATGTCGAGTACGCGCTGGACTCGGCGCGTAACGCGATGGAGGTACACGCCGCCACCGGGCTGTTCACCGACCGGCCGGTGGAGCGGTACGTGCGCGACGCCTACCACATCTTTGCCCCGGCTGGCACCTCCGACGTGCAGTTGCTTCGCCTGGGCGAGGTGGCGCTGGGCGCGTCGAAGGGGCAGTGGTCCCAGCGGCTCGCCGCGGTCGTGGCGGCGGCGTCGTGAGGCCCAGGACCTAGCGGCGCTGTCCTTCGCGCTGGTGGATGCGCTCCGTCAACTCGGCGGCCAGCGCCTTGATGGTCTTGAGCCCCGTGCGGCCCCACGGTCGCGGCTCGGTGTCCACCACGCAGATGGTGCCGAGGGTCGTGCCGGTGTGGTCGATGAGTGGAGCGCCGAGGTACGAGCGGATGCCGATCTCGTCGACCACCGGGTTTCCGGCGAATCGCGGGTAATCGCAGACGTCGTCGAGCACCAGCGCCTTACGTCGGACGACGACGTGCGGGCAGTAGCCGTGGTCGCGGGACATGACCCGACCCGGCTGCCCGGCAGCCGCGGTCTCGGGGTTGGCGCCGGCCGGCGGGGTGTGCAGGCCGGCGAAGTACTGACGGTTCTCGCTGATGAAGTTGACCATTGCGTAGGGAGCGCCGGTGATCTGGGCGAGCTTGTGGGCGAACTCGTCGAACTCGGGGTCCGGGGTTTCTCCGATCCCTAGTTCGCGCAGTCGCTGTACCCGATGCGGCGCCTCACGGTCTACAGGGGTCAGAGACTGGCGGCTGGCAAGGTCGTAGATCATCGTGGGCTCCTCAGCTGGCATGTGCGATGACGGGTTACGTGGAAAGGGATGTGGTGGCGCTGAGCAGGTGCTGGATCAGGGAGATCAGGGTGGAGGTCGCGGAGTGGGGTTGGCGGGCGTCGCACAGCACGACCGGGATATGCGGCTTCAGGTCGAGTGCCGCTCGCACCTCGTCGGGCTCGTAGTGGAAGGCGCCGTCGAAATCGTTGACCGCCACCAGGAAGTTGATGCCCCGGGATTCGAAGAAGTCCACCGCGGCGAAGCAGTCCTGCAGTCGGCGGGTATCGGCCAGGACGACCGCACCGAGCGCGCCGTCGGACAGTTCGTCCCACATGAACCAGAAGCGGTCCTGGCCCGGGGTGCCGAACATGTACAGAATGAGCTGGTCATCGATGGTGATCCGGCCGAAGTCCATGGCCACGGTCGTGGTGGACTTACTCTCCACCCCGGCCAGGCTGTCGGTCGCGGCGCTGGCCGTGGTGAGGATTTCTTCCGTGCTCAGGGGTTCTATTTCGCTGACCGAGCCGACAAAGGTCGTCTTGCCCACGCCGAAGCCACCAGCGATCAAGACTTTGAGCGCCGTAGGCAGTGGCTCAGAGTCGTCGTTGTAGGCCATTGAGAACTGCCTCCAGTACGATGCGATCGGACGGACCGGCGACAGGGCCGGGGGATGTCGTCGTCACTGCTCCCCAGTCGATCAGATCCGACAACAGCACCTTGGTGACGACGACAGGCAACTTCAGATGCGCGGCGACCTCCGCGACCGTGGTCGGGCCGGCGCACAGGCCAAGGGTCTGGGCGTGATCGGGCTCCAGGCGCGCCTGATGTACCCGTCCGGTGGACATGACCATGGAAACCAGATCCAGTTTGGTCGTCGGTCGGGTGCGTCCGTTACTCACGGTGTACGGGCGCACCAGCCGTCCAGCATCAGCGTCGAGCCAGCGCTCGTCCCTCGGGCCCGCCATACCCATCAGGCCGCGGTGTCAGGGGTGCTGGCCGAATGCCGTGCCGGCGTGGCCAGGTAGGGGCGGACGCTCTTGACCAGTTGCGACATTTCATAGCCGAGGACACCCGCATCCGCGCCGCGGGCCGCCAGCACGGCCAGGACCGCGCCGGAGCCGGCAGAGGAGACGAACAACAGGGTCTCGTCGAGCTCTGCCAGCACCTGTCGGACTCCGTTACCACCACTGAAGCGGTTTCCGGCGCTGCGAGCGAGAGAGAACAGCCCGGAGGCGATCGCGGCCAGATGGTCGGCGCTGTCGGGATCCAGGCCGTGGGCGGCCTTCTTCAGGCCGTCGGACGACAGCAGCAGGGCACTGCGGGTGTGGGGGACGCGCTGGACCAAGCTGGAAAGCAACCAGGTGAGATCGGTGGCCTGGCCCGCGGGGACATCGCGCAGCATGATGGGTGAGCTCTCCTTGGAGGAATGGCGATGCTTGTCAGCTGATGCTGTCGGTACGCCCGTGCGGGCCGTCTTCTTGGTCAGGTGCGGTCTCGGCGCGGCTCACGCCCCGCATGAACGAGGCGATCAGGCCCGGATCGTGGCCGACGACCGGCTCCTCGCGGGGGGTGGGGAGCTGCTGCAGTTGGGGCGCAAGGTGCGTTTGCCCGCGACGCTGTGGTAGTTGCGGACGGATGTCGTGACGGGTGGCCTGATCGGCGACCGGGGTAGGCGGGGACGTCGCCGGCCGGTGCTGGGCTTCCCGCATGCCCGGTTCAGGCGTCGACCCGGGGTTGTTGTCGACGGCGGGCATCGCGACGTCGGCCGGCTTGGCAAGCGGCTGTGGTGCGGAACCAGGCACCGTCGCCGAGGCGTAGGCGGGCAGGGCCGCTACCGGCTGCCGAGGTGCCGCTTGAGGCATCTGGTGCGCAGCCGCCTGCGGTCGGGGCTCGCCGGCCGGTGGCGACGCACCGAGCAGCCCATGGGGCACGATCACGACGGACTGGAGACCGCCGTAGATGTTGGTCTGTAGCCGCACGGTGATGCCATGCCGACGGGCGATGGCGGCGACCACGAACAGCCCGATCCGGCCGTCACGCAACAACTCTTCGATGTCTACCCGCGTGGGGTCCGCGAGAAGGGCGTTGGCTCGCTCCTGGTCCTCCAGCGCCATGCCGAGGCCCCGGTCCTCCACCTCGACGGCCAGGCCGGAAGTGACGCTCTGGGCGCGCAGCAGCACCTGGGTATGGGGCGGGGAGAACATGGTGGCGTTCTCCACGAGCTCGGCGACCAGATGGATGATGTCGGCGACGGCGTGACCGCTGAGCATGCCCTCGATCGGCGGCACCAGTTTGACCCGCGAATACTGCTCCACTTCGGCGATGGCTGAGCGCAACACCTCAGTCACGGCTACTGGTCTGCTCCACTGGCGCCGCGAGGCCGCGCCGCCCAGCACGGCGAGATTTTCGGCGTGGCGGCGCATGCGGGTGGCGAGATGGTCTACCTGGAAGAGTCCTTTGAGGAGATCCGGGTCCTCCACCTCGTTCTCCAGCTCGTCCAGCAGCTGGATCTCGCGGTGTACCAGCGACTGCAACCGACGAGAGAGGTTGACGAAGACCTCCACTCGCTGGTCAGGCCGCCCGGCAGGCATGAGGGTCGATGCTTGGATGACGGTCGCCTGGGCTACGAGCTGCGTTCGGTTCAGGTCATACTCGAGCAGCGCAAATATGTCGTCACCCTTGGTGGGGCGGCTTTCCGGGCCGCGTAGCGCGGGGCGTTCGCCGGCGCGTACCCGCTCGAGTAGCTGCTGGATCTCCGTGCCGCCCTGGGTGGCTGACGATCGTAGGGCGCTGACCCTCCCATGTAGAGCGTGCGCGAAACTGACGGCCAGGCGTTCGGCTGCGACCAGGACGATCGCACACCCTGCGAGGCCCGCGCCCAGCACCGCGCCCGTCGCGGGCGAGACGGGTCGGGCCGAAGCGGCGAGCACATAGGCCACCGTGGCCGCACCGAGCAGCGCGACAACGGCGGTGGGGAGTACGGCCATCCATCGGAGACGGGATCGTATGCCGTCCTCAGCGTGCGATTGGCGGGCCGTGGACCTGTCGTACCGTTCGCCTTCCCGGCGAACCGCACCCAGGTCAGGTGAGGAGAGTTCAGACATCAGCGTCCTCGGAACAGGGAGACCGGCCGACAGTGCAGGACACAGCGGTGGAACCTGCGCTTAGATAGGGGCAGTTCCATTTTTGTATGCCATCACCCTAGTGAAGGTGGCTCAGCTCACGCAAAGACGCTGGCAGGAGCGCAGGGCGCAACCATCCGGCCCGGCGTCCGGCATTGGCGGCGGCCTGTCTGGGTGGCATCTGGCAGGTCGGTGTCGGTACTGCGGACTCGACGTCGACCTGGACGTACGACACCGCCAACCGGGTCACCACCGTGGGGTACACCTACGACGCGCTCGGCCGTACCACCGCCATGTCGACCCACCGCATCGTTCCGGGCCGCCGTAGGCAGTCAGCCAGTCATCGACGGGCAAGCACCCTGTCCTCAATGCAGGCAATGTCAGATTTGCGAATTTAGTGCCTATTTAGCGTCTGTCGCGGCCATGGTGCTTGCACGTTGTGCATTGATCGCGTGACTTTTTCTTAGTTCCATTGACTGCTAGCCGAAGTGCTTACGATGACGGACCTCAGGTCAGCGTTCGGGTCCGCACCGGGTTCAATCAATGCCGGGCTCTCCTTGGCTCGACGGGTGAGGAAAGGGCGCGATAACTATGTCCTCCGAGCTGTGGGTCGGCTCGGCGCTGCCCACCTCCGCGGATGACCGGCCTGTGGTCCTCTATCAGAGTGACCGTACCCGGGTCACCCGGGTACGCCTTCCCGGCGTGACCGCGATCCGTAAAGAGGCCCTCGGTCGGAGCGCGACAGCCCGAATCCAGCACGAGCTTTCGATCATGCAACGGCTCGCCGCGGTTCCAGGAGTGATCCGGCCGGTCGCCGAGGCGTACCCCGACGGGCACTCGATCGTGTTCGAGGACGTGGCCGGTCGGCCGCTGGCCGACGTCCTGCGATCAGGCCACCTGCTCCCGGCTGCCCTGCCGCAGTTAGCGCTCGCGCTTGCCCGGATCATCGCGGACGTCCACCGGGCGGGTGTCGTGCATCGGGACGTGAACCCCGCAAACATTCTGCTGGCCGGCACCGGGTCCGATCTGTTGCTCATTGATTTCGACCTGGCCACGACGTTCGCCGAGGTGCGACCGGGCTTCACGCACCACCGTGACATCGTGGGCAGGCTGCCGTACCTGGCGCCGGAGCAGACCGGCCGCACGGGCCTTCCGGTGGATCTGCGCGCGGACCTGTACGCGCTCGGCGCGACGTTGTACGAGGTCGCCGCCGGGTATCCGCCGTTCGGCGACGGAGACCCGCTCCAGCTGGTACGGGACATTCTCGCGCGGGAGCCGCAGCCACTGGCTGAGGTCGTGCCCGGCATTTCCCAGGGGCTGTCGGATGTCGTGGCGCGGCTGCTGGAGAAGGAGCCCGAACGGCGCTATCAGAGCGCGGACGGCCTCGCGCACGACCTTTCCCTGCTGTGTGAGAACCCGAGCGTATCGCTGCGGCTCGGCGAACGAGACTTTCCCACCCGGCTGTCGCCACCGTCCGGTCTGGTCGGTCGGGACACCGAGCTCAACATGGTTCGGACGGCGCTCGACAATGCCCTGACCGGCCCGTCGCGGGGCCTGCTCGTCACCGGGGCGCCGGGGGTCGGCAAGTCGGCGCTGATCGCTGCGCTTCGGCCGATGGTGACGGCACGTGGAGGCTGGTTCGTGTCCGGCAAGGCCGACCAGTACCGTCGCGACACCGCATCCGGGGTGGTCGTTCAAGCGCTGAGTGGGCTGGGCCGGCTGCTGCTGGCCGAGCCGGAGGCGGAGTTGGCCGCCCAGCGGGAAGGGATCCTGCAGGCCCTCGGCGTCAACGCCGGGCTGATCACCGCCGCAGCCCCGGAGTTCGCCACGCTACTGGGGGCGGACCACCAGGTTGTCGGCGACGACCCGGTCGAGGTCGAGGCCCGGCTGCGCCAGGCGGCACTGGACCTGCTCGGTGTGGTCGCGTCGCCCGACCGGCCGATCGTGCTGTTCCTTGACGACCTGCAGTGGGCGAGCGCGTCCGCGATCGGGATTCTGGACGCGATCCAGACCGATGCGGACCTGCGCGGTCTCCTGCTGGTCGGCGCCTACCGGGAACGGGAGGTCGACGCCGCGCATCCGCTGACCGCTGTGTTCTCCCGCTGGGAGCAGTTGGGCGTTGCACCGCAGTTGGTGCGCCTGGACAACCTCCCCGCCGGGGACTTGAGCGCGCTGGTGGGGCAGATGCTTCGACTGCCCGCCGCTCAGGCAGCGGCGCTCGCCACCCTTCTCGGCGAGCACACCGGCGGCAACCCTTTCGATACGGTCGAACTGGTCAACGCGTTACGCCGGGACGGCGCACTGGTGCTCAGCGAGAGTGGCTGGAGCTGGGAGGAAGCGTCCATTCGCCGCTACGTGGGCCACGGTGACGTCGTCGATCTGCTCAAGGACCGGATCGAGCGTCTTGCGGGCGCCGACCGCGAGACGCTGGAGATCATGGCGTGCCTCGGCGGTGAGGTGAGCCGCGATCTGCTCGCTGCGGCGAGCGGCCGTCCCCCTTCGGCCGTACCGGACCTGCTCGCGGCCGCACTGGAGGATGGGCTGCTCGTCATGGACGAGGCCGACGGGGCGGACCCGGCCGGTGGCTCGGGCGCGGTGCGTTTCCGCCACGACCGGGTGCAGCAGGCGGCCCGGGCCGGGCTCGATCCGGGCGCCCGGAGCACGCTGCAGCTGGCCATCGCGCGCCGGCTCGCCACCCGACCCGAGTTCCGGGCCCAGGCCGCGGAGCAGTACCTGGTGACGGTGGACGCGCTTCACGACGGAGAAGAGCAGCGACTGGCGGCCGCCCTGTTCGAGGAGGCCGCCACCGGTGCGACCCGGATCAGCAACCACGCGATCGCCGAGCGGTACCTGGCCACGGCGGTCCGCCTGCGGCGATCGTTCGATGACGCCCCGGCCAACCGGTCGCTGGTGCGGTTGGAGACCGCGTGGCATTCGGCGCTGTACAGCCTCGGCCGCCTTGATGAGGCCGACGACGTGTACCGGTCGATCGAGCGGCGGTGCGACGATCCGATCGACCTGGTGGACGCAGCCGGCATCCAGATCTGCAGCCTGACCAACCGGCAGCGGCCGGCCGACGGGGTCGTGCTCGGGTTCGCCCTGCTCGAGCGGCTGGGTTTCGCGGTGCCGGGAGAAAACGTCCACGAAGAGATCCAGAAGCGCAATGCCGTCATGTACGAGTGGATCGACCACGTGACGGTTGACGAGGACCTGCGTCGGCCCGAGCTCAGCGACCGGCGGGCACTCGCCGCCAGCCGGCTTCTCGCACGGATCAAGCAGCCCGCGTTTTTCGCCTTCATGAGCGACCAGACGGCCCTGCCGTGGCTGATCACCGAGGCCCAGCGACTGTGGGACGAGTACGGCCCGTGCGCCCCGCTGGTGTCCACCATCGCTGCCGCCTGCTTCAGCACCATCATGGTGGGCGACGACTTCGCTACCGGTGTCCGGCTGACCCGGCACGCGTTGGCGGTGGGTGAGGGACGTCGCTACGGGCCCGTCATCGCCGAGGCGCGTTACCTGTACGCCGTCAGCGGCTGCCACTGGTTCGAGCCGATCGAGGAGGAGATCCGGCAGGGCCGGGCGGCCCGGGAGGCGCTGCAGCGCATCGGTGACCTGCAGTCGACGTGCCTGGCGTTCTGGCCGTCGATCTTCTCGTTGCTCGACTGCGGGCCGACCCTTGCCGACCTTGACAGCGAGGTCGATGCCGCCGTGGCGTTCGCGGAACGCACGGGCAACGATGCGGCGGCCGTGATCCAGCGCGGTGTCTACCGGCAGTTCGTCCGGGCCTTGTCGGGCGAGACCGTCGCACCCGGCAGCTTCACCGACGCCACGTTCGACGAGAGCACCGACCTCGGCGAAAACCCGCGGTTGCTGGCGCACTACCACGTCTACCGGGCCCTGTCCGCAGCCCTGTTCGGCGACGCGGAGGCGCTGGCCCGGCACGCCGAGATGGCGATGCGGCTGAACCTCATCATCAAGAATCTGTATCCGAGTGCGGTGGCTCATCTGCTCCGGGCGCTGGCCATGGCGCACCGGATCCAGACCGTCGCGCCGGATGAGCGATCGGACCTACTGTTCGAACTGGACCGCTGCCGGGAATGGCTGGCGCAACGGGCCCAGGACGCGCCCGAGAACTTCGGACATCTGCTGCGGCTGGTCGAGGCCGAACGCGCCTGGGCGGTCGACGACTTCCGCGGGGCCGCCACCGCCTTCGACGCGGCCCTGCGCGAGGCGGAGCTTCGGCAACGCCCCTGGCACCGGGCGCTGATCGCCGAACGGGCCGCGCTGTTCCACCTTGCGCACGGCCTCGAGCGGACCGGCCGTGGCCTGCTTGCCGAGGCCCGCCAGCGGTACGCGGAGTGGGGCGCGGCCGGGAAGGTGCGCGAGCTGGACCGGACGCATCCGTTCCTGCGGCACGCCGATGCGGCAGCCGAGGACACCCGGCCCCGCCGGGACCGGATGACCGGCAGCAGCGTCTCGTCCGACAACATCGACATGCTCGCCATCCTGCGGGCTTCGCAGGCCCTGAGCTCGGAGACCGACCTGGGCCGCCTGTACACCAGCGTCACCGAGCAGATGCGGTCGATCACGGGCGCGACCGGTGTACGGCTGCTGCTCTTCGACGATGAAGCCGGGGACTGGGTCATGCCGGTGACCGGCGCCGACGGCGGCGGTACGGCGATCCCGGTGCAGGAAGCCGGCGAGCGTGGCCTGCTGGCGCTGACGGCATTCCGGTACGCGGAGCGCACCCGGGAACCATTGCTGGTCGAGAACGCCGCCCGTGACGACCGCTTCGCCCGGGACCCCTACTTCGCGGGCCTGGACCGGTGCTCGATGCTCGTGGTGCCCATCCTCAACCAGGGCACCATGCGGGCGGCCCTCCTGCTGGAAAACAGGCTCAGCAGTGGTGCTTTCTCCGCCGACCGTCTCGACGCGGTGATGCTCATCGCCGGTCAGCTCGCGGTGTCACTCGACAACGCGCTGCTGTATCGACGTCTGGAGGACAAGGTCGCCGACCGTACCAGGGCTCTGCAGGCAGCCAACGAGCAACTGGAAGCCCTCAGCTTGACCGATCCGCTCACCGGACTCGCCAACAGGCGCCGGTTCGATGACGTCCTGGAGGCTGCTTGGCAGAGCGCCGCGGCCACTGGTACGACGATCGGTATCGCCATGATCGATATTGACCACTTCAAGTGGTACAACGACGAGTACGGCCACCTCGCGGGCGACGAGTGTCTGCGAATGGTCGCCCGTGCCCTGGCCGGCAGTGTGCGGGAGGGCGTCGATCTCGTCTGCCGATACGGCGGAGAAGAATTCGCCATCATCTTGCCCGGCGCAGACGCGGCTCGGGCCAATGAGATCAGCGAACGTGCCCGCTCGGCCGTTGCCGCACTCGCGCAGCCCCATGCCAGGTCGGAACTTGGATTCGTCACCCTCAGCGCCGGCGCAGCGATCATGACGCCCGCCGCCGGGTACTCCGCAGACGCTCTCGTCAACGCCGCCGACACAGCCCTGTACCAGGCGAAGCAGTATGGCCGTAACCGGGTGCGGGTGGCCGGGTTATCCGTGTGAGGGGGGCGACTGACAAGCTTCCGTCGGAGCTACTTTAGTGGCACCGATGCGTTGTGGGACCGGGGACGTGTTCAACCCCCGCCGGGTCCGCGGTCAGATCGTACTGCTCGACGTGGTGCCACACCGACGGGATCAGCTCGTCCAGGACGGCGGGGTAGACCGCCGCGGCATCGGTAACCACCTCGGCGGGCGTTACCTCCAATATCGACAGCGCCGGTCGGAAGAATCGCCGGGCCGCGTCGTCGTCGGAAGCGTCACCTGGCGAGCAAGCCCGGGTGGGGTGAACTGCTCCAGGGTCGGTAGCGGCTCGAGTCCTGGGAAGGATCACGCCGACCGATGCTAATGGACAGAGGTACGGATAGAGCCGCCTAAATGGAGAGCTGACGGCGACGGAAGGCGGACGAGGGTGTCGATGTGGGCCGATATGGACGGCCGTCCGTGTAGCCGATGACCCAGCGTTAGGTCCGTCTATTGACAGGTGACACAGCGCGTATTGACAGGTGAAACGGCGCCTACCAGTATTCAGCCGACAAATCGGGGGAGGGGCCCAAATCCATGCTGTCTGCTTCGCTTCGCGCTGCCCAGAAACTTCGCCAACGGAGCAGGCGGGTCGTGTCTGACGCTCCCGCGTCGCCTACTCGCCGTCGTGCGGTCGCCTTGAGTACTGCGGTGTCGCTCTTCGGTCTTGCAACGGTCCCCGCGACCCCGGCCGCGGCGTCCGTCACGTCGCCGAGCGGGAGCACTGCGCCGATGACCATTGCGCGCGCTCTCGCCGCGCCGCAGACGACGATCACCGGCGCCTCGTACGTCATCGTGCCGTCCTCGGGTACGCCGAACGGGGTTTCGGACAGCGCGCTGGCGGGCTTCCCGTCCAGCGGGTCGTCGTCGTTCGGCATTCTCACCACCGGCAACGTCGCCGACGTGCCGAAGCCGGGTGTGTTCGGCAGCAGCTCGCTCAGGACGACGGCAGTGTCGGGGCGCGGCAACTCCGCCTTCGATGTGACCGTGCTCAAGGTCGACCTCACCGTGCCGCCGTCCGCGAACTGCCTGACCTTCGACTTCAAGTTCCTGTCGCAGGAGTACCCCGTCTACTCCGGTGGCAGCTATAACGACGCGTTCATCGCCGAACTGGACAGCAGCACCTGGACTACCAACGGCACGACGATCAGCGCGCCGAAGGACTTCGCACTGGATTCGTCGAAGAAGGTCGTCAGCATCAACTCGGCCGGCCTCGGCGGACTGAGCCCGGCCAACGGGGCGGGTACCGAGTTCAACGGCGCAGCCAAATTCCCGGCAGGGTGGGGAACCGACTCGGGGAAGGCTGCCGGTGGTGCCACCGGCCTGCTGCAGGCCTCAACCCAGGTCACGCCCGGCGCGCACTCGGTGTACTTCTCGATCTTCGACAACGGCGACAGCCAGGTCGACTCCGCTGTGTTCCTGCACGGTCTGATCGCCGGCTTCGTGCCCGACCCGGCGACCAACTGCGTCCCCGGCGCCACGCCGGTCAACTACCAGCTCGCGATGGCACCCGCCGCCGGTACCGGAAACATCGGCATCGCCCAGTCGGTCGCCGCGACGCTGACCACCGCCGACGGTGCCCCCTACCAGAACGCCCCGGTCAACTTCACCGTCGCGGGCGCGAACCCGACGACCGGTACCGTGACGACTGACGCGTCCGGCAACGCGGTGTTCAGCTACACCGGTTCGACCTATGGCACCGACCAGATCTCTGCTTGTTACCAGCCTTCAGGCGCCACGTCGTGCATCGCCCGCGCGTCGGCGACTCGCACCTGGACCGCGCCGCTGAACATCACCGCGGACAACCAGACGATCACCTATGGCGACGAGGATCCGGTCTTCACGTACCGCACGTCGGGGTTACTCGGCACCGATCAGCTGACGACCGCGCCGACCTGTGGGGTGAGTGGGGCGCACGCCGCGGCCGGGACCTACCCGATCGTCTGCTCCGGCGCGTCCGCCAAGACCGGCTACGTGACCACCTACACCGCCGGCACCCTCACCGTCGCCAAGGCGGCGGCGACGATCGTGGCGAGTAACGCCAGCCAGACCTACGGCGAGGCCACCCCGAAGCTCGATTACACCGTCAACGGCCTGCGCAACGGTGACACCCTCACCACGGCGCCGACCTGCGCCGCCCAGGGCAGCCACACTGCGGCGGGCACCTACCCGATCAATTGCTCCGGCGCCGATGCGGGTCCGAACTACACCCTCAGCTACGCGCCCGGCACCCTGACCGTCGGCACCGGGGTCGTCACCGTGACGCCCGACAGCGCTTCGGTGGTCTACGGCGACGCCGACCCCACGTTCACCTACAAGATCAGCGGCTTGGTCGGGGGCGACCAGCTGACCAGCGAACCCACCTGCGGCGTGCAGGGCCCGCACACCGACGCCGGCACCTACGACATCACCTGCACCGGTGCCGACGCCGGGGGCAACTACACGGTTCGCTACGCGCCGGCGACGCTTGCGGTGGGCAAGAAGGTCGGGCTGATCACCGCCGACCCGAAGCGCAGCACGTACGGCCAGAGCGACCCGTCGTTCAGCTACACCGTCGCCGGCCTGGTCGGCGCTGACAAGCTCGCCAGCGAGCCGACCTGCGGCGTGGCCGACAAGCACGCCGACGCCGGGACGTACCCCATCACGTGTTCCGGCGGTGACGCAGGCGGCAACTACACGTTGCAGTACGCGACCGGCACGCTCACCGTGGACAAGGCTCCGCTCGTGGTCATCGCCGACAACCAGGCTCGGCAGTACGGCGGCGACGACCCGACGTTCACCTCGAGCGTCGCCGGCCTGGTCGGCGCCGACCAGCTCACCACCCCGGCCTCCTGCCAGGTCGCGCCCGCGCATTCCAACGCCGGCAGCTACGAGATCACCTGTGCCAACGCCGCCGCCAACAGCAATTACACGATCAGTTACGCACCTGGCACGTTGACGGTGACGCAGGCTCCGGTGGTGATCACCGCGAACCCAGCCACCCGCGAATACGGCACTGCCGATCCGGCTTTCACCTACCAGGTGCAAGGCCTGCTCGGCACGGACGATCTGTCCAGCGAGCCGACCTGCGGCGCGGCCGACGGCCACCAGCACGTCGGCAGTTACGGCATCGCCTGCGCCGGCGCCGACGCCGGGAACAACTACGCGATCAGCTACTCGCCTGGCACCTTGACCATCACCGCCGCGACCGCGACCGTGACGGCGAACGACCAGGGCGCCACGTACGGCGGCAGCGAGCCGGCCTTCACCTACACCGTGACCGGTCTGGTCGGCGCCGACAAGCTGACCAGTGCGCCGACCTGCGGGGTCGACGGCGATCACTCCAGTGCTCGCACCTACACGATCACCTGCAGCGGGGGCGATGCCGGCTCGGACTACGTGCTCGACTACAAGCCCGGCACCTACGTGGTCAGCCCGGCGGTCGTCACCGTGACCGCCGACAACCAGTCGCGGCGCTACGGCGCTGACGACCCGACCTTCACCTGGAAGGCGACCGGTCTGGTCGGGCAGGACACCTTCCAGACCCCGGCGGTCTGCGAGGTGTCCGCCGGCCACCACGATGCGGGCAGCTACCCGATCACCTGCAGCGGCGCGGAGGCCGGCCCGAATTACACGATCCGCTACTCCGATGGCGCACTGGCCGTGCAGCAGGCGCCGCTCGTGGTCCAGGCCGGCAACGCAAGCAGCACGTACGGTGATGCCACTCCGGAGATCGGGTACACGGTGACCGGGCTGATCGGCAACGACGGCCTGCAGACCGAGCCGACCTGCGCCGCGGCGAACCCGCACACTGCTGCCGGCAGCTACCAGACCGCCTGCAGCGGTGCCGAGGCGGGCGGGAACTACCACATCACCTACGCTCCGGGGACGCTGAGCGTCGGTAAGGCGGTGGTCACTGTGACCGCCGACAGTGCGTCGACGATCTATGGCCAAGCAGACCCGGCGTTCCATTACTCGGTCTCGGGTCTGGTCGGCTCCGACACGCTCGGCACCACCCCGACCTGCGCGGTCACCGACGCGCACAGCCAGGCGGGCACGTACCCGATTGCTTGCACCGGTGCCGATGCGGGCCCGAACTACACGGTCGCCTATGTGGCGGGCACGCTCACCGTTGCCAAGGCCCCCGGCGTGGTGACCGCCGCGTCCCAGACCATCACCTACGGGGAGAAGGACCCGGCGTTCACCTACACCGTATCCGGCCTGCAGCCTGGTGAATCGCTGGTGGCGCAGCCGACCTGCCGGGTGGACGGCCCGCACACCGCCGCCGGCACCTACCCGATCGTCTGCTCCGGCGGCGATGGCGGCGGCAACTACACGCTGTCGTACCAGGCTGGGACGCTGACCGTGCTCAAGGCGGCGGTTCGCATCAGCGCGAACGACCAGTCGATCAGCTACGGCAGCAGCGACCCGACCTTCGGGTACACGATCGCGGGTCTCGTCGGCTCGGACAACCTAATCAGCGCACCGACCTGTGGCGTGACCGGACCGCACAGTGCGGCGGGCAGCTACGCCATCACCTGCACCAGCGCGGACGCGGGCGGTAACTACACCGTCGATTACGCCCCGGCCACGCTCACGGTGAACAAGGCCGCGCTGACGGTGAACGCGCCGAGCCCGGCAACCACGTACGGAGTCGCCGCGTCGTCGATCGTGCTGAACCCGTCGCTGAGCGGATTCGTCGCGGCCGACACCGCAGCCTCGACCGGTCTGGACGCCATTCGGTGTGCCACCACGGCGAGTGTCATCGGCGGCGGCAGCTACCCGGCCGGCAGCTACCCGGTCACCTGCGCCGGGCCGGACAGCACCGCCAACTACGCCGTGACCTACACGGCCGGCACGCTGACCGTCGCCAAGGCTGTCCTGACCGTCGCCGCGAACGACGCCACCCGCGTTTACCAGGGTGCCGACCCGGTGTTCACGGCCACCATCAGCGGCCTGGTCAACGGCGACACCGCGGCGGCGTACTCGGGGGACCCGGCCTTGAGCACCACCGCGACCGAAACGTCGCACGCCGGGACCTACCCCATCACCCCAGCGCAGGGCACGCTGGCATCGGCGAACTACACGTTCGCGTTCCGGCCGGGCACCCTGACGGTCAACAAGGCGGCCGCCAAGCTGACGCCAGCTGGTGTGCTGGTCACCCTGGCGCGCGGAGGTGCCACCGTCAGGTTCGGCACGCTCACCGCGACGCTGACCTTCGGCAGCCCGGCCCAGCCGGCCGTTGGACAGACCATCGCGTTCACCTCCGGCGGCAAGGCCATGTGTACCGCGGTCACCGGCGCAAACGGTGCCGCGATCTGCCAGATCAGCGTTCTGCAAGACGCCTGGGTGATCCGGCAACGCGGTTACACGGCCACCTTCGCCGGCAGCCAGGACCTGTTGGCTACCACCGCCACCGGAGGCCTGTTCAACTTCACGTCCTGACAGGCAGCGGCACGAACGCCCCGGCGGGAGCGGAGAACACCTCCGCGCCCGCCGGGGCGGTCCTCAGGCGATCCGAGGTCGGGGGCAATCCCACCCCAACTGTCGGTTGGCGGGGCGCGGCAATCGCGGCGGGTCGATTTGCTGAGAAAGTTACGGCGCGTGCGGTTTCGCCGAACCGCGCTCTCCGCTCACGGTAATCGCCTGTGCACGCTGAGTGACCTATGGATAGCGTGGCTTAAAGCCAGAACTAAGTGTCTTTTAAGTGTGCTGTTCGCCGTGGTGCGGCGGTCCGGCCGGCTGGTATCAACACCGCTGTGGAACGACGACAAGGCAGCCTCATGGCCGCCGAGCGTTGGTTGGGTACGGACCGCCCCGGACCGGACATGGACGGGGTCATCGCCGCAGCCGATGCGACACGCCGGGCAGTGGAAGAACCGCTCTTCATAGACCAACAACCGCCCTTCATAGACCGGGAACCGCTCTTCGCAGACGAAGAACCGCTTTACCTAGACCTGAGCGAGGAGCCACGTGGCGGTTCCGCCGCGTACGACCCGCACCGGTCACGCACGGGACCGAGGCGGGTCAACGCCGGCAACCGCTTGTTCTTCGTGATCCTGTTCTGGTTCGCCCTGGCCGCCAGCGTCGAGGTGTGGTGGCTCGGCAACCCCTCGGGCTCGATCACCGGGGCGGGTCCGGCGCTGATCGCGGCCGGTCAGATCACCGGGCTGGTCGGCGGTTTCGTGCTGCTGGTCCAGGTCCTGATGATGAGCCGGGTGGCCTGGCTGGAGCAGTGGGTCGGCGCGCACGACCTGCTGATCTGGCACCGGTCGCTGGGCGGAGTCCTGGTCATCCTGATACCGGCACACGCGGTGTTGACCATCTTCGGGTACGCCGCGGCGGCGAACGTCTCGGCGGGCCGTGAAACGTGGACCATGCTCACCACGTACGAAGACATGATCAGCGCCTTCGTCGCCACCGGCGTGCTGGTCGCGATCGGGGCGCTGTCGATTCGCGCGATCCGGCGGCGGATGCCGTACGAACTCTGGTACTACGTGCACCTGGCCACCTACCTCGTGCTGCTGCTCGGATACGGCCACCAGTTCGCGGACGGCACGGACCTCCTGCGGGGCGGCTTCGCCCGGTGGTACTGGACCAGCCTGTACGTGTTCGTGGTCGTCTGCCTGATCTGGGGCCGGGTGCTGGAGCCGCTCTGGCTGAACCTGCGGCACCGCTTCCGGGTGGTGGCGGTCGTTGGCGAGGCTCCGGACATGGTGTCGATCTATGTCGGCGGCCGGCGCCTGGACAAACTGGAGGCCCAGGCCGGTCAGTACTTCCGCTGGCGCTTCCTGACCCGCGGCAACTGGTGGCAGGCGCATCCGTTCTCGCTGTCGGCGGCGCCGAACAGCGACTGGCTGCGCCTGACGGTCAAGATCGTCGGTGATCACACCCGCGGCCTGCAGCGCCTCAAACCCGGTGACCGGGTGTACGCCGAGGGCCCGTCGGGGGCGTTCACCGCGGACCGCCGGGTCCGGCCGGGAGCGCTGCTGATCGCCGGCGGCAGCGGCATCGCGCCGATCCGGGCGCTGCTGGAGGACCTCCCGGCCGGCACGGTCGTCCTGTACCGTGCCACCTCCGCCGACGACCTGGTCTTCCGCGACGAACTGGACAGCCTGGCGGTCGAGAAGCGCGCGCAGGTCTGGTACGTCCTGGGCGGGCGCGACGATCCCGCGCCGCGGCACCTGTTCACCCCTACCGGCATGCGCGAACTGGTACCCGACGTCCGCAGGCGTGACGTGTACCTGTGCGGCCCGAACGGGCTCATCTCGATGTCGGTCAAGGTACTGCGCCGCCTGCGCGTACCGAAGCGTCAGATCCACCTTGACCCGTTCGAATTCTGATCTGGGAGATTGTCGTGCGTAGAGCCACCGCTGCGCTGCTGGGCACCGTTGCCGGCACCGCCCTGCTCGTCGGTGCCAAGTACGGAACCAGCCCGGCGTCCGGTGCCGGCATCAGCAACACCTCGAGCCTTGCCGGGCCGGCTGCGGGCGGGGAGCCGGGCATGCCCGACCCGACCGCGGGCAGCGGCGGCGGTGCGGGGACGCCAAGCCCGACCACCGCGCCCGGGCCTGCTACTGCTTCCCCCGCGCCGACCGCCGCGAAGGCGACCGCTGGCGCCGGCACGACCGGCGGGACGACCGCGCCGGCCGCGCCGGCCGCGCCGGCCGCGCCGGCGGCCCCGGCGTGCACCACCGCCACCGGTAGCGCGGCCAGCGTGTCGAAGCCGGGTATCGGGGCGGTCACCGTGACCATCAAGGTCTGCGGGGGCGCGATGAGCAGCGCCTCGGGCGCGCTGAGCCAGTCGAACTGGAGCAAGAACACGAGCGCGATCCCGGCGCTGAACACCATGGCTGTCCAGTACTACAAGACCGGCTTCTCCCAGATCCACTACTCGGGTGCGAGCCTCACCAGCGCCGCGTACCAGGCATCGCTCAAAGTGGCGCTGACCAAGGCCGGAATCTGAGCGGGGCGCACGCCGACATGAGCAGACTGCGCCGGGCCGAGGACATGATGGGCACGATGATCGCCATCGACCTGGCCGACCCGCTACCCGAGGCCACCCTCGCTGCGCTCGCCGACGACTTCTTCTCGTGGATGCGCGAGGTCGACCGGAGGTTCAGTACCTACAAGCCGGACAGCGAGGTGTGCCGGCTGCACCGCGGGGAGCTGCCACCGGCGCAGTGGTCCGACCACCTGCGCGAGGTCCTCGACGCCTGCGCGCGGCTGTGGCGCGACACGGATGGCTACTTCGACGTGTACGCCACCGGCCCGCTCGACCCGTCCGGTTACGTCAAGGGCTGGGCGGCCGAGGTCGCCTCGGCACGGCTCGTCGCCGGTGGCAGCACCAACCACTTCATCAACGCCGGCGGCGACGTACGGGTCCGCGGCTGCCCCGCACCCGGCGAGCGGTGGCACATTCCGATTCGCCACCCCTGGCAGCACGACGGGGCGTACCTGGTGGTGGCCGGCAACGACCTCGCGATAGCGACGTCCGGCACGTACGAGCGGGGATTCCACGTGGTCAACCCGCGCACCGGGGAGCCGGCGCAGGCGCTGCGGTCGGTGACCGTGGTCGGCCCGGATCTGGCCGTGGCCGACGCGTACGCCACCGCCGGGGTGGCCATGAGCATGGCCGGCCTGCCGTGGCTGGCCGCGCTGCCCGGCTACGAGGTGGCGGTGGTGACCGAGGACGGGCAGGGATTCCGTTCGCCGGGGCTGCCGGAGGTACCGGCGTCGATCTTTACCGCCCCCGCTGGCTGATCAAGACCGCCGTCGAGTTGTGGATGGCTTGCCGCCACGGCCGTTGCCATCATGCCTCATCATCACCGATCTCGACAGCGTCATTGCCGCTGGCAGTTATCAGCCTGGAAGGACTGCGATGGCGTCGACGGAGATGCGTCGTCCACCGGCAAGTCCGACAATGGCGGCTGAGCGTGCGGGGGGGTTGTTCGGGAAGACGTCGGCGTACACCTTGTTGATAGTCGGAAGGTCGGCAAGGTCGGCGTAGAAGACGGTGGTCTTGACGACGTACTGAAGGCCCGACCCGGCCGCACGCAACGCCTGCTCGATATTGGCGAACGCCTGGCGGCATTCGGCCTCGAAGTCTCCCTCCGGCACTGCGCCGGTCGACTGGTCGATGCCTGTCTGGGCGGAGAGGAACAGCAGGTGCCCGGTGCGGACCACGGGCGAGTACGGTCCGAGTGGGCGGGGTACATCAGCGCCGGTAACGACCTCGTGGAGCATTAGTACATACCTCCGTTGTCCAAATCAGATTTAGCTCGAATAGCTGCGGACTGATGGGCGATTCCGGCGTGGAGCGTGCAGAAGAAGTGCCAGTGTGATCGGTGGCGATTCAGGACTGACCTGTGTGGCCGATGCCAAGTATCGCGGCAGCCCGTTGGTCGAGCTTGCGGGCAAAGGTGGGCTGGCGCGGTCCGAGCGCACTGAGGCGGCGCCGTAGATTGAGGACGGCTTGATTGGCCCGGGCTGACTGTAGGCCAGTCATCGTGTCCAGTGACTTGGACCAGTTGTTGCAGGCATCGGTGAGTTGGCCGCGGGTGTACTGCACGTCTGCGAGGTTCGCCAGGGTCAGAGTCTGAATGCGGCGATGGGCTGTCCCGTCACGGGTGGCGGTCGATCGGCGGAATTGGCGTTCGGACTCTTCGAGGTCGCCAAGACCGCGAAGCGCTTGCGCGGTTTGGTTTGCCAGGGAGGGCTCACCAAAGCCCATCCGATGGATCCACACCGGTTCGGCACTCCAGTCGACCCGGTCAAGCAGGCGTTCTGCGGCCTGAAGCGTCGCGATGGTCGGTTCCTTCTGCCGTTCGGCGGCGTAGCCGCGTGCCTTGACGACCGTGAATAGGGCGGACGCACCCGGCGTGGCGCTTTTGCGCGACCACTCCAGCGCCGACTCGGCCAGCCGAAGGCATGCCTGACCATGCCCCAAGTCGACGGCCTGATGTGCCATCGCCCGGAGGATGAATCCGCCGAGCGCGCCGTCGTCGGCTTCGTTCGCCAACCGCAGTGCTCTCAGGTAATACCGCTGGGCGATACCTTGCTGGCCGGAGTCGAACGCCTTCCAGCCCACGAGATAGGTCAATTCGGCGGCGGCGCTGAACATCGCACGTCGCTCGTCGTCAGAGCCGAACGAACTCCGCAGGTACCCGGCTACGTCGTTGGTCAGGTAGGCCACGATCGCCAGCCGGGCGTGGCCGCCCCCGAACCGCTCGTCCGCCTGCGAAAACGTGGCAATCATGTGCCGGACGGCGTCGACCTCGCCGACACCGACGACGGCACCTGCGGTACGTGCCCGCTTGCCCCGCTCCGCGATTTCCTCCCAGGAGTCGAGAGGAACGGCCAGCGCGGCCAGCGAGTACAGGGCCGTCTTCGCGAAGTCGCGTCGGTCCAAGTCGGCCCTCCCTACAGTGACGAGATCGGCGACGGGGTCGCATCCCCAATCTAGATCGGGTAGCGCCGGTCCGGGATCGGCGTCCGGGCCAAGCCCGAGATCGTTAAGCGTGACCTGCCAGCTAAGGCGCCTTGTCGCCGCCTCGGCCAGGTACTGCGGCGTACGCCCGCTCGGGCGGACGCCGGAGATCCAATGCGCTACATGCGACCGGTTCACTGACTGTAAGTCGTCGCCGCTCTCCCTCGCCACGGCGCGAATCGCATGGGCGCAGGACTCGTAGGACCAGCCACATGCCTTGATGATCGCTGACAGCCGCTCGTTGCGCCGTTTCTCGGTGCGACCCATCGCCGGACCTTCCTAGGTGGAGCGTTCAACGCGTTCAACACGTCCGGTGCTACTCAAGCCTACTAAGCGGGTGCCGTCCCCGTTTCACTGCTTGTGGACGGTCATGCCACCGGAGGTGATCTAACAATGAAACCAATGAATATCTCAAGCGATGTCGGGACCTGCGCGGTTCCTGAATATCCCGCATGGCTGGGACAGGAGGTGGACGGCGCCTTCAACGCGTCGGAGCTGAGCGGACTGCAGTGCGACGTGGTAACGGCGCCGCTTGACCTGTGCTGCGGAGTCTTCGTCGAGTTGGAGCGGGCTGGCGGGCCGCTTCCGCCGATGGCGCAACTCGGCGACAGGATGTTGTTCTTGGTTCGGGTCGGCTCAGGCGCTGCAGCGCTCGCCGCCCCGTCAATGCCGGTCGACTGCGAGTCCCTCGGGATCGAGGTGACAGCAGCGGGGAGCGTGTTGGACGCAACCGACCCGGCCGCTACTGGATCTTGGGTCGTGCCGCCTTCTGCTCATGGTGCAGACCTGCCGACCGTGTCCACCGTGCTCACCGCTCTTCAGGCGGCGCGGGCAACGACCGGACGGCGGGAAGGTGCACGATGACGCATCTTCCCAACACGATCTCGGGCGTCGGTCGAAGCCTCCGTGACGACGACCTTGCCCTGATGCGACACCTGCTGGACGCGGATGGCTACGTCTACCTCACCGGCATTACCGACGGTTTCGACTACCTGGCCGAGGTTTCCCGCCTTGGCCCGCTCGCGCGTCAGTACAGCGGCGCTCTCGTCCGTGATATTCGGCCTGCACCGGACATCGGCAACGATGTCTACTCCGCCTCGAACACCCGGGAACTGACGCCGCACACAGAGTCGTACGAGTTCGAAGGAATCCCACCTCGCTACGTGGCGCTATGGTGCGTCCGACCAGCCGAGGGGCCCGGTGGTGAGACGACGCTCGCGGACGGACACCGCTTCCTGCAGCAGTTCTCGGCAGACGACCAAGACCTCATGCGCTCGCGGGTGTACGAGTGGCGGTCCAGCCCCAGCCTGGCAAGCCAGGGTGTGCGGATATCTGCCCGCCATCCGATCCTGGAACCTCACGATGACGGGCTGGTCATGCGCTACTCGAATCAGGACATCGTGCGGGTGGACGACGGACTGCTACCGCGCTACGTCGACGGTGGCCGGCAGTTCTTCGACGCGAACAAGCGCGCCATTCGGATCGAGCGCAATGCCGCGCTTATCTGGGACAACTGGCGCATGATGCATGCCCGCAACGGGTTCGGTGATCGCAGCCGGCACCTTCGCCGCGTCCTCATCGCCACGCAGTAGTGGAGACACGCGCTTTTGTTGTGGCGGTATGTGTACCGACCCGGGCCCGTTCACGACTCCCGCGCGGGCCATCGATCAACCCAACTTTTATGTCCTGCGGAGCGCAGACGTATCACGCCGAGCCATCGAGAGGAGAGCGGCATGAGCCACCTGGTCACAGTGATCCCGGCAGTGCTGCTCGGGTTCCTGGCGGGGCTGCTGTCGTTCAAGGTTAAGAGCAGATGGTGTACCGAATGCGGCACGGTCAAGAGTTGCCCCCGATGCGCCGGCTGGGCTGACCCCCTTCCTGCTCGAGGTTCGTCTGGCGGTGCTAGGGCTGACGAGCGGCTCCGAAATGCCGGCTCCCACTGGTGGGCAGGAGTGTGGCGCCGATGATCCTCGACGAGGAGAACTGATGACCCTCCTGCTACATCGACGTCGCGACGTCGAGACCAATTCCATCACTGAAGGCCGAATGCAGGTGGACCGGCCATGGGCGGTCCCGGTCGGGATCCTGGGAACGGCGGCGGAGCGGCTGACACGGCTAGCGGGCAGTCTTCCGCTATCAGACTCTGTTGACCTGGCCGTCACCGCACGCACCGTGCATGTCGACCTGCACGAGGTATTCGGCGAGGTGGCCATGGTCCTCGGCTTCTGCCCTCAGCGGGATCAGCGTCATGTGCTCGCCGATGCGGCGATGTCGGTGTTCGCGGCGTGGCTGGTTCAGGTGGGGAAGGCGGCACCGTCGACGCCGGGGGAGAGCCCCCACCGTCTTGTGTGCCGCTGGGTGGTCAATCAGCCGCTGTGGGCGGTTATGCGCGAGCTATCGGCCGCCGCCGGCGTGCAGCGGCTGCGGCGATTGGCCGGTGAGCTCGGCGCAGAGCGTTTCGAAACGTTGCTGCGTGCCGAGGTGGCCACCGGTGCGCACGTATCCGGTGGGGCGTTGGCGTTATCGGATTGCGCGCGTTCGGCGGAATCCAGGGAGGGTGGAACGAGGCAATGAGGTCGACCACGTACTACGCGATGACGGCCGACGCACAGTTGGCCGAGGCGCAGCGCCTGCTCGATGCACACGTCACGTCCAGCGCAGACGGCTGCTGCGTCGCGTGCGGGATCCCTGGTCCGTGTCCGAAGCGAGAGACCGCTGTCGTGATGTTCTCCCGGACGCTTCGCCTGCCGCGTCGCAAGCCCGGTGCCAGCCGGCCAGAGGCGATCGGGCGGCGGTCGTCGCCGTACACGTGGTTCGGCAACGAATGAGTGCTGCGACTGACGATCGCCGCGATGCACATCGTTCAAGGGCCGGCGGCCGGTTCCTTCTGCGGCAACGGTTGTAGAGCACTACCGAGCCGATGCACGTGTTCGCTGACGGCTTGGCATTGGTTGAGCCTGCACCCGCGCTCCGCACGAACCGGCGCGTGCAGTCACCCCGCACCCTTCCACAGTCCAGCCGACCCCTCCTCAACCAACTAGGAGTACGCCGTGAGCAGCCCGATGATCCGTGAGGCACCAGAAATCCGCCAGGCTGTCCGCAGCGATGCCGCCGTCGTCGCAAGCGTCGTCACCACTGCCTTCCACGACCTGGGCGTGTGACGGTGGCTGGTGCCCGACCTGTCGCCCTGCAGGCGGCGGGCTTCGTGGTGCACCAGGAAGATCCCGACAGTAACCTGTCGGAGCTGTTCTACGGCTTCGACCGAGACATGCGGGAGCTCCGCGTGCGGCGGGACGGGCGCAGCCTGGTGCTCAGCCTTGGCCGGCTCGATCGGTTGTGCAGTCCCATCGTGATGGGCATCGGCCCTGTGCTGCGCATTGATGACGTGGTGGCATCAAAGGCAGCGGCCCTCGTCAGCCGTCGAGAGGTACGCGACTACATCGACGGGGCCGCAGTACTCGGCCGCTACAGCCTGGACCAGCTGCTTGACCTCGCGCACCAGCACGATCCCAGTCTTGAGCCGGCCGACGTCATTTTGGTTGGGGCATACCTGGACCGTTTGAGTGATGAGTGCTTCCAGCGGTATGCGCTCGGTCCTTGACAGCTGGCCGCATTACGAGCCACGTTCGGTGTGTGGCCCAGGTCGGGAGGCTCAGCTTGACAGAGACATGCTGAATCCGGTCTATACCTCGGCTATGGGAGGACCCCAGGCCATCCCCGATGCGCGGCCGCGGCGCCGGGCTAACCTCTCTGGTGATGATGCCCGCTGAGAAGTACGCAGCGACGCCGCTAGGCAACGTGGTCGGCGTAGCCTGTGTTGAATGAAGTGAACGAAATCCGAGAGTTGGATCTTCAGAACCGCAGGTGAACAAGTCTGCTCCCCGCGTACGCGGGGATGGTCCCTCGTTGAACCAGGCCGGCGGGCCGGCGCTGGTCTGCTCCCCGCGTACGCGGGGATGGTCCCAGAGCGGCCAGCGCTCCACCGCCAGCCGCCCCCTGCTCCCCGCGTACGCGGGGATGGTCCCAGAGCGGCCAGCGCTCCACCGCCAGCCGCCCCCTGCTCCCCGCGTACGCGGGGATGGTCCCTGCCCCAGCTGCGACGGATCCGGTGGGCCGTCCTGCTCCCCGCGTACGCGGGGATGGTCCGGCGGTCGCCCCGGGCGACCAGGGCAGCGGCGCCTGCTCCCCGCGTACGCGGGGATGGTCCGCTTGACAGCCTCGCCGACGCGTCCTCCCGCATCTGCTCCCCGCGTACGCGGGGATGGTCCCCGTCCATGGACCGCTGGACAGTGAACGTCTGCCTGCTCCCCGCGTACGCGGGGATGGTCCCCTGGCACCCGCTAAATAACTACATAGTGCGTTCTGCTCCCCGCGTACGCGGGGATGGTCCCTACCAGCCGGCGCAGGTGCTGCCCTACATCGGCTGCTCCCCGCGTACGCGGGGATGGTCCCCAGCTGACCCCGTGCCAGGGCTGGTTGAGCTGCTGCTCCCCGCGTACGCGGGGATGGTCCTGCTTCGGCGATCTGCTGACCCACCCGGTAGCCCTGCTCCCCGCGTACGCGGGGATGGTCCACGTCGGTGGGTGTCGCGGTTACGCCGTGACCGCTGCTCCCCGCGTACGCGGGGATGGTCCCCCGGCGGCCTTGACTTTGGCCAGGTCGATGCCCTGCTCCCCGCGTACGCGGGGATGGTCCGCCGAACGGGGCGACGATCACGCCGTCGGTGTCCTGCTCCCCGCGTACGCGGGGATGGTCCGTACTGCACCGGGCCGGTACGGCCGGTGAAGCGCTGCTCCCCGCGTACGCGGGGATGGTCCAGCCCAGCAAGCGAGTACCCCGAGCCCGACACCCCTGCTCCCCGCGTACGCGGGGATGGTCCCCCGGGGGAGTGGCAGATGGAGCAACGGGCCGCCTGCTCCCCGCGTACGCGGGGATGGTCCCGCGATGCGCGCCTGCTCGGCCTTCACGCGTAGCTGCTCCCCGCGTACGCGGGGATGGTCCGGACGCCACGACGTGGCTGGTGCGAGACCACAACTGCTCCCCGCGTACGCGGGGATGGTCCCCTCGACGCGTACACGGTGCTGCCCTAGCAGGGCTGCTCCCCGCGTACGCGGGGATGGTCCCCGTCGGTAGGTGCCGGTCGCGGTTCCCTCGGTCTGCTCCCCGCGTACGCGGGGATGGTCCGGAGGCCACGATGTATCAGGTAATGGGGCCGGACTGCTCCCCGCGTACGCGGGGATGGTCCCTTGTTGGCGTCCCGCCAAACTGGAGAGCATGACTGCTCCCCGCGTACGCGGGGATGGTCCCCTGTGCACCGGTGTGGCCACCGAGATGGGTGACTGCTCCCCGCGTACGCGGGGATGGTCCGCCATGAGCCTCGAGGAAGCCGGCTACGACGTCCTGCTCCCCGCGTACGCGGGGATGGTCCCGCCTGGTAGGACACGCGCTCGCCGGGGGTGCCCTGCTCCCCGCGTACGCGGGGATGGTCCCCGGGCCGGCACGCCGAGCATCCGCAACGATTTCTGCTCCCCGCGTACGCGGGGATGGTCCGGTTGACCCATGGGCTGGACAGCTGGCGGGTGCCCTGCTCCCCGCGTACGCGGGGATGGTCCCCAGCGCGCCGTCCTGCACGCGGGCGTCCTCGGCTGCTCCCCGCGTACGCGGGGATGGTCCACGAGGTCGCCGGGCATCGGGTTGACCACCGGGCTGCTCCCCGCGTACGCGGGGATGGTCCCGAACTGGTGCGCTGGCTGATCACCGCTGGAGCCTGCTCCCCGCGTACGCGGGGATGGTCCGCTACGCATCCGGGGGCAGGTGGCAGCCAAGACCTGCTCCCCGCGTACGCGGGGATGGTCCCGTGAACCGCACGCTCTCGCCACCGTCGCCGTTCTGCTCCCCGCGTACGCGGGGATGGTCCCGGTCGGCGCGGGTGAGCACACCACCCGCGTCGCTGCTCCCCGCGTACGCGGGGATGGTCCCCGTCGGGCTACGGGCGGGTACCCGGCGCCGGGCTGCTCCCCGCGTACGCGGGGATGGTCCTCGATCACGGGTCCGCCGCCGAACGGATCAGGCCTGCTCCCCGCGTACGCGGGGATGGTCCCAGGGCCGCGTCCACGAACTCATGGCCCCCGCCCTGCTCCCCGCGTACGCGGGGATGGTCCCTCCAACGGCGGGTCGCGCGCGTTGGGCGAGGCCTGCTCCCCGCGTACGCGGGGATGGTCCTCGCCGGGGCCGGTGACCCATGGTCCAGAAGAACTGCTCCCCGCGTACGCGGGGATGGTCCCTGTTGGTGGTGCTGATGGTGTGGGTCGCGCCCCTGCTCCCCGCGTACGCGGGGATGGTCCCGACACGGCGCTGCGTCACTCCGCGGTCTGGGCCTGCTCCCCGCGTACGCGGGGATGGTCCCTACGCCCCGAACTTGCCGACCGAACGTCAAGACTGCTCCCCGCGTACGCGGGGATAACGGTCGGAGACACCCTGCTCCCCGCGTACGCGGGGATGGTCCCGGTCACACGGTGATCGAGTGCCGCGGCGGTACCTGCTCCCCGCGTACGCGGGGATGGTCCTGAGTCGATCGGCCTGCTCAACCCGTCCAAAGGCTGCTCCCCGCGTACGCGGGGATGGTCCGGTCGTGTGCCGCTTCAGCCGGCCGCGGGCGTCCTGCTCCCCGCGTACGCGGGGATGGTCCCTGCTGGCTACCGAGACACGGCTGCCCGTAGGCCTGCTCCCCGCGTACGCGGGGATGGTCCCTACATCTATCACGGGCCGGACTGGGACCAAGGCTGCTCCCCGCGTACGCGGGGATGGTCCCGGGGTCATCTTCCACAAGTTCGGCACCGACGACTGCTCCCCGCGTACGCGGGGATGGTCCGCGCAAGCGGGGCGTCCGGGAGCTGGTCAACGCACTGCTCCCCGCGTACGCGGGGATGGTCCCCCGGTCTGGCCTCCGGGTCGGCGCAGCTCACCCTGCTCCCCGCGTACGCGGGGATGGTCCCGCCCTGACGTGCTGCAAACGGTGACCGGGAAGCTGCTCCCCGCGTACGCGGGGATGGTCCCGACGCCGGGAACACCGCCATGCCCCGCTCGTCCTGCTCCCCGCGTACGCGGGGATGGTCCCTCCGCGCCCCGCTCCGCCCCGCGTCGGCCGACCTGCTCCCCGCGTACGCGGGGATGGTCCACCAGACTCACGCTCGCGACGACCACCAAGCCACTGCTCCCCGCGTACGCGGGGATGGTCCCGTCACCGCTGCGACGAGAACGGTTGCACCGAGCTGCTCCCCGCGTACGCGGGGATGGTCCCGTGTCGGTGCGCACGGCCAGGACCTCGTTGACCTGCTCCCCGCGTACGCGGGGATGGTCCCGACCTGGTCGGATGGGCCGGTGGCCTACCCGGCTGCTCCCCGCGTACGCGGGGATGGTCCTCAGGGTCGACACGAACAGCGAAGTCGTGTCGGCTGCTCCCCGCGTACGCGGGGATGGTCCCTCTCGGCTGATGCCCGATCCGTTGGTTACGGCCTGCTCCCCGCGTACGCGGGGATGGTCCCTCGACCACGTCGATGTCGTGGCAGCCGAGCCCTGCTCCCCGCGTACGCGGGGATGGTCCCAGCGGCGACGGCGACGGACGACCGGGCGAACCCTGCTCCCCGCGTACGCGGGGATGGTCCGGTGTCCCGGATCGCCGACACGATCCCGGTGACCTGCTCCCCGCGTACGCGGGGGTGGTCCGGCGTACCGGAGCGCGGCGAAAGCGGCCAGCTCCTGCTCCCCGCGTACGCGGGGAGGGTCCCTTACGAGGCTCTCTACCGGGCTCGGGATCGTCCTGCTCCCGCGTACGCGGGGATGGTCCACGGCCGCCGACATTCGGAATCGAGTAGGCCACCTGCTCCCCGCCTACGCGGGGGTGATCCCGCCGACCAGCCCAAGACCGACGAGCAGCGGCACTGCTCCCCGCGTACCCGGGTCCCAGGCGCCGCGGGTCCATGATGAGAGGCAATGCGCAGTCCCAGCCTGTGCAGACGGCGGTGGTGAACAAGGGCTGCCGGATGCTGGCGCCGGGGCTGCTGATCACCGAGGCGCCGATGGGGGAGAGCAAGGCCGCCTGGCGGCGGTCGAAGTGTTCGCTGCCCGTGGCAGGGTAGGCGGTTGTTGCATTGCGTCGCCGACGCATGCGGCCAGTAACGTGATGTTCCGACGGCCCTAATCTGGCCGGGGCGGTTGCCGGTGCCGGATACCGATTGTGGTGCCCGCGATGTGGGTTTGGCTTATGGCAGGGCTCGCCCGAATGCGGACTGCGCGCGGTTGTGCCAGCACGCTTTGCCCAGCTTCACAACACCATCGTTAAGTCCAGCGCTGGGCGCTCCAGGGCGTGCGATGGTTCCTCGTGGAGTAGTTCGATCAGGAAGAGACGGTGAGGGTACCTGCGGTGAGTCCGTCGCGTATCTCGCGGGCGAGGGCGGTGCCCATCGCGGTGGCCTCGTCAAGTCCGGCGCGGAATTCGGCGAGCCGACGGAAGGCTTGTCCGTACGTCTGCTGCTGGTCCAGCGGCAGAACAGGGATGGTGAGGCGCTTGATATCTATACGCAGAGTGCCATTGGTGGAGCTGGACGTCCGACCTGCAACGCGCAGGTTGTCCGAGTAGGAGAGGACACCGGCGACGAACCATGGGTCGAACCGGACCGGGTCGACGCGTACGAGTTGCACGTTGGGCTCTAGCTCGGTGCCGATCTGCTCGGGGGTGGCCACCCGGGCGACGATCTCGCGGCCCATGACCGGGATGAGGATGTCGTTGGCGCGTACGCGTGGTACGGGATCGTCGTCTCCGGCGCGAGTGGTCGTGCCGGTCACTGATCCGCTGGGGAGGTCGGAGGAGGCCGGCACGGCCCCGCTGGCCATCGCTCTGTTCGCATGAGTACGGGAGACCGTGCGCTGCACGGACATGCTGCCCGCCCGGATCAAGTCGGCCAGGCTGGCCTGCGGTGCCGTGCTCAGTGCTGCCGTCGTCCCCTTCTGCACTCTGGGTAGGCCGCGCCGTACCTCGTCGATGAGTCGGTCGAAGTCGCTGATCCTGACGATGGTCTGGGCCGGATCGGCGGCGAGCGTGCCAGCTTGCGGCAGGTAGCGCTGCGGCGTTAAGTCGACCTGGTCGTTGAGCACGTCGATGGCGGATATGGAGCGGTGGATGCCGGATGCTTCACCGTCCTTACCGGACAGATAGACACGCCATGCGTTCCCAACGACGTCGGCGAGCGTGCTGGTTTCTGATGCGGTGGTATCGGCGAACAGCAGACGGCCAGCGGGCGGCTGCTGTGGATCGGGCTGGGTGAGTACCCAGATGTGCAGCCCGATGCCGGTTGGCGGCATCAGACCGGCGGGCAGGGCGATGACCGCACGCAGCGCGCCGCGGCGCACCAGTTCGGCGCGGATGCGGCGGCCCGCCGGGCGCAGCGCGGCGGCCGGGGGCATGAGCACAACGGCGGTGCCGCCGGGGGAGAGGTGGGCCAGGGCGTGCTGCACCCAGGCGAGCTCGGGCTCGGTACGCGGGGGCAGGCCGTAGGTCCAGCGCGGGTCGTACGCGAGCTGGTCGTGGCCCCAGTCGTGGATGCCGAACGGGAAGTTCGCCACGACGACATCGGCCCGCAGATCGGGGAACGCGTCGGCAAGGAGGCTGTCGCCGACGTGGATGATCGGCGGTTCCGCCGTCAAACCGGCGCGCTGGGCGCGGCGGTGCACGAACCACAGGCGCAGCAGGGTGATCAGCGCGTACTGCGGCTTGATCTCCTGTGCGTAGCAGTGTGTTGCCACGCCATTGTGCAGCGCCCGGTCAGCAGCCATGCGCAGGATCGACCCGGTGCCGCAGGTGAAGTCGAACGTGCTCGCGCCGGAGCCCGCGAGGGCCAGCATCACCTCGGCGACGTTGTCGGGAGTGCCGGCGAGGCCGGACATCGAGTGCGCTGAGATTACGTACTGACTGTGTAGGTACTCGAAGGCGTCCTCCGGGTCCTGCTCCTGACTGAGCTGGTCGACCATGCCCAGCACAGTGGTGAGCTGTGGCGTCCACTGCGCCGGCAGCACACCGCCGACCAGGTCGGCCAAGCGGCGGTCGAGCGCGCGCAGCCGAGTGACCAGTTGTTTCGGGGTAAGCAGGGCGTTGCTCCGGGCGACGGGCTGATCGGAGCGGACGAGCAGGTAGGCGCCGGAGATGGCGAGGGCGTCTCCGATCTGCGCTGCGGGCTGGTAGCTCTCGATGTGTCGCCATGCCCACTGCTCGATGCCGACCTGGTGCAGCTTGCCCTGTCGGCGTAGCCACTGCTCCACTTCGCGCGCGTCGAACAATGGGCTGGTTGGCGTTCCGCCGACCGGCGCGGGGAAGTCAGCGTACCGACGACGCCAGTTGCTCACAGCCGCCCTGCCGACGTTGGCCAGTTGCGCGATCCCGCTGGCAGTCAGGGTGGCGTCCCCGATCGCTGCACTCCGCTCCGTTGTCACACGTGAACGTTAGCACGCGTCGATATATTGTGAACTCGATACACAAGCCTTAGTCTTCACGTAAACCCGGTTCACAAGGAAGCTTGAGGGGGCCCATGCCACGCCGCGGGCACAGTACGACCATCGGGAAGATCGCCAAGGTCTGTCACGACCGCCGAGTCTCGGAGATTCGCGTTCTGGGTGAGCTACTGCGCCGCGAGCAGTGTGCCGTGTCGACTGTGATACCGGCTGCGCCCGACATGCGGCCGGGATCATTGGCCCGCTGACCGCATCCGTCCCATAGCGACGATCGAAGGAGGACCATGAATACCGTTGTTCGCACCTGCGTTGCCGTCCACCTCGGCCGCACCCTTTCCGCCGATTGCGTATCTGCTCGCAGGCACGCGGCGGTACGGCTTTCGTGTCCGTGACGCCCTCGCGCCAGCAGCGTATGCACGGGTGCGCCTCGGCCCGGTGCTAGGCGTCGCCATCGCAGACGCTTACATGGCCGCACCGGCCAGGGACGAGCGGGCCTTTCCCGCGTACGCCGCGTTCTGCCGCGAGACGGTGCGGCAGTACCACTTTCTGGTGGGCCGGGTCGAGTTCGGCGGGCTCGGCGTGGCGGTGCGGGTCGTCGACGAGGATCCGTACCCCGACGTGGAGTCGATGGTCGATGATGTGCGGCAACGCCGGTTGAAAGTGTGGGCCAGCGCAGCGACCGGCAATCCGCATCCATACCTCAGCGACGGCGAGAACGACATGTTCCGCGCGGTTCACGATGTGTTCGGGCACGCGGCCAGCGGTCGTGGCTTCGATCCGCATGGCGAGGAGGCGGCCTGGTTGAAACACAGCATGATGTACTCGCCGCAGGCGCGCCGAGCCCTGACTACGGAGACGCGCGGGCAGAACTGCGTGCAGACCTTCCACTACGGGGGCAGCCGGTTTCCGGAGCAGAAGGCCGTGCTGTTGCCGCGGTCGTTCACTGACCCGCGTTCGGTGTGCATCGAGGGTGGCTCAGTGTGATGAGGCACCTTTCTCGCTCAGTCGCGCGATCTCCTGGCGCAGTTCCAGCACTGCTGGGTGCTCCGGCCCGTCCGCCCGGATCCGGTCGTGCAGCAGCTGGTTGAGTTGGCGCAGCGCCCGGTCGTGTTCGCCGAGCGGCAGGTGGGCGCGAGCAGCGCGCAGCCGGCAGTCGAACACCAGCGGATGGGTGTCGCCGTGCTGTCGCGCGTGATGCTCCGCGAGGCGCCGCCATAGTCGAGCGGCGGCACGGAACTTGCCGTCGGCAACCAGCTGCTCCGCCTGCTCCGAAGCCTGGTCCACGTCGAGGTCCGGCCGCCGAGGTGGGGGATCCGGCGCCGCGTTGTCGTTGGACGGCCGCGGCGCCTGTCCGACTATCGCGGCGTACGCCCGCACCGTGTCGCCGCCCTCGTCGACCACCCCGGGGATCGGTGGCAGGTCCTGGGCGAGCGGGGCGAGCGTCGCATACACCTCAGTGGCGCTGGCAGGCCGGTTCTCCGGGCGGATCGCCAGCAGTGCGTGGACCAGTTGGTCGAGCGCGCTCGGGATCTCCGGACGCAGCAGGGCGGGGCGCGGCGGGGGATCGGCCAGTTGGTGGTGCAACGTGGTCGCGGTGGTGTCACCGTCGAATGGTGGATGGCCGGTGAGTAGGTCGAACAGCGTGCCGCCCAGCCCGTAGAGGTCGGTGCGGTGATCGGTGGGTTCGCCGAGGATCTGCTCCGGCGCCATGTAGCCGATAGTGCCGAGGCTCTGTCCGGTCTGGGTGATCCGCGAGTAGCGGTCGTCGTCGCGAATGACGGCCAGCCCGAAATCCAACACCTTCACCGCGCCACTCGCGTCCAGCATGACGTTGCTCGGCTTGATGTCGCGGTGCACCAGGCCGATCCGCCGGGCGGCGACCAGCACGCTGCTGATCTGTGCACCGATGGCGGCCACCCAGGCGATCGACAGTGGGCCTTGCTCTGCGATCAGATCTGCCAGGTTGATCCCGTCGACCTTCTGGAGGACGAGGTAGGGGCGGCCGTCGTGCTCGTCGAGATCGTAGACCGCCGGTACGCCGGGGTGATCCAGTCGGGCGGTCAGCAGTGCCTCGCGCCGAAACCGTCGCATCAGCTCCGCGTCCACCATGGAGCCGTTGACGAATTTGACGATGACGGCGCGGTCGAGGTGCTTGTCCTGCGCTGTCCAGACCTCGCCCATCCCGTTGTGCGCCAAAGGTAGCCGGCCTATCGCGTACCGGCCTTTGAGGAGCGCGTCCGCCAACACGAGGCCAGCCTAGTCGGACGCCGGGCGGCACGGGCCTTTCCGGACAGTCGAGCCACTGGGTCCCGCGTTGGTGAATGGAGCGTTCGAAAATTTCCTTGCAAACAGCGTTCACAATATGTTGGAATGCTCATCGATACGAGGGAGTGGGCCTCGGCCGAGTGGCCTTCGATGCTTGCGCGATTAGAGCTGTTTCACTCATGGCGGGGCTCGCTATGGTGCACTCTTCGCGTCCTCGGTCGGGCCAGGGTGCTGACGATGGGGAAGGGGATGATGTGGCCGAGCTGGCCATCGATCGTGGTTTTCTTCCTGCCTATGCCAGGTTGCAGCGCCCAGTGCAGCGTGCTGTCGACGCCGCGATCGGCAAGTTCGCCGAGCACACCCATGCGGGCCTGCACCTGGAGAAGCTGGCCAGCGCCCGCGATCCGCACATCCGCACCATCCGCATTGACCAGTTCCATCGAGGGGTTGTGCTTGCCCTCGGCGAGCAGCGATACGCCCTGCTCAACGTTCTGCCGCACGATGACGCCATCGCCTTCGCGGTGAGCCGGCGGTTCACTGTCAACCAGGCCCTCGGCGTGCTGGAGGTACGTGACCAGGTCGGTATCGAGGAGTTCGCACGCGTCACGCAGGCAGCACCGGCCACCACTGGGCTGTTCGACAAGTCCTCCACCGCCGACCTGGTGCGGCTCGGCGTGGACAGGGACCTGGTGCCGCTACTGCGGCTGATCAGCACCGACGAGCAGTTGGAGAGCCTGGGCGGCCGGTTGCCTGAGGTTCAACTCGATGTCCTGCGCGGGCTGGCCAGCGGGTTGACCGTAGAGGAGGTCTGGCAGGAGCTGGCCGAGCGGATCGTGTCCGGTGTGGACACCGACGACTTGCTGGCGGCGGCGCGCCGCACGCCGGAGCGGATCGCGTTCGTCTCGGGCCCGGTGGAGCTGGCCGCCATCCTCGCCCACCCGTTCGACCTCTGGCGCACCTTCCTGCACCCGACCCAGCGCGACGTCGCCTACCGGGCGGTCTACAACGGTCCCGCGCTGGTCACCGGCAGCGCCGGGACCGGCAAGACGGTCACCGGCCTGCACCGGGCGGTGTTCCTCGCCGGGCGGCTGCCGGACGACGGCTCAAAGGTACTGCTCACGACCTACACCCGTGCACTCGCCGATGCGCTCAGCAAGCAGCTGTACCGGCTCACCGGCGACCCGAAGGTGAGGTCGCGCATCGACGTGATCAGCGTCGACAAGCTGGCGTACGAGATTGTCACGCGTGGCGGCCGGAAGGTCACCATTGCCGACGACGACATCATGGACCGGCTGTGGGAGGCGGCCGCGAAGACCGGGCCGACATACCTGAACCGGGCCGGCCAGGTCACCACGCTCAGCGGTGCCTTCCTCCAGCGGGAGTGGGAGCAGGTGGTGCTGGCGCAGCAGCTGACCAGCGTCGAGGCGTACCGGGACGCCCCGCGCAAGGGCCGCGGCGAAGGGCTCCGCGGGGCCCAGCGCGAACAGGTGTGGGTCGCGATCGAGGGGGTCGTCAACCAGCTGGCCAAGCAGCGCCGGCGCACCCACACCCAGCTCGCCGACGAGGCAGCCGAGATCGCGCGACGCTCTCCCGCCCCGTACCAACATGTGATCGTGGACGAGGGACAGGACCTGCACCCGGCGCAGTGGCGGCTGCTGCGCGCGCTTGTCGCACCCGGGCCGAATGACATGTTCCTGCTGGCCGACCCGTACCAGCGCATCTACGACAGCCACGTGTCGCTGGCCCAGCTCGGCATTCATGTGCGGGGCCGGACCCGCCGGCTCACCGTCAACTACCGCACCACCCACGAGATCCTGGACCTGTCGGTGAAGGTGCTGGCCGGTGATGCCGCCGTCGGGCTGGACGACGAGGCCGACACGCTGCGCGGCTACCGTTCGGTTACTCGCGGCGGCGCCCCGGTGGTGGCCGCGCACACCAGCAGAGACAACGAGTTTGAGGCCCTGATCGAGCGTGTGGGCACCTGGCTGGAACAGGGCGTCGAGCCGCACGCGATCGGTGTCGCCGCTCGCACCGGGCAGCTGGTAATGGCTGTCACGGCGGCGTTAACCGACGCCTACATCCCCGTCGCCGACGACCGGCGCGGTATCGACGGGGTACGGGTCGCCACCATGCATCGCATGAAGGGGCTGGAATTTCAGTGCCTCGCGGTCGTCGGGCTGGACGCTGGCGTACTGCCCGCGCCCAACGCGGTGACGTCGGCGGCCGAGGACCCGCACGCCCACCGGCAGGATCTGCAGCGCGAGCGCTGCCTGCTGTTCGTCGCCCTCACCCGTGCCCGCGACGTGCTCTACCTGTCGCACAGCGGCACGCCCAGCACCCTGTTGCCGGCGTCGCCATGAGTACCCGCCTCGTGGCCGACGGGCCGACGCTGGGCGACGCGGCGCGGTCGGTCTGGGGCAAGACCGACCGCAAGGGCACGTCGCCGGTGGGCTGGCTGCCGCTGTGGCGGCACCTGGCCGACTCCGTCGATGTGGCCGGGCGGCTGTGGGACCACTGGCTGAGCCCGGCGGTGCGCCGGCGTATCGCCGACGAGCTGCCCGGTGGTGACGCCGACGGCCGTACGCTGGCGATCTGGCTGGCCGGAGTGCACGACATCGGCAAGGCCACCCCTGCCTTCGCGATCCAGGCGTACGTGCTGGCGGAGCGGATGCGTGACCACGGGCTGGCATTCGACCGCGAGCTGATTCGGGCCGACCGGCGCTATGCCCCGCACGCTACCGCCGGCCACGTCATCCTCGCTCAGTGGCTGCAGGAACAGGGCTGGGTTGATCCGCACCCGTACGCAGTGGTCGTCGGCGGGCACCACGGCGCTCCACCGACCGACGAGAGCCTCCGGGATGTGCAGATCCGCCCCTACCTGCTTGGCGACGAGGCGTGGCAGCAGGTCCAGCTGGAACTGTTGACCTGGATGACCGAGCGATCCGGTGCCGGTGACCGGCTCGCCGCGTGGAGCGGTGCGCCGCTGTCGCAACCGGCGCAGGCGGCTCTCACCGGCCTGGTGATCATGGCCGACTGGATCGCTAGCAACGAGGAGTTCTTCCCGTACACGCTGGATAGTACGGACGCCGATCGGCTCAGCGTCGGCTGGGAGTTGGTCGACCTGCCCGTACCCTGGCTGCCGGCCGGGCCGCCGGAAAGCGTGGACGAGCTGTTCGCGGCGCGATTCGAGCTCCCCGCCGGCGCGGCGCCACGCCCGGTGCAGCGTGCCGTCGCGGAGCTTGCCGCCACCATGCTCGCGCCTGGGATGATGATCGTCGAAGCGGCGATGGGGGAAGGCAAGACCGAGGCGGCCCTGGCGGCTGTGGAGATCCTCGCCCGCCGTACCGCAGCGTCCGGCTGCTATCTCGCGCTGCCCACCCGGGCCACCAGCGACGCCATGTTCGGCCGGATGCTGCCCTGGCTGCGCCGGCTACCCGACGCGCAGGTCGGCCGGGGCGACCGCGACGTGCGGCTGGCGCACGGCAAGGCGGCGCTCAACCCCGAGTACGACCGGCTGCGGGCCACGTCGCTGCCGAGTGGCATCGCCGAGGACGCGGGCGGCGCCGACATCGGCGTACACGCGTGGCTGGCCGGGCCGAAGCGGACGCTATTGTCGAGCTTCGTCGTGGGCACCATCGACCAGCTGTTGTTCGCGGCGCTGCGCGGAAAGCACCTGGTGCTGCGCCACCTCGGGCTCGCAGGCAAGGTCGTCGTCATCGACGAGGCACACGCCTACGACGTCTACATGGGACGGTTCCTGGACCGGGCGCTGGAGTGGCTCGGCGCCTACGGGGTGCCGGTGGTCCTGCTCTCGGCTACGCTACCCGCGTACCGCCGGGCCGAACTGATGGACGCGTACGACAACGGCCGCCTCGGTCCTCCACCCCCGCGCACCTGGCGTGACCGGGGCAAACCGACGGTCGACCCGTACGCCTCACTCCGGAGTGACCTGCGGTACCCACTGGTCACCGTGTCCGGCGCCGAACGCAGCGCCACCGCGATCAGCTGCGCCGACTCCGGCCGTGGCGTCGAGGTGCGGTTGCGGCGCCTGGACGACGAACTGCCGGCGTTGGTGGAGCTGTTACGCGACCAGTTGGCCGACGGTGGCTGCGCGCTGGTGGTCCGCAACACCGTGGCGCGGGTGCAGGAGACGGCGGCCACGCTGCGGGCAGCGCTCGGGCCGGACATTCCGGTGTCGGTGGCGCACTCCCGGTTCATGGCGGTCGACCGAGCCGCGAAGGACACCTGGCTCCGGGAGACATTCGGGCCTCCCGGCAGCGCCAACCGTCCACACCGGCACGTCGTGGTGGCAAGCCAGGTCGCCGAGCAGTCCCTCGACATCGACTTCGATCTGCTCGTCACCGACCTCGCCCCCGTCGACCTGGTACTGCAGCGCATCGGCCGGCTGCACCGGCACCTTCGCAGCGACCGCCCGACCCGGCTCGCGACGCCGACCTGCTGGATCACCGGAGCTGACTGGACCGAGGAGCCCCCGCACCCGGTCTCCGGCTCCCGACGCGTCTACCAGCCGTCCATGCTGCTGCGCAGCGCCGCCGTGCTGCTGCCGCACCTGACCGGCACACCACTGCGGCTGCCTGCCGACATCGCGCCGCTCACTCAGTCCGCCTACGGCAGTGCAGCGGTCGGCCCCACGTCGTGGCAGCCGGCGATGGCCGAGGGGGAGGCGCGGCAGCGCGACGAGTTCGCCGCCAAGGAACTGAAGGCCGACGGCTTCCGGCTGGCCGGCGTGGCCGAACCCGGCGTGCCGCTGATCGGCTGGCTGTCCGGCGGCGTCGGCAACGCCGACGACCGTGCCGCGCTGGGCCACGTCCGCGACACCGACGCCGAATCGCTCGAGGTCCTCTTGCTGGTACGGACGCCGGATGGCCTGGTTCTACCCCCATGGATCGACGGGGGTGGGGTAGCCGTACCGACCGGCAGCGTCCCACGCTGGCCGCTGCCCCGGCAGATCGCCCGCTGCACCCTGCCGCTGCCGCGGATGATGACCGCCTCCGACGTGATCGACGATGTCATCGCCGAGTTGGAGCGGCGCACCGATGTCAGCGCCTGGCAGGACAGCCACTGGCTCACCGGCGAACTCGTGCTCGACCTCGACGACGACGGGCGTGCCACGGTGGCCGGTTTCGACCTGCACTACGACCAGGACGATGGGCTACGCGTCACCCGCGCGGCCGCCTGAGTCCTCAATCGCAAAGGAGGTGGTGCCGATGACCGGCTCACCGCGCCCGCCGGAATTCTCGCTGGTGGATGAGGCGTGGATCCCGGTGCTGGACGCCGCAGGCCAGCGGCGCGAGGTCTCCCTGCTAGGACTGTTCGAACAGGCCGACGACCTGCGCATGATCGCCTGCGAACTGCCCACGCAGACGTTCGCGATCCTGCGGCTGGCGCTGGCGATCCTGCACCGGGCCACCGACGGGCCACCGGGGGAGGCCGCCTGGCAGGCGCTCTGGCGAGCCCGGCAGCTGCCGCTGCCGGAGGTCACCGACTACCTCGCCGCGTTCCGTGACCGGTTCGACCTGCTCCACCCGAGACACCCGTTCTATCAGGTCGCCGATCTGCGCGCCGGCAAGGACAACTCGTTCGGGCTCGAGCGGCTGATCGCCGATGTGCCCAACGGCATGCCTTTCCTGACCACCCGCGCCGGGCGGGGGATGGAGTCGATCTCGCCTGCCGAGGCGGCCCGCTGGCTGGTGCACTGCCAGGCGTACGACCCTTCAGGCATCAAGACCGGGGCGGTCGGCGACCCGCGGGTCAAGGGCGGGCGAGGTTATCCGATCGGTGTCGGCTCACTTGGCGCGTTGGGCGGCGTCCACCTGGAGGGTGCCAGTCTGCTGGAGAGCCTCCTGCTCAACCTGGTGCCGATCGCGCCAGGCTGGCAGCGCGCCGACGAGCGGGACCTGCCGGTATGGGAGCGGGAGCCGCAGACGGCCACCGAGGAGCCCGACGAGACGCGGGGCCCGTACGGCCTGCTCAGTCTCTACACCTGGCAGTCGCGGCGGATCCGCCTGTTCGGTGATACCAGCGGCATCACCGGCGCCATGATCTCCAATGGCGACAAACTCGAGTGGCAGGACCGGCACCTGTTGGAGCCGATGAGTGTCTGGGGGCGCAGCGCGCCGCGCGAACGCGAACAGAAGAGGAGCCCGATCTATCTGCCCCGACCGCACGACCACACCCGGGCACTGTGGCGCGGCCTGCAGACCCTGCTGCCACTGGCACCGCCATCCGGCAGCGAGCCGCCCCAACGGTTGTCGCCGATGGTGCTGCAATGGCTGGCCCGGCTGACCGTCACCGGCGTGGTCGAGCCGGACTTCCAGGTCCGGCCGCGCGCCACCAGCGTTACCTACGGCACTCAGCAGGCGGTCATCGACGAAGTGTTCGGCGACGCGCTGACCATGAACGTCCTGCTGCTGGTCGACCAGTCGCCGCTGCGCACCACGGCCGTCGACGCGGCCGCCGATGCGGAGGGCGCGGTCGGGGTCCTGCGCCGGCTCGCCACGAACCTGGCACGCGCCGCCGGCAGCCGCGACGGCGACAGCGGCGAGGCCGACCGTGCGGCCGAACGCGGCTACGCCCGGCTGGATCGCGCCTTCCGTGACTGGCTGGCCCGCCTCGGTCCGACCAGCGACCCGGCGGCTGAGCGCGCTTGGTGGCAGCGCCTGGTGTGGCGAGCGGTGGTGCGGCTCGGCAATGACTTAGTCGCCGAGGCCGGCCCGGCCGCCTGGGTGGGCCGACTCGGCGTCGACCGCAACGGACGGGAAGTGCACTACTCCAGCTCGCAGGCCGAGGTTTGGTTCCGGGCCGGCCTCGCCAAGGCGCTACCGATGGCCGCCGACCCCGTAGCTAAGACGCAGGAGGTACCAGCATGACCACGGTCGAGATCAGCCAGTCGGAATCCGCGGCACGTACGCCGCGGGGACGGCGTCGTGGCGAGTTGGGCGACCATGTCGCCCGGACCGTCAGCGGCCTGCAGCAGCGACTGCTGCGCGACGTGCCGGACCCGGAAGCGGTCAGCGCGCTTGCCCGACTGCGCCGTGGCATCGGCCGCGACCCCGGCTTCGACTACACGCTGGAACGCTACCTGCAGGTCCCGGAGCACCTTCTGGGCTACCGGCCGGCCGACGACACCCAGGCCACCGACACCGAGTACGCGGTGCACGACGCGGTGACCCTGTACGCGCTGCACCAGCAGTCCCGCCGGGAGCGGATGCACGTGGACGGGCGAGGACTCGGCTGGGCCATGGCTGGTCTGGTACGCGCGTCCAGCGGTCCGGACGGCGTGCGTCGCCGCTTCGCCGCGCTCGGCACGGCCAGCACCTACCACGAGAGCATCTACCACCTGCGCAGCCTGATCACCATGCTGCGCGAGCACCAGATCCCGCTCGACTACGGGCTGCTCGCCGACGATCTGCGGACCTTGCGCTGGCCCGGCGGTCGCGCCCAGATGCAGGCCACCTGGGGACGGGAGTTCTTCCGCAGCCGGCCCAGTACCGACACCGACGCCCTCGTCACCGACACGCAGGAGGAGAACGCATCATGAGCCGCACCATCATCGACGTCTACGCGCTGCAGACCGTGCCGCCGAGCAACCTCAACCGCGACGACACCGGCTCGCCGAAGACCGCGCTCTACGGCGGCGCCCGCCGCGCTCGCGTATCCAGCCAGGCCTGGAAGCGAGCGGTTCGGCTGGCCTTCGCCGACGTGCTCGACAGGTCCCAGCTCGGTGTGCGGACCAAGCGGGTGGGTGAGGCGCTCGCTGCGCGGATCAAGGCGCTCGACCCGAGCCTGTCCGACGAGGCCGCGTCGGCGCTCGCCGCCGAGGCGTTCGCTGCGTCCGGGCTGGCCAAGGCAGACAAGAAGAAAGGTGAGGCGAAGGACGTCGAGTCCGGCTACCTGCTGTTTCTGAGTCACCGGCAGCTGGACAGCATCGCGGCCGCCGCGCTGGACGCCTCGCGTGCGGGTAGCAGCCTGGACAAGGCCCGGTTCAAGGCACTGGCGAACACCGAGCACTCGGTGGACATCGCCATGTTCGGCCGGATGGTGGCCGACATGACCGACATCAACGTCGACGCCGCGTGCCAGGTGTCGCACGCGATCAGCGTGCACGCCGTAGACAACGAGTTCGACTACTTCACCGCCGTGGACGACCGCAAGGCTGACGCCGCGGAGACGGGCGCCGGCATGATCGGCACCGTCGAGTTCAACTCCTCCACCCTGTACCGGTACGCAACGGTCGACGTGGACGCGCTGCATCGTACGCTCGGCGACGCGGCCGCCACCCGCGCCGCCGTCGAGGCGTTCCTCGTCGCGTTCGTGCGCAGTATGCCGACCGGGAAGCAGAACACGTTCGCCCACCGCACCCTGCCCGACGCGGTGATGGTGCGGGTGCGGGACACCCAGCCGATCAACCTGGTCGGCGCGTTCGAGACGCCCATCCGCGAGACGCACGCCGCCGGCCGGGTCGAACTGGCAGCCGCCGCCCTGGCCAAGCACACCGTGGCCGTCGAGAACGCGTACGGCGAGCGGCCGGTCGGTGCCTGGGTCACCCAGGTCGGCGAGCAGACCGTGGCCCTGGCCGACCTCGGCAAGCTGGTCACCTTCGACGAGCTGGTCAACGGCGTGGGCGAGCAGGTCGCTGTGGCGCTCGGGCAGCCGGCATGAGCGGGTATGTGGGCAGCCGAACGCCGGAAGCGAGCGGAGCGGGATGCTGACATGAGCGTGTTGTTGTTGAAGCTGGCCGGCCCTCTGCAGTCGTGGGGATCGTCCAGCCGCTTCGCCCGTCGAGGAACCGAGGTCGCGCCAACCAAGAGCGGCGTAATCGGCCTGCTCGCCGCGGCCAAGGGCATCCGTCGTAGCGAACCGCTCACCGAACTCCTCGGCCTCGAGTTCGGAGTACGGATCGACCAGCCCGGGCAGATCCTGCGCGACTTCCAGACGGCGCGCTCCCTCGACGGGCGGGAAAGCGCCCCGCTGACCTACCGCTTCTACCTGTCCGACGCAGCCTTCCTCGCCGCCGTCAGCGGCGAGCGGGAACTCCTCCTGGGCTTGGCAGAGGCACTGAACAGGCCGCAATTCCCGCTTTATCTCGGGCGGCGCTCGTGCCCGCCCGTCGGCCCGATCAGCCTCGGAGTACACGACGATAGCCTCGACGACGCGCTGAGCTCATGGCCGTGGCTCGCCGCCGAGTGGTACCGCCGCCGAGCGGCCCGTACGGTCCGGCTGGAGATCATCCGGGACGCCCGGCCGGGCGAGCCGGTCACCGAGACCATGCCTGATGAACCGGTCAGCTTCGACCCCACGCACCGGCAGCACACCTGGCGGTCGGTGCTGCGCCGGCACGTGGACGTCACCAACGACCTCGCCGAACGGGCCGGCATCGCCGAGCACGACCCGTTGAGCCTGCTGGGAGGCTGAGCATGTTCCTCACCCGGTTCCAGATCAATCCGGCGCGCCGGGGTGCGCGGAAGCTACTCTCCTCGCCGCAGGCCATGCACGCCGCGGTCCGCGCCGCCTTCGCCGCGCCTGAGGACCATGAGCGGGCCGGAACCCGTACGCTGTGGCGGCTCGACACCGCGGCGACCGCGACCGTCCACCTGTACATCGTCAGCCCCGGCCGGCCCGACCTCACCCACCTGGTCGAGCAGGCCGGCTGGCCCACCACCCAGACCTGGGTGACCCGTGACTACGACACGCTGCTCAGCTCACTGCGCCCCGGTCAACAGTGGGCGTTTCGGCTCACCGCCAACCCGATCCACAGCGGACGCAAGACCGCCGAGGCCAAGGACACCCAGCGCTTCGCTTACCTGCGCGAAGAGGAGCAGGTGAAGTGGCTTGCCGACCGCGCACCCCGGCACGGCTTTGCCCTGGCGACGCAGCAGGACGGCGAGCCCAACCTGCGCCTGCACCGCCGCCAGACGCAGACCTTCAAGCGGGGCATGGCTGCAGTTACCATCGCCACCGTCACGTACGACGGCATCCTTCAGGTCACCGACTCGGATACCTTCCGCCGAGCGCTGACCAGCGGGATCGGGCACGCCAAGGCCTACGGCTGCGGCCTACTCATGCTCGCCCCCGTTGGCTGAACCCAGGGGACGACTGATGAAGATCCCTGGAGTACCGCCAGCGGAGCTCGCCGATCTCGCCCGCGCCGAGGACCGCATCAGCTTTCTCTACCTCGAACGCAGTGTCATCCATCGGGACAGCAACGCCATCACCGCCACCGACGATCAGGGCGTGCTGCACATCCCGGCCGCTTCGGTCGGTGTGCTACTGCTTGGGCCCGGCACCAGCATCACCCACCAAGCCATCGCCCTGCTCGCCGACCACGGTGCCACCGCCGTCTGGGTAGGGGAGCGGGGCGTGCGCTACTACGCCCACGGCCGGTCGCTTGCCGCCTCCAGCCGGTTGCTCATAGCGCAGGCCGCCAAGGTCAGCCACCGCGACCGCCGGTTCGCCGTCGCCCGCGCCATGTACGCGATCCGCTTCCCCGGCGAGGACACCGCCAACCTCACCATGCAGCAGCTGCGCGGCAAGGAAGGTGCCCGCGTCCGCCGGACGTACCGGGAACACGCCGCACGGACCGGTGTCGCCTGGAGCCACCGCGACTATGACCGGATGGACTTCACCGGTGGCGACGCCATCAACCAAGCGCTCTCGGCCGCGCATGCCTGCCTGTACGGCATCGTGCACGCCGTTATCGTCGCGCTTGGGGCGGCTCCCGGCCTTGGTTTCGTTCACACCGGACACGAGCGCGCCTTCGTGTACGACATCGCTGATCTGTACAAGGCGGAGATCACCATCCCCGTTGCCTTCGACGTGGCGGCCAGCGGCTCCACCGACATCGGCGCCGACACCCGCCGCACAGTACGTGACCGCGTGCACGACGGGGCGATCCTGGCGCGTTGCGTACGCGATATCCGTACACTGCTGCTCCAGCCACAGCCCAGTGGCATGATCGATGACAGTGACTTCGAGGATCGCGATTCGCTTGGCCTCTGGGACGATAACGGCTTCGAGGTCGCTGCCGGTCGCAACTACGCCGACATCGGCGACGTCGACTTCTGATGACCGTCATCATCCTCACCGCGTGCCCGCCCGGCCTACGTGGGCACCTCACCCAATGGTTGCTGGAGATCTCCGCGGGCGTGTACGTCGGGCACGTCAGCGTGCGTGTGCGCAGCCGATTGTGGGCTCGGGTGGTTGAAATGGCCGGTCCCGGTCGTGCCTTGATGCTCTTTGAGGTACGCGGCGAGCAGCGACTTTCTTTCATGGCCCATGACCATCACTGGATTCCAGTTGACGTGGATGGTGTGACCTTGATGCGCCGCCCCAGCGAGCCGTCGGCCAATCCGGCGATGCCAGCGGGCTGGAGTAAGGCGGCTAGACGTCGCCGGTTCGGGCACCGCGGACGGTCGGCGTAGCCTGCGTTGCGTGAAGTGAACGAAATCCGAGATCTGGATCTTCAGAACCGCAGGTGAACAAGTGTGCTCCCCGCGCACGCGGGGATGATCCCTCAGCTCGACCGACTGCGCGATGATCGATCACGTGCTCCCCGCGCACGCGGGGATGATCCCATGCTTCGACGTACGCGTGCCGTTGCCACGCGGTGCTCCCCGCGCACGCGGGGATGATCCCGCCCTGCTCGACGGGCAGGCCATCGAGTGGCTGTGCTCCCCGCGCACGCGGGGATGATCCCAACGCCAGCCCGCCGGCGGATCCAAACTGGTCGTGCTCCCCGCGCACGCGGGGATGATCCATCGGGCTGCGTCACGGGACCTCCGGCGTATCGGTGCTCCCCGCGCACGCGGGGATGATCCCAGGCCGCCGAGCAGTTGGCCACCCAGATCATGGTGCTCCCCGCGCACGCGGGGATGATCCCTCGGGCTTGAGGGCGTCCTGGAAGACCCGCTCGTGCTCCCCGCGCACGCGGGGATGATCCCCACTGCCGCCGTGGCGGGCAGCTTGCGGTTCTGTGCTCCCCGCGCACGCGGGGATGATCCGCTGGCCGCCGGTATCACCTCGACGGCCACCACGTGCTCCCCGCGCACGCGGGGATGATCCGTGCATGAGGTCGCCCACCGCGCGGAGCAGCTCGGTGCTCCCCGCGCACGCGGGGATGATCCCGCCGGGGCCTCGCTGGCGTTTACGGGTCGCTCGTGCTCCCCGCGCACGCGGGGATGATCCGAACTACTGCAAGCTGGCCGGCGCGAACGACGCGTGCTCCCCGCGCACGCGGGGATGATCCCATGTCCAGCAGCTCGATCGTCTGGTGGGGTTGGTGCTCCCCGCGCACGCGGGGATGATCCCGGTGCCGGGCTGGTGCGGTCGTCGATGCCGGGGTGCTCCCCGCGCACGCGGGGATGATCCTCACACCCAGCCGTCCGGCGGCACGATGGTGTGTGCTCCCCGCGCACGCGGGGATGATCCCTGCGCCATCCAGCTCACCAAGGCGCAGATGGGGTGCTCCCCGCGCACGCGGGGATGATCCCCAAGGAGTCAGATCGTGACCTACCCGCAGCAGGTGCTCCCCGCGCACGCGGGGATGATCCCGAGTCCGTGCGCGCCCTGGCCGGTGCCGCATGGTGCTCCCCGCGCACGCGGGGATGATCCGGTTGTGGCCCTGACCTGCGACGTTCAGAAGTTGTGCTCCCCGCGCACGCGGGGATGATCCCGAGACGCTCATCTTCTTGCCCTTCTTGGTGATGTGCTCCCCGCGCACGCGGGGATGATCCGCTGGCGCAGCTCGCCTACGCGTACGGGTGGGAGTGCTCCCCGCGCACGCGGGGATGATCCCCGGGCGCTGACGTGGTGCAGCGGTGGGAGGACGTGCTCCCCGCGCACGCGGGGATGATCCCCCCACACCGCGACTGCGTACTCGTCGGCCTGCGTGCTCCCCGCGCACGCGGGGATGATCCGGGGATGCAGTCGCGTCCCAAGCCAGCGGTACCGTGCTCCCCGCGCACGCGGGGATGATCCCTCGTCGCTGCGATCTTGTGGCCCCTGGCGTACGTGCTCCCCGCGCACGCGGGGATGATCCGAAGGCTCACGTACGCCACCGGTGCGGGCTTCCGTGCTCCCCGCGCACGCGGGGATGATCCCGGGCAGCGAACCTGCATCGAGGGATGCGTCGGGTGCTCCCCGCGCACGCGGGGATGATCCCACGGACCGGTGGATCAGGATCGCCGCGGATCCGTGCTCCCCGCGCACGCGGGGATGATCCGTTGTGGGTGTCCATCGGGGGGACATCGGAGGCGTGCTCCCCGCGCACGCGGGGATGATCCGGGCCGGCTGACTGCCCGTCTGCGCCGGGGCAGGTGCTCCCCGCGCACGCGGGGATGATCCGGAACTGCGCGATCGGCACGCCGAGGACCCCGGGTGCTCCCCGCGCACGCGGGGATGATCCCTGCAGTACCTGGTCGGTACCGTCCGGAGTGAAGTGCTCCCCGCGCACGCGGGGATGATCCCGAGTACTCGACGTCGCGGACCATCTGCTTGAGGTGCTCCCCGCGCACGCGGGGATGATCCCCTGAACCCGGTAGTGAGCGGCACGGCCACGGTGTGCTCCCCGCGCACGCGGGGATGATCCCGGCCTGCCGCAGCCGGTCACCCGTGACCAGGAGTGCTCCCCGCGCACGCGGGGATGATCCTACGACCTTGCGCGCGATGGTCCGACGCGTCCAGTGCTCCCCGCGCACGCGGGGATGATCCGGTGCGCGGGCTCGCTCTCGGCGTCGGCAACATGTGCTCCCCGCGCACGCGGGGATGATCCCGATTTCGCCGCCACGCTCCCGGCCACCTCGCCGTGCTCCCCGCGCAGGCGGGGATGATCCCGACACGGTGATCGAGTACCGCTTCCCGGCGCAGTGCTCCCCGCGCACGCGGGGATGATCCGTGGTGGACCGCCTACCAGGCCGGATACTCGCCGTGCTCCCCGCGCACGCGGGGATGATCCCGACCCCGGCGCTGTGTCTGACGGCTCGATCTGGTGCTCCCCGCGCACGCGGGGATGATCCGACGAACGCCGCGCTCTCGTCGGCGAGGCCGCAGTGCTCCCCGCGCACGCGGGGATGATCCTCTTTGACGGACTTTCCGAGCAGCGCGAGGCTCGTGCTCCCCGCGCACGCGGGGATGATCCCACGGTACGGGGAGACCGGCCTGGCGCCGTACCGTGCTCCCCGCGCACGCGGGGATGATCCGTATGCTCCAATGCCGGGAACATCCGCAGGGTGCGTGCTCCCCGCGCACGCGGGGATGATCCGTCCCTGCAATGGTCGGTGGTCGGCAACAGCAGGTGCTCCCCGCGCACGCGGGGATGATCCCGGAAATCGGCCGCGGCCGCCAGAACGGCGGCGAGTGCTCCCCGCGCACGCGGGGATGATCCCGCGATCGCCTACGCCCGCCAGCAGCTGGGCTCGTGCTCCCCGCGCACGCGGGGATGATCCCGCGTTGGCGTCACAACCGGACTGCGAGCCGATGTGCTCCCCGCGCACGCGGGGATGATCCGGAGATCACTGTGGCTGAGATCGTGCTCGCCGAGTGCTCCCCGCGCACGCGGGGATGATCCCGACGGGTACCGCGTGGTACGTACCCGGCCGGTGTGCTCCCCGCGCACGCGGGGATGATCCCGTCGGCCTCGAAGGCGACTACCTCGAAAACCCGTGCTCCCCGCGCACGCGGGGATGATCCCGGCCGGACGCGCGGCCGGGCTGGAGCCGCTACGTGCTCCCCGCGCACGCGGGGATGATCCCCCGGGCGCCGCGAGGGAAGCCGCCATGATGCTGTGCTCCCCGCGCACGCGGGGATGATCCCAGGTAGTAGGCCTTGCGGATGGCGTGGGGTCCGTGCTCCCCGCGCACGCGGGGATGATCCCAGGTAGTAGGCCTTGCGGATGGCGTGGGGTCCGTGCTCCCCGCGCACGCGGGGATGATCCCATCGAAGACGCCTTCGCCGAGGCGCAGCTCCCGTGCTCCCCGCGCACGCGGGGATGATCCACACTGGCACGCCGCCGGTGCTGGCATGCCCGGGTGCTCCCCGCGCACGCGGGGATGATCCGTCCGGCAATGACGTCTCACGACGGCCCTTCGCGTGCTCCCCGCGCACGCGGGGATGATCCGGCACGGCGCCGACGGAGGAAAACCAGTACGGCGTGCTCCCCGCACACGCGGGGATGATCCCGGGGGCAGCCAACAGGACTAAGGCGCGGCAGCGTGCTCCCCGCGCACCCGGGGATGATCCCGACTCGACCAGTACGCCGCCGATACGGAACGAGTGCTCCCCGCGCACGCGGGGATAATCCCGCCTCGAACAACGCGATCCGCGCGCCGAGACCGTGCTCCCCGCGCACGCGGGGATGATCCCAGCCGGTTGGTCACCGCCGGCGACAGCATCGGGGTGCTCCCCGCGCACGCGGGGATGATCCCAGCCGGTTGGTCACCGCCGGCGACAGCATCGGGGTGCTCCCCGCGCACGCGGGGATGATCCCCACCCCGGTGTCGTGCCGTTCTCCGACGACCCGTGCTCCCCGCGCACGCGGGGATGATCCCCACCCCGGTGTCGTGCCGTTCTCCGACGACCCGTGCTCCCCGCGCACGCGGGGATGATCCCGTCGCGCCCGGGCCGGCAAACACCACGGCATCATGCTCCCCGCGCACGCGGGGATGATCCTGCCGGGGCGGCATCCCGCCGGTGTCGTCGGCGGTGCTCCCCGCGCACGCGGGGATGATCCCGTCACCCCGATCGGTTCGCGTCGCGCCCAGACGTGCTCCCCGCGCACGCGGGGATGATCCGTGCAGGGTCGCGCCCTTCGGATGCTGGAACCGGTGCTCCCCGCGCACGCGGGGATGATCCCGTGGTGCGCACCGAGACGCTCGACGCCTACCGGTGCTCCCCGCGCACGCGGGGATGATCCTTGACCGTGGCGTCGGCGGTCGGACTGCGGGTGGTGCTCCCCGCGCACGCGGGGATGATCCCGCGTTCACCCAGCCGTACTGGCTCGACTTCGCGTGCTCCCCGCGCACGCGGGGATGATCCCGAACTGGTGGCCGTGGTGACCGAGGCGCGCAAGTGCTCCCCGCGCACGCGGGGATGATCCGTACTCCGCCGGGCCCGCACCGGGTGGCCGATGGTGCTCCCCGCGCACGCGGGGATGATCCCTTGGACGAGGTGGCGGACCCGTTCGACATCGTGGTGCTCCCCGCGCACGCGGGGATGATCCTTCGGCGCGCTCGTACCGCCGGCTCGGGTACGGGTGCTCCCCGCGCATGCGGGGATGATCCGCTCGGCCGCGACGACCTGCGCATCGTCGGGGTGTGCTCCCCGCGCACGCGGGGATGATCCGAAGTCGCTGCTGGCGGCGCAGCCGACCGCGAGGTGCTCCCCGCGCACGCGGGGATGATCCATCAACCACCACCGGATGCTGTCGTGGTCCGGCGTGCTCCCCGCGCACGCGGGGATGATCCATGGTGCCACCAGTACTGCGCCAACCATCACCCGTGCTCCCCGCGCACGCGGGGATGATCCAGGGAAAGCCCCGAGGAGAGCGTCAATTTCTCCGTGCTCCCCGCGCACGCGGGGATGATCCGACGTTGCGGTTGACACTCTCGCGGGTCTTGCCGTGCTCCCCGCGCACGCGGGGATGATCCGGGTCTCGACTCGGTCGACCGGTTGATCGATAAGTGCTCCCCGCGCACGCGGGGATGATCCCTGACGGAGGCTGCCGCCCCGATGGCCCCGAAGGTGCTCCCCGCGCACGCGGGGATGATCCTACGTTCGAGCAGCCCTCCATGTCAGTGCGCTGGTGCTCCCCGCGCACGCGGGGATGATCCGCAGCTGGCCCAGGCCGTGCTCGGCGGCGCCTCGTGCTCCCCGCGCACGCGGGGATGATCCCGTGGCGCGCACCGAGACGCTCGACGCCTACCGGTGCTCCCCGCGCACGCGGGGATGATCCTTGACCGTGGCGTCGGTGGTCGGACTGCGGGTGGTGCTCCCCGCGCACGCGGGGATGATCCCACCTCGGCGATCCTGTCTAGCGTCCAAGCGAAGTGCTCCCCGCGCACGCGGGGATGATCCCAGCGCCGCCATCATCGCGGCCATCTCGCCGGCGTGCTCCCCGCGCACGCGGGGATGATCCCGTGCTCGGCCGGATAAAGATCACGAAGCCGGAGTGCTCCCCGCGCACGCGGGGATGATCCCTCGACGTGATGCTCGACGTCCTCAACGGAGTCGTGCTCCCCGCGCACGCGGGGATGATCCTCGGTCGACGACCACAAGATCCTGGGCGAGTCGGTGCTCCCCGCGCACGCGGGGATGATCCGCCGCCTACGTCCTACGAGGCAAAGGCTGCGACGTGCTCCCCGCGCACGCGGGGATGATCCGCTGGAAGCGCGGGGTTCCGTGCTGTCTGGGCTGTGCTCCCCGCGCACGCGGGGATGATCCGCTGTTCGAGCTGGAGACCGACGCCGGCCTGGTGTGCTCCCCGCGCACGCGGGGATGATCCCTCGCCCGTGACCGGGTGGAAGCGCACGATGTGGTGCTCCCCGCGCACGCGGGGATGATCCGACCGACACGATCTCGGTGGGGTGGATCAGGATGTGCTCCCCGCGCACGCGGGGATGATCCCGACTCCGACGAGCCCCGCTCGGCGTTGTTGACGTGCTCCCCGCGCACGCGGGGATGATCCCAGGTCGTGGCCGAGGACGTTCGTGGTGTCGAGGTGCTCCCCGCGCACGCGGGGATGATCCGGTTAGACACGACCCCCGACAAGTTGCCCGGCGGTGCTCCCCGCGCACGCGGGGATGATCCCTCATCCACAGTGGAACGCCGACGGATCCGTTAGTGCTCCCCGCGCACGCGGGGATGATCCGATCGAACGAACTAGGCTGCCCGACCGGACGACGTGCTCCCCGCGCACGCGGGGATGATCCGGTTCGCCACGTCATCGGCGGTGGCCGGATCGAGTGCTCCCCGCGCACGCGGGGATGATCCTGGCGGGCGCACGGCGTGCACAGCAGGGACTCGGTGCTCCCCGCGTACGCGGGGATGATCCCCGGACCGTGTTCGGCCACGGCGTCCACTGGCAGCCTCGTCGTGCCCGGTGCTCAGCGGTTGGCCGCGTCGGCGAGGGCTCGCTCCACCGGGACCGGCCGCCCCAGGTAGAACCCCTGTCCGAGGGGCACGCCGCACTCGACGAGCGCGTCGCGCTGCTGCGCCGACTCGATCCCCTCGGCGATGACGGTGCAGCCGTGCTCACGTGCGAACTCGACCAGCGAGCGGATCGAGGCGCGGCGTGCATTCTCTGCCTCGACACCGGCCAGCGCCGCTCGGCCCAGCTTGAGGAAGCCCGGCTTCAGTGACTCCACCCGAGCCAGGGAGTCGTACCCCGCGCCGGCGTCGTCGACCGCGATCCGCACCCCGGAGGGCAGGCGGTCGAGATCCGCCCGGTCGGCTTCGGTGATCTCCAGCACCAGCGGCCGGGAGCTCTCCGCCAGCAGCGGTTCCAGCTCGCGCGGCCGCCGCAGCAGGTCGCTGGAGACGTTGACCGCCAGCCACGTGCCGTCCGGCAGGGCATTCGCGGAGGCCATGGCAGCGCGGATGAGGGCGGCATCGAGGTCGATATGCAGGCCCTGTGCCTGCGCGGCCTCCAGTCCACGCTGTGGGCTGCTGCCGTCGGCGAACCGGGTGAGGGCCTCGTAGCCCACGACCTCCCCGGACTCCAGCTCGAAGATCGGCTGGAAGACGGTGAAGAAGGTGAACTCCTCGAAGGAGCTCGACCGGGACAGTGGGGTCTGCGATCCGCGCCTGGACCGGTCCGCGGCCGCCGCCTGCGTCGACCGGACCGCGACCAGTCCGGAAGCGCCCCGGTCGGACCGGTAGTGCAGCACCGATGCCCAGTCGCCGATCGCGCCGGTCGGTGCCACCGCGTGGCCCCCGGAGGCGGCGGCCGAGGCCGGCCGCGTGGCGCTGGCACCGCCGCGGGCGCGCTTCTTCGGGTGCACCGGGCGGTACAGCCAGTTCCGCAGGTGGGTGAAAAGGTCGACCACGGTGTTGCCCACCCCGACGAAGGCCACCATCGCGTACGTCGCCAGCACCAGGTTCATCCCAGCAAAGACCAGGTTGGCCCACTGGTGCAGCTGTACGTCGCGGACCGCCGTCCAGACGCAGAGCGCGATCAGGGCGAGCGGCGCGACCAGGTACGTGGTGGCCGCGGTGGTCCGGTCGCGCACCTTCGGCGTCCGCTTGAACGCGCTCTTCTCTCCGGTCAGTAGCTGCAGGATCGAGGCGAAGCTGCCGGAGAGGTTGACCGGCAGCAGGATCAGGTTGAAGCCATAGATCCGCAGCACGTCCACGCGCTTGTAGCCGAGGTACTTCAGGTCCGCGCTCATCATGAGGAAGTACGGCACGGACACCAGCAGCAGGATCGGGTTGAGCAGGTCGGCGTTGAACGGGTACGCGAGCATGACTACCAGGCACACGGAGCTCCAGAAGATGGAGGCCATGTAGTTGACCCGCAGGAACAGCTCACCGAACCGGTTCTTCTGCCCCCGGGCCGCACGGGCCCGGAACTGATCCTTCAACCGGGACAGGATCAGCAGGCCGCCGTTCGCCCACCGTTGGCGCTGGATGCATAGCGAGCCGAAGTCCGGCGGGGTGGCGCTGTACGCCAGGCGCTCCGGGTAGTTGTAGAGCGTCCAGCCGTTGACCCCGAGGTCGATCGTCGACTCGGTGTCCTCGATGACGGTCCGGTCCTGGATGTAGCGGCGGATCTCCCAGTCGCCCTCATACGCGACCTCGCAGATCTCGTCCAGCGCCTTCTTGCGCAGCACGGCGTTGGCACCGACCCAGAACGTCGCGTCGTAGTGCGTCATCCCCTGGTGGACGATGTGCTGGATGTCGGTCGTGGCGCCGGAGATGCGCTCGATCCGGGTCGCCGAGCCGGGGAACGCGCTGTACGGCGTCTGCGCCACCGCGTCCCCCGCGTGGGCGCCCTGCTCGAGCAGGTGCACCAGCCGCAGGCAGTACTCCGGCAGCAGCACGCTGTCGGCATCCAGGGTCAGCACGTAGTCCGGGTCGGGGATGGTCAGCTCGCCCCGCCCCGGCCCGGCCGGCACGAGCGCGACCCCCAGCGGGGTGCTGACCTCCTGGTAGCTGCCGCCCATCAGGCCGATGTAGCTGTTGAGGTTCATCGCCTTGTTCGGTTCGCTCGACAACGAGACGTACCGCTTGCGCTCGAAGCTCGTCACGGAGACGTCGCAGATGGCGAGCAGCCGGCGGTACAGCTGAACGAGACGCTGCACCGGCAGGGCGGCCTCCTCGCTGGCGCCGCTCTCCAGCGCCTCGGCGATCGTGGCGAGATCCTCGGCGAGCGGGTGCAGGATGTGCTCGACGAAGAAGACGTCGGTGTGGTCCACCATCTCCTGCCGGCGGCCCAGGCCGTAGAGCCAGCCGGCGGCGAACCGGTACTCGGCGGCGAGGTCCCGCATGTCGTCCGCGGCGGTGACGCCCTCGTCGCGCCCGCCGAGGGACTGCTCGAATTTCTCGTACGACGCCTGCACCCGCGCGTAGGGGCCGGCGAACTCGGCCTCGATCGCGGCCGGCAGCGCCCGGGCGGAGATCAGCAGGTCGCGGGCGGCCCGGGTCCTCGGCTGCTGCGGGTCGTCGATGAGCAGCACGACCCGCAGGCCGGGGTACTCCTGCAGCGCCGCCGTGAGCAGGGTGGTGCGGATGACGCGCTCGTCCTCCTGGTACGACGGCACGAGGACCGTCACCGACGGGGTCGGCCCCGCCAGGAAGTTGTCCAGCACGATCCGCGGCGCTCGGTGATGCGCCCGGCTGCGGTAGAAGAAGCCGATCCGGGTGATCAGGTAGGCCGTCGCGGAGGCCGCCAGTCCGGTGACCACGATCATGTAGACGATCGCCTCGACGACCAGCCGGGCGCTGTTGGCGCGTCCGGCGATGAACTGCTCGATCACCGTGTAGACGATGTAGCAGGCCCAGACGGTGATGGTCATCACGATCGCGAGCCGACCCCGGGCGATGCGGCCCTCGGATACGGGCGGGGGCACGAGAGGGTGGGGTTCCGACCGCCGGTCGGCACCCCACTGGCGCTGGGCGTCCGGCCTACGCTGGTCCACCGAGTTGCGCTGCATCGTTGCCCTTCACTGTTGTCCGACACCGGCCGCACCTGCGCGACCGCCGAGCCCGGCGCGGCTCGCCGCGTCCGTTCGACTCCCTATCGGCGGCTTCGCGACGTACCTTGAAGGTTTTTCTGTCGCAGGCCTTCAGTTGTCGTGGAACCTGCCGATTCGAGAACAGAGGGTCGAGCCCAGCCAACGACCCACGAACGAGAGGCCACCATGCTGACCGACCGCGCCATCCCGCAGTCCGTGCGGCAGGAGCACGACCCCCTCGCCGACCCGGACTGGCAGGAGCCAGAGGCCCCGGTCGAGCGGCTGTCGTGGCTCAGGCTCGGCATTCTGGTTCTGGTGCTGGCCGGGCTCGGCGCCGGCAGCGCCGCCACGGTGCTGCACCTGCGGGACACGGCCGGCCCAACCGCGAAGTCGTGGGCCGTGCCGTACGTGGATGTCACACTGACCCCGACGTTCCAGTTCCAGGACCCGAAGGCGAACCCGGCGAACGACGTGGCCCTCGCCTTCGTGGTCGCCGACCCCAAGGACGGGTGCTCGCCCAGTTGGGGCGGCGCGTACAGCCCTGATGAGGCGGCTGCCTCCCTGGAGCTGGACCGCCGCATCAGCCAGCTGCGTTCCGCCGGTGGGAACATCATGCTCAGCGTGGGCGGGCAAACTAACACCGAGCTCGCCGTAGCCTGTACCGACCAGGCGCGGCTGACCGACGCCTACCGGCAGCTGGTGCGGCGCTACGACGTGAAGACCCTGGATCTGGACATCGAGGGGACGGCCGTTGCGGACCAGGCGTCGTTGCGGCGGCGCGCGCTCGCCCTGGCGGCGCTGCAGGCCGAGCGGGAGTCGGCGGGCCAGCCGCTGGCTGTGTGGCTGACCCTGCCGGTGACGCCGAACGGCCTGACCGCTGACGGTCTCGGCGCGGTGCGGACGACGCTGGAGGGCGGTGTTTCGCTGCGCGGTGTCAACGTGATGACGATGGACTTCGGGTCGCAGCAGAGCTCCCACCCCAACATGCTCGAGTTGAGCACTCAGGCGCTGGAGTCGACCCACCGGCAGCTGTCCGCCCTTTACCTGCGGCTCGGGGTGCAGCTCACGCCGCCGCAGGTCTGGTCCAGGCTCGGAGCCACGCCGATGATCGGCCAGAACGACGTGGATGCCGAGCGGTTCACCCTCGACGACGCGCGCGGGCTCGCCTCGTTTGCCGTCGAGAAGGGGCTCGGCAGGGTGTCGATGTGGTCTCTGAACCGAGACGCCCGGTGCCGTGGAACCTTCACCAACGTCGTCGTTCACTCCAACACGTGCAGCGGGGTGACCCAGGAGGCGCTGGCCTTCTCGTCGGTCTTCGCGGGGCTGCCCGGAAGCGCGGTGGGTATGTCCGGCAGGGAGTCCGTCACGGTCCCGAACCAGGAGTCGATCGTCGACGATCCCACGACAAGCCCGTACCCGGTGTGGCGTATCACCGCCCAGTACGTGAACGGGTACAAGGTCGTCTGGCACGGTGTCGTCTACGAGGCGAAGTGGGCGAACAAGGGCGTGGATCCCTCGGCTGCGGGTGACGCCTCCAACCCCACACCGTGGTCGGTGATTGGCCCGGTGGGTCCGACCGAGACCGCTCCCCGGCCAAGTCCGACGGTAACCGGGGTGACCGTGGCATGGAACCCGGCGACCCTCTACGCCCGTGGGGAGCGCGTGCTGTTCGAGGGGCTGCCGTACCAGGCTCGGTGGTCGACGAAGGGCGACGCTCCCTCGACTCAGTACCCGATCAGCCCGGACGAGCCGTGGCAACCGCTCTTCACGGTACCGGGGGAGCCGGTGACCAACTGAGGCTAGCTGCGTGTGTCCTGTTTCGGCTGTACCCACGTCGCGGTCGCGGCGCCGGTTCAGGGGATCAGTGGTGAAGCCCGCACCGCGGCCATGTCCGGTTATCCTTGCCAGCCGCATCACGATGCGCGGGACGGCTGCGGGCGTTCATGGTCGTGGCCCGGTTGGTCGCCGCCATTGGGGCCTCCGCGCCCCGCTTGCTTCTGAGCCGCACGTGCGGTGTGGGGACTGGCGAGTCGTCGGAGCGCAAGCAGGCCGCCGATGCCTGGAAGCACGGCGGTCGCTCGCGTCCCTGTGGTGGTTTCGGGTCGGCGGGCGATGAGGATGATGACCAATAGGTAGGCGCAGCCGTGCGTAGGCCCAATGAGAGAGGCCACCGCCCGCCAGTGCACCGTGGCGAGATTGATCAGCAGGACGAGCAGCGACACCAACTCCACGGCCGCCGCGATCCGCAGCGGGCGCAAGGACGAACTCACCGTCAGACTCCCGTCGTCGAGCCGGGTCGGACAATCATCAGCACGGTGACCGAGGCCCACAACACGTTGAACACTCCGGTGTACATGGCCAGCCGCGCCGGCAGTCTCCGATCGCTCTGCGCGTTCGCGGCGGTCGCGGGTGATGAAGCGAGCCTGGCGAGGATGCGGCTCTGACGCGGCAGAATCACCAGCGCCAGCACCGCTGCCGCAGCGGCGGTCAGCCCGATCGACGTGATCAGCCAGGCATTTCCCAGCACCTGGAGGCTGCTGGCGGTGGCGAACCCGAATACCGGAACCACGATCCCGATCGCGGCATAGACCCGGCAGATGCGATGCAGCGTGCCTAGGGTGGCGAGTTCGCGGTCCGCGTGGAGCGCCGAGAGGGCACGGCGGGTCGCGGCGGGGAACATGCTGGCCGCGACCGTCACCGGTCCGATTGCGATGATCGCGGCCAGCACATGAACGCAGAGCAGGACCTTGGTCACGCGCCCGCTCCGGACGAATCCGCCGCCATGCGGTGTTCGGTGACCCTGGAGACGGGCAGGCGGGCAGCCGCGGCGCGGCCGGTCATCTCCCCACCGTTGGTGGTGAGGTCCAGTGGGTCGAATCCATCGAACAACACGATCTGCGCCAGCATTGTCGTACAGTCCTCCACACGTTTGGTCGCGTCGACGCTAACCGTGGTCCCCGGACACCGGAACAGGCTGGATTGCCAACATCCAACGGATTCTCGCCACCAGACGTGAGCTGGACACAACGGTGTCGTGTCTGGTCCACGGTTTGGCTGGAAACAGTCGTACACCTATGGTGTTGCCATGCATACGGTGACTGTCCTGGCTCTGGACAACGTCATCCCGTTCGACCTGTCCACGCCGATCGAGGTGTTCACCCGCACCCGGCTGCCCGACGGCCGCCCGGCGTACCGCGTCCGGATCTGCGCCGCCACCCCGACCGTCGACGCCGGCACGTTCACCCTGCAAGCGCCGTGGGGCTTGGACGCCCTGGCCGAGGCGGACACCATCATCCTGCCTGGCTGCGCCGACCCCGCCGTCCCCGTCCCGAACGACGTGCTCGACGCCCTGCGCCAGGCCGCAGCGGGCGGCACCCGCATCGCCTCGATCTGCTCAGGCGCGTTCATCCTCGCCGCCACCGGGCTACTCGACGGGCACCGCGCCACCACCCACTGGCTCGCCGCCGACACGCTCGCCAAACTCCACCCGAGCATCGAGGTGGACCCGGACGTGCTCTACGTGGACAACGGCCAGTTCCTCACCTCGGCCGGCGCCGCGGCAGGGCTGGACCTGTGCCTACACCTGATCCGCCGCGACCACGGCTCCGCGGTCGCCGCCGACGCCGCCCGCCTGTCGGTGATGCCCCTGGAACGTGAGGGTGGACAAGCCCAGTTCATCATCCACGACCAACCACCCACACCACGCGGCTCCGTCCTGGAACCCGTACTCCGCTGGATGCAGGACAACGCCGACACCGACCTCACCCTGAAGGACATCGCCGAACACGCGGGCATGAGCACCCGAACCCTCAACCGACGCTTCCGCGAACAAACCGGCACCACGCCACTGGAATGGCTGCATCGCACCCGCATCCGCCAGGCACAGCACCTGCTGGAAGGCACCGACTACCCCGTCGACAGGATCGCCAGCCAGGTCGGATTCGGCTCACCGACCGCCTTCCGAGACCGCTTCAAACGCGTCGTCGGCACCAGCCCCAACGCCTACCGCGCCGCCTTCCGCGGACCCGCGGGACGCTGCCCCTACAAGCCGTAGTCACCGCGCCCCAAACCATCAGCCCACTGCCCCAGAGGGCCTGGACCGTCTGTCCACGATGGTTGGCGAGATTCCGTTGGTACCTGGCACTACAGCCGCTGTTGCGGCCGCGACCAGCCGATTAACGTCCCGATCATGGTCGTCATCGCGCCGATACTGATTGGTGTCCTGTACGCGTTCCTCATGTCCCTGCTCCGAGAGCCAACGAGGCGGCGGTTCAACGCCATCATGGTCGCCGGGGCCGGCGCCGCCTATCTCAGCAGCGGCAGTTTCGGACCCTGGGAGTTCGTCTTCACCATCGCGGTCACCTACTGCGCCTACCGCGGCCTCGACTCCTACACCTGGATCGGCATCGCCTGGCTACTCCACACGGCCTGGGACGCCCTGCACTACCTACGAGGTGCTCCGATCATCCCGTTCGCGTCGCACTCGTCGCTCGGCTGCGCGATCTGCGACCCAGTGATCGCGATCTGGTGCCTGCGGGGCGGGCCGTCGCTGCCTGGTCTGATCAGGTCCTGGTTCTCGCGGCGGCCTGCATCCGGGTCCGGCGCCACAGGTTCGTAGACACACCAGTCCACAATCCGTACCGCGTCGGATGTGTTGCGCAGCGCACCGTTGGACAGCCGACTGTGCACCTGTGGGGTCTGCCCTCGACCTAGCCTGGCCGGGCTGCGAACGGCAGGGTCGACCTGCTCTGGCGGTGTCCATACGTTAGGCCATCATCGAGGGCCGGTACCGGAGCCTTGATCGACGCGCTCACGGTCATCGGCATGCCGATGACCGTGAGCCGCATGCCAGTCGTTGCGCCGTCGTATCAGTTCTCGTACGTCGCCACGATCCGGTTCTGTTCGATGATGTTCTTTCCGTAGCGCTCAAGGAACTCTTCCCTTGACGGGGTGCCGTCGACCGTCGTGTTGAGCGCGTACACCCAGAAGTAGTAGTGGTGCGGGCCGTGACCGGCTGGCGGCAGCGGACCCACGTACCCAGGATCACCGGTGCCGTTGGGTCCTGCCCGGAATACCTTGTCGGCGTCCCTGTCCAACTCCGTGGTCTCCGGCGGGATTCCGTACAGCGTCCAGTGGGTGAAGCCGAAGGGCAGCGGAGCGTCAGGGTCGTGGCAGACCACAGCGAGCTCTACAGTGCCCTCGGGCACCCCGTGGATCGTGAGGCGCGGAGCGACGTTGTCTTTGTCCCAAGCATGCACATCGTCGAGCCTGGAGCCCGCGGCGAAGTCCGGGCTGGAGACACGGAGGTCCTTGATGTTCAGCGCCACGTTTGAACCTTTCGTTTGAGGACATCGCGGATCTCGCCAGGGACCGCTCTGTCGTAATTCATGACTGGCAGGACTGCGGTTGTATCGAGGAGCTCGGGTGCGTCGACTAGAAGGTTCCGGTCGGCCGGTGCCTGGCCGCTTCTAGTACGGTTGGCGTGAACTGGTTCCCCTTAGACATTCCGCGCGTCTCCGCGTAGAAGGCGGATTTCTCTTGGCACCGGTCGGTAATGGGGCGCTCTTTCTTCTCCCATTCCTGCAGCGCGTTTTCAACGTCGTTGGTGCCTTCGACAGCCGCTGCCAGTGCGAGTGCGTTGACCATGGCGCAGCCCGCGCCCTGTCCGAGTGCCGGGCACATGGCGTGCGCGGCATCTCCAACTAGCGCCACCTTTCCGCTGGTCCAGGTTTCGAGGACGGTCGTCTCGTACCTGTCGTAGCGCCCGGGCATTCCGGCGGCAGACTCCAGTACCGGAGCCAGTTGCGGAAACGCCTCGCGCCAGAGGGGCAGATCAATGGGAACACGGGAGCCCTCGGGATCCTCCCACGGTGCCATGAGAGCAATGTAGAGGTTTTCGTCATTGCAGGGGACGTAGAGAATTCGCAGGACGCGCGGCTCGAAGTTCCAGAAGTCGATGACGTTGTCCCATTCGCCGGGGCCCAGCTCTTCCTTGTGCCTCGGGACCAGGAGCCGCGTGATGCCGTCCCGGGACTTGCGTCGGGTCTGGGTGAAGCCGATGGAGTCACGTACCTTGGACGCGACGCCGTCCGCACCTACTACCAAATCCGCTTTCAGGGTCTGTCCGGATGCGAGGACGAGCGAACCATCAGGGTCCGCTCCCGCCACCTCCGAGCCGACAGCAATGTCTGCCCCTTCGCGGACGGCAGCATTCAGGATCGACCGGTAAAGGTGTTGGCGGGTCATTGCTCGGAGCCGGACGTCTCCGAAGGACTCCTTCGACACGGTCGAATTGTGAATGCGGGTCTCATAGAACGGAGGAGCGGACGAGCTGGCCAACACATCGTCGTGCGCGCCAATGGCCTCGAGAACGCGCAACCCGTTTTCCCAGATGAGGATCCCGGCGCCGAATTCACGTAGTTCTTGACTCTTTTCGTGCACGCGAACGGTCCAACCGCGCTGAAGAAGCGCCACTGCGGCCGTCAGTCCCGCGAAGCCAGCGCCAGCGATTTCCGCGTGCGGCGCCTTGGGCCTTCCAGTATGTGTTTGTTCGCGCACTGGGGAACCTTCCTTTCGGATTTTGCTATGGGCTTAGCTGAATAAATGGCATTGGGCCGGATGGGGGTCAGACCCTGTAGTTTTCTTTGGGGAAGTCCAGTTCAAGCAGGTCGAACGTCGGCCTGTGAAAGAGCGCGTGGAGCTCCTCTGGGCTGATCGTTCCCGGGTAGACCAGCTCCATTTGTTTCACTATTCGAGTTACTGCTGAAATGGTTCCCTCGACCGTGGCGATAGGGAAATCCGTTCCGAACAGGACTCGGTCGAGCACTCCGTACTCTTTGGCTGCCGCCAATGCCGTCATGAGGATGGATGGCCGGTGGCACAGAGCGGAAATATCCGTAAACACGTTTGGATGGCGGCGCATGACGACGGTCGTCTCGGCTACCCATGGATGCCCCATGTGAGCGATGATGATTTTGAGCTTAGGGAAGGCGAGGGCGACATCGTCGATCATGATTGGGTTCGCATCCGCGAGTCGGCCCGTCGTCACGAAGACTGCACCCTGATGGATCAATATGGGTAGACCTAGAGTCGACGCGTGCGCGAAGATCCTCATCATCCGAGGATCCAATGGCGAGGTGCCCTGGTAGGGTGAGCCAAGCTTGATGCCGCGTAGCTGAAGGTCTTGTGCGGCCCGTTCCATCTCTTCTAGCGCGCCAGCCTCCCTGGGATCCAGGGACATGAATCCTACCGCGCTTGGTCCGACGTCGGTGACGAATTTTGCCACATCGTCATTGGGTACCATGATCCCCGACGCGCTAGCCCTCATTCCGAAAATGATCGAGGCATTCGCACCCGCTTGTCCGGCCAGGTACTTATCAACTGAGACATCGAGTCTCGCGCCGGTTCGTGAGTTGTCCTTGATCCGAGCCATCTGGTCGATCCACTGCGGCTCCATGAAACTGGAGGTCCAGAAATGGCTGTGGCAGTCGATAATCATCGCATCGCGCCTTCCGTCGGGAGTGCCGCTACGCCGCCACCGGCAATGATTTTCCCGTCGAGGCGGTAATTGGTACGGGCGCCCAGCGGCATCATCCGGCTCATGCGGTTGCCGGCAAGTGTCTGTTCCTGGGCAGGCGTCGACTCCGTGGAGATACGGCTCTGGCTGTTTCTACGGAGCAAGCGACTGCCTTCCTCTGTGCCGCTGAGTTGTGTAGTCCACCGTGTACTGCATGCGGGAATTACTGAGAGCGCGACGTCTTTCCGCGGCGTGTTCGATTCGCTCGGAATCTCGTTGGCAGAAGGTACCATACCAGTTGGCCAGGAGTGTACCATACCAGTTGTCGGGTGGCGGTTGCGTCGGCATCTGGCTTCCTTGGGCGACGCTGGCGAGGGCGTCGTCATCTCTTTGTGCCCTCAATTGGAGGCACCGCGACTGGCGAGGTTCCTGGGGGCGCAAGAAAGAGGCTCCTAGCCAAGAGGGTGTCTCGCTTGGGGGCCGACCTCGCGCCCATCGCCACTGAAAGGAACGACGGCCTCGTGACTCCTCGACGTCTTGTTCAACTAACGGCGTTCGTGAGCTCGTTGGACAGATTTGTGATGCCGCCGATGGTCGTGGCGATGTCCCATGATCTTGGCTTGCCGCTGACGCAAGTCATGCAAGTGACCGGCGTGTACCTGTTCGCGTACGGCCTGATGCAACCGGTCTGGGGCCTGATCTCAGATCGCCTTGGCCTTGTACGGATGATGCGCGTGACGCTTCTCCTTGCCGCCGGCGCAACGATCGCGTCCGTCCTCGTGCCGTCCACCCAGGGACTCCTGGTCGCCCGAGGGCTCGCCGGCGTGGGATTCAGCGCCGCGATCCCGGCTTCGCTGGTCTATGTGAGCGACACCGTAGCGGCCGGAAAACGGCAGCGAGAGCTGACAGATCTGGTGGCGGTCATCGCCCTGGGCGCCGCTGTCGCATCCCTCGGAGCGGGCGTTCTCTCGCACCTGTCCAACTGGAGGATCGCCTTCGTGGTGACAGGGGTGAGCGCCCTGTTGCTGGTCGTGAAGTTGGGTGCTCTTGCCGAGCCGCCACGAACCCGCGCCCATCATCATTTCCTGGCGCCGCTCGCGGAGGTCTTCCGTTCCAGGGCGACCGTGCTGGTGCTCCTCCTGGCCGTTGCAGAAGGTGCAGTCCTGCTTGGGAGTCTGACCTACCTGCCGGCGGCCATGGAAAGCAGTGGCGCGAACGCGTCGATCGCGGGTGCGATCACGGCAATCTACGGAGTGTCGGTCTTCGGCTTCGCGCGGGTTGCTAATTACCTGTCACGACGACACGTGTCCCCTGTCAAGCTGATCGCGATGGGGGGTGCGGCTGCGCTGGTCGCGTGCATCTGCGCAGCTATCTCCCAAAAACCGCTGAACGCGGCGGTAGCAACGGCCCTCATCGGCATGGCATGGGTGTTCTTGCACTCCACGCTGCAGACGTGGGCAACAGAGGTTCTACCGTCGGCGCGGCCGACCGTTGTCGCGCTGTTCGGCTCAGGCCTGTTCGTGGGAAGCGCCTTGGCTGCAGTTCTGGTCGCAGGATTCGCGGAGACGAACCGCTATGGGGACATTTTTCTGTTGGCGGCCATCCTGACAGTGCCTCTCAGCGTGCTGGGAAGCCGTGGCCGAGCGAAGTGGTCAGGAACCTGAGAGCCGTCAGGAACCTGAGAGCCATCAAGTACACCAGCCTTGCACGCTCCGTCGACGCAGGGACAGCCCCGTCGACTGGTCGGATAGCCCTCGCCCTCGGGATGGCCGAGACCGGGGCTGTGCACGGCGACAGTTGAGGGTGCGGGAAGTGAGCGGGCCGGCTCGCCGGCAGGCAACAGTCCCACGGCGAGTCCGATGGCCGTGGGACTGGCGAGTGGAAGGCCGGGCGCCTGGATGGGGGCAGTACCCGACGCGAACATTCACGGCGCGGCGCGTTCCGTCGGAGACCTCCACGTCGAGCTGGTGTACCAGACGCTTCACGTCATCCAACTCTTGCATGGCAGATTCGGTCCGACTGCGTCGGTGAAGGCCATTAAGTCCGAGGTAAAACTGCCGGTAAAGACGTCTTGACTTTCCGATCAAACGCCGGACACACTCACTGCCATACAACATGCAGGCGGACTCCCGGCCGGACCGGCCCGCTTACGAGGAGGGCAACGTCATGGTCCGCGGCAGGGAAGAAGGGGCGGAGCAGCCGGAGAGCGTGGTCGACGCGCTTCGCCGACTGATCGTCTCCGGTGAGCTCTCCTCGCATTCGGCGCTGAGCGAGTCCGCCCTCGCCCAGAGTTTCGGGGTCAGCCGCACCCCTATCCGTGAGGCCCTGAAGCGACTGCAGACCGAGGGGCTCGTGGAGATACGCCCTCGGGTGGGCACCTTCATCCGTGAGCCGTCGAATCGGGAGGTGGTGGAGCTGTTCGACGTCAAGGAGATGCTGGAAGGGCTGGCGGCACGGCTCCTGGCCGTTCGTGGGCGGGTGCTCGAACGGGACCAACTCGAAGAGAACGTGGCCAGGTCGCGCGAGGCCGTCGCCGCGTCCGAGCACGCGAAGTACGCGGAACTCGTTCATGAGTTCCACAACCTGATCATCCAGGGCTCGGACAACATCAAGCTGGCCGAGCACTATCGCGCCCTGATGAACCAGCTCGCCTATCACCGGATCGTCGTGCGCACCGTTTCGAACGCCGGAAGGCTGTCGTCTTCCTTGGAAGAACACGAACGTGTGCTGGCGCGGATCATGGACAAGGACCGGTTCGGCGCGGAGGCCGCCATGCGAGACCACGTGCGGGCCGCGGCCCGGGAGGCGGTCCTGCGCTAGCCGCTCGGCCAGCGGCGCGAGCGTCCGATGTGGAAACAAAAGACTCTGAAGTACGGCGACAGGCAGCAGTGCCTGCCCCTAAATACGGCGAACGTTCGACTCGATGGGTCGCGCTCGGATGAGGTAACAGGAGGACACGTGGTCGTGACCCGTCGGTGGCTGACGGTTCTGGAGGAGACTTTCTCGGAGTCTGGACTACCGCTCGACAATCCTTGGCGAAAGTGCGCCGTGGCGGCCGTAGTCCGTAACCCCTGGCACGGCCATGGATACGTCGCCGATCTTTCCGCTGAGGTGGCAGCGACGGCACCCGAGATTGCCAAAGGGTTGGTCGACCGGCTCCTGGACGTCCTCGGCGGTCCAGACGAGGTGGAAGCCTTCGGCAAGGGGGCGATCGTCGGTCTGAGCGGCGAGATAGAGCATGGGGCGGCGCTCATTCATACGCCGCACTACGGCGACCACTTTCGCGACCTTGTCAACGGAACGTCGGTTATCAATTTTGCCGATACGAGAGCGTCCGCAGGCACCTCCCTCGTCATTCCCGTTTGGCACAAGACCAGGAGTACGACGCGCTCCCACTACCAAACGGTGGAGGTGAGCGTGCCGGACGCCCCGAAGAACGACGAGATCGTGATTATCGCAGCAGCCGCCACCGGAGGCCGGCCCTTCGCCCGCATAGGCGACCGCTCCACAGACCAGCAGTAGAGACGTACGGAAGGAAGGCGTGACACGATGAAGCTGCGTAAGATACTGACAATTCGCGATGAGGTCACTGTCGAAGGCGGAAAGCTCGTCGAGCCGGTCGCGGAGACCGCGGTGGTACTCGCCGTGATCGAGAACCCGTGGCATGGCCAGGGGTTCGTTGCGGACCTTCAGCCCATCATCGATGAGGTTGCCCCGCAGCTGGGCAAGCTCCTGGCAGACCGGGTGGTAGCGGCGCTTGGCCGGCCGGTGGAGGCTTATGGAAAGGCCGCGATCGTCGGGCTCGACGGCGAGATCGAGCACGCCTCCGCGCTGATCCACACGTTACAGTTCGGCGACTTCTTCCGTACGGCCGCGAACGCGACGACGCTGCTTCCGGCGGTTGAAAAGCGCAGCCCAGCAGGGCAGGTGTTCGATATCCCGCTCAAGCACGTGACGGACGCGACCATTCGCTCTCATCACCAGTCCGTCGAGGCGCGGGTCCCCGACGCGCCTCGGGCAGATGAGATCATCGTCGGATTGGCCGCCGCCGGCCAGGGCCGGCCGCACGCGCGGCTGCAGGCATTCGCCCCCGGCAGATGATCAGCTACGAATGGCGAGGCCGGGGCAGGACGCCGATACTCTTCCTGCACGGTGTCGGGATGAGCCGGAGCGCGTGGGACAGGCTGGTGCCGTCGTTTGAGGACGACTTCGCGCTCTGCCTCCCCGACCTACGTGGGCACGGGGGCTCGGAGGCCGCTTCGCCGGACACGACGCTCGCGGATCTCGCCGCGGATATGGCGCCACTCCTCGCTGAGCCGGCGCACGTGGTCGGTCTCTCCCTGGGTGCCATGGTCGCGACGCAGCTTGCGCTGGACTGGCCCGACCGCGTTCGTAGTCTCTGTCTGGTCAGCTCTGTCTGCAATCGGAGCGCGGCGCAGCGAGAGGCGGTTGGTGAACGCTATCGGCAGGCTCGGGAGGAAATGGATACAGCTGCCCGCGCCGCCGTCGCACGATGGTTTTCACCGGACTGGCTGGCGCTCGATTCCGCGCTCGCCGACGAGTTGCTTGAGCAGTTGAAATCAAACGACCGCGAGAGCTACTTGTCCTGCTACCGCATCTTCGCGACCGCGGATGCGCTGTTATGGCCGCGGCTAGGCGAGATCACCGCGCCGGTTCTCGCGATAACCGGCGCGGACGATGGCGGGTCCACGCCCGACATGAGCCGGCTGCTCGCCAGCACGGTGCGGCGGGGCCGGGCCATGGTAGTCCCCGGGGTTCGACATCTCCTTCCGCTGGAAGCGCCGGAGGTGCTCGCACACCACCTACGGCGGCACCTCGACGAGAGCGCAACCGAATTGAGGAGTCTTGATGCGATCCTCCCTTAGGAAATTCGCCGGTGCCCGTGTTTCTCGTGGGGGACACGAAAAAGCCTCACAGGCTGGCGCTTTCGCTGTCTCGCTACGACGCGACAGGCAAGGTACCTGCACCAACCGGTAGGACCTAACTGGCGGCGCCGCGCACGCACATGTTCGGCGCATCGCACGCCTTCAACAACCGCACACGCCGTAATCAAAACGCGACCAATTCTGGAATGGTAACGGACATCACAGTGGTTGCGGCCGCTTAAGAGGATGGGAAATCAGCATGACGAGAAACGGTTTACGTCCAACCCGCCGTGCTATTGGCACTGTCATGGCAGGCCTTCTCCTGGCCTGGTCGGCCGCTGCCTGCGCATCCAGTGGCACCGCGCCCGGCGCCGGCAGCGCGGACAAGGGTCCCAAGTCGATCGACACGTACCGGAAAGAGGGTATTAAGGTCGCTGTCGCTGACGCGCCGCCGTACTCGCAGATCCTCGCGGACGGGAAGGTGACCGGAGCGTCGCCGGAGATTCTGCGCGCGGTGCTGAAGCGCCTCGGGATCGAAATCAAGGATGGCGTCGTGACGACCTACGATGCCATGATCCCCGGTCTTGCGGCTCAGCGTTGGGATGTCGTGGCCGCCGGCATGGTAATCAAAGAGTCGCGTTGTAAGCAGGTTTTGTTCTCGGAGCCCGACATCGTCTCCACGATGGCATTCGGGGTGCCTGCCGGAAATCCACGCAACATCAAGTCGATCGCTGACGGTGTCGCCAACAAGGACCTGAAGATCGCTGTGCTGCCGGGAACCTTCGAAGAGGGCGTGCTCAAAAAGGCAGGCGTGACCGCGGGGCAGCTCGTCACGGTCAACGACCCCCGGAGTGGGCTTGAGGCCGTAAAGGCCAAGCGCGCTGACGCGTACTTCTACACCACCCTGTCGCTCCGGCAGCTCGTCAAGGACGACAAGAGCTTCGACGTTACCGAGCCGCCCAAGGACTCGCCCGTCACCGGTGCCGGTGTCGCATTCCGCACGACCGACACTGAACTTCTCAAGGCCTACAACGAAGAGCTGAACAAGTTCAAGGCGACGACCGAGTACGTGGAACTCATGAAGAAGTTCGGGTTCGACCCCGAGGCCGTCAAGGGCGTGACAACTGCCGAAATGTGCAAGACCGCTGGCTAATTCAACCCCGGTGTAAGCAGTTGGGACGTGTCGCAGGGGTTCTGCGGTCGCGTCCCAACTGCGCGACATCCTCGAAGAGAAATGAGCAGCAAGCATGGGCGCAGTCGTCGAGTACGCTCCACTGCTCCTCAGGGGCCTCGGGATCACACTACTCGTCACCGTCCTCTCGTCGATTCTGGTCGTAGTGGTGGCATTCGTCACCGGGCTCGCGCGCCTCTCACGGCACTGGTTCGTGCATTGGCCGGCCACGGTGATCGTCGAGATCTTCCGCGGAACGTCCTTGGTCATACAGATATTCTGGTTCTTCTACGCACTTCCGCTTTTTGGTATCAACCTCGTTCCCCTGGCGGCAGCGGTGCTCACGCTCGGTCTTAATGGCGGGTGCTATGCCGGCGAGATCGTGCGTGGGGTGATCAAGTCTCGCCCGAAGGGGCAGACCGAAGTGGCAATCGCCTTGGGCATGGGTCCATGGCTAAGAATGCGGCGCGTCCTGATCCCGCAATCCATCCCGGCGATGTTGCCGCCCTTCGGTAACGTCATGATCGATCTGCTGAAGAACACGTCTCTGTTGTCGCTTGTCACGATTGCGGACCTGACGTTCAGGGCGCAGTGGGCCCGCTCGAAAACGGGCGAGACGGTGGCGATCTTTTTAACCCTGCTGGTGATCTACTTCGCGCTCTCGTGGCTCCTCGGTCTCTTCACGAAGTGGCTCGAACGGCGATTTTCCTTGAGTCGCAGGTCAGTTGCCCGACCGCGCCGGCTCCAGCCTGTAATGGGAGGTGAGTGAGCATAATGACGTGGGACAACGAATTCGCCATGTCGGTACTTCCTGAGCTGTTACAGGGTCTTGTCGTAACGGTCAAGCTGACGCTGTGTGGCATCTCTATAGCCCTTATCGTTGGGCTGATAGCTGCCGTACTGAGATTCCAGAAAATTCCGGTACTGGCACCTGTCCTCGGATTTTATGTTCAGTTCATGCGCGGAACCCCGCTGCTGATCCAGGCGTACGTCGCCTTCTTCGTACTGCCGCAGTACGGGATTACGTTGAGCCCGTTCGTCACGGGAGTCATCGTCATCGGGCTGAACTACAGCGCATATACCGCCGAGGTGTACCGGGCAGGAATTGAGGGCGTGCCGACCGGGCAGTGGGAGGCGGTTGCCGCCTTGGGGCTCGGTGCTCGCCGCAAGTGGCTGCGCATCATCCTGCCGCAAGCGGTGCGGACGATGGTCCCGGTGCTGGGGAACTACTTCCTCCAGATGTTCAAGGACTCGGCCATCCTATCGGCGATCACCGTGGTTGAACTGTTGGCAGCGGCCATGAAGGTCGGCGGTAACAGTTTCCGTTACCTGGAGCCCCTTACGCTGGCAGGCCTACTTTTCATGATAATCAGCTTCCCCGCTTCCTTGCTTATTCGACGACTGGAGCGCCGCTTTGCCACAACACACTGACTCCTTCAGTTTGTCCAATGTCGACCAGCCGACGCGTAACGTGGAGATAGAATTCAATGGCGTCAGCAAGAGTTGGGGAGAGAACCATGTCTTGCGTGATCTGAATCTCTCCGTCACGGCTGGCGAGAAGGTCTCGATCATCGGCCCATCGGGTTCGGGAAAGACGACCATCCTTCGTGTCTTGATGACGCTGGAGACTCCGGACGTAGGTGTCGTCTCGGTCGGGGGCGACATCCTGTGGGATGTGAAGGCGGGCGTCAAGCCCAAGGAAACGAAGAAGATGCGGGCAACGCGCCGCAAGGTAGGTATGGTCTTTCAGCAGTTCAACCTCTTTCCGCATATGACGGCCCTGCAAAACGTGATCGAAGCGCCGATCCATGTGCTTGGTCTGCCGAAGAAAGAGGCTGAAGAACGCGCTGTAGAGCTGCTGGGGTTGGTGGGGCTCAAGAACCACATGAGCCATATGCCACATCAGCTCTCGGGCGGCCAGCAGCAGCGCGTGGCGATCGCCCGCGCTCTGGCTATGCGCCCCCGGGTCATGCTGTTCGATGAACCGACGTCCGCGCTGGACCCCGAACTTATCGGTGAAGTTCTGGGCGTCATCAGGCAGCTCGCGACGACCACCGACATGACCATGCTCATGGTGACGCACGAGATGCGATTCGCGCAGGATATCTCTGACCGGGTTCTGATGTTCGACAAGGGCGCTGTGATCGAGCAAGGTCCGCCGGATCAGATCTTCGCAAGTCCTGAGCACGAGCGGACGCGGCGCTTCCTGAGCATGATGCTCGATCGATGACGGCTCCGTCAGGACAGGTGCGCTTACTCTCCGCCCCGGGAATCAGGCCGTGAAAGTGGTGAGTGCCGTCCTGTTCCGCTACGGATCGGGACGGCCTTCCGTAAACCCTGATGGCTCCGACGGCCGGCGATGCTGCTCCCGTTGAGAAGCTCCTGGAGCTTCTCAACGGGAGTTTGCCATTTCAAGGGTTGGACGGAGGTCGTCTAGGCCGGCGGTGGACCAGGACTCCGACGCCGAGTCCGACCGGGAGCCGGGTGACGTGCCAACGTTTCTGCGGTGGGTGTGGGGCGGTAGCGCTCGACGACCGGCCAGGCGCGGCTGGTGTGACCGCAGTCGCCAGCGGTGGGTGCAGACGACGTTGGCCGGGAGGGGATCAGGGTGCGGCTGGACAACATGATCGCCAGCGGATGTGACGGCCCGCTGCGGTGCCAGGGGAGAGGTGCCGGTTGCTCGTCGTGCCTGGTGCCAGGATTCATGTCTATGTCTGTTCCGGCGCGCCTACCGCGGACGGCGGGGACGCTGACCATGCGACAATGGCAGCGGTCGCCGAACTAGATGTCGTCGGATTGGCTGCGAAACCGCTACGCTTCCAGCAGATTGCATAACACCCCGGCATGCGGGGGAAGCTCCCACACACGCGAAGGCCGGTGTTTAACACCATGGCAATGAAAGACGAGATCGTCAGGTCGCTTCAAGAAAGGATTATCTCCGGCGATCTCGAGCCCGGTGAAAAGCTCTCCGAACAAAGACTGGCCAGGGAGTTCGGGGTTAGCCGCCAGCCTGTTCGGGAGGCGCTCAAGGCACTTGAGATCGCTTCCCTCGTGACGATCGAGCGACGTAGGGGAACATTTGTCCGGGGATTCACGCGGACAGACGTGACGAACCTCTACGAGGTGCGAGAGGGCATTGAAGGGATGGCGGCCAGACTTTGTGCGATACGCGGAAGCAAGGACGTCATCGTTGAGCTCGAGGACATGATGCAGCTCATGAAGCACTTTGTTGAGGTGCAGGACGTCGAGCAGTATCTGGCGTCAGACGAGGCCCTTCATCGCCTCATATTTGTTGGCGCGAACAACGATCGGCTCGTCGAGCACTACAATCTCCTGATTCTTCACATCCAACGTCAGGCTCTGGGGCGCATCGTCGGGCGGCGTGCGGGCCGCATCAATCGTTCCTATCTCGAGGTCAGCGCCATAGTGCAGGCGATTCGCGATGGTGACGGAGACCGGGCGGAGTCGGCCATGAGAATCCACGTCCAAAGTGGACGGAAGGAATTGACGGGTTCGCTGTACGGAGATACCGACTGACGTCCCAGCTCAACGACTCTTTGCCGGTCATCTACGTAACGATTGCTGAGTACGGACGCCGTGTCGTGGTTGTGGCTGTCGAGGATCTCCGGTAGCGGGGCGATCAGGAGCGGTGGCAGGTGGATCCCGCGATCGCCGTGGCGCCGCTCTCAGCCGGCACGGTGCCGGGGCTGAAGGCCGGTCACCGTGGTCTGCGTCAGGTCGACCACGGTCTGCGAACGCTCGCCGGCCTCGAGAACGATCAGGCCGGTGGTGTCGATCCCGCCCACCCGGGCTGCCGACAAGCCGCGCGAGGTGAAGCGGTCCACGCACTCCTCGGTGCGATCGGGCTCGCAGGTGAGCAGGAACCCGTAACACGGGAAGCAGTTGCACCAGCGTGCCAGCGGCACGCCGCGGGGAGCGGGAAGAGCCTCGAGATCGACGGTTGCCCCGAAGGTCCCCCATTCCAGGAGCATTGCCAGCGAGCCTACGAGTCCGGCCATGCTGATGTCCTTAGCGGCCACCGCGAGCTTGGCATCTGCGATTTCGCGGAGCAGTCGGATGTCGTCGGCGAGGTGCGGGCCGCGCTCCTCGAAGGAGGGGAAGAACGGGAAGTCGTCGCGCATGGTGCCCTCGGTGCACGCGGCGACGACGAGATCCTGTCCGGCGCGGACGTTGGTGGTGGACAGTACCGCGCCCGCGGACCCCACGGCGAACGCCGAGATCGACGGGTCTGTGGCTGAAATTGTGAGGTGCCCGCCGACGATCGGGACCCGGTACAGCTCGGCCGCGTACCGCATTCCCTCGAGCGCGGCACGAGCCGTGGCCTCGTCGGCGACGATCGTGTCGACGATTCCGAGGGGGATGCCTCCCATGGCGGCGACGTCGTTGACGTTCGTCAGCACCGCCGCGATACCGGCTCCGAACGGGTCGTTCCGCACGAACGGTGGCCAGAGCGCCTCTCCGCATGCGATGACGGTCCGACCGTCGGCATCGAGTGCGGCGCCGTCGTCTCCGGGTCCGTCGAGCCACCCGACGGCGCCGAGCACCTCGGACACCAACCCGATCGTGCGCTTCGCGGCGATCGAAGGGTTGTTCAGGACCGCGGCGACGACCTCGTCGAACTGCTCGATGGCCGATCCTGGGCTGCTCGTCATGGGTATCCTGCCTTCCAATCCCGACCGCGCAGATCGTGCCACACGGCGGAGCCATCAGAGCCTGTCGCCGGGAGAACTTTGGATCAAGCCGTGGCGGTGGCTTGTCCTAAAGTAAATGGTCGTCATAGCATAGACAACGTGGGTCCTTCTTTTCTGTCGTTGCCGCCTCGCGCTGGTAAGCCCCGCAACGCGGGGCTTACCCATGTGCTCGACAAGGGACTGACCCCGCAGGCGACCGCCGCGCTCCTCGACGGCGTGGGCGAGCACGTTGACGTGTGGAAGTTCGGCTGGGGCACTGCGTACATCGACCGGGGGCTCGACCGGAAAATCGGCTATCTCCACGAGCATGACGTCGCCTGCTGCCTCGGCGGCACGTTGCTGGAGTTGGCGTGGTCGCAGGGCAAGACCGACGAGTGCCTCGCCTGGGCGGAGCGCGTGGGCTTCGACGCGGTTGAGGTTTCGCGCGGGGTCGCGCCGATGCCGCTCGACGACAAGCGTGAGCTCATCAAGAAGGCCGCCGAGAATTTCACGGTGCTCGCTGAGACCGGAGTCAAGGACGCCCGGGTGGTCCTGTCGGCCCGCCAATGGCACGACGAGATCGCCGAGGACATCGAGGCCGGAGCGACCTGGGTCATCACCGAGGGCCGCGAGAGCGGCACGGTCGGCGTCTACGACGGATCCGGCTGCCCACGGCCGGACATCATCGACGCGGCCGTCGACGCGGCCGGCCTCGACCGCGTCCTGTTCGAATCGCCGCGCAAGGACCAGCAGGCCTGGCTGATCAACCGGTTCGGGCACGAGGTCAACCTCGCCAACATCGCGCCCGATGAGGTGCTCCCACTCACGACCCTCCGGCTGGGGCTACGCGCCGATACCGCCGAGCTCGTCCTCGGTAGACAGCGGTGACCCTCCAGTCTCACCGCACGCGGGCCAACCTGGTGCCGAACGCGTACCGCGGGGTGTCCGTCAGCCACGCCCGGCTCCCGCTCGACCCCGACCGCCTGCGCGAACACTTCCTCGGCCGGGAGGCCTACCGACGCACCCGCTTCCTCGTGGTGCGCGACGATGCCGGCGGCACCGCGCTGCTGCGCGTCGAGAAGGAGTCCGAGGCGCCGCTCTTCTCGCCCATCGTCGAGGTCGAGGTGCTCGCGACGCCCGACGAGTGCGCCTACGTCGTGGCGCCCGAGGCCGACACCGCGGTGCCCTCGACTCTCGCGCGGATCGCCGTCGAGCGCGCGCCCGAAGCCAGGGCGGTCGTGGTCGAGGGCCGGTACGAGCACGTCAGCTTCATCGTCAACCCCAAGCCGCTGCGCCTGCTCGTGCAGGAGGTCGTGCCACCGACGCCGGCGAAGCTGTTCGACCAGGTGCAGCGTCTGCTGGCGGTGGCCGAGGACCTACCTCCGATCCTGCCGGTACCCGACGTCATCACCTTCGAGGAGCTGGCCGCCCAGGCCCCTTCGCCCCGCTACCTGCTGCCGTGTAGCGGCTCCGGGGTCGCCGTCGCCGGCGCCGCCACGGCCTACCTCGACCAGCGTCCGCCGGCCGAGCCGTGGACGTTGCTCGGCTGCGAGCGGTCGCAGGGCATCCACGAGTGGTTCTACGGCGAGCGGCCGCCGACCGTGGAGATGTGTCCACGCCAGCGCGGCCACCAGACCGGCACCGCCGTCCTCACCAAGTGTTGCCTGCTGGAAGACCGGATCGAGCGCGAGGACGGACGGGTCGTCGTCCCTTGGGGCGCCTCGCTCGACCAGGTGCGCGACGCGCTCCGGGAGGTGGCCCTGATGTGGGAGCCCGAGTGGCGACCCGTCTGACGGAATCGGCGTCCTACGCCCACCTGTGGAGCACTCCGGCGCTCGTCGGCGTCTTCGACGACCAGCACCGGCTGCAGACCTGGCTGGACATCCTCGCCGCCCTCGCCGCCGCGCAAGCTGAACTGGGTCTCGTCCCCGCCGTGGCGGCTGAGCAGATCGCCGAGCACGCCCGCGTGGAGCGGCTCGACCTCGAATTCGTGGCGGCCGAGACCCGGCACACCTCGCACTCCACCCTGGGTCTCATCCGGGGTCTGCAGCAGGTGCTGCCGGAGCCGGCGCGCGAGTACGTCTACTACGGCGCGACCGTACAGGACCTCACCGACACCTGGTCCGGGCTGGTGATGCGGGACGTGGGCCGGCTCGTCCGGGCCGATCTCGCCCGCGCGCACGCGCGGATGCTGCGCCTGGCCGCGGCGCACCGCGACACCGTCATGGTGGGGCGTACCCACGGCCAGCCGGGTGCCCCGATCACGTTCGGCTTCAAGGCAGCGACGTGGGCCGACGAGATCGGCCGGCACATCGTCCGTCTCGACGAGGGCGATGCTCGCTGGTCGGTCGGCCAACTCGCCGGGGCGGTCGGCGTACTGGGCTTCTTCGAGCCCGACGGCCAGGAGCTGCGCCGAAGATTCTGCGCACGGCTGGGGCTGCGGGATCCCGGGATCTCGTGGACCGCGACCCGGGACCGGGTGGCCGAGTTCGGCAGCGTCCTCAGCATGATCGCCGGCACTCTCGCCCGGGTCGGCAACGAGGTCTACGAGCTGCAGCGCCCCGAGATCGGGGAGCTGTCGGAGGCACCGCGGGGATCGACGGTCGGCAGCATCACGATGCCCCACAAACGCAACCCCGAGGCCAGTGAGCACCTCGACACCCTCGCGCGAATCGCGCGGGCGGCCGCCGGCGTGCTGGTCGAGGGCATGGTGAGCGGCCACGAGCGCGACGGGCGGGCCTGGAAGGCCGAGTGGATGGCGCTGCCGGAGGTCGCCCTCACTGCCGGGACCGCCGCCTCGCTCGCCGGCGACCTGCTGGACGGTCTTGTGGTCGACGAGGCGCGGATGCGCGCCAACCTGGACCGCACCGGGCAGCGGTGGGCCTCCGAGCGGGTACTGGCAGAGCTGTCCCGGCGGCTCGGCAAGCACCGTGCCCAGGAACTCATGCAGGAGGCCCTGTCCACTGCGGACGGCGCCGACCTGGTCGCCCTCCTGGCCTCCCGCGGCGTGGCTGACCCGGCCGACCTCGCCGCGTGGGTCGAGAGCCCCGCGATCGGTACGGCAGGCGCCATGGTCGACGCAGTCGTGGCCCGCGGCACGCCCGGAACCACCGTATGAACCGCCCCCGCCGCCACCTCGCCATCCTGCCCACGCCGCTGCAGCGGTTGACGGGCCTCGAAGCACGTCTGGGCTGCGGCCCGCTCTACCTCAAGCGCGACGATCTGGCCGGGTTCGGGCTCGCCGGGAACAAGGCCCGCCCGCTGGAGTTCCTCCTCGGCGAGGCGCTGGCCGCGCGCGCCGACGTGCTCGTCACCGCCGGCGCGGCCGGCTCGAACTTCGTCGCCGCCGCAGCAGCCGCCGCCCGCGTATGCGGACTGGAGTGCGACGTCCTGGTGTCCGGGCCGGCATCGCGGCAACTATCCGTGAACCAAGAAATGGCTGTGAAAGCCGGCGCCACCCTCCACTTCACCGGGGCCGACCGCGACCAACTCGACCAGCTGGTCGAGCAGCATGCCGACAAGCTGCGCGCCGACGGGCGGGTGCCGTACCCGGTGCCGCGCGGCGGCGCCACGGCAACCGGCGCCCTCGGCTTCGCGTACGCCGCCAGGGAGCTGGCGGCGCAGCTCACGGCGCTGGGACACGAGGACGTCGTGGTTGTCCTGCCCACCGGGTCCGGCGCGTCGCTGTCGGGGTTTCTCGCCGGGCGGGCCGCGCTCGGCGCGGCCTGGCGTACGTACGGGGTCTCGGTGAGCCGGCCGGCGGCGCAGATGGGGGCCGAGGTGGTGGAGCTCGCCGCCGCGTGCGCGGCACTCCTCGACGCGCCCGCCCCCACCGGGCCCGACCTCACCCTGCTCGATGCCACCGGGCCGGGCTTCGGCCAGGTGACCGAGGCCGACCTGCACAACGCGCTGCTCGCCCTGCACACCGAGGGACTGCTGTTTGATTCCACGTACGGCGCGAAGGCGCTCACCGCCGTGCTCGCGCTGATCGAGGCCGGCGAGCGCGCCCCGGTCGTGCTGTGGCACACCGGAGGCATGCCGAGCGCGCTCAAACTGCTCGCCACGCCGGAGGTGCGCGCGTGACCGGAGGGCCGGCCGACGAACTGATCGCCGCCGGGTACGGGTGGGAGGTTGCCGACGCGCCCGTGCTGCACGACGCGCTCAACCTCGCCGACCTCGCGCACGCCGTCGAGCTCGCCGAGCGCGGGATCCTGCCGGCGGGCGCGCGGGGCGCGCTGCTCGGCGCGCTGCTCGACCTCGCGTCGCTGCCGGCCGAGGCGGTCGACTACAACCCCGGGTACGGCGAGCTGTACGACTCCCGCGAACGCCACCTCGTGGCGTGCATCGGCGACGACGCCGGCTGGCTGCGCGCCGGCCGTACCCGGCGCGAGGCCGTCCGCACGGCGTTCCGCATCACGCTGCGCGGGCAGGTGCTCGACCTCATCGACGCGGGCGCGGCGCTGGCCGTGGCCCTGGTCGACCAGGCGGAGGCGCACCTCGGGACGCTCATGCCCGACTACACGTACCTGCAGCAGGCCCAGCCGACGACGTTCGGCCACTACCTGCTGTCCTTCGCCGACCCGGCGCTGCGCGACGCCGGCCGGCTGCTCGCCGAGTTCGCCCACGTCAACGCCAGCCCGGCCGGCTCCGGCGCGGCCAACGGCTCCCGGATCGTCGACGACCGGGACGCCACCGCGCGGGTCCTCGGGTTCGACGCTGCGGTGGAGCACACCCGCGACGCGATGTGGCAGACCGACCCCTTCCTGCACGTGCTCACGGCGGCCACCAGTCTGCTGCTCACCCAGGACAAGCTGGCCGAGGACCTCGAGATCTTCGCGAGCGCGGAGTTCGACTTCATCGACCTCGCCGACGCGTACAGCCGCCCGAGCATCCTCATGCCGCAGAAGCGCAACCCGTACGCGTTGACCGTCATCAGGGGGTCGACCGGTGTGGTCATGGGGCGGCTCGCGGGGCAGGCGGCCGTGACGAAGACGCCGTCGGCGCGCAGCGACAACCTCATTTACCTGTACGGCGAACTTCCCCGTACCCTCGACCTCGCCCACCGGGTGACCCGCCTGACCACGGGCGTGGTCCGCACGCTCGTCGCCGATGCCCACCGCATGCGCGCGGCACTGGACCTGGGCTTCACCCAGGCCGCCGACCTCGCGGAGCTGCTCATGCAGCGCTTCGCGGCCGATTACCGCACCGCCCACCGGGTCGTTCAGCGGGCGGTGCGCGAGCTCGGCGACCGGGGCGCCGGCGGGGCGGCGCTGGACGCCGAGGCCGTCGCGCGCGCCTCGGCCGCCGTTGTGGGACAGGCGTGGCGACTCGACGACGCCGAGCTGCGGACGATGCTCGACCCCCGTGCGCTGGTCGACTCCCGTACCGCGTTGGGCGGCGCCGCGCCGGTCTCGATGTACCCGATGCTCACCCGGGCACGCCGCCAGGCCGCGCAGTTCCGCGCGGAGGTCGACGCACGACGAGGCGCGATCCGTGCCGCCGAGGATGACCTGCGGACCCGCGCCAGGAAACTGGCCGGGCAATGAAGGAGGCAAGCATGACCGTGACGAGCCCCCGTACCGATCTCCCCACCGACGCGCGCGTCGTCAACCTGGGCCTGCCGCTGTTCGCCGATGCGGTGGCGGCGCAGGGCGCGTCGGTGCTGCACGTCGACTGGCGACCGCCGGCCGACGGCGACCCGGCCGCCGTTCGCGCGCTGACGGATCTGTACGGACTTCGCTCGGCCGACATCGAGGCCGCGAACGCCGAGGTGCTGCGCCGGCTCGACGAGGGCGTGCCGTGCCTGGTCGACGTGCGGACCGCGGCGGACGTGGTGCCGGGCATGGGGGAGCGGATGCTGCTGCACCCCGGCCCGCCGATCGCGTGGACCGACGTCTGCGACCCGCTGAAGCGTTCCATGCGCGCGGCCGTGGTGGCCGAAGGGTGGGCGGCCGACGTCGCCGCGGCGGACGCCCTGCTGAGCTCCGGTGAGGTGACCCTCGGCTCGGCCAACGAGCACGCGACCGTCGTGCCGATGGCGACCGCGCTCGGGCCCAGCGCACCGGTGTACGTCGTCGAGAACGCCGCCGGCGGCACCCGCGCCTTCGCGCCGATCGGGCAGGGCCCGGGCGACGTGGCATGGTTCGGCCGCGACTCGGACGCCGCGATCGAGCGGCTGGTCTTCCTTCGTGAGGTCGCCGGCCCGCGGCTGGCCCGGATCGTGGCTCAGCTCGGCCCGATCGACGTCTTCGCGATCGCGGCGCAGGGCGTGCAGATGGGCGACGACGTCCACATGCGCACGCAGGCCTCGACGAACCTGCTGATCCGCAACATCCTGCCGGCGGTCGCGGCGCTCGGCGACGATCCGCAGACGGTGGCGTTCTGCGAGTACCTTTCGACCAACCACCTGTTCTTCCTGACCCTCGCGATGGCGGCGGCGAAGTCGCTCACCCTGTGGGCCGAGCAGGTCGAAGGCGCCAGCATCGTGACGACGATGTCCCGTAACGGCACGACGTACGGGGTGAAACTGGCCGGCCTGGACCGGTGGTTCGTCACCGACTCGCCACCGGTGGCGGACGCGTTGTTCTATGCCGGGTACGGCCCGGAGGACGCCGCCCCCGACATCGGCGACAGCGCCGTCCTCGAGCTGGTGGGGCTCGGCGGGCCGGCGGCCGCCGGGTCACCGGCCGTGGCGGCGTTCCTGGGCGGCTCGATGGCCGACGCCGCCCGCGCCACCGACGAGATGGTGCAGATCTGCGGCGCGGAGAGCAGCCGGTTCAAGCTACCGACGATGGACTTCCGGGGCACCCCGCTCGGTGTGGACGTGCGCAGGGTGGTCGAGACCGGTATCACGCCGAAGGTGAACACCGGCATCCTGCACGCCAGCGACGGAACCGGTCAGATCGGCGCTGGTGTCGCCACCGCCCCGGTCGCGGGATTCCGCGAGGCACTGATGGCGTTGCGCGAGAGCTGAGCACGAGAGCTGATGCGTCTGGTACGGGTCGGCGAGGGCGCGGCCGCGCTGCTCGCCGGCCGGGGGACAGGGCGCGTGGTCGCGGTGTTCCGCCGCGCCGTCTACCTGTCCGTCCCCGGTGGACTGTTCGCGCTCGTCGATACGGAGGTCGAACCGGGTCCGCTGCACGCCCATGTGACGGCGCTGCCGTCGGTGGTGGTCGGCGAGCAGGTGCGGGTCGACGGCGGCGACCTCTGGGTCGCCCAGGTGCGGGTGCCCGGGTCCCCCGTGGTCTGGCGCCCACGACCGCTTGCCGACCCTGCGGCCGTAACGGCCGCGCTGCGCCGCGTACTTGATCATGATCCCGTCCTCGACCTCGACGACGGCCCCGGCCCGGCCGGCGAAGTGACGCTGTCCGCGACGTTGCGCCGGCGTGGACTGGCCGCGGCAGTGGATGTCCTGGCCGGCCGGGGTAGCGGGCTGACGCCGGCCGGCGACGACGTGGTGGCTGGTCTGCTCCTCGTCGCGCGGGCAGCCGCCGGTTCGGCGCACGAGGCGCGGCTCGTGGCGCTCGCCCGGCAGGCGCCCACCCACGACATCTCCCGGGCGTTTCTGGAGTGGGCCGCTCGTGGCCGGTCGCTGGCGGCCCTGCACGACCTGGTCGCCGCCTGCGGCGACGGGGACCTCGGGGGAGCGCACCAGGCGCGCGCGCGACTGGCCCGGGCCGGGCACACCTCCGGGCTCGACCTCGCCTACGGTGTCCTCGTCGGCTCCGCGAACTGCGCCACGGCGCCCTGGCTCGGCGGGTCGGCGCCATCGGTACCGGTAGAAAGCCCCGTATAGTAGGTGTCTGTCCGCTATAGGAAACGCCACGGGAGCAACGGAGGTAAGCATGTCGACGCGTACCGTCAACGCAGAATGGCTGGGTGGCTACCAGGTCCGCGTCGACGCCGGCCGGTTCGACCTGCGCGTCGACGAGCCGGAGAGCGTAGGCGGCACCGATACCGGCCCGCAGCCGACGGACTACCTGCTCGCCTCCGTTGCGTCCTGCTTCGCGCTCGCGCTCGTCTACAGCGCCCGCAAACGCTCCGTGGAACTACCTTCGGCACAGGTCACCGTCACCGGAACCTATGACGGGCCGCGGTTTGCCGACATCGCCATCGAGGTGGTCACGGGACTGCCCGATGAGGACGCCGAGCGCCTCATCGCTTCGGCGGAGCGCGTCTGTTACGTCACCAATACCCTGCGCCGTCCGCCCACCATCACCGTCCATCACCGGGCGGGCCAGGCGTCATAGTCAGGCGAGCCGCGTCGGTCCTCAACTGCCGCGCAGCGCGATCCAGATCGCCCGAGCCGGCCGCTTGGCCTGGTTGCCCCACTGGTGCGGCACCTCGCCGCCGAAGTGCAGCGTGTCGCCCTCGCCCAGGGCGTAGGACTGGCCGCCGATATCGAAGGTGAGCACGCCTTCCACTACGTGGACGACCTCCTCGCCAGGGTGCTGCAGGAGCTTCTCGCCGCTGTTCGCGCCCGGGATCACCGTGGCCATCGCCGCGGCGGTCTCGAACTGGCGGTAGGAGCCGGTGATGCCGGCGAGAGAGAGGCCCTTGTGTGGCGTGTAGACCACCGGGCGCTGCTCCGCGGGCGTGTACTTGACGCGCTCGGGCGGCATCCCCTCCTCGGCCACGAAGTGGCTCACCTGGACCCCGAGCGCGGTGCCGAGCTTGAGCAGCGTGGTGATGGTGGGGACCATGCCGTTGCGTTCGATCTTGTGGATCGCCGCGGATGAGACATCGCTGATCGTGGCCAGCTGTTGCAGGGAGTACCCCCGTGCCCTGCGCAGTTCGTACAGTTTCGGCCCGATGAGGCTGACGATCTCCTCGACCTGGGTCGGGCGTGCTTCTTCGGCCTCGACCGGCGGCGAGACGTCATTGGCGGGCATGTCAGCTCCTCGTCGTGTCGACGTCCAAGAGTAACGCGCGTGGCTGTTGACATCGTGAAATCCCGTGCATCATAGTCAACGGGCAGTGTTCGATGATGAACGCGCACCCCACACTCTGCCCTACAGCAGGAGGATCCGTTGGCTCGTAAAGTGGTGATCGTCGGCGGTGGCGCTGCGGGGCTCGGGGCGGCGGGTGGCGCCAAGGCCGCCGATCCGGCCAACAAGGTGGTCGTCTATACCCAGTTCGAAGACGTCGCCTACAGCCCCTGCGGTATTCCGTACGTGCACGGCAAGGAGATCCCGGACTTTCAGGCGCTGTTCCTCGCCGACAAGCAGTCCTACGTGGACGCCGGGATCGATGTCCGGTACGAGACGACCGTCCGGTCCATCGACACGGCCGCGAAGAAGATCCGGGTGGAGGGCGAGGGTGAGGTTTCCTACGACTCCCTCGTCGTCGCCACCGGCTTCGACTACAAGGACCCCGGCGTGGCGGGAGCTGGCCTCGGTGGCCTCTACTATGTGAAAAACATCCGCGCGGCCATGGAGTGGGACAAGGTCCTCGATACGGTCAAGAAGGCCGTCATCGTCGAGGCCTCGGCGCTCGGCCTGGAGATGGTCACCGCGCTCGCCCACCGCGGCATCGAGACACATCTGATCGACCCGCACCCGTGGGCCCTCGGGGAGCTGTGCGACCCGGACATCGCCGCTCCGGTGCAGGAGTCCTGGGCTGAGATGGGTGTGACGATGCACTGGAACACCGAGCTCAAGGGCTTCCTCGACAACGGCAAGGGCCACGTCCGCGGCGTCGCGACCTCGAACGGGGAGATCGCGTGCGACCTGGTCGTGGTCGCCACGCACAAGGTGCCCAACAACGCTCTCGCCATGGCGGCCGGCGTCACGGCGGGCTCCACCGGAGGCGTCGTCATCGACGACCACATGCGCACCTCTGCGCGCGACGTGTGGGCGGCCGGCGACGTGTGCGAGATCCCGCACGGCCTGGGCGGTCTGCCGCTGCAGGGCCTCACCGGCAGCCACGCGTACGCGCAGGGCAAGGTGGCCGGCTTCAACGCCGGCGGCGGTGACCGTGCCTACCAGTCGGTCTACGTGCCGTGGGGGATGGTCGCGGGCAAGTGGATGATCGGTGGCGTCGCCCTCGGTGAGGTCGCGGCCGGCGCGCTCGGCATCCCGCACGTCGTCGGCAGGGCCACGGGTATCTCCCGCGCGCGCTACTACCCGGGGGTGAAACAGGTACGCGTCAAGCTCCTCGCCGAGCCCGGCACCCTGCGCCTGATCGGCGCGCAGATGGTCGGCGGCGAGGGCATCAAGGAGCGCGCCGACTTCCTCGGCGTCGCGGTCCGCAAGGGACTGACCCTGCACGACCTCGCGACGATGGAGAACGTCTATTCGCCGCCGATCGGCGCGCTCAACGAACCCATCGCCGTGGCCGCCCAGAATGGCGTGGCCGAGGCCCGCAAGGGGGCGTGAAATGGCGTCGTTCACGCGCTGGGTCAGGGAGAACGCGCAGCACTACCTGCTGCGCGACGCGCAGGCGCGGGTAGCGCGCGCCCACGGCATCACACCGCCGCCGATCCACGGCTCCGTTTTCTGGACCCGGGTCTTCGTCCCGGTCTACCGGCTGACGCCCTGGGCGATCCGCCGCAGGTTCATGGTTGCCATGCCCGGCAGCCACCGCAAGCACTGGTCGAAGCCCACCCCGCCGGCCGGCCCGGCGGTATAGCACAGGCGCGCAGACCAGCGACCCGAACAGACCACGTCGGTCACCCAACCAGGAGGGCACATGCCGAAGACCGTCAACACCGAACTGCCGGCCGAAGGTGAATACCTGTACAACACCGAAGAGAAGCTCTTCCCCGACATCAAGGCCAAGCCGGGGCAGAAGGCGTACGTCTTCATCCACACCGTCCCCTTCGAGGGCTCGGTAGCCCTGGTCAACCTGCTCACGTCGACCCGGCTGGTCCGGAAGGGTTTCGACGTCAGCATCGTTCTGTACGGCCCCGCCGTCCTGCTCGCCTCCGGTACCCGCGGCTACCCCACCGTCGGCAAGGAGGGATTCCCGGGCAACCTCGCCATTAACAACCAGATCAAGACCCTCATCAACGAGGGCGCGAAGATCTACGCCTGCCGCTTCGCCATGGGCGCGCTGTACGGGTTCCGCGAGGACGACCTGATCCCCGGCGTCATCCCGTTCAACCCGCTGGACGTGCTCGACATCGCGCTCACCTCCTGGCAGGAAGGCGCCTTCCAGCTCAACACCTGGACGGTCTGACCGCTCAGGACCCGTCGGGTGGGGAGTCCTCCCGGTTCCCCACCCGACGCCACCATCCCGTTCCCCTGGTGAAGAGGAGGGCACCGTGAGCAACGTCCAACCTGCGACCGGCATCCACGACATGGGCGGTACCGACGGCTGGGGCCGTGCCCCGGTTCCGGTGCCGAACGAGCCGGTCTTCGAGGATCGGTGGCAGGCTCGCGCCTTCGCGCTGGCGCTGCTCTCGATGCGCCTGTCGGGGACCAACCTCGACGCCTTCCGCCACGCGATGGACCGCCTCGACCGGGCGGACTACCTCGACGACGGCTACTACGGCCGCTGGCTGCACGGCGCGGAGAACCTGCTCTACGACAGCTCGATCATCGCCCCCGGCGCGGTCGAGGCACGGGCGACCAATCTGTCCGGTGGCCGGGTCGAGGAACCGCCAGCCCCCGAGCCGAACAAGCCCGACTATGCGCCCACCGCCGCGGGGTCGATCCGCTCGGTCGAGGCGCCGCAGAAGTACAAGGTGGGCGACCGGGTACGGGCAAAGACGGTCGAGCCCGCGGGGCACACCCGGCTGCCGCGCTACGTCATGGGCCACGAGGGGACCGTCGTCATCGTCGAGCCGGCACAGTTGCTGCCGGACACCCACGCCCACTTCCAGGGAGAGAACGCGCAGTGGGTGTACACCGTGCGCTTCGACTCCCACGAGCTCTTCGGCGCCGACGCCGAGCGGTTCGACCTCAACATCGACCTCTACGAGGACTACCTGGAGGAAGCGGCATGACCCGCGTACCCATCGCGCTGCGTACCGAGGCGCTCGAGCAGTTGCTCGTCGAGCGCGGCCTCGTCGACCCGAAGGTCATGGACGGCTTCATCAAGATGTACGAGACCGATGTCGGCCCCCTCAACGGCGCCAAGGTCGTCGCCAAGGCGTGGACGGACCCGGAGTACAAGGCGCGGCTGCTCGAAAACGGTACCGCCGCAGTCGCCGAGCTGGGCTTCAGGGGGCCGCAGGGCGAGCACATCGTCGTCGTGGAGAACACGCCGGACGTGCACAACGTCGTCGTCTGTACCCTCTGCTCCTGCTACCCCTGGCCGCTGCTCGGGCTGCCGCCGGCCTGGTACAAGGACCCGGCCTACCGGGCGCGGGTGGTGAAGGAGCCGCGCACGGTGCTGGCCGAGATGGGCCTTCAGCTCGCCGACGACGTGCAGATTCAGGTGTGGGACTCGAGCTCGGAGGTGCGCTACTTCGTGCTGCCCGAGCGTCCTGCCGGCACCGAGGGCTTCACCGAGGAGCAGCTGGCACCGCTCGTGACGCGGGACACCATGGCGGGCGTGGCCCGGGTGATGGCATGACCGCCGCGCTCACGGTCTCCCTCGACGTCGACGGCCCGGCCGCCCCGCCGCGCTCCAATGGTGAGCTGGTGTTCGCCGAGCCGTGGGAGAGCCGCGCCTTCGGCCTGGCGATGACCCTGAACGAGGCGGGCGCCTTCGAGTGGGAGGAGTTCCGCCAGCGCCTCATCGTCCGGATCGCCGACTGGGAAACGTCCCACGAACCGGGGGAGTGCTTCAGCTATTACCGCTGCTGGCTCGACGCCCTCGAGCAGGTCGTCGTGGCGCGGGAATTCGTCACCGCCGGTGCTGTGCAGGAGCGGGCCGCCGAACTCGCGGCCCGCCCCGCCGGCTGGGACCACGGCCACGACCATGGCGATCACGGCCACGGCCACGACCATGGCGATCACGACCACTAGCGCCGCGGTACGGCCGGTCAGATCGGCCGTACCGCCTGGTAGATCTCGGCGTGCCGGGCGGCCGACGCCGACCACGTGAACGACGGCAGTACCGTGTGGCCGCCCGCGACGAGGGTGGACCGCAGCCGCTCGTCGGTCATGACCCGCTCCAGCGCATCGGCGAGCGCCGTCGGCTCACCGACGGCGGGCAGCAGCGCGTCCCGGCCGTCGGTGAGGAATTCACGAAACACCGGCAGGTCGCTCGCCACCACCGGCAGGCCGGCGGCCAGGCCCTCCAGCGCGACGAGCCCGAAGCCTTCCTTCACTGAAGGAAACGCGAGCGCGTCGGCGCTGCGGTACCACGCGCCGAGCACATCCTCGGACACGGTGCCCACTCCGATGACGTCGGTGCCGAGCTCGAGCCCGAGATCGGGCAACATCGCGAGCGCCTCGCGCCGGTAGGCCTCATAGTCCTGGAACGAATGGCCGCCCAGCACCACCAGGACGGGGCGCAGGCCGCGATCGCGCAGCAGCCCGAGAGCCTCGAACAGCGTCTTGCTCCCCTTGCGGGGCTCGATGCCGCCGACCGAGATGAAGAGGAACCGGTCCTCGGCGCCGACCGACGCGCGCAGTTCGGCTCTGCGCTGCGCGGTCACCGGGGGGAACCGCGACGGGTCCACGCCGTTGCGCACGACGTCGGCGGTGACGCCGTACTCCTCACGAAGAATCCCCCGCCACTGCTCGCTGACGACGAGCAGGTGGTCGGGCTCGATGATCGCCTTGCGCTGGCAGTCGATGAGGGCCGGCGTCGTGAAGTCGTCCACGTGGTGGACGGTGCGCAGAACCGGCGGTCCGGCCTTCTCGTCACGGATCCGGGTCGCCGCCCGGGCCGAGATGCAGTCCTGGGAGTGGAAGAGGTCGAACTCGTCCACGACACCCGCCAGACCGGTGGCGATCGAGTCGACCGAGGCGAAGACCTTCTCCTCCAGCGAGTCGATCCCGGACGGGGCGGGGAAGAGGGTGAAGGGTACCTGCGTGTCCCGGAAGAACGCGCCGTCCTCGCCGCCGAGAGCGAAGATGTGGACGTCCACGCCGGCGGCGACCAGCGCCTCGGCGAGGGCGAGGGTGTGGACGACTCCGCCTCGAGGCTTGGTCGAGTAGGTGAGCAGGCCGACCCGGCCGCGGTAGCTCATAGGACGGCCGTCGCGGTCTGTGGCGTACGGGTGGCGATCGCCGCGGCGGTGAGCGCCGCGCGGGCTGCCGTCTCGGTGACGATGCAACCGGCGTCGACGAGCTTACGTACCTGGTCTTCGTAGCCCTGGGGGTCCTGGCCGGTGCCGAGCACGTACGCGACGACCTGCGGCCCGTCGGGACCGGAGATCTCGGCGCACACCGGCGCGAGCATGCCGGCCGGGTCCGGGTGGGAGCCGTGGCCCAGCACGACGTCGAGCAGCACCACGGCGACGTCGGGGTCCTGCCCGACCTCCCGGAGCATCTCGACGCGGGCCTCAGGGTCGATCATCGGGTGTGGACGTCCCTTCGTGTACTCCTCCTCGCCGAGGTCCAGGCAGACGCTGGCGTGCTCGGGCGCGGGAAGGCCGTAGCGCTTGTCGATCGGCGTATTGGACCACACCGGGCCGAGGGTACGTCCGAGCAGGACGAGCGCCTCGTAGCAGAGCGTTCCGCCGGAGTAGAGCCCGCGAACCGTCGTACGGGCGGGTGCCACCCGGGCGATGGCGTCTTCAACGCTCGGGCCCCGCAGCCGGGTCCGGTCCGGCGCCGCGATCCCCAGTACGTCGAGCGTCCTGACCACGCCACCCTCAAGGGTGTCCGACACGTAGACGCCCTCCGGCACGGTCGCGTCGGGGCTCAGGCCGATGAGCGAGGCCACGAGCGGGGTGTCGCCGGCCAGGGACAGCACCTTCTGCGCCACGGACTCCGCGGGTGGCTTGGAGACGAGCAGGATCACCTCGGTCGCCGGGTCGTCGCGCAGCGCCTCGAGAGCCAGGGCCGCCATCCGGCCGTCCACAGCCTCGGACAGGTCGCGGCCGCCCAACCCGACGACGTGCGAGACGCCGACGCCCCACCGGTCGAGCAGCGCCATCGCCTCCTGCGCTCCGGTACCCGCCGCGGCGATGACCCCAACCCGGCCCGGGTTTACGACGTTGGCGAAGCCCAGGCCCGTACCGGCGAGCATCGCCGTGCCGGCACCCGGGCCCATGACGAACCGGCCGCGGCGCGCGGCGTGCTCCTTGAGCGCGATCTCGTCGGAGACGGAGACGTTGTCGCTGAACAACAGGACGTCCAGGCCTCGCGCGAGGGCCTTGTGCGCTTCCAGGGCGGCGTAGTCGCCGGGCACGGAGACGACGGCTATCGTGCTCCCGGCCTGCTGGCGCAGCGCCTCGTCGAGCGAGCGTGGCTGCTGCACCGTGGCGCCCGATCCGCTCTCGCGCGCGGCGAACATCGCCTGTTCGCCGGACTTGAGCGCGGCTTCGACGGCGGCCTCGTCGACGCCGCGTACGGCGAGGAACAGGTCGCCGGCGGCGGCGCCCGCGATGTCATCCGCGGTGAAGCCCTGCTCCTGCAGGGTCTCGATGTTGGCTGCGGTGCCCATCGCGGCTGCCGCCCACTCCACCCCCTCCACCTGCCGCATCGCCCGGGTTCCGGCAAGCTGGAGGACGGAGTCGAGGTACGTGTCCTTGAACAGCCGCATCGCGGTCTTCATGCTGCTCCTTGACTAGCCAGGGTGCTGACGATTCGGGTACCGGCGGTGGAATGGCCGGCGAGTACGGACGGCGCGAGTTCGGGGCACGTGATGACGGCACATCCGCCACCGGCGTCAAGGAACTCCAGGCAGGCGCGTACCTTCGGCGCCATGCTGCCCTCAGGGAACTGCCCGTCCAGCAGGTGCTGGCGCATGTCGGCGGTGCTGGCGGTCGTGATGGCCCGCTGCCGGGGCGTACCGAAGTCGAGCATGACCGCGTCGACGCCGGTGACGAGGACGAGGGCGTGCGCGCCGATGTCCACGGCGAGCAGTGCGGCGGCGAGATCCTTGTCGATGACGGCTTCGACGCCCGCCAGGCGGCCGTTGTGGTCCGTGACCGGGATGCCGCCACCGCCGGCCGCGACGACGACGAAACCCTCATCGAGGAGGCGAGTGATCCCCCGGGCCTCGACGATCTCCACCGGTGCGGGGGAGGGCACCACCCGGCGGTACCCGCGCCCGGCATCCTCGACGACCTGCCAGCCCTTCGCCTGGGCCAATTCCTGCGCCGCCGCGGCGGAGAAGAACGGACCGATGGGCTTCGTGGGATGGTCGAAGGCCGGGTCGCGGGCGTCAACCCGCATGTGCGTCACCACGGCCACCACGTCGGGTGAGTCGTCGCCGCACACCTCACGGAGCGCGAGGCAGAAGAGGCTGCCGAGCATGCCCTGGGTCATCGAGCCGAGCGCGAACAGCGGCAGGCCCGGTACCAGAGGTTCACCAGCGTCCTGCTGGATCGCCAGGTTTCCCACCTGTGGGCCATTGCCATGGACCACGACGACGCGCCAGCCGGCCTGCCGGAGCCCATGGACCGCTGCCGCCATCGCGTGTGCGTTCGAGGCCATTTCTTCGTATGTACCGCTCTGGTGCTCGCGGGTGAATGCGTTTCCGCCGAGCGCGACGACCGCTGTCCTGAGCACAGGGGCTTCCTTCCGCGATGGGCGTATGACGCCCGCGCACTGTCGTCTAGGATGCGACTTGGAATGATCACGATAGTGAACGACCGCCGAGCTTGCCAAGGGTCCGGAAGTGTCATGTTGAGGTGCCATGTTTGAGTCGCTGCCACCGTCGGCCGCCGGGGACAACGTCGGTCCGGCCGGGATACCGGCCGAACACGCCGCGTTGGCCCGCCGACTGCGCGAGGCCGAGGACCGGCTCTTTCCCCTCGCGATGGTTGACGCGGACCGCTACCAGCGCGCGGTGCTCCTCGTAGGATTGCTCGCCCGACGACTTTCGGAGACCTGCGCGAGCCTCGATGAGCTCGCCGCCGGTGCGGACGGTCTGACCGGCTGGCTGGTCGCCGCCGCCGGTGCCGAGGGTGTTCCTCTCGACGGCCTCGACACCGCCCTCGTGGTCGAGGCCGCGATGTCACAGCGGCTGCGCGGCCTGCTTCAGGAGCAGGCCGATGAACTGCGACGACAGGCGGTCGAGCGGGCCCGTGCCGCGGGGCTGACCTGGGCTGTCATCGAGGAGCCGAGCCCTGCCGCCTGGCGTACGGGGTCCGCGCGGTGGGTGGAGGCGCACATCGAAACCGACGCCCTCATGGTCCGTTCAGTCGTTGCCGATCCGCGAACCGGTCTGCCGGCGTATCGGCTCGAGGTGTTCGGTGTCGCCGGTGACGATCCGTCCCAAGGAGTGCGCGTGGAGGAGTTCACCGACCGCGACGCGTGGTTGGCGGCGGCCGACGAAGTCCGGAGCAGTTTCGCATCGGAAAGTTGATGCTCTTACTACCTTGGTGGACGTCCATCTGGTATCACTAGTGCACACGGGGACGGATGTAGGAGGTTCATGAGGTGACAGCAACAGTGTTCGGCCCTAGCGCGGACGGCGGGACCATGGTGGACCGGCCGGCTCCGGCCGACATCAGCGAGCTGATCCTCGACCTCCAGGCGCGCGGTCTCCGGCTGGAGACGCAGATAGAGCGGCGCACCGGTGGAGCCGGCCCGACCGACTCCGGAATGCTGTGGGTCGAAGGCTTTCCGGTCACCGCGCCCACGGACAACGCGGTCGCCGCCGACTCGCCCTATGTCCTGCGTGGAGAAGACGACGGTTACGGCATCTACCGGGAGGGCGTACGCCTCGCGGGCGCGCGGGCTGAGCGTCGTCCGCGGTTCTACGACCTCAAGACCGCCGACGGCATCCCGTACGAGCAGATCGCTCTGCTCCACCTCGACTCGTTGGCCAGCACCGTGGTGCAGCACTGCACCTACTGGGGCAACGACGACCAGTGCACGTTCTGCGGAATCGGCCTCTCGCTCGAGTCCGGTCGCACTATCGCGCGCAAGACGCCGGAGCAGTTGGCTGAGGTGGCGGTCGCGGCGCGCGATCTCGACGGCGCCGTCGACGCCACGCTGACGACGGGAAGCACCCGCGGTGTCGACCGCGGTGCCCTGTATGTCGCCCGCTGCGGCCAGGCGATCAAGGAGGCCAGCGGGCTGCCTGTCGAGGTGCAGTTCGAGCCGCCGTACGACCTCGACGTGATCAACCAGGTCGGCGAGATGGGTATCGACTCGGTCGGCATCCACATCGAGACCTTCGACCCGGCGGTGCTGGCTCGCGTCGCTCCAGGCAAGGCCCGTACGGGTATCGACGGCTACTTCGCGGCCTGGGAGCGGGCCGTCGAGGTGTTCGGCGAGGGTCAGGTCTCCACCTACGTGATCCTCGGCATGGGGGAGGACCCCGAGGCGACGATCGAGGGGTGCAAGCGGGCTGTCGACATCGGGGTCTACCCGTTCGTCGTGCCGCTGCGCCCGGTAGCCGGCAGCCTCATGGCCGACTGGAAGCCGCCGACCCGCGCGTACACCCAGCCGATCTACAGCAAGGTGCTCGCGTACATGACCCAGCGGGGCATGGGCTCGACGACGGCGAAGGCCGGCTGCGCCCGGTGTCAGGCCTGCTCGGGCCTCTCGTCGATGGAGCCGCTCCTGCAGATCCGTCCCCGGCCGGTCGGCTGAAGTCCCGCATGCTTCAGGCCGAACGCGTCGCTGTCAACTGCCGCGCTGCCCGGACCCCCGACGAACTCGCGGCCCACCACGCGGTGCGGCGCCGCGTGTTCGTCGACGAGCAGCGCATCTTCGCCGACTCCGATCGGGACAGTAACGACGACAATCCGTCGACCGTCCACGCCGTCGGTCTCGTCGACGGCGCGATCGCCGGCACCGTGCGGCTCTTTCCGCTCGACGAAACCGCCACGCTCTGGCAGGGTGATCGGCTGGCCGTGCTGCCGGAGTATCGGACACACGGGCTGGGGGGCCCATTGGTGCGGTATGCGATGCGAACCGCTGGCGAGCGCGGCGGGCAGGTCATGGCCGCCCACATCCAGCTACCGAATGTGGCCTTCTTCGAGCGCCTCGGGTGGCGACGCGACGGTGACGTCGAGGTTTACGTCGGGCTACCACACGTGCCCATGTTGGTCGACCTGACCGAAAAATGACGATGCCCTAGTGTCCTGAGTCGTTAAATATGGGATGTTCGCGCAGCATCACGTCCCCTGTGGGAAAAAGGACTCGGTGGATCACTGCGTGGGCAAGAAATGGAAGTGGAACGCGGTGTGCGGCTCGTCCGCGCGCAGGTAACGCTCGAGGCGCTCCGGGTGGTCCCCCCATGCCTCGGCGATGAAGATCCGCGGCGGGTCGTACTCCTCGGCGAGGGCCCGTCACTCGCGGTAGATCTCGTGCACGCCGTCCCGGTCTCACTGCGGGTGGCCGTCGAGCGCGACCAGCGCGGCCGCGTCCCCGAGGTCAGCGAGACCGGGGGCCTTGATTAGCGAATACGCCACGTCGATACCGAAGCCGTCGACACCGCGGTCGAACCAGAATCGCAGCGTACGGGCGACGTCGGCGCGCACCTCGGGGTGATCGCAGTGTCAAGGGTCCCTGTTGGGTGCGGCGTCGTTGGGTGCGGCGTCGCGCCGTTTCTGGTGCGTGCGTAACGCAGGCCGGGCTGAGGCGGTGCTGCGCCGTTTTGCATTCAGCGTGCGCGGCATCACTGGGCTAAGTATGCTCCGGGTGGCCTGCCATCGCTGGCAATGTGGTTTCGAGGACCGCCCGGGACCGCTTCGGTGGCTGTGCGCGACGTTATCAAGCTGCCACGCAGCGACGATCCCGCGATTCACGTGCAAAGACTACAAGTCCGATAGGGCTAGCCATAGATGGTCATTGAATGGCCGGGGAAATGATGGCTGTCTTGGTTCAAGAATTTATTTGATTTCAATATATACCTCATTTTGTTCGCCGGCAGGTCTGTCTGCGGGTGAGCTGGCCGCTGCCCACGAAACAGGAGCCCGATGAGCACCGCACCAATCATCAATAAGTCAGTTATCGCCATCGTCGGCGGACCCGGTATGGAGCCAAGCCCCCTCTCTCTTATCGCCGCACATAATGGTGGAGCGCTGGCGGTGATCGATCTTGTTGACGGTGATCAGCTGGCGCTGGAAATTCTCGAACGGGTCGTCGCTGAAACGACGGGAAGCATCGGGGTGCGGCTGGGGCCGGGCTGTGCGGCCAGCCTCGACGACATCCGCCGCCGCGCCGGCGGCCGGGTGGATCTCGTCGTGACCGGTCCGGACGGACCTTGGCCGGTGGCCCGACTCGCTGCGCACTATCGCGTGGTCGCCGAGGTCACCAGCCTTATCGAGGCAAACGAGGCCATCGCGGCCGGCGCCGCCGGACTCATCGCCCGCGGCATGGAGTCCGGCGGGCGGGTCGGCGACCTCAGTTCGTTCGTCCTGTTGCAGCAGCTCGTGGCCGACGACGCGGTCACGGTGCCGATCTGGGTCGCCGGCGGCATCGGAGCGCGGACAGCCGCGGCCTGCGTCGTGGGCGGTGCGGCCGGTGTGGTGCTCGATACCCAACTCACGCTGATGCCCGAGTCGGACCTGCCGGACCACGTCATAGCCGCGATCCGCCGGATGGACGGCACCGAGGCGGTCCTCGACGGACAGGTCCGTGGCATCCGTCTCGGCCGCCAGCACGGCGAGGTCGACCAGGTCCTGCCGGTCGGGCAGGACGGCTGGCTGGCGGCCGTTTTCGCGCAGCGCTGGCCCGACACCGCCGCGGCTGTCCGGGGCATCCGCAAGGTCATCACCGGGGCCATCGCGGACTCCACCGCTGGTGCCCTGTTCGCGCCGGGCGCGCCGCTGGCGGTAAGTCTCGGCACCCGCCTTCCGGTGGCCCAGGGACCGATGACCCGAGTCAGCGACGAGGGCGGGTTCGCCGCAGCCGTGGCAGCCGAGGGCGGCCTGCCATTCATCGCGCTCGGCGTGGCCGACGCTGAGCAGTCGCGTCGCATGCTACGCCGGGCCGCCGAAACGCTGAGCGAGCACCGGTGGGGCGTCGGGGTCCTCGGGTTCGTCCCGGAAGAGCTGCGTGCGGCGCAGATCGCCGCGATTCTCGAGACCCGGCCGAGCTACGCCATCATCGCCGGTGGCCGGCCGGCGCAGGCGAAGGCCCTCGAAGCCGAGGGCATCGGCGCCTTTCTGCACGTACCGTCGCCCGGCCTGCTGCGTCAGTTCCTGGGTGCGGGCGCCCGGAGGTTCGTCTTCGAAGGTGCGGAGTGCGGCGGCCACATCGGTCCGCGGGCCAGTTTCCCATTGTGGGAGGCGCAGCTCGCGGTGATCGAGGAGTTTCTGGTCGAGGCTCCGGCCGAGGCGCCGGACCGGCTGGAGGTGTTCTTCGCCGGCGGCATCCACGACGCCCGGTCCGTAGCGATGGTTGCCGCGATGGCGGCGCCACTGGCCGCTCGGGGGGTGCGGTTCGGGGTCCTGATGGGCACCGCCTACCTCTTCACGGCGGAAGCGGTCGAGCACGGCGCGATCCAGCCGTTGTTCCAGCGGCTGGCCATCAGCGCCAGCCGTACCGCGCTGTTGCAGACCGCGCCGGGACACGTGACCCGGTGCCTGCAGAGTCCGTTCGTCGACGACTTCCATGACCTCCGGTCCAGGCTGGAGCACGCCGGGGTGCAGCACCGCGAGATCTGGGAGCGGTTGGAACTGCTCAACGTCGGGCGCCTGCGGATCGCGAGCAAGGGGCGCCGCCGCGATGCGGACACGCTGGTCAGCGTCGATGAGGCTGCCCAAGAGGCCGAGGGGCTCTTCATGGCCGGCCAGGTGGCTGTGCTGCGGGACAGGACCACGACGGTCGCCGCGCTGCATGCGGAGGTCACCAGCGGGGCGGAGGCGTTCCACGCCGCGCGGATCGCGGAGCTGCGGGCTGCCGATGGCACGAACGTCGCCGCGGTCGGGGAGCAGCCCAAGCCGATGGACATCGCCATCATCGGCATGGCCTGCGTGCTGCCCGGCGCACCCGATCTGGCCAGCTACTGGCGGTCAATCCTGGCGGCATCGGACGCCATCACCGAAGTGCCGGCGGACCGCTGGGACGTCGACACGTACTACGCCCCCGAGGTCGGGCCGGGGCAGGCCGGCCGGATCAGCGTCTCCAAGTGGGGCGGTTTCCTCGATCCAGTCCCCTTCGACGCGATCCGGTACGGCATTCCACCGTCCGCACTTGCCAGCATCGACCCGGCCCAGTTGCTCGCGCTGGAGGTCTCGCACCGCGCTCTCGTCGACGCCGGGTACCGCTACGACGACCCAGGGGCCGACCACGAGCGCACCGGTGTGGTCTTCGGCGCCGAGGCCGGCAGCGACATGGGGTACGCACAGACTCTGCGTACCCTGCTCCCCGCCTACCTGGGCGAGATACCGCAGGCGCTGGCCGAGCAGCTTCCCGTGGTGACCGAGGACTCGTTCCCGGGGATCCTGGCCAACGTGATCGCCGGCCGCGTCGCCAACCGGCTCGACCTCGGCGGGCCCAACTTCACCGTCGACGCAGCCTGCGCGTCGTCGCTGGCCGCGCTTGACGCCGCCTGCAGGGAACTGGAGGCCGGCGGCAGCGACCTGATGCTCTGCGGGGGAGCGGATCTGCACAACGGCATCAACGACTACCTGATGTTCACCTCGGCGCATGCCCTGTCGCCGACCGGGCGGTGCCGCACCTTCGACAGCACGGGCGACGGCATCGCACTGGGTGAGGGTGTCGCGTGCGTGGTGCTCAAGCGGTTGGCGGACGCGGAGCGCGACGGCGACCGGATCTACGCGGTCGTCAAGGGAGTCGGCGCCGCCAGCGACGGCCGGGCGTTGGGCTTGACCGCGCCGCGCGCCGAGGGACAGCGGCGGGCGCTGGAACGCGCGTACCGCCGTGCCGGTATCTCCCCCAGGGAGGTGGGCCTGATCGAGGCGCACGGCACCGGAACGGTCGTGGGGGACCGGACCGAGTTGCAGACGCTCACGAACATGTTCCGCGAGGCCGGTGCCGAGCCCGGGAGCTGTGCGCTCGGCTCGGTGAAGTCGCAGATCGGCCATACCAAGTGCGCCGCGGGCCTGGCCGGCGTGATCAAGGTGGCGATGGCGGTCTACACCGGGGTCAAGCCACCCACCATCAATCTCAGCCGGCCGAACCCGGCCTGGAGCCCGGAGCACAGCCCGTTCGCCTTTCACGCCGCAGCCAGTCCGTGGGCCGCGCCGGCCAGCGAGCGGATCGCCGGCGTGAGCGCCTTCGGGTTCGGCGGGACCAACTACCACGCCGTGCTTTGCGCGCATCCCGCGACACCGACGCCGCGCCACTCCGCACCGGCGTGGCCGGTCGAACTCTTCTGCTTCCGGGGCACGGACTCGGCCGCCGCGCACCGGGCGGTGCGCAAGCTCGCCGAAGAGCTCGAAACGGCAGCCCGGACATTTGAGCCGGTCCGTCTGCGCGACCTCGCTGCCGCCACGGCGGCGCAGTCGGATCCGCGCCTGGGGCCGATCCGGGTCGCCGTGGTGGCCCGCGATCTGGCCGAACTGCGGACATTGCTGGATCGGGCGCTCGAAGGCGTTCACGACCCGGCGAGAGGGCTGGTCCAGCCGCCGGACGGTGCCACCGACACTGCCGGCAAGGTCGCGTTCGTCTTCCCGGGTCAGGGTAGTCAGCGCGTCGGCGCACTGGCCGAGCTGTTCGTCGCCTTTCCCGAGCTGCGACGCTTTCTCGATCTCGGACGGCGGTGGGCCGGGTTGCTCTTCCCGGCGACGGCGTTCGACCCGGAGACCGAACGTCGGCAGCAGGACCGCCTCCGTGACACCCGGGTCGCCCAACCGGTCCTCGGCATCGGTGGGCTCGGCGTCCACCATCTGCTGCGTCGCTTGGGAGTACGGCCCGACATGGCTGGCGGTCACAGCTACGGCGAACTGGTCGCGCTCAGTGTCGCCGGTGCATTCGACTCGGCCACCCTCCTGGAGCTCAGCGCCGAGCGGGCCGACGCGATCCTCGCCTCCGTGGGCGATGACCCGGGCACGATGGCCGCCGTCACGGGCACCGCGGATCAGGTGCGTGGCGTGCTGCGCGACAGCGGACTCGCCGATGACGTGGTCGTGGCCAACCACAACGCGCCGAACCAGGTGGTGATCTCCGGACCGACGCAGGCGGTGGACTCGGCGAGTGCTGGTCTGAGGAGCGCCGGCCTGGCCGCTCGTCCGCTCTCCGTCGCCTGCGCGTTCCACAGCCCGATGGTGGCCGGCGGGACGGACCGGTTCGCCCGGACGCTCGCCGGTGTACCGGTCTCACCACCCCGGATCCCGGTCTGGTCCAACCGGACGGCCTCGCCCTATCCCGACGAGCCCGACCGGATACGCGCCGAGCTGGCCGAGCAGATCACCTCGCCGGTCCGCTTCTGCGACCAGATCGAGGCGATGTACGCCGACGGTGCCCGGGTGTTCGTGGAGGTCGGTCCGGGCCGGGTGCTCACCGGGCTGGTCGGGGCGGTGCTTGGTGACCGTCCACATCTTGCGGTCTCGTGCGACGGCCGGCCCGGCGATGGGTTGCGTGCGCTGCTCATCGCTGTGGCCCAGTTGGCGTGTGCCGGAGTACCGGTACAGACCGGGTGGCTGTTCCGTGGGCGCGGCACGACCGACGCCGGCGCCACCGCGGCCGCCGACCGTCCGATCTGGATGGTCAACGGGCAGTTGGTCCGCGATCTGAATGGAGACACTCTCGCGGGTGGTATGACCCCGCCCCGACGTGTGGAGGAGTTGCTGATGACCATGGTGAACAGGTCCCCAGACACAGCCCGCGACAGCCGGGACGAACTGCTTGCCGAGTTCCTCCGGGCCAGCCGGGAGATGATCGCGTCCCAGCGTGATGTGCTCCTGGCGTACCTCGGCGGCGGCCCGGGCGGTCGGCTGGTCTGGGAGTCGACCGGAGGGCCCGCGCCGGTGCCTGCGCTGATCCCGTCGCAGAGCTTCGGCCAACAGCCGGGCGGATCCGCGCCCGCCCTGGTGGGCGCACCGGCAGTTGCCTCGACCGCTGCGGTCCGGCCGGAGGTGGTGCAGGCCGCGCGGATCGAGCCGGAGCCGCCGGCTACCGCCGCAGCGACGCCGGTGCTGCCGGACTTCAAAGGTGCCGTGCTGGCCGTGATCAGTGAGCGTACCGGGTATCCGGTCGACATGATCGACTTGGATCTGGATCTTGAGGCGGATCTGAGCATCGACTCGATCAAACGGGCCGAGGTGGCCGGTGAGGTCGCGACTCGGTTGCGGCTGTCGGCGGACGGGGATCCGGAGGAGTTGGCGGACCTGGTCAAGGCGCGGACCGTGCGGGCCATGGTGCAGTGGCTGGACGAGCGGGTCACCGCCGCGGCCGGGTCACCGCCGGCGCTCGAACCCGCCGAACCGATGCACCCGGCACCGGCGGAGGCGGCGCCGCAGCCGTCGGGCGCCCGGCCCGCAGGCGTGGCACCGCGCCGGCTGGTGGCCGTCGAGTCCCCGGTCGAGGAGGTCGAACGCCAGCCGGCCAGCACCCTGGCCGGTGCCCGCTTCCTCGTCACCGGGAGCACACCGGTCGTACCCCACCTGGCGGCGCTGCTGGCCGAGCACGGGGCGGCAGTCCTGACCGGTGTCGTGGACGGCGCCACCGGGGACCCGGCGGGCGGCGTGGACGGCCTCATCATGCTCGACGGCCTGGCCCATGGACCCGTGCCGATGCTGCCGCGGGCGTTCCCGTTCATCCAGCGCGTGCTGGCGGCCGATCCGCGATGGCTGCTGGCCGCCGCCACCGAGCCTGCCTCCCCGCGCGTGGACGGCCTTCCCGGCCTGTTTCGCACGATCTCTCAGGAGTACCGGCAGACCATGGCCCGCTTCGTCGGTGTCAACCGCGAGCTGCCGCCGGAGCAACAGGCGCGGCAGCTCCTCGACGAGCTGCTGTCGCCAGGCTCGGCCGCGGTGGTCAGCCACCGGCCCGAGGGCCGGTTCGTCGCTGACCTCGTCCCCTCCGGCCTCGGCACGCTAGCCAGTGGCGGGGCCGGACCGGCCGGCGAGGGGGTCGCGGAGGCGCAGGCCATCGGTCTGGACCAGGACTCGGTGGTCGTCCTGATCGGCGGTGCGCGCGGGATCACCACCTGGTTCGCCCGAGCCCTCGCCACCGCGAGCAAGTGCCGCATCGAGCTGATCGGCCGGACCCCGCTCCCGGAGGACGCCGAGGACGCCGGGGACGCCGACCTTGCCGCCGCGCTCGACGCGACCGCGCTGCGCGCCGCGCTCGCCCGCCGCGGTATGCGGTCACCGGCCGACATCGAACGGGCCGCCCAGACGGTCCTCGCCCGCCGCGAGGTTGCCGCCACCCTGGCGGAGCTGACGGAACTGGGCAGCTCGGTGCGCTACCACACGCTGGACGCCCGGGACTCGGTGGCGACCCGCCAGCTACTGGAGAAGCTCCACGAGGAGCACCAGCGAATCGACGGTCTGGTGTACGCGGCCGGGGTGATCGAGGACAAGCTGTTGGCGGACAAGGACCCGGAGTCCTTCGCCAGGGTGTTCGATACCAAGGTCAACGGCGCCCGCGTGGTGCTCGACGTGCTCGCCGAGCGCGCCGCCGCGCCCAGCTTCGTGGTGCTGTTCGGCAGCATCGCCGCGGCCTACGGCAGCCGGGGCCAGGGCGACTATGCGGCTGCCAACGACGCGCTGGACAGCATGGGCGCCAGGTGGTCGGCGGCGACCGGGCACCGGTGCCTGACCGTCCACTGGGGACCATGGGCGCCCGCGGCCGGCCACGGCGGGATGGTGACGCCCGAGCTGAGCGCGGAGTTCGCGCGGCGCGGGATCGAGCTGATCGATCCGGAGGAGGGCGCGATGAGTCTGTTGCGGGAGCTCGCCTGGGGCGATGCCTCGGTCACCTCGGTCTGTTACACCGCGTGACGGCCATGACTGAGATCGCCATTGTCGGGATGGCGGCGCTGATGCCCGGCGCCGGCAACCTCGAACGCTACTGGCGGAACCTGGTGGACGGGGTCGACGCGATCACCGATGTTCCGGAACACCGCTGGGACGCCGAGTTCTACGACCCGAGGCTGGCGCACCGCCCGGACCGGGTGTACTGCCGGCGCGGTGGCTTCGTCGACGAGCTGGCCACCTTCGAGCCGTTGAAGTTCGGCATCATGCCGGCATCGGTCGGCGACATCGAGCCGGACCAGCTCATCACGCTCGAAGTGGCCGCGGCGGCGATCGACGATGCGGGCGGGCGGGACCGGCTGCCGGATGCGGACCGGGTAGGTGTGATCCTCGGCCGTGGCGGCACCCTCAGCCCGGCCCAGGCCCGGTACGCCGAGCGGGTGCGCCTGCCCAGCCAGGTCGTGCAGATCCTGCGGGACCTCGTTCCGGAGCTCGACCCGGCCAAGTTGGACCTGCTGCGGGAGAAGTTCGACGAGGTGCTCGGCCCGTACCAGCCGGAGGGCGCCATCGGCCTGGTGCCGAATCTCGCCGCCTCCCGGGTGGCCAATCGGTTCAACCTGCGCGGTCCCGCGTACACCCTGGACGCCGCGTGCGCCTCGTCGTTGATCGCGGTCGACCAGGCCATCACCGAACTCAGCGCTGGTCGCCTCGACGCGGTACTGGCCGGTGGCGTGCACCACGTGCACGACATCAGCTTCTGGTCGGTGTTCAGCCAGCTGCGTGCGCTGTCCCGGCAGGGGCGGATCCGCCCGTTCGACGCGGCGGCCGACGGTCTGCTGATCGGTGAGGGTACCGGCATCGTGGTGCTCAAGCGGCTGTCCGACGCGGAACGCGACGGCGACCGAATCTACGCGACTGTCCGGGGCATCGGAACGTCCAGCGACGGCAGGTCGGCGAGCATGTTCAACCCGGCGACAGCCGGGCAGGTGCTCGCCATCCGGCGGGCCTGGGCGGCAGCGGGGCTGGACCCGACCGCACCGGACGCGGTCGGCCTTCTCGAGGCACACGGAACGGCAACGCCGACCGGCGATGCCGCCGAGCTGACCACAGTGGCTGAGGTCTTCGGTTCGCACCACGGCGGGGAACGACCGGTGATCGGCTCGGTGAAGTCCATGATCGGGCACACCATGCCGGCGGCCGGGATCGCCGGGCTGATCAAGGCGACTCTGGCGGTCTACCGTGGCGTCCTGCTACCGACCCTGCATTGCGACAACCCTCGCGCGGAGCTGGCACGGACCAGGTTTCGTACCATCCGGACCGCACAACCGTGGGAGGGCGATGGCCCGCGGCGGGCTGCGGTCAACGCGTTCGGGTTCGGCGGGATCAACGCGCACGTGATCATCGAGCAGCACGGCGTGGCGAACGCCGGCTCGACCGGGATGCCGGCGGCGAGGCCGGCGCCGGTAACCGTGACCGAGCCGGAGCAGGTGCTGTGGCTGTCCGCAGCCGATCCGGTCGCGCTCGGCCGGCTGCTCGATCGCGACGACGAGGCGGTGCGGGCGACAGGCGCCGCCCGGGCAGCGGGCCCCGCGGCGAGCGCCGACGACGGTAGGTGCCGGCTGGGTCTGCTCGATCCGACCGCCGAGCGGCTGGCCAGCAGCCGTCGGACGGTGGCCCGCGGCGTGGCGTGGCGTGGCGGCCGGGACCTGTGGTTCAGCCCCGATCCGCTGCTAAGCGGTGCCTCACCCGGCAGCGTGGCATTCGTCTTTCCCGGCCTGGAGGCGGAGTTCGCACCGCAGACCGCGGACGTCGCCGAGCATTTCGGTCTCCCGGTACGGCAGTGGTCGGCCAGTGACCTCGGCCAGCACGGCACCGGCGTGGTCGAGGTGGGCCGGCTGCTCACCGAGGTACTGGGCCGGATGGCCGTGCTCCCGGACGCGGTCGCCGGGTACAGCATCGGGGAGTGGAGCGCCGCGGTGGCAACGGGTCAGATCAGCACCGCAGCGGCGGACGAGTTCCTGGCGCTGTTCGACGCCGACTCCGTCGAGCTTTCCGGCTATCGTTTCGCCGCGGTCGCGGCCGGGGCGGCGCAGGTCTCGGCGTTGCTCGACGGATACCCCCGGGTGGTGCTCTCGCACGACAACACCCCGACGCAGTGCATCGTCAACGGCCCGGCAGCGGATGTGCGGCGACTGATCGAGGCGCTGCGCCGGCAGCACATCCTCTGCCAATTGCTGCCCTTCCGGACTGCCTTCCATACCCCCGCCTGCGCCGATGGCCTGCGAGCCATCGGCACGGCGCTACGCCACTGGGAGGTCCATCCACCGGCGGTGCCGGTGTGGTCCAGCACGCTGGGTGCACCGTTCCCCGTCGATGCGGAGAAAGTCAACGAGCTCTTCATCCGACACATGGTGGAGCCGGTCCGGTTCCGGCAGCTCATCGACGCCATGTACGAGGCCGGGTTCCGGGTCTTCCTGCAGATGGGCCCCGGGCAGCTCGCCTCGGTGATCGACGACAACCTGCGCGGACGGGACCATCTCGCGATGCCGGTAAACGTCGCCAGGCGTGGCGGACTGGACCAACTGCGCCGGGTGGCCACCGCGCTGTGGGTCGAGGGCGGAACGCCAAACCTTCGTGTCCTGGACCCGCCCGCCGCCGCGGTCACCAGTCGGGCCAAGCCGCCAACCCGGCGCAGCCCGGCTGTTCAACTGGACCTGGGCGGGCCCCTGATCCGGATGGGCGAGGCCGCGGCCAACCTCCTTGAGGTCTATCCAAAGGGAACCGCCTCGAAGGGAACCGGCCCGTCGCCGGCTCGGCCGCGCGACACGGTTCCCGTGTCGGCCGTGGACAACGCCCACGCCGCAGGGCCGTCAGCCCCTCCTGAGGAGACGGCGGCCGCGCTCGCCACCCTGCAGGAGTTCGCCGGCCGGTCGAGCGCGGCTGCCGAACTCGTGGCGCTGCTGCGGGAGACGGCGCACAGCGCGGCCAGCGTCCTGCACGCCGGCTCCGCGCCGCCGAACGGTGGTCCGGTGGTCCCGACGCCAGGCCCGCGCCGGGTGCCGCAGAGCCCACCACCGGCCCCGCTCGATCCGGCCACGGATCGGCCGTACCGGACGGTCCTACGGGTCTCGGTGGAGACGATGCCGTACCTGTTGGACCACTGCTTCTTCATGCAGCCCGACGACTGGCCGCAGGCCGAGGACCGGTGGCCGGTGGTGCCGGCGACCACGGTCGTACAGCACATGATGGACGCCGCCGAGCAGGCGGCACCGGGGATGCGCGCGGTCGCCGTGCGCGATGCCCGGTTCGACCGGTGGATCATCGCGGCACCAGCCCAGGAGGTGGAGATCCTGGTAAGAGCGGACGGACCGAACCGGGTGTCGGTGACCTTCGGCGGCTTCGCTCGAGCAACCGTCGAGCTGGCCCGGGACTACCCGACGGACCGGCCCGAACCATGGCGGTACCGTCGCTCCGACGAACGGGCACCCACGATCGGCGCGGCGGAGATGTACGCCGAACGCCTGATGTTCCACGGCCCGCTCTTTCAGGGCGTCACCACCATTCACGCCGTGGGCGACCGGCACGTGCGCGGTGTGGTGACAACACCCGCCCCGCCGGGAGCGCTGCTCGACAACACGCTGCAACTGATCGGCAATTGGCTGATCACCACCCAGCCGTTCCGGACCGTGGCGCTGCCGGTTGCCCTGGGTACGGTGCGGTTCTTCGGGCCGCCGCCGCCGGTCGGCACGGCGTTGGAGTGCGTGGGGCGGGTCCAGTCGATCGACGACGCGCAGTTGGTCGTCGACACCCAGTTGATCGACGACGGTCGGGTCTGGGCCCAGATCGAGGGTGCGGTCGATCGCAGGTTCGACAGCCACCGGACGGCGCGCCCCGCCGAGCGCTTCCCGGAGCGGAATCCCATGTCGCAACGCCAGCCGGGCGGCTGGACGATGGTCTTCGACTGCTGGACCGACCTGGTGACCCAGGGCATGGCGGCCCGGGGCCTCCTCGGCGCTCGAGCGTACGCCGACTACGAGCGGCAACCAGCGAAACAGCGCAAGTCGTGGCTGCTGGGCCGGATCGCCGCGAAGGACGCGGTGCGATTCCAGCTCTGGGAGGACGGCCACACCACCATCTATCCGATCGAGCTGACCATCACGAACGACCCGAACGGTCGCCCACGCGCGCAGGCGCGGCCGGGAACCGGCTGGCGGGAGTGCGACGTCTCGCTGGCGCACTGCGCCGAGATCGCCGTGGCGATCGCCGCGCCGCGCCCGCGGAACGCCGGCCAGGACTCGCCTGGCGTGGGCATTGACGTCATCGAACTGACCTCCAGGCCCGACAGCACCGTCTCGTACGTGCTGACCGCCGTGGAAGAGCGGCTGCTGGGCGGACTTGACGGCATCGACGGGGGCCGACGCCTCTGGTTCCACCGGTTCTGGGCGGCGAAGGAGGCCGTCGGCAAGGCCGAAGGGACCGGGCTCGACGGACGGCCCCAGCGGATCACCATTCAGGCGGCCACCAACGACGGACTGACCGTCCGGGTCGCCGGCCGACGCTACCAGGTCAGCTTCGCCGAGGCGGAGAACCCGCCCGACCTGCCGCCCAGGCGGTACATCGTGGCTTGGACCTGGGGGCCGGAGCCGTCCACGCGCTGATCCATCGTGTCCGATCCGATTGCCGCGCAGCTTTCACCCTGTCGCCATCGCTAGCTAGACCAAACATTCCTGACAAGGAGCCTTGCCATGCCCGCGGACCAGCGCCGTGTCCTCGCCGAACTCACCGAGATGCTCCACGCGATCCTCGGTGAGTTCGGGACGGACGTCGAGATCACCCTCGACACCACCTTCCGTGACGATCTTGGTATGGAAAGCCTGGACGTCGTCTCGCTCGCCGGTCGCCTCCAGGCCAGGTACGGCAGCGCTGTGAACCTCGCCCAGTTCGCCGCCGCGTTCGACCTCGACTCCATCCGGGAACTGCGGGTCGGCAAGCTGGTGGAGTACATCAGCCGGTCGCTTGACGAGCAGGCGCCGATGGAAGCACTCTCGTCGTGACGATCGTGCAGGTCAACGGGGTTAAGCTGCACGTTCAGGAGCTCGCCCCCGGCGGCCCGCTGCGGTCGCAGCCACCACAAACCGCGGTCCTGATCCACGGCATGGCTGGCGACGACATGGCCAGCTGGTACTTCACGCTGGCCCAGCCGCTGGCCGACGCTGGCATGCGGGTGCTCCTGTACGACCTGCGCGGCCACGGCCGTAGCGAGCGCCCGGCGCAGGGTTACCGGTTGGCCGATTTCGTGGCGGACCTGGCCGCGCTGCTCGCGGCGCGTGAGATCACCGGCAAGGTCTGCCTGTTCGGCAACTCGTTCGGCGGAACGGTTGCGTTTGGCTTCGCGGCCCGTTTTCCGGACCGGGTCCGGGCCATCGTCGCGGTCGAGTCCGCGCCGCCGATCCCCGTGTGGTTCGCCCGGATCGGCCAGCGACTGGACCGGGTAACGGCATCGATGGCCGCCGCATCGCCGGCGCGTGGTGGTGGAGCGAGCCGCGCGCAAGCGGAAGCTGCGGCGGGGACCGGTGCCAGATCGGACGATCCGGACGAGCGCCTGATCCGGCGGGCCCGGCGGACCCGGGAGCTGCTCGCCGACACCATGATCGCCCGGGAACTCCCCGCCAGTGCGCTGCCCGACCCCGAGCGGATCGCCGCGGTCGCCTGCCCGGTGCTCTGCCTCTACGGCGGCGACTCGGCGCTGCGCGACCTGGCCGCCGAGACCGCTCGCCTGCTGCCCCAGGCGCACCTCGCTGTGCTGCCGGGGCAGCGCCACTCACTGCTGATCGACCGGCCGGACCTGGTCCGCGGTCACGTCCTGCCCTGGCTCGCCGAGCTGGGCATCGCGGGCTCCAGTCAGACCCCGTGATCATCCATCACCGAGGAGGTAGCGTCGTGGACGTACCGACAACACAAAGATCGATAATCATCAGTAACGGGCGCTGCGGCTCCACACTGCTCTCCGACCTCATCGCCGAGGAGCCGGACACATTATCCGTACAGGAGTTCTTCACCGCGGTTCCGTGGACCCCGGCCACGGAGCGGATGGACGGCCGGGCGTACTGGGCGATCCTGAGCAGCCCCAGGCCAGAGATTGCGACCCTGTGCCGCCTCGGCCTGCCGCCGAAGGAGCTGCGCTATCCGGCCTCCGGCCGCTGGGCCGACCGGCTCGAACACCTTCCCCGCATTCTCGCGATCACCCTCTCCAAACTGACCGACGACCCGGATTCACTCTTCGACGCGCTCGGCGCACGGGTCAACGGCTTCGAGGAGCAGACGCTCGCCGAGCATCACCAGATGTTCCTGGACGTGCTGACCGAATTGACCGGTCGGCGGCGCTGGGTGGAGCGCTCCGGCGGATCCAGCCACTTCGCGCAATACCTGTTGAGAGCCGTGCCGACCGCACGGGTGGTGCACCTGACCCGAAACTGGCAGGAGACCGCCGTCTCGATGAGCCGGCACCCGTCGTACCAGCTCACCGAGCTGCGGATCGAGGCGCTCAGCCGGTTCGGCCTCGACCCGTTCGAGATCGAGGCCGACCAGAAGGTGCCCGCGGAGATGGAGCAGTTCCTGCCGCAGCACCTCACCGTCGACCTGCTGCGCGAACGGGGCGCCGATCCCCGCCGTTACCTCGGGATGTGCGCGTTCATGAGTAGCCAGGCCGAACAGGCGTTGGCCGATTCGCCGCCGCAGCACCTGCTGACCATGCGGTACGAGGATCTGGTGCCCGATCCGGTGGGGGAGCTGAGCCGGCTGGGCCGCTTCCTGCAGTTCGCCGATCCGGACGGCTGGGCGCTCAAGGGTGCCGGACGGGTCGTGCGGCCGGCTGGCGAGGCCTCGGCGGTGGCGGCATGAGACAGTTACCGTTCCGCCGGTTTACCTCATTCGGCCTGGTTGCTGTCATGTTCGGCTCGGTGCTCGGTCTTTCAACCGGTGCCCTGGCTGGCGACTACGGGAATGATGGTTCGCCCTACCGGGTACGGCTGTTAGCGAAGGCCAAACCGGACGAGTGCTTCGCCGGGATCGGGGTGTCGTACCCGCCCGGGCCGCCGTGCGCTACTGGCCAAGCAAAGGTCAACCAGGCGTACGTATGGGGTCTTGCCCGGGTGGGCAGGCAGGTGTGGTTCGGTACCGGGACGAACATTAACTGCCTGACCAGCGGCACCAACCTGAGTCGGATCGAGCCGTATGTCAACGGCGACTTCGTCTGCGAGTACGGCCAGAGCCAAGTCGTCAAGCAGAACCCTGGCCTGCCGCCGTCGGTCGGTGACTACCGGCCGCCGCAGGTGTGGCTCTACGACTCGGGAAACGGGCAGCTGACCGAGAAGACCGCGGAAATCCGCGACCGGTCCGCCGACGACGCCAAACGCCTCCGGACCACGCTGGGTCTGCGGGCCGGCGGTTCGCACAACGGCATCGTCCTGTTCGGCGGCCCGGCCCTCAACCAGACGGTGAACCTGTTCGCGTTCGACAGCAAGACCAAGCGTTACCTCGGTTCGACCACCCTTTCGGAGTACGGCAACATCCGGCACATGGTGGTGGCGGACAACGCGCTCTACCTCGGGGTCGGGATCGGCCGCAACGGCAGCGCCGGCGGCGCGGTCCTGCGCTGGACCGGCACCGTCGAAAACCCGTTCAGCTTCGTCCCGGTGGCACAACTGCCGGCGCAGGCAGCCGACCTGACTGAGCACGACGGGCGGATCTTCATCAGCACGTGGCCGGCCGGGTCCGCGACCACGACCGCGACGATGGCGGGCATCTGGATGAGCCCCAAGCTGTCCGACGGGGCGCCCGGGTTGAACAGCGAGGACGCAACCCGGTGGACTCAGGTCTGGAACGCCACCATGTACGAACCTGATCGGGTGGTCGCGGCGACCTATGCGATGGGCGGCCTCGCTTCCTACGGCGGCTACCTGTACTGGGGCACACTGCACGTGCCGACGAAGGCGACCAGCGTCCATACCGAGGTGTATCCCCCGGGGGACGAGGCGGCCACCAAGGCGGCGGTGCGGAACACCCAGCGGGCGAGCGCTGTCTTCCGTGGCAGGGACTTCGGCGACTCACGTCAGAAGGTCGACCTACTCTACGGCCTTCCTGACCTGCCGGCGTTCGACCCGACGGCCAGCGCGGGGGCCGGCGCCTGGAGTCTCAAATCGACCGGCTACAAGCCGCTGTACGGCAGGTCCGGCTTCGACAACCCGTTCAACACCTACACCTGGGCCATGGCGGTGGCCGGCGGGAAGCTCTACGTCGGCACGATGGACTGGAGCTATCTGCTCACGAGCATGGCCGGCATTGGTGGGCAAGGATCCAACGCCACTGTGACCCGCGAGATGTACAACCCGGCGAACATCTCAGCGGTCGATCGCTCGGGCTTCGGCGGGGACCTCTGGGTGTTCGAGGGCGCCAACCATCCCGCCAAGCCGGTGAGCACCAGCGGTCTCGGCAACTATCTCAACTACGGTGTTCGCAACATCGTGACCGACGGCAACGATCTCTTCGTCGGCATGGCGAATCCGATGAATCTGCGGACCGACCCGAACGACGGCGTCCCCGAGGGCGGGTGGGAGCTCATCTCCGTGAGCCCGCGACGCTAGGGCTCGGCTCCTTGGCGACCGGTTGAGTGATGGTGATGAGCCGGTGGTATGCCGGGCTGCCCGACGTGCCACCGGCTCCCCTCAATCCGGATACGACTCTTACCTCGTTCGAACACCGACGCGAATGGTGGGGATATGAGTCTTGGACATCGAACTGCGGCGCGCGGGGCGGCGTCGCTGTTATCGACGCTGATGATCGCCACCGCACTGGCCGGGTGCGAAGACCGGCGCGAGGACTACGGACCGGAAAAGACGCCGACGGCCACGGCCAGACCCACGGGCACGTCGAAGCACACCCTCATGGTCGACGGGAAGGAACGTAGCTACCTGTTGCGTCGCCCGGCCGGGCTGCCGTCGCGACCGGCGCCGCTGGTGGTGATGTTGCACGGCGCGGTCGGTACCGGCGAACAGGCCGAGTCGTCCTACGGGTGGGACGGCCAGGCCGACCGCGGGGGTTTCCTGGTGGCCTATCCGGACGGGATCGGCCGGGCCTGGGCGGTCAGCCGCGACTGCTGCGGCGCGCCGGCTCGGGACGGGATCGACGACGTCAAGTTCATTGAACAGCTGGTGTCCGCCATCGCCAAAGCGACGCCGGTCGACCGGTCGCGGGTGTACGCCGCTGGCATCTCCAACGGCGGGATGCTCGCCTACCGGTTGGCCTGCGACGCGTCGACCTTTGCCGCAATCGGCGTGGTCTCCGCGACGCTCGTGGGTGACTGCCCGAATCCCAGACCGACTTCCGTGATCCACATCCACGGTACGGTTGACAAGACAATTCCGTACGACGGTGGCCCTGGCAAACGGGACAACGACGGAACTGGCCCAGTGCCAGCGAAGATCGATGGACCGCCGGTGTCGGAACTGCTTGCTCGCTGGCGCCGGACTGACGACTGCGCGCCGCCGACGGTCACCGTCAAGGATCCGGTCACCACGTCGCTGGCCGCCTGCCCCGACGGCCGGGCCGTCGAACTCGTCGCCATCGCCGGCGCCGGGCACCAGTGGCCTGGTGCGCCCGGCCCGAAACCGGTGGCCCAGCGCCTACTCGGGCTGGACCAGCCGTCCACCGCACTGAACGCCACGGCGACGATCTGGCAGTTCTTCGCCGCCCACCCCCGGCAGGGGTAGGCGGGCACCGATGTCGAAGTGGCCGGTTGAGGGCGGTCAGTGTTTACCTGCATGTCGGTCACCGGCAACGTGCAGGGATCAGAGCCGACAGGAACGCGGACTTGGATTGCTGCGAGATCAACTTCGCTGCGCCTGGCAGCCCACCGACACCTCGTAACTAGGAGATCGCATGAAGCGGCGACATCTCGCTGCGCTGGCCTCGACAGCTGTGGCCGCGGCTCTGTCCGTTTCCGCCCTCACCGTTCCGGCATCGGCGTCGGATGACCACAGCTACACCTTCGCGGTCATCGGCGACATTCCCTACGGCTCGGCCTCGATCGCCAACTTCCCGAAGGCCGTCGCGCAGATCAATGCCGACCCGTCCGTAGAGATGGTCACCCACCTCGGCGACATCAAGGACGGGTCGAGCGTCTGCAGTGACACCTACTTCCAGCAGGTCAAGAGCAACTTCGATCAGTTCCAGGACCCGCTGGTGTACACGGTGGGTGACAACGAGTGGACCGACTGCCACCGTCCCAACAATGGGCCGTACAACCCACTGGAGCGGTTGGCCAAGGTCCGGCAGGTGTTCTTCCCGCAGCCCGGCCGCACCCTGGGTCAGCACAGCGTGCCCGTGCAGTCGCAGGCCGAGCTCGGCATTCCGGAGAACGTCCGCTGGCAGCGGGCCGGTGTGGGCTTCGCCGCCGCTCACGTCGTCGGCAGCGACAACAGCCTCGGGCCGTGGACCGGAAAGACCGCGCCGACCCCGGAGCAGACGGCTGAGGTGCTCAACCGTACGTCGGCGACCATCCAGGAGATCCACGACACGTTCGCCGACGCGCGCCGCCAGCACCAGCGGGCCGTGGTGCTGATGCTGCAGGCCGACATGTTCGACCCGACGTACAACGCGACGTTCGCTGACGTCTACGGCTTCCAGCCGATCGTGGCGGCCATCGCCCGGGAATCGGCGGCGTACCGGGGGCAGGTCTACCTGTTCAACGGCGACAGCCACGTCTACAACACGGACAACCCCCTCGGCGCAGGATCGAAGTGGTTGGACTTCTACGGCATCAGCAAGCCGGTGTCGAACCTGACGCGCATCACCGTGGACGGCTCCGGCAACGCCAAGGATTACCTGCGGGTGACGGTCAACGGTCGCGGCTCCCAGGTACTGAGCTGGACCAAGGTCCCGTTCACGTTCTAACGGCCGAAGCGGCTCCCGCCCGGAACGGGGGGAGCCGCTTCGTTTCACCGGGCGGGGGTGGTGCCGGGAAACGCAGGGGAAACCTGCGGCTGAACTCGCTCGTGATGCCCGTCGCCGGCACCGGACCGGTGCCGGTGACAACCGCAGGACGCGTCAGCGTGGCTCGTAGGCTTTGGGCAGTCGCATGCCGCGGTCGGCCATGATCTGCCGTACGCGGTTCGGGTAGTTGGTGATGATGCCGTCGATGCCCGTGTCCGTGAGGGCCTCGACGGTGGCGGGGTGTGGCGATGGCGTGACGGGGCTATGAACGTTGAGGGTCTGTGGACAGCTTCTCCTTCGAGGCCCGTGCCGTGATGAGGGGGCCCGGCACTGCTACCGTCAGCGACGCCAGAGCACGGCCGACGGTGTGCCGGCGTCCAGGACGACCTCGCCGCTCCAGGTGAGGAAGGACGGCTGGGGGCGGTAGTCCTCGCCGAGAAAGAAGCCGCGCCTGATCGCCGTGACGTGGATCGGCGCTCCGCTGTCCGTGTTCACTACGACGCGGTGGACGCTCACCTCGGCGATGTCCGCGACCGTCGTGCCGGCCGGCAACTCGACGGTCGTGGCCGCCGGGTCGTCACGCTGCAGCGACCAGGTCGGCTCGGTGTGGTTGGACAGGTAGACGGTCTCGCTGCCCACGAGGCGCACGCCGAGCGAGACACCGACCCATGCGGACCCCGAGTTGGCGCCCAGGGTGGTCTTCTTGACCACCGCGTACAGGTAGTTGCGCTGGTCGCTCACTGCGGGCGTGAACGCCGTCGTCGGTGAGGGGACCTCTATCTTGCGCTCGCGAAGCATTTCCTTGGCCATGATCTGGTACGTCCACGGGTTGCTGTCCATCAGGTGCTCGCGCGCCTGGTCGGCCGGCCGGGTCGGCAGCGCCGACAGGAAGAACCGCATCGGGCCGTCCACCGCGTCGCACATGTTGTTGTTGGCGGTGCACGTCTGCAGCAGCGGGTGGTCGTCCTCGTAGCGGCCGGCGAAGTGCAGAACCTGGTGGTTCGGAGCCTGGAAGATGTCGCTGCCGGCGACCCGGTCGCCGCGCTCGTCCAGTTCGACCGAGTAGACCCACTCGATGTCTGTGGTGCGGCCCCATCGGGCCATCAGCGCCGGCGTGTTCGTACCGCCGTCCTCGTTGCTCCACACCACCGAGTAGGTGACGATCACGTGGCCGGTGGTCGGGGTCGGTACGGTCTCGTGCCAGGCGAGCAGCGGCGTATCGGTCGTGGCGTTCTGGTACGGGCCGCCCAGTGCGGCGATGGTGCGCCCGTACACCACCGGCGCGTGCCGTAGCACCCGGTACTCGGGGTCGTCCGGTGAGTACGTCGATACCGACATCCTGTCGACGACTACGGATACGTTTGTCGCCGGGGACCGCTCGTGGGCGAAGCCGAGACTGAGCAGGTGCACCCCGGCCCGGAGACCTCCCAGCGCGAACTGCCGGTCGAGCGGGGTCGCGCCCGCGACGACGAGGTCTGTGACGTACCGCCCGTCGACCGAGACTGACACGACGGCGGACTCCGCGCCCGGCAGGGCCCAGTCCGTACCCGGCGCCGCCACCCGCAGGTCGACGATGGCCTCGCCGGACCGGCGCACGGTGACCGGTACTGATACGTCCGGGTGGTGCGGGCGGATGACCAGATTCCGGACGGGGCCGGTGCCCGCGCTCGCCGCGGCGGGATCGGCCACCATTGCCATGCCTGCCGTGGTGGCAGTGGCCAGCGCGGTCCCGAGCGCCAGCGGCCCGGTCAACAGATGAACGACTCGCATGAGGCTGCTCCCGCCGGCTCACCGTCCGATAGTGCCGTTGCCCGGTCGGAGTGTTCTCCAACGAGCGCGTAAGCCTCCAATTGAATGAAGAATGGCGATGTGATTGCGATCTACGTTAGCGACCTCGCCCTTCGGGCATAGGGGAGCCGCCCCTGCCGGTGTACGGCCCAAACCGGCTGACTCACGAAGCGAGGGACCCGGACATGTCGGACGCGGTGACGCAGGCGGCGGACCGGAGCGGACCGTCCCGGTCCGCCGGCGCCGTGCTCGGGGTGCCGGCGGAGGTCACTGCCGAGAAGGTGGCGAGCGGGGAGACCGCCGGCCGCGTTCGCCGGTCGCCCGGCCGGGCGCTGCGCCACGAGGCGACGCTGGCGTCTGCCGCCGGGCTGCTGCTCGCGGTCGCGATGATCTGGCTGGTCCCGCCGTTCGCGATCTGGATCATGTCCGCCGGCGAGACCCGGCCGGCCATCCCGGACCCGGTGCACACCATCACCGGTGACATCAGCGACCCTACCGCCCAGGCATGGATCCTCGCCTGGAACGGCCACGCCGTCCTGCACGACATCGGCCACCTCTGGCGCACCAACGCCTTCTACCCGGAGAAGTACCCGCTCGCGTTCAGTGACTCCCTACTCGGGTACGCGCCCGCCGGCATGATCGGCTCCGGTATGGCCGACGCCGTCCTGCGGTACAACGTCATGCTCGTGCTGACGTTCGCGCTCGCGTCCGTCGGCGGGTACGCCCTCGCCCGCCAACTCGGCGCGAACCGTGTCGGCGCCGCCATCGCGGGCGCCGCGTTCGCCTACGCCCCCTGGCGCTACGGCCACGACGGGCACCTCAACATCCTCTCCACCGGCGGCATCGCCCTGGCCCTGGCGATGCTCGCCCGCGGCCACGGCTGGTCGCTGACCCGCGGCTACCGCCCGGAGAAGGTCCGCCCCGGTTGGGCGATCGCCGGCTGGGCGGTCGCCGCCTGGCAGGTCTCGCTCGGCTTCGGCATCGGCCTGCCGTTCGTGTACATCGTGATGCTCACCTGCCTGGCCGGCGCGGTTGGCTGGCTGGTCAGCGGCCGCCCGCCGCTGCCGCGGCGCGTCGTCCTCGCCGACCTCGGCGGGGGCCTCGCCTTCACCGGCGCCTGCGGCTATTTCGCGTACCACTACCTGCGCGTGCGGGCGCTCTACCCGGAGACGGAGCGTCCGTGGGACTACGTGGCCTGGTTCTCGCCGACGCTGCGGGGCCTGTTCACCGCTCCGCGCAGCTCGCTGTCGTGGGGCGCCTGGCACGAGAGTGCCCGGAACGCGTTCCAGGTCGCGTCGAACGAGAAGGTGTTGCTCTGCGGATACGTCCTGTACGGGCTCGCGGCGCTCGGCCTGGTCGTGTCGGCCTGGACGATCCGGCAGCGGGTGTTCCTCACCGCCGGCCTCGTCGTCGGCGTCCTGCTCGCCCTCGGCGCCAACGGCCCGCTCTACCAACTGCTCTACCACTATCTGCCCGGCTTCGACGGCAGCCGCACCCCCGGCCGCCTGATCGTCTGGCCGACCCTGCTGCTCGGCCTGCTCGCCGCCGGTGCGGTCACCGAGCTGGCCCGCCGTGTCCGCCGCGCGGCGCTGGCCGCGTACGCCCGTACGCTCGTCCTCGCCGTCACCGTGCCCCTGCTTGCGCTCGTCCTCGCCGAGGGCCTGCCGAAGATGGACCACCCGGAGGTGCCAGATGGCCCGTGGGCGGCGATGGCCGCGACACCCACGCCGATGATCGTCCTCCCGTCGGACGAGGGGATCGATCTCAACGTCATGCTCTGGTCCACCGACGGCTTCCCGGCGATGGTGAACGGCGGCAGCAGCATCACCCCGTCCGGCCACCAGGTCATCCGCGACCTCGTGAAGCGCTTCCCGAGCCCGGACAGCGTGAATCGGTTGCGCTTGCTCGGCATCCGCGGCGTCGTCGTCGACCGGAAGCGGGTTGCGGGCACGCCGTACGAGCGGCTCCTGGACGCCCCCACGGCCGGCACCGGCGTTACCCGCCGGAACGTCGGCGCGGATGTGGTATTCGCGCTCGGCTGAGCGAACCCACGGCCGCTTTGCGCTGCTCAGCCACTCTTGCTGTCGCCGTTGCCCCCGACTCGACCCTTGCCGTTGCCGTTGCCGTTGCTGTTGTCCTTGCCGTGACTGGGCTTCTGCCGCTGATTGCTGTCGCCGGCGCTACTCTGACTGCGCTGATTGTCGTTGTCGTTGCCGCGAGTGGACTTCTGATTCTGGTTGCTGCCGTTGCCCGGGGGCGTATTACCGGATCCCCCGCCGGTGCCCACCGAGACGCCGACCGGATAGACGGTGCCCTGGGGTGCGGCCGGCACGGTTACCGGGACGGCCGTGGCGCCGGTGACCGTCGCCCGACAGGGCGCACCGTTGAGCGTGAACACCGTCGGAATCGGGTTGGACGCCTGGTACCCGCCGGTCATGCGTGCCGTCGCCGTCGCGCCGGCAGCGAGGGTTCCCGCACCACCGGCGGTCACCGTCTGGCCGGACTGCGCCCATTCTGCACCGGCGCCGCCGGTCAGCCGCTGGTCTGCGGGAAAGTCGAAGCGCAGGGTCCAAGCGCCCACCGGCTGGGTGGCGCGGTTGACGATGGCGATGTCGACGTCGAACGTCCCACCCTGGTCCCTCATGGTCTGGTAGCGCACTTCGCAGCCGATCGGCGGTGGTGTCGCCACATGCTGCCGAAGCGGCAGAGCCTGCGCCGACGACTGCGGCTGCGCCCCGGCATCAGCCCAGGCGGTCAACCCGGTGATGGTCACAACGGCCGCCGCGCCCGCCGCGACCAGTCGGGGACGATGATCCCACCAGCGCCTGGCCGTGGTGGCACCAACCTGGCCGACGGACGCCGTAGTCGTGTCCGATGACGGCGCCGTATCCCAGGTCAGTGCATCGTCGAGCGGAAGGGCGACCCGGATCCCGACCGCGGCCGACAGGGTGCGGGCGACCTCTTGCGCGCTCGGGCGTTTGTCCGGCGCCTTGGCAAGGGTGCGCGCAGCCACGTCGGCTGCGGCGGCGGGTAGCCAGGCGGCCGGCGGTAGCGGCCGCGGTTCGGTGTACTGGTGGGCTTCGAGCATCTGGGTGACCGTCTCGGCCTGCCACGGCAACCCGCCGGTGAGCATGCGGAACAGCAACAGGCCGAGGGCGTACACGTCGCTGGCCGGAGTGACCGCCTTGCCGCTCAGCCGCTCCGGCGCCAGGTAGGCCGGGGTGCCGAGCACGACCGACGCGCTGTCGGCGTTCGCGCCGACCAGAGCGGCGATCCCGAAGTCGACCACCTTCACCCCGCCGGGGGTGAGCATCACGTTCGCCGGTTTGATGTCGCGGTGCACCAGGCCCTGCGCGTGCGCTGCCGCGAGGGCCGCGGCGACCTCGGCGGCGATGCGTACCGCGACCGGCCACGGCAGGGGGCCCTGCGCGAGCCGGGCGTCGAGCGTGACGCCGTTGACGAGTTCCATCACGACGAACGGCACTCGGGTACCGTCGGGTTCGACCGCTTCGCCGTAGTCGTACACGCTCGTCACGTTGGGGTGGGACAGCCTACCTGCCGCCTGCGCCTCAGCGCGGATGAGATCCCGCGAGGTCGCGTCACCGACATACTGGCCGCTGAGCATCTTCACCGCGACGTGGCGTCCGAGCACCTCGTCGTGGGCTCGCCAGACCACCGACATACCGCCCGCGCCCAAGCGGTCGATCAGACGGTACCGGTCGGTCAGCAGGCGTACGGATCCCATGGCCTTTCGATGCCCCCACTCATGGTTCTCTACACCTGATTTCGTGGGAGCCACCTGGATGAGGACGACTGATTGGCAAGCGGACGGGAGATGCCCAAGCCGCCGGGGTGAAGGGGCGCTGCCGGTCACCGGCACCGCGTCACCGGCGCGGCGTGAGCTCCCGGAAGGCGGCAAGCACCTGGGCCGCATTCCGATCGGTCATGGCCGCCAGGGCGCAGGCCCAGCCGGCCAGGAAGTAGTCCCAGCCGTCGTCGTACGGGACGCCAGCAGTCCGGGCCTGCTCGAGGAACGTCAGCGGCCCGCGGTAGTTGAAGTCCCACGCGGCCGAGGCCGGCGGGAAGGCGCCCGCGTCCGGTAGCGGTGAGCCGGGTCCGGACTTGCCGAGGCCCGTCGCGTTGACGATCAGACTCGTCGGGTCCAGGCCGGCGATCAGCGCAGCGCACTCGGCCGGATCGGCGGCCACGCGCAGCCGTACCGGCGCGTCGCCGAGCTTGGCGCGATCCAGCACCGCGCGGACGTCGGCCAGGGAATCCTCCTGCAGCCCGACGATGGTCAACTCCGGCCGGTGGTCGCGCGGGGACAACAGGTCGGTCTGGGTCGCCAGCAGCAGGGCGATCGCCGCGCCTCCGGATCCGAGGCAGACGATCGGGCGGCCGTCTGCGACGTGCTCGACCGGGCCGTTGAGGAGGACGTCGAGGGACTGGGCGTCGCGAGCGAACGCGCGTACCGGGCCGCGGGTGTCCAGCGAGTTGACTTCGTGGGTGAGCGCGACGAGGGGCTCGGTCACATCCATCAGATGGCTGGCGTGGCGGTAGATCCGGAGCTTGTGGCTGGTTATCACGGCGCCGTGTACCGACGGATTGTCCCGCATCGTGGTGACCAGCCGCTCCCACGTGGCCGGCCCCGCAGCCTCCGGAAGATCGAGGCCCTGCAGATCAGCGTCCAGCCCGATCCGCTTCGCCCAATGCGGGAACGCCTGGTGGACCCGCGAGCCAGCTGTGTCGATGCCGACGAACAGATACAGCGGACGCCCCTCGTACCTTGCGAGTCCATCCAGGTCGATCACAGTGTTTCCTTACCCGGTGCCCACATCAGCGTATGAACTGTCCAAGTTGATTGGCGAGACGACGGCTAGGCGGTGAGCCGGACCGTCCGGCCGGTCCTTGCTGCCTCCTCGGCGGCGGCCAGGACCGCGGTGACCGCTGCCCCGAACCGCACGTCGAGCTGCGGTTGCGGCCCGCCGTCCGCGGCGGCGAGCAGCTCGTCGAGCATGCGCGTGAACGCCTGGACCGGTTCCCACCGCATGGCCGGCACCGCGACGACGCCCGCCTTGCCCGCGAAGACGGCCTCCTGCCGTGCGGCGGCCGGCGGCGTGTCGACCGAGAGCGTCAACGTGCTGATCGCCTCCGACGCGTGCCGTAGCAGCAGGTGGGTCATGTCGCGTGGGCCCACCATCGCGGTCACCTCGGTCACCGGGCCGAGCACCGGGAGCACCAGTGCGAGAGCGTGCGGGCCGACGTCCCACAGGCCACCGCGCTCGCGGCGCCACGGCGACGCCCCGAACGGGTTGCCCTCCTCGTAGATCGAACCGACGTGGTGGACGCGGGCCTCGACCCAGCCACCCGTCTTCCGGGTCTGCTCGAGGAACTCCTGCAGCTGCGGCACGAAGCGCCGGGTGAAGAAGACCGCGGACGCGAGGCGGCCCTCGGCCACCGCCGCGGCGATCGCGTCGGCCTCCGCCACGGTGAGCGCGACCGGCTTGTCGAGCAGCAGGTGCTTGCGGGCGCGTGCCGCCGCCAGGGCGATCGGCGCCTGCACGTCCGGCGGCAGGGCCACGGCGATCGCATCCACGTCGGCGATCAGGCCGTCGACCGTCGGGTAGGCCCGCACGCCGTACTCACCCGCCAGCGCCTCGGCCTTGTCCGGATTGCGGCCCCAGACTCCGACGAACTCGACGCCGGGATGCGCGGCGAGAGCCGGCGCGTGGGTCATATGGGCCCAGGGGCCCGTGCCGAAAAGTCCGAACCGCACCGCCGTACCGCCTCTCCCTTGCCAGGTCTAGCAGGCCGAAAGCTAACACGGGCGCGCCGGAGCGTCGCCCGTGGTGGCTTCGAGCGGATCCTGGAGCAGTCGTTCGAAGGTCAGCTCAGCGGCTCCCATGAGCGGCGCGTCGTCACCGAAGGTTGGGGTGCGCAGCCGGACGCGTTCCCGGCACGCGGGCAGCACCATACCGTCGAGGCGGCCGTGCACCTGGGCCACATCCGCCAGGTAGAGGCTGCGGAGCGTGCCTCCGAAGAGGACGGCCTCGGGGTTGACGATGTTGACGAGGTTCGCCACGCCGAAGCCGAGCCAGTCGGCCACGTGCCGGACGGCGGTCCGGGCGGTTGGGTCCCCGCGGACGGCGGCGTCGATGACGGCCAGCACGGCGTCCCGGCCGGTCATGCCGTCGCGCCCGGTCATGCCGTCCCGGCCGGTCACGCCGTCGCGCCCGGCGTGCCGGAGCAGGGCGTGCTCGCCCACCTCGGTCTCCCAGCAACCGCGCGAGCCACACCAGCACGGCTGCCCGTTCGGGTTGACCACCATGTGGCCGACCTCGCAGCCGCGCCCGGTGATCTGTCGCCCGTCGGCGATGATGCCGCCGCCGATGCTGGCGTCGCCGTACAGGTAGATGACGTTGCGTAGGTTCATCGCCGCGCCTCGGACGTACTCCGCCAGCGCTGCCAGATCGGCCACGTCGCCCACCAGCGGAGCGCGGTCGCCGCCGAGCCGCGCCTGTAGCACGGCCCCGGTGACGCGCGGACTCGCGGCCAGTGTTCCGTCCGCCTGTCGCAGCACGCCGGCGACGGCAACGCCGGTGCCGACGCAGAGCGCGTCGTCCGGCGCATCGCCCCGCAGCCCGCGCGCCAGCTCGGCGAGCGGCTCCAGGGCGTCAGGCAGCGGCGTCCCTGGTGGGCGGGGCAGGTCACGACGATCCAGCACGATCCCGCCCAGCCCCACCCGGGCGGACCGCAGGTGGTCCACCTCGACGCTGTACGCGTACGCGAAGACCCGCTCCGAACACGGCCGGACGACCAGCGACGGTCGTCCCGCGCCGTGGTTGTGCGCGGGGACCGCCTCGGTGACGAGTCCGGCGGCGACCAGTTCGGCAGTGAGGGCGCCGATCGTGCTGCGGTTGAGGCCGAGCCGGCCGGTCAACTCGGCGCGCGAGGTGGCGCCGTGGATGTGCACGTACCGCAGCAGTGCGCCGAGGTTGCGCCGGCGTACGGCCTCGAGGCTGGCGGCGGCCCCCGTCGCGGGCCGGGCGCCGGCGGCGGGAGCCGTCCTGTCCTGCCTCTGGTCCGGGGGAGTGACCATGGATCCTTCCGATTGGCGGGACAGCTCATGACGGTCGTGGGTCCCCGGAGCACAGTCTCCGGGGACCCACGAGCGTGCCTAGCTTTGGTGTGGAGCCTGTTACTTGGTGAGCGGAGCCAGCTTCGGGTCGTTGGCGTACGACTGCGCAGCGTTCTCCTTGGTCACGATGACCGGCGGCAGCAGGTACGACGGGACGACCTTGACGCCGTTGTTGTACGACTTCTCGTCGTTGACCTCGGCCTTCTTACCGGCTTGCAGGTCCTTGACCATCTGGATGGTCTGCTTGACCAGGTTGCGGGTGTCCTTGTTGATGGTCGAGTACTGCTCGCCCGCCATGATGGACTTGACCGACTCCACCTCGGAGTCCTGGCCGGTCACGACCGGCACCGGCTTGCCAGCGCCCTTCACCGAGGTGATGATCGCGCGGGCCAGGGTGTCGTTCGGGGACAGCACGCCGTCCAGCGTCTTGGCGCCCGAGCTGTAGGTCGAGGTCATCAGCGAGTCCATCCGCTGCTGCGCGTTCTCGGCCTTCCAGCTCTGGGTGGAGACCTGCTTGACGTCGGTCTGGCCGGAGCCGACGACCACGTTGCCCTTGTCGATCTCCGGCTTGAGGACGTCCATCGCGCCGTTGAAGAACACGCCGGAGTTGTTGTCGTCCGGCGAGCCGGCGAACAGCTCGATGGTGTACGGGCCGGTCGGCTTCTTGGCCTTCATGCCCTTCAGCAGCGCCTCGCCCTGCAGCTGGCCGACCTTGAAGTTGTCGTAGGCCACGTAGTAGTCGACCGCGTTGGTGTTCTTGAGCAGCCGGTCGTACGCGATGACCGTGGCGCCGGCCTGCTTGGCGGCCTCGACCTGGGTGGCGAGCTGGGCGGCGTCGATCGCGCCAATGACGATCACCTTGGCGCCCTTGGTGACCATGGCGGAGATCTGCGACTGCTGCTCGGAGACGCCGCCGGTGGCGTACTGCACGTCGGACTTGAAGCCGGCTTCCTTGAGCCCGTTGGTGAACAGGTCGCCCGCGAGCACCCAGTTCTCCGAGGTCTTCGTGGGCAGAGAGACGCCGATCAGCGAGTCGGCCGCGAAGCCGCCCTTAGCGGCGTCCCCGCTGCCGGAGCCGCTGTCGGAGCCGCTGTCGTTGGAGTTGCGCGAGGAGCAGCCCGTCAGGGCCAGCAGGGCGATCGCGCCGGCCGCGACGCCCCGGACGACTAACTTACGCATGTACAGGTGCCCTTCTTCGAAAAGTTCCGGGGTGGATGAGTTCCGCCCCGCTGGCTATGACCGTCAGCCGGCCACCGGGGTCTTGGCGGGCTCGGTGCCCGTGGGGGTGGGGGTGGGGGTGACGGGGATGGGGGTGGAGCCGCGGAACGGGCGCATGATCGAGTCGATCACGGAGAATCGGCCCTGGCGCTTGTTGTACACATCGAGCGCGACCGCCAGCAGCAGTACCAGGCCCTTGATGATCTGCACCTGGTCCGAGCCGACGCCGAGCAGTTGCAGGCCGTTGTTGAGCACGGCCATGACCAGGCCGCCGACGATCGACCCGCTGATGGTGCCGAGACCGCCGGAGACGGCCGCGCCGCCGATGAAGACGGCGGAGATCGCGTCCAGTTCCCAGTTGAGGCCGTCCTGCGGGCCGGAGGCCGAGGCCCGGGCAATGAAGATCATGCCGGCGAGCGCCGCGAGGGCGGACATGTTGACCATGACCAGGAAGTTGACCCGGCGGAGCTTGACGCCGGACAGTTCCGCAGCGCGGGAGTTGCCGCCGACCGCGTAGATGTGCCGGCCGCCGGCGGTGTTGCGGGTGATGAACGAGTAGATCAGCACCAGGACGGCGAGGATGATGCCGGAGATCGGGAAGCTCGTGCCCACCCGGCCGCCGGCGAAGCGCAGCGTGGCGAAGACGATCACCGCGAGGATGATCGCCAGCCGGAGGCCGGAGACCCACAGCGGCGCGGGCTCGGCGCCCAGATCCTGGCGCGTCTTGCGGGCGCGCCACTCGCGGACCACGACCGCCGCGCAGGCGAGCAGGCCCAGCAGCAGCGTCAGGTTGTTGTACCCGGTGTCCGGGCCGACCTCCCAGAGGTAACCCGCGCCGATGTTGCGGAACCCCTGCGGCACCGCGATCGTCTCGGCGTTGCCGATCGCCTGGTTGCCGCCGCGGAACAGCATCATGCCGGCGAGGGTCACGATGAACGCCGGCACGCCGACGTACGCCACCCAGAAGCCCTGCCAGGCGCCGATCAGCGCGCCGACCACCAGGCCGAGCAGGATCGCCGCCGGCCACGGCAGGTGGTACGTGTGCATGGACTTGGCCACGACGATGCCGACGAACGCGGCGACGGAGCCGACCGACAGGTCGATGTGGCCGGCCACGATGACCATGAGCATGCCGATGGCCAGGATCAGGATGTACGAGTACTGGCTCACCAGCGTGATGAGGTTGCCGGAGTTCAGCGTCAGCCCGTTGGTCAGGATCTCGAACAGCGCGACGATCCCCACCAGGGTGAAGATCATGCCGAACTGCCGGGCGTTGGAGGTGGTACCCCCGAAGAGGTGCTTTCTGAGTTCTGCGAATCGGCTCATGACATCTGCATCTTCTTGGTCGAGGTCATCAACTTCATGAGGGTCTCCGGGTCGGCGTCCCGGCGCTCGATGCTGCCGGTGATGGTCCCTTCGAACACGGTGTAGATGCGGTCGCACAGGCCGATCAGCTCGGGTAGCTCCGAGGAGATGACGATGACGCCTTTGCCCTGGTCGGCGAGCCGCTGGATGATTCCGTAGATCTCGTACTTCGCGCCCACGTCGATGCCCCGGGTGGGTTCATCGAGGATGAGCAGGTCCGGGTCGGTGAACATCCACTTGCCCAGGACGACTTTCTGCTGGTTGCCGCCGGAGAGCTTGACGACGCCCTCGTCGACGGTGGGGGTCTTGATCCGGAGGCTGGTTCGGTACCCCTCGGCCGCCTGGTACTCCTTGGCCTTGTCGACGACGCCGGCCTTGGAGATCTTGGACAGCTTCGCGGCCACCACCGACGTCTTGATGTCGTCGAGCAGGTTCAGGCCGACCGCCTTGCGGTCCTCGCTGACGTACGCCAGACCGTGCGCGATCGCGTCGGCCACGTTCTTCAGCTCGATCTCCTTGCCGTCCTTGACGATCCGGCCGGAGAGGTACGTGCCGTAGGAGCGGCCGAAGATGCTCATCGCCAACTCGGTGCGGCCGGCGCCCATCAGGCCGGCGAAGCCCACGATCTCGCCGCGGCGCACGTTGAAGCTGGAGCCCTTGCACACCATCCGCTCAGCCGAGACCGGGTGGCGTACCCACCAGTCGCTGACCTCGAAGAAGACCTCGCCGATGTTCGGGGTGTGGTCCGGGAACCGGCTGCTGAGTTCCCGGCCGACCATGCCGCGGACGATCCGGTCCTCGTTGATCCCCTGGCCCTTGACGTCCAGGGTCTCGATGGTCCGGCCGTCGCGGATGATGGTGATGGAGTCGGCGATCTGCTCGATCTCGTTCAGCTTGTGCGAGATCATGATCGAGGTGATGCCGCGCTCCCTGAACCCGCGGAGCAGGTTGAGCAGGTGTTGCGAATCGTTCTCGTTGAGCGCCGCGGTGGGCTCGTCGAGGATGAGGAGCTTCACGTCCTTGGCGAACGCCTTGGCGATCTCGACCAGTTGCTGCTTGCCGACGCCGATGTCCTTGATCAGGGTGTCCGGGTCCTCGTTGAGGCCGACCAGCTTCATCAGTTCGGCCGCCTTGCGGTTGGCGGACTTCCAGTCGATCCGGCCGAGTCGACGGGGCTCGTTGCCCAGGAAGATGTTCTCGGTGATCGACATGCCTGGGACCAGGGCCAGTTCCTGGTGGATGATCACGATGCCGGCGCGCTCGCTGGCCCGGATGTCGGAGAACCGGACCTCCTGCCCCTGGTAGACGATCTCCCCGGCGTATGAGCCGTATGGATAAACGCCGCTGAGCACCTTCATGAGGGTGGACTTGCCGGCGCCGTTCTCCCCGCAGATCGCGTGGATCTCCCCGGCGCGGACGGCCAGGTTGACGTCCGACAGTGCCTTGACGCCGGGGAACTCCTTCGTGATGGAGCGCATCTCCAGGAGTACGGGAGCTTCACTCATCGGCCGTCTCCCTGATCGGGAGCGGTCTGGTGGACGGCTCCAGATTTTTGGGTTCCGCGCCACGTCATCAATGTCATGTTGCCTCCGGGAGCGCTCGTGGGCGGCTCGGTTTTTGTTGTGGCGCCGAACTTATTCGACCGCGCAGACGCTTCACAAGGGGCACGTGGTCCCCATCAGGTCACAACTTGGCAATGTGAGCGTCGACGTCTGTTTCCCGAGAGTCATCTCCGGGCGGTGCCACCCCGCACCTGCTCCGGCGATCGGGTGCGCCGGAGTCGAGGGTGGGCCGCGAGGATCAGGATGCCGGGGTCGGCGGCGAATATCCGATTGCTGCCGCGACGATGACGGCGCGTAGTCGATTGAGTGCGTCGCTCCGCGCGCCGGTCAGCGACGGCTCGACCATCAGCTCCGCGGCTCGGACGGGGACGTGCCGGGGAAGCTGCGTCGCGGCCGCGGCGATGGTGTCAAGGATGGCGGGGTGGCTGCCCCAGGGGCCGCCGACGATGACCACCTCCGGGTCGGCGAGCGCGCCGAGGGCGGCGAGGATCCCGCTCACGGCCTGGCCCAGCGCGTGGCGGGTAGCCAGTGCCCGGGGGTCGGTGCCGGTGGCGGCGGCGAGGAGGCGGTCGACGTCGATCGCGGTGGAGTCGGACTGCCGGAGACCGAGTTCGCCGAACACCTCGATGAGGCGGGTCGCCTGGCCGCTCGGGCCGACGGTGACGAGGTGGGCGAGCTCGCCGGCGAGACCGGTGCGCCCGCGTCTGACCTCGCCGTCACTGACGATCGCGCAGCCCAGGCCCTCGCCGAGGAAGACGTACGCGAAGTCGGTCAACGTGGTGGCGCCGGCGTTGTTGCGTTCGGCCTGCGCTGCCCAGTTCACGTCGTTGTCGACGGTGACCGGGCCGTCGACGTGCGCTGCCAGGATCTCGACGGGATCGAGCTCGCCGAGCAGGAACGGCGAGTCGGGTAGCTGAACCATCCGGCCGGTGGTGCGATGGACCGGGTCGGCGGCGCTCACGACCGCCAGGTGCGGGGTCGGTCCGGCGCTGTGCCGGGCTTCCGCGACGGCGGTCCGCAACGCGGCCGCGACCTCCTGGGGGCGGGCCGGTCTGCCGATCTTCTGTTCCGCGCGCGATACGGTGTCGCCGTAGGCGTCAACGCATTCGGCCACGATCCCTTCGGGTGCGATGCTGACGGCCAGGGCGGTGCCGGCGTCGGCAGCCAGGGCGTAGTACGAGCCCACCCGGCCACGTCCACGGCCGCCGGGGGTGCGTTCCCCGGTGTCCACCACTACGCCGGCCTCGGTCAGCCGGCGCACACTCTCGCCCACGGTCGGCTTCGAGATGCCGGTCTCGGCGGCCAGTTCGGCTCGCGTCAGCCGCCTGTGCTGCATCAGGGCGCGCAGGACGTGCTGGTCCGTCAACGAACGCAGCAGCTCCAGCGAGGGCTTGGCCGGATCCACGAAATCAATTCTAGGCAGGACCCTTGCCTAGAAAGTTGGACGCCCCTACATTGACTTCAAGTTAGGAGAGCTGACTAGAAGGAGCGCCGCGATGTCAGTCCAGCCCGTACTCGAAAAGGTCGCGCTTCCCCCGCTGCCGCACTGGGAGCAGACGCCGGCGGACCTCCCGGCCGCGATCAGGCAGATCAAGGCGGCGCTGCGGGCCCGGGTCGCCGCCTCGGGCCGGTCGGTCGAGGAGGTCTTCGCCGTCGTCGAGCAGCGGATCAAGGCCGAGGTCGACGAGATCGCCGCCGCCCGGGCGCGGGGTGAGTCGATCTGGCCGGTCATCGACTACGCCGACATCGAGGCCGGCACGGTGTCGGACGAGGCGCGGGCGTTGCTGCGCCGGCGTGGCTGCCTCGTCGTGCGCGGGCACTTCGAGCGGGAGCAGGCCCTGGCGTGGGACCGCGACATCGTCGACTACGTCGAGGGCAACAAGTTCTTCGAGAACTACCGCGGCCCCGGCGACGACTTCTTCGGCAGCGTGGGCTCCAAGCCCGAGATCTACCCGATCTACTGGTCGCCCGCGCAGATGCAGGCGCGGCAGAGCGACCGGATGGCGCGGGTACAGGCGTTCCTCAACAGCCAGTGGCAGCACGAGTCCGAGGGGGAGCGGTGGTTCGACCCCAACCGCGACTCGCTGTACCCGGACCGCATCCGCCGCCGCCCGGAGGGCGCCGACTCGGGCGGGCTCGGCACCCACCTCGACCCCGGCACCCTCGACCTGTGGATGACCGAGGCCTACCAGCAGGCGTTCCGCCACCTGTTCGACGGCACCGTCGAGCAGTACGACCCCTGGGACCCGGCCTACCGCACCGCCGGACCGCAGTACCCCGGTACGACGATGTGCTCGGCCTTCCGCACCTTCCAGGGCTGGACCGCACTGTCCGACATGGACCACGACCAGGGCGTGCTGCACACCGTCCCGATCCCGGCCGCCATGGCCTACCTCATGCTGCGCCCGCTGCTGGCCGACGTGCCCGACGACGACATGTGCGGTGTCACCGTCAATCAGGTCTTCCCGGCCAACGAGAAGTGGCACCCGCTGCTCATGCAGGCCCTGACCGGTATCCCGGACGTCACGGCGGGCGACTCGGTGTGGTGGCACTGCGACATGATCCACAGCGTGGCGCCGGTGAAGAACCAGCAGGGTTGGGGCAACGTCATGTACATCCCCGCCGCCCCCTGGTGCCCCCGCAACGAGCGGTACGCGGCCAACGTCCGGGAAGCCTTCCGCACCGGTTCCAGTCCCGGCGACTTCCCGGCGGAGCACTACGAGCGCACGTGGGCCAACCGCTTCCAGGTCGACGACCTCAACGACACCGGACGGCGCGGCCTCGGCCTCGACTGAGCGTCACGAGTACGCTGCATCGTCCGCCACCGTCGGCGTAACGGAGTGGGGGAGCGGGAATGTTCGACACCGCCACCAGCGGGGGACCAGTACGTACCGCCGTCGTCGGCTACGGGCTGGCCGGATCGGCCTTTCACGCACCCCTCATCGCCGCGACCGACGGACTTGCGCTCACCACGGTGGTAACCAGCAACGACGAACGGGCCGCGGCCGCCCGTGAGCGGTACCCCGACGTCACCGTCGTGCCGACCGTCGACGAGCTGTTGCGTAGGCGGGACGACATCGATCTGGTTGTGGTCGCCAGCCCGAACAGTTCGCACGTGCCGATCGGTCTCGCAGCGCTCGGTGCCGGCCTGCCGGTTGTCATCGACAAGCCCGTGGCTGCGACGGTCGCCGCCGCATCCCAACTGCGCGCCGCCGCCGTGAAGAACAACCTGCTCATCAGCGTGTACCACAATCGCCGGTGGGATGGCGACGCCCGCACCCTTCGCGCGCTCCTCGCGCAGGGGCTGCTCGGGACCGTGCACCGGTTCGAGTCCCGCTACGAGCGGTGGCGCCCGCAGGTCGACGCGTCCAGATGGCGCGAGCAGCCGGGCAGCGACGTCGCGGGGGGCCTGCTGTACGACCTCGGCAGCCACCTCATCGACCAGGCACTGGTGCTGTTCGGCCCGGTCGACAGCGTGTACGCCGAGGTGGGCGGGGTGCGAGCCGGTGCGAAGGTCGACGACGATGTCTTCCTCGCCCTGACCCACGCAAACGGCGTCCGTTCGCACCTGTGGGCCTCGGCCGTCGCTGCCGATTTTGGTCCGCGCCTTCGAGTCCTCGGGTCGGCAGGCTCATACGTCAAGTACGGAATGGATGTGCAGGAGGACGCCCTGCGCAGCGGTGGCACGCCGCGCGACCCAGGCTGGGGTGTGGAGCCCGAAGCGGCCTGGGGCCAGCTCGGCGAGCCCGGTAGCGGGCGCTCGATTCCCACCGAGGCTGGGGCGTACCAGGACTTCTATCGCGAAATCCGGGACGCGCTGCGCAATGGGGCGCCGCCGCCGGTGACGATCGACGAGGCGATCGAGGTCCTGGCCGTTATCGAGGCGGCTCGACGCAGTGCGGACGAAGGCGTGACCGTCCGAATGTGACACGGGGATGTGCAGCCGTTGACGGCTGCACATCCGCGCTGCGCCGTTGGTTCAGCGCGCTCCGCGCTGCTTCAAGGCGGTCGCCGCAGTCGGCGCCAGCGGCAGCGACGGGAACAGCACGGACTGGAAGATGTGGTAGACGTCCGCCTTGCCGGACCAGGTCGAGGACGCCGGCTGCAGGTCGGTGCTCAGTTCGTGCCACCAGCTTCCGCCGATCCGGTCGACGTAGAACCGCTCGATCTCGTCCCACCACCGCGCGCCGAGCTCGGCAAAGCGCGCGTCGCCGGTGCGCCGGTGCAGTGCGTCGGCAGCCAGAACGGCTTCACACATCACCCAGTGCAGGCGTCTGGTGACCACAGGGGTTCCGTCCATGTCGACGGTGTAGACGATGCCCGGGCGGCCGTCCGGACGCCAGCCGTCAGCGACGGCGACGTCGAACAATCCGGTGGCCGCTTCAAGCATCCACGGTGGCGCGGCAGGGAGTGCGGCTTCGAGGTTGAGCAGCAGACGTGCCCACTCGAAGGAGTGTCCGGGGGTGGCGCCGTACGGGCGGAACTGGTCGTCGCGACGGTCGCTGTTGTAGTCGAGGATCGGGCGCCAGGATTCGTCGTAGTGCTCGGGGACTCGCCACTCATGAGCCCGGGCGTGGCCGTTTACGATCTTGGTGGCAATGGAGAGCGCGCGCTCACGCCAGACCGCGTTGCCGCTCGCATCCGCCGCCACGAGGTAGGCCTCCAGCGAATGCATGTTGCTGTTGGCGCCGCGGTAGGGCTCCAGCTCGGTGAAGTCGGGGCTCCACGATTCCAGCGCGCACCCTTCCTCGTCGGACCAGAACCGCTTCTCGATCACGTCAGTCACCGCGGCGAACGCGTCCTGTGCGCCGGGCACGCCGGCGACGACCGCACTCGCGCCGGCCAACAACACGTGAGCATGCGCGTAGCTCATCTTCGTGGCGTCGATGATGGTGCCGTGGAAGTCCAGGCTGGTGAACCAGCCGCCGTGCTCGGCGTCGGCGTACTCGGTCATCATCGCTCGGACGCCGGACTCACTGAGTTGCACGGTGTCAGGTACGCCGAGCAGATGCGCCAGCGCGAAGACGTAGGTCATCCGGGCGTTGGCGTAGAGCGGGCGCGGCAGGGACGGGTCGACCGCGCCATTGACGTCGAGCCAGCCGAATCCGCCTTCAGGCAGGGCGCTGCCCCGCGCGAACGCGATAAGCCGGGCCGCTTCGGCAGTGCGCCATTCGGCTGATCCTGGTTGATTCACCGGCGTTCCGTTCTATCTATGGTGAGTGCTGGCAAGCAACTCCCATACCTGGCGAAATCCTGTTCTAGCAGCTTAGGCGCGTCTCAATTGGCGGACCTGTGGAGGTCGCCGCTCGCCGGCACGGTCAGAGAATGCCGAGCTGGTTGGCGCGCGCCAGAGCTTCCACCCGGTTGTGGGCGCCGAGCTTCTGCATGGTCCGTTGCAAGTACGTCTTGACCGTGTTGCGGGTCAATCCGAGCGCTGTAGCGATTTCGGGGTTGGTCTGGCCCATCGCCACATGGCGGAGGATCTCGTACTCGCGGCGGGTCAGCCCATGCTCGCGCAGCTTACGGTGGAGGATGTCTCCTCCGTCGTGCCCGGTGTTGGCGTAGACCACACGTTCGCCGGCGGCGACCCGCCGGATCGCGTCGACCAGATCGGCCTGCTCGATGTCCTTTACGACGGCGCCGTGTGCTCCGGCGGCGAGGGCGGCATCCAGTGCGGCGTGGTCGGGGTACGCGGTAAATATGATGATCTTGATCGTGGGATCCTGGGCCAGCAGCGCTCGGATCGTCTCGGGGGCCAGCATGTCGGGTAGCCGCAGGTCGAGCAGGACCACGTCAGGATGGGATTGGCGCGCTGCTTCGATCGCTTCTGAAGCGCTGCGGGCGTAGCCGGCGACCGTGACGAACATGGTGCGCTGGAGGGCCAGCGCCACCCCGTCGAGGACCACCGGATGGTCGTCGACGACCAGGACGCGTAGGGCTGGAGTACTCATGCGGGTACCCAGGCCTGCACCGTCACCCCACCGTCGTCGTTTTCGGTGACGCCGAGCGTGCCACCGACTCGCGCGAGCCGATCGGTGACCGCAGCCAGCCCAAGCCCGTCATGGCAGGTCTGGTCGGCGGCGATGCCCTCGCCGTCGTCGGAGACGGTGACCATGACGCCGTCGCGGGTCGCGAAGGCGCTGACCACCACGGATTGCGCCCGGGCGTGCTTTTCCGCGTTGAGCAGCGCCTCCCGCGCAGCGTCGGCGAGCGCGCGGAGGCGGGCGGGGGCGAGGCCAGGTAGCTCGGTCAGGGTGATCATCCGGGCGATGACGCCGGTACGCTCGGAGAACGCCCGGCAGTGTTCGCGCAGTGCGACGCCCAGGGCAACCTGCTCGGGTGGCGCACTGAGCACGTGGAGAGACCCGCGCAGAGCCGCGATGGCTTCGCTGGCCTGCTGGTCGATCATGGCCAGTCGGGCGCGTACCGTGTCGTCGAGGTTTGGCTCGTCGTGCAGTCGCCGGATGCCGGCTCCCAGAGTGAACAGCATCGCGCCAACGGTGTCGTGCAGTTCGAGGGCCATCCGGCGGCGTTCCTCGTGGGCGGCCACCTCGGCGGCGTGCCGGGAGCGCTCGGCGATGACCTGAGCGGCGGCCATCCTCGCCGCTACCTGCTCAAAGGCGTGAATGGTGCGGTCGTCGAAACGGTGCCTGTATCGGTCGGCGCCGTAAAGCACACCGAGTAGGCGGCCGTCGTGGAGGATCGGCGCGGCGATCATCGCGTGCACCCCCTCGGCGGTTACGTGGGGCATGAAGTCCAGGCCGATTTCGGGCGATTCCCGATAGTCGCTGACCCACAGCGGGCGGCGAGCCATCAGGACCTTGCCGCCCAGACCTGCGCCGGCTGGCACGACGAGCCCGTTGGCCACGCCGGTGTAGTCGTTCACGAAATCGCCGAGTACGAGCTGTTGCGAGCCACGGGGCGAGCCGACGAAGGCGACCTCAACACCCGTCAACTTCGGCACGGCGGACGACAGGCGGCGCATCGCCGTGTGGTGGTCGAGCAGCGCCAGGATTTCGGTGTACTCCTCGTTCAGCTCGGCAAGCACGTCGAGCCGGGGACGACCGTTTCTGCGGCAACCCGCATCGGACATCTGGCCACGGCCTCCGATCGAAGATCCAACTGCCGGAGCCGGCAGGTACTGGCCGGCGGCGGGTTGGTGGGGCACCCTGAGGCGTCATTCTTAACCCGCCCGCCTGCTGCGTGGTACCTCCGGATGGAGGAGATCTTCGGCGGCGTCCGCGGGGGCTTATCCAAACCGCGCAGCGCCGGCCCCCTCGCCTCCGAACCGGGCAGCAACGGCTCCCTCGCCACCGAGGGGTGCGGGGAGTTCGTCGGCTCGCGGATCGGCCGCGTCGGCGGTGTAGTCCTCCGGACGCGTGCGGTCATGTCCCGCCGGGACGCCAGCGATCCGGAGTACGACAGTGGCGGCGACGGCGACGGCGAGATTAATCAGCAAAGCCGCGAAGCCGGCATAGACCGTCACTTTCGTGTCAAAGCCGAAGTGCCACAGTGGATAGGAGGAGCCGCCCCAGTGGGGCCGGACGATGGTGGCGCCGTTCGGGCCGCCCCGCTGGGGAATCTGGTAGATCATGACGATGCCGGCGACCAGGCCGGCGACCAGGCCGGCCACCAGTCCCCAACGGTGCAGCCACCGGGTGTAGAGGCCGAGGAAGACCGCAGGTACCACCTGCATGATGACGACCCCTCCGATGAGCTGCACGTCGATGGAGAACTGGGGGTCGAGAAAGAGGATGAGCGACACCGCCCCGAACTTCACCAGCAGCGAGACCAGCTTGCTCACTCGCGCTTCCTCCGCGGCGCTCGCCCTGGGGTGGATGAACTCCCGGTAGACGCTGCGGGTGAACAGGTTCGCGGCACCGATCGCCATGATGGCGGACGGCACCAGAGCCGCGATACCGATCGTCGCGAACGCCACTCCGGTGAACCAGGGCGGCCCGATCCGGTCGAACAACCGCGGAACCACGGTGTTGAGGTCGCCGACCTTACCGTGCGCGGCGTCGGCGCCGACCGGCTGGATGCCCTCCGTCAGGGCGATGTAGCCGAGCAGGCAGAGCAGCCCGAGCAGGATCGAGAACACCGGGAGGGCGATCATGTTGTGTTTGATGGTCGTCCGGCTGCGGGCTGCCAGAAACCCGGTCGTGGCGTGTGGGTACATGAATATGCCCAGAGCCGAGCCGATCGCCAGGGTGATGAAGTTGAGCTGCTGGTTGGAGTTCAGTAGTAGCCCGTCGAATGCGGACGACGTCTCGTCGAACCTGGCGGCGGCGCGCTGGAACACGTTTCCCCAGCCGCCCTGGGTGAACGGCAGCACCAGGACCGCCGCGACGATCGTGAAGCAGACCAGGGCGTCCTTGACGAGCGCGATCAGTGCGGGCGCGCGCAGCCCGGCGTGGTAGGTGTAGAGGGCCAGTACCACGAAGGCGAGGGTGACCGGCCACGGCCCGGTCACGCCCATGGTCTTGAACACCGCCTCGATGCCGACCATGTTCAGTGCGACGTACGGAATGGTGGCGGCGATCCCGGTCAGCGCCACGAGCAGGGCAAGGGTGGGCGAGCCGAACCGGGCACGCACGAAGTCGGCGGTGGTGACGAACCCGTGTACGTGCGACACCGACCATAACCGCAACAGCGGTAGGAAGAGCAGCGGATAGGCCATGACCGTGTACGGCACGGCGAAGAAGCCCACCGCGCCGGCGCCGTACATCAGAGCCGGCAGCGCCACGAAGGTGTACGCGGTGTAGAGGTCGCCGCCGAGCAGGAACCAGGTGTTCCAGGAGCCGAAGCTGCGCCCGCCCAACCCCCACTCGTCCAGCGAATCCATCGACTGCGGCCGGCGCCACCGGGAGCTGGCGAACCCGAGCACGGTCACCGTCGCGAAAAGGATCATGAAGATGACCAACTGCGTGTAGTGGTCTTGAAGCCGGGGCATTGGTCACCGCCCTCGCTTCGTCGCGAGGTGCACGGTCAACATGCATGCCGTGGCGAGCAGGTTCAGTGACAGGGGAAACCAGTAGAAGAACGGCATACCGCCGAACTCCGGCTCCATGCGGTTGTAGAAAGGGACGAGCAGCGACATGACGATCGGTACGAGCAGCAGCAAGTGCCACCCGCTACGGCCGTTGTGGCGCTGGATTGCGGTATTGGTGTGCCGGTGCCCAGAACCGGCATCGCGGACCGGCTCCCGCAGCCCCCACGTGTCAGGTGATCGCTGATAGCCAAGCTCGGCGCTCGCGCCGTAGCGGTGTCGCCCGTCGGGCGCCGCTGGCGGTTGCTGTCCAGGACGGGACGCGAGCGGAGGCACCGGCGCTACCCCGGTCGGTCGATGCACCGGCGCAGTTCCAGCGGCGGGGCTGTCGGCCCCGTGCGTTCTTGATGCCTGGCCGGTCGGGCGAGGGATGTCGTACATGGCGGGCGGTCTCTTTCGGAGCGAGGTGAGCGACGTCGGACCGGGGAGTCCGGAGCGCGGCGATACCAAGCCGAGGTGGGGTAGGTCAGCGGGCACGGTGGGCGGTGCTGGCCGAGGATTCGGGGTGTGGATCGTCGGCCGGGCGTCGTGGCGAGGGCTTAAGCCGTCATCGTCGCGCAGATCATGTTGCCGCGACATCTCCGTGTGGAGACCTCCCTATGGGGTCTCTGACTACCGAGGCCCGTGCCGCCGACCAGGTCACGGGGCATGCGACGCTGGTGGCGCGACCGTCTCCAGGTGGAGATGTCCGCGGCGCGGTGGTTCGCCGAATGGCAACTTCGTGCAGTGGCCGGTGACACTGCGAGCCTCGCGCCCTACAGTGTGCGTCGATGGATGCACCCATAGCGATGGACTCCTCGCTGCATGTCACCGTCGGTGGCCTTTACGCCGGGCTCGTTATCGGGTTCGGAGGGGGCTGGTTGTATGCGGTGTGCCGGCGGGCGTGGCGGGATCTGGCCGGGGCGAAGAGTACGGCTGCGGCGGCGGGAAAGACCGCATGGGCCCGGACGTTGGACCTGATCGTCTTGGGATTCCTCCTGGCTGTGGCCGCGGCATTGATGCTCGGCAATATCGGTGGCGGGTAGACCCCTGGCCAGGGGTGGCCGGCACCCCGCCGGTCGGGGGGTGCCCTGCATACCCGCCGACAGAACCGGGAAAACTAGCACCATGGTCGAGACGGCAACCGGCGGCGACGCGAGACCGGCCGGCGAGTTCAAGCGGGATTCGAACTACATCACCACCCGTATCACCGCCGACGGGCGCGACGGGTACCCGGTGGAGGCCGGGCGGTATCGCCTGGTGGTCAGCCGGGCCTGCCCGTGGGCGAACCGAGCGATCATCGTTCGCCGCCTCCTGGGTCTGGAGGACGCGCTGTCCATGGGCGTGTGCGGGCCGACCCACGACAAGCGGAGTTGGACGTTCGACCTCGACCCCGGCGGGCGCGACCCGGTGCTGGGCATCGAGCGGATCCAGGACGCCTACTTCGCTCGCTTCCCCGGCTACGAGCGGGGCATCACCGTCCCGGCGCTCGTCGACGTTCCCTCCGGCCAGGTCGTCACGAACGACTACGCGCAGATCACCCTCGACCTGTCCACCGAGTGGCGGGCCCACCACCGACCAGGCGCGCCCGACCTGTACCCCGAACGCCTGCGCGACGAGATCGACGACGTCAACCGCGTCGTGTTCGCCGACGTCAACAACGGCGTGTACCGGTGCGGCTTCGCCGGCACCCAGGAGGCGTACGAGGCGGCCTACCGTCGCCTGTTCGACCGGCTCGACTGGCTCGCCACCCGCCTCGAGCGGCAGCGTTATCTCGTCGGCGACACCATCACCGAGGCCGACGTCAGGCTGTTCACCACCCTCGTGCGCTTCGACGCCGTCTACCACAACCACTTCAGATGCAACCGGAGCAAGCTCACCGAGATGCCCGTGCTGTGGGCGTACGCCCGCGATCTGTTTCAGACGCCCGGCTTCGGTGACACCATCGACTTCGACCACATCAAGCGCCACTACTACGAGATGCACCGGGACATCAACCCGAGTGGCATCGTGCCGGTCGGCCCCGACCTGGCGGGATGGCTGAGCCCACATCGCCGGGAAGCGCTCGGCGGACGCCCCTTCGGCGCCGGAACCCCGCCGCAGCCACCGAAACCAGACGAAACGGTTTCGGCAGAGCACACACCTGCCGGCTGGGCATCCCGACGCTGACGGCCCACCATCGCCACCGCCGTGATCCACGTGGCGAAGGCTCTGCGCCTGGACGTCGTCGCCGAAGGCGTCGAAACCTCCGAGCAGGCGAGCCGGCTGCGTCTGCTGGGATACCGGAACGGGTGGGGGATGTTCCTCGGCTGTTAGCCATCCGGTCATCTGCGCAGGGAAGGCGCCAGGGATGTCGCTGATGCTCGCGGCGACCATCGGTGTCGTCGTCCTCGCGCTGGTTTTCGACTACACGAACGGCTTTCACGACTCCGCGAACTCGATCTCGACCGTCGTGGCCACCGGCGTCCTGCGTCCGCGCTGGGCCGTCGCGTGGGCGGCGCTGTTCAACTTCATCGCGTTCCTGTTCTTCGGTACGGCCGTGGCCAACACGATCGGCCAGACCGTCAAGCTCGGCGTCGCCGGTACGGCCGTGGTCTTCTCGGCCCTGCTCGGCGCGGTGACGTGGAACTACCTGTCGTGGTGGATGGGGCTGCCGACCTCGTCGTCGCACGCGCTGATCGGCGGCCTGGTCGGGGCGGGCATCGCGGCCGGCGGGCTGAGCGCGATCCACTGGGGCAGCGTGCGCAAGGCAGCCCTGTTCATGGTTATCTCGCCACTGGCCGGGCTGATCCTGGCCGTCCTGCTGGTGCTCATGGTCCAAGGCATCCTGCGGGTCACCAGGTCCGACGGCAGCGGACGACCGATCAAGGGCCTGCAACTGCTGTCGTCGGCCGCCGTCTCGCTCGGGCACGGCACCAATGACGCGCAGAAGACGATGGGCGTCATCGTCGCCCTGCTCATCGCCAACGGATACCTGCACCAGTCCGGGGACAAGCTGCGGATCCCGCTCTGGGTGGTACTGGCGGCACATGCCGCGATCGCCGCCGGCACCCTCTCGGGCGGGTGGCGCATCGTGCGTACGCTCGGCACCCGCATCACCCGGTTGCGCCCGGCGGACGGCTTCGCCGCGGAGGCCTCGGCCGCGACGGCGCTGTTCACCTCCACCGCGCTCGGCGCGCCCGTGTCCACCACCCACACGGTCGCCGGCGCGGTCACCGGCGTCGGCGTGGCGAAGGGCGCGGTGCGCTGGAACACGTTCGGCGCGATGGCGGTGGCCTGGGTGGCGACGATTCCGGCGGCGGCGGTGGCGTCCGCCGCGGTGTACGGGCTGGTGAGGTTGCCAGGGCCGGTGTCGGCGATCTCCGTCTTCGCGGTACTCGCCGCGCTGGCCGCCGCGATCACGGCCGCCACGCGCCGCACGCTCCGCGCCGCGGACCTGGAACGCGAGATCAGCGAAACCGGCCGTCGATCAGCCCCAACCGCGACGCCGGTGTGACGGTTCATTTCTACGTCACCGAGCGTGAACTCGGCGCGGCTCTAACGGTGAGAAGGCTAGCGGCCCGACGTCGCCCGGGTCTTGCGCGCAGTAATCGTTGATCTTTAAAGTTCCGCCACCGGTGGTCGGGTGCGGCGGCGGCCTGGCCTGCGTATGCGGTGACCTGGGTGCGCGCTTGCCTTGGCGGTCCGGGTGTCGCAGTCGACCCTCGGCTGGAACTCGCCATGGACGGCATCTCCATATGGTCCCCATGTCCACCCGGGAGCGGTCGTGACGAAGCGGTCAAATGCTACAGAGGGCGCTTTCCTGCTCGGAGATCTCCTGGCCCACCCGGAGTTCAAGACGCAGCTCCTGACAGGGGCGGAACAGGGTCTTCTCCGCCCGGTCGCCGGCGCGCACGCCATGGAGACCGAGAATCCGTCGTCATGGGTGCCCCGTGACTGGATCATGCTGACGACAGGGATCCGGCTGCGAGGTCGCGCGGACGCGCAGCGGGCGCTGGTGCGTGATCTGAGCGAGGGCGGAATGGCCGCGCTCGGGTACAGCACCGGGGTAGCCACCAAGAACGTGCCGCCCGCCATGGTCGAGGAGGGCGAGCGGCTGGGTTTCCCGATCTTCTCGATCCCGTTCGAGATCCCTTTGCGCTCGGTGGTCACGTTCGTGCAACGGGTCGTGCTCGCGGAGGATCCCGAAGTCGTCCGGCGGGTGATGGCGACCCAGGACTACCTGCTCGACGTGGCCGGGAGTGCGGACCTGGGGGTGGGGCAGCAGGCGCCGGAGAGTTTGATCCTGACCCGGTTGAGTTCTCTGCTCCGTCTCGGAGTCGCGATCCTGGACGTCGACGGGACGCCGCTCTTCGCCGAGGGGTTCGTCGAGCCCAAGGACCTGAGTAAGCTGCTGAGGCGCGTCCCGTCAACCGCGCCGAGCGAGGTGTCGACGAGCACCGGGCGGCTGCTCGTGCTGCCCATTCGTTCCGGGGAACGTACGACCGGATGGCTGGCGGTGTCGCTGCCGCGTGCCGGGGATGCGAAGCCTACGACCATGGTCGTCGCACAGTCCGCGGCGCGGCTGTTGGGTCTGGTCACGATGAGCCGGGAGTCCGGTCCGCAGCGCCGCGAGATCCTGGGCGCGCAACTGCTGGCCCAGGCGCTGCAGGAGTCCGCGACCGGTGAGGACTCGCTGGAGGCTCCCCGGGGCCAGGACGACCTGGAGATACGGGCCCGGGACCTGGGGATCAGCTTCAGCGAGCCGGCTTTCGCGCTGGTGATTCCGGGTGATCGGGACGTCGCTCCGGAGCCGTGGCGGTACGTGGTTCGCGCGTTCAACGAGACAAAAGCACCCTATCTCGTTCTCAAGAACAGAACAGAGTGGATCGTTCTCATGCAGGGCAATGAGGATCAGGTGTACGACTTCGCCACGTCGCTCGGCCGGTTGGTCGGGATCGGGCGCCCGGTGAATGGAGTCCGCGCCTTTCGCCGATCCGTTGCGGACGCACGTTTCGCGCTGGTACGCCATCGATCTGACCGCGCCAAGAGTCTTGTCGCGCGGTTCACGTCCCTGCCACTGGCGCACTGGCTCATCGGCACCGCGTCAGGCGGTGATTTCGAGGAGATGTGCGAGCGGGTGCTGGCGCCGCTGACGGATCAGCAGTTACTGCTGGAGGCGGTTATCGCGTACCTGGCCGCGGAGCAGGACATTCTTCGCGCGGCGAACAGCCTGCACCTGCACCCCAATTCGCTGCGCTATCGGCTATCCAAAGTAGAAGAGCGCATCGGGGCGCCGCTGCGGCGCCCGGAGACTGTCTTGAGCCTCTACGCGGCGCTCTCCGCCCGTGGATACGTTTGAGTCAGCTTCTCGCATCGCACGATCGCGGCCGCGACTCTTTTGACAATCTCCAAATATGGATTCCTTGGTGCTCGCGCAAACTGGTGGCCACTCAGAAAACGGCACCAAGGAGGAAGTAGTGCGGCTACCCGATGGTCAAACGAAGGGCGCTCAGGGCGACACCGCGCTCTGGCATCCCTTCGCCGACATGCACGCGGTGCGCCGCGACGAGTTCATCGTGGACCGTGCTGACGACGTCTGGGTATACGACACCGAAGGCCGGCGATACCTCGATGCGACCGCATCACTCTGGTACTGCAACATCGGACATGGGCGGCGGGAAATCGCCGAGGCTGTCGCGGCTCAGCTGACGCGGCTCGAAGCCTACTCGGTATTCGGGGACTACTCGAACACCCCGGCGAGAGAGCTCGCGCACCGGCTGGCGGGGTACGCGCCGATGGCTGACGCCAAGGTGTTTCTCACCTCGGGCGGCGGTGACTCGGTCGACACCGCGGTGAAGATCGCCCTGACGTACTGGCGGCATCAGGGACGGCCGGAGCGCACTCACGTCATCAGCCGGGTTGGCTCGTACCACGGTATGCATGGAATCGGCACCGGGCTCGGGGGAATTGACGCCAACCGCAACGGCTTCGACGGAGTCTTCCCGACGGCCAGTCGGGTGGCCAACAACGACGCGGCGGCGCTCCGCGCGGAGATCGAGCGGCTGGGGGCGGACCGGGTGGCCGCGTTCATCGCCGAACCGGTGATCGGGGCCGGCGGGGTCGTGCCGCCCGCACCGGGCTACCTGGAGGCCGTGGCCGGCATCTGCGAGCAGTACGGGGTGCTGTTCGTCGCGGACGCCGTGATCTGCGGCTTCGGCCGGCTCGGAACCTGGTACGGGGTTGAGCGCTGGGGCCTGCGCCCCGACATGATCACTTTTGCCAAGGGCGTCACCAGCGGATACCTGCCGCTCGGCGGGGTGGTCGCGTCGGGCGACGTGGCCGCGCCGTTCTGGGACGAGCCGGGGCGCCCCTTCCGGCACGGACAGACGTACGCGGGCCACGCGACATGTGCCGCCGCGGCGATGGCGAACCTCGACATCATGGAGGCCGAGAACCTCCTTGACCGGGCCCTGAAACTCGAGACCGAACTGCACACGGCGCTGCTCGAACTAACCGGGCACGACGCGGTCACCGAGGTCCGGGGAGGAATCGGCGTCCTGTCCGCGGTCGAGATTCATCCGGACGTGCTGGCCAGGGACCCGGGCGTGCTGGGGAAGCTGCACCTCGCGGCCCGCCGGCGCGGCGTCCTGATCCGACCGCTGATCACCTCGCTGGCGATTTCGCCACCTCTGACGATCAGTTCCGAATACTTCGCCCACATCACGGAGGTCATCGCAGACGCTCTGGATGAAGTCACGGTCCCGTGACGCGTGATGACGGTAGTGGGCCCGATCAAACCAAGTAAGCACAGTGGACGGCAGGAGTGGGAGCGCAATGACGACTGAGGCGGTAGTGGCTGGTGCCGGTATAGCCGGGCTCACCGCGGGCTTGGCCCTGGCACGTCGCGGGGTGAAGGTGACCGTGTTCGAGCGGAGCAAGGATCCGCGCGAGTTCGGTGCGGGCATCTACCTCAAGGAGAACAGCCTCCCCGTCCTGGAGCAGTTGGGTGTCCTGGACAAGGTGATCGCGAACGGCGTCCCCCTGAAGGCGGCCCGCATCGTTGACGAGCGCGGGGAAGTCATCGTCAACCGGCGGTTCACCGAGGAAAGAATGATCACGGTTCTCCGTCGGGAACTGCACAACAGTCTGCGGGAGGCGGCGGTCGACGCCGGCGTCGAACTGGTCACCGACAAGATGGTGGTCGCGGCGAAGCCCGAGGGCGTCCTGGTCTTCGCCGATGGTTCCCAAGTGCGCGCCGACCTTGTCATCGGCGCGGACGGTGTGCGGTCGAGGGTGCGGGAGTCGCTCGGCCTGACCAAGTCCTACCGGACCATGGAGGACGGGGCGACGCGCCTGCTGATCCCCCGGCAGGAAGAGCCGATGGGGACCGAGTACTGGGCCGGTAACAAGCGGATCGGCGTCGCCCCCTGCTCGCCTGACCAAACGTACGTCTTCATGATCGGCCCTGAGCAGGACCGCCAACTCCGCCGGCTGCCGGTCGACACCGAGTACTGGAGCACGTTCTTCCCCCAGCTGGGGCACGTGTTCGACCGCATCACCGACGATGCCGGGGTCCACCACGTGCACGAGCACGTCGTGTGCAAGCGTTGGGTTGACGGGCGCGTGGCGATGATCGGCGATGCCGCGCACGCCCAGCCGCCGAACCTCGGCCAGGGCGCCGGGCTCGCCATGGTCGCGGCGTGGGAGCTGGCGCGGACGGTCGCCGAATCCCGGGACGTGCCCAGCGCGCTGCTCGACTGGGAAAGGCGGGTGCGGCCGGCTGCCGACCGGGTCCAGAAGCTCACCACGCTGTACAGCCACACCGGCTACTACTGGCCGGCGCCGCTGCTCGGCGCGCGCGCGAAGTTTTTCCACTTTCTCTCGGTCGTTCCGGTGACCTCCCAGGCCTGGGAGTTCTGGTGGCGGGGCGGCACGTACGCTCCCGCTCCCCGGTCGAACGCGATCACGGGCCCAGAAACCGACTGATGCGCGCCGACGTGGTGCTGCGGAACGGTCGGATCGTCACGATGGCAGACGACACCCCTGCCGCCTCGGCGATCGCCATCCGTGGAGACCGGATTCTGGCCGTCGGCAGTGACGGCGACCTGCTGCGCACCGCCCACGACGACACGAGGGTCATCGACCTCGGTGGGCGCACCGTCGTGCCCGGCCTGATCGACGCGCACACCCATCTGGAGTTGGCCGCGTACGCCAGGCACCGCTGGACGGACGTACGCGGTCTCTCCCGCGCCGAGGTCCTCGGCCAGGTACGGGAAAAGGTGGCCGGCTCCGCGCCCGGCACGTGGATCGTCATGCAGGGCACTTTCGGTCAGGACTTCCCGGACCGGGCTGAGCTCGACAAGACCGCGCCGGACAACCCGGTCGCCGTCCGGTGGACGATGCACAAGTTCCAGTTGAACTCGTGCGCCCTGGAGCTCGCCGGCATCGACCGGACGACGGTGGCGCCACCGGGCGTGCGGATCCACCACGGTGCGGGCGGTCATCCGACCGGACTGATCGAAGAGGGCTGGGATCTGCTGAACTGGCCCTCGCCCATGGGGGACGCCCTCGCGGACGAGATCGCCGAGACGGCGCGGGAGCTGTTCCTCCAGCACGGCGTGACGACGATCCACGACATCGCCGCCAGTGCGGCAGGGGTCGGCGCCTACACCCGGCTTGCCGGCTCTCCCGCGGTGCTGCCCCGCATCGGCCTGGCGTTCACCGCCGAGCCAGGGCACCAGCCGCTCATCCGGACGCCCGAGTTCGTACGCACGGGGCTGCGTACGGGGTTCGGCGGCCCGATGCTCCGGCTGTCCGCCATCAAGATCTTCGTCGACGGCGGACGGGACGGCGCCTTCCGCTCGACGGGCCTGGGCTCGCGGGGCGACCAGTGGGGCCTGCCGACGAGAACGCCGCAGGGGCTCGCGCGCGAGATTACGGCGGCCGTGGCCGCCGGCACCCAGGTGTGGGTGCACGCCATCGGCGATCTCGCCCAGGAGATGACGATCAGTGCGATCGAGCAGGCCGTCCGGGCGAACCCCGGGGTCGACCACCGCACCAGGATCGAGCACTTCGGCAACGAGATCTACGACGCGCGAAGCCTCCAGCGGCTGGTGCGGTGCGGCGGCATTCCCGCGCCGAACCCCAGTTTCCTGTACGCCGAGCCGGACGACCCGGACCGGCGGATCCCGCCGGGCGTCCAGAAGTACGGGCTGCGCACATTGCTGGAGGCGGGCACCCGGCCGCCCGGCAACTCGGATACGGCAGGCGCTCAGCCACGGGCGTGCAATCCCTGGTTCACGATGCAGCGGATGGTCGAGCGAAGGAACCAGCACGGCACGGAGATCGACGCGGGCCAGCGGATAAGCGTCGCCGAGGCGCTGCGTTCCTTCACCGTCGACGCCGCGGTGGCCACCTTCCTCGAGCACGACCGTGGATCCCTCGTGCCGGGCAAGCTCGCGGACCTCGCCGTCCTGAACAAGGACCCGTTCTCGGTTAGAGAGTCCGAACTGGAGAGCGTGACCAGCGTTCTCACCGTTGTCGGGGGAAGGGCGGACGGAGGTGAACTCTGGAATGACGAACTAGCGCGGACCTGACGATCCCCCGGGCCTGACGGAGCCGTCGCTTGAGCGGCGCGGGAACGTCGTTGGCCGCTTACCCCGAATAGCTGGCGCCGCGCTGGCGCCTCGCGTTCTCCCGCAAGCAATGACGAGACCAGGTGGAGAACCGCTTACGTCCCATCGCCAACGCACTCTTCGTCAAGGAGTTCATGTGACCACTTCCGCAACCCGACCTCGTCGGGCAATCTTCTGCGCAGCCTTCTTAGCCGTCACGGCCGCTCTGGCGAGCGCCTGCGCCTCATCGACGGAGAGCAACTCCGGTGGTTCGTCGGACACCGCGTCCGCCGGATCGTCGGCGGGTGGCGGCGCCCTCAACTCCAAGCTGCCGGCCGACCTCCGCGGCAAAGACAGCATCGACGTGGCTATCGTCACCGACTACCCGCCGATGAGCTACATGGACAAGGACCGCAAGATCATCGGCTTCCACGTCGACCTCCTGAACGCGATAGCGGGGGCCCTCGGCACCAAGTTCAACTACAAGGACACGTCCTTCGCCTCCTTGATCCCTGAACTTCAGAGCGCTCGGGTGCCGATGGCACTCGGCGGCACCACGGACACCGACAAGAACCAGGCCGTCGTCACCCTCGTGGACTACGCGTTCCAGTCGTCCAGGCTGACCGTCATCCCCGGCAACCCCGCGAACATCCAGGGACTCGACACCGCCTGTGGCAAGAGGGTCGGAGCGCTGGCGGGGTCGCCGGTCGTCCAGGATCTGCTGGATACGGCGTCCGCCGAGTGCGTGAAGGCGGGCAAGCCGAAGATCGACTGGAGCGCCTTCAAGAGCGCCGACCAGTCGGCCCTCGCGCTGACCTCTGGCCGGGTGGACGCGACGCTGGACAGCACGTTCGGGCAGACGTACCGGGTCAAGGAGGGCCAGAAGATCGAGATCGTCGGGCCCAAGTACCTCCAGCTCCCCATCGGCATCCAGGTGGCCAAGGACAATCTCGAGCTCGCCAAGGCGCTGCACGCCGCGCTGCAGAGCCTGATCGACAGCGGCGAGTACAAGAAGATCCTCGAGAAGTGGGGCATCGCCGACGCGGCCATCCCGGCAGCCACGATCAACGCCGGAAAGATCAAACCCTAGGGGCGATATTCGCCGGGTGCGAGCCGGTGCTCCAGGGAGGTCCGTGGAGCACCGGCCGCTCAATCTGGATCGTCTCTAGCCGCGAAGGGGCAGCTGTCCGATGCAACCAAAACTGACGAATCCCGAAGCTGATCGGTCCGAACGTGTCTCGCCGGTCGACGATGACGACGTCATAACGCCCCCTGGGCGAGTCCGGAGGCTCCTTCGGGCACAGACGCCAGCCCACTGGGCCGTGAGCGCCGTACTCGTCCTCATCGGCATTCAGATGGCTATCTCTGTCGCCCGGAACAGTAACTTCCAATGGGACGTCGTCGGCGACTACATGTTCTCCCGGCCGATCCTGACGGGCCTGGCGCGTACTCTCGAACTGACGGCCATCAGTGCCGTCGTGGGGTACGCGTTGGGGGCGCTGCTGGCCGTCATGAACCTATCGGGCGCCTACCTGCCGGCAGCCGTCAGCCGCGCGTTCGTCTGGTTCTTCCGGGGCACGCCCCTGCTGGTTCAGCTGCTCTTCTGGTTCAACCTGGGCGCGCTGTACCGGTCCATCAGCGTGGGGGTGCCGTTCGGGGGCCCGACGTTCTTCAGTGTGGACTCGAACTCGGTGATCACGCCCTTCACCGCGGCGATCCTCGGCCTCGGACTCAATGCGGGCGCCTACTTCTCGGAGGTCGTCCGCGCCGGGATCCTGTCGATTCACCACGGTCAGGTGGAGGCGGCCAGCGCGCTCGGGCTGAGCCGGACACAGACGCTGCGAACGGTGATCATGCCGCAGGCCATGCGCGTGATCATTCCCCCGGGCTTCAACGAGATCATCGGTATGTTGAAGTACTCCTCGATGGTCAGCGTCCTGGCCGTTCCCGAGTTGCTCTACACCGCCGAACTGATTTACGCGCGTACTTTCCAGACGATTCCGATGCTGATCGTCGCGAGCATCTGGTACCTCATCCTGACGACGATCCTGAGCATCGTGCAGCACTACATCGAAAAGCACTTCGGCAAGGGATTCCGCAATCCGAAGGTGAGCGATCGAGCCGGGGATCGGGCGACGGCGTACCAGCTGGAGGGCCCACCCGAAGGCGAACGGATGCTCGGCGGCGAGTCGGGAGGAAATCGATGACCGAGATGGTGATCGCGAAGAAGATCCGGAAGCGGTTCGGCGACACGGAGGTCCTGCACGGTCTGGATCTGACCGTCCAGGCCGGCGAGGTCGTCTGCCTGATCGGACCCTCCGGATCGGGCAAGAGCACGCTGCTGCGCTGCATCAACCACCTGGAGCGCCCGAACGGCGGAACCGTCACCGTGAACGGCGAGCTGGTGGGCGTGGTCCGCAAGAAGAGTGGACTGACGCCGATGCGCCCGGCGCAGCTGTCCAAGCAGCGCACCGACATCGGCATGGTCTTCCAGAGCTTCAACCTGTTCGCGCACAAGACGGCGCTCGAAAACGTCGCGCTGGCGCCCCGGCTCGCTCGCCGCGAGTCCCGCGAGGAGGCCGTTCGGCGTGCGGAAAAACTGCTCGCACAGGTCGGGCTGGCGGCGTTCCACAACTCCTACCCGGCCGAGATGTCCGGCGGGCAGCAGCAGCGGGTCGCCATCGCGCGTGCGCTGGCCATGCTCCCCAAGGTGATGCTCTTCGACGAGCCGACCAGTGCGCTCGACCCCGAGCTCGTCGGCGAGGTACTCGACGTCATCCGCACCCTCGCACGGCACGGGATGACGATGATCATCGCCACCCACGAGTTGAGCTTCGCGCGCGACGTGGCAGACCGGGTGGTCTTCATGGACGCGGGTCAGATCGTGGAGTCGGGGCCGGCGCGAGAGGTGCTGGCGCAACCTCGGGAGGAGCGCACCCGTGCCTTCCTGAGCAGGATCTTGTGAGGAGCGAAATATGAGCGTCCGGGAAGTAACCGAACGAAAAGAACTGGCCAACTTCATCGGCAACACGTGGCTCGCCAGCAAGGGGGACGAGGTGCTCTGCCGGGACCCGGCAGCGGAGGACCGCGTCGTCGGTGCCGTTCCCGACTCGACGGACGAAGACGTCGACGCGGCGGTCGCGGCTGCCGCGGCAGCGGCGGCCGAGTGGGCGGCTCGCCCGGCGCCCGAGCGAGGCGACCTGTTGAGCCGGTGGCGCGAGTTGATCGCGGAGAACGCCGACGAGCTCGCCCTCCTCATGACCCGCGAGATGGGCAAGCCGCTGAGCGAGTCCTACGCGGAGCTGGGACGCGCCCGGGGCGAGCTGGACTACACGGCCGGGGAGGGGACGCGGATCCTGGGCGACACCATCCCCAGCCGCGTGGCCGGCCAGCTGGTCTACACGCTGCGCGAGCCACTCGGTGTGGTCGCCGCCATCACCCCCTGGAACTTCCCCGCGGTCGCGCCCATCCGCAAGATTGCGCCGGCGCTGGTCGCGGGGAACACGGTGGTGCTGAAGCCGGCCCTCGAGACGCCGTTGACGGCGCTGGCCCTGGCCACGCTGCTGCGCGACGCCGGGGTACCCGAGGGCGTCCTCAACGTCGTGTGTGGACGGGGGAGCAGCGTCGGCTCCCGGCTCATCGCGGATCGAAGGGTCAACGGCGTCTCGTTCACCGGGTCCACGGGCGTCGGGCGCACCGTCGCCGAGACGGTGGCGCGGCGTTTGGGCAAGGTGCAGCTCGAGCTCGGCGGAAAGAACGCCGCGTACGTACACAGCGCCGCCGACCTGCGCCGCGCGGTGGACCACATCGCGACAGCCGCGATCCAGGCCACCGGCCAGCGCTGCACCGCCGTGAGCCGGGTCCTGGTGCAGGACGAGATCGCTGACGACGTCGTCGAGCTCCTGAGCGGCCTGTACTCGTCCTACCGGGTGGGCCCGGGAGTCGACCCCGACACCCAGGTCGGGCCCCTCATCAACAAGGCCCAGTTCGAGCGGGTGAGCGGGTACATCGAGACCGGCCTCGAGGAGGGGGCGGTACGGACGACGGCGCGGCGCAGCCTGCCCGACGGACTGTACGTCGAGCCCACCGTCCTCGACCGGGTCACCCGGGACATGGTCGTGGCGCGCGAGGAGATCTTCGGCCCCGTCATCAGCGTGCTCCGGGTCTCCGATGTGGATGAAGCCATCTCGATCGCGAACGACTGCGACTACGGCCTCGCATCCGTCGTCTTCAGCGAGCGTCTGGACGTGGCCATGCGGTACACCCAGGGGGTGCAGGCCGGCATGGTGCACGTGAACCACGGGACGATCAGTCAACCGCATGTGCCGTTCGGTGGCGTGAAGGACTCCGGCTCCGGGGCGTTCTCCATCGGCTCCACCAACCAGGACTTCTTCACGAACACGAAGACCGTCTACCTCAGCCCCACGGTGATCTGACGCATGCGAGTCGTCGTCACGCAGCCCATTCACCGGGAGGCCAGCGAGAAGCTGCGCTCCGCCGGCCTCGACGTCGTCGAGTCAGCCCAGGCCCGGCCCGTCGGGGGGCAGGAGCTCGCCGACCTCTGCGCCGGCGCCGCCGCGGTCATCACGCACCTGACCGACCGGGTCGACGCGACCGTGTTCACGGCGAACCCGCAGCTTCGCGTGGTGGCCAACGTGGCAACCGGTTACGACAACATCGACGTGGCGGCGGCCAGCGGTGCCGGAGTCGCGGTCACCAACACCCCCGACGTCCTCACGGACGCGACCGCCGATCTCACTCTCGCGCTCATGCTGGCCGTCGCCCGCCGGATACCCGAGGGCGACGCGATGCTGCGCCGCGGCGAGTACACCGGGTGGCAGCTGATGCAGCACCCGATGGGTCTGGACGTCTCCGGGAGGACGATCGGCATCGTCGGCATGGGCCGCATCGGCAGGGCGGTCGCGCGACGTGCGCACCTGGGCTTCGGCATGCCGGTGCGGTACGTGGGGCGGTCACCCGGGCATCCGGCGGACGACGCGGAGATCGGCGCCCGGCGCGTGGGCCTGCCGGAGCTGCTCGCCCAGTCGGACTTCGTGAGCCTGCACTGTCCGCTCACACCGGAGACCCGGCACCTCATCTCCGCCGCGGCGCTCCGGGCGATGAAACCGACCGCGGTACTGGTGAACACCGCCCGTGGCCCACTCGTCGACGAGCGGGCACTGGCCCGGGCGCTCCGGGCGGGTGAGATCGCGGGAGCGGGGCTGGACGTCTTCGAGCGTGAACCCGAAGTGGAGAGCGAGCTGCTCGACCTGCGGGAACGGGTGGTCCTGATGCCACATGTGGGCAGCGCGACCGAGTCGACGCGCCGCCGGATGAGCGAGGTGGCGGTGGCGAACGTCCTGTCCGTGCTCGCCGGCGACCCACCCATCAATCCGGTTTCCTGACGAGAGTTTTCTGACGCGAGCGTGAGGAAGGCGCATGCCTGCTGACTGCTATGTCCACCCAGCCACCCCGTTACCCCCGCGCGGCCTCATCGAGCGCGCGGAGCGGCTGTCGACATCGTTGATCTCCGACGTCTTCGGCCGGTGGGCGGGGGCGCCCGGCATCCTCCCGATCACCGGCCTCGCCGCCGGTCAGGTGGTGGCCGGTCCGGCCTTGACCGTCCGGACCCGACCAGGGGACAACCTCGTCGTCCACAAGGCCCTTGACGTCGCCCGCCCCGGCGAGGTTCTCGTGGTCGCGGCCGGGGGGACGATGGAGCGCGCCACCCTGGGGGGCCTGATGGGTCAGTACGCGCGAACGAAGGGCCTGGCCGCGCTCGTCGTCGACGGCGCCGTTCGGGACCGCTCGGACCTCGAGGCGGCCGCGCCGCCGGTCTTCGCCGTCGGCGTCAGCCAGCTGGGGCCTTACAAGGACGGCCCCGGTGACCTGCGCTGCCCGGTCTCCCTGGCCGGAGTGGTCATCGAGGACGGCGACCTCGTGGTCGGCGACGAGTGCGGGATCGCGGTCATCCCGCGGCACCGAGCCGAGGACGTGATCGCGGCGGCCGAGGCGAAACGCGTCGCGGAGGAGGCCGAGAGCCGCGCGATCGCCGAAGGCACCTGGGACCGCGAATGGATCGACCGCTCCCTGCGGATTCACGACGTCCCGGCGGTCGCAGCCGCTGAATCCCGTACGCGAGGAGACTTTTCGTGAGCGCGAACCTGCCGCTGTCCGGGCTGCGCGTCCTGGACCTGTCGCACCTGGCGGCGGGGCCCTGGTGCACGATGGTCCTCGCCGACCTGGGCGCCGACGTCGTGAAGGTCGAGCGGCCCGGTAGCGGAGACATGTCCCGGCAGGCGGGCAGCGTCTACGCCGGCGGGGAGAGCGCCGTGTTCCTCGCCCTCAACCGCAACAAGCGCAGCATCGCGCTCGACCTCAAACGCCCCGAGGCGCGCGAGGTGCTCCAGCGGCTGGTCGGGACGGCCGACATCCTGGTCGAGAACCTGCGGCCGGGAAAGACCGCCGAGCTGGGCGTCGACTACGACACGGCCGCTGCCGTCAACCCCGGCATCGTGTACGCGTCCATCTCCGCGTTCGGCCAGAGCGGCCCGTACGTGGACATGCCCGGCAACGATCCGATCATCCAGGCGATGTCGGGCGTCATGAGCATCACCGGCGACGCCGACGGCCCCCCGGCGCGCCAGGGCGTCAGCGTCCCGGACTTCGGCGCGGGCATGATGGCCGCGTTCGCGATCCTCGCCGCGGTGGTCGGCCGCACGCGTACCGGCCGGGGCGCGCATCTGGACCTGAACCTGCTGGACGTGGAGGTCTTCGCGCTCGGCCCGCGGGCCCAGGAGTACCTGATCAACCGGGAGGAGCAGCCCCGCCTGGGCAGCGCGCACCCGCGGTTCGCGCCCTACCAGGCCTACCGCTGCAAGGGCGACCGGTACCTGTACATAGCGGCGATCAACGACAAGTTCTGGCAGAAGCTGTGCCTCGCGATCGGGCGACCGGAACTCGCCGACCATCCGGACTTCGCCACGAACGTCGAACGGACGAGGCGCCGGGAGGAGCTGGTCGCGTTGCTGGAACCGATCCTGCTGGAGCGCGACCGGGACGAGTGGCTGGAGCGGATGCACGCGCACGGCGTGCCGTGCGGTCCGGTGAACGACCTGGGTGAGGCGCTGTCGGACCCGCAGGTGATCCACAACGAACTCGTCCAGCGGATGCGCCATCCCGCGGCGGGTGACCTCGACACCATCGGCCTCCCGATCCGCGTCGACGGAGCGGCGATGCCGGTGCGCTCGGCTCCGCCGCTGCTCGGTGAGCACACAGTGGACGTACTGGCCGAGTGCGGGTTCTCGCCGGAGCTGACCGCGTGGCTGTTGACGTCCGGGGTCGCCGCCGCGGCGCGCGACTCGGTCGAGTGAGCGTGAGCGGGCGTCGCGGAACGGCGTGGGCGTCGCGGAACGGCGCGGGCATCGCGGAACAACCGAGAAAAGGACGGGAATGGCAGAGGCGACCGTTGACCAACGGGACATGGCGAGAGTCGATGCGGCACGTCGCGCCATGGAGCGGGTGCGCTCCGGCTGCGAGCCCGTACTCGACCTGCTGGAGCAGGCTCCTGCCGGCGCCGTACCGAAGTTCAGCTACCTCACCGGCGGGTACACGCTGGACACCGAGTACCGGCCGGACGCGTGGGCCACGTTCCAGTGGACCGGGTTTCTCGCCGGCCGGCTCTGGCTCGTGGCGCGTCATTTCGGCGACGACAGGGTCGCGGCGGCGGCCGGCAAGCTGACGCGTACCGTCGCCGACCGCCTGCGTCAGCGGCCACCCGGGTTCTCGGCCGCCGGCAGCGACCTGTTCTACGCGGTCTGCCTCGGTAGCCGCTGCGTGGAGGACACGGCGCTGGTCGAGGCCGGGCTCGACGCGGTCGACCGGTACGCGGAGAACTTCGACCCCCCACTGGGGATCTTCTTCCAGGTGCCCGGCGTCAACCGGGCGGTGATCGACACGGGGCTCAACCTGCTGCCCTTCTACTGGTCGGCCGGCTTCCGGCCGGGCGGGGCGCGGATCGCCGTCGACCACAACACAAACCTGCTGCGATACGGGATCGTCCGGCCGGACGGATCCACGTACCAGGCGATCGAGTTCGACCTCGCCTCCGGTGAGCCGGCCCGGCGGTGGAACATGCAGGGGTACTCCGACGAGTCGACGTGGGCGCGGGGGCAGTCGTGGGCCCTGCACAACTACGTCAACGTGTACGAGGCGAGCGGCGACCCGCACTTCCTCGACGTGGCACGGCGTGTCTGCCGGTGGTACGTCGAGAACCTGCCCGCCGACAGCGTCCCGTTCTACGACTTCGCCGACCCCGCCGCGCCGGGCGTCCCGCGGGACTCCTGCAGCGCGACCATCGCCGCCAACGCGTTGCTGCGGCTGGCGCGGCTGGACCCCGAGTCCGCGGCCTGGGCCCGCTCCGCCGGCGAGGCCATCGTCGACGAGCTGCTGGCGAACTACCTGTCGCCGGGCGGCGTCCTGCTGCACAGCAGCTGGGGCCGGCTGCCCCCGGAGAAGGCCGGAGCGGGCATCTCGCGGTTCCCACTCGAGGACGTCATGCCGTACGGGAACTACTGGATCGTCGAGGCGCTCTACCGCCGGCTCCATGACGACTGGGGACTGCTGTCCTTGAGCCCGGAGAAGCGAACGGTATGACGGCACCGTTCACCGGCATCACCGTCCTGGACCTTACGCACTTCGTGGCCGGTCCCTGGTGCACGATGCTGCTCGCGGATCTCGGCGCGAATGTCATCAAGGTCGAACCACCGGGGCGGGGCGAGATCGCCCGGACCATGGGCAGCGTCTTCGCCGGCGGCGAGAGCGCGATCTACCTAGGTTTCAACCGGAACAAGCGCAGCCTGGCGCTCGACCTGAAGACCGACGAAGGGCGCGAGGTCGTTCACCGCCTGGTCCGCACGGCCGACGTGCTCGTGCACAACCTGCGCCCCGGTACCGCCGAGCGCCTCGGCGTGGGGTACGAGCAGGTGGCGGGGCTCAACTCCGACCTGCTCTACTGCCACATCTCCGCCTTCGGCCAGACCGGGCCGTACGCCGACCAGCCGGCCAACGACCCGATCATCCAGGCGATCAGCGGCGCGATGCTGGCCGGACTCGCCGACGGTGCGGCACCGGTCCGGATGGGGGTGAGCCTGCCGGACTTCGCGGGTGGTGGCCTCGCCGCGGTCGGGATCACGGCCGCCCTGTACCGCAGACTGCGCTCCGGGATGGGCGGCAGCGTCGACGTCAGCCTCCTCGGCGCGCAGATGTTCGCCCAGCTCGACCTCTTCGCGGGCCGGCCTTCCGACGCGTCGCGCGCCGTCGCATGTGGAGGCGGTACGTTCCTCGTCGCCGACGTCGGCCCGCACGTGGCGTCGGAGCTGGCCGGCGTCTCCCGCGACGAGGCACTGGCCCTGCTCCGCGCGAGCGGCGTCGCCTGCGCCCCGGTCAACACGCTCCCCGAGGTGTTCGCCGAGCCCAACCCGCACACGGTGCCGGTGCGCCACCCGACGGTCGGGGACCTCGCCCAACTGCGGAGCCCGTTCACGGCCGCGCCGTCGTGGCCCGTACGCGTGGCGCCGCCGCCGTTGCTCGGTGAGCACACCAGCGAGGTACTGGCCGAGTTGGGGTACAGCGCCGAAGCGATCGAGGACTTCGCCCGTCGCGGGGTTACCGGGGACCCGTCGTCGCCGCCGTGGCGGGTTCTCCTAGCGCCGGACAAGTTCAAGGGCACGCTCACGTCGCGGGAGGCGGCCGACGTCATCGCGGCGGAGGCGGAGCGGCTGGGCGCGGTGGTGCGCACGCTTCCGATGGCGGATGGGGGAGAGGGCACCGTCGAGGCCTTCGGCGGACCGAACCGGTACTCCGTGGTGACGGGCCCACTCGGTACGCCGGTGCGGGCGGGCTGGCGGCTGGTGGACGGTCTGGCCGTCCTCGAGTCGGCGGCGGCCTCCGGTCTCGTCGTCGCCGGCGGGGCTGCCGCCAACGACGCCTGGGCGGCGACGAGCGCCGGCACCGGGGAGCTGATCCGGGAGGCTATCGACGCCGGCGCCGACGAGGTCATCGTGGGCATGGGCGGGTCGGCGACGACGGACGGCGGTGCGGGAGCGCTCGCGGCCCTGGCGGGCTACCTCCCCTTCCGGCCGGGACTGGTTCGGGTGATCACCGACGTCGCGACGCCGTTCAAAGACGCGGCACGGGTCTTCGGCCCGCAGAAGGGCGCCGACGCCCGCCAGGTAGCGCTGCTCACCCGGCGGCTGCGGCGAATCGCGGACGAGTTGTCGGCCAAGTACGGCGTGGACGTGTGGGATCTGCCGCGGTCGGGCGCCGCTGGCGGCCTTGCCGGCGGTCTCGCGGCGGCGGGGGCGGTGCTGTCGGATGGCGCGTCCGTGATCGCCGAACGCCTGGGCCTGGCGGAGCAACTGGACTGGGCGGACCTGGTCGTCACCGGAGAGGGACGGTTCGACGCGACCTCGCTGCTGGGCAAGGCGCCCGGCCTTGTCGTACGGGAGTCGCTCCGGCGGGGACTGCCCGTCCTCGTGCTCGCCGGTGCGGCCGACGAGGGGCTCGACACCGACGCGCGGGTCGTCACGCTGGTCGAAACCGCCGGAGACGTCGCGGCGATGGAAGACCCGGCGGCCAGCCTGGCCAAGGCAGCCAGATCAGGCCTTCATGCGATGTCGCCAACGCGGCAGGAGAGGTGATGGTGACGATGGAGCACACACGAGCGTTGATCGCGGCCGCCCGGGCGGTCGTGGATCAGGGGATCCTGCGGCTGGCGAACGACTGCCGGGGAACGGACGGGCGCGTCGATCTGGCGGCGCTGGACCGCGAACAGGCGTACGCGTACGACCTGGCCGCGGCGGCGTGTCTCGTCGGGGCGGCCGAGGCGATGCTCCCCTGGGGCGACTCCGGTCCGCTGCAGGAGATGTTGACGGCGGCGTTCACCGGGCACGTCGTTGCGGAGATCGGCGCCATGCTGCAGGGGCGGGAGCGCCACTGGAGCGCTACCGGACTTCCGTGGCACAGCGGAGAGCTGGCGGAGGCGCTCGCCCGGGCTCGGTCACCTCAGCTGCTCAGCGCGGTAGGCGAGCAGGTCGCAACGGTCGGGCTGCCGTCGGTTCCGTTACCGGAAGAACTCGACCTGGCGCGACGCGTCTTCCGTGACTTCGCCACGACGAAGGTGGCCCCGCTGGCGGAAGAGGTGCACTCTCGGGACACCGACATCCCCGAGGAGATCATCCGCGAGTTCTCCCGCCTGGGTCTGTTCGGCATGGGTATCCCGGCCGAGTACGGGGGTTCCGCGTCGGGCGGGCCGTCCGGCTACAGCGAAGACGATCTGCTCGCCATGCTCGTGGCCACCGAGGAGATCACCCGTGGCTCCATGGGACTGGCCGGCCCGTTCATCACGCGACCGGAGATCCTGGCCACCGCCGTCCTCACCGGCGGTGTCAAGGAACAGGCGGCCCGGTGGCTGCCCGGGGTCGCCGCCGGGGACCTCATGGTGGCCGTGGCGGTGACGGAGCCGGACTACGGCTCCGACGTCGCCAATCTGACGGTCCGGGCGACGCGCGACGGCGACTACTACCGGATCAGCGGGGTCAAGACGTGGTCGACGTTCAGCGGTAGAGCCGACCTGCTTCTGCTGCTGGCTCGAACGGGCACACGCGAGGACAAGCACCGGGGACTGTCGCTGTTCGTGATCGAGAAGCCGCCCTTCCCGGGACATTCCTGGAGCTACGAGGGCGAGCACGGGGGACGCATCGAGGCGCGGGCGATCAGGACGATCGGCTACCGGGGCATGCACAGTTTCGAGATCAGTTTCGAAGACTTCGTCGTGCCGGCGGCGAACCTGATCGGCGGCGAGGCGGGGCTCGGCAAGGGCTTCTACCTGCAGATGAAGGCCTTTGCGAACGGCCGGATGCAGACGGCGGCGCGCGCGGTCGGCCTCATGCGGGCGGCGTTCGAGGCGGCCGCCGGTTACGCCCGGGAGCGTCACGTGTTCGGCGCGGCCCTGGCCGACTACCAGTTGACGAAGGTGAAGCTCGCCAGGATGGCCTTCCTCCTCGCCGGATGCCAGGCGTACACGTACGCATGCGCCCGCCTGATCGCGTCGGGCGGAGGACAGCTCGAAGCCTCGATGGTCAAGTCCCTCAGTTGCCGGGCGGCCGAGTGGGTGACCCGGGAGGCACAGCAGATGCACGGCGGATACGGCTACGCCGAGGAGTACCCGGTATCGAGGTTCTTCCTCGACGCTCGCGTCCTCTCGCTCTTCGAGGGTGCCGACGAGACGCTCGCCCTGCGCGTCATCGCGCGAGGCCTCGTCGACAATGCGCCCAGATAGCGGCGCGCTATGGCGCATGACGGGGTCTCCATTGCCACCGATGAGGCGGTGGGTCCGGCTTCGGTCGGCACCGCCATCCGCGCGGCCCGGATGCGCCGGCGGATGACGCTGCGGCAGCTGTCCGCGGCCACTGGCCTGTCGGAGAGCTTCCTGAGTCAATTCGAGCGGGGGTTGAGCCAGGCGAGTGTCGCCTCGCTGCGCCTCATCACGAGCGCTGTGGGGATCACTCTCGCGGACGCCTTCAGCGCCAACGCCACCGCAGCCGTACGTGTCATGCGGGAGTCCTGGCGGCCGACGTTGCCATTCGGCAGCAGCGCCATGAAGTTCCTCCTGACGCCGCAGCCGCTGCGGCGTCTCGAGGTGTTCGCCATCAAACTGGAGCCCAACGGATCGACCGGCGAGACGCGATACGCACCCGGCGATTCCGAAGAGTTGCTGCTCGTCACGTCCGGCGCGGTGAAGGTGGAACTCGCCTCGGACCTCTTTCTCCTGGAAGCCGGCGACTCGGTCGTTTTCTGCAGTGACACCCCGCACCGGGTCGTCAACGTCAGCCCGGGCCGGTCGGAGGTCCTCTGGGTGATCAGTTCGTCGGGCGATCGAGGGGCGTACCGGCCGTAAGGTCGCCGGCGGTGCCGTCCAGGCGCGTCGGCTCAGTCAGCACCGGCCAGGGCGGCGGTACTGAGGTGGGCCGGTGGTAGTCCGTGCATGACGTCCACGCCGAGCGTGCTGAGGAGGTGGGCGGCGAAGGCGCTGACCGCGGTCAGCCGGAGCCGAACGCCTGCCTGCGCGCTGATGCGTTGGGCGATCACGATGGTGCCGATGCCGGTGGAGTCGATGGAGTTCAGCCGGCGTAGGTCCAGGCCGATGGTGCGGACGCCCTCGCGGTTGAGGATCGCCGTGATCGCGGTTCGGAGTCGGTGGGCGGTCCCGGCGCCGAGTTTGCCGCCTACGGTCATGATGACTTCGTCGCGCCCGGCAGGCTCCACCCCGATCTGGAGCTTTGCCTGATCTCCAGGGACTACGTTGTCCATTTTCGGCCATCCTTCTCATCCGACGCACAGGACGTATGAACAGGATGATCAGGCACGTTCCAAAATGGAAGGCGTAAAAAGCGGTTTAAAGTAAATGCTAAGAATGACTTAATAATGTTATTGCTAACCATCGATGGTGATGGGTGCCGTCCTGTTCCGGGCGTCGGCGGGCGTACGGGTCGGCCCTGTGCATACTGTCGCTCGTGGCCTTAGCCGTGTGTCTGCTCTTCGACGGCCGCACCGAGCGCGCCCTGCGCAGCCTGTGGGACAAGCTCGAACAGCGGGGCGTGGCGACGCTCCGCTCGCACACGCACGGGCGGCACCATCCCCACCTGTCGTATGTGGTGCTGTTGCGGTGGCGGCTCGACGCGGTGCGGGAGGCGGTGGCTGCGCTGCCCGACCGGGGCTCGTTCCCGTTGGTCTTCGACGCGCTCGGTGCGTTTCGCCGTGGCCGGGTCTGTCTCGTTCCCGGGGTGCCGGCCGATCTCGTGCCCCGTCAGGAGGTCGTGTTGGCGGCGGTCCGGGATACCGGCGCCGTGGTGCACACCCACTACGAGGTGGGCGGCTGGTTGCCGCACTGCTCGGTCGCCCCGCGGGCCCGGCTCGATCAGCTACCCCTCGTCGCCACCACCGTGTACGACATCCTGCCGCTCACCGCGCGGATCGACCGCGCCGCCCTCGTCGACAGCTCCACCGGCGAGGTGTGGCCGTTGCCGAACCTGCCGTGAACCCGCCGCGGCAGGCTCCGATGACCCGCTCCGGCCTGGTCGTTGCTAGGCGGCTCTGGCGCTTTTGTTGCTGTCGGGAGGCAGCAGGCTGCGCAGTTTCTTGGCGAGCAGTCGCGGGTTGGCGCCGGCCTGGATGTCGACGATCCCGGCGATCACCAGATCCATCTGGTCGCACTCGATCTCCGACAGGCGCTTGAGCCGTTTGCCGATCGGTAGGAAGATCGCGTTCGCGGTCAGGATGCCCCACAACGTCGCCACGAAGGCGGCCGCGATGAGGGGGCCGAGGGTCGCCGGCTGGCTGAGGTTGGACAGTACGTGGACGAGGCCGATGACCGTACCGATGATGCCGATGGTCGGCGCGAAGCCGCCCATGTCGGTGAAGATGCTCGCGGCTGACCTGTCGGCGATGCGCTTCGCGTCGACCTCACCTTCGAGGATCTCGCGCAGCTCCTCGGAGGTGGCCCCGTCGATCGCCAGTCGCAGACCGTGTTTGAGGAACGGGTCGGCGACGTCGTCCAGCGCGCTCTCGAGGGCGAGCAGGCCCTCGCGGCGAGCCTTCTCCGCGAGTTTGACCATAACGTCAACCAGTTCGTCGGGCCTGCCGAGCTTGGTGAGGAACGCTCGCCTGGCCTGGTTGATCGTGCCGCGGGCGTCGCGGATGAGGCCGCTGGCGATGCCGGCGCCGGCCGTGCCGAAGACGACGAGGATGAGCGGCGCCGGCAGCAGGATGGCCGACACCGGAGTGCCCTCCAGGGTCATGGCTATGAGGATGGCGGCGAACGCGAGTCCGACGCCGATGAGGCTTGCCGGATCCATCAGCGCTCCATGCACCAGTCAACTGCTGCAATTTTGCCTTCTGTGCACCATGCGTATCGGTCGACTTCGGTCGAAGATGAGGAATTGGGGACCATTGGATCTCCCACTACGCTCTAGCGCGTGAGCCATGCCTTGGATAGCCAGCCGGTCCGGTCGGTCGATCGGTACAGCGGGTCCGCTCGTGCCTGGGTGGACGAGGCGATTCGACGAGTCGAGGCGGACGCGAACCGCTCCGCAGACACCCACCTGCATGTCTTCCCGCTGCCGGCGGAGTGGGGCATCGACCTGTACCTCAAGGACGAGTCGGTACACCCCACCGGCAGCCTGAAACACCGGCTGGCCCGTTCGCTCTTTCTGTACGGACTGGCCAACGGCTGGATCCGGGAGGGAGTGACGGTCGTGGAGGCATCGAGCGGGTCCACCGCGGTCTCCGAGGCGTACTTCGCCCGGCTGCTCGGCCTGCCGTTCGTCGCGGTCATGCCGGCGTCGACGAGTCCGGAGAAGATCGCGCTGATCGAGTTCCACGGCGGCCGGTGCCACCTCGTCACCGACCCGACGGCCGTGTACGGCGAGGCCCACCGGATAGCTCGGGAGACCGGTGGCCACTTCCTCGACCAGTTCACCTTCGCCGAACGGGCCACCGACTGGCGCGGCAACAACAACATCGCCGAGTCGGTCTTCAACCAGATGGCGCTGGAGCGGCATCCGGTACCGAGCTGGATCGTCGTAGGCGCGGGTACCGGCGGCACCAGCGCCACGATCGGGCGGTACGCGCGGTACCGCAGGTACGCCACCAGCCTTGCCGTGGTGGACCCGGAGAACTCGGCCTTCTTCGACAGCTGGGTCGACGATGACCCGACCCGGACCACCGGACGGGCATCGCGCATCGAAGGCATCGGCCGGCCGAGGTGCGAGCCGAGCTTCATTCCGGCGGTGATCGATCGGATGATCCAGGTGCCCGACGCGGCCTCGATCGCGGCGATGCGCCTGCTCGCCGAGGTGACCGGCCTGCGGGCGGGTGGCTCGACCGGCACCAACCTGTGGGGCGCGTTGAGCGTCATCGCCGGCATGCGCGCCGCCGGGCAGGTGGGCAGCGTGGTGACGCTGCTGTGCGACGGCGGGGAACGCTACGCCCACACGTACTACAACGACGAGTGGGTCGTCGGCGAGGGGCTCGATCTGGCGCCGTACACCGAGACAATGCGTCGCTTTCTCGCTACCGGCGAGTGGCGGTAGGCGCGCGGCTGTGACGTAGTCGGCATTGGATATTGCGGTGGGTGCCGACTGTGGAATTGCGCGCATTTGGCACAGTGGCTGTCATGCGCGAGATCAACGACGACCGTCCCCGCCCGCTGAAGGCGCTGTCCGGCTTACCGGCCTCGGTGCGGCGGCCGCTCGTCGCGGTGATGGGCGGGACCCTGATCGTGGCCGGCCTGGCCGCGGTCGTGCTGCCCGGCCCGTGGACGATCCCACCGATCCTCGCCGGCCTGGCGCTGTTAGCCACCGAGTACATGTGGGCGCGCCGCTGGCAGCGCCGGGTGCAGGACAGGGCCAGGGCGGTGAAGGAAGCGGTGAACTCGCGGCGCAAGGCCAGCAGCGGCGACAGGTAGCCGCTGGGCTGGTTCGGTCCCGCGCCCGCGGTACGGGCTACCCGTCACTCACCAGGACGTCGTACAGACCCGTCACTCGCAGCTGCGTCGTGATGAACGGACTCGGATTGCGCACGGTGAACCCGACGCCGATGGCCTGAGCCGCATTGCGCCCGGCCACCAGGGCGCCGATCCCGGTGGAGTCGATGAAGGTCAGATACTGCAGATCGACCACGACCCGGGTCGGGGTCAGCTCGGTGGCGGTGTCGACCAGGATCTGCCAGAGCCGGGGCGCCGAGCTGATGTCGACCTCCCCGTGGATTTCGATCACCGTACTGCCGTCGCTGACGTCACGGGTGTTGATCAACATGTCGGCCATGCTGCTCCTGACTCTCCGCTCCGGCCCCGGCGCGGTGGCATAGGCCCCAAGGGGGATGCCGGATATCGTACGAACGGACGATGCGTCGCTGGTAGGCCGGTCTGAACATGACCGGCGGTGGGCGCCGACGCGGTGCGGCCAGAAGACGACAGGTGGCTTCGCCGCCAGGGTGCGTACGCTGTCGACGGCGCGATCGACCGTCTTCCCCCGCGTCGATGAGGAGCGTCATGAGCCGTCCACCGCTGACCGAGGCAGCTGACGAACCGGTGCCATGCGCCGCCGCCCCCGCAGTCGGGGGATGGCGGCACGTGCATCCCGAGGGGATGTGCAGATGCTTCGCGGGTGGGCCCGCGCCCGTACGGGTCACGGCCCCGGAGGTCGCGGTCCTCGCTGACCGACCCGGCGTGTTTGACACGTCCTGGGTCGGTCAGCGGACCCGCCGCAGTGCCCGGGACCGGGTACGGTCCTGGCTTCGCGGGCTACTCCGCCGCTGAGGTCCTCGTCAGCGGAGTGCGTCGGTGGCGAGCTGCGTGATCTGCGCCCAGTCGGCGGCGGCGATCAGTTTGGCCGGCGTGAGCCAGCTGCCGCCGACGCAGCCGACGTTGGGCAGCGCGCGGTACAGCGGCGCCGTGTCGGGCGTGATCCCGCCGGTCGGGCAGAACCGGGCGTCGGGCAGCGGCGACGCGAGGGACTGCAGGAACGCCCGGCCGCCGGAGGCCTCGGCGGGGAACAGCTTCATCTCCTGCTGCCCGCGCTCGAGTACGCGCAGCGCCTCGGAGACCGTGGCGACGCCGGGCAGGTAGGGCACGCCGCTGCCGGCCATGGCGTCGAGCAGCGTCTCGGTGGTCCCCGGGGAGACGAGGAACCGCGAGCCGGCGGCGATGGCCTTCTCGACGTGAACGGGGCTGGTGACGGTACCGGCGCCGACGACCATGTCCGGCACGTGCTCGGCGATCGCGCTGATCGCGGCCAGCGCGGCGGGGGTCCGCAGGGTGATCTCGATGATTGGGATGCCGCCGGCGAGCAGGGCTTGCGCGAGCGGTACCGCCCGGTCGGCGTCGTCGAGGACGACGACGGGGATCACCGGGCTCAGGGTGAGCAGGTCGGCAGAGGTCAGCGTGGTCATGCGAAGGCCTTCGGACGGGAGTGGATGACGCTGGCACCGTACTCGGCCGGGCCGACGTGCTGACGGAAGGCGGCGAACAGTTCCCGTCCGGTGCCGAACGGGGCCTGCTGCTGCGGCGGTTGGTCCGCGACGGCGCGGGCGGCGAGCTCCTCGTCACCGACGGCGAGCTCGAGCGTTCCGGCGCGGGCGTCGAGGCGGAGCAGATCCCCGTCCTGGATGCGCGCGATCGGTCCGCCGGCCGCAGCCTCGGGGGTGAGGTGGATGGCGGCGGGGACCTTGCCGGAGGCGCCGGACATCCGCCCGTCGGTGACCAGTGCGACCCGGTGACCGCGATCCTGCAGCACGGCGAGCGCCGGGGTGAGCTTGTGCAGCTCCGGCATGCCGTTGGCGGCCGGGCCCTGGTACCGGATGACGGCGATGAAGTCGTGGTCGAGCGTACCGGCGGCGAAGGCGGCCAGGAAGTCGTGCTGGTCGTCGAAGACCGCGGCCGGCGCCTCCACCACGTGGTGCTGTTCGGCGACGGCAGAGACCTTGATGACGGCGCGGCCGAGGTTGCCGCGCAGCATCCGCAAGCCCCCCTCGGCGGCGAACGGCTTGCTCACCGGTCGCAGCACGTCGAGGTCGAGGCTGTCGGCCATCGCGGACTCGTAGATCAGTTCATCGCCCTCGAGGGCCGGGGCGAGGCGGTAGGCGGAAAGCCCGTGCCCGGCGACGGTCCGTACGTCCGGGTGCAGCAGGCCGGCGTCGAGCAGTTCCCCGATGAGGAAGGCGGTGCCGCCAGCGGCGTGGAAGTGGTTCACGTCGGCGGGGCCGTTGGGGTACACCCGGGTGAGCAGCGGTACGACCGCGGACAGGTCGGCGAAGTCCGCCCAGTCCAGCTGGATGCCGGCCGCGGCCGCTATCGCCGGTAGGTGCAGCGTGTGGTTGGTCGACCCGCCGGTGGCCAGCAGCGCCACCACGCCGTTGACGACGGCCCGCTCGTCGAGGACGTGGCCGATCGGAGTGTAGGTGTCGGTGAGCGCGGTCAGCTGCAGGACCTGGGCCGCCGCGCCGCGGGTCAGCGCGTCGCGCAGCGGGTCGTGCGGGTGCACGAAGCTGGCGCCGGGCAGGTGCAGGCCCATGACCTCCATCAGCATCTGGTTGGAGTTCGCGGTGCCGTAGAACGTGCACGTGCCGGGGGAGTGGTAGGAGGCCATCTCCGCGGCGAGCAGTTCGTCGGAGCTGGCCAGCCCCTCGGCGTGCCGCTGCCGGACCCGGCTCTTCTCCTTGTTGGGCAGGCCGGAGGCCATCGGACCGGCGGGCACCAGGATCGTGGGCAGGTGCCCGAAGGCCAGCGCGCCGATGACCAGACCCGGGACGATCTTGTCGCAGACGCCCAGCATCAGCGCCGCGTCGAACATGTCATGGGACAGCGCCACCGCGGTGGCCATCGCGATCAGGTCCCGGCTGAACAGCGACAGCTGCATGCCGTCGCGGCCCTGGGTGATGCCGTCGCACATCGCGGGGACACCGCCAGCGAACTGCCCGATCCCGCCGGCCTCGCGGAGCGCCTGCTTCAACAGCGCGGGGTACGTCTCGAACGGCTTGTGCGCCGAAAGCATGTCGTTGTACGCGGACACGATCGCGACGTTCGGCTTGACGAAGGAGCGCAGCGCCTCCTTGTCCGGCGTACCCATCGCGGCCAGCCCGTGCGCGAAGTTGCCGCACGCCAGCCGGGACCGGGCCGGGCCCTGCTCGGCCGCGGCCGCGATGCGGTCGAGGTACGCCGCCCTGGTCACCGCGCTGCGCTGGCGGATCCGGTCGGTGACCTCCTGTACAACGGGGTGCACCGTGCTGTTCGTCGGTTCGTTCACGCGTTGTCCTCGTTCCAGTGGCGGCCATCGGATTCGATCAGCGTGTGCGCGGCGGTCGGGCCGTCGCTGCCGGCCGGGTACCGGTGCACGGGGGCGTGCCCGTCGCGCCAGGCGTGCAGGATGGACTCGGTCCATACCCAGGCCGCCTCGACCTCGTCGCGGCGCATGAACAGCGTGGGGTTGCCCCGTACGACGTCCATCAGCAGCCGCTCGTACGCGTCCGGGATGCGGTCGGGGATCTGGTCGGCGAAGTTGAGTCCGAGATTGACCGGCCGGAGTTGAATTCCGCCCGGGCCGGGCTGTTTGGCCAGCATGTGGAGCCGTACGCCCTCGTCCGGCTGCAGGCGGATGACCAGCCGGTTCGGGGTCATCGTCGGCTCCAGCCCCGGCCAGATCGAGTGGGGGACCGGCTTGAACGCCACCACGATCTCGGAGCGCCGGGCATCGAGCCGCTTGCCGGTCCGCAGATAGAACGGAACCCCGCGCCAGCGCAGGTTGTGTACCTCCGCCTTCAGCGCGACGAAGGTCTCCGTGTCGCTCTCGGCGCCGTCCAGCTCGTCGCGGTAGCCGGGCACCGGCCGGCCGTCGAGCGCTCCGGCCTCGTACTGCGCCCGTACGGTGTGCGTCGCCGCGAGCTGGCCGGTCACCGGCTGCAGTGCGCGCAGGACCTTCAGCTTCTCGTAGCGGACGCCGTCGTCGGTCACGCTCGCCGGCGGCTCCATGGCCACCAGGCAGAGCAGCTGCAACAGGTGGTTCTGCACCATGTCCCGGAGCGCGCCCGAACCGTCGTAGTAGCCAGCTCGCTGCCCCGCGCCGAGCGACTCGGCCACGGTGATCTGGACATGGTCGATCGCCGAGGCGTTCCACAGTGGTTCCAGCAGCATGTTGGCGAACCGCAGCACAAGCAGGTTCTGTACCGCCTCTTTGCCCAGGTAGTGGTCGATGCGGAAGACCTGCGACTCGGCGAAGACCTCGCCGACCTGGTCGTTGATGTCGCGGGCCGACTGCAGGTCGACCCCGATGGGCTTCTCCAGCACCACCCGGGACTGCTCGCTGACCAGTCCGCTGTTTGCCAGCGTCCGGCTGATCGGTCCGTACAGCCGAGGCGCGCAGGACAGGTAGAACACGCGAGTCCGGTCCGGCGCTTCGGCCAGCAGGTCGACGAGCTTTTGCCAGTCCCCGCTGCCGGCGGCGGCGTCCGCGCTGACGAAGTGCAGCCGGCGCAGGAACGAGGCGACCGCGGTGGCGGACAGCGCCGCCGCCGGCACGTGCGTACCGAGTTCGGCTTCGACCTTTCCCCGGTAGCCGTCGTTGTCCAACCCGGCGCGCGACACCCCGACGATGCGGAACGCGGGCGGCAGTTGACCGTCGACATCGCGCAGGTACAGGGCCGGTAGCAGCTTGCGCATGGCCAGGTCACCGGTACCGCCGAAGACGACGAAGTCGCACGGGACGACTTGCGTGAAGGACATTCCAGCACCCACCGCTTCTTCCGAACAAACCACCGTCACGTTAAGCCACTTCCGACGGCTAGCACAAGGACTTCCGCACTTCGAAGACATAAGTTAACCATTCGGATTACTTGTCGTACCTAACTCGGCGGTGATGTACTTCTTTCGTGACACTCTCCGATGCCGCCGGCGACCGCCGCCGCTTCGCCGACCACCCGCCCACGGCCGGTGAGATCATGCAGCTGGTCCTGGCCGAGAGTGGCCTGAGCCGCACCGACATCGGCCGGACGACCGGCCTGTCGCGCACCGCGGTGACCGCGCGGGTCGGCCAGTTACTCGCGCTGGGGCTGCTCGTCGAGGAGTCGGGCGCCGAGTCGACCGGCGGGCGGCCGGCCGCCCGGCTGCGGTTCAACGCGGCGGGTGGAGTCGTGCTGGCGGCGTCCGTGGGCCGGAGCCGGATCCAGCTGGCAGTCGCCGACCTGGGCGGTTCCGTGCTGGCCGAGCACTCGATGGAGGTCGATCAGACGATCGGCCCGCAGCACTGCCTGCCGCCGGTGGTGGACCAGCTGTACCGGATGGTCACCGACTGCGGGCGTCAGCTGTCCGAGGTGCGCGGCATCGGCGTCAGCGTGCCGGGCAGCGTCGACCCCGAGTCGGGCGCGATGGTCAGCTCCGCCGCGCTACCGGCCTGGGACGGCATCCCGCTGCGCGAGCTGTTCCGCCGCGACCTGGACGTCCCCGTCCTGGTGGAGAAGGACGTCAACGTCATGACGATCGCCGAACGGCGCGGTCCGCTCCGCGGCGTCTCGGACATGATCATGGTCAAGGCCTCGACCGGCATCAACATCGGCATCGTGATGGGCGGCGTGCTGCAGCACGGTGCGCTGTCCGCCGCTGGTGAACTCGGTCACGTACCGATCCCGGTCGAACCGCCCGTGCGGTGCCGGTGCGGGCAGACCAACTGCGTCGAAGCGGTCGCCGGCGGATGGGCCATCGCCAAGGCGCTCCAGGGGCTGGGGCGCGACGTCAAGCACGTCCGCGACGCGGTGGCGATCGCGCTCAAGGGCGACCCCGAGGCGCTCGGCATGATCCGGGATGCCGGCCGCCGCGTCGGAGAGGTGCTGTCGGCCGCGGTCACCCTGCTCAACCCCGAGGTCGTCGTCATCGGTGGCGACCTGGCCAGCGCGTACGAGCCGTTCGTCGCGGGCCTGCGCGAGACCGTGTACCAGCGGTCGACCACGCTCGCGACCCGCCAGTTGCGCATCGTCGCCAGCACGTTCGCCGACCGTCAGGGCATCATCGGCTGCGCCGCCCTCATCAACGACTGGATCACCTCCGCGTCCGCCATCGACGCGGCCACCCACGCGACACGGAACCTGAATCTGGCGTAGCCGCTACCGTCAGGCGCAGCCGACGCCCGCGATGTCGTCGTTCACCTGTCGGCCGGTGCCGGTCGTGAGGGCGTAGCCGGAGCAGAAGTAGAACGACAGCCGGTCGGACCGGTTCAGCGTCACCGGCCGCCACGCCCCGCTGCTGGTCGGCTCCAGGTACCGGAAGGACGTCGCGAGCAGCGCGGCGTCGGCCGCCGGGTCGTGCTTGAGGTACCTGTCCAGCCAGGCCTGCGTGTAGTGGCTGGCCACGTCCTGGCCGTACCGGGAGGCGGGCAGCACGTACGGGATGTCGGTGTACTCCAGATGCGTCGACGCCCGCGGCACGACCACCATCGTGTCCACCCCGGCGGCCTTCCAGCCGGCGTACCCGGTCTTCTCCTCCCGGTACGGGTCCGGCGCGCTCGTCGGCGACCCGACCCCCGACTGATCGAACAGGCCGGGGTTGGCCCAGTACGGCGCCACGGTGAAGCCGTACTCCGACTGCACCCCGAGGCCGGGGACAACCGGCCGCAGCGGGCCCTGGGCATCGAACGGTGGCGAGGTGCTTCCGATCGCGGCCCGCGTCGCGAGCTTGTCGAGGGCGACGACCGCCGCGACCCGCTCGTCGACGCCCTGCACGTACGAGACGGCGAGCGCGCCGAGCGAGTGGCCGACCAGCGCCAGCCGCGTGGTGCGGCCCGGCGTGACGGTCTGCTGATCGGGCGAGCGGTCGAACAGTCGCCACATCGGGTTGTACGCGTCGACATCGGCGCTGCCGGCGGACGGGGTGGGGTACGGCGCGCCGGGCGTGGAGAGGAAGAAGTCGATCGCGTCCTCGGTGCCGTAGACGAAGTTCGCCGTCTGCTGGGACGGCACGCCGGGGCACGGGCTCTGTTCGCCGGTTGGCGCTGCGGCGGCGAGGTTGCAGTAGGGCAGGTCCTCGATGGGGCTCTGGTGGGGCAGCGTCTCGCTGGTGCCCTGGCCCTGGACGTCGTAGGTGAGCACCACGTACCCGCGCTCGGCGAGGTCCTGCGCCAGCCACCAGTACATCCGCTCGCTGCCCTGCACCGAGCCGGTGGTGATGACGACGCCGGGGTACGGCGCCGTAAGCGCGCGGCCGGTGTAGGGGTCGCGGGCGTCGGGCAGCGGCGCGAAGACGTCGCCGCGGACCAGGGCGCCGTAGCGGTTGGTGAAGGCGACCGGGGTGATCGTGCCGCGGGTGCCGGCCCAGTCTTTGCGGTACGGGTTGCCGCTGTTCCAGCCCGGCGCCAGCAGGCCCGGGGAGAGCGCCGGCCGGGTGGGCGTGGCGGCCTGGGCGGCGAGCTGGCCGGCGTAGACGGGGCCGATGTACTGGGCCTCGGCCAGTCCGTACGCCAGCGAGAGTTGGCCGTCCGGCGCGGTCTGCCGGCCGTAGGCCTCGGCGATGTTCCGGGTGTCGCGGGCGAGGTACTCGACGGAGCCCGGTGCGGGGGCGGCGGTGGCCGCCGCGGCCGCGGCGTTACCGGAAACGAGGGCGGCGACGACGACGGCGACGGCGAGCCGGGCGGGGCGACGGCGCATGCTGGCTCCTTGCGCGGCGGGGAGGAGGGGCCGGAGCATCGCGCGCCCGACGCCACTCTTAAGTTTAAATAAACTGATTACTTTCGAGTAACTTACTTCCCTCGGCCGGTCCCCGCCAGGGGTCCGCACGCCAGGCCACCGTGACCTTGCCTGGATAGCCGCAAACAGCGCTTGACGGTGCGTAAAACTAGCCAGATCATCTGCCGATGAGCACAACCGCGGAGGAGATCGCAACCCAACCGGACCTGTGGCGGCGTGCCGCGCAACTCGCGCCTGAGGTCGCCGAGCTGTTGCCGGCCGAGGGTGCGGACGTGTGCTTCGTCGGCTGCGGAACCTCGCTCTACATGGCGCAGGCGGCGGCCGCTCTACGCGAACGGGCGGGGCATGGCCGGTCGGACGCCTACCCGGCGTCCGAGTTGCCGGCGGGGCGGCGTTACGACGTCATGGTGGCGATCACGCGGTCCGGTACGACCTCTGAGGTCGTCCACGTTCTGGGCCGTGGTCTCGCCGGACGCTCGGTCGCGCTCACCGCGGTACCGGACGGGCCCGTCGGTGCCGCGGCCGACGACGTGATCGCGCTGCCCTTCGCCGACGAGCGGTCGGTGGTCCAGACGCGCTTCGCCACGACGGCGCTCACCCTGCTCCGCGCGCACGCCGGCGACGGCGGCGCGGCCGCCGCCGCGGCCGACGCCGGCCGGGCACTGGCCGTCGAACTGCCGGTCGACCCCGGCATCGTGCCGCAGTGGACGTTCGTCGGGCGGGGGTGGACGGTCGGTCTCGCCCAGGAGGCCGCCCTGAAGCTGCGGGAGGCGGCGCAGGCGTGGACGGAGGCTTACCCCGCTCTCGAGTACCGCCACGGGCCGATGAGCGTGTCCGGCCCCGGCAGCGTCGTGTGGTCGTTCGGTCCGCTCAACCCGGCCCTCGCCGCGGAGGCGCGGTCGGTCGGCGCGACGGTGGTGGACCTTCCGCTGGACCCGCTGGCTTCGCTGGTCGTCGCGCAGCGCGCGGCGGTCGCGCTCGCGGAGTCGCGTGGCCTCAATCCCGACTCGCCCCGCAATCTCAGCCGGTCGGTCGTGCTGACCGGCCCCGCACGCGCGGTCCTGCCGTAGGTGCCTACCGTGCGCGGCTGACTGCCGCACCGGTACGGTCGTCGGCGTGAAGCGCGCACGTTCGAGCGGCGGGGACGCCGGGGCCAGATGTACGGTGACGGTCTGCCGCGGCTGCTGCTGTGGCACCACCGCCAAACATCCGGGCGTCGACCACGCCGCGCAGTTGGCGCGGCTGCGCGCGAAGCTCGCCGGCGTCGCGCAGCTCCGGCTCAGCGACTGCCTGGACGTCTGCGAGTACTCGAACGTCGTCGTCATCAACCCCTCGCCCGCCGGCCGGAGCGCCGGCGCGCGGCCGGTGTGGCTGGGCTTCGTCCTCGACGACGGCGCGGTCGACGACATCACCGCCTGGGTGGGCGCCGGCGGGCCCGGCATCGCCGATCCGCCCGCCACCGTCGACCTGTACGCCTTCAAGCCGTCTCGCCGGGTGGCCCGGACGGTCGAACGCTGACGGTCAGGGGGCGATGTCCGCGCCGCTGTCGCGGACCCGCGTCGAGATCGCGGTGAGGGTGTCGATCTCCTCCGGGCTGAGGAGGTCGACGAAGTGGCGGCGGACGGTTTCGACGTGCCCGGGGGCGGCCGCCTCGACGGCTCTCCTCCCGGCCGGGGTCAACATGATCATCGTGCCCCGGGCGTCGGTCGGGCAGTCCCGGCGGGTGATGAGTCCCCGTTGCTCCATGCGGCGAAGCTGGTGGGACAGCCGGCTACGGTCCCAGTCGACGTGGCTGGCGAGGTCACGCGCGCGCAGTCCGTCGCCGGGCGCTTCGGAGAGCGGGACGAGCAGGTTGTAGTCCGCGGTGGACAGCCCGGCGTCGGCCAACTGGCGCTCGATCGCCTTGTCCAGGTGGCGGCGCATCTCGTGGAACGCGCGCCACATGCGCGCCGCGCGCTCGTCCAGCCACCTCGGGTTGCTCACCGGGTCACATTACCGCGCAGATTGCTGACACGTCAGCATTCCCGGCGGTAGATTATTGACGCGTCAGCAAACGAATCGAGGACGGCACATCATGGGTACTCCCACGCTCGCCCAGGGTCGCACCGTGTCACGGGTGACGACCAAGCAGCACTTCGGCCCGGACGCCCAGGTCGACGACAAGGCGCTCATCATCGCGCCGGTCGACCCGTCGCTGACCGACCCGTTCCTGCTGCTGTCGGAGGACTGGTTCTCCGAGCCCGGGTTCGAGTGGCACCCGCACCGCGGCCTGGAGACGGTCACCACGGTGCTCGACGGCGTCCTCGAACACGGCGACAACCTCGGCAACGCCGGCGCGCTCCAGGCCGGAGACGTCCAGTGGATGACGGCCGGGCGCGGCATCATCCACCGTGAGCTCGCTTTCCGGAACGAGCACGCCCACACGCTGCAACTGTGGCTGAACCTGCCCGCCCGCTCCAAGATGGCCGCCACCCGCTACCAGGATGTGCTGGCCACCGGCCGGCCGCGCCTGACGCTGCCGGGCGTGGTGATCGACGTCGTCTCCGGCACGATCGCCGGGGTCACCGGGCCGGCGCTCAACCACTGGCCGGTACAGGGCGCGATCGTCACGCTCGATCCCGGCGCGTCGACCGAGTACCCACTGCCGGCCAACCACCGGGCCTTCGCCTACGTGATCTCCGGCGAGGTCATCGTCGCTGGCCGGACCGTCCAGGCTGGGCAGACCGCCTGGTCCGACCCCAGCGGCCGCACCGCAGCGGATAGTCTGCTGAAGGTGGCCGCCCCCGACCGGGACGAGCAGAGCAAGGTAATGATCTACAGTGGCCGGCCGATCCGCGAGCCGGTCGCGATGGGCGGCCCGTTCGTAATGAACAAGCGCACCGAGATCGCGCAGGCGTTCACGGACTTCCACGCCGGAAAATTCGGCCAGGTGCCGCGCCAGGCGCGGCTGAAGTACGGCCGCTGACAACAGTCGCTGTTTGCCCGCCGCTCGCGGCGGGCAAAGGCACGCCATGGCGATGCGGAAGCTGCTGGACCGGGTGGAAATGGCCGGCGCACTGGACCGGGTAGGCGATCCGCTGCGGCGCGGGGTGCGGGCCGTGCTGCCGGATCGGGTACGGGACGCGCTGCACGGCGTGTGGCTCGGCCACCCGCTGCACCCCGCGGCCGTCCAACTGCCCGTCGGCGCCTGGATGAGCGCCGCCGTGCTGGACGCGCTTCCCGGCACCGGAAAAGCGGCGACGGTACTGGTGGGCGTCGGAACCGCAACCGCTGTGCCGGCCGCCGTCGCCGGATTGACCGACTGGGCGTCGCTGTCGCGCAAGCAGCGCCGCGTCGGCCTCGTGCACGCGGCCGCCAACGCGATCGCGCTCGGCCTGTACGCCGGCTCCCTGGCCGCGCGGCTGACCGGCAACGGCCGACGCGGGAGGTGGCTGGCGTACGCCGGACTGGGCACGGCGAGCCTCGGCGCCTACGTCGGCGGCCATCTGAGCTTCCGGCAGGCCGCCGGGGTCAACCAGGCCGAGCCGTTTCTGCGGCAGATCCCCGAGGGCTGGCACGACCTGTGCGAGCACGCCGAGCTGACCGAGGGAAAGCCGATGGTGGCCCGCATCGGCGACGTGCCGGTGCTTGTCACGCGTCTCGGCGACGGGGTGACCGTGATGATCGAACGGTGCGGCCACCACACCGGGCCGCTCGGCGACGGCGAGCTGACCCGCGTGGGCGGCGCCGACTGCGTGGTATGCCCCTGGCACGGCAGTACGTTCCGGCTGGCCGACGGTGTTGTCGTGCGCGGACCGGCCGCGACCGACCAGCCGCTGTTGCGTACCCGCGTGGTGGACGGCCGGGTCCAGGCGTCGCTTCCCTAGCCTCAACCACCCTCGGGGCGGACGATCCAGGTAGCCGGTGAATCGGCGGGAGTTGCGCCCGACGACGGGCTGTTCGTTGTAGACGACCGGCACCTCCGCCCGCTCCGGCAGTCGGACCTCGGGTCGTGGCTGGCCCATGTCGTGGCCTTCAACTAAGGTGAGCCTAACCTAAGTCGGAGGTGCCATGTCCCGCAAGCCTGACCCCGAGCCTGCCGAGCGGCTGCGCTCGTTGCTCGTCGCGGCCTCATCGCTGCGACTGCGGACCCCCGGTCATCACGCCGACCTCGTCGGCCGGCATCACGTCGACGACACCGGCCGGCTGATGCTGGAGTTCCCCAACGGCAGCTGCCTTGCCCAAGAGCTCCTGCACCAGGGGGAGCTCGTCGCGATGATCGAGCTGACCGATGTCGCCCCCGTCGCTGTGCGCAATCGTGTCCGCTGCCGCGCAACGCTCACCGGTTGGCTGAGTTCGGGAGACGACCCGGCCGTGACAAGCGGCGCCGAGCAACTCGCGGTGCTCGACCTCGCCGCCGCTGAACTCGTCGAACCGCACGGCGCCACCGACATCGGTCCGGCCGATTTCGCGTCCGCCCGGCCGGATCCTCTTGCCGTCGCTGAGGCGGAGCTGCTGTGCCACCTCGTCGACGGCCATCCGCAGGCGATAGAGAGCCTGTCACGCCTGGTACCGCCACACCGCCTGCACGGCGTTCGGCGCATCCAGCCCGTACGGCTCGACCGCTTCGGCGTCGTCTTGCGGCTGGAGTTTGCCAGCCACGATCGGGATGTGCGACTGCCCTTCGCGAATCCGCTGGAGCAGGCCCACCAGGCGGCGGAGCGCATGCGCGAACTACTCGCCCGCGCTGGGCGTTGCCGGCGCTCGATCGGGCACTGATGCCACTGCAGACAGCGGTGGGTGTCGCTGGTTCCAGCGACACCCACCGCTGTCGACGGCGATCGGCCGCTGTCAGGTGAGCTGGCCGATTGCGTCTACGAGGAGCCACACCCCGAAGATGGCGAACAGCGCCGCCGCGCCGTACTTGATCGCCTTCTCCGGCAGGCGCTTGCCGAGCGCCCGCCCGACCAGGATCGCGAGCGCGTCGGCGGCGACCATGCCGACGGTCGAGCCCAGCCACGTTCCGAACCAGCCGTGCTGGGTTGCCAGGGTGATGGTCGCCAGCATGGTCTTGTCGCCCAGCTCCGCGAGGAAGAACGCCACGCTCACCGCGACGACCGCGCCTCGGGTGGTGCGTTCGGCCTTCGACTTTTCCTCGTCCGTGAGGGAATCGCCGCGCAGCGTCCACGCGCCGAAGGCGAGGAACGACAGGCCGGCGATCAGTGCGATCCAGCCGGTGGGCAGCGTCGCGCCGAGCCCGTAGCCGATCCCGACGGAAACAGCGTGTACCACCGCTGTGGCGATGGTGATGCCGATGAGCACCGGCAAGGGCTTGAACCTGGTGGCGAACGTCATGGCCATCAGCTGAGACTTGTCACCGAGTTCAGCGACGAAGATGACAGCGAAACTAACCGCCAGGGCGGTGAGGAACCCGCTCATGTAATCCTTCCCGGTCGTGCCGGGTCGGATTCCGTGTCGACGAAACCTCGGCCCGGCTTTGCATAGCCATAAGCCGAAGGTCTCGCCCGCCCCATCGATGAGGCCGTCGGGCCGGACGCGTACGAACGCGTCAGTATGTCGACCACGACGTTGGGGGCTACTCCCCTTCGTGATCTAGAAATCTACCAGTCGCGCGGCGCCCGCCCGTTCGATCGTGATCGACAACACCCCAGGCAAGCGGGCAATGTGCGAGGTGGACCAGGGCCCTGGCCGGGAAATCGGGCGCGCTGGCGCTCCAGGCGCATCGTGGCCTGCCGTCCGGGCCGGGTAGCGACGTGCTCGGGTGGGATGCCTCAGGGGAGGAGAAAGCTCAGCCAGTCGCACAACTGCTGCACCTCTCGCTGGACGAGCTCCTCGTCGCGAAAGGCGTTCGACAGCGTGGCGATGCCCTGGCTGAAGGCGAGTACGTGCATCGCCAGCGCGTCGGCCCGGTCCGCGTGTCCGAGCAACGCGAACTGATCGCGCAACCACTCCCGGTAAAGCGTGAACAGGCTGGTGGCCGCGGCCCGGGAGGGGTGGTCGAGCTTTGCCAGCTCGGCCGTCAGGGTGCCGACAGGGCATCCGTAGTTCTGGATGTCGACCTGGTTGGCCACCACGATGTGGATGAACTTCTTGATGCGCCCGGCGGGGTCGGCGTCCTCGGTTTCCCATTGGTCCAGCAGCTGCCGGGTGGCGGCGAGGCGGGCCTCGATCACCGCGCCCAGGATGTGGTCTTTGGACTTGAAGTGGTGGTAGAAGTTCCCGCGCGAGATCTGAACCGCATCCGCGATGACGGCGAATGACGTGTGCTCGTATCCGTGCCGGTAGAACAACTGGTCCGCCGCGTCGATGATCCTGGCTCGGGTCGCCGCTCCGTTCACCGCGCTCGTCTCCTCGGTCGATCGGACCCGACGGCACGTGGCCGCCTGTAGGGCGAATGTCCTATGTGACACATTAGGGCGACCGTCCTAAGGTGTCAAGATCCAGACTGAGGCGTACCGGCTCAAACCAGCGACAGGACGTGCCCGAGCCCTCGCGGGCCGCTCTGCGCGGGTGGCGGCAGCAGGAGCACGTGCATGCCGGTGGTCACCGCGCCGGAGTCGGTCAGCGGGTTGTCGCCGACCATGAGGGTCCGCTCCGGATCGACCTGTAGCTGGTCGCAGGCGGTGAGGAAGGGCTTCGCGGCGGGCTTGCAGACGCCGTACTGGAACGACATCACGACGGTGTCCAGGAACGGCGACAGTCCCAGCAGATCCATCGCCGGGCGCAGGTCGAAGCCGGTGTCGCTGACGACGCCGATCCGCAGCCCCCGCTCGTGCAGGGCGCTCAGGGTCGGAACGGTGTCCGGGAAGGCTTCCCAGGACCCGGCGTCGACGGTGAGCTCGTACAACTCGTCGCTCAGTCCGGCAGCGAGCCGTTCGCAGCCGGCCGCGCCGTACAGCGCGGTCCACACCTCCCGGTGCCGGGCGTTCGACAGGTCACGGCCTTTGGCCAGTTCATCGGCCGTACTGCTGCGGTCGAGCACCCGCCGCCACACCTGCGCGACCTCCTCCGGGTCGAGCGGGTCGACCCCGAGGTTGGCCGCCGCCCGGTGCAGCAACGTCTCCCCGTTGCCGGAGAGCCGGATCAGGGTGTCACCCGCGTCGAACAGCACGGCCTCGAATTGACTCACGTCCGTGCCTCCTTCGCGCTGATCATCATCTCGGGGTCGCTCCGCGTCAATGGCGAGCAGGACGAGTGGGGCATCAACAGCGGCTGGGCGGACTGATGGTGATGCCACAGCCACCGGACGTCGTGGCCGAAGGACTCGACGAGCAGGGCCAGCGCTGCCGCCAGGGCGGCGACGGTCAAGGGCCGGGGCAGTACGCCGGCGGTGGCGATGACGAGGACGACGCCCTGGGCAGCCGCGACGACCTTCCGCCAGTAGCGCGGCGGTAACGCTGCGCGCATCCAGGGCAGCAGCCAGCCCGCCACCACGAAGGCGTACCGCATCGCGCCGATCACGAGTACCCACAGCCCGGCCGAGGGCGCGAGGTGGATGCTGAGCACCAGGATGAGGAACGCGTCGACCTCCATGTCGAAGCGCGCGCCGAGTGCGGAGACGGTGCCCGTACGCCGCGCCACCCAGCCGTCGACCGCGTCGAGCACGAGCGCCACGCTTGCGAGTACGACCATCGTCGCCACCGGTGCCGGCCGGCCGAAGGAGTCAACCGTCAGCGCCGCGACGCCGCCGACGAGCGTGGCCCGGGTCAGCGTCACCCGGTCGGCCGGCCCGAGGACGCGGGCGCCCGACCGGGACAGGCCCCGGGACAGCGCGGCGCAGACGACCAGCCCGTACCCGACGCCCGTCAGCCATCCCGCGGCGCTCAGGCCGGTGGGCAGGGCCAGGGCTGCCAGCAGGACAACCTGGACACTCAGTCCGATTACCGGACCGGTTCGAACCGCGGGCACCGGACCTCCGTGACTAGGGGGGGTGCAACTTGATCGAGTACACGCAAGAATCGACCATCCGGTTCACCGAGGGAAGAAGGTGAGGAGGTCGCCGATGAGGCGCGAGGCGTACGCCTTCTGGATCGGCTCGCCCGGCGCGGGCGAGATCCGGGCGGTGACGCTGCCCGCCCCCGGCCCCGACGAGGTCGGAGTCCGCACCGTGCACTCCGGCATCAGCCGGGGCACCGAGACCCTGGTCTTCGCCGGCGGGGTGCCCGCGAGCCAGTACGCCGTGATGCGCGCGCCGTTCCAGGAGGGCGACTTCCCCTGGCCGGTGAAGTACGGCTACCTCAACGTGGGCGTGGTCGAGGCCGGCCCGCCGGAGTTGCTCGGCCGTACCGTCTTCTGCCTGTACCCGCACCAGACCGCGTACGTCGTCCCGGCCAGCGCCGTGATCGCGGTACCCGACGGCGTCCCGCCCGCCCGGGCCGTCCTCGCAGGCACGGTGGAAACGGCGGTGAACGCGCTGTGGGACGCCGCGCCGCTCGTCGGCGACCGGATCACGGTGGTCGGCGCCGGCATGGTCGGCTGCTGTGTCGCGGCCGTCGCCGCGCGGTTTCCCGGGGTACATGTCCAGCTCGTCGACGCCGACCCGGCCCGGGCCGGCGTCGCCGCCGCGCTCGGGGTGGAGTTCGCGCTGCCGGCCGATGCTCACGAAGGCCGGGACCTCGTCGTACACGCGAGCGCAACCTCGGCCGGGCTCCAGCGCTCGCTCGAACTGCTCGCGCCGGAAGGCACGGTCATCGAACTGAGCTGGTACGGCGACCGCGCCGTCAGCCTGTCGCTGGGCGGCGAGTTCCACTCCGGACGGCTGACCATCCGCAGCAGCCAGGTCGGTACCGTCTCGCCGGCCCGGCGGGGGAGTCGTACGTTCGCCGACCGCCTGGCCCTCGCCCTGGAACTACTGAAAGATCCGGCGTTCGACGCGCTGATCACGAATGAGCTCCGCTTCGACCAGCTACCCGACGTTTTCGCGCGACTGGCCACGGGCGACCTGCCCGGGCTGTGCCATCTGATCACTTACGACGGAGATTGATCGACGTGTTCAGCGTGACCGTACGCGATCACATGATGATCGCCCACAGCTTCCGCGGCGAGGTCTTCGGACCCGCGCAGCGGCTCCACGGCGCGACGTACGTGGTCGACGCGGCGTTCCGGCGCGCCGAACTCGACGCCGACAACCTCGTCGTCGACATCGGCCTAGCGAGCCAGCAGCTGAACGACGTCCTCGGCCAGTTCACCTACCGCAACCTCGACGACGAGGCCGAGTTCGCCGGCGTGAACACGTCGACCGAGGCGCTCGCGAAGGTGATCGCAGACCGCCTCGCCGAGCGGGTACACGCCGGCGCGCTGGGCGAAGGCGCCCGGGGACTGGCCGGGATCGCCGTCACGCTGCACGAATCCCATATCGCCTGGGCGAGCTACGAACGGTCGCTATGACCGAAGTCCACGTCGTCCTGCCGAACGACATCGACGATCCGGCGACGCCGAGCGGCGGCAACGCGTACGACCGCCAGGTCTGCCGGGGGCTCGCCGCGGCCGGCTGGCGGTTACGCGAGCACGCCGTGCCCGGCGCCTGGCCACGGCCGTCCGCCGCGGAGTGCACAAACCTGGCCCGCGTCCTCGACCGGCTGCCGGACGGCGCGGTCGTCCTGCTCGACGGACTGGTCGCGTCGGCGGTGCCGGACGTACTGGTACCCGAGGCGCGCCGGCTGCGCCTGGTCGTGCTGGTGCACCTGCCGACCGAGGACGCTGCCGAGGGTGCGGCCTTGGCGGCGGCGCGCGCGGTCATCGCCACCAGCGCCTGGACCCGTCGCCGGCTGCTCGACCGCTATCGGCTGCCCGCGGACCGGGTGCACGTCGCCACGCCCGGGGTGGATGCCGCGCCGCTCGTACCCGGGTCGGACGCCGGCTCGCGGCTGCTCTGCGTCGCGGCCGTCACGCCGCCCAAGGGGCACGACGTGCTGGCCGACGCCCTCGCGAAGGTCGCCGACCTCACCTGGGACTGCGGGTGCGTCGGGGCGCTGAACCGCGATCCCGGCTTCGTCGAGCGGCTGCGCGGCCGGCTCGACGGCTACGACCTGGCCGGCCGCGTCCGCCTGGTCGGCCCGCGTACCGGCCACGCGCTCGACGCCGCGTACGCCGCCGCCGACCTGCTGGTACTGGCGTCGCGCGGCGAGACGTACGGGATGGTGGTCACCGAGGCCCTCGCCCGGGGGATCCCCGTACTGGCGACGGCCGCGAACGGGCTGCCCGAAGCCCTGGGTCGCGCGCCGGACGGCAGCCTGCCGGGCCTCCTCGTCCAGCCCGAGGACCCCGCCGCGGTGGCCGACGCGCTCCGCCGGTGGCTCACCGAGCCGGAGCTGCGGCGGCGGCTGCGACGCTCCGCCCGCGCCCGCCGCGCCACGCTGGCCGGTTGGGCGGTCACGTCCGGGCGGATCGCCGGAACCCTGCGGGAGGCGGCGGCATGACCCGCGCCTTCGTCGACTGGCTCGCGCTGCGGGAGGCCGCCGACGCCGCGGCCCGCGCGCCCGAGCTCGTCGAGCCGGTCCGCCGGCACCTGGCGGGCAGCCCGCGTCCGGTCATCCACGACCTCGGTAGTGGTACCGGATCGATGACCCGTTGGGTGGCCCCGCGGTTGCCCGGCCCCCAGCACTGGGTCCTGTACGACCGCGACGCCGACCTGCTGGCGCGCGCCACCGCCGAGCCGATCGCCGCCGCCGACGGCGCCCCCGTCACCGTCGAGACGCGGCAGCGCGACATCACCCGGCTGACCCCGGCCGACCTCGACGGCGCCGCCCTGATCACCGCTTCCGCGCTGCTGGACATGCTGACCGCCGACGAGGTCGAGCGGGTCGTGGCGGCGTGTGCCGGTGCCGGATGCCCGGCGTTGCTGACCCTCTCGGTGATCGGCCAGGTGGAGCTCACGCCGCCCGATCCGCTGGACGCGGCGGTCGCCGACGCGTTCAACGCGCACCAGCGCCGCACGACCGGCGGCCGGACGCTGCTCGGTCCGGACGCCGCCGACGCGTGCGTCGGCGCGTTCCGCGAGCGTGGGGTCGGCGTCGTGGTCCGGTCCACTCCGTGGCGGCTCGGCCCGGACCAGGCCGACCTGGCGGCCGAGTGGTTCGACGGCTGGCTGGGCGCGGCGTGCGAGCAGCGGCCCGAGCTGACCGGCAGGACGAAAAATTACGCGGCACGCCGGCGGACCGAGATCGCCGCGGGCCGGCTCGGCGTCGTGGTCGGCCACCACGACCTCCTGGCGGGCTGCCCATGAACCCGGCTGTACGCGAACCGGCTGTGCGTGAACCCGTTACCACGGCAGTGCGTGCTGGCAAGGAGATGCTCTTCGAAGGAGGCTCCTTGCGCAGCGAGTCGACACTGACGCTCCAGGCCCCGTCCCGGACACAGCCGGGGAAGCGGTCGTTCTGGTCCTGGGCCCGGCCGCTCGGCGGGGCGGCCATCCTCGGTTTTCTGCTGTGGCGGCTGGGCGCCGGTCCGTTCCTGCGGGGGCTGCGCGTGATCGACGCCGGCGTGCTCGCGGCGGCGCTCGGCATCGGCGTACTGACCACGTTCTGCTGCGCCTGGCGGTGGAGCCTGGTCGCCCGTGGCCTCGGGGTGCGGTTGCCGCTGCGCACCGCCGCGGCCCATTGCTACCGGTCGGTGTTCCTCAACGCGACCCTTCCCGGCGGGGTGGTGGGCGACGTCCATCGAGCGGTGCGCCACGGCCGGGACGCCGGCGACGTCGGCCGCGGCATCCGGGCAGTGGTGTGGGAACGCTCCGCCGGTCAGGTCGTCCAGGCCGCGCTGGCGATCATCGTGCTGCTCGTCTGCCCGTCGCCGGTGCGGCCGTACCTGCCGGCCGCGATCGCGGCCGCGGTGGCCGCCGGTCTCGGTGCCGCACTCCTGGTGCGGGCACGCCCGCAACGCGCGAAGCGCCTGCCGCGGGCGCTGCGCACGCTGAAGACGGACATCCGCGACGGGCTGCTCGCGCGCCGAAACTGGCCGGGCATCGTGCTCGCCTCGGTCGTGGTCGTGGCGGGCCACCTGGCGACGTTCGTCATCGCCGCACGCGCCGCGGGATCGAGCGCGCCCCTGTCCCAGCTGGTGCCGCTGACGTTGCTGGCGCTGCTCGCCATGGGGCTGCCGCTGAACGTCGGCGGCTGGGGGCCGCGCGAAGGGGTGGCCGCGTGGGCGTTCGGCGCCGCCGGGCTGACCGTCGCACAGGGAGTCGCAGCCGCCGTGGTGTACGGGGCCCTGGTGCTCGTCTCGAGCCTGCCCGGTGCCTGCGTGCTGCTGGCACCGCAGATCAGCCGGCTGCGGCGGATGCCCGTCTGAAGGAGGAGATGAATGTACGAGACACTGCCGGTCGCAACGGTCCGGACGCAGGTGACGGTGCCGATCCGGTTCCCCGACGGATACGGCACGACCGCGCGCGTGTTCTCCTTCAACGGGCTGGTGGACGGGCGGGAGCATCTCGCCCTCGGCCTTGGCGACTGGGCGGGGCCGCCGGACCGGCGCGCGGCCGGCGGGCCAGCACCGCTGGTCCGCCCGCACAGCGAGTGCATGACCGGGGACGTGTTCGGCAGCCAGCGGTGCGACTGCGGCCCCCAACTGCGCGAAGCGGTCGAACGCATTGCGGGTGTCGGCGGCTTCCTGCTCTACCTGCGACAGGAGGGCCGAGGCATCGGCCTGTACGCCAAGCTCGACGCGTACGCGCTCCAGGACGCCGGTCTGGACACCTACGAGGCGAACCTCGCCCTCGGACATGGCGAGGACGAGCGCGACTACACCGCAGCCGCCCAGATGCTCGCCGCCCTCGGCGTGGAGCGCTGCGCGCTGCTGACCAACAACCCGGACAAGGTCGAACAGCTCAGCCGGCTCGGGGTGACGTTGACCGAGCGCGTGCCGACCGGCCTGTACGTGTCCCCGGCCAATGCCGGCTACCTGGAGGCGAAGGCCAACCGTGCCGCCCGAAAACCAGACGCCCCGTTCGCCTGCTCGCGACCGTGACCGGCTGATCCGGGTACGGGCAACCGCAGCCCGGGTGGCCACCGTCCTGGCCGGACTGCTCGTGTTCGTCGCGCTCGTCGCGCCGGACCAGCTCGGTCGGATCACGCCCGGTGCGTTCGTACGCATCCCGGGGGAGGCGCTCTTCGGCGCCGCGCTCCTGCTCGCCCTCCCGGCACGGGTACGGCGGCCGGCGACCGCCGTCGCCGGCGTGACCCTCGGCCTGCTGACCGTCCTGAAAATCATCTCCGTGGGCTTCTTCGCGGCGCTCGGCCGTCCGTTCGACCCGGTGCTCGACTGGGGCCTGCTCGACGACGCCGTCGGTACCCTCGCGCGGTCGACCGGCCGGTTCGGCGCCATCGCCGCCGCGGTGGCCGCCGTGCTTCTCGCCGTCGCCGTGCTCATTCTCCTGTCGCTGGCGGTGCGGCGCCTGACCCGCGTCGTGTTCCGGCGCCGGACCGCCGCCACCCGTACCCTCGCGGTGCTCGGCGTCGCCTGGGGCGTCTGCGCCCTCCTCGGCGTGCAGGTCGTGCCGGGGGTGCCGGTCGCCTCGCGGAGCGCGGCCGCCTTCGCCTACGACGGCGCGCGGCAGGCGCGCGTGAGCCTGCGGGACCCGCAGGTGTTCGCCGGGGAGATCGCCCGCGACGCCTTCCGGGACACCCCCGGCGACCAGCTGCTGACCGCGCTGCGCGGCAAGGACGTCATCGTCACGTTCGTCGAGAGCTACGGTCGCTCCGCCATCGGGGACCCGCGGCTCGCGGCGATCGTCGATCCGGTACTCGACGCCGGTACCCGCGAACTGAGCGCCGCCGGGTTCGCGTCCCGGAGCGCCTTCCTCACCTCGTCGACGTACGGCGGCGGCAGTTGGCTCGCCCACGCCACGCTCCAGTCCGGCCTGTGGACCCACACCCAGCAGCGCTACCAGCACTTCGTGTCGAGCGACCGGCTGACCCTCACCAGTGCCTTCCGGCGCGCGAACTGGCGGACGGTCGCCGTCATGCCGGGCACCGCGGGCGCCTGGCCCGAGGGTGCGCTGTACCGCTACGACCAGGTGTACGCCGCCCAGCACCTCGGGTACCACGGTCCGTCGTTCACGCTGGGCACGATGCCCGACCAGTACACGCTGTCGGCCTTCGAACGCCTCGAGCACGGGAAGCCGAACCGCGCCCCGCTGATGGCGGAGATCGAGCTGACGTCGAGCCACGCGCCCTGGGCGCCCGTTCCCCGTACCGTCGACTGGACCGACGTCGGGGACGGCGCCGTCTTCGGGCCCATGGTCAAAGAGGGCGACCAGCCGGACCGGGTGTGGCGCGACCCCGCCCGGATCCGCACCGCGTACGCGCGCTCCGTCGCGTACTCGTTGAGTTCGCTCATCTCGTACGTGCAGACCTACGGCAACGACAACCTCGTGCTCGTCTTCCTCGGTGACCATCAGCCCGCGGTCGTCACGGCCACGGACGCCAGCCGCGACGTGCCGGTCACGATCGTCGCCAGGGACCCGGCCGTCCTGGACCGGATCTCCGGATGGGGCTGGCAGGACGGCCTGAAGCCCGGTCCGCAGGCGCCGGTCTGGCGGATGGACGCGTTCCGGGACCGGTTCCTGACCGCCTTCGGCCCGCCGGCCAGGTGACGGCGGTCCACTGCCTGCTCGCCTGCGCGGGCGCGGCCGCGCTGCTGACCCGGTTGGCCGCGATGTCCGCGGCTCCGTTCCGGCCGGTGCCCGACCGCTCGAAGCCGTGGCGACCTAGCGGCTGTCGGCGTGCGCTGACGCCACCTGCTCACCCTGCTCGGCCTTGACGTAGGTGGGGTGCAGGTGGACCGGCTCCGCCTGGCGACGCTGCTGGCGCGCCCGCACCCGCAGGTTGAGGAACTCCACGAAGATGGAGAACGCGATCGGGCCGTACACGTAGCCCTTCGGGATGTGCTGGTCGAAGCCCTCGGCGATCAGGCTGCCGCCGATGAGCAGCAGGAAGGACAGCGCGAGCATCTTCACCGTCGGGTGCTGGTTGACGAAGCGGCTGACCGCGCCCGCCGAAAACAGCATGACGACCATCGCGACGACGACCGCCGCCACCATGACGATCAACTCGTCCACCATGCCCACCGCGGTGATCACCGAGTCGAGCGAGAACACCACGTCGAGCACCAGGATCTGCGCGATCACCGCGGCGAACGACGCCGTCTTGCTCGACGTGCCGTGGTCCGATCCCTCGAGGTGCTCGTGGATTTCGTACGTGGCCTTGCCGAGTAGGAACAGTCCGCCGAGAAGCAGGATCAGGTCCCGACCGGAGATCTCCAGCCCCAGGATCGTGAACAGGGGAGCGGTAAGTCCGATCACCCAGGACAGCGAGGCGAGCAGGAGCAGCCTCGTCACCAGGGCCAGCGCGAGGCCGACGGTGCGGGCCCGGGCCTGCTGATGCTCCGGCAGTCGGCCGGACAAGATCGAGATGAACACGACGTTGTCGATGCCCAGCACGATCTCCAACAGCAGCAGGGTCGCGAACGCGACCCACAGCTCGGGGCTGGCAAGCAGCTCCATGTCACCCCTCGTTCGTGGTCTACCGGGCCGATCCGCCCGTCAATGATCTATCATGAACCATACTGTCAAATGTCCTTGTTTTTGCCTGATTGGGCATTTTCGCCGACGAGCTCGACCTCGACGAAGGCGAACGGGGCGGCGCCGGCGTTGTACACGTCATGCTCGGCCCCCGCGGCGCGGAAGTAGCTCTCGCCCGCGACGATGTCGTGATAGGTCACGTCGTCGCCCACCCGCACGCCCATCCGGCCCGACACAACCGGTACGACGACATAGGGAACCTCGTGCCGATGTATGCCGGTGTGCTGTCCGACATCGAACGTCCAGCGGGTCACCCTGACCCCGCCCTCGTGGATCTGCACCTCTGAACGCGCCGGTTCCACCCTGTCTCCGTTTCGTTGAATCCTGGTAGCCCGTCCAGGCTTTCACGAAGATCAGGTGGTTCGGGCACGAGTCCACGAAAGGGCGGAGGTGGGACGGCGGTCAGGAGGACGGGGACGGCTTCATGACGTGGGATGCCCGCCGCCCCTCGTACGCCGCGATCGAGCCGCGCGGAAAGCACCCGAGGGCGAAGTACCGCGTCCACAGCGCCCAGATCAGGTGCCACTCCACCGAGAGCGGCTGTACGTCGGCGACGGGTAGCCCGAGTTCTTTCGCGCGGTCCGGCGATACGACCGCGGCGTGGGAGTCGGCGCCATCGCACTGCGAGCCTGCTGGACCATCAACATGTTGACGTCCGCCAACAGGGCCGCGAAGAGCGGGTACGTGTCCGGTGCCCGCTTGAGTCGCTCCTCGGCTTCGTCCACGGCCCGCACGATGTCCTTGGCGCCGGCCAGGCTCTGTTTGTTGAGCAGGAACTGAGGGTCGATCGGCCCCAGATCGCCGGCCGGTCCCATGACGATGTGGTCGGCGCCGAGACAGATCAGCGTCGCGGCGCTCTTGGCCATGTCCGGCACGATGACGGTCAGTTCGGTGCACCGCGCGTGCAGCGACCTGACCATGCGGACGGCGGTTTCGCCGTCGCCACCGGGCGAGGCGAGGATCATGTGTAGCGGGGCGGAGCCGTCGAGGTCGTACAGGAGTTCATCGAGGTAGGTCACGCCTTCCTCGAAGATCTGATCGATCATCACGATCAGCCGGGCGCCGGTGTAATCCTCGTACTCCGCGATGATTTCCTGGCGCTCGTAGCGATCCGAGTTGCGTGCCGCGAAGAGGGGCGTCGGGACGCTCAGCCGCTTCGACGCACGACTCCCAGCGCCCGTCGAAACGTGATCTCCTTGCCTGCCCGCTGCCGGCGTGCCAACACCCGCGCTGCCTGTGCCCGCCTCACCCTGGCCCGCCACGGCTCCTGGTCGCCCGTGCCCGGGCGTTGTTCCGGCACTCCCATTACGATCATTGGCTACGCCCTCCAGCGCATCCTCGCTGTTTGAGTGTGGGCCATTCGCTAACGATCCCACGACGAGCTCACCGCGCGGCAACGCGCGAGCGGCGCCGAGCGCAGCCGCCTGGAGAGTCTGGTGACTGGCCGACTCACGGCGGAATCGCTGGCGCCGCCGGATGGCGTCGACCAGAACGCAGCTCGATACGCCATCCGAGAGATCCAGGACGGGATCTTTCTGGTGCGGCTCAGCGCCACCCGTGTGCCGTATCTGCTGTACGCGCTGTTCCGGCGACGCGATGAAGGCGACTTCGACCGGGCCACCCCGTCGGACATGTTCGGATAGTCAAAGTAGTGTCCAACTAGGACTGTCTGGCTCCGGAAACCGGTGCGGGCGCGGACGTCGACGGCGACCCGGTCGGGCTGCCGGCCGGGGCGGTTGAGGGCGTACCGGTAACGGGTGTCTGTGCCGACTGTGCCGACGGTGCCGGCGTCGGCGATGTCGTGGCCGACTTCTCCGAGGGCGCCGGCGTCGCGGGTGGCCGCGGTGAGGTCGGGTTCGGCGCTGGTGGGGCTGGCGGCGCTGGTGTGGCCGACGGTGTCTTCGGTGCGACGGGTTTCGGTGCCGGGGCAGGGGACGGTGCCGGTCTGGCCGGTGCTGCGGGCGGAGCGGGAGTCGTTGCCGCAACGGTGAAGCCGGTCAATGTGCCGGGCACAGCTGGCGCTGCTGCCGGCGCCACCGGGGTCGTGGCGGGCGCCGTCGGTGGTATCGCTGCCGTCGGCACGCCCGTCACGGTCGCTTCCATGGAGGGTGGCGCGGCGGTGGCGGAGTCGAGCGGCGGGGCGGTGGGTGAAGGCGTGGCGCGGTTGTAGTCCCGCGATCCCTTTGCGTCGGAACCTGCCCCGCGCGCCGAGTTGTCGGTCGGCATCAGGCTGTTGGTTGTGGTGGTCCCGGGAGAAGCGACACTCCAGGAGATGCCACCGATGGCTGCGAGAGCGACGCCGGCCGCGAGCGCGGCGGCGCGTGGGTTGATCGCCGACCGCCTGGCCTGGTCGCCAGGTCCGGACCGCCGAACATGGCGGGGGAGATACCGTCCGAAGTCTTGCTTACTGCCCTTGCTGCGTGGCACTCGGCGAGCTTAGGCCATGTTGTATCTGGTGTTGGTTTCGGTGTGACGTGTCCTGCGCCGCAAAGAGTCCGTCGGGAAGCAACGCGACCGCATGGAAGTCGTTGTGGATTAAGGGTTTCTTAGGTGCGGGTGAAAGCTGCCTTGGAACCGTGGATGAGTGTGTCTCGTAACAGGATCGGGCTCTTGGCAGGGTCGGTGACGATCAGTAGTGTCAACGCGTCTGGTCCGGATGCTCGTCACAGCGGGTGGCGCCGGAGCAGGCCCGCCGAGTCGTGCTCAACGAGCCGGGGACCCACCGCAAGTCAGGGGTGAATCCGCGGGCCGATGGCCTGTGGTAGGGCGACCTTTCGCGCCCGAATCCGTCAGCTAACCCGGTAGGCGGAAGCGTAAGGAGATCCGCCTGTGCCTGTCCTTCTCAAGTCCCAACCTCACCGATTCCTCCGCCGTGCCGGGGCTGCGCTCTCGGTCGCTCAGATCCACGCCAGTCCCTGACCACTGGAGTGTCAGGCCGAGTCGTTTCTGTGACACGAGGACGGTTACGCCGGGCATGACGCTCGGCCACCTTCGCTGAGCGTCGCTCTCGCCACCTGTGGTCGTGTGTACGCGCATGCCGGTTCCGGTCATGCGCGGTGACGCGGTGGTTCGTTCGCCGAGGTAACCGCTTCGCGGCGCCCGATTCCGAGCCTGGCCGCTTCGGATGTACGCCCTGCTGGCACGCGCCAGCTGACGCTGGTCGCGGTAATCGCCGTGCCCGCTTGTCGATCGCGTGCATCCGCCTCATCCCGCCTGCTCTACCCGCATTCCCGGGCCATCACTCGCTCTACCAGCCAGTGGTGGTTCCGGTACGGCCTTGGAGAATCTCAGTGAGTCCTATACACGCACGTAAGCACTTCCGGCACGCGGTGGACTATCGCCCGCCTCGAGCGGCGGTCGTTCCGAGCGGTCTGCTCGTCATCGCCGCGGTGGCCGGCATCGCGTTCAGTCAGATGAATGGCTCCGAGCCGGCGCGCGCGGCTGGGGCCGTAGCCGCGGCCAGCGCCGCGCCCACCACCGCCCACGGCGGCCAGACCGCGCAGGCGCGGGCGCCGGAGCGCGGCGCGGCCCCGGCGGCGCCGGGCAAGCCCGCGCAGCAGGCGGCCCCGGTACCGTCGGAGAAGGTGCTCGACTTCCAGTACCAGCGGCAGCCCAACTACTACTACTGCGGGCCGGCGGCGACCCGGATCGCTCTCTCGACCTCCGGCCACATCCTCAGCCAGGATGACATCGCCGGGAAGCTGAACACTGACACCGGTGGGACCGACTCCGCCCACGACGTGACCCGCGGACTCAACAGCGTCCTCGGCGGAAACGTCTACCAGACCAGGGAGATCCCGTCCTACCCCGCTACGCCGGCGCAGATGGACCAGCTTCAGGCCGACGTCCTGAAATCCATCAACAGCGGGCGCGCCATCGTCGCCAACATCGCCGGCCACCTGAACGACACCGGCGGGGCCTTCCACTCGTACGAGGGCGGCCACTACCTGACGATCGTCGGGTACAAGGACGACGGCCGGACCGTGAAGATCGCCGACCCGGCACTCCCCAACGGTGACGGGACGTACTGGGTGACCACCATCAACATGGCCAACTGGATTTCGCAGCGCGGCTACTCGTACTGATCGACCGGGAGCCCGGGCGCCGGCGCTGGAGTCGCCGGCGCCCGGGTGACTACTGCACCGAGAGGTGCACGTGGTTGGTGTGGTCGCTGGACGGGTCGCCGCCCCCGCCGTTGTAGGCCCGCCAACCGGTGCTGGGCATCCAGATCTGGCGGAACCAGATGACGTAGAGCACGCCGAGGTTCCTGGCGTTGGCCACGAAATAGGCGGCGAGCCGGTTGCCGTAGTCACGGTCTCCGCCGCTGGCCACCCCGCCGAAACCGCTCGTCGAGGCCGAGAAGTCACACGCCCGGCCCTTGGGGTGCTCGCCGCCGTCTTGCTGGGAGCGGTAGCAGGACGTGAACCGGGTGAAACCGGCGGCCCGGGCCTGCTGCAGCGCATGCAGAGCGCGCGGGGTCAGGCAGCCCGAGGTCGTGGGGTCGTCCCGGTTGCACGACTCCGGCGCGAGACTGCCGTCGGCCCGGCGGGGGACCGCGGCTGCCGTACCCGCGCCGCCGCCGCTCACGCCGCTGCTCCTGCCGCCCACGATCCCGAGCGCCTTCTCCGCGGCCTTCTTCCGCCTGTCCATCTCGGCGAGCTGATCCTGCTGGACCTTCAGCTCGGCGTCGAGCGCGGCCTGCTGGCGGGCCAGCGCCGCTTTCGCCTGTTTGACCCGGCGGAGCGAGCCGTCGCTGACCCGGGCCTGGGCGTCGAGGGTCGCGGCGCGCTGGAACATTCCGGTAGGGGAGTCGCTGTCGAGCAGCGCGACCAGGCCCGACACCCGGCCGCCCTTGTACGCGTTGGCGGCGATCGTGCCCACCTGCTCGGTCAGGCGGGCCAGCTCGGCCTCGGAGGCACGGACCTGTTCGGCGAGCTGAACCTGGCGCGCCTTGGACGCCTCGAGGCGGGCGGCGGCGTCGTTGAACCCGCGCGACGCGGCGTCGAGCTGATCACGAAGTGAGGCGCTGCCACCTTCGGGACCGGGCGTGCCGGGCTCGGCGCGTACCGGGCCGGCCGGCACAACCGTCAGCACCGCGGTGACGGCGAGCAGCATCACGAGGGGCAGAATCGGTCGGGTTCGGACTGCGGGCAGCCTCACGTACACGTTCCTCCGCGCCGACCGCCGACCGGGTTAGCTGACGGGTTCGGGCCGGAACACGCCCTACCGCACCGCGCGGATTCACCCCGACTACCTGGGTCCCCGGCTCACCTTCACGGTGATTAGGCGGCGACCGCCGAGGCCGCCCGTTGGCGACCTAGTGACGACGATCGAACAGACCTTAACGGTGGCGACGCGCTCCGGCCAAGATCTACTAAGGCTCCAGTCGGACAGGAGAGCGAAGAACTTCGTCGCGTAATCACGTTGTTTCGGAGCGCGTCCGTTCGATGGCGGGATCTTCCTCAGGGCCGGCGGAAGCCGACGGGCCGCATGTACGGGCTGTCGATCCTGACCATGCGGACGACGTCGCCGCTCTGGGGGGCGTGCACCATCCATCCGTCGCCGACGTAGACGCCGTTGTGGTGCAGGTCCTTGAAGAAGAACACCAGGTCGCCGGGGCGCAGGTCGGCCTGGCTGACCGGCTTGGTGTCGCGCCACTGCGCCCGGGTCTGGTGCACAAGGCTCACCCCTGCGGCCTGCCACGCCGTCATGGTGAGTCCGGAGCAGTCGTAGCCGTTGGGGCCGGCGGCCGCCCAGATGTACGGCTTGCCGATCAGTTCGCAGGCCCGCTTGGCTGCCGCGCCGCCCGGCCCGGGTGTGTACTCGGCAGGGCAGGGCGCCGGCTTCAACCGCGTCGCGGTGGCGGCGGGGACGGGGGTCGCCGCCTGCTGGCGCAGCTTCTGCAGGTCGGCCAGCCGGCGTTCGATCTGCGTCTTCTTGGCTGCCAGGTCTGCGTCTTGGCGGCGTTGCGTGGCGACCAGGCCGTCGACGGCCTTCTTTTCGGCGGCGTACCTGTCGCGGGCGCCGGCCACCTCGCCGAGGCGGACCCGCTTATCGTGGGCGACGGCGTCGAGAATGGCCAGTTGCTCGGCGAGTTCGGTAGGTGAACCACCGGACAACAGGGCCTGGAACGTCGAGGCCGTGCCGCCCTTGTACGCCTGGACCGCGATGTCGTTGAGCCTGCCCATCGCCATGTCGACCTGTAGCTCCAGCGGCTTCAGTTGCGCGGCGAGGGCCGCGGACTTCGCCTGGCTGGCCTGCAATTCACTGTGGACCTCGTTGTACTGCTCGACGAGGGGTTCGAGCTCGTTCCACGCCGCGTCGATCTGCGCTTCGATCGTTGCCGGGTCGGGATCGGCGTAGGCGTGCGCTCCTGGCGTGAGGACCACGGCCAGGGCGGCGACGGCGGCCACCAGCGCCCGCAGGGCTGTGCGGCGGGGGCGCTCACGACGCGTGTGCGGTGCCACGGGCGGCCGCTCCTTCTCCCTCGCACCGCCTACCGGGTCGGCCAGCGCGTTCGGACGCTGGGTCCCCGGTTCGCTGGCTGCGATTCGGCGGCGACTGCCGCGGCCGCCCGCCGTGCGACCTGAAAACGGCTGTCGCCGTGAGGGTAGTAAGCGAGACCGCGAGTTTGCGGTATTTACACGGAATTTCACTGATAAAGGCGATTCGTGTCTTTTGTTAGGTCGGTGTAGGCCCGAGGTGGCGGCGGGCGCAGAAGGTCGCGAGGTCGCCGGCGCGGGACCGCACCCCGTCAACGGAATATCCTAGGAAGCTTTACGGGTGGTGGTCCGCCTCATGGCGCGACGCGGGGAAGGGCCGCCGACCAGCCTGTACCCCTACGCCGATGCCGGACAGCTGCGCTGACCTGCGGCAGGTCACCGCCTACGGCAGGCTGCCGTAGGCGGTGACCGACAGGAACCGGATGGGCAGTTCGATCAGGTCGACGGGGCCGTGCGGGCCCTCGCCGTCGAAGACGAGCGAGTCACCGGGGCGCATCTCTTAGCGGGCATGGCCGTGGCCGTACACCATGGCGCCTTCCAGCATGTGGATGAACTCGGTGCCGGCGTGCTGGAAGCGGGAAGACCTCGCTGGCGTCGGTCAGGGTGACCAGCAGTGGCTCGATCCGCTTATGCTCACCCCGCAGGGCGCCGAGCATCTGGTACAGGTGTCCGATGTTGCTTCCCCGCCGCACGATCCGCGCGCCGTGACCGGCCGGCGTGAACACCGCCTCCCGCTCGGCGTCCACGCCGCGGAAGAGGGCGGTCACGGGAACCTCGAGGGCGTCGGCGAGCTTGGCGAGGCTCGACAGGCTGCACGAGGTCTGGGCGTTCTCGATCTTGGAGAGCATCGCCTTCGACATGCCGGTCTGCCGGGCGAGCTCGGTCAAAGAAATCCCCTTGGCCTGCCGGAACTCGCGCACCCGCAGGGCGATGATGTGTTCCAGCGGACCGTCGGGGTGGTCCGATGCGGTCCCGTCTGCCTGTGGCACCCGATGAGAATAAGCGCCCAGCTGATCAAGAACGCCCGGCGGTGACACCGCATCCGGCCGCTACGGCGCGGTGAGCTTCCCGGGGTCCGCAAGGCGTCCTGGTAGTCGCTTGACGGTGACCGAGCTGAGGTGGCCGGCCAACTCGGTGGGGACGGCCCAGTCGGCGGGTAGCCCGCTCGGGCTGGCGTGGTGGGCCGCAGCGGCAGCCAGGATCGCCTCGGCGTACGACTCGGTGAGCCCGGTGAAGCGGATGCGGGCCTTGCCGGGGGCGTCGACGGCGACGACCCCGTCCTCGGGGCACCCGCCGAGGCACTGCACGTTGCGGATCGCCACCGGCGCGTCCGGTTCGCCCGCGGCGATCTCGGCGATCTCGGCGATGGCGGCGATGGCGGCGATGGCGGCGGTCAGCCGGCGGCCGAACTCGCCGCTGGCGCGGGCGTCGTAGCGGGGGCAGGTACGGCAGATCAGCAGGGTCACGGTCCGGCTCCCGGTAGGGGAGCGCCGGCGGCCCAGGGGGTCGGCCGCCGGCGCTTGCGTACGTCGGTCAGGCGCGCTGCTGTACCAGGCGCTCGGTAGCGGTGGCGGGCATGTTCGCCGGGTCCGGGGAGGGGGCGGTGTCGGTGCTGGGCTCCTTGTGGAACGTGCCGTCCTTCATGATGTAGTTCAGCCGGTCGTGGTCCTGCAGGATCGTGATGTCGGCGAGCGGGTCGCCGTCGACGAGCAGCAGGTCGGCGAGGTAGCCGGGCTGGACCTTGCCGAGCTCGTCGGGCTGCAGCATGATCTCGCCGCCCCACGCGGTGGCGGAGATGATCGCCTCCATCGGGGTGAACCCGAGCAGTTCGACGAAGTGCTGGAGGTCGCGGGCGTACGTGCCGTGCGGGGTCCACGCGAAGCCGTAGTCGCCGCCGGGCAGCACCCTGATGCCGCGCCGGTGCATCTCGCGCAGGCCCTCGATCGCCACCTCGAGTTCCTTCTTGTACCCGACGGCCTCGGCGGCCTCCTGCGGGAAGCCGAACGACTCGGCCTCGTAGAGCGTGGCGACGAGCCAGTTGAGCCCGGGGGCGACGAACACCCAGTCCTTGTTGGCCTCGAGCATGTCCATGCCCTCGGCGTCGGTGAAGCTGGCGTGGTAGATGATGTCGACCTTGTTGCGGACGCACATCTTCACGCTCTCCGCGCTGCGCGCGTGCGCGCAGACGCGCTTGCCGCGGCGGTGGGCCTCGGCGACGGCGGCCGCGGTCTCCTCGTCGGAGAAGTAGGTGTCCTCGGCGCGAAGCGTGCCGGTGATCTCCTCGCCCGTCATCGACAGCTTGATCTGGTCCACGCCGATCCCGACCAGTTCGCGGACCGCCTTGCGCATGCCCTCGGGGCCGTCGGCGAACTTCGTGATCGACGGGATCAGCGCCCCACCGGTCACGGCGATCTCCGGCCCGTTGGCCAGGTACCGCGGGCCGGGGAACCGCCCGGCGTTGATCGCGTCCCGGCAGACGACGTCGAGCCGCTCCTTCGCTGACGCCGCACCCAGGCACATCGTGTACCCGGAGTCGATGTAGGTGCGGGCGGACTCGAGGCAGAAGAGCAGGTGCTCCTCGACGGGCATGGTGCCCAGGCCGTCGAGGTCGGCGGAGTTGTTCCAGGAGAAGTGCGTGTGCGCGTCGCACAGGCCGGACATCAGGGTGCGGCCGCGGCCTTCGATGACCCGCGCCCCCGCGGCGGCGTCGGGGTCGACGGTGCCGACGGAGGCGATGCGGTTGTTCTCGACGAGGACGTCACCGGGGTACGGATCGGCACCGGTGGAATCGAGGATGCTGACGTTGCGGAACAGGACCTTGCTGGTCGGGACGGGCATCGTGGGCTCTCCTCTGCAGGGGCGGTGCGGGGGAGTTACAGGAACTTGAGCAGCAGGTCCGTGACCGGGCCGGCGGCTTCGAGGGCGGTCCAGTGCCCGACGCCGGGCAGGACCTCGACGGTTGCCGAGCCATGGGCGTCGGCGATCTCCCGGCTCGCCTCCGGCGGACCGACCTTGTCGTCGCTACCAGTGATGAGCAGCAGCGGAAGTTCGGAGGCGATGGGGCCGGGATCGACGGCGTTGGCCAGCGCCTCGCAGTTGCGGGCGTAGCCCTCGGCGTCCTGGCGCATGACGAGTTCGCGGACGAACGCGGCGACCTCCGGCTTGTCGCGCCGGGTGGTCTCGGACAGCGCGTTGGCGACCACCCCGGGCGCGACGGCGGCGGTGCCCTTTTCCCGCAGGAGCGCGGCGCGGTCGCGCTGGGCCTGCCGGCCGGCCTCGGCGGGCTCGCGTACCGCACCCAGTAGGACCAGCCCGTCGACCTGGTCCGGGTAGCGGGTGGCGAGGTCGCGGACCACGAGCGTGCCCATGGAGTGCCCGACGACCGTGGCGCTGTCGACGCCCAGGGCGTCGAGGACGGCGGCCAGGTCGTCCGCGTGCCCGGAGATGCTGATGTCGTCGCCGAGTTCGGACCGGCCGGCGCCGGCGGAGTCGACCCGGATGACCTGGAACCGCTCGGCCAGGGCGTCGGCCTGCACCTGGTAGAAGTTCGACGTCCCGCCCAGGCCGTGCACCATCAGGACCGCGGGGCCCGCACCGGCGACCTCGACGGCGAGTTCCTTGCCGTTGATCTTCACAGCTCTCCTCGTACTCTCGTGGGTTTCAGGCGACCCGGCTGCGCTGCGCGCCCAGGCCGGTGATCGCGACCTCGACGACGTCGCCGCTGGTCAGGAACTTCGGTGGATCGAACCCGATGCCGACCCCGGCCGGCGTGCCGGTCGCGATGATGTCGCCGGGCAGCAGGGTGATCCCGGCCGACAGCGTGGCGATCAGGTCCGGGATGTCGAAGATCAGGTCCTTGACCGACGCCGACTGGCGGCGCTCCCCGTTGACGAAGCTCTCGACCACCAGTGCGGTGACGTCCGGGACCTCGTCGACGGTCACGGCGTACGGACCCATCGGGCAGTGCGTGTCGAGCGACTTGCCGAGCATCCACTGCTTGTGGGCGCGCTGCAGGTCGCGGGCCGTGACGTCGTTGACGATCGTGTACCCCCAGACGTGGTCGAACGCCTGCTCCCGGGTGATCCCGCGGCCACCACGGCCGATGATCACCGCGAGCTCCGCCTCGTAGTCCACTTCGGACGTGACGCCGTGGTGCGGGTCGATGTCGGCGTACGGGCCGGTGACCGCGGTCGTCGCCTTCGTGAACAGCACCGGGTGCTCCGGTACCGCCTCGGAGCGGTCGGGGGTGTCGTAGCCGCTGCGGCTGAACTCGACCACGTGCTCCCGGTAGTTCTTGCCGACGCAGAAGATGTCGCGCCGCGGAATCGGAATCGGCGCCAGCACTTCGGCCGGGTCAAGCGGCCGTGCCGGCAGGTCGCCGGTGCGCTCGGCCAGCAGTGGACCCAACTCGGCCCAGCCCTCGATCACCTCGAGCATTCCGGACCCGGCCGGCAGCAGGTCGCTCACGTCACGGACCGTGCCCGCCTCGGCGTCCACCACCCCGACACGCGGCCCCGATCCGGTGGACAGCGTCACCAGCTTCACAGCCTCACCAACTTCACGGCGCAACCAATCTGAACCAATCGTTACCAATGGGTTGCGGTCACGCTACGCCTGTGTTGAAGTGGCTGTCGAGGGGCAAACCTCGAAGGTGTCGATAGTTGGGATTGGTTTCAATTGGTTCGAGTCGGTACGCTGGCCCGGTGATATCGGTGGAGCAGTCGCTGCGGTCCCTGCTGGTCGAGGGCACCCGGAATGGCAGCCTCGGGCCAGGGTCCAAGCTGCCCACGGAGCGGGCCCTCGTCGAGCGGCTGTCCGCGCCGCGCAGCGCGGTCCGCCGCGCCCTCGAAGTCCTCGAGCGCGACGGGATGGTGGTCCGCCACGTCGGGCGCGGCACCTACCTCACCGACGCTGCGGTCGAAGCCGTCCGCGCCGCGCCGGCCGACACCAGCCCGGCGGAGATCATGCAGGTCCGGCTCGTCCTCGAACCACCGGTCGCCGCGCTCGCCGCCCGCGTCGCCACCCAGGCCGACCTCGACCGGATCACGCAGTGCCTGGAGCGCGGCGGTGCCAGCGACGAGTTCGAAGCCTTCGAGATGTGGGACGGCAGGCTCCACCGCGCCATCGCCGAAGCCGCCCACAACGGACTGCTCATGAACATGTTCGATGTCATGAACGCGTCCCGCCAGTTGCCCGTCTGGGGCAGCCTCAAGCGGCGTACCTCAAGCCCCGAACGGCGCCGCTGCTACCACGCCGAGCACACCGCCGTCGTGGAGGCGCTGCGCGACCGCGATCCGGAGGGCGCGCAGGTTGCCATGCGCCGCCATCTGGAGAACGTCGCCGACAACCTGCTCGGGCGGCACTGACCGGGGTCGTTGCGCGGGGTCGTTGGTCATCGGGGCGGCTGGTCCAGCAACGCCAGCAACGCCGTGACCTCGCGGTGCCACCCATGCAGTTCCGCCACGGTCGGCGGCAGTTCGTAGGTGTGGTGATGGACCGCTCGGCACAGTCCGTACCAGGCCGAGCGGGCGAGCGCGGTCACCTCGTCACCGGCCACCGCCGACAGGGCGAGTAGCTGGTGGCGCATCGGGCACCTCGCGGCGGTCGGCTCGACGCGCTTCCAGTACCCGTCAAGGGCTTGTTCCAGGGCGACCCGGGTGAGCGAGGCGCATGCCCGTTGCCAGCAGCGCCGCATCGTGGGCGAGGGTGTTGTCAGCAGGACGGCGGCCGCGTCGAGCAGCTGCTGCGGTGTCATGACCGGGCCAGCCTCTCGTTGACCCGCCGCGCGTCGTCGACCAGGGAGGTGAGTGGGGCACCCTGGTGGTCGCCGTGCGCGCCGCCGTTGACGGCTGCGACCACACGTCGCGCATCTGAGTGCAGACGCTGCAGCGCTCCCGGCAGTTCGCCAACCCTTCCAGCGTCATTCAGAAGCGCCAACGCGAGAAGCGGCCTTAGTCCGTTCGCGTCGCTGATCGCGGTCTCGGTGTCCATGATTGGCCTGCCCGCGCGGAAGTCGCGCCGGCGGATCGCCTCCTGACAGGTGTACTCCAGGGCGTCGCGGATGAGGTTGCAGACGACCGTGCTGCGGATCTTGTCGGCCATCGTGCCGTCCCTGGCGATCGCCCAGGCGTCGTCGAGGTAACGCGCGGCGGGATCGCCCTTGCCGTCGTGGTCGACGGTCACCTGCGAGCGCGCCAACCGGCTGACCGTCAGGACGCGGGCCTTCAACTGCAGATGCCGGACCGCTGCCGGCAGCCGGTCATCGTGGGTGAAGACGACGACCTGCCGGTCCCTGGCCACCTGGTCGAGCACCTTGGCCAGACCGTAGACCTTGACCGGGTCCATCGACTGGACCGGGTCATCGATGATCAGGAACCGGAACGGGCTCTCCCGTATGGTGGCGCGGGGCAGGAACAGCGCCAGCGCGAGGGAGTGCAGCTCGCCCTGGCTCATCACGGACAAAGCTGCCCCCGGCGTGCCGTCGACCGTCACGTCGAGATCGACCCGACGCGAGGTTCCCGTGCCGGCCAGCCGGATCGCGCCGAGGTCGACATTGCTCTCCTGCCGCAGCGTGTTCCAGATCGTTGTCGCGTCCCTGGCTACCGGCGCCAGCTTGTCGTTGCGGATCTGCTGGCCGATACCCTGCACCCAGGTGATCGCCTTTCTCAACGCCGTGTAGTTCTCGGCCGCACGCTGGCTCTTCCGGGCGGTCGCCACCCACGCGCGAAGCTGGTCGACGAGCGGACGCCACGCCTGCCGCTGGCGTTCCAGCACCGCGCGGGCTGCTGCCTGGAGAGGCTGGACGGCGGCGACGACCGCGTCGAAGGTTTCCAACGCCTCGTCGGCGATCCGGCGTGGATCATCCGACCCGAGCAGTTCGTCCCAGCGCTGCCACGCGGCCCGGGCCGCGCCGGTGTCGAGACCCACGCCGGTGAGATCGGCGCCGATCGCCCTCGGAATGACCGGAAGGAAGTCGCGCAGCGCCCGTCGCGACTCCCGCTGCGACCGGTGGGCTCCCTCGATGCGCTCGGCGCGCTGGGTGAGCCGCCGCAGTTCGGTACGAGCCTGCTCGGCCCAGGCGGTGTCGAGGGTCCGGCCACCGCAGACCGGGCACGGCTGGTCGGGATGTGCCTCGTGGTTGCTGATGGCCTCACCCAGCAGTCGCGCCAACGCTCGGGCCTCCTCGGCGGGAGTTCCGGCCAGCTCTGCCAGGTCTCGTAGCGCCGCGTTGAGGCGGTCGACGATCTCCGCTGCCTGATTGCGCTCGGGTAGCTCCAGCACGTCGAGCTGGCGTAACGGGGCGGTGGCGGTGGTGTCGGCGTGCTCGTCGGTGTCGGCCAGTAGCTCAAGCCGGTCGAGGTCCGCGTCCTTCCCGGCGAGGGACTCTTCCGCCTGCCGGGCCCGCGGATCAGGGTGAGCGGCCAGCGCGCTGCGCAGCGCAGGCAACTGGGCGGTGGCCTGCGGGCGGAGGCCATCCATGGCCTTGCGCGCCGTCTTCAGCATGTTCTCGACTTCGACGAGTCGGCCGAGGCCGAGGATGCGCTGCAGCGAGTCGTACATCTCGCTGGGCCTGCCACCGATCAGCCCACCGAGCTCCGCGTACGACAGGAAGGGCCGGTACAGCTCCAGCGGCCGGTCCCAACCGAGGTCGGCGACCGACTGGCGCGGTTGACCGGTTACCTGCAGGAAGCTCGTACGGTCGGCGAGCCCGCCGTCGCGAGTCCAGTGGCACTCCACGGCTGCGCCGTTGCGGTGCCCGTCGACACCCAGCCGGACCCGGATGTACGGCTCCTCGCTGGCGTGCAGGTTGCGCCAGCCGTCCTGCCAGACGGACGCCCGCCCCGCCCAGCGCTTGTTGTCACCGGTCAGCGCCAACTCGGCAGCTTCGGCGAAGCTGGACTTCCCGGAGCCGTTGCGGCCGGTCACGATCGTCAGGCCAGGGCCGGGGGTGAGGTCGAGCCGGCTCCCCTGGCCGATGCCGCGAAACCCGCACACCTCGATGCTCGACAGGTACGTGCCGATCGGCTCGGCGGCTCCAACGTTTTCGGGGGAGGCTGCTGGCCGGGCTGTCGTGGCGCCACCGAGGGCGGCATCGAGGTCTGACTGGCCGAGGAGCGCCGCGAAGACGAGATCGACGGAGGACTCAGGCAGGTTCGCGGTGTCCAGGTGCTGGAGGATGAGCTGGTCGACGGTTGATGTCTCGGGAACGGTCATTGCTTCCTCGCGGAGACTCGTTGAGACGGTTTGGAGTTCGACTAGCAGCAGGTCGGGCCGGCCCAGAGGTCGCGGTGCCCAGCGGGGCTGGATCGTCGCCTCTGGATATACAAAGCGAACGGACAGCGGGTGCGACAGTCGGGAAGTTGTCAGTTGGCCTTCGACGGCCGGTTGCCAGCGGTCGCGGCCGAGACCACGTCGACCAGGCGGGTGAGCGCTTCGACGATGCGGTCGATGCCGGCGGTCAGCGCCCCGCCCGGCTCCGTCATGTAGGTGTCGCGGCGGATCTCGACCATGAGCGCGGTCACCGCCCGCTGCTTCCCGTAGTGCTTCAGTGGGACGTAGCAGCCGGAGAACGGCGTGTTGACGGCGATGCTCCCGCACGAGGAGAAGGCGTACTCGGCGGCGGCGAGCAGGTACGGCGGGGTGTGTGTCTCGTCGGCGCCCAGGCAGACGGCGGGCCGCTCCCCGTCGGCGTGCAGTTCGTACGGCAGCGGCATCGCAGGGTAGGAGTGCACGTCGATGATGACGGCGCGGCCGGTAGCGGCCAGGCGATCGTCGACGAGGTCCGTCATGGCGGCCGCGTACGGCTCGTAGTGCGTCGCCAGGAGGTCCTTCTCGTGGGCCGGGTCGTCGTTGCGAAGTTTTCCCCGGTGCGAGGTCCGGGTGTACACCGCGCCCATGCCCACTTCGAGCATCTCCTCGCGCTCGTCCGGGAACCGCTCGGGGTCGACGACCAGGCGGGAGGACAGGTTCGTGAACGTCCACGGGGTGCGGGCGGCACCCGAGGCTGCCCGGTCGGCGATGCGGCTGGTGTGGGCGTCGGTCATATGGTCCAGCTCAGCCGTCAGCGCCGCGTCGTCGAGCAGGATGTGCGGTCGGGCGGCCGGAGTGATGTGCCGGGAGCTGTGCGGGACGTGCAGGATGACGGAGGAGTCCGCTGCCCCCGGGTTGACGCGGTAGACGGCGTCGGCACCGTACGTGGACACGCTCGATCCTCCTAAGAAACCTTGGTCCAGTCGCCGCAGCGACGGCTCGTGAAGTACTGGCCGCCGGACAGAGTCACCGTCGGCCGGCCACCGGTGACGATGTCGTTGGCGACGATGTTGCGGCCGTTGGCGTCCGAATAGATAGCCCAATAGCACTGGCCGGAGACCGGATCCTTCGTGCGGTACGTACCGGGTTGAATGTCGACGTCGACCGCCCAGGTGCCCTCGTGGATGGTGTTCTGCGCCTGGACCTTCTCCGCCTGCGATACGGCGTCCTCGCGCTTCTTCACCTCGCCCTCGCGCGTCTGGACCCGGTCCTCGAGCTGCTTCACCGCGTCCTCACGGGTCTGCAGCTGGTCTGCGCGGGCCTTCTCCGTATCGCGTTCCTGGGTCATCGACCCCAGGCGCTTGCTGAGATCGCTGGCGGTGGCGCGGCTCTTCGCGTCGGCCTGGCGGTAGGTCTCGCTGCTGTGCTGGTAGTAGAAGGTGAGGCTCCAACCCGCGACAAGGGCCGCTGCGAGGACGAACGCGATCCAGAACCGCGGCCGGCGCCATACGCGCGGCTTGGGTGGAACCTCCGTAGCGGGCTCGTCCGGTGCTAAGTCGTCTGCCAATGGTTCAGTGGTCATGGGGCTTCTCCCGTCTCGGGTACTCGATGGCTCAGGCTGCGGCGCCGGCGGTGTGCCAGTCGCGGAGGAAGGCGTCGACGAGGTCCTCGGCCCGACCGCGCAGGTCGAACGGTTCGGTCAACCTGCGCCGAGCCATGTGCGAGAGCGCGTCGGCGGCCTCGTTGAGCGGGTGGCCGGCGTGGCCCTTGATGTGCTGGAAGGTCACACCGGGAAGATTCGGTACGAGCTCGGCGAGCCGCACGAGCGTCGGCTGCGCGGCCCGGATGCGGGGGCGCAGGCTGTACCCGGCCGGCATGGCCGTGCCGTCGCCGGCCTGCCAGCGGTGCAGATACGACAGCGCGCTCAGGCTGTCGACCAGCACGGTCAGCCGGTCCGGCGGCGTGACGAAGCCCGACAGCAGGTACTCCACCGCGCGGAGTTCGTTGATGAGCGCCCGGGACGGCCCGGTCGGGTCGAGGCGGCTGGTGGTGCGACCCCGCAGGCCGAAGTGCCCGTCGCTGACCACGTACGCGATCCCGCCGTACCTGCCCTTCCAACTCGCGTCGGTCGCGGCTACCAGGTCCGCGTCGGTGTGCGCCCAGCGGGTGACCAGGCTGCGGCCGCGGGCCGAGTCCCCGCCGCGCACGCCGGCCCGGCACCCACCCGCCGCGAGCCGGTCGTGGTCGGCGGCGAGCGCGTCCGCGGCCTCGAGCTGATGGGCCGCCGATGCGACCTCGTCGTAGCGGGCGGCGATCAGGGCGAGGTTCACCGCGTCGCTGATCTGACGGCAGCGTTCGCAGCGGTTGAGCGTCAGGTAGGGGCGCAGCGCCTCGGCGCGGTGGCGGAGCGCCTCGGGGAGTAGGGGCAGGGCGTTGGTGAACTCGTCCAGACGCACGACGTCTCCTGTGAACACCGGGGGAGAGGGGACGGGCGGGGCGGGCGGTCGCCCGCCCCGGGGAGGCAGTCGGCTCAGCCGGCGTGCGAGCAGGTCACGACGGCGTACTGGCCCTGCGAGCTGTTCTCGACGACGACCTTGCCGTCGACGCTGACGCGGCAGGAGATGGTGCCGCTGCCGCCGGACTGGGCGACGAGGCTCAGCATCAGGAAGGCGTCGCTGGAGGTCGCCTCCTTCTTCCAGGGCAGCGCGGTGCCGTTGGCCTGCGAGCTGTTGCCACCGATCCCGTACGTCACGGAGTTGGCCTTGCTGACGCCGTCACCGGTCACCTCGAAGACGACGGCGTGCTCGCCCTTCTTGGCCTGAGAGCCGGCGGCGTTCGACGCGGCGCCGGACGCCGCGGGCTTGTCCACGCCAGGGCCCTGGGTGGTGTCGTCCTTGCTGGCACCAGCCCCGCAGCCGAGAGCGAGTACGGCGAGCGTGGCGATTCCGAAGACGTGCAACTTGCGCATGCTGAGTGGCCCTTTCCAGGCATGAGGGTTCCGGGATCCGACGCCGCCGGAGAGTTTCTCGGCTCGTCGGTGTGCCTCTCGATGACAGCAGTGGTGATCTTCGAAGTCCAGGAACCATGCCACCGTGCTACTGATAACCCTGGTTATCAGCCTTGTAGCTGGACTAAAACCTGAGCGGTCTCTAATCTCACTGCAGGTCAGTGCAAGATCGATGACATACGAGAGGGGTGTACGCAATGGTCAGTACCGTTGTGGCCGTACCCCTGCTCATCTCCATGCCGGAGATCGCCGAGCTCGCCGGCGTCCAGCGGCCGGTCGTCACGACGTGGCGGCGCAGGCATCCGCAGTTCCCCGCCCCGGTCGACGAGGACCGGGGGCGGCCGCTCTTCGACGCCCGTGGCGTCGTGGACTGGCTCGTCGACACAGGTCGCGCTGATCGCCGTGAGATCGAGCCCGACCTGTGGCTGCACCTGCTGGGCTGTCTAGCCGGCGGTCTACCGCTGGGACGTGGTGGCCGGCGGCGGGCGGCCACGCTACGGCCCAGGGAGTTGACCGCGGCGATTACCGCCCTGATCTGCCTGCGTCACCTGGACGATGAGTTGCTCTCCCCGCACCGGCTTACCGAGCGGCAGGTCATCGCCGACCTTCGGGAGCGTGCCCGCGACGCCGACCCAGGTGACGACCTACTGCGGGGCGAGATCAACGCGTTGCCGGACGACGCCGCCTGGCTGGCGGCGGCGGTCGACGAGCTTGTGGAAGCGGCCTGGGGCTGCACCGAGGCGTACGAGCGGGTGCTCGCCGCCCGAAACCGGTTCACCGTGCCGGAGTTGTACGCCGATGCGGTGAACCCGGCCCTGGCAAGTCTGATCGCCGGGCTGTCCGGTGCCCGCGAGTACGCGGACCGGTACGGCACGGTCCTGGTCGCCGATCCGGCGGCAGGACCCGGCGATCTGCTCGTGGCGGTGCACCACCAACTCGGTGAGTACGCGACACCGACCTTCGTCGCCGCCGAGGCCGACCCATTCCGGGCACGCATCCTGCGCCGCCGACTGGCCGTGCACGGTCTCGGCGCCGCTGATCGGCAGGTGAACGTCGGCACCGAGCTGCCGGGGCCGGTGCCGGACGTGCTCGTCACGCGCCTGCCCTACCAGCCGAAAGAGGGCCGTGGCGAGGCCAACCCGCTCGCCGCCGTACGGGACATCACCGAGGAACTCGGGCCCGGCCAGACCGCGGTCGTGCTCGGCCCGGCGGACCTGCTCGTCGGCGCGCTGCCGCCGTACCGGCCCGCGGCGCGCACCCGCAATGAGCTGTTGAGCAGTGGCCGGGTGGAGGCAGTCATCCAACTCCCGGGTGGCCTGGTGCCGTTCCGCCCGGGCTATCAGACGGCGCTCTGGGTGCTGCGCCGAGAGGAAGGCTCGAAGTGGCAGGGCCGAGTCTTGCTCGCAGACGTCTCGGACCGGCCGCTCACCGCCGATGTCGTCGAGGCGCTGGTGTGGGACGTGACAACGTGGCGGCGAAACGGCCACCAGCCCCACCAGCATCTACGGGCGCATGCCGTCCAAGCGGCGGTCGCCGACCTGATCGCTCCTCGCAGACCGCTCACAACCCGACGTTCGGCGGGTCCACGGGTACTGACGAGAGACGTCCAGGAAACAATCGCCCGGGTCACCGACATCGAGGTCGAACTCGACGAACTGGCCGCGACCGAACTGCGGCCGGCTGTGCGCAGCCGGCTCGCCAGCCGAGACGACGCCGTGTCCGCGCCCACCCAGTCGATCGGAGCGCTCGTCAAGGCCCACCAGCTCACCGTGTACAACGGGTACCGGGTCGCGGCGGCCGACATCGTCCGGGACGGTCACCACCGGGTGCTGGGTGTGCCGGAACTGACCGGCACCTCAGCTGTTGGTGTGCGGGTCGTCGATCGCGGAGTGCTCGCCGCGAAGTATCCGCGGGTCCGGCTGACCGAGCCGGACGATCTCGTGGTCACCCTCGTGCCCCGCCTGTGTGTCTACCGCGACCAGGACGGATTCTCGGTCGTCGAGTTCCCGGCACGGGTGCTGCGCATTCCGCCCAGCGAGCGCTACCGGTTCACCCCACGGGTGCTAGCCGAATTGCTGACCCACGTCGGCCAGGCCGGCCGTGCCGCCGGCGCTGTTCGAGCAGCCTCGCGCTTGGATGAGTTGCAGATCCCGCTGCTCGCACCGGCCGAGGTGGCCCGCCTCGACATGCTGCTCGCGGTGATCGACGCGCGCCGGGCGATGGCCCGCCGCGAAATCGACCTCCTCGATGAGCTGGGCCGGCTCGCCGTCACCGGGGTTACCAACGGCACACTCACCATGACGGAAACGCCGATCGTCGGATAGACCCCCGCTGAAGAGACCAGCAAGACTGACTAACCCGTAATACGGACAAGGAGCACCATGCCACCCAGGAAGAAGGCCACCGGGCAGGCAACTCTGCCGGGCGTGCCCACCATGGCTGACCTACGCGACACGCTGTGGAAGGCCGCCGACAAGCTGCGCGGATCGATGGACGCCGCGCAGTACAAGGACTTCGTCCTGGGCCTGGTATTCCTCAAGTACGTCTCCGACGCCTTCGACGAGCGCCGCGAGGAGATCCGCAAGGAGATCCTCGACCAGGGCATCGACGAGTCACGCGTCGACGCCTTCCTGGACGACGTCGACGAGTACACCGGTCACGGCGTCTTCTGGGTGCCGCAGGAGGCGCGCTGGGAGCATCTGGCGGAGAACGCAAAGGGCGGAGAGATCGGCCTCCTGCTCGACAACGCCATGGACGCCGTCATGAAGTCGAACGAGGCGCTCCGTGCCGTACTCCCGAAGATCTTCAACCGGGACAACGTCGACCAACGGCGCCTGAGTGAACTGGTCGACCTCATCAGCGACGCCCGGTTCACCGGGCACGGCGACAAGCCCGCCCGGGACGTGCTCGGAGAGGTGTACGAGTACTTCCTGGAGAAGTTCGCCCGCGCGGAAGGCAAGCGGGGCGGGGAGTTCTACACGCCGCGCAGCGTGGTCAAGCTGCTGGTTGAGGTGCTCGAGCCGTACTCGGGTCGGGTCTACGACCCCTGCTGCGGGTCGGGTGGCATGTTCGTGCAGGCCGAGAAGTTCGTGCTCAACCACCGCGGCCGTCGCGACGACATCGCCGTCTACGGCCAGGAGTCCAACGAACGCACCTGGCGGCTGGCGAAGATGAACCTCGCCATCCACGGCATCAGCGGCAACCTCGGCCCCAAGTGGGAGGACACCTTCCACGCCGACAAGCACCCCGACCTGCGGGCCGACTTCATCCTCGCCAACCCGCCGTTCAACATGTCCGACTGGGCGCGGAAGACCGACGATCCGCGGTGGCGGTACGGGACCCCGCCGGCAGGTAATGCCAACTTCGCCTGGCTGCAGCACATAGTGTCGAAGCTCGGGGAGCGAGGCATGGCAGGCGTGGTGCTGGCCAACGGCTCGATGTCGTCGACGCAGTCGGGTGAGGGCGAGATCCGGGCAGCAATGGTAGAGGCCGACCTGATCTCGTGCATGATCGCGTTGCCGCCGCAGTTGTTTCGCACTACGCAGATCCCGGCATGCCTCTGGTTCTTTGCCAAGGACAAGAGTCCGCAGGGTGCGAAGAAGCTGGATGACCGGCGCGGTGAGGTGCTGTTCATCGACGCCCGGAACATGGGCACGATGGTCGACCGCACGGAACGGGTGCTGACGGACGAGGACGTCGCGAAGATTGCGGGGGCCTATCACGCCTGGCGCGGCACCGCCTCCGCGAAAGACGAGAAGTACGAGGATCTGGCTGGCTTCTGCTACTCGGCCACCTTGGACGAGATCCGCAAGCATGACCACGTCTTGACGCCGGGCCGCTACGTCGGCGCCGCCGAGGTCGACACCTCTGACGACGAGCCGATTGCCGACAAGATCGAACGGCTGAAGAAGGAACTATACGCGTACTTCGACGAGTCGGCTCGTTTAGGGACAGCTATCCGCGAGCAGTTGGAGCGCCTCGATGTCTGACCGTTGGCCTTTGGAGGAGCTGGGGCTACTCGGAGTAAAAGTGCTCGACTGCGAGCATAAGACCCCGCGTGACGCTGGAAGTGGATATCCGTACGTGGCGATTCCGAATATCGTTGATGGTCGGCTGGATCTAAATAGCGTTAGACGTATCACGCAACAGGACTTTGAGTTATGGACCCGTCGCACGAAACCACGGCAAGGGGATCTTATTATCACGCGACGCGGAAGGGTCGGTGATACAGCTGCGGTTCCGCGTGGACTTGAGTGTGCGATCGGGCAGAACTTAGTCATTGCGCGATCGGATGGGAGTCGCATCGATCAGCGTTACCTCCGATGGGCAACACGTGGTGAGCACTGGGAATCGGAAGTTGATCGCTTACTCAACGTTGGGGCTGTTTTTAGTAGCTTGAACGTAAGGGATATCCCCAGGATTCGCGTATATGTGCCTCCTATGCGTATGCAGCGTGGCATCGCTGACGCGTTGGATGCGCTGGACGACAAGATTGCCGTTAATGAGCGGATCGCTGCTACGGCGCGGGAGCTAGGGCTAAATTTGGTCCGCCAGGCTCTCGAAACGAGGTCGCACGAGCATGAGGTTGGTGCCCTTGCTGAGTTGATCAGTCGAGGTGTCACTCCTCGTTACAGCTTATCTGATAATGATTTATTGGTTTTGAATCAGAAATGCATTCGTAACGGTCGTGTGTCTTTGGAGCCAGGGCGCTTTACTCTCCGGGATAAGGTTCCCGACGGCAAGAAACTGAGGCTTCATGACATCCTTGTGAACTCCACTGGGGTAGGCACCCTAGGACGTGTAGCTCGCTGGACGCTCGCACGAGAATGTACTGTCGATACCCACGTCACAATTGTTCGGTTCGACCCAGCGAAAACCGATCAAGTTTGTGCAGGATTCGCCATGCTTCTCGCGCAGCCTGCGATCGAAGCAATGGGTGAGGGTAGTACTGGGCAGACCGAGCTGAGCCGGGTGAAGCTTGCTGGCATGCGGTTGCGGCTTCCAGATTCCGAGGCGATGGGCAACCTCCGCCCAGCGCTGGACGTGCTCGAGGCGCGCGGTGACCAGGCGCTGGCGGAGTCGCGTGACCTCGGGCATCTGCGGGACGCCTTGTTGCCGAAGTTGGTGTCGGGGGAGATCCGAGTCCGAGAGGTTGAGAAGGTCGTGGAGGACGCGACATGAGATCCGTCCGGGTCGCTGACTGTCATGCGGCGACGTCGAGCGACGTCGCCGTCGGAGCCCAGAGCCCTGTCCGTCGACGACTTCTCATCGGCGCACGCCTCCTCCAGGCTGGCGCTACGTCGCCTTCCGACGGGCCACGCTTCAGACTTGCGGCGAGTCGAGCCGGGTAGGCTCCGGCGCCATTCCGTCAACCCGCAGCGACCGAGTATCGGACAGATTTGGTAAGAACAATTAGCTAGCATCTTCCTATACCAAATTGTTCGCCCCTATCGCTACCAGGAGAGAGGTGCCGCACGTGGCCGGTCGGGGTCGCCCCAGCAGGGCCAGTGTCTATGAGCGCCTGGACCGGGCGTTGGCTGAACTCAACCAGCGGCTCGGCGGCCTGCCGCTTCCCAAGGAAGCCCAGGCCATCTGGGACGACATCTGGCACCAGGAGGCACACCACTCCACCGCGTTGGAGGGCAACACCCTCGTCCTCCGCGAGGTACAGGCCCTCCTTGGCCGGGGCCGGGCGGTCGGGGCGAAGTCGCTGCGGGAGTACAACGAGGTACGCGGATACGCCGACGCAGCGCAGTGGGTCTACAGCCAGGCGCTGGAACCGGACGGGTGGCACGACGGCCGGCTCGTCAACGTCAGTGAGGTACGTCGAGTGCACCTCACGGCCATGACCCCGGTGTGGGACGTGGCGCCACATCCGGACGCCACCGACCGGGAAGGGCCGGGCAACTTCCGCGAGCACGACATTCACCCGTTCTCCGCCGGCATGAACCCGCCGGCCTGGCCGCTGGTGCCCGCCCGCGTCGACGGGTGGATTGACAACGTCTGCGAGACCGGCGAACGGGTCCGGACGGCAGCGACCCTCGAACGGCCACTTCCCGAGGAACTCGCCCGACTGCACAACGAGTTCGAGCGGATCCACCCGTTTCTCGACGGCAACGGTCGCGCCGGCCGGCTGCTGCTCAACCTGATCCTGGTGCGCCTCGGCTATCCGCCCGTGATCATCTTCAAACGGCAGCGGGACGCCTATCTGGCCGCATTGCAACGGGCGGACGCGGGTGACCACGGCGCGCTGGGTGAACTCATCGCCCGCGCCATGTACGACAACCTCAACCGGTTCATCGTGCCGAACGTGGCCGGTCCGGTCCGGTTGGTGCCGCTGGCGGCCCTCGCGACCAAGGACGTCAGCCTGACGGCACTGCGGCACGCCGCCCGGCGCGGACGGCTGGACGCCGTGCAAGGGTCCGACGGCATCTGGCGCAGTTCCCGCAAGGCCGTGAACGCCTACCTTGCCGCCAAGCACAGCAGACGAAACCGCAAGGAGGAGTTGTGAGCCCGAACCGGGACATGTCCGAAGCGGACTGGGAGGCCTTCGCGCTCGACGCGCTCGGCGAGTTGGGCTGGGAACCCGTACCCGGCTCCTCAATCGCGCCGGGGACCGGCGAGCGCGAGTCGTGGTCCGAGATGATCCTCCCGGGCCGGCTGCGTGATGCGGTTGCCCGGCTCAACCCGCAGCTTCCTCCGCCCGCAGTGGACGAAGCGGTCGCCGAGGTGATGAGCGCCAAGTCGCGCGACGCCTTCGCCGAAAACCACCGGCTGCACGGCCTCATCACCAAGGGTATCCGTTCGGTCGTTTACACCGACGAGCATGGAGCCGAGCACAACCCGACCATCAGGGTGGTCGACTTCCGCGACGAAAGCGCCAACGACTTTCTCGCGGTCAACCAGGTGATGGTGGTCGATGGCGACCATAAGCGGCGCTTCGACGTCGTCTCCTACCTCAACGGCCTGCCGGTCGGCCTGGTCGAGTTGAAGAAGGCCGGCGATGCGTACGCCGACCTTCAGGGTGCCCACCAGCAGATCAGCACGTACGTCGAGGAGCTGCCGTTGGCCTTCCGGGCCAACGCGGTCTGCGTCGTCTCCGACGGCATCACCGCCCGCTACGGCACCGCGTTCACCCCGTTCGAACACTTCGCGCCGTGGAACGTCAAGGAAGACGGCGAGCCGGTGCCGCAGCCGGCGAAGAGCAGCGAGGATCTCGCGCTCAACCTCGCGCTTTACGGGCTGTTCGACCCGCGTCGCTTCCTCGACCTGCTGCGCGGCTACATCGCCTTCGGCGAGATCAAGGGCCACCCGGTCAAGCGGATCGCCAAGCCGCACCAGTACTTCGCCGTGGAGAAGGCGGTGCGCAAAACGGTTGAGGCGACCCGCAGCGACGGTAAGGCGGGCGTGGTCTGGCACACCCAGGGCTCCGGCAAGTCGATGGAGATGGAGCTCTACTCCTTCCAGATCGCCAGCCACCCGAGCCTGGGCAACCCGACGATCGTCGTGATCACCGACCGCACGGACCTCGACGACCAGCTCTTCTCGGCTTTCGCCGGCAGTGAATTGCTGCCGGAGCAGCCGGTCCAGGCGAACAGCCGGGACACGCTGCGCGCCGAACTGGCCAACCGGAACGTGGGCGGCATCATCTTCACCACGCTCCAGAAGTTCGGCCGTACCAAGGAAGAGAAGGAAGCGGGCCGAAACCACCCGCTGCTGTCCGACCGGCGCAACGTCATCGTCATCGTCGACGAAGCGCACCGCAGTCACTACGACAGCCTCGACGGGTACGCCCGGCACCTGCGCGACGCGCTGCCGCACGCCACGCTGATCGCGTTCACCGGTACGCCGATCTCGCAGGCCGACCGCAACACCCGTGACGTTTTCGGCGAGTACATCGACATCTACGACCTGACCCGGGCCGTCGACGACGGCGCCACCGTACGCGTCTACCACGAGAGCCGGCTCATCCCGGTCGACCTGCCGGAAGGCGTGGCCCCGGAGGCGATCGACGAGCGGGCCGACACAGTCACCTCCGGGCTCGACGACGCCGAGAAAGCGCGCATCCAGCGCACCGTCGCGGTGATGAACGAGATCTACGGCGCCCCGGCCCGGCTCAAGACCCTCGCCGCCGACCTGGTCGAGCATTGGGAGGCGCGGTCGGAACAGATGCGCAAGTACATCGGTGGCCCGGGTAAGGGGATGGTTGTCTGCGCTACCCGGGACATCTGCGCCCGCCTGTACGAGGAGATCATCGCCCTTCGTCCCGACTGGCACGACGACGCCGACGACAAGGGCAAGATCAAGGTCGTGTACACGGGCGGCCCGACCGACGAGAAGCACATCCGCAAGCACGTACGCCGGCCGTCGCAGACCAAGGCGGTGCACAACCGGGCGGTCGACCCGGATGACGAACTTGAACTGATCATCGTGCAGTCGATGCTGCTCACCGGCTTCGATGCGCCGCCGCTGCACACCATGTACCTCGACAAGCCGATGCGCGGCGCCGGGCTGATGCAGGCGCTTGCCCGGGTCAACCGCACCTTCCGCGCCAAGCAGGACGGCCTGCTCGTCGGCTACGCCCCGCTCACCCAGAACCTGCACGAGGCCCTGGCCGAGTACACGGAGAACGACCAGAACAGCAAACCCATGGGGCGCGACACCGAGGAACTGGTGAGCCTGCTCCGCGACCAGCACCAGGTCATCTGCGGCACGATCCTGCGCGGGTACGACTGGCGGGCCGTCCTCTCGGCCGGCGGTAAGCACAGCTACCGGAACGCCGTCCTTGGCACCATCAACTACCTGCGCGACCCCAGCATCACGGAGAACCAGGTCGATCCGGTAGAGGAGCCCACGCTCGCCGAGCGGTTCCGGCAGGCCGCAGCCCGACTTGACCGGCTCTACGCGCTGTGCGCCAGCAGCGGCCACATCAACGACCTGCGTGACGACATCGCGTTCTTCCAGGAAGTACGGGTCTGGATGGCCAAATACGACGTGGAGGACCGGCGCTCCCGCGGCCTGCCTATCCCGGCCGAGATCGCCCTGTACCTGAAGCAGTTGACGGCCGGCGTCATCGAGGCCAGCGGGGTCACCGACATCTACGCGGCTGCGGGCATCGAGCGGCCCGACCTGTCCCACCTGGACGATGCGTACCTGGAGCAGTTGCGCGCCTCGAAGACGCCCCACCTGGCGATCGAGGCGCTGCGCCGGGCTATCGAGCAGACCATGCGCAAGGTGACCCGCCACAACGTCGTGCGCCAGGAGAGCTTCTCGGCCCGGCTTGTGGAGCTGATGCGCCGCTACACCAACCAGCACCTCACCTCCGCCGAGATCATCGCCGAGCTGGTGAAGATGGCCAAGGAGGTCAGCGCCGACGCCAACCGCGGCCAGCGGTTTAGCCCGGCGTTGACCGAGGACGAGTTGGCCTTCTACGACGCGGTGGCGCAGAACGAGGCGGCCGTGCAGGAGATGAGCGAGGGCGTGCTCGCCGATATCGCTCGCGATTTGGTCAAGTCGGTCCGTCAGTCCGTGACCGTCGACTGGATGTCGCGCGACGACGTCCGAGCCAAGCTCCGCTCAAGGATCAAGCGGCTGCTCGCGGTACACGGCTATCCGCCGGACGCCGCACCGGTCGCTATCGATCTCGTCCTGCGCCAGATGGAGACCTTCGCAGAGGAATGGTCGCCCGCCGCGTAGGGATTGAGGACGATCTGTACTCGGCTCCGTCGATGATTCGAACAGGTGGAGAAAATGCCACGTAGGGAACCAGCTACTCTTGCTGCGTTCTTGAGGATCATTGATGATCCACGATCAGCGGGGACCTGCAGTGGTATTTCGGGGTCGGGCAGCGACCGTTGGCTCGGCGGTTCGCCTCCGTGGTACCCGTTGCGCACCGGGTAGGGCGGGATTCTCACACACCACTTATGGCCGTCGCGGGTGACGACAACCCGATAGGTCTGGTCGCTCAGGTCCTCAGTTCTCCTACGCGCCGAGGACGACCCGGCGACCATCGGGTGCGAGAAGCACGACCGCCTGCTCGCCATGGTCGGCCACTGCCGCCCAGGCTGTGCATTTTTCGCCGTATCCCAGGAAGTTCCAGCTGCCCAGAACGCCCCAGACCGTGTGGCGCTCGAACCGGTTTAGTCGGACGTTTCCGTTACAGTCCTTGACTTCGACACGCCAGCCGCTGAGGTTGGTCGCGCCGTCGTCAACCACGATAAAGCGGACACCGTCCACGTCGGAGCAGTACTCGAAACGCAATTCTTCCGGTGATGCTGAATCCATGGCGAGAGTCTATGGGGCGTTGCACTTCGTTGTGTCATTCGACTGGCCGGTCACAGTGCCGCCTCCTTTGTGTCCGGGGGGCTATTGCCCGTGGTGGACGGCTTCGACGTTGTGTCCGTCGAGGTCGTGCAGGAACACGCCGTAGTAGCCCGCGTGATACTCAGGCCATTCACGCGGGCCGTGTAGCACCTCTGCGTCGGCGGTCACAGCTGCTGCGTGAACAGCCTCGACGGCCGCGCGGTCGCCGGCGCGGAAGGCACGTGCAGCTCCCGCGTCTCAGGGCCCGTGGCGGGGCCGAGCCAGAAGCCCGGGACGCCATCAGGGCCGGTGATACCCACGACGAAGGACCCGTCATGCGGAATGCGCATCGCTTCCCGCATCCAGAGTGGCGCGAAGACGCGCAGGTAGAAGGCGAGCGATGCGTCGACATCAGCAACCTGGACACCCGCGCGAGCGAACATGGCTGGCGGCTAGCGGCGGCGTACGACAATTCGCATCGTCTGCGCCGAGCCGAACTGGCAGGGGCATCTCCCCGTGACCGCGGTACCTGAACTATCCACGCCGGCCCGTCCGGCTCGGCGTGCCGGCCGCTGGCTAGCGGCGGGAGCCGTCGCCTCCGCCGCCGGGCTCGCCGCGACCGGCGTCGCCATCGCGGCGGCTGACCATGTCGACGACCTCTGTCGGCGGCAGTGCGAGCATCTGTTCCACCCCATCACCGCTGCCATGCCTGCGTACGCGTTGCCCTTGTCGGTTGTCGGCGCGGTCCTTGTCGTGGTGGCCGCCGTGCTGGCGTAGCCGGGTACCGCAGGGGATCCGGCCCGTTGCGTGCCGCCGCCCGGTTCCTCGTCCTACTCTCGATTCTTGACGCACTGTTCGCGTGGTGGCTCGGGGTGTACGCAATCCATGCGGATATTCCGATCGAGCCGCCTCACTGTGTCGGGTAGCTTCCCTTCCTCGTTGGTCACTTGCCAGAGACGTAGGGTCGCACGAGCATCGTTCCCCGGGCCGGCTCGTCCGTCAGAGCCCACTGGCTGAAATGGTCGACCATCTGCCGGGCGTGCCGGAGTTGGTCGCACGGCCACACGCGACCACACCATCGGCAGCACCCGGTGCCGTCGATCTGATGCCGCGCGACGACCTGCTCGTGGTACGCCACCTGGGCCGTCGCGTACCGCGCGAACGCAACCGCCTGGGACTGGTATACGCCCATCCCGGTCAGCGCCCGCAGCTCACGGCAGAGAATCCGGGTCTATGGGCTCAGCGCCAGTGACCGCCCACGCGTAGAGGGTGTCCAGGCACGGCCATGCCTTGCCGCAGCCGGTGCACAGCTGCCGGACGAAAGCACGCGGCCGGTGAACGACGAGCAGGCGGCGCGCTTTCAGGATGTCCGATTCGGACGCCATCGAACTGAGCGGCACGGTGAGCCGCCGCCGCTGTCTTTCGGGACTGTGGCCGTCATCGTCCACCGTCGACTCCCTTCGACTGCCGTGAACCCGCGGCAAGGTTGCACCCGCTTCTCAGCGGCCGTCAACGTTATGTCGTAAGTTTGCGCAATCGGGCTTGTGGTCATGATGGCGATCGATGAGACTGGCGCTCGATCCGGGGAGGGGAGAGGTCAATGCCGAAACCGATCGGGCCGACAATTCCGCGGTGGCAGCTCGGGGAGCAGCTCGCTCGCCTTCGCGACTCAGCCGGCATCTCGCAGGCGCAGATCGCCGACCGGCTCGGCTGCTCCGTCAGCAAGGTCCAGAAGATCGAGGCCGGCGACGTGGGGATCGTGCGCGCCGAGTTGCTGCTCATGCTCGATGTGTACGGCGTGAGCGACGCCGAAGTGCGTGACTCACTGCTGGAGCTTCAACGGCTGGGCAAGCAGCGCGGCTGGTGGAAGACGTTCGGTCAGGTGCCCGCGCCGTTCGCGACCTTCCTCGGGATGGAGAGCGCGGCGACCCGGATCCAGGTATTCGAGCCGATGGTGATCTACGGTCTGCTGCAAACCGAGGATTATGCTCGCGCCATCGCGGAGACGTGCGAGCTTGGGCTGACCGAGGAGCAGGTCGAGCGGCAGGTCAAGCTACGCATGGAGCGGCAGCAGCGGGTACTCGAGGAGGATTCGCCGGAGCTGTGGGTGATCCTTGACGAGGCGGTGCTGTACCGCGAGGTCGGCGGCAAGGCGGTGATGGCCGCTCAGCTCAAGCGCCTGGTGGCGATGGCCAGGGAGATGACGTTGCAGGTGGTTCCGCTCTCGCACGGTGGCTATCCGGGAGTTCGTGGGTCGCTGACGATCTTCGACTTCGACGAGCGGATGCACTCACCGGTCGCGTACGTCGAGGGGCAGGCGGGCAACCTGTATATGGAAAAGGCTGACGATCTGCGCCGGTGTAGCGTGGTCTACAACCACATGAGGGCGACCGCGCTCAGCAAGCAGGAGTCTGTCAAGCTGATCGCGGCCGTGGCTCGCCAGTACGCCGAAGCTGACGGAGCACATCGTGAACCCCGATCTGTCCCGCACCGTGTGGCGAAAGAGCACGCGGTCGACGAATAACGGCCAGTGCGTCGAGGTCGCGTTCCTGGATCAGGACGTGGCGGTCCGAGACTCCAAGGACCAGTCAGGTCCGGTGCTGATGTTCGCTGGCGGCGAGTGGGCCGCTTTTGTCGACGGTGTACGACGGGGCGAGTTCGACCTCCGCTGAGCCTGGGCCTAGCTAAGCATCTCCTGCACGATGGCGCCGATCTCCGTTGAGCCAGGATGGGCGGCCAGCGCTGCGCGAACCTGCCGTCGGAGTGTCACGAAGTTCGCGTGAACGTCGATGTCCATTGCCTCAACCGCGCGGGCCTGCTGAGAGCCGAGGTCGGCAAGGCGTTGATGTTTCGGGTCATCCGGGTCGTACAGCGGGATCGGCAGCCTCCAGAGATGCTTGCTTACGTCCCGCTCGTCCTTGCCATAGGACATCAGCGGTCGGACAAGTTCAGTTAGGACGGGGCTGTTGAGGATGGCGCACAGGTAATTGCCCTCCGCTCTCGAAGCAACCGTGCAGAAGTACAGTGCGTGCTCGATGATCGTATCTGGGTCGTTAACCACCGCAGCCGCCACATGCATGCCGGCTTTGCCGTAGGCGACCCGCAGTGGCGGCGCCGGGATCTGCGCCGTGAGCTTATGGCGGTAGTCGAGTTGTTCAGCGAGTGTCAGCCGGACACTTGACCGATGCGTCGTCCACAGGTCCTCGACGCGCCGCCACCATTCCTCGAGTCCTGGATGGCGCTCAAGCTCCGGGTCGTCGATGTCAATAAGGCGTGATCCGACAAGCGGCAGCACCGCTTCCCGGGCGCGCAGGATCCGGTAGGGCAACAGGCTGTCACCGCGTAGGACCGGGCGGACGAACCGCGCTTCAACCATGCCCTCCACGCCGGGCAGGCTCCTCCACGGCGCCTTCTCGTAGCTGCTGCGCGCCGAGCGAACCTCGCGAAAGCCGGCAGGCCGGCCAAGCGGCCCGGCCGGTGCGTCCTCGACGAAGAACAGCACCTGAGGGAAGATATTCGCCCCCGACGAGAAACGCGGCTCATACGGTGACTTGTCCAGCGTGTCTCCACCGGCTGCGAGCTCGGCGTCCTCGCGCCAGACGCAGGGCTCGATGTGCTGCCATGACTGAGCACCGGGCGGGAGCTTGCCGGACCATCGTTCGGTCGTCGACGGCAAAGCTCGGCGCCGGGTCGTGGTGGTCCGACGCCCGAAGACCACGCCGGCACCTTGGGGGAACAGATGCGGGCGCAGCCGCCGCAGGTCCCAGGAGTGCGTGAACGCCACGGCTGTCGGCTCGACCGGGTCGCTGTACCAGCCGTAGCGGAAGCCACTGAAGTAGTCCCCGTCAAGGGCGGCGTTGGGCATCACGAAGCCGAACGATCCGTCGACCTTGAGGTACTGCTGGATGGTGCGCGCCACGAACAGCGCAGACAGGTCCTGGTGGGTGGCGAACTGGTTACCGTGCCATAGCCCGCGATCCCGCGAGAGCGTGCGGAACACCGACTGCATCTCGGCGGACATGTGTCGGTACGACAGCCAGGGCGGGTTACCCACCAATACATCCACCCGATTGGCCTGCATCGCGAGCCATACCGGGCGGGCGAGGTTTCGAATGTAGTAGTTCCAGATATGGTTGCGGTCCTCGTCATGGAGATCGGACATGACGCTGAAAGTTTCTGCGATCAACGGACGGTCCTGCTCGTCAATCGCCAGTCGGTCCAGCAGAGCGGTCAGTGCCGATCGGGTACGCCGTTCGTGGGGCTTGGCTGCCAACGCGGAGAGGGAGGTGACGAGCCGGTCGAACTGGCTCGCGTTGTTGAGGAGGTGCTCCGGGAACTGCAGGGCTTCTACGACCGCGTTGGTCTCCACGCCTGTGCGGATCTTGAGGTGTTCCTCAGTGAAGAGATCGATGCGCTCTTGCCACTGGACACTGTCGCCAAGGTAGACCGGGATCGAGACGGGACCTCGGCTCGGATTGTTGAGGCGGTCACGGCCGATCGCCAGCAGGTACGTGACGCGAGCCAGGGCTACCGCCACGGGGTGCAGGTCGACGCCGACCACGTGGTCCGAGAGTCCGGTGAGTGCCTCGGTGAGTGGGACCCCGGCTTGGTCGGCCGCGTTGAGATAGCGGCGTACCGCATGGAACAGGAAGGTGCCCGACCCGCAGGCCGGGTCCAGGACCCGTTGCCGCAGCGGCTCCGTGACCGTGGCGTCCACTACTCGCTCCGCGAGCCAGTCGGGCGTGTAGTACTCGCCCATCCGTTTGCGGGTCTCCGCGCCGATGATCGACTCGTACAGGGTCTTGAGGACGTCGTGCTGGACCTGCGACCAATCGAATCGGGCAAGTCGTCGTGTGAGGGCGAGTACGAACGGGGCGCCACCCGGGACTTCAATTGTCCAGTCGAAGAAGTCGTGCTCGACGACCCCACCGATCCCAGCCTGGTCGAATCGCTGTCCGCTGAGCAGGTTGGCCGGTGGCCCGCTCATGACGTCGAAGCCGACGACGAGGTGGGCGATGATGCTCGCACTGTTCATCATCAGCGTGTGCTCGATGAAGAGTTCCTTGTCATCGACGAACTGTGTGCCGAGCGCGCTGCGCAGTAGCTGAGCCCAGAGTTCGCGTTTGAGCTTGACCGACGCGGCATCGGCGTGTTCGTCATAGAGGGCGGCGAGCGCAGCACGATCAAGGGCGTGGGAGGTGCTGTCGGCACCCAGACGTCGGGCGATCTCGGCGGGCGTCGGCGGGATGCCCTGGCGGGTGGCGAGAACACCCTCCAGCCAGAACAGCAGGTCCAGCCCGCTCGAATGGGCGGATGTCAGGTCGTGCCGCGTCACCTGGGAAAGGCCGTCGCCTACGAGGTGGTACGCCCGCCACTGCATCCCGTCGGTGAGCACGCCGACATAGCGCTGACCCGTTTGGCCGCTTCGGGCCTGCAGGTAACCTGCCAACTGGCGTTCGGCACTGCGCGCGCTGCCTGCGCCGGCGAGGCTCTTCTTCACCTCGATGACGGTGAAGCCCGTTTCGATGTCTATCCGCCGGCCGTCGCCGACCTGGGTTTCCAGGTCCACGTCAAGATCATCGTCGCCGAGTCCGAAGTCCCCGTTTAGAAGTAGTTGTCGGATGTCGGCCTGCAGCGTGGCCTCGCTGCGAGGGCGGGAGCGGTTGGCCAGTCGGCCCAGGATCGTACGCAGTGAAATCGGGAGGCCGTGGTGCGTTTCGTCATCCTCGGCTCTCCTGCGACGAATCGGCGGGTCGTCGACATGATGATCCGATGCCACCATGTGACATTCTGATCACGGCAAGTCATGGATCTACATGGCCCGATCGGTTGAATACTACGAGGCGAACGCAAGCGGTTACCACGAGTAGGTTGGCCATCGCCATCATTCAGCGACCGAGCACCTCGTACGCCCGCGGCAGGTCGTCCACAGCAAGCACCCGCACCGGCGTGTTCCGGCCCTTCACCGTAACGAGAACGAGCGGATAGTCGGGAGTGTGGAGGGCCGCCTCCAACTCGGTGACCGCGTCCACCAGGGGCGCCGACGCAGGGAGGCGACGCGGGATGACGGGCCCGACCCGCGGGTCGTCGGCCAGCGTGACCACGGGTTGACCGAGGGAGACGAGCGCCATGCCGTCCTCGTCGGCCTGCGCCTCCAGCCAGCGGGCGACCTGCTCTCGGGTGACCAGGAGCCAGCCGTGCTGGTCGTGCCGGTAGGGCACCTGGGAGAAGTCCCCCTTGTGCATCAGGCTCAGGGCCTCGCGCAGCGGGGTGGACGGTTCGCATGTCCGCGCCTCCACCGCGACCTCTGTGATCCGGGCCGGGTTGCGCAGTGAGGAGACCACCCGTTCCAGGCGGAGGACGACCTGCTCGGGCGGGAGCGCGACCGGGCCGGCGTAGTCGTCGAAGGACACGTGGGCGTAGGCGTTGCGCGCGTGGCGGCAGCTGTCGAGGAAGTCCGCGGCCGAGCGCGTGAGCAGTTTCCGCTGCTCGGCCCAGCGAAGCAGCTGTGCGTTGTCCGGGATGGCGTACCGGGACTGCTGCTGTTCGAGCTCGCTCCAGCGATCTTTCAGGCACGCCTCCAGCGCCCTCCATGCCGCCATGAAGCGGTCGGCCAATGATGCGGGCGGGCTCTGGTTCGCCATCGTGCGGATCCTCCTTGCGCCGGCGCCGTTTCAGGGAAGAACGCCGGATATGTACCGAGAACAACCGGACGTTGAGGGTACTTGCCGCAGAACCCGCGAAGACCTGACCTTCACCACGACGCGGGTGCCGGCGCGCCCAGCGATTCGGACTGGCGGCGTGCGGGCATCATCGAGTCGGCAACAGCTGATCGTCGGTGAAGAAGGGCTCCATGACTACCGCGCCTGAGCTGGCAGTTCCGGATCGGGTCGACAGCCCGGTACGGCCGAAGGAGCCGCGCGGCGCGCTGGGGCGCTGGCTGCTCGCGCACCGTGTGCAGCCGGTCGGGCCGGCCAGCGGGGAGGCGCACGCGAAGCCGCACGCGTGGTGGAAGGTCATGTGCCTGACGGGCGTCGACTACTTCTCGTCCCTGTCCTACGTCCCGGGTATCGCCGCGCTCGCGGCCGGGGCGCTGTCCCCGCTCGCGACGCTGCTGATCGTCGCGCTCACGTTGCTGGGCATGCTGCCGATGTACCGGCGGGTGGCCGCCGAAAGCCCGCACGGGCAGGGCTCGGTGGCGATGCTGGAGCGGCTGCTGCCGTTCTGGCGCGGCAAGCTGTTCGTGCTCGTCCTGCTCGGGTTCGTCGCCACGTCCTGGATCATCACGATCACCCTGTCGGCGGCCGACGCCAGCGTGCACATGATCGAGAATCCGTACCTGCCCGGCTTCCTGCACGGCCACGCGGTCGCGATCACCGTGGTGCTGCTGCTGCTCCTGGGTGGGGTGTTCCTGCTCGGCTTCTCCGAAGCCGTCGGGGTCGCCATCCCGCTGGTGGCTGTCTTCCTGGGCCTCAATGCGGTCATCGTCGTCGTCGGCCTGGTCGATGTGTTCACCACCGCCGGCGCGTTATCGACCTGGACCCACGCGCTGACGTCCGGCGGCGGCGGGTTCGGTGGCCTGGTCGGGCCGGCCGTGCTCGCGTTCCCGCTGCTGGTGCTGGGCCTGTCCGGCTTCGAGACCGGGGTGAGCATGATGCCGCTGGTCGCGGCCGACGGCGCTGACGACGAGCAGCGGCTGCGGTCGCGCATCCGCAACGCCCGCAAGTTATTGACCGCCGCCGCGGTCGTCATGTCGGTGTACCTGATCGCGACCAGCTTCGTCACCACCGTGCTCATTCCGGCGAAGGAGTTCCAGCCGGGCGGCGCGGCCAACGGCCGCGCGCTGGCGTACCTGGCCCACGCGCACCTCGGTGAGGCGTTCGGCACCGTCTACGACATCAGCAGCATCCTGATCCTGTGGTTCGCCGGGGCGTCGGCGATGGCCGGATTGATCAACATCGTGCCCCGGTACCTACCCGGCTACGGCATGGCGCCGGAGTGGGGCCGGGCCGTCCGCCCGGTCGTGCTGGTATACACCGCGATCAGCATCGCCATCACGATCGCATTCCGCGCCGACGTCAACGCCCAGGCCGGTGCCTACGCCACCGGCATCCTGGCCATGATGGTCTCGGGTGCGTTCGCGGTGACGGTCTCCGCCGTACGCCGCCGCCAGCACGCGGCCACCGCCGGCTTCGCGCTGCTCACGCTGGTCCTGCTGTACGCCCTGCTGGAGAACATCCGCGAGAAGCCGGACGGCATCGCGATCTCGGCGCTGTTCATCGCCGGCATCGTCATCGTGTCGCTGATCTCCCGGGTGTCGCGCACCACCGAACTGCGCGCGAACTCCATCGAGTTCGATCAACCCGCCCGCCGGTTCGTCACCGACTCGCTGGCCTTCGACGGTGCCCTGAACATCATCGCCAACCGCCGGCAGGCCGGCGACGCGGCCGAGTACGCGGCCAAGGAGGCGGCCGTCCGCGGTATCAACCCCGTGCCCGGCAACGCGGACATTCTGTTCCTCGAGGTCAACGTCGTCGACCCGTCCGAGTTCAGCGAGGCGCTACGCGTGCGCGGGGTCGAGGTGGGCGGGCACCGGATCCTGCGGGCCACCAGCCCGGCCGCCCCCAACGCGATCGCCGCGATCCTGCTCGCCGTGCGCGACGCCACCGGGGTGAAGCCGCACTGCTACTTCGAGTGGGCCGAAGGCAGCCCCATCGTGCACCTGCTGCGGTACCTGCTCCTCGGGCGCGGTGACACCGCCCCCGTCGTACGGGAGATCATCCGGCAGAGCGAACCGGCCCCGGAGCGCCGGCCCGGCATCCACGTCGGCTGACCGGCGTCCGCCGCGACCGGCCGGGCGAGCGCATTCTCGCGCCCGCCCGGCCGGTCGCCGTTAACCCCACAATTTGTAGGTGTCATTTCTCGACATTGTCACCGGGGCGGATTAACGGCGCACGATACCCAGGTCACCTCATGTAGCGGTTATGGTCGCGCTCCTCAATCAGGTGAATGCATTGACTAAAGTCATTGCATTCGTCCATCGTCAGTTCAGGCGAATCTGGGTCACGGTCGGTCGCGAGGGCGGAAATGTCGGAAAATTTGCCTGAATCGCCCCGAATGGGAGCGCTTCCTTTCGGGGCAGCGTCCGGGGTGCCGATTTCTTTACACCATCAGAAGCCTCGCGCCAATGGCGTCTCCACATATTTCTAACGGTCGAATCTTTTTTGATCCATGCCAATTTGATCTCTATGTTGATGCGGCGGTCGGGCGGTCCTGGGGAGGCGGGCGGCGGTGTCCTTTGAGTTTCGTTTGCTGGGTAGCGTGCAGTTGCGCCAGGACGGCCGCTCGATGGCGCTGGGCACGGCCAAATGCCGTGCGGTACTGGCCGCGCTGGCGCTGGAGGCCAATCGCCCGGTGTCGCTGGAGCGGTTGGGCAAGGCCCTGTGGGCCGGTTCGCCGCCGCGGTCGGCGGTGGCCAACATCCGTACGTACGTGGCCGCGCTGCGCCGCTTCCTCGGCAACCGGATCGTCGCCGGCAACGGTGGCTACCGGCTCCGGGTCGAGCCCGGTGAGTTCGACGTCGACGAGTTCGTGAGGCTTGCGGAGAACGGGCGGGCGGCGCTCGCCGCGCACGACGCGGCCGCCGCGGTCGCCCACCTCGGTGACGCGCTCGCACTGTGGCGGGGCGCGCCCGGCGAGGGGCTGCCGCGCGGGACGGCGCTGGACACCTACCTCACCGGCCTCGTCGAGCAGCGGCTGGCGGTGTTCGAGGACCTCGTCGGGGCGCGCCTGGCGTTGGGCGAACACGCCGAGGTCATCGGCGAACTCCGCCGGCACCTCGCCCAGCACCCCCTGCGCGAGGGTGCCTGGGCGCAGTTGATGCTGGCGCTGTACCGGTCGGGTGACACCGGCGCGGCCCTCGCCGCCTACCACGAGATGCGCACGCTGCTGGGCGAGCAGCTCGGCGTGGAGCCCGGCCCGCAGGTCCAGGCTCTGCACCGGGACATTCTCGGACGCGCTCCGGAGCTGTCGGTCGCTTCGACCCCGGCTGCCGCGCCCTCGACCCTCGGCGGGCCGCCGAGACAACTCCCGCCGGCCGATGCCGTGTTCGTCGGCCGCCGGCAGGAGCTCGCGCAGCTTGTCGACGCGTTGCGGGCGGCCGGCCGGCGCGGCCCGGCCGCGGTGATGGTCTCGGGGCCCGGGGGAGTGGGCAAGTCGACGCTGGCGGTCAAGGTCGCGCACCTGGTGGCGGACGACTTCCCGGACGGCCAGGTCTACGTCGACCTGCGGGACCTTCACGCGGCCGGACCGGCGGTCGCGTCGGCCGAGATCCTCGCGAGCGTGCTCAGGGCGCTGGGCGTACCGGCGCGGGAGGTGCCGGACCGGCCCGACGAGCGGGCCAGCCGCTGCCGTTCGCTGCTGGCCGAGGCGCGCGTGCTCGTCCTCCTCGACAACGTCACCGATGCGGCGCAGGTACGCCCGCTCATTCCGGCCGGCTCCGCGTCCGTTCTGCTGGTCACCGCGAGAAGGCCGCTGCTCACCGTGGACGCGGGGCGGCACGTGCCGCTGGGCGTACTGCCCGACGACGATGCCCGCCTGCTGGTCGCCGAGCTTGCCGGCGGCTCCCGCGTGACAGCCGACCCCGCGAACGCCGCCGTGTTGGTCCGGCTGTGTGCGAACCTCCCGTTGGCGCTGCGGATCGTCGGGGCCCGCCTGGCCAGCCGGCCGGCGTGGCCGCTCGACGTGCTCGTCCGGCAACTCGCCGACGAACGCCACCGGCTGGACGCGCTGACGTACGGGGATCTGTCCGTGCGGGACTGCATCGACATCGGGTACCACGAGGTGGCGGCCGACGACGAGACCGCGGCGCGGGTGTTCCGGCTGCTCGGCTCGCTCCCGAGCGGGCAGGTGTCGGTCAAGGAGGCGGCCAGGCTGCTGGATGTGCCGTTCGTCCGCGCGTGGCAGGCGCTGGAGCGCCTGCTCGACGCGCACCTGGTCGACTCCCTGTCGCCGGAGCGGTACCGGCTTCCGGACCTGGTACGTCAGTACGCCGCGGAGCTCACGGCGGCGGACGGCGCGCAGCTTCCCGCGTTCCGGGTGGGCGGCAGGCAGGCGACGGGGGCGGCTCCGATCGCTGTATGACACCGCGTATTTCAAATATGCGTTTACATGTATCTATCCCCGCTACGGTTCGCTCATCGTGTCTCGGTCCCCGACGGAGAGTGGTGGATCATGGGGAAGCGGCGAGCCGTCGTCATTGGTCTCTTGGTGCTGGCACTGGTGGCCACCCTGGGCGGGCTGGAACCGGTCCGGTGGGACAGACCGGCCAGAACCGATGCTGCGAGAACCGCTGACGACGGCGGCGGGCTGCTGTCCCGGTGGGGCGCCACGGTCCGCGGACTGGTGGGCAACGGGGCGTCCGGCCGGGCGGAGCGGATCAGCGCCGGCCTGGCCATGGAGCAGAAGGCGCCGGCGGGCAAGGCGTGGCCGGCGCAGAAGCGGGTGCGGGAGGTCACCGAGAAGCGTACGGCCAACGGGCGGATCTTCCAGCTGTCCGACGGTCGAATGCAGGCCGAGGTCTCGGCCGTGCCGGTGAACTACCGCGACACTCGAGGCCGGTACCAGCCGATCGACACCCACGTGGGGGCGACGGGACGGCCGGGCTTCCCGCAGGGCAACGACACCAACACGTTCACCAGCCTGTTCGGTGACAGCTCCGACGAGCTGGTGCGATTCGAGCGGGACGGCCGGTCCGTCGAGCTGGGCCTCACCGGTGCGGCCAAGGGCGTCACGCCCAAGGTGGACGGCTCGTCGGTCACGTACGCGGGGCTGGCCGGCGGCGCGGACCTGGTGTACGACGTCACCTCCACCGCGCTGAAGGAGAAGATCGTCCTGCGGGCGCCGCCGTCCGGTCCGGTCTCGTACACGTTCACCGTGGACGCCGGCGGCCTGACGCCGCAGCAGCGCAAGGACGGATCGATCGCGTTCGTGCGGCCGTCGGGCGGTGAGCCGGAGTTCGTGATGCCCGCGCCGTTCATGTACGACGCGCGCGACGACAAGGCCTCGCCGTACGGGAAGGTGTGGAGCGACAAGGTCACCCAGCGGGTGCAGCAGATATACGGCCGGACCACGATCACGGTGTCGGCCGACGCGGCCTGGTTGGCCGACTCCGCGCGGAAGTACCCCGTCGTCATCGACCCCACCATCAAGATCCAGCCGGTGCCGACCGACGCGCAGGACGTCCAGATCTACGCGGGCAACACGGCGCGCAACTACAACGACACCTACCAGTTGAAGGTCGGCACCGACGCCACCGCCGCGTGGCGCACGCTGGTGCAGTTCCCGCTGACGGGCGTGCCGGCGGGCACCGTGCTCGACGACGCGCGGCTGGAGATGTACTACGACCAGACCCACACCGACTGGCAGTACGACGTGTCGATGGAGGCGCGGCGGATCACCCAGCCGTGGGACGAGGGCAGCGCGACGTGGGCGAACACGAACGCCAACATCGCCGCACAGCCGGCCGCCAACCTGGTGCAGGTCGACGACGGCGACGCGGGAACGTCGGTCGTCGGCACCTGGTCGTACTCGGGCAACACCACGCTGACGCCGCTCGCGATCAACGGCGACTACCGCGTCAACAACGACACCACGACCGGGCACACGCACACCTGGGTGCCGACGATCACCGAGTCGGGCGACTACCGCGTCGAGGTGCACTTCGTCACGGAGTCCGACCGGGCGACCAACGCCCCGTACACCGTCTACTACTCGGGCGGGTCGAAGACCTACACCGTGGACCAGACCACCCCCACCGGGCAGGGCGTGTGGAAGACGCTGGGTACCCACCCGTTCGTGGCCGGCACCATCGGAAAGGTGGTGCTCGGTGACGTGTCCGGCAAAGCGGTCATCGCCGACGCGGTCCGCTTCGTCAAGGACGGCGCGGTCAAGAAGCGGGGCACCTCCTCGACGTGGAACTCGTTCCCGGTCCGCAACGTGGTGCAGGAGTGGGTCAACGGGAGCCAGCCCAACTACGGCTTCATGGTCAAGGCGCTCGACGAGGCGACGCTCGGCCGGGGCGGCCCGGTCTACGAGGCGTCCGAGTTCAGCTACCAGAACGAACGCCGGGACTCGAACCTGCCGAAGCTGGTACTGACCTGGGGCCGGCCCGGGGTGACGGTGAACCCGCCGACGACCATCACGGCGACCGGGGCCCTGCTGGACTGGCCGGCCTATGTGGACCCGTCGAGCGCGTCCGGTGACGACATCGTCGAGTACCAGGTGCACCGCAGCATCTACCAGACGTACACCCCGAGCGCGGCGACGCTGGTCGCGCCGGTGCAGCCGGGCGCGCTGTCCTTCCAGGACAGTACGGCGACGCCGACGGCGGCGACCGAGACCGACCCGATGAAGCGGAAGTTCTACTACTACATGGTGGCGGTCAAGACCGCCGACGGTCAGCTCATCCCCGGCCCCACGCAGCCGGCCATGCTGCCCAAGGCCGGCCAGATCACCAGGATCTACCGGACCGGGGTGACCGACACGACGCTGTCGGCGGCGCGGCCGACCGAGAACGTCGACGTGTACGACGGCGACCCGTACGTCTCGCCGGGCAACAACTCCTCGTACTACGGCGACACCCGCGGGCTGGTGAAGTTCCCCGACCTGGCCGGGATCCCCAGCAACGCCCAGGTGACCGGCGCGCAGTTGCGGATGTGGAACACCTACCTCTACCCGGGCACGGACACCGACGAGTGGGTCGACGCGTACAAGCTGACCCGCGACTTCGACGAGACCACCGCGAGCTGGAACAACGCCAGCGCGGGCGTGCCCTGGACCACTGCGGGCGGTGACTACGACCCCGCCGCGCTGTCGGGCTTCAACGGGTTCACCAACGACCCGGAGTGGGAGGCCTGGGACGTCAAGAACGCGGTCAGCGGCTGGCTGGCCAACCCGGCCAGCAACTACGGGCTGCTGCTCAAGCAGCGCGACGAGGTCAACCAGACCGCCCGGGCGATGCTGCTGTCGTCGGAGGCGGCCGAGCCGATGCAGCGGCCGACCCTCGAGGTCACCTACCTCGAACCGACGGCGGAGTCGACGTACTACGCGCCGACCACGCCGGCGCAGGCCGCCCCGGCGAGCAGCTACACCGTCCCGGTGACGGTGTCCAACCCGACCCTGTCGGCGTGGAAGGCCACCGACTGGGAGCTGTCGTACAAGTGGACCCGGGCCGACGGCAGCGCGGCCACCGACGCCAGCAACCAGGTTGCCACCGCGCTACCCGCGGACATCAACCCGGGCGCCATCGTCGACGTCTCCGCCCAGGTGAAGACCCCGGCCTCCACGACCGAGGGCAACAAGCGCACCGACTACGCGCTCAACTGGGAGCTACGCAACAAGACCAGCGGCCAGTGGCTGTCGCAGACCACGTCGATCGCCCCGCTGGCGCAAACCGTGGCGGTGGAGGAGCCGACCTCCGACCAGTTGGGCCTGGAGAAGTTCTACTCGTACGCGGGCAAGAACACCGGCGCCGGCGGCACGGTGATGAACAACCTGTACTCCGGCAACACCGTCTGGTCGTACAACGCGTTCAACAACCCGTCGCGTGGCCTGTCCACGTTCGTGCGGCTGGCGTACAACTCGCTGGACACCTCCGACACCGTCGCCGGCTACGGCTGGTCGCTGCAGGCCTCGTCGATGATGCGGCTGGGCACCCCGCTGGACTTCCACCCCAACCCGAACCCGACCAAGGTCACCCTGACCGACGGGGACGGCACCAGCCACTGGTTCACCTGGGACTCCACTGCCGGGCAGTGGAAGAGCCCCAAGGGCGTGCATCTGTACCTGGAGAAGTACAGCAGCGTCGACTGCAAGCCCAACACCCAGGAGCCGAAGGCGTGGCGGCTGACCCGGCCGGACCGCACGCAGTTCTTCTACGACTGCGACGGCTACCTCTCCAGCACGGTGGACAACAACGGCAACGAGATGCTGTTCACCTACGCCGAACGCAAGTCCAACAACAAACCGACCAAGTTCCTCACGTACCTGACCGACCCGAGCGGCCGGCGGACGCTGACCATCGACTACTACGCCAAGGGCGACAACTACGACTACATCGACGACACCACCTGGACCCGCCAGACCGGCACCAAGCTGACCAACCCGAAGATCATCGACCACGTCAAGCAGGTCACCGACATCTCCGGGCGCAAGCTGACGTTCACGTACACGGACAAGGGCCTGCTCGGTGAGCTGGTCGACGGCGCCGGGTCCAACCAGCCGAAGGTGTTCAAGTTCGCCTACGACATGACCCAGGGCAACAAGAACGTCAAGCTGGTCAAGACCACCGACCCGCGGGGCAACGCCACCAACCTGGCGTACAACTACCCGCAGAACGGTGACGACCCGAAGTGGCACTGGACCACCAAGTCCTACACCGACCGGCTCGGCTACCCGGCGACGTTCGCCTACACCGACCCGGACGGCCCGCAGGGCAACAACATCAACACCACCGTCACGGACGCGGAGAACCACGCCACCGCGTACCAGATGGACGGCTACGGCCGGCCCGTCCAGACCACGAACGCCAAGAACGAGACCACCACGCTCGGCTGGGACTCAGACCACAACGTGGTCCGGCTCGAGGAGGCCAACGGCGCGGTCTCGACCTGGAGCTACGACGCCAAGACCGGCTACCCGCTGGAGGTCAAGGACGCCGAGGCGGTCAAGAACGGCACGTCCGGCACGGTGATGACCTATCAATACCAGCTGAACGGTTACGTCGCCGACCTGGCCACCAAGACCAGCCCCGAGGGCCGCAAGTGGACGTTCGGCTACACGACCGAAGGCGACGTCGCCTCGGTCACCGACCCGGTCGGCAACACGACGTCGGACGCCAACGACTACACCACCACGTACACCTATGACGACTGGGGCCAGTTGCTGACGGCCAAGGACGCCAACGGCAACGTCACCAGGAACGAAAGCTTCCACCCCAGCGGCTACCCGCAGACCATCATCGACGCGTCCACCCAGAGTTCGTACTTCGTCTACGACGCGCGCGGGAACGTGACCGAGGTCCGCAACGCCAAGAACGCCAAGGTCACGCAGTCGTACGACACGTTCGGGCGACCGCTGGACAAGGTGGAACCGGTGGACGCCGCAGCAGGCCGGTTCATCACCACCAAGGCGCCGGTGTTCGACGCCAACGACAACATCACCACCGCCTACGCGCCGAACGGCACGTCCACCACCTCGGCCTACGACAAGGCCGACCAGCCCGTCGAGACGGTGGCGCCCAAGGACGAGGCGACCGACCCGGAGCGGAAGACCACCACGACGTACGACAAGGTCGGCAACGTCCTGACCGTCACCGAACCGCAGGGCAACCTGACGAGCACGGCCGGCGACTACACGACGACCACCAAGTACGACGAGATCTACCAGCCGATCGAGGTCACCAACGGCGTCGGCCAGAAGGTCACCTCGGTCTACGACAACGTCGGCAACGTCCGGACGTTGATCGACGCGATCAAGAACGCCACCGCCGACCCGAACGACTACACGACCAAGTTCGAGTACGACCTGAACCACCGGGTCGTCAAGACGATCGACGCGACGGGCAAGTTCACCACCGCCCGCTACGACCGGGACGGCCTGACCGTCGCGACCACCGACGCCGAGGGCAACGAATCGCTGGCGACGTACGACAAGCGGGGCGCGCTGATCGAGTCGAAGGTGCCGCGTGACAAGGACAGCGCCGGCACGATCAGCTACCGGATCACCAAGTACGAGTACGACCAGGTCGGCAACCAGACGAAGGTGATCACGCCGCGCGGCGTGGCCACCACCGACGACCCGGACGACTTCGCGAGCGTCAACGTCTACGACTCGCTCAACCGGGTGAAGGAGACCTGGTCGGCGTACGACAAGGACGACGCCCGCTACAAGACGCCCGACAAGACCATCTACGAGTACGACCCCGTCGGCAACCTGGAGCAGATCAGCGCCCCGCCGTCGGACGGGCAGACGGTCCGCAACGTGACCAGGTACAGCTACTACGACAACGGCTGGACCAAGTCCGCGGTCGATCCGTGGAACATCACCAACTCCTACGACTACAACGACCTGGGCCAGCAGACCAGGAACACGCTGACCTCGGCCGGCGGGTCGACGTCCCGGACGATGACCTGGGACTTCTCCCCCTCCGGTAACCAGAAGTCCCGGTCGGACGACGGTGTGCCGGTCGGCAAGGACGTCGTCCTGGTCGACAGCTCCGACTCCCACAACACCGCCTCCCAGGGCACCTGGACCGCGGGGACGGCCACCGGGCAGTACGGCTACGACGTCTACTCGGCCCCGGCCGGTAGCGGATCGGCGCAGTTCAACTGGCAGCTGAACATCCCGCGGGACGGCAGCTACGAGGTGTTCGTCCAGTACCCGCAGGTCAGCGGGGCGGCCACCGACGCGAAATTCACGATCACCTACAACGGCGGCACCGTCACCAAGACGGTCAACCAGACCCAGAACACCGGGTCGTGGGTGAGCCTGGGCAAGTACGCATTCGTCGAGGACGGCGCCCAGAAGGTCACGGTGACCGATCAGGCGACCGGCAAGGTGCTCGCCGACGCGGTCAAGCTGGTGCGCGACAACGCCGCCGACACCGACAACGAGACGAAGAACTTCACCTACCGGTACAACCCGAACGGGTTGATGGTCGAAGTCAAGGACCTCAGCCCGGGCGCGAAGATCGACACGTACCGGATCGGGTACGACGAGCTCAACCAGATCGCGAAGGTCGAGGAGGTCGCCGGCGGCACGGTGAAGAACACCACCGGGCTGACGTACGACGCCAACGGTAACCCGCTCACGTCGACCCACGACCTGACCTGGTCGAAGATCGACTACGACGCGCGGGACATGGTCGCGAAGGTGACCAACGCCGACTCGCCGACGGCGGGCAACCAGCAGATCTCGACGTTCACGTACACCGCCCGCGGGCAGATGCTCAAGCAGGTCAAGCCCAACGGCAACACCGTCGACTTCGAGTACTACCTGGACGGTTCCACCAGGCACCAGGTGGAGAAGACCTCCGCCGGCACGGTGGTCGCCGAGCACACCCTGGAGTACACGGCCAACGGCAACCCGTCCAAGGACGTACTGAAGTTGATGAACGCCGACAACGCGGCGGACTACATCGACAACACCTACGTCTTCGACTACGACCCGCAGGACCGGATCCAGAAGGTCACCAAGTCCGGCGACAGCTCGGCGACGGAGAACTACACCTACGACGCCAACAGCAACGTCATCACGCAGACCGTCGGCGGCGCGACGACCACCAACAAGTACGACCGCAACCGGCTGCACTCGTCCACCAGCGGTGGCGTCACGTCGACCTACAACTATGACCCGCTGGGCCGCTTGGACACGGTGTCGGTCGGCGGGCAGCGGGCGCAGAAGTACTACTACGACGGGTTCGACCGCACGGCCAAGGTCACGGCCGGTACGGGCGCGAGCGCCAAGTCGACCACCTACGTGTACGACCCGTTCGACCGGACGGTGTCGCAGACGGCGGGCGACAAGACGACGGCGTTCACCTACCTCGGCCTGGACAGCCAGGTGCTGCGCGAGGAGGTCGCCGGCAAGGCGGACAAGTCCTACCAGTACTCGCCGTGGGGTCAGCAGCTGACCCAGATCAAGCACAAGGATGACGGGTCGCGGGAGTACTCGCAGTACGTGTACCGCCCGCGGGGTGACGTCGAGGGGATCACGAAGGAGGACGGCAAGACCCGGGCGACGTACGGGTACACCGCGTACGGCAAGGACGACTCGGCGCAGTTCACCGGGGTGGACAAGGAGGATTCGTCGAACCCGGACAAGGAGGCGTACAACGCGTTCCGGTTCAACGCCTCCCGCTGGGATGCCGGGTCGGGTACCTATGACATGGGGTTCCGTAACTACGACCCGGGTCTGAACCGGTTCCTGACGCGGGACATGTACGGCGGTGCGCTGGCGGACATGGCGTTGGCGATGGATCCGTTCACCGGTAACCGGTACTCGTTCGCCGGTGGTAACCCGATCAGTTTCGTCGAACTCGACGGGCACCTGTTCGGGATGTCGTGGTCGGACATCGGTCACGCCGCGCTGGACGTGGTGGGCCTGGTGCCGGTGGTCGGTGAGGTCGCCGACGTGGCGAACGGCATCTGGTACGCCGCCGAGGGCAACTACGTGGATGCGGCGTTGTCGATGGCGTCGGCGATTCCGCTGGCCGGGTACGGGGCGACGGCGGCAAAGGTCGCGCGCTACGGCGAGAAGGGCCTGGACGCGCTGGACACGGCCAACGACATCCGCAAGGCGGAGAACAGGGCTGAGGCTGTCGGTGATGCGGCGGGCGGTGCCCGCAAGGTGGACGACGCTCCCGTCGCGCCCAAGCAGGACGCGCCGGCTGCGCCTAAGCAGGACGCTCCGGCGCCGGCGAAGTGCAACAGCTTCGTGCCGGGTACCCGGATGTTGCTGGCCGATGGCAGCACGAAGCCGATCGAGCAGTTGCAGGTCGGCGACGAGGTGATGGCCGCTGACGTCGAGTCCGGTGACGGTCAGGGCCGCATCGTCACCAACGTGCGTAGCCACGAGGGTGACAAGACCCTAGTCACCATCACCGTCGACGTGGATGGCAACGACGGGTCGAAGACCGGCTCCATCACATCGACCGCCGAGCACCTGTTCTGGCTACCCGACGCCGGGGCCTGGGTCACCGGTGACCAGCTCAAGGCCGGCATGTGGCTGCAGACCGGCGCGGGCACCTGGGTGCAGATCACCGCGGTCGAGCGGCACACTCGGCACGAACGGGTCCACAACCTCACCGTCGACGGCCAACACAACTACTACGTCCTCGCCGGCGGCGCTCCTGTCCTGGTTCACAACTGTGCCAACGGTGTTGACAGCAACGGCAACCCGTGCAATTGCACGGTCCGCGCGAACAACGAAGCGGGATACGACTTCGAGCGCCAGTTCGGGCTTGACCTCGAGCAGAAAGTTCGTATCCCGTCGGCCACAGGGACGGCCGCGTATCGGACGCCTGATCTTACTAGGCCGGACTTCATCCTCGACATGAAGAACGTCAAGCGGTTGAAGGTTACGCCGCAAATCATCGACTTCGCGGAACATGCGGCGGCAAATAACCTCAAGTTCGCGATCCTTACCAATCAGAAGGCTAAACTTACGCCGGCAATGAAGGGGATGATGGAGGCTGGTCTTGTGAGTGTCTTCAGGGTAGGAACATGATTGTTACCCCGCAGGAGATGTCGGCTGATCTCGCGCGTTCGGGTGTTCGTGTCCGTGATGTCTGGGACCTTGTCAACACTTCCGACAAGTACCCTGCTGCTGTACCGGTTCTCATTCGATGGCTTGATAGAATCACCGATCTCCCACAGACGGTGGAAAGGGAGAAGCTTCGTGAGGGAATCATCCGGTCGCTCTCGGTGTCCTATGCCAGGCCGGCCGCTGCGCAAGCGATCATCAATCAGTTCCGAGTGATGCCGGACCCGAAGGGGCTTGGTGCGGGTTGGGTCGCAGGGAATGCCCTTGGCGTGGTTGCTGACCATACCGTTGCAGATGAAGTAATTGAAATACTCCTTGACCGAAGTCTTGGCCGTGCAAGGGAGATGATCTTCGAGGCTATTCCTAGAATTGCGAAACGCAGGCCAGAAGTAGTGCTGTCGGTTCGTTCATTACTGGATGACGAGGCGGTACGTCCATTTGTTATCGCTACGCTCGGCCGACTAGGTGATGTTGAGTCAAGAGAGCAGATTGCAGCGTATGTCACTAGTGACCATTTGCTTACCAGCAGAAACGCCGCGGTGGCACTAAAGCGGATTGATGCTGCTCGTACACAGCGTGATCCGTCCTGATCTGAGTATCAGGTTTACTGGCGGCGTCCTGTCAGGTGACAGGACGCCGCCGGTGGCTGCGTTTGCAGTTGTCGGAGCCGAGAATATGCTCGCACCTGATTTAGGTTGACTGGGTCACCGGCGGGTCTTATAGAGGCGCAGACCAGCGTCTGCGAGTCATTCAACGGCCGCTTCCGCGACGAGTTCCTGGCCTGCGAACAGTTCCACACCCTGCTGGAGGCTCAGGTACCGGCCGAAGACTGGTGCGTCGAGTACAACACCTACAGAGCCCACGGTTCGCTGGACTGGCTCACCCCCGACGCCTTCCACGACCAGTGGATCACCAACCGGCAACCAACGCTCTCATAGCCGGTGGACCACAAACCGGGGCCCAGTCAGGAAGGGAACCGCGTCGAAGGCGTGGACGCGCGCGGGTAACAAGACGAAGACCGGCATGGATGTCGGCCACACCGTCGAACTGCAGTTGGATGGTATGGACGACATTTCCAACATGAGCCTGTTCGACCGGTCTGTGAACCGGAGCCTCGGCTCACAGACCGACAAGCAGATCAAGAAGCTGGGGCTGTCGCCCGGTGACCTGGGTGGGCGGTCTACGGATCATTTCGAGATAACCCTTAGTAGGTTTACCCGGGGCGGGGAGCGCGCCACCCGTTGGACCGCTCCCCGCCCCGATCACAATCTCTCCTGGGAGTCGGCCGTGTTGGAGAACTTCCTGACCCAGTACCGGGTGACCGATCGCCTCGACGAGGCACCAGCCGGTGACCTCGGTGCCGTTCCCCCGGACCTTGCGGAGCTCTTCCGTAGTATGGCCGGACTGACTTTCAACGACGGGCTGTATCGCATTCACACCCCTCGTACCGCAGCCGACTCCAACGAGTTCTGCGCCCGTCTCATTCAAGGCTTTGCCGACAGCATGTACTGCTTCGGCTTCGACTGGTTGGGGCGGAACCTCGCGATCGACATGAGCGGTCGCGGTGAGCCCCTTGTCGTACTGGTGGAGCCGGGGGCGGGCGAGTACATGGAGAGCGGAATGGGTATTCGCGCCTTTCACGACGAGACCCTTGTGGAGGATCCGACGGCGCTCGCGGCGGGATTCTTCGATGAATGGCGCGCCGCGCACCCGGAGTTCACGCGGCTTCGTTATGACCAGTGCATCGGCTGCAAGGTGCCGCTCTTCCTCGGGGGCGAGGACGAGGTGGACAACCTCGAGGTCGTTCCCTACGACGTTTACTGGGAACTCTGCGTCCAGCTTCGGACGGGTGTGCGGAGGATGGCGCCCGGGACATCCATAGGTAGGATCATCAAAGCGAGCGAGTAGGTGGAGCGCTACGTGAACTGCTCCGGGTCCGGTAGAGGCTCTGATGTTCCCCGGGCTCAATGGAGCCGGGTTGGTTGACTCGTCGTGCTCGTCGTTTGTAAGGAGAGACGTGCCGCCGGTCGGCGTGCGCGCAGGGCCGTAGGCCGTAGCGCGTGCGCGCGGCCCGGCGTCAGCCGGGCCGTTCTTGATCCTGTATAGCAGTTTTGAGCCCAAGTCCGATCTTGTAGTGCTGTGATTGTCGAATGGCGTACGTTGTGCGTACGATTGTCTCGTGAGTGCGAAGGCGGAGCGGCTGCACCTGCGGGTGGATGCCGAGCAGAAGGCCCTGCTGGAGGCGGCCAGCCGAGCTGCCGGGGCCAGCGTGTCGACATTTGTGCTGAAGGCGGCGACCGAGGCGGCGGCGGACGTGCTGGCCGACCGGCGGGTGTTCGTGCTGGACGAGGCGGCGTGGCAGGTGTTCGACGCGGCGCTTGAGCGGCCGGCTCAGGATGTTGCGGGGCTGCGGGAGCTGTTGACCACGCCGACGGTGCTCGACGCCCCGCCGGCCAGCACTCAGCGGTGAGTTCCCGCTTCTCGCCGGTCGAGCCGTTGTCGGCCGCGCACGTGCTGGCCGGCTTCGACTGCGGCTCGCCGGCCCAGTCCGTCTGGCTGGTCGAGCACGCCCTGCAAGCCCACCGGGCGGGCCTGTCACGGGTGTACGTCGTCCGCGGTACCGACCACCCGGACCAACGAGTGGTCGGCTACTACGCCCTCGCCGCCGGAAGCGTCGCCCCGGCGGATGCCGCGCCGCGCCTGATGCAGGGTGCCGGCCGCTACCACCAGCCGGTGGTGATCCTGACCCGGCTCGGCGTTGACCACACCGCCCAGGGCGCCGGGCTGGGACGCGCGCTGGTGGTTGACGCGCTGCGGCGCATCGCAGCCGTCGCCGAGGTCATCGGCGTACGGGCGGTGCTCATCCACTGCGAGACCGAGGCCGCCCGCGACTTCTACCTCCGGCTGGCCAAGTTCGAGCCGAGCCCGACCGATCCCATGCACCTGCTGCTGTTGATGAAAGACCTGCGCCGCGCCCTCGGTGGATGACGAGGCCGTCAACGTCGAAAGGACGACTGCTTCGGGTTGGCGTGGATCTGCTCCACCTGGTGGGGAACGCCCAGATACCGCCCGTGGCCTGGCCGTGGTGTGAGAGATGATGCGGGTCCGGTAGTACGACGTGGGAACCCTTATCCGCCAACGTGACTATGAGCGGTAGCGCGCCGCCATGCCCCGGGACCGGCTGGCCGACCGCAGCACCGACTCGACGTCGACGAGTCGCTCCACCGCGGCGGGATCCTCCAGCCCCGGTACGCACACGACCTCACCGCGCTCCAGGCCGACCAGCGACGCGGTGACGACGTCCCCGGCCGGCATGCCGCCTTCGGCGTGCACTTGCTCCTCCCGGCCGCCGACCGACTCCATGCCGGTGGTCAGGTGGAACTCCGTCGCGGTCAGGCCGGGGCACAGCACCTGGAGCTGCACCGGGCTGTCGTCGCCGAGTTCGGCCGCGAGCGTACGCGTGAACGTGACGACGTACCCCTTGGTGCCGGCGTACGTGGCCCGCCACGGCAGCGGGTTCGGCGGCATCGCCGAGGCGAAGGCGAGCAGCGACGCGACGTTCACGACCGCGCCCCGGCCGCGCTCCAGCATGCCGGGCAGTGCGGCCCGGCTGAGCATCGTGGGCGCGACGACGTTCACGGCCAGTACCTGCTGCAGCACCTGGGGGTCGACCTCGGTGAACGGCCCGTACCCGTTGATCCCGGCGTTGTTGACCAGGAGCGCGACGTCGTCTCTGGCGACCCGCTCCGCGACGCGGTCCAGGTCCTCCTGTTTCGCGAGGTCGGCGCTGAGGGTCTCCACCTTGACGTCGGACAGCTGCGCGGCCAGGTCGTCCAGCCGCTGCGCGCGGCGCGCGACCAGGACGAGGTTCCACCCGCGCTTGGCCAACTCGCGGGCGTAGACCGCCCCGATTCCCGAGGAGGCGCCGGTGACCACGGCCGTCGCACCGCGACCGGCAAGTTCGAATCCCATGATTCCCATTCAACGCCGCCCGCATTCGCCGGCCCCCGATGGGGCGCACCTGTGCGGCTAGTCACTTGAGCATTCAACTACCGTCGGTACGCTGGGCTGCGGGCGAACGATCAACCGGCGACCGATCAACCACAGATGGAAGTCGAGACATGACGGATTACGGGCACGACCTGCTCTTCGGCAGTTTCCTCACGCCGACCGCCGAGCGACCGGAGCGGGTGGTGGCGCTGGCGCAGCTGTCCGAGCAGGCGGGGCTCGACCTCGCCACGTTCCAGGATCACCCCTATCAGGCGGGCTTCCTCGACGCCTGGACGCTGCTGTCCTATCTCGCCGCCGCGACCACCAACATCCGCCTGGCCCCGAACGTGCTCAACCTGCCGCTGCGGCAGCCGGTCGTACTGGCCCGCAGCGCGGCGAGCCTCGATCTGCTCAGCGGCGGCCGGGTCGAGCTCGGCCTCGGCGCGGGCGCGTTCTGGGACGCGATCGAGGCGGCCGGCGGCCGGCGCCTGACCCCGGGCCAGTCCGTCGAGGCCCTCGACGAGGCGATCAGGATCCTCCGCGAGGTCTGGGACGCCGACCAGCGCGGCGGGGTACGCGTCGACGGCGACCACTACCGGGTGGTCGGCGCCAAGCGCGGACCGGCGCCCGCGCACGCCATCGGCGTCTGGGTCGGCGCGTACAAGCCGCGCATGCTGCGGCTGGTCGGCCGCGCCGCCGACGGCTGGCTGCCCTCGCTGCCGTACCTGCCGGGCGGCCCGGCCGACCTCGTCGACCTCAACGCGCACATCGACGAGGCGGCGGTCGCCGCCGGGCGGGACCCCCGGTCGGTACGCCGCCTGCTGAACATCTCCGGCCAGTTCACCAACTCCGGCGCCGGCCTGCTCGTCGGGCCGCCCAGCCAGTGGGTGGAGGAGCTCGCCGGCCTCGCCCTCGACCATGGCATCTCCGGCTTCCTGCTGATGGGCGACGACCCGGCGGCGATCCAGCTCTTCGGGCAGGAGGTCGCGCCCGCGGTACGGGAACTCGTCGCGGCGCAGCGAGCCGACCCGGAGGCCGGCAAGGAGGCGGCCGCACCGGAGGAGCGAGAGGTGATCTCCGCCAGCGGTACGCCGGAGTTCGCCGTCACGCCCACGCCGGCGCCCACCACCCGGCTCAGCGGCCGCACTCTCTGGGACGAGTCAACCCGCCCGGTCGGCCCGCCGGCCCCGGCCGGTCACGTCTACTCCGACCAGGCCGAGGCGGTCGGACGCCACCTCGTCGACGTGCACGACCATCTCCGCCAGGAACTGGCCCAGATCCGTGAGCTGCTCCAGCAGGTCAAGCAGGGCGCGATGTCCGCGGGCCGGGCGCGGGCGGCGCTCAACGAGCTGACGATGCGGCAGAACAACTGGACGCTCGGCGCGTACTGCGCCTCCTACTGCACGCTGCTCACCCAGCACCACGGAATCGAGGACCAAGCGATCTTCCCGCACCTGCGCGGCGCCGACGCCGGCCTGGTGCCCGTCATCGACCGGCTGGAAGCCGAGCACGTCATCATCCACGAGGTCGTCGAAGGCGTCGACCGGGCCCTGGTCAACCTCATGGGCAACCCCGGCGGCTTCAGCGAACTGCAGGAAGCGGTCGACCTCCTCACCGACACGCTGCTGTCGCATCTGGCGTACGAGGAGCAGCAGATCGTCGAGCCCCTTGCCCGGTACGGCTTCTACGCCGGCCAGATTTAGATCCCTCGCTGGCGCCGAAGTCGAACAGGTAGGTGAACTGCTTCTCTCCGTAACAGGGTCCCTATCGGCTTTTGTGGCCGGACCGTTATCCAAGCAACTCTCAGATCTGGCATTTGCTGCCGACGTTCGGCGTAACCGAGCGAAAGTTGCAGATGGTGAAACGTTTCACGATCAAGGTCAAATTAACGGCCGCAGTCCTTGTGCTCTTCCTCGCCGGCTTCGGCGCGCTGGTCGGCATCGTCGTCGTCAACAGCAGTTCCGAGGCCAAGCGACAGGCCTTCGCCTACGGCCAGGAACTGACCCTCCGGCACAGCCAGATCGTGGACCGTACGATCGGCGAGGCGATGCAGGCCGTGCGGGAGAAGGCGGGCACGGTCGGCTCCCTCCGGACCACCGCCGGTCTGTCGCGTACTGAGCTCGACAACATCTTGCGTACCACCCTGGAATCGCACCCGTCATGGCTCGCCGCCTGGAGCGTGTGGGAACCCAACGCCCTTGACGGGGCGGACGCGCGGTTCACCAACGCATCTGGCAGCGATGCCACCGGCCGTTATCTGTCGTACTGGAACCGGGGCAGCGGTCAGATCGCCGTGGAAGCACTGGCGGACTACGAGAAACCGGGAGCGGGCGACTACTACCTGCTCACCAAGAAGAGCGGCAAGGAGAAGGTGCTCGACCCGTATCTCTATTCGGTGGGTGGCAAGGAGGTCCTCATGACCTCCGTCGTGGCGCCCGTCGTCGTCAACGGCACCTTCCTCGGCGCGATCGGCGTCGACCTGGCCCTGTCCACCCTGCAGACCGAGCTGGGCCAGATCAAGCCATACGGCACCGGCTACGCCATGCTCACCACCGCTACCGGTGTCGCGGTCGCGCACCCGGACAGCGCGATCATCGGCAAGCCGCTGCCCGACCAGGGGCTGGTGGGCGAGGCGACCCAGGCGGCCGGTAGCGGTAAGCCGGTTCAGCGGCTCGCCGCCGACGGCCGCCTCCACAGTGACGCGGTCCAGCTGGCCGTACCGGTGGCCGTGTCGTCGGTGGACACCTGGGCCTTCCTGGTCAGCATCCCGACCGCCCAGGTACTGGCCGGCGCCGACGCGCTGCAGCGCCTGATCTTCATCGTCGCCGCCGTCACGCTGGTCGTCGTCGCGGTCCTGATGGTGCTTCTGAGCCGTTCGATCGTCCGTCCGCTCGATTCACTGCGGGGACGAATGATGGAGATCGCCGAGGGCGAGGGTGACCTGACCCAGCGCGTCGACGAGAGCCGCGGGGACGAGCTGGGTGCGCTCGGCGCCGCCTTCAACCGGTTCGCCAGCAAGATGGCGACCGCGGTGGGCGCCGTCCGCGACAACACCGAGCGGCTCACCGACGCCTCCGGCGGACTGGCGGCGACCAGCCGGCAACTGGTCGGCACGGCGCAGGAGGCCAGCGGTCAGACGGGCCAACTCGCAGCGGCGGCCGAACAGGTCAACGCCAACGTCGGCAACGTGGCCACCGCCGTCGAGGAGCTCGGCGCGTCGATCCGGGACATCGCCAGGGGCTCGGGTGAGGCGGCCGGTGTGGCCGCCGAGGCGGTGCACCGGGCCGCCGAGACCGGTGAACGTGTCGCCCGGCTGGGCGCCTCCTCTGCCGAGATCGGCAACGTCGTCAAGCTGATCACAGCGATCGCCGAGCAGACCAATCTGCTCGCGCTCAACGCCACGATCGAAGCAGCGCGCGCCGGCGAGCAGGGCAAGGGGTTCGCGGTCGTCGCCGGCGAGGTCAAGGAACTGGCCAAGGAGACGGCGAAGGCGACCGAGGACATCACGGCCAAGGTGGCCGCGATCCAGGAGGACACCGACGGCGTCGTCGATGCCATCGCCGAGATCGGCCGGATCATCGAGAAGATAAACGAGACCCAGCTGGCGATCGCCACTGCGGTGGAGGAGCAGACGGCCGTCACCAACGACATCGGCCGCAGCGCGAGCGCCGCGGCCGAGGCCACCACGCAGATCGCGGAGAACCTGGGCACGGTGGCGCGATCGGCCGAGGCGACCGACGCCGGAGCGCAGAGCACAGAAGCCGCCGCCGGCAGCCTGGCGGAGATCACCACGGACCTGCGCCGCTTGATGAACCAGTTCAAGATTGATTGATCGCGAATCGACGGTGGGTATCGCATCGAGGCGTTCACCGAGACCCAGTGGGTCACCGTGCGTGGAGACCTGCCGGCGTACCCGTTCCAGAGCGCACCCGGCCGCCGCACCTCGAGGTGCGGCGGCCGGATGGCCGTGCCGCGTCAGGCGACCGACGCAGGGAACCGCTCCCAGACCCGGTGCGCGGCCATCAGCTGCCGCACCTCGGTGAAGACCTCGGTCGCGGAGTCGCCCACGACGACGCCCGGTGTGCTGGTGACCGCCGCGTGTGCGAGGACGGTGGCGCCGGCGCCCCACGCGCCGATCGCCTTGGCGTGCCGCCAGCACTCCTCGACCAGCAGCGTCACGCGCGGGTCGACGGCGGCAGAGTTGTCCGCGCCCGCCTTGGCGTCCCGCGCGGGCAGCGCGTCCGGCGCCGGTACCGGTGCCCCGGCCAACAGCAGCAGATCGAACTCGATCGACCGGCCGGTGGCGAAGGTCCGCTGTACGGGCAGGTCCGCCACCATGCCGCCGTGCGGGGCGATCAGTAGCGGCACCATACCGGCGGCGAACACCGCCTGCCGCAGTTCGCGGACGCCGTCGAGGTCGCCGTCGGGGTCGACGACGATGCCGACCGTCCGGCCGTCGGCCGGCCATTCCTTGCCCACCTGCGACAGCGCGGGGCTGGGCGTGACCTCAGCGAGCGGGATGGTCGGCTCCGGAGCGGGGAGGCCCAGGCCGGTGGCGACCTCCTGGCACAGCACCGGGTCGATGTTGGCCAGGCACTGGAGCTGGCGCTCTTTGATCGCCTGCTCGTAGCACTTGCCGAGCTCGAAGGTGTACGCGCGGATGATGTGCTCCTTCTCGACCGGCGACATGCTCTGCCAGAACAGCCGGACCTGGCTGTAGTGGTCGTCGAAGGAGACGGGGTTGGCGCGGACCTTGGTCGCCTCGGCGACCGTGACAGGCGCGTCCACGAACGCGTTCTCGCCGTCGCCCGCGACGAACGGGTTGCCACCGTCGAGCGAGTTGGGCCGGTACGGTGCGACCCCGGCGTGGACGGCGTGCTGGTGGAAGCCGTCCCGGAACATGTCGTTGACCGGAGCATGCGGACGGTTGATCGGGATCTGTGCGAAGTTCGGCCCGCCCAGTCGCGTGAGCTGCGTGTCGAGGTACGAGAACAGTCGCGCCTGCAGCAGCGGGTCGTTGGTGACGTCGATACCCGGGGGTAGGTGGCCGGGGTGGTAGGCGACCTGCTCGGTCTCGGCGAAGAAGTTCGTCGGTGTCCGGTTGAGCGTCATCTTGCCGATCGGCTGTACCGGTGCGAGCTCCTCCGGCACGATCTTGGTCGGGTCGAGCAGGTCGATCCCTTCGAACGTCTCGTCCGGGGTGTCGGGGAAGACCTGGATGCCGAGCTCCCACTCGGGGTACGCGCCGGCCTCGATCGCGTCGTACAGGTCGCGGCGGTGGAAGTCGGGGTCCATGCCGCCGAGGAGCTGCGCCTCCTCCCAGTCCAGCGAGTGCACGCCGAGCTTGGGCTTCCAGTGGAACTTGACCAGCACCGTCTCCCCGGCCTCGTTGATCAGCCGGAAGGTGTGGATGCCGAAGCCCTCCATCGTCCGGTACGAGCGTGGGATCGCGCGGTCGGACATGTTCCACATCGTGTGGTGCTGCGCCTCGGTGTGCAGCGAGACGAAGTCCCAGAACGTGTCGTGCGCGCTCTGCGCCTGCGGGATCTCGCGGTCCGGGTGTGGCTTGCCGGCGTGGATGATGTCGGGGAACTTGATGCCGTCCTGGATGAAGAAGACCGGGATGTTGTTGCCGACGAGGTCGAAGGTGCCCTCGTCGGTGTAGAACTTGGTCGCGAAGCCACGGGTGTCCCGTACCGTGTCGGCCGACCCGCGCGAGCCGAGCACCGTGGAGAACCGGACGAAGACGTCGGTCTTCTTCCCCTTCCTGAGGAAGCCTGCCTTGGTCACCGCCTCGGCGGTGCCGTACGCCTCGAACACGCCGTGGGCCCCGGCGCCGCGGGCGTGCACGACGCGCTCGGGGATGCGCTCGTGGTCGAAGTGCATGATCTTCTCGCGGAAGTGGTGATCCTGCATCAGGATCGGGCCGCGCGGTCCCGCCTTCAGCGAGTGGTCGGTGTCGCGCAGGCGCGCTCCCTGCGCGGTCGTGAGGTAGCTGCCTTGTTGGCCGTTCGCGCCTGCCGGCGCGCCCTGCTCCTTCTTCGGCGGCAACGGCTCGCGCGGCGCCGTCGGCTCCTCGACGCTCGGCGGGGCGCTGCCCGGTGATCCGGGAACGTTCGGAGTGAGAAAGTCGGCCACCTTCTCGGCGGCCGACTCCACGACGTCCTTGACCGCCTTGGCGGGGGTGCTGGAATCCATCTAGGCGAGTCCCTCCATGGAGCGGGTACGAGCAGGTCTTCGCCGTACCCGCTCCAGCGGAGTGCAAAACGATCAATTCGCCGCTATGTCGGCTGGTGGGAGGCGTCGGCTCTTGATAACGCCGAATCTCACGCGTTGGAGTACAGCCGCTCGGGGGTGACGAGTACGGCCGTCCGCCGCTCCTGCGCCATGACCCGGTCGAAGGTGTCGAAGTCGTCGTGCGTACCGCCCGCCGCGGTGAAGATCTCCCGCAGGAGCAGGCGCAACCGCTCGGCGTCGATCCCGGGGACCGGATCGTCCGGGCCGACCAGTTCGACCGGGCCCTCGGCGGCCGCCCATTCCCAGCCGACCCGGGCGACCACGGTCGCCCGCGGGTGGATCCGTAGATTGGCCAGCTTGCGGCTGCCGCCCATCGCCACGAACGCCACCACCGGACGGCCGGTCAGCGGATGGTCGAGCACGCCGGCGTTCACCACCGAGGCCTGGATCGTGTTGTCCGGCCGCAGCGTGGACACGACGCACAGGCCGTGGTCGCCCGTGATCAGGCGCGCGAAGTCGCCGATGTCGGTCATCCCTTCACGATAGGCAGGTTGAGACGTAGCACCCTTTCCGGCTCGACTGTTGCGTCAGCGTGGCTCTTGGACGATAGATCAGGTAAGTACCGATATTAGGAGCAAATCGGCAGAAGGGCGCAGGCATGGTGGGGGAGACGGTGGGGTCGGCGGGCCAGAGCGGTGATCCATTGCTCGGCGGGGGCCTGCTGCTGGCCGAGAACGACCTGCGGCTGCTCGCCGACTCACTCCCGCACATCATGTGGGTGTCCGCGCCCGACGGGTTTACGGAGTACGTCAATCGGTGGGTGGTCGAGTACACCGGGCTGCCGGAGGAGGCGAACCTGGGCTGGGGCTGGGTGGCGCTGATCCATCCCGACGACGCCGAACGCGCCCGGAACGCCTGGGACGAGGCCGCCCGAGCCGAGACCGCCTTCGAGTCGGAGTACCGGATCCGCCGCGCCGACGGTGAGTTCCGCTGGCACTCCTGGCGGAGCGTGCCGGTGCGTGGCGCCGATGGCCGGATCGCCAAGTGGATCGGCACCGCCAGTGACATCGAAGACCGGAAGGCGTTGGAGGAGAGCCTGCGCCGCTCCGAGCGGCAGACCGCCGAGACGCTCACGCTTCTGGAAACGCTGCAGTCGGCCGCTCCCGTGGGCTTCGGCTTCGTGGACCGCCAGTTTCGGCTCATTCGGGCCAACGACTGGTTCACGGACATCGCCGGGGCTCCCGTCGGGAGACTGATCGGACGCACGGTGGCCGAGGCCGTTCCGGCGATCTGGGCCCAGACCGAGCACCTCTACCGCCGCGTTCTCGACACCGGGCAATCCGTCGTCGGTACGGAACTGACGGTGCACCCCAAGGGCGAGTCGGACGGCGTCTGTTCCTGGCTGGCCAGCTTCTACCCGGTGCGGGTCAACGGCGAGGTCATCGGGGTCGGCGTCGTGGTGGTCGACCTGACCGAGCGCAAGGATGCCGAGGCGTTCCGGTCGGTCGTGATGGACGAGATGGCCGAGGGTCTCTACACCCAGGACGACCAGGGGCGGCTGATGTCCATGAACCGCGCGGCCGAGGAGATGCTCGGGTGGACCGAGGAGGAGCTGCTCGGTAAGCGCATGCATGACATCGTGCATTTTCAGGCCGCGGACGGTACGCCGATTCCGGCGAGCGAGTGCCCCATGAGAAAGGCCCGCGCCGAAGGCCGGCCTATCCGGGTCGACGATCAGGTCTTCACTCGCAAGGACGGCTCCATCTTCCCGGTCTCCTACTCCTCGGCGCCGCTGCACATCGGCTCCACGGTCGGTGGTGTGGTGATCGTCTTCCGTGACATCACCGAACAGCGGGAGCGGCAGCGTCTGGAGCTTGCGACCCGCCATGACCAGCAGTTGGAGTCGCTGGGGCGGCTGTCGGCGGGCA